>JAHIUW010000028.1 GCA_018816865.1 Pseudomonadota bacterium
GTTCAGATACACGACCAGGGACGGCACACCGACCTGACGGGCGAGCAGGATGTGCTCACGGGTCTGGGGCATGGGACCGTCGGTGGCGGCGACGACGATGATCGCACCGTCCATCTGAGCGGCACCGGTGATCATGTTCTTGATGTAGTCGGCGTGACCAGGGCAGTCCACGTGAGCGTAGTGACGATTGGCGGTCTCGTACTCTACGTGAGCGGTGGCGATGGTGATGCCACGCTCCTTCTCTTCAGGTGCCTTGTCGATCTCGTCGAATGCCACAAACTTGCCTCCGCCTTTCATGGCGCAAGTCTTGGTAATGGCAGCGGTCAGAGTAGTCTTACCATGGTCGATGTGACCAATGGTACCAATGTTAACGTGCGGCTTAGTGCGCTCGAATTTTGCTTTGCCCATGATTAGAACCCCCTTAGTTCTTCTTCATGATTTCTTCTGCCAGGCTGGCAGGTACTTTCTCGTAGTGGTCAAACTGCATCGAGAAAGTGGCGCGCCCCTGGGTCTTAGACCGCAGGTCAGTGGCGTATCCGAACATTTCGGACAACGGCACCATGGCCTTGACGACCTGTGCGTTGGCACGGGCTTCCATGCTGGAAACCCTTCCGCGGCGAGAACTCAGGTCACCCATCACGTCACCAAGGTATTCCTCAGGCGTGACGACCTCTACGGACATAATAGGCTCCAGCAGGACGGGAGAAGCCTTCCTCATTGCCTCTTTGATCGCCATGGAACCGGCGATGGAAAAGGCCATTTCGGAGGAGTCAACCTCGTGGTAGGAACCAAACACCAGCTTAACCTTGACATCAACCACCGGATAACCGGCCATGACACCAGAGTTAAGGGCTTCTTTCATACCCTTATCTACAGCGGGGATGTATTCCTTGGGGATCACACCACCCTTGATTTCGTCGGAGAACTCATAGCCCTTCTCAGGGTTGGGTTCGACTTCGATCACAACATGGGCAAACTGACCACGACCACCGGACTGCTTGGCGTACTTGTGATCCACCTTGGTCGGCTTGGTGATGGTCTCGCGATAGGCAACCCGGGGTGCACCCACGTTGGCATTCACGGAGAACTCACGCAGCAGGCGGTCGACAATGATCTCCAGGTGCAGTTCGCCCATTCCGGCGATGAGAGTCTGACCGGTTTCCTCGTCACCCTTGACGCGGAAGCTCGGATCCTCTTTCGCCAGCTTGGCCAGGGCATCGGACAGGGCATCCCGGTCCGCCTTGGTCTTGGGCTCAATGGCCACTTCAATGACGGTATCGGGGATGTCCATGGATTCGAGGACACACTCCTTGCCGGGTTCACACAGGGTGTCACCGGTAGAGGCGGTCTTCAGTCCCACGGCGGCGACGATGTCGCCGGCACCGGCCCACTTGATGTCCTCACGCTTGTTGGCGTGCATCTTCAAGAGGCGGCCGATACGCTCCTTCTTACCGCTGACGGCGTTGACGACCGTCATGCCACATTCGACGTGACCGGAATAGATACGCAGGAAGGTCAGGTGACCAACAAAGGGATCGGAGAACAGCTTGAAGGCCAGAGCGGCCAAAGGCCGATCGTCTTCACAGGGGCACTCGATCACTTCTTCGGTATCAGGGTCGATACCCTTCATGGCAGCGATGTCCACAGGCGAGGGCAGGTAGTCCACAACCGCGTCGAGCAGGGGCTGTACGCCCTTGTTCTTGAAGGCGGAACCACACAGCACAGGGCAGAGGGACATGTTGATGACGGCCTTGCGCACACCGGCGATCAGCTCCTCGACAGAGAGTTCCTCTCCGCCCAGGTATTTCTCCAGAAGCACGTCGTCCACGTCGGCAATGGCCTCCAACATGGTCAGACGCATGCTGTCGAACAACTCCACCATATCGGCTGGAATTTCTTCGGTCACAGGGTCTGCACCCATCTTCTGATCGTCGAACAGAATGGCCTTGCCAAGAATCAAGTCAACGACACCACGAAAATCCTCTTCCGCTCCAATGGGAATCTGCAGCGGGACAGGGTTGGCGCCGAGACGATCCTTGATCATGTCGCAGCAACGGAAGAAATCCGCGCCGGTCCGGTCCATCTTGTTCACAAAGGCAATGCGGGGCACATGGTAACGGTCAGCCTGACGCCAGACGGTCTCGGACTGGGGCTCGACACCGGCAACGGCGTCAAACACAGCCACAGCTCCATCCAGCACGCGCAGAGAGCGCTCGACTTCCATGGTGAAATCGACATGGCCGGGGGTATCAATGATATTGACACGGTGACCACGCCAGTAACAGGTGGTGGCGGCAGAGGTAATGGTAATACCACGCTCCTGCTCTTGGGCCATCCAGTCCATGGTGGCTTGGCCATCGTGGACTTCACCGATCTTATGCGAGACACCAGTGTAAAAGAGAATACGCTCGGTAGTCGTCGTCTTGCCCGCATCAATGTGGGCCATGATACCGATGTTTCTCTGCATTGGAATGGGAACTACTCTGGACACAAGCTACTCCAAAGACCTACCAGCGGTAATGAGCGAAAGCCTTGTTGGCTTCGGCCATCCGATGGGTGTCTTCCTTCTTCTTCACGGCACCGCCGCGATTGTTGTAGGCATCCAGAAGCTCGGCGGACAGACGGGCGGTCATGCCCTTCTCTCCTCTGCTTCGCGCATAGGAAATCAACCAGCGGATGGCCAGGGCGACCTGACGATCCGGGCGAACTTCCAGAGGCACCTGGTACGTGGCTCCACCAACGCGGCGGGACTTGACTTCAAGCATGGGCTTGACGTTGTCGATAGCCTTCTCAAAAGCGCGGATCGGATCTTCCTGAGACTTGTCAGCCAGGGCTTCCAACGCTTTGTAGAAGATACCTTCAGCGGTGCTCTTCTTGCCATCCAGCATCAGCCGGTTGCAGAAGCGAGCTGCCAGCACACTCCGGAACTTGGGATCAGGCAGAATTTCTCTATTGGGCACAGGGCCTTTTCTAGGCATAATTCAGATACTCCTAAAAAATTACTTGGGCCGCTTGGCGCCGTATTTGGAACGACCCTTACGACGATCAGCAACACCGGAAGTGTCAAGGGAGCCGCGGATGATGTGATAACGCACACCGGGCAAGTCCTTTACACGACCGCCGCGGATCATCACCACGGAGTGTTCCTGCAGGTTGTGACCTTCACCAGGGATATAGGAGGTGACCTCCATACCATTGGTGAGGCGTACACGAGCCACCTTGCGAAGAGCGGAGTTCGGCTTCTTCGGAGTGGTGGTGTACACGCGGGTACACACGCCACGACGCTGAGGACATTCCATCAGCGCGGGGGTCTTCTTGCGCTTGAGTTGCTTAACTCTTTTCTTACGCACTAACTGATTGATGGTCGGCATCCAATCCCTCCATCGGTATTTATGACGCACTGTTGGGCGGTTGCCTACCGCCTCGCGCCTCAAGTATCACGTCTCTCGGTCCCGGAACTTCCGGCCGTTCAACGCCAGCCTATTCATTATCAAAAACGGCGAGGGGAAGACTCCCCCCGCCGCTAACAGCAGAGCTATCTTCCACTCTTAGAGGATCCACGAGGGATCGTTAAGTAGTGGACGCCAACCCTTATGGGCTGGTATGTTTTTACCCGAAGAGCGCTGTGAATATACTTCCAGCCCCGGGCTGTCAAGCACATCCTAGCTTTTTTTTCACTTCGTAACAAGGCATGCTCCGGTTTTTGCCTCTCCCTCCCCGAATCGACAATTTTCCTGCGCAGGGTTTTGCCTCCTTGCACGTTTCTCTTTATATGCAGGACAGCAAACATCAGCCGCGACCCAAGGAGAGACCATGACCTGTCGCCACACCGAACAACAACTCCAGGCCTGGCTGGATGGCGAACTCTCGCCCAGTTTGGCGCACGCCCTCAAGGAACATGTCCGGGGCTGCGCCCTTTGCAACGCGCGCCTTGAAGGATTGAAACAGCTCTTCGATGCCGTGGGCGACCTCCCCGGCCCGCCGGCAGCTCCCGAACTGCTCGGATCGACCCTGCGTGCTGCTCGGGACCTAGCCGCTGACCGCCCAGTGAGCGCCTGGTGGACCACCCTGCCCACGATGAACAAGGGGCTGAGCGTCGCCGCTCTGGCCGCAGGCTTGCTGCTTGGCGTCGTCCTGTACACGACGACGTTCTACGACACAGCCATCGCCTCAGCCGCCACCAGTGTCGACACACTGACCGTCTTGACCGGCGGTCAAGGAGACTACCTGTGAAACTGACCACCAAACGCATCCTGATCCTATTCTCCCTATTCCTTAATATAGGCTTCGTCACCGCGGCGACCCACCATGCCCTGTTCTTCAATCCCGATTCCAGGGGCCACGACCTCGCACTTCGCGAACTGAAGGCCCTCGACATCCCTGAGCCCAAGCGCCAGACGCTGCTTGAAGAGGAGCAACTCTTCCACCAGGGGCTACGCTCCTATTTTGAAGAGCGACAGGCCCTGATGCATGACCGGATGTTGGTTCTGACCACCCCTGGAGACCCCGACGTCCAGCGCCTGGAGCAGTTGGCCCAGGCCGAATTGATCCTCACTCAGCGCAAGACGGAAACAACGTCCCGCTTCCTGCTGCAGATGCGCAAGGAGATCGGCCCCGAGAAGACGCGCCAGTTCATCGAACGCATGCTGGCCAAACGCCACAAGATGCCCCACTAGGTCGGCACCACAGAATGCTGTTCCTTAAGAACTACGCCTCGCTGGACGATGACCGGCTGATGCGCCTCACCGCGGACGAAGACCATCGCGCCTTCCGGGAACTGGTGGAACGCCACCAGGGGCCGGTGTACAGCTTTGCCTTCCGTTTCCTGGGTGACGCCCACGAGGCCAGGGACATCGCCCAGGAAACATTCCTGCGCGTCTTCACCAAGGCACCAAACTACACCCCCGGAGGCAGCTTCCGGGCCTGGGCCATGCGCATCTCCCGCAATCTCTGCCTGGATTACGTGCGTAAGAAAAAACCTCTTGTCGTGGACCAGCTGCCCGAAACGCCCGACCAGGAGACCCCGCTGCACGCCGCCATCCGCCAGGAAGCCTCAGACGCCCTGGCCCTGGCGGTGCGCCGATTGCCGGAGTCCCAGCGCACGGCGCTCATCCTGCGCCACAACGAAGGCCTGCGCTACGATGAAATCGCCCAAGCCATGGAGACCACGGTCTCGGCCGTGGAAGCCTTGCTCGTACGGGCCCGCAAAGGGCTGCGGGGGCACCTCTCCCTGCACGGTGTCTGAGTTGTTTCGTGCTCCCGACTATTCCAGCGCAGGGTTTGCGAACCCTGACCGTTCTTTCACCAGGACCTCAGCACCGTCCCAGGAAAAACTATGAACAGACCGACACCACTTCTCTTGCTCCTCAGCGTCATGTCCATCGCCTTACTGGCTGGCGGTTGCGCCCCCTTTGCGCCCGGCAACCGCGATGCTGCGCCACAGACCCTGCCCGCCCACTATTCCCTGTATTCACCGCAGGGCGAAGCCTGCGGGCAATGGTGGCAACGATTCAACAGCCCCCAGCTCGACACCCTGGTGGACAAGGCCCTGGCCGACGGCTTCACCCTGCGCCAGTACTGGGCCAAACTCGAACAGGCACAGGCCGTTGCCAGGAAGTCCGGTGCGGCCCTGATGCCGTCACTGAACGCCACTGGCGACGCCGGGCACACCCGCAGCTGGAGCAAGACTCCCACAGCAGGAGCGGACACCCTCAGCCTGAGCGACTCTTTCGGACTTGGCCTGGCGGCCTCCTACGAACTCGACCTCTGGGGGCGGCTGCGAGCCACCGCTCACTCCGGAATCCTTGATGCCCAGGGGTCGCGTGAAGACCTGAACACCGCGGCCATCACCGTGGCCGGCGAGGTCAGCGAGGCCTGGCTGGATCTTTTGTCCACCAGGCAACAGATTCGCCTGGTCCACAGCCAGATTGCCACCAACGAGCAGATCCTGAACGTCCAGAACCTGCTGTTCAGCGCGTCCCAGGCCTCGGCCCTGGATGTCTTGCAGCAGCGCGAGGCCCTGGCAGCCACCCGGTCCCTGTTGCCCACACTGCACGTTCAGGTACGGACCCTGCTCAACAAACTGGCCGTACTCACCGGCCAGGCCCCAGGCACCCTGCATTTGGACGGCGATGGCGGGCTACCCATGCTGCCTGCATTTCCCGAGACCGGCTTGCCCGCCGATCTGCTGGCTGCACGCCCGGACATCCGTTCGGCAGGACTGTCACTGTCCTCGGCGGACTGGCTGGTGGCCGCAGCCCGCGCCGACCGACTGCCCAACCTGACGCTGAGCGCCTCGGGGCAGTATACAGGAAGCACCCTGGCCTCCCTGTTTGACGCCTGGAGCCTGAATCTTGCCTCCAGCCTGGTCTTCCCACTGCTGGACGGCGGCACCCGAGCTGCCGAGGTCGATCGCACAAGGGCCCTGGCCGATGAGCGCCTAGCCGCCTACGAGGAAACCGTATTCACCGCCATCCAGGAGGTGGAGGACGCGCTGAGCACGGAAGCGGGGCAACAGGAGTACCTGCAGGCCCTGAACACGCAACTTGCCGCCGCCCGCCAGGCCCTGGGCGAGGCACGGCGACGCTATCTGAACGGGGTGGATGACTACCTCTCCATGCTCAACGCCCTGACCGGCGTCCAGCAACTGGAACGCACCCTAGTCCAGGAACAGGCAGATCTTCTCAAGAACCGCATCGCCCTCTACCGGGCTCTGGGCGGCGACTGGACGGACAGACTGACGCCCCCGGGCATCTCAACCAACGACACTTCAAGGAACCACTCGTGATGAACCATAGCGATTCCACCACATCCTCCCGGCGATGGCTGACCCTCTGGCTGCCCCTGTTGCTGCTGGCCGTGGGAGCGGCTGCGGCCTTCCTGCTGCTGAGCACCAAACCTTCGGCCGGGCGCGCCCGGACCAGCGGCGACGGCCCCCTGCTGGTCCAGACCCAGGCCGTCCAAGCCGAGGATAAAGCCGTAACGATTATGGTCATGGGCACCGTCAGTGCGGCCCGCGAGATCGAACTCCGCTCCCGGGTCGCCGGACACATCCAGGAGCTTTCCGCCAGCTTTACCCCGGGTGGCCTGCTGCGCGCCGGGCAGCTGGCGCTCAGCCTGGACGACATTGATTACCGATTGGCGGCACGACAGGCCGAGAACGCCGTGGCCCGGACCCGGGCCGATCTGGATCTGGAAATGGGCCAACAGCGGGTGGCCAGAGCCCAGCTGGACATGCTGCCCCAATCCTCGTCCGAGGCCCTGGACGAGGCCTCCCTGGCCCTGCGCGAACCACAACTGGTCCAGGCCCGGGCCGATCTGGACGACGCCGAAGCCAACCTTGCCCAGGCCCGTCTGGATCTTGAGCGTACCCGGGTCAAATCCCCGTTCAACGCCCTGGTCACCCAACGCTCGGTGAACCTGGGCTCGGACATTTCCACAACAGATACCCTGGGCACCCTGGTGGGGACCGACGAATATTGGGTGGAAGCCGTCGTGCCCGTGGACCAGTTGCGTTGGATCAACTTCAGCACTGACAAGCAGGCAGGTAGTCCAGCAGAGATTTTCAGCCGCTCGCGCCCCAATCCACGCCAGGGCCAGGTCCTGCACCGTATCGGTGCTCTCGTTGAATCCAGCCGCATGGCCCGGGTGCTGATCAGCATCCCCGATCCTCTGGGGCTGAAGGATGATGACCAGCCGCTGGTGCTCAACGAATACGTCAGTGTGCGCATCACCGGCCCCACTATCAACGGCGTGGTCTCCCTGCCCCGCGAGGCCCTGCGCGAGGGCACCTTGGTCTGGGTGGCCACGGGCGACACCCTGGACATCCGCCCCGTGACCGTGGCCTGGAGCGACAGCGACACGATCCACATCACCTCGGGTCTGACCCCGGGAGAACGGGTCATCACCACGGACATCGCCTCACCTGTCCAGGGCATGAGCCTGCGCGTCCAGGGCAAGGAAGATGAAAACGTGGCCACAGGCACGGACAAGGGGAGCCGCCATGACGGCTAACACCAAGGGTCCCATCGCCTGGATGGCCGGCAATTCCGTGGCCTCCAACCTGATGATGCTGATCTTTCTGGTGGGCGGGCTGATCATGATCACCATGATCAAGCAGGAGGTCTTCCCGGAATTCAGCGAGGATCAGGTCACCGTCCAAGTCAGCTACTCCGGGGCCAGCCCCGAAGAAGTGGAACAGGGCATCATCCTGGCCATCGAGGACGCCGTCCAGGGCCTCGAAGGCGTGGATGAGATCAACTCCACGGCCAGCGAAGGCTCCGCCAGCATCACCATCACGGCCCTGGAAGGTACCGATATCTCCAGACTGACGCAGGACGTGAAGAGCGAAGTGGACCGCATCAGCACCTTTCCCGACGGTGCCGACGACCCGATCATCAGCGAGGCCACCCACAGTCACGAGGTCGTGAGTCTCGCAATCTACGGCGACCAGAGCGAGCGGGTGCTACGCGACAAAGCCGATGAATTGAAAGACATGCTGCTCCAGTCGCCGGACATCACCGTTGTCGAATTCAAAGGCGTGCGCGACCACGAGGTGCATGTGGAGGTGGCCCAGGCGCAGCTGAGACGCTATGGCCTGACCCTGCAGGATGTAGCCAATACCATCGCCGCCGCTGCCGTGGAAACTCCTGGCGGAACTATCCGCACCGAGGGCGGCGACGTGCTGGTGCGTGTCAAGGAACGCCGCGACTGGGCCTGGGAGTTCGGGCGCATCCCGCTGATCTCCTCCGAGGACGGTTCGCAGGTCCTGGTCCAGGACATTGCCACCGTGCGCGAGGAGTTCGAGGACGCCCACAGCTATTCCATCTACAACGGCAAGGCCTCGGTGGGTCTGGATGTCTACCGCGTGGGCGACCAGACCCCCGGCCAGGTGTCCGAGGCCACGCTGGGGATGCTGGAGCAGTTCAGGGAATCCGCCCCTCCCGGTTTGGAGGTGGCCGTGCTCAGGGACCAGTCCGACGTCTTCAACCAACGTGCCGAGCTGTTGCTGACCAACGCCTGGATGGGCCTGATCCTGGTCTTCATCCTCCTGGCCTTGTTCCTGGAAATCCGCGTGGCGTTCTGGGTGACCCTGGGCATCCCGATCTCGTTTTTAGGGTCCTTTCTGTTCCTGCCGGCCATGGATCTGTCCATCAACATGATCTCCATGTTCGCCTTCATCGTGGCGCTGGGCATCGTGGTCGACGACGCCATCGTGGTCGGCGAGAACATCCACGCCCGGCGCGAAGAAGGCATGCCCGCCCTGAAGGCCGCCATCATCGGCGCCCGGGAGATGGCCATGCCCGTGACCTTCGCGGTGCTGACCAACGTGGCGGCCTTTGCTCCGCTGCTGTTCGTCCCTGGCATACCCGGCAAGATCTTCAGGAACATCCCCATCGTGGTCATCACGGTCTTTCTGATCTCCCTGGTGGAAAGCCTGTTCATCCTGCCCGCGCACATGGCCCACACCAAGCATTCCGCCACCCACAGCAGCAATCCCATTGCGCGCTGGCATACGAACTTCCAGAGGCGTTTCGACGCTTTTGTGATCCACCGCTACGGCCCCCTGCTGCGGGCCGCGCTCAAGCACCGCTACGCCGTGGTGGCCGGAGGTCTGGCCCTGCTGCTGATCGTGGCTGCCTACGTCGGCAGCGGACGCATCGGCCTGACCCTGTTCCCCAAGACCGAGTCCGATCGTGCCTATTGCGAGGCCACTCTGCCCTATGGCGCACCCCTTTCACGCCTGGAAGCCGTACGCCAGCACCTGACGCAGGCGGCCCAGGCCGTGACCAGTGAAAACGGCGGCGAGACCCTGTCCTCGTCCATCGTGTCCGTGGTCTCGGACAACACCATCTCCCTGAGTGTCTATCTCACCGATGCTGATGTCCGGCCCATCACTACGGCCAAGTTCACCGACCTGTGGCGCGAACGCAGCGGGGAACTCCCGGGCCTGGAGAATCTGTCCTTCAAGTCCGACAAGGGCGGACCAGGGTCCGGGGCGGCAGTCAGCGTCGAACTGTCGCATCGCAATACCGAAACCCTGAATGCCGCAGGACAGTCTCTGGCCGCCCAGTTGACCGATTTCGCCGGGGTCTCGGACATTGACGACGGTTCCGCCAACGGCAAGCAGCAACTGGATTTCCACATGCTGCCGGCCGGGCTTGCGGCAGGACTCACAGCCACCGATGTCGCCTCCCAGGTGCGCAACGCCTTCCTCGGGGCCAAGGCCCTGTCTCAACAGCGCGGACGCAACGAGGTCACGGTACGTGCGCTGCTGCCCAAAACGGAGCGCGCCACCGAGTACACCGTGGAGAATCTGATCCTGCGCACCTCCGGCGGCAGCGAGATTCCGCTCAGCGAGGCCGCGAGCGTCGTCCGCGGCCGAGCCTATACCCTGATCACCCGACACCAGGGCCGCAGGACCATCGAGGTGACGGCCGAGGTGCAACCCACGTCCCAGGCCTCCCTGTTCCAAAACGCGCTCAAGAATGATGTCCTGCCCCGGCTGGTCAAGTCCGTACCCGGCCTGAGCTGGAGTTTCGAAGGCCGCCAGGCGGACATGGCGAAGAGCATGCAGAGCCTGGTCGTCGGCTTGTTGCTGGCCCTGTTGGTGATCTATGCCTTGCTGGCCATCCCGTTCAACAGCTACGTCCAGCCGCTGATCATCATGGTCTGCATCCCCTTCGGGGTCGTGGGCGCAGTGCTGGGTCACCTGCTCATGGGCTATCCCCTGTGCATTCCCAGCATGTTCGGTGTGGTGGCCCTGTCCGGCGTAGTGGTCAACGATTCCCTGGTCTTCATCAACACCACCAACGACAAGCGCAAGCAGGGCAAGGACGCCCGTGAGGCGGCCGTGGCATCGGGACTGGAGCGCTTCAGGCCCATCATGCTGACCACCCTGACCACCTTCTTCGGACTGACGCCCATGCTCCTTGAGACCTCACGCCAGGCTCGCTTCATGATCCCCATGGCCATCTCCCTGGGTTTCGGCATCCTGTTCGCCACGTCCATCACCCTGTGCCTGGTACCCAGCCTGTATTGCATCCTGGAAGATGCAGCCCTGTCTCTCAGGACGACTTTCGGCAAGGCCAACACCCCCTCCCCCCCAGGCCTTGCCGAGCCTGCCATCCTCTCGGAATCCACTCCACCGGAATCCGAAAGGATCTAAGCATGACAAGCGCCGACGGCATTGGGCCGTCGGCGCTTCTTTTTTGGACACAAAAAAGGGGCCGCTCACGCGGCCCCTTGCTTATTTCTCTTACTGCGAGCTTAGAACGAAGAGTTCATCAGCAGCGGTTCATCTTCCAAGTCCTCAAGGAACTTGTCGGGACGTTCCAGCTGGTCCGGGACGTCAATGGGGCAGTCCATGTAGCGGCGGTAACCAGTACCGGCCGGGATCAAGCGACCCACAATGACGTTCTCCTTCAAGCCGCGCAGGTAATCGACCTTACCCTTCAAGGCCGCCTCGGTCAGCACCTTGGTGGTCTCCTGGAAGGAGGCCGCCGAGATGAAGGAATCCGTGGTCAGCGAGGCCTGAGTGATACCCAGAACCCACGGCTGAGCAGTGGCGGCTTTACGCCCTTCCTTGGTGGCCTTGGCGTTCTCCACCCGGAAGCGGTACTTGTCCACCTGCTCGGCATTCAGGAAGCTGGTCTCACCGGGATCGGTGATGGACACCTTCTTGAGCATCTGGCGAACGATGATCTCAATGTGCTTGTCGTTGATACCAACGCCCTGGAAGCGGTACACGGCCTGCACTTCTTCCACGAGGTAGTTGGCCAGGAACTTCTCACCCTTGATCTTCAGGATGTCGGCCAACTCGGGATTGCCTTCGGTCAGCATTTCACCGGCTTCCACGAAGTCACCTTCAGTCACCGTGATGTGACGACCCTTGGGAATCAGATATTCCCTGGACTCGCCAGTCTCCGGGGTGACGATGATCTTGCGCTTGCCCTTGGTGTCTGGGCCGTAAGAGCAGATACCGTCGATCTCGGAAACAACGCCCTGGTCCTTGGGCTTGCGCACCTCGAACAGCTCGGCGACTCGCGGCAGACCACCGACGATGTCCTTGGTCTTGGAGGTCTCACGAGGCTTACGAGCGATGACGTCACCGGCCTGAACCTCGGCTCCGTCGCGCACCATGAGGATGGCGCCCACCGGAAGCGGGAACACGGCCACGTTACCGGAAGATCCGGGACGGGGCTTGGGCATGCCTGTTGCGTCAACCACGGTGATGGAAGGCTTCAGGTTGGTGGTCCGGTATTCCATGATCGTCTGCGACGTACGGTTGGTGGTCTCGTCAACGTTGTCCTGATAGGTCTTGCCCTCGATCAGGTCGTTGAACTTCAAGGTACCATCCACGTCGGTGACGAAGGGCTCGTTGAAGGGGTCCCATTCGGCGATCATGTCGCCCTTCTTGACTTCCTGGCCCGCGGTCACGTGCAGCACGGCACCCGAAGGCAGCACGTACTTCTCACGCTCACGGCCTTCGTCGTCCACGACACCCACCTGGCCGGATTTACCCATGACCAGATACAGTCCCTTGGAGTTCTTGACCATCTTGCAACGGGACAAGGTGATGCGGCCGGGATGCTGCGCCATGTGGTTGGACTGCTCGACTTCCTTGGAAGCCGTTCCACCGATGTGGAAGGTACGCATGGTCAGCTGGGTTCCAGGCTCACCGATGGACTGGGCGGCAATGATGCCCACGGTCTCACCGACATTGACCACATGGCCTCGGGCGAGGTCACGGCCGTAACAGGCCGCGCACACGCCATGCTGGCTCTGGCAGGACAGGGCGGAGCGGATCGCAACGCTGGTTACGCCGGAGGCCTCGATGGCCCTGGCGTAAGCCTCGTCGATGATCACACCACGGGGAACGATCTCCTCGTCCGTCTCGGGATGGAACACCGGATGCAGACTCACGCGTCCCAGCACTCGGGCCGAGAGCCGTTCCTTGATGTCGCCGCCCTGGATCAGGTCGGTCATTTCAAGGCCGTCGGCAGTGCCGCAATCCAGCTCCGTAACGGTCACGTCCTGGGCCACGTCCACCAGACGGCGGGTCAGGTAACCCGAGTTGGCGGTCTTGAGCGCGGTGTCCGCAAGACCCTTACGAGCGCCGTGAGTGGAGATGAAGTACTGCAGTACGGACAGGCCTTCACGGAAGCTCGAGGTGATGGGCGTCTCGATGATCTCACCGGACGGCTTGGCCATCAGGCCTCGCATGCCGGCCAGCTGCCTCATCTGGTCCACGTTGCCTCGGGCGCCGGAGTTGGCCATCATGAAGATCGGGTTGAAACTGGTGTTCTCCTCGGTCTTGCCCGTCACGGGGCAGGTGACGATGTCCACGGACATGGCGTGCATCATCTCGTGAGACACGTCGTTGGTGGCCTTGGTCCAAACGTCGATGACCTTGTTGTATTTTTCAGTACGGGTAATGATACCGTCCTGATACTGCATCTCGATGGCCTCCACCTCGGCGGTGGAATCCTCAAGGATCTTTTTCTTGCGTTCGGGGATGCGCAGGTCAGGAACACCAACGGTCACGCCCGCACGGGTGGCGAACTCGTAACCCAGGTCCTTGATCTTGTCGCACAGGATGACAGTGGCCTTGGTGCCGGCCAGGCGATAGGTCTCGCCCACCAGGCGCTTGATGTTGCCCTTGTCCAGCAGGCAGTTGACCAGGTCAAACGGCACTTCCGGGGGCAGCAGTTCGCTGACCAGAACACGGCCCGGCGTGGTCTTCACCAGCTTGCCGTCCATGCGCACCTCGACACGGGCGTGCAGAGACACGGCCTCGGCGTCGAGCGCGGCGATGATTTCCCACTTGTCGGAGAACTTCTTGCCTTCGCCAAGTTCAAAGGAACGCTCGCTGGTCATGTAGTACAGGCCCAGCACGATGTCCTGCGAGGGCACGATGATCGGCGTCCCGTTGGCCGGAGACAGAATGTTGTTGGTGCTCATGAGCAGCACGCGGCATTCGATCTGCGCCTCCACGGACAGGGGCACGTGAACCGCCATCTGGTCACCGTCGAAGTCCGCGTTGTAGGCGGAACAGACAAGCGGGTGCAGCTGGATAGCTTTACCCTCGACCAGGGTCGGTTCAAAGGCCTGGATACCGAGGCGGTGAAGGGTCGGTGCGCGGTTCAGCAGAATCGGGTACTCGCGGACAACCTCTTCCAGGATATCCCAGACCACCAGATCTTCGCGTTCCACCATCTTCTTGGCGCTCTTGATGGTGGTGGCCAGTTCCCGCTCCTCCAACTTGGAGTAGATGAAGGGCTTGAACAGCTCCAGAGCCATCTTCTTGGGCAGACCGCACTGGTGCAGCTTGAGCTTGGGACCCACCACGATGACCGAACGGCCCGAGTAGTCGACGCGCTTGCCCAACAAGTTCTGACGGAAGCGGCCCTGTTTGCCCTTGATCATGTCTGACAAGGATTTCAGGGGACGTCCGTTGGTGCCTGTGATGGCGCGACCGCGGCGACCGTTGTCGAACAAGGCGTCAACGGCTTCCTGCAGCATGCGCTTTTCGTTGCGGATAATGATATCCGGCGCGCCCAGCTCCAACAGCCTCTTCAGACGGTTGTTGCGGTTGATGACGCGACGGTAGAGGTCGTTCAGGTCCGAGGTGGCGAAACGACCGCCGTCCAAGGGGACCAGGGGGCGCAGCTCGGGCGGAATGACAGGAATGACTTCCATGATCATCCACTCCGGCTTGTTGCCGGATTCGATGAAGGCCTCAACGATCTTCAGGCGCTTGGTCAGCTTCTTCTTCTTGGTCTGGGAGCGGGTGGTCAGGGACTCCTCGCGAAGGTTGATCCTGAGTTCCTCCAGGTTCATCTCCTCCAGCAGGCCACGAATGGCCTCGGCGCCCATGCCCACCTTCACGGCGTCTTCGCCGTAATGGTCCATGACCTGGTAGTACTGCTCCTCGGAAATGATCTGATTCTGCAGCAGGCTGGTTTCGCCCGGATGCAGAACGATGAAGGAGTCAAAGTACAGGACCTTCTCCAGATCGGACATGGTCATGTCCAGCAGGGTGCCGATCTTGGAGGGCAGGGTCTTCAGGAACCAGATATGAGCCACGGGCGCAGCCAGCTCCACATGGCCCATGCGCTCGCGCCGGACCTTGGAAGCAATCACCTCAACTCCGCACTTTTCACAAACGATGCCGCGGTGCTTCATGCGCTTGTACTTGCCGCAGTTGCACTCGTAGTCCTTCACTGGTCCGAAGATCTTAGCGCAGAACAGGCCGTCACGCTCGGGCTTGAAAGTACGGTAGTTGATGGTCTCAGGCTTTTTGACCTCGCCAAAAGACCATTCCCGAATTTGCTCGGGTGATGCCAGGGCAATCTTCATAGACTTCAGCATCCTGCTGCCCTGGGTGGCCATCGAAGGCCCTCTGACTGCGAACAGATCATCAAGAGACATTGATCTACCTCGCGAAACGTTATGCGTTCAATATCTATTCCGCCGGGCGGCCAAGCCGCCCGGCGGTATCGCTAACCAATGTTACTGGCGAACTCGAGTACTGCTGGTCGGGACGTCCTCATAGTTGAGCTGCACGTCCAGCCCCAAAGCCATCAGTTCCTTGATCAGGACGTTGAAGGATTCAGGCAGACCGGCCTCGAGGAAGTTATCGCCCTTGACGATCTTCTCGTACATCTTCACACGGCCCTGCACATCGTCAGACTTGACGGTCAGGAACTCCTGCAGAAGATACGCCGCGCCGTAGGCCTCCAGGGCCCAGACTTCCATTTCACCAAGACGCTGGCCACCGAACTGGGCCTTGCCGCCCAGCGGCTGCTGGGTGACGAGGCTGTAGGGGCCGGTGGAACGCGCATGGATCTTTTCATCGACCAAGTGATGCAGCTTGAGCATGTACATGATGCCCACGGTGACCCGACTATGGAACGGCACGCCCGTGCGGCCGTCAAAGAGCTGGGATTTACCGTCGGTGGACATGCCGGCCTTTTCCAGCCAGCTCCAGATCTCGTCCTCGGAGGCACCGTCGAAGACCGGGGTCTTGGCCACCACGCCGGAACGCAGTTTCTTGGCCATTGCCACCAGCTCATCGTCGGGCAGTTCCTCGATGATCTTGTCGGTCTCAGGAGAATCGTAGATGGCCTTGATTTCCCTGCGCACGTCGGTCAGATGCTCACCGCGATCGATCATTTCAGCAATCTTACGGCCCAGCATGGCGCAGCCCAGACCCAGATGGATCTCCATGACCTGGCCGATGTTCATACGCGAAGGAACACCCAGCGGGTTCAGCACGATGTCCACCGGGGTGCCGTCGGCGAAGAAAGGCATGTCCTCGGCAGGCAGGATGTTGGAGACAACACCCTTGTTACCGTGGCGTCCCGCCATTTTGTCACCGACGCTGAGTTTACGCTTCACGGCCAGGTAGACCTTGACCATCTTGATCACGCCCGGAGGCAGATCGTCACCCTCGGTGACCTTGCCGCGCTTGACCTCGTAGATATCCTTGATGAATCGCACCTGGCGATCGTAATCTTCCAGGAACTCCTTGACCTCATCATTGACGCTCTTGGCCTTGAACAGGCTGCCAAGCTTCTTGATGGGGATTTCGGCGTAGACTTCTTCAGTCAGGGTGGCACCGGCCTCGGCCAGGACCTCGCCCTTCTTCTTGCCTGCAAGGGACGACGCCAACTGCTTGCCCTGGACACAGCTCCACATCTTGGTGCGAATGCTGTTGCCCAAAGCAGCAACATGCTGCAGTTCCTTGCGGTCGAGGGAAGCAAGCTCCATGTCCTCGATCTCTTTGGTGCGGTCGTCCTTGTCGCCAGAGCGACGGTTGAAGACCTTGATATCAATGACCGTGCCCTCGATTCCCGGCGGGACCTTGAGGGAAGTGTTCTTCACATCGCGGGCCTTGTCGCCGAAGATGGCGCGAAGCAGCTTTTCCTCGGGGGTCAGCTGGGTCTCGCCCTTGGGCGTGATCTTGCCCACAAGGATATCATCGGAGGCCACGCTGGCTCCGATGCGGATGATGCCCGAATCGTCGAGGTTGCGGAGCATATCCTCGCCGACGTTGGGAATGTCACGGGTGACTTCTTCAGGTCCGAGCTTCGTATCGCGGGCGACCAGCTCGAATTCCTCGATATGCACCGAGGTGTAGACGTCTTCCTTGACCACCCGTTCAGAGATGAGGATGGAGTCCTCAAAGTTATATCCGCACCAGGGCATGAAAGCGACCATCAGGTTCTTGCCTAGGGCAAGCTCGCCGTTCTCAATGCTCGGTCCGTCCGCCAGGATTTGGCCCTTGGTGACCACCTGTCCGGGCCTGACGCGCGGTTTCTGACCAAAACAGCTGTTCTGGTTCGATTTGTGATGCTTGACCATGTCGTAGCTCTTGATGCCGCCAGCGGCCCGAGCCACGTCTTTGCCATAGGCCACAACGATCTTGTCGGCATCGACGAATTCGATGACGCCATCACTTGCGGCCAGGAGGCAGGCCCCGGAGTCACGGGCCACGTGGCCCTCCATTCCGGTTCCCACGAGCGGCATATTGGCCTCAAGCAGAGGCACGGCCTGACGCTGCATGTTGGAGCCCATGAGTGCGCGGTTGGCGTCGTCATGCTCCAGGAAGGGAATCAGCGCGGCAGAGATGGAAACGATCTGGCTAGGCGAGATGTCCATCATGGTCACGTCCTCGCTGGGGACCAGCTGAGGGTCGCCGTTGATGCGAGCGTTGACCATGGGGTTGACGAAGCTGCTCTTGTCATCAAGAGGAGCGTTGGCCTGGGCGATGCTCTCGTGGGCCTCCATGGAGGCATCCAGATAGCGCACCTCATCGGTGACCTTGCGATTCTTGACCACACGGTAGGGCGACTCGATGAAACCGAAGTCGTTGACCTTGGCATGGGTTGTCAGGGACACGATCAGGCCGATGTTCGGGCCTTCAGGCGTCTCAATGGGGCAGATACGGCCATAGTGGGAGACGTGGACGTCGCGCACTTCGAAGCCCGCACGCTCACGGGTCAGACCACCGGGTCCCAGAGCGGACAGGCGACGTTTGTGAGTGACCTCGGAAAGCGGGTTGGTTTGGTCCATGAACTGGGACAGCTGCGAAGTTCCAAAGAACTCCTTCAAAACAGCCGCAACCGGTTTGGGGTTGATCAGGTCATGGGGCATCAGAGTGGCCACTTCCTGGAGGCTCATGCGCTCCTTGATGGCGCGCTCCATGCGCACCAGGCCGATGCGGTACTGGTTCTCCACCAACTCACCCACCGGACGCACACGGCGGTTGCCGAGATGGTCGATGTCGTCGGCCGGACCACGGGCGTCCTTCAACTGCACAAGCAGCTTGATGGATTTCAGGATATCCTCGTTGGTCAAGGTCCTGTTATCCAGCGGCTCGTCCAGACCCAGGCGCGAATTGAGCTTGTAGCGCCCAACGCCGGACAGGTCGTAGTAGTCAGGATTGCGGAACAGGTTCTCGAAGAACGTGGACGCGATCTCAGGGGTCGGAGGAGAGCTGGGACGCAACCGGCGGTAGATCTCGATCTGCGCAGTCGCAGTGTCGATGGTCTTGTCCAACATCAGGGTGTCGCGGATGGAGGATGAAACCTCGGCACCACGGGTATAGAGCACCTTGAAGGTATTGACCTTGGAGGTTTCCAGCTTTTCCACCAGTTCGGCGGAGAGCGCCTCGCCGGCGTCGGCCAGGACCTCGCCGCTCTTCTTGTCCACGATCTCTTCGGCCAGGAACATGTTCTCCAGCCCAGTGGGATCGACCTCATGCTCAAAGATGCCGTCCGCCAGCATCTGCTTGAACAGACGCTTGGTGATGGGCTTGCCCTGGGCGACGAGGACTTCTCCGTCCTTGGTGGTCACATCGTTGAACGCGACCTCCTTGCAGAACCGATCAGCGCTGATCTCGCGCATGACACGGCCCTTCTCCAGCCGATAGGTCTCCGTATCGTAAAAATACGAGAGGATCTCGGCCTTGGACATGCCCATGGCTTTATAGAGAATAGTGGATGGCATCTTGCGGCGGCGGTCGATACGCACGTGCAGGATGTCCTTGTGATCAAAATCAAAGTCCAGCCAGGAACCGCGCATGGGAATGATGCGGCAGGAGTAAAGAACTCGGCCGGAGGAATGGGATTTGCCGGAATCATGTTCGAAGATGATGCCGGGCGAGCGTTGGAGCTGGTTCACAATGACACGCTCGGTGCCATTGACAATGAATGTGCCCTTGTCGGTCATCAACGAGATGGTACCGAAATAGATGTCCTGCTCTTTGATGTCACGAATGGTGCGGTTATGAGTCTCCTCATCCACATCGTAAACCACAAGCCGCACAGTGATTCGCACAGGGGCCTCGAAGGTCAAGCCCTTGGCAATACACTCGGCCTCGTCATATTTAGGGGCGCTGATGTCATAGCTGACATACTCAAGGCTGGCGGTTTTGTTGAAATCCTCAATGGGGAACACGGACCGAAACACGCCCTCGAGCCCTTCGTCCTTCCTGCTGGCCGGCGGACAATCAAGCTGCAAAAAACGCTTGTAGGAATCCACCTGGAGATTCAGCAGGTGCGGCACGGTGTGCTTCGAGGCGATCTTACCGAAATGTTTGAAAAGTTGGACCATTTCTCCCTCACAGACGAGAAATTACACCAAAAAAGCAGACGCGGCCCTCAGCCGGCCTACCCGATCGCTTAGGCACCTAATATTTTCCGATAGAAATGGGTAAACGCCCAGCAGTGGGGCGTCATTATGGACACACCGCTCCTCATGCGGCGCAACCGTTGGGAAGAACTTGCAACAGCTTCATTATATAAAAAACGTATAGAGACTACGACACGAAGAGGATAGTCATAGCCAACAAAAAATGATAGCGCAAGTAAAAAATAAAATAAAATTCAAAAAAGAAAAGAGCGCGGTGTCCGGTTGGGGACGCCGCGCTCCCTAACAAGCGACAAATCAAAAAGAAGCTACTTGATCTCGCACTGGGCGCCGGCTTCGTCGATCTGCTTCTTGGCCTCTTCGGCCTCGCCCTTGGAGACGGCTTCCTTCAGAGTGGAAGGCAGCTCGTCAACCTTGGCTTTGGCTTCCTTCAGACCCAGACCGGTGATGGCGCGCACGGCCTTGATGCAGGCGATCTTGTTGGCGCCGGCAGCAGTCAGCACAACGTCAAACTCGGTCTTCTCTTCTTCAGCGGCAGCAGCCTCGCCAGCGGGCATGGCAGCCATGGCCATAGCGGGGGCAGCAGCGGAAACGCCGAACTTCTCTTCGAGCTCGGTGATGAACACGGAGAGCTCGAGAACGGTCATATTGGAAATAAATTCAACAACTTGATCTTTGGTAATGTCAGCCATTTCAAATTCCTCCTAGAGACTTTGGCTCATGAAAAAACGTACTAAGGTTTTTGTAGGTTTGGACCCTATGCAGCTTCTTTCTGCTCTTTGATAGCAGTCAAAGCATACAGGAACTTGCGTTCCAGGTTCGCAAACAGACACACGAAGCTAGTGGGTACTGCATTCATAGTACCGAGGAGCTTGGCAAGCAGTTCCGGCTTGCTGGGCAGCTTGGCGAGGTCCTTCACGGCATTGACGTCCATGAACTGGCCTTCCAGGCTACCAAACCGGATCTGGAACTTTTTGTTCTTCTTACCGTACTCGCTCAGGACCTTCGCAGCAGCCACAGGATCGCTGTACCCAAAGGCAACGGCGCAGTTCTCCTTGACCTCGTCCTTCAAGACCTCATGCGGGCCGCCCTCCAGGGCGATCCGCGCCAGGGTGTTTTTCACAACCTGGTAGTCGACACCGGCATCACGCAACAGTCTGCGCAGACCGGTCATATCTTCGACCGTGAGGCCCTTGAAGTCCGTGACAATGGCGATGCTGGCACCGTCGGCCCGGGACTTAAGACCGCTGACAATTGCAGCTTTCTCTGTCCTTTTCACCGCATCCTCCTATGGACTTGAGGGTTCTCCCGAGCGAAGATGAGCCAAAGTAGTCTCGACAGGAAATTAAGGGTTGCCCCACCTGTTGTCTCCGACTCGTCTTCACATACCGCTCACGGGCACACACTGCACCCGCTAGTATCTGATCCGCGCCCGGGAACACCGGACGCGGTTCAATCTCGCTTACGCTTCGATGTATTTCTGGACCGTAGAGGTCTCAACCTTCACACCAGGTCCCATGGTGGTCGCCACGGTAATGGTCTTCAGGTAAGTCCCCTTGGAGGCCGAGGGCTTCAGGCGGATCACAGTGTCCACCAGGGCCGTCATGTTGTCCAGGATCTTCTCGGGTCCGAAGGAGACCTTGCCCAGAGGGGCATGGACAACTCCAGCCTTGTCGACCTTGAACTCGACCTTACCGGCCTTCAACTCGCGCACTGCTGTGGCGACGTCAAAGGTGACGGTGCCGGTCTTGGCGTTGGGCATCAGGCCACGGGGGCCCAGCACTCGACCAATCTGACCGACCTTGGCCATCATGTC
This sequence comes from Pseudomonadota bacterium, assembly GCA_018816865.1. GTDB lineage: Bacteria > Desulfobacterota > Desulfovibrionia > Desulfovibrionales > Desulfovibrionaceae > Desulfovibrio_Q. The sequence goes on from JAHIUW010000028.1 coordinate 21,473, forward strand.
CGGGGTGGCGACGGCCTTGTCGAATTCGAGCCAGCCGTCCTTCACGCGCTGCACCAGCTCGTCGCCGCCGACGGCGTCGGCACCGGCCTCGCGGGCTTCGGCTTCCTTGTCACCCTGACAGAAGGCCACAACGCGAACATCCTTGCCCAAGCCATGAGGCAGGGTCACGGCGCCGCGCACCATCTGATCGGAATACTTGGGATCGACGCCCAACTTGATGGCCACGTCAACGGTTTCGTCGAACTTGACGAACGATGCTTCAAGCGCCAATTTGACGCTCTCGGGCATCTCATACACAGTTGCCGGGTCAAAACCCTTCACTGCGTTTCTGTATTTCTTTCCGTGTTTGGGCATTGTCCTTCTCCCTACTCGACGACTACGATTCCCATGCTGCGCGCAGTACCCATGATGCTCCTCATGGCCGCGTCTTCGTCCTTGGCCGTCAGGTCGGGCATCTTGATCTTGGCGATCTCGAGAACCTGAGCCTTGGTGACCTTACCGACCTTGTCTCGGTTGGGTTCAGCGGAACCCTTGTCGAGCTTGGCCATCTTCTTGAGCAGAATGGCAGCCGGAGGCGTCTTGGTAATAAACGTGTAAGAGCGGTCCGCATACACGGTGATTTCCACCGGGATGATCATGCCCTTTTCGTCCTGCGTGCGAGCGTTGAACGCCTTGCAGAACTCCATGATATTCAGACCATGCTGACCCAGAGCCGGACCGACCGGAGGGGACGGGTTGGCTGCGCCAGCGGGAATCTGGAGCTTGATTTTTGCCAATTCTTTCTTGGCCATTGCTACACCCTCGAATCTTTAAACGTATTTCGATGGACCACAACCACTGGCGGCGAGCTAACCCTTGCTGACCTGGACAAAGTCCAGTTCAACAGGAGTCTGGCGCCCGAAGATGGACACCGAAACACGCAGTTTACCTTTGTCGTAGTTGACGTCTTCCACAACTCCATTGAAGCCGGAGAACGGACCGTCGATGACCCGCACCTCGTCACCGCGCTCAAAATTGAACTTGGGACGGGGTTGTTCCTGGCGCTGTTCCATCATGGTGAGGATCCGTTCGGCCTCACTGTCGCGCATGGGAGCCGGGCGGGTCTTGCCACCCACAAATCCGGTCACACGCGGGATGGATTGGATCAGATGCCAGGACTCATCGGTCAGGATCATCTGGAGCATCACGTAACCGGGGTAGAACTTGCGCGTGGAGGTCTTCTTCTCGCCCTTGACGAGTTCGATGACCTTTTCCGTGGGCATGACGACTTCCTTGACTTGGCCGAGGTCCTGCCCTGTACGCATCATCTCCCTGATGGTTTGCTCAACACGTTGCTCATACCCTGAATAGGTATGGACAATGTACCATCGCGGTCTCGGGAGTCCTTCGTTGTTCTCAGTCATGTGACACTCACCTTGCGGACTGGGCCGCTATGACAAAATCGCTTCGATGGCCTTGGACAGCCCCAGATCGATGAGCCCCAGAAAAAGGGACATGAAGATTACCAGCACCAACACAGCCACACTGGTGGCCACGGCTTCCTTACGGGTGGGCCAAACAACCTTCTTCATCTCAACGATGGACTGCTCGAAGTACTCCTTGAACTGCTCGACCTTGCCGGGCTCCTCAGGAGTGTCCTTCTTGCTCTGCCGGGCGGCCTTAGGAGCGTTACTCGGAGCTGTGGCGGCGCCGTCAGCACCATTACGCGTAATCTTGCGTTTAGCCATATTCCCTTCCGATGCTAAAAAATGGCAGGGGTGGGGGGATTCGAACCCACAACATCCGGTTTTGGAGACCGGCGCTCTAGCCGTTGGAGCTACACCCCTGCACCACTGGGTCGCCGCCGTCGTCGGTGTGCATGGACCGGTCGTTGCGCCCCGGTCCTGCCGTTGTCACCTGACTCCGGCGGAGACCAAATCCACGTACGCAAAGCGAAACGCAGAGTTTACTTAGATTCCTTGTGCACCGTATGCTTTCTGTCAAACGGGCAGTACTTGCTCAACTCGATCCGACCAGTGGTGTTCTTCTTGTTCTTCATGGTCGAATAATTGCGACGCTTGCACTCGGTGCAGGCGAGTAATACTTTGATTCGCATAATTTACTCCACGATTTCAGAGACAACACCTGCGCCCACGGTACGGCCGCCTTCGCGAATGGCGAAGCGCAGACCCTTTTCCATGGCCACGGGGTGAATCATCTCAACGATAAAGACAGCGTTGTCACCGGGCATAACCATCTCGACGCCTTCTTCCAGA
>JAHIUW010000029.1 GCA_018816865.1 Pseudomonadota bacterium
AGTTGCTTGATTTCCTCTTCCATGAACACCTCCGAAATGAATTTGGTGTTCACAGAATGACGTAGTGGCTATTCGATTGTCAGAGAACTTTTATCGATGTGCTGGCACATTTTTTTGTTAGCGATGTGGTGGCACTCAACATCTACTTGCTTACTGCTCGGGCTTCTCGGCTTCGCTTCCCCTCCTCCTCCTGGTCGGCCCCTACTAGGCTGGCTATTCGCCGTGCCGTGCTTCGGGGCCTTCCAGGAGGCGTGGTCAAGCTGTTGAGGCAAGGATTACAGAAAACAATAACTGAGTCAACAAATATTCTCGAATTACATAATCAAGAGGACATAAAAAAGCCGCCCGGGTGGGCGGCAGGGCAGGCGGTAAGCCGATAATAATAGCTAAACTTCTTTACCGATCCAGATAACCTTGCCGATAATTTCCATGTTGGTGGATTCGTCCAGTGGGATGGCCATTCTCTCGTAGGTGGGGTTGTCGGACCTCAAGATCAGTTCGCCCGGGTGTTTCTCCAAGCGCTTGATGGCTATGGTGTCCTCAATCCTCAAAACGTAGATTTTTCCGGGGTATACCTCCTTACCCTCGGACCCCTGGTTGATCAGGACGACATCTTTTTCCTCAATGGTCGGGGACATGGAGTCACCCACCACCTCCATCAGCACACAGTCCGAGGGCACGCATTTGGACCTCAACCAGGCATACTGGAAGGCATAGAAGCCCGTGATGGTGTCGTTGACCTGTAGCCCTCCCGTTCCCGCCTGGGGACGGGCCAAGACTTTGGGAACGGGGTAGTATTCGGAGTTCAGCTTTTCCAACTCCTCCGGGAGAAAGATCTTCGCGCCCAAAAATTCCACCCACCTCAGAAACTCATCCGCCTTTGGCACGCTTTCGTTCTTGAGGGCTGTGTACAACTTGGACTTGCTCGACAATTGCAAGGCTTCCGCAAGTTTAGACGCTGAGGGGTACTTTTCGGAGGCTGCCTTTCTCCTGACCCAGTCGAGAAGTTTCTCGTATGTTTGCATTCCTACCTCCGAGATCAAGATACCCTCCGGTTCTGGCTTTGTCATCTTTGTCGCGTTTTCTGGAATTTAATTGACCTGTATTCTTGTTTTCTGTAAGGTGGGGGACATGAGCATCAAGAATATCATCAATCGCTATCTGGACAAGTCCGGGGTTTCGGTCGCCGAACTCGCTGAGAAATCCGGTGTGCCTGCCTCAACGATCTACGCCCTGCGCAAAGCAGAGTCGTGTAATCTTTCGACGTGGCACAAGCTCATGGCGGTCATTGGCCCTGACGCGGCTACTCCCCTATGGAGCGGCGCGGCTGACGCTGATGACGATGCTGCTTGAGGAGCCTGAGATGTTTCGGAGGCCTCCAGTTCAAGCAAACCCACCCTGGGAGAAAGCTCTTGGTTGGAACGGTGCACGTCGTCGTTGCCAGGAACCATCCCTCATCGTTGGGGTCGGGCATGACCGCCTGGGCCAGTGCGCAGTCCAAACAGTTGCGGCTCACAGCGGCAATTCAAGCTGGATCATACAGCGGTCTATCTCGTGGTGGCGGAGTGCCTGTTTCAAGGCTTCCGCCTTCATTTTTTGAAGAGGGCCGGGCGCTGCGGAATTGTGGCGATACCAGAGAACCCGGCCCTGGTGGATGATGCGGACAGTCAACAACAGGCCCTGATCTGTTTGGCGGCAATGAACGCGGGCGTCTGCTGCGGTGTCCATGGGTACACCATGGACGAACCGCAAACGCAGGAGAAGGGACAAATGAACAAGGTTTTGCCTATTCGCAAATCGGAAATCCCGGTGAAGAGCTGGGAGGTGTTCAACGCAGCCCGAAGCATCCTGGGCCTACCAGTATTGCAGGGAAGATTCGGAAACCGCAGCACAACACAGCTCTACCGCTGGGGGCGCAACCCGGAATTTTCGTCGGACTGGGAGCGCAACCCCATCGACTGGCTGCGGGGGATGCTCACCGATCTGGCCGAGGCCGGGGAGCAGGAGTTGGCCGCTGACGTTGTGCGGATCATCGCCGAGCCCCTGGGCCTGACATTGGTGCAGCCGGGCGAAACCCAGCCGGGCCACGGAGATAACATCCACGGCCAATTCACCGAGGTTTTCAAGGCGCTCAACCTGATGCTGCAGCTCGCCGAGAACCGAGAACATCCCAATCTCATCGACCGCAACGCGGACAAGGCCGGTGACGAGATCCGGCAATTCAAGACCATCTACCGCAACCTGTTCTGCGCCGAGCAGGACGTTTGCGGTTCACGTTTTTCCAGGGCGGAGATGTCCTCCCCTGGATTTTGGATGCGATTCCTGACGGGAGGCAACGACGACCATGGGAACGACACAAGACAGACGGACAGCGACGAGGGCCCAGAGGCTGCTTGACCGCTGCATGACCACGGCCGGGAACCTTTCCGCCGTGATGCGCGCCAAGTTCTGGGAGGCTGAATGCCGCGCGGTGGACAGGGAACTGGCCCTGGCCGAGGCGAGAGCCATGAAGGCCGAGAGCCGGACCCAAAACCTGTCTAAGCGTATGGACAGGGTGGTGGCTGAGAACGGGCTACTCCACACCAGGTCCGAGCACCTGGCCGAGGAAAACAGGCGGCTGCGAAACCAGCGCATTGTGGAGATCACCCGCGAAGAGTTGGACATGCCGACCAGTGCCACGGCCTGAGACGAAATTTTGCCCGTGCGGGCGCGTGATCGTGCGCAGGCCCGACTACTCGGACGAGAGGTGGGCGCGGATCATGCACTGCTGCGGGGCCTGTTTTAGCGGACAATATCTGCAAGACAAACCGCGGAACCCCAGGCCCGGGACCACCCCGGGCACCAGGGCTCACGGGAATTAGAGAAGGCAGGAATACAGCCCGGATAGGGCGGGAAGTCAAGGATAGATGGCGAAAGCACCGGCATTTCAATTCTACGTCAAAGACTGGTTGGCAGACCCTGCCGTGCGGCTTTGCTCACACGCCACACGCGGGATCTGGATCGACTGCCTTTGCCTCATGTGGGAATCGGAAGAGCGTGGAAAACTGACCGGAACACCCGAGCAATTGGCCCGGGTTTTGTCTCTTTCGTCCCCTGATTTTGAAATGTTTTTGGTGGAAGTTGAAGACACAAACGTTGCGACCGTAACGCGGCGTAACAAAAAAATAACGCTCGTCAATCGCAGAATGGAGCGTGAAGAAAGTGTAAGAATTTCAAACGCTGAGAGGCAAAAAAAGTACCGTAACGCCAAAAATAACGGCGATAGTAACACAGAAGTAACGCCTCTTTCTTCATCTTCATCTTCATCTCCAAAGAAAACTACCTGTAGTCCTTCTTTTGAAAACGGCATTGGGAACCTGGAATTTGAGCAGTGGTTTGACGGCTACCCTGAAGGCCTGAATTTCAAAAAAGACGCCCGCCATAAAACCCTGGCCTTTGAGCAGTGGAATATTGTTTGCCGAGAACTCGGAGGTCTGACCTACCAACTCGACAGGCTCAACGAGTGGTCAGAGTCGTGGGATTGGCAGGCGGACGGCGGAAAATACATACCAACCCCGGCAAATTACATAAAAAAGCGCTACTGGCAAAGTCGCCCGACAAATACACAAAAACCAGGACCGAGCGACGACGATTTGAAGGCAAAGGCCCGTCTTTTGTGGGAGCAGATTGTTGGCTCTTGCCTCAGCTCCGCGAATAAAATGCCAACCGACGAGGTTGCACTGCGTGTTTTAACCCGGCTCGGCGGGAGGCAGAGGGTTGCTGACAACGGGGAATTTGACAACCGCATTCTCGGCAAGCGCTTTGTTGATGCCTACGTCGAGGACGGAGGTGGAGCATGAGCAGCGTTGCAATCGTTCGGGACCGCAACCCCGGGGCCACGCGCCAAGATGTTCAAAACATCGTTGCCAGGATGATGCGCAAGATTGGCGATCCGGAAGCCGGTGACCAGGAGAAGGTTAAGGAAAATTCCGATTTTTTCTATCCGAATATCCATTGTCTGACCGTCGGGCAGATTAATAGCGCTGCGAAAGTTTATTTCGATGCTGACCCGAATACCCTTCCCACAGAAATTCAAATTCTCGTGGCCTATGGCCGCAATTTTGGCCGTGGTCGCCAACGCAAAGACTATGGCGAGGTGATGGCCATGTACTGCCGTGAACTCTACAAATCTGCGGCGGTCAATGCTTGTGTGAAGCCTGAGGTTGTAGGGGGGAGGTGCTCTGATGGGTCTCCCCGGACGAATCATGGGCAAGCAGGAGATCCTGGACAAACTCCTGGCCGAACGCAGGGTGGAGAAGCAAACGCGCGCGCCGAAACTCAAGGCCGTGCCCACGAAAAAACCCCAAGCCAAGATCGAACCCAAGGCCGTCACGCCGCCCAAGGCAAAGCCGCCGAAGAGCGCGCCAAAGCCTGTTGGCAGGCCAAAGGCCCCACAGCCGAAAAAGGCCGAGCCCTCATGGCTGGTCAGATCGACCGCCAACGACTGTCTGACGGACGCGATGCGCGGGGTGCAGTGGCTGGCCGGGCGCTGCCTGCTCCTGGACATCCTGAGGACGTACAACAACCGCGCCAAGCGCCGGAATTTGCCGGAGCTGACCGAGAAACAGCTACAGGTGAGACTGCGCGCCATTGGTGCCCATATCCCCAGGCGATGCGGGACCGTCGCCGGCAGGTTCGGCCGGGTGGCCGAGCTGACGGACGAGGCCCGGACATGGATGGCCCGGGTGTGGGAGAGACGATGAGCACTGAGCAATATTTGTTCGTGTTGCATGGTCTGCGTGACCTGTGGGGAGCCTGGCACTGGCTGGGCGTTCGCCATGAAATACACCTATGGTTTCTGACTTTAGTTTGTGTCTACCTGCTTTGGAGGCTGGAAACAAAATGAAGCTCACACTCCCCTGGCCCCCCTCCGGCAATATGTACTGGCGCCACGTCGGCAAGCATGTGTTGCTCTCGGCTGCCGCCAAGAAATACCGCAGTCTGATCAAGGCCGTTCTCTGGGAACACCGGGCCCGTGGCGAGTTCCGGCCTATGCGCGACGCTCGGTTGCGGATCGTGGCCACCTATCATCCGCCCACCCGGCGCAAGTGGGATCTGGACAACCACTGGAAGCAGTTGGCCGATGCCCTGGAAAAGGGCGGAGCCTTCGACGACGACGGACAGATTGACGATCTGCGGCTGGTGCGCTCCGGGACCTGCAAGGGCGGGCGTGTGGTGGTTGAGATCGAAGAAATCATGGAGGAAGCAGCGTGAAACCAATCACTCTCCCCACCGACAGAATCAAGGTCTGTGTGCACTGCGGGCTGCCCCTGGGCGAATGCCATTGCCTGGCCGGTATGGCTGACCCGCGCACAATAGTTGTGAGCCGCAAGAAGGCCGAACTCCTGCGGCCCGGTGGCCTGACCAGGGGCGAATTGCTTTTCAACCGCCTGATGGGTGGTGCTGTGGAGGTCTCGAGAGGATGAGCCGGACCAGGCGCGACCACAGTATCGCCGAGCACCAATGGCTCGGGCTGGCGGACGAGAAGTTGGGCCGGGACAAGAAGCCCGGGAGCAAGCCCGCCGCATGGTTCAAGAGGGAACGCCGGAGAAGGAAGCGTAGGCGCGAGGCCCACGCCATGCGCTGCGGCCGAATCATCGAGAGGCGCAGGCGCAACAACGAATTTACCTGGAACTGAGGAGGCCGCATGAACATCCGCGAACAGCTTGACCACATGGTGGAGCACGGGGCCGAGACCCTGGAGATCACCGCCGAGGCGTGGGAGGCCCTGGGCCGCGATCCCCTGGCCCAAGAGTTCATCACCTACCCCAACCCCAAAGACAAGACGGACATGCGGCCGTTGTACCGCAAGCGCCGTTTGGTCATCCTCTGCGGCAAATTTGAGGCCCGGGGCACCATCAGCATCATCAGCCACATGCGGGCCGTGGACGGCATGGCCGCCCGCAACAAGGAACTGAGCGACGAGCGGGACCGGCTGCGGGCGGAGATGGACGCCTTCCGGGAAGAAAAGGAGGAGGCCGAGGCGTGGGAGAACGGGTCTGCCCAAGAGGCTTTCTTCAGATCGTTGTTTGCGGGAACACGTGGGTAAGGAGGTTGCGGTATGAGAAAGCCACGTTTCAAAAACCGGAAAAAGCAAAATAAGGCCAAGAACCAACAGTATTATGCCAGGTGCCGCGCCCTTGAGAGGTACGGCATTGAATTGACCCATGCCCTGCACGACAAGTTGGTGCAGCAGATACAGAGCGGCGAGGCCAAGTTGGTTGCGGTCCAGTCGAAGAGGGTGCGGCTGTATCGGGTGCGCTGCGGGGGCCAGAGGCCTGTAGTGGTCTACGACCGGGAGCGCGGGAACATCGTGACCTTTTTGACCGAGGAGATGGCGGCGTGAGCACCCCCAAGATCACCATCATCTCATCCCGAAAGCCTGACATCAAGAAGGCCCTGGAGTCCGGGGAAGCCTCTTTGCTCAGGGCCCTGGCCAAGGACGCAGACGAGGGGAAGATCGAGGGTGTGGCGGTCATTGCTCTTTGCGACGACGGCAGCATCGGCACCACGTATTCGGATGGATTCAAGAACAACGTGATCCTCGGGCTCGGCGGCATTGAGATGCTCCGGGCGCGGATTTACTCAGACGAATTGGAAAAATAGGGAGGCAAAGCATCATGAGACTCATCCCCATCGTCGAAATCATCCGTTTGGCAGAGGTCCCCGGCCTCGGAACCATGGGCGCGATGCGCGTCCAGAAGGTGCCCGTATGCCTGACCATGGAGCGTGAGGACCTGCTCAACGCACAGAACATGTCCAGCATCCCGGCCCAGCAATATCTCTGCAGGCGGGTCAACTCCCCCAAGTTCGGCAACACGTTCGAGGTCGTGGGCGTCCCCGGCCGCAGCGCCGTGCTCTTTCACAAGGGCAACACCCAGGAGGACAGTCACGGCTGCATCCTGCTGGGCAGCAAGTTCGCCGACAACGCCGTGGCCGAGTCCGCCCCGGCCTTCGAGAAGTTCTTGAAGCTCATGGATGGCCATGACGAGTTCCACCTGACCATCGTGGAGCACTACTAGCCATGGGCAGCGCCGCTGAGGAGAGAGGTGTGCAGCCGGGGCAGGAGACAATGCCTGTGCCTGATACGCCCATCCGAGGCTGGGATTCCATCTGGCGGCTGTGTTTCCATGTCCGCGTGGTCGAGGCCGGGCGGATCGTTGAAAAACCGCTGATCTGCAAACGCAAGCTCGCAGGCTATGCCGAGGAGCTTAAGGCCACCGGCTGCGTCAACGTCGTCCCACACGGGCGGCGTAACAACCCCACGGCGTTCGGCTGGCCGAAGCGGATTCAGGCGTGGATCCAGTTGAAGTTCGAGCGGGGAGGCTTGTGATCAGGAGGCTAGAGGCAACGCGCGTGTCTCATCAACCCATAGCGGACGCGAGAACATCCGTGGGCGGTGAACCCTCGCACAGAGGATAGCCCGCCCCGCGTCCTACACCAAACTCCAGGCCCCCATCTCCAGGGGGCTTTCTTTTTTTCTCCACCTGCAATTTGCATCGCTCTTGTTTGCAGTCCCCACCGTGCAGCGCCGTTTGCAGTCCTCACGGTGCATTTTGACGGCACCTCGCATCTATGTCTATGGCCGAGTCTGAGCACCGTGGGCGATCCTTCCCGCTCACACGCTACCGGGCCTAAGAGCCTGGAATACCTGACGTAGGCTGTGGCGGCCCACGTCAACCCTGGCGGCGGAACCTTCCCATCCTTCCCTCTGCCCCTCTGGTCAGACCTGGCCGCCCAGCCCCATCCCCGGCATCGGGGAACGCTCTTTGACCGAATCCGCGTGGCGCTTGGACCCCGAGCGCCGATAGCCCTGGCATGGCGCATGAGTCCAGGGCGAACGGATAAAAGGGCGCCTTTCCAAGGGGACTGTACCCCGAGCCGCGGGAATGCCGGGATAAGCCGCGGGATACAAGTGGATGACCCCGGACGAGCGCACGGCAGGCCCCATAATTCACGCGAGAGAGGTCAGAGAACAGCATTAACATGCCCGGCGTTTTGTTTACGGGGTTCAACTATGCGCGTGGCGGCGTTTCTCCAGCATCATCTCAACGGCCTGCACATCTACTGCAGGCTCAGGGACTGCGGAGTCGGACAGGAGGCCGCCACAAGGATATCAAGGCGCTGGGACAGTTTTACGCGCAAGGTCTTGTACTCCAGGGCCACGCGAGGAGGCAGGGAAGCCATGAAGACGCTGATCAAGTTTGCGAAATCGTTCTGCGGGGCCGCCGTGTACGCTGCCGTTACCCTGGTCCGCATCCCCATCCTTTTGCTGGCTTTAGCGGTGTTTGCCCTGGTCGGCTGCGGGCTCGGCGCCGCTTGGGGCTGGGCTGCTGCTGGTTGGGGCGCTTTGATTGGCGTGGTCGTCTGTTTCCTGGTCATGATGGCGTTCGTGGCAGAGATGCCCGGGCCGCAAGGGTAAAAGGGGGCTGAGATGATAGGCACAGCACTCGCAGCACTGGCCTCAGCCGCCGCTCCTGCCCTGGGCCGGTTGTTTGCCGGGGACCGTGGGGCAGCCATCGGCGAAGGCGTGGCCAGTATCGCCACGAGCCTGACCGGGCACAACGACCAGGACGCGGCGGCTGAGGCCCTGGCCAAGGACCCGAAGGCCCTGCTTGAGTTCAACGCCCAGGTCCTTGACCTGGCCATGCGCGAGCTTGAGGAAGACACCAAGCGCCTGCAGATCGTCAACCAGACCGTCCTGGCGGAACTGCGCCTCGGGGAGAACGCCAAGAACGGATGGGAGTTCTTCCTGGCCATCTGGAAGTCAGGTTGGCGGCCATTTTGGGGCTGGGTGTCGGGAGCTGCCTTCGGCGTTCAGATTTTCGGAAACATGCTGATTCTTGGCATGACGCTGCTTGACCCCCACGATTCAGTCCAAAGCAAGATCCCCGACCTGGCGGCCCTCAACTACAGCCTGACGGGTATTTGGCTGATGGCCATGGCCGTGCTGGGAGTGGCTGTCCACAAGCGCAGCAAGGATAAGGAGCTGACCGCCGGGATAGCCAGCGGCGGCCTGGACCTCTCCGGGGCCAAGGCCGCGCTCTCCGGGATCATGTCCACGCTCGGAGGGAAAGGGCGATGACCCCCGCAGAAGTTACCCTCATTGCTGCAGCCGTTGGTTCACCAATGCTCACAGGCGGGGTCATTCTGTTTTTCATGCGGAGGGCCTTTGGGGCAAGCGATGCAACCTTGAAGCGCGTTGAGAGGCGCATGGACTGTTTCGAGCAGAGCCAACACGCCTGCCAGTTGGCCAACGCCAAAGGCTTCGCCACCTGGGAGGCCCACAGGAAGCTCGATGACAAGGTTGACGCCCACGAGGGCAGAATTTCACGGCTGGAGGCGAAGGGATGAGCGCTATCAATGAATTTATCGCCTACATCCTCGCCATGGACATCCTCAATATTTGCGGAGTGAGCCACCCATATTTGAACACCGTCGAAGGACCAAGGGTAACGGAGGCCGACTTAAACCCGAGCGGCGAGTACCCCGAAACGATGAGGCCGTATTGATGAGCGCAAGCCCCACCCGCGAAGAGATTGACGCCAGAGTCGGGAGGCACCCGATGGAACTGGCCCTCGAAGCGCACGGGGTCACCGCGGAGTTCCTGGCCAAGCAGTTGGCTGACGAGCTGCAGGCCAAGGAGACCAAGATCGTCAAGGTCGATGGCAACGTGGACGGGCGCACCAAGCGTGGCGTTACCGTCCTCAGCAAGATCGTGCGTGGCAAGATCGTGGTGGCCACCGTCCTGGCCATCGACATGCGCAGTTGGAACACCCAGCAGAAGGCCCGCATGGATGCACACAAGCTCTGTGGGCATTACCCGGCGGAGCGGTTGGATGTGACCATGAACGAGCACGAGAAGGCCCTGGAGGATCTGGAATAGGCCATGGATGAACGCGAACGCATCATCAGGCAGCACCTGAAGGACGACCTGGGCCACTACGCCAGAAAGTGCTTGAAGATCCGCACCAAGTCGGGGCGGATTCTGCCGTTCGTTTTCAACCGGGCCCAGCGGCATCTTCACGCCCGCCTGGAGGAGCAGCGCAAGGTGCGCGGGCTCGTGCGTGCTTACGTACTCAAAGGGCGGCAACAGGGTTGTTCCACTTACGTTGGGAGTCGGTTCTTCCATCAGACCACACACCGTAAGGGTTGCAAGACCATGATCCTGGCCCATGACACTGATGCCACCGACAACCTGTTTGCCATCGTGAACCGTTTTTATGACCACTGCCCGTCTGCGGTGCGCCCGAGCACGCGCTACAGTTCCAAGAAGGAGTTGGTTTTTGGGGCTCTGGACTCGGGGTACGCGCTGCAGACTGCCGGGTCCAAGGCCGGAGGTCGCTCAGACACCATTCAGTTGTTCCATGGGTCCGAGGTGGCGTTCTGGAAGCATGCCGCCGACATCGCATCCGGCGCCATGCAGACTATTCTCGACGCCGAGGGCACCGAGGTGATCCTGGAGAGCACGGCCAACGGCATGGGCAACTTCTTCCATGTGGGCTGGCAGGAGGCTGAAGCCGGGATCAGCGACTACGAGGCCATATTCATCCCCTGGTTCTGGCAACCTGAATACCGGCTGACAGTGCCTGAAGACTTCCACCTTGATCCGGAAGAGCAGGAACTGATGTACCTGTTCGACCTAACCATCGAGCAGATAGTCTGGCGGCGCAAAAAGATCATCGACATAAAAGACCCGTTCCTGTTCAAGCAGGAATACCCCATGACCGCCGAGGAGGCGTTCCAGGTCACTGGGCAGGTATCGTTTATTACTGCCTCTATCGTGCTCAGAGCGCGCAAAGCTGATGTTCAGCCAAGCGGGCCTGTTGTCTGCGGTGTTGATCCGGCATGGTCCGAAGAAGGAGCTGACCGCACGGCGTTCATCTTTCGTCAGGGACGCAAGGCTTTCGGCCTGAAAACCTATAGTGGCAAAAACACCATGGAAGTAGCCGGCCTGTGTCGGCGTGTTTTGGAGGCCGATGCCCCGCGCGTGGACAGAATGTTCATCGATGTTGGAGGTATCGGCGCAGGGATCGTTGACAGGCTTACCGAAATGGGGTTCGGGGACCGTTTCACGGCGGTAAACTTCGGCAGTAGCGCCCTGCGTGAGGAACGCTACAAGAATAAGCGTGCAGAGATGTGGGGCGAGATGAAGGACTGGTTGAATGACGAGACGTTGCCCCACGACATCCCGGATGACAACGCCCTGCATGCCGATCTGGTTGGCCCGCAATTCACCTACGACAGTTCCAACAGGTTGGTATTGGAATCCAAGAAAGAAATGCGGGCCCGCGGGGTGCGCTCACCTGACGCCGGGGACGCCCTGGCCCTGACCTTTGCGGCTCCGGTGCGTGTTGGCACCGGGCAAACTGCCCGACCAGTAAGAACCTTCATGCCCAAGGGGAGACGATGACCACCGCAAAGCCCGTCACACCTCCGTTCAAGCGTCCGGATATTAAGCGCTTGCAGCACTGGGTCTATGAGGCCCACGCGGCGAGCGAAGACGAGCGTGCGGAGCGTTGGACCGATGCCAAGCTGGTAGACGGAGACCAGTGGAGCGACACCGATTGGCGTACCGCCCAGGACGCAGGTGTCATGCCTATCACGGTCAATCACATATTTCCCATCGTCAATTTGCTGCGCGGGCATCAGATCATCAACCGGGTGAACATCACGGCTAAGGGCGCCACCCAAAAGGATTCAGAGCTTTCAGAGATCATGACCGAGGCTCTAAAGTTCCTCATGCACCAGAACGAGGGCGACTACATCCTGAGTGAGGCGTTTGCCGACCAGGTTGGGCCTGGCTGGGGGTGCTGCTTCCTGGGCACGAGTTGGGACGACCCTCGACGTGAACCCGTCCGCATTGAGTACAGGGACTGGAAGAACATCTTCTGGGATCCGTTCGGCTCGCCCTTCCTGGATACAAGGACGTGCCGATACGTATTCGAGCACAAGTGGATGGACCTGGACAGCCTGAAGGCTCTGTTCCCAGACAAGGCTGCTGAGATCGACAACCGATATGAGGCGATGAGCAGTGACAGCGCAGGGGCGTTGACGGACTTCTCCGAGGATGAGGCCACAGAGGTTGAGGATGAAAGGCGCATGAGCTCCACCTATTGGGTGCAGTCGGACCGCAAAAGGGTTCGCCCTGTGGAAATGTGGTACGTGGTGTACGAACCAGCCACATTTGCTGTGTTTGCTGACGGCAGGGTTATGGAACTCGACCTGAAGAAAGGTAATCCCCTGGAAATCATACAGGCCGTGAAGGCCGCCCAGCGCCTTCCGCGGGCCGTTGTCCGTAAGTTGCGTGTGTGCACCTTCCTGGGTGACACCGTGCTCCAGGACGTGCCGAGTCCATGCCCCCACGATCAATACCCATTCGTTCCCTTCGTGGGCTATGTGGATCGTCTCGGGTTCCCCTACGGTATGCCGCGCCAGGTTCGCGGACAGCAGGAAGAGGTCAACCGCCGCCGCTCCATGATGCTGGCCCACCTACAGAAGCGCAGAATCATCGTTGACAAGGAAGCGGTGGAGGACACCCAGGCCGCATACGAGGAGGCTAACAAACTCGATGGCATGATCGTGTTGAAAGATGGGGGGAAGCGGTTTGAGATGGATGAGCAGATGGGGCTGTCCGAGGGGCAGTTCAAAATCATGCAGGTCAGTTCCGCCGAGATCCAGCAGATTTCAGGCGCCAACGACGAACGCCTGGGCCAGGAAAGTCGCGCCATGAGCGGGGCCGCCATGGACAGCAGGGTGCGGCGCTCTGAAACTCTGACGGCCAGCCTCTTCGACAACTACCGCCGGGCATGTCATCGCCTGGGAGAACTTGCAGTGTCGGAGGTGCAGGGCACATGGACCTACGAGAAGGTCCTGCGTATCACCGACAGCCTGACCAAGGCAGATAGGTTTGTAACCTTGAACGAGAAAATCAAGGTCGGTGAAGGGGTATTTGAGGTTCGCAACAACGTCACCCAGGGCAAGTACGACGTCGTGGTCAGCGATGCCCCCAGGACGGACACCATTCGGGAGCAGAACGCGAACCTGCTCATGGAGACTATCAAGAAGAGCCCGCCCGAGGTCATCCCGCAGCTCATGCTCCTGTGGTTCGAAATTTCCAACCTGCCCAACAAGGACGCCATCATGGCCAAGATCCGGCCAATGTTTGGCGAGGCTCCGGACGCTCAGGATATGAGCCCCGAGGAAATCAAAGCCAAAGCCATGGCAGAGATCCAGCAGCAACAGGCCAAGGCCCAGGACATAGACACTCACGAACATGCCATGCGCGCCCTGGATGTTGCAAAGCTCCAGGCCGAGATTGCAGAGATCATCTCCAGGGCCGAGAAGAACAAGTCCGACGCTGCGGCCAAGCCCGTCGAGGCCGGGGCAAAGGCCACGGACGCCGACACCAGGCGCGAGACGGCTAAGGTTGCGGCATTTAAAACAGGCGCGGAGGTTGGGTCCAAATGTCAGCCCCAGCCCACACCCCAATCCATGACGCCCCCGGCCGAAGTGAGCGAGGATCGGGACTGGAGGAGGATGTACTTGTGACCAGAGCTGAGGAGGCAGCCTTTGAGAAGAAGGCGGAGCAGCACTTCAAGGGATATCGCCCTGTGCCAGACGGACGCAACTTCCGCTTCTGGAAAAGTGAAACAGGGCAGGAACGTGAGAATTTTCGCAACGGCTTCGACCGTATCCAGTGGGACAAACCGCACGAGGCGCGAGTATGAGCCGTGATCCGAGAGTCAGCCTGATGATCAAGGCGCTGATCCGCAGCTTGAAGATGCTGCTCAGTTTGTTGGAGAAAATTGATAAAGGGGAAGAGGTCAACCCCTAACCCAGGAAAAAAAGAACGACATCCGTGACTGCGCCAGAGAGCCCCGTCACAGGATGACACCGACCGCGCACCAGCCCCGTCGGACGCAAAAGGATTGAATCCTCTGCGTCTGGCGGGGCTTTTGTTTTGACGCCATCGGCGGGCGACACCGCCGAGCAAATAACTACGGCACCCCCGGAGCCGTAATCCACCGGGGACTCGTCCAGGTCAAGGACGAAAAAGGAGACCAGACATGAGCGTGGAAGAACAGAAGATCGAAGCGACACAGGCAGACGCAGGCGGCGGCCAGGAGGCCGTGGATACCACCGTCCAGGAGCAGGAGACTGACGCCACCATCGACTCGGAAAGCGAGGACAGTGGCGACGATATCTCTTGGGCCATGGACGATGACGGAAGCCAGCAGGAAACCGTCGATGACGCCAAGGACAAGCCAGGGACGCAGGAAGAAGCGGAGCCGTCCCCTCCGGAAGGCGAAGCCGGGCAGGATCTGAAAAAGAAGGACGGCGAGGAAAAGGCAGAGAAAAAGCCCGGCGAGAAGGCGCCAGATGGAACGAAGCCACCTGAAGGGTACGTTCCACAGGCGGCCCTCCATGAAGAGCGGAACAAGCGCAAAGAGCTTGCCGCGCGAGTGGAGCAGCTTGAGGCCTCATTGGCAGAGCGCGAGGTTGCGCCTTCTGTGCAGCCCCGGCAAGAGCCGACTCAAACCCCGAGAAAGGTCTCAATCCCCGAGGATATTCGTGAGGACGTGGACGTATTTGTCCATGACTTCCCGGAGCTGGCCGGGGTCGTGCAAATGGACATCCGAGAGGGCGCTGATCTGCGCGAAGCTATCAGTGAGCTCGGTCCCAAAGACCCCAGCGTTCGGGCCATGGCCTACAACATCTCCAGCAAGATTGAGATGCACAAGGTCAGGGCAGCCCAACAGCAGCGCGAATCCGAGGCCAGACAGGCCAAAACCAACGCCTTCATCGACACCTGTTTGGACGAGATGGAAGCGGTCGCACCCGGGTTGTTCGACGAGAACAGCCCGGTTGGGCCGGACCTGCTTGAGACTGCCAAGACCGCGGGGATTGACCCCACGGAAGTCGCGGTTCTCACGGACCCCAGGGCCATCATCACCATCCTCGACGGGAACGGCAAGGAGTCCAGGAAATACCTGGGCGCTGGCGCTGTCAGCGTCGTGAAGATGCTCTCCACGCTCAAGAACCTCAAAGCCGAGGGTGAGGGCAAATTCACCCAAACGGACATGGACAAGGCCGTGGCTGATGCTGTGGCCGAAGCTCTCAAGAAAACGAACGACCGGCCGGATGAGGATCGGTTCCGCGGCCTGGGTTCAGCCCCGGGCGCTTCTGATGTTCCGGAAGACCTCAAGAACGTTGAGGACATGACGGACGAGCAGTGGGACAGGCTGACGCGGGCCCAGAAGGATAAGTACCTCGGGATCGCCTAGCCCCTACTGAGCCTTGACCGGCTAAAGGAGTAATAGCCATGGGTTACACGGAATTTGGAGTCAACCACCCCAGCGCCCGCAAGGTGTGGGGCAAGGAGTTGATGAGCGAAGTCGCCAAGGCCATGTTCTACAACAAGTTCATGGGCCAGGACGAGAACGCCATCGTCAAGGTCCAGACCGAGCTCAACAAGGCCGCCGGTGACAAGATCACCGTGGACCTGGTTCGCAAGCTCAATGGTTGGGGTGCTGAAGGCGACACCACCCTGGAAGGCACCGACTACATGGAAGCGTTGGACTTCTTCAACGACTCTGTGCTCATCAACCAACTCCGCAAAGGTACGCAGTCCAAGGGCAAGATGTCCGAGCAGCGCGTGCCCCACAACGTCCGGATCAAGGGCCGCGATGCCCTCAAGATCTGGTGGGCCGAGGTCTACGACGAACTGATCATGATGTACTTGGCCGGTGCCCGCGGCGTGGACACCTCCTTCAAGGCCTCCTTGGCTTTCACTGGCTTTGCCGGGAACGCCCTGAGTACCCCGGACAACCTGATCTACTCGGGCGACGCCACCAGCAGCGACGACCTGGACTCCAGCGACAAGATGAGCCTGAGCATGGTTGAACGCGGTCTGGCCATGGCCGAGACCATGGACCCCATGATTCGTCCCATCCTGATCAACGGCGAGAAGAAGTTTGTGCTGCTCATGCACACCTTTGACGCTTTCAACCTGCGCACCAGCACCAGCGAAAACGACTGGCTGCAGATCCAGAAGGAAGCTGGTGACCGCGGCAAAAAGAACAAGGTCTACTCCAACGCGCTGGGCGAATACGCCGACGTGATCCTGCACAAGAGCCGCAACGTGGTTCGCTTCGACGACTACGGTTCCACCGCCAACCTGCCCGCTTCCCGCAGCCTGTTCCTGGGCGCCCACGCTGGCATCATCGCCTGGGGCAAGGCCGGTGGCCCCAGCAAGATGGATTGGAACGAGAAGCTGTTCGACATGGGTAACTCCCTGGGCATCTCGGCCGGCTCCATCTTCGGCACCAAGCGCTCCACCTACGTGGACGAGAACGGTGAGAACGGCGTCGACTTCGGTTCCATCGCCATCGATTCCTACTGCAAGGACCCCAACGCCGCTGCGGCGTAGATGAACCATGAACCCGGGCCGGAGGCGTGATTCTCCGGCCCGGTTCCCAAAGGGAGAACCAAGCTATGAAGCGCATTCTGATTTGTCTCATGACCATTCTGGCCTTGATGCTCGGAACGGCTGTCAGCTCCAATGCGGCAGCCGTAACCGTGCAGACTGGCGCTGTGATCTCCGACATGTCCTTTACTTCCGGTGTTCCGGCAGGCGTGGTGCTTTGCCGCAGCGCCACCTACACGGCCGCCGCAGCCCTGGACGCGAACTCCGTGATCGAGATGGTGCCCATCCCCAAAGGGGCCATGGTCCTGGATGTTGTCCTCCATGTGAGCGCCCTCGGAGTCGACCGCACCGTTGACGTTGGCGACGGCGACAATGTGGACCGTTTCTTTGACGGCATTGTCGCCACCTCGGCCACCAACTCATCTTTCTTGGACGACGCGGCCAGCACGGCCCTGCACTACATCTACACGGCCAAAGACACCATCGACGCCAAGATCCTTGGGGGGACCTTCCCCATCGCGGCCGTCGTGTCCGTGGACGTCTACTACAAGATGGTTGACGGGTTCATCACCGACGAGTCCGACGCTTTCGACTGATGGCGCCGACCATAGAGAACCGTTTCCCGGGGCGGAACATCCGCCCCGGTTTTAACCCCAAGGAGAGGATGGAATGTCCAACGTGAAGATCAAGTACATCGGCAAGAAGAAAGATCTGGTGCTCGACCGCCCGGACCTCACGAAGAAGTACGAGTTCCTGCCCCAGAGGGGGATGGTCTGCGACGTGAGCTACACCGACGCCAAGAAACTTTTGGCCCGCAGCCCCGGTTCCTTCCGCCTCCACGAAGGCGAGATTATCACCGACGAGAGTAGCCAGTTTTCCGGGGCCATAGCTGAGAATGCTGTGGCCCTTAAGCAGACAAAGGAAGGCACCGACACCCCGCAGGGCGGCGAGACCCTGGCCGGAACCGAGGGCAACGACACCCTACCCGCCGACTCCGACGCCATTTCGCCCGAGGAGGCCATGGCCGAGATGGAAGCCGGCGGCTACAAACTGCCCGCCAACGTCAAGAAGGCTGAGACCATCATGGCCCACTACGAGAAGTTCAAGGCCGAGCAGGCCGAGGGTTAAGCCGTGACCGAAGCCCAGCTCATCCAGGCCATCCGCAACGGGATCATCGAACCGCAGCCGAAGACCGTCTCCAACGCCAGCATCAGCACCTGGATTGCGGATGCCGTGCGGGCGCTTGGCCTGGAGATCAAGGGCCGGGACAGCAGGTACTTCGAGAAGAGCGCCCTGCTGTCCTCCTACACCAACGTGTTCGCCCGCCCCAGCGATTGCCAGACGATCCTGCGCGTGTGGGACATCAGAACCAGGGCCAAGGCCATCACCGGCGCCACCAACGCCAGCCCCATCGTGATCACGGCTGTCGGGCATGGACTGAGTACCGACGACATCGTGTTTATCGCCGGGGTGCTCGGCAACACCGCGGCCAACGGGACATGGAAGATCACCGTGGTCAGTGATGACTCGTTCAGCCTGACGGGCAGCGCCGGGCTCGGCGAAGGCTACGACTACACCAGCGGCGGGCTTGTGGCGAAATGGCCGGGCAGTGGAGACGACCAGCACATCCCCCTGGCCCAGATCCCGCCCAGCCATTCCAGCTTGGATGACGACTCGCGCTGGTTCGTGCGGTCCAAGCAGATCGTGGTGGATGACATCGGGTTCGAGAACGACCTGCTTCTGGAGCACACCTACAGCCCCAGCAGCATCGACGACATCCCCGAGGAGTACCACGCCGGGCTCGTGGCCTGGCCGGTCATGAACCTGATCCGCATTCCCAAGCCCGAAGACTCCAACTACGAGGACGTGCTCAAACAGCGCCAGTACTACGCCGCCGAATGGAAGCGGGTGCTCGGCGCTATCCAGGGCATCACCATGGCCACCCACCTGAACCACCAGTTGCCCAAGACGGGCGGCATCGGGGCATTGTGATGAGCGACCACGTACTTCCCGGCACCCAGTCCATGAGTTCCATGACCCTGGGGGATCTGTTCACCAGGGTCCGCTCGAACCTCAACGAGGTGTCCGCCGCGTTCTGGACGAACGACGACCTGATGTATTGGGCCAACCTCGGGGCCAAGGACATTGCCACACAGACCCTGTGCATGGGCACCACGGCGGAGATCACGCTTGTGGCCGGGCAGCTTGAATATCCGCTGAGTTTGTCACTCAGATATGCCGTGGATGTGGCCGCAATCTACAATTCAGCAAAGGGATTGAAAAAGGGCGGCCCGTGGCGCGTCGGCAACACGGATGCGGAGTTCGCCGGGGAGCCCGTCGAATACTACCTGTTTGACGGGCATATAGGTGTCTACCCGGTTCCGGCCGAGGGCGACGACTCCGTGGACAAGAAGGTCAAGGTCTACCTGGCCGAACTGCCCACGGCCATGACCGCCGTCACGGACCTGATCCCATTGCCGGAGATTTACGAATCGTCCCTGATCGAGTTCGTGACCGCCCGCGCCAAGTACAAGGACCGCAAATACAGCGAGGGAGACCGGCACATGTCGCTGTTTGACGCCGTGATCCAGCGCTACCGCATTGATTTCGGCGAGTCCGAGGTGGACGACTGATGCCCGACGTGCAGGACAAGGCCAAGCAGCATCTGTTTGGCGGTGCGTGGGAGCCCTCCAAGCCGCCCAGCCTGATCGGCCCGGACAACTACTGCGAGTTGCGCAACGTCCGTTATGGCGATCCGTCGCTCAAAGGGGTGCTGGGCTACACGCGCATCAACGAGGACGTGCTGCCGGACGAGTTCACGATGATCCGCAACGGCTTCCAACTGCGCACCGCCAATGGGGACGAGTATATCTTTGTCCAGGCCTGGAACGCGGGCCTGACCGCATCCAAGGTGTTTGTGATGCAGGCCGCAGCGCCGGTGCCCGCAGAGTTCACGGCTGTGGCCGTGCACACCGATGCCGCCGGGGCCGGGGTGGGGCGCTTCTCCGAAGTGGCCGGTGGGCAGATGGTCTACTCCAACGGGGTGGAAACCCTGATTTGGGCCGGTGACAAGTTCCGTTGCGCCGCCGTGTTTGTGGTCAAGGACTCCAGCCTGACATCGCCCAAGGACAGGACCGAGGCCGCCAACAACACCCTGGTCGGCAGCAAGGATCTCATCGCCCTCAACGCCGCGACCTATCCCATCATGCTGGTATTCAGCACCAGACCGCTCCAGGGCATTGGCTTGAGCGTGGAGACCGCGAACAGCACCGCCTCGACCCTGAGTGCCAAATACTGGTCCGGGACCGCATGGACCGATGCGAGCGGCCTGAGCGATGGCACCACGTCCGCAGGCGTGGCCCTGGCCCAGGACGGAGACGTGAGCTGGACCAGCACTGTGGGTACGGCTAAGCCTAAGCATTTTGAAGGGCTCTATTTCTACGCCTACATGATCACCTTGTCCGCAGGTTCGGCCAGCATCTCGCACGTCACCACGGACATGCCTATGCAGCCCCTGGTGGATGTTTGGGATGGAGTCTACCGGACCTGTACGCAGTTCCAGGCCTCGCGCTCCTCGAAGTATGAGGACTACACCCTGGAGGTCAACGAGGAGAGTTCGGTCTACTATCCCATCTGCGCGCTGATCGGGGGGCTGACCAGCTCCGACCATCTGATTCTGCAGTTCCCGGAACGGATGAGCGGCTTCAGGGTCAAGATGAACGCCGACAACCGCAACGCCACGGCATCGGTGATGACGGTCAAGTACTGGGATGGCGACTCTTTTGAAGCCGTCACAGGCCTGAGCGACGGTACGGCGGTGGGCGGGGCGACCCTGGGGCAGACAGGTGTGGTGAGCTGGAATCCTCCGGATGAGGGCAGCGAACATGCCCAGCATCTGTTTGGCAGCACCGGTTACTGCTACAAGCTGACATTCTCCGGGACCCTGACCGCAGACACCGAGAACGACGGCACCAGCGTTGACCTTGTAAACGGCATCCCGGCCCAGCTCAGTGTCCCGGCCTATACCTTCGCCGCCGACTACAAGGGCGCGCTGATGCTGTTCGACCGGCCCGATAGCACGGAGCGCAATCGCCTGGACTACTCCATGCCCAACGCCCCGGATGTTTTCAACGGCGACCTCTCCTCCATGCTCGGCGAACAGACCATGTATGTGGGTGGCGCCGCCGAACTGCGCGGTGCGGTGAGCATCTTCAACCGCTTCGGCTCGAACATCTACGACACCCTCCTTGCGCTGAAGGATAGTGAGACTCACCTACTGAACGGCGAGAGCCCGGAAAACTACCAGCTCTACACCATCTCCAAGACCGTCGGATGCCCTGCGCCGCTGACCCTGGTGGCGGCCGAGGCCGGGTTTGAACTGACTGAGGGTGTGACCCGCAATGTGGCCATGTGGCTGTCGTTCTCTGGCCCCTACATGTTTGACGGCGCGGTCCTGTACCCGCTCAAGGGCCTGGAGATCTACTTCGACCCGAGCGAGACCGACAAGTGCGTGAATTTCGGGGCCATCGCCAACGCCAGGGGTTGGTACGACGCGCTCTACAAGGAGTACAACTTGCTGCTGCCCACGGCTCAGAGCACGGAGTGCGACCTCTGGGTGGTCTATGACCTGGTGCGCAAGAAGTGGCTTCGCAAGGACCCGGTAGCCACAGGCGCGCTGATGCTCCAATGCGGGTTCACCGTGTTGGACAACCATGGCCGCAGGCACTGCTACGGCGGTGTCGATACCGGGCGGCTGCTGCGGTTGGACTACGGCACCAGCTTTGACGGGGCATACATCTGGCAGATCTGCGAGACCGGCGATTTCTGGCCGGACAACAACGTCTACATGGAGACGTTGCTCCGGCACATGAAGATCATCGCCCGCAAGATCAGCGAGGAGCATACCCTTTCCGTCATCCACATCCCCAATACCGTTGATTCCGGCCTGCCGTGGTTCGAGGACTCCGAGGAGAGTTGGTTCGAGGATTCCGAGGACAGTTGGTTCACCACGGTACCCGGCGAACAGATCAGGTTGAGCCTGGGCCTGGATGGGACGGCCGGGGTTATCGCAGAGGGCAACCAGGAGCTGAACCTGCAGGCCAGGTCACACCGTTTCCGTTTCAGCTTGAAGACCAAAGACACGCCGATGGGGTTCCAGCCAATCGCCTTCGGATATCTCTACCAGGAAGTGAGGGTAAGCAGATGAGTAAACTTTACCGCATGGGCGCGTTGACCGGGGGAACCGACAACGCCCTGGACAAGATAGCCGGGGACAACTTGAACGACGGCGACGGGGCCCTGGTCTTCACTGACAGCGGGCTCTATGTCTACCTGCTCAAGGCCGACAGCGGGCTGGCCGAAGACTCCCCGGCCGTGATCAGCCCGGACGCGAACGCCGGTGACAAGCGGTGGATTTGGGCCGCAAAGTGCGACACGACCGATCTTGCCCTGTTCGCCCAGTTTGCGGCGGCTGGCGTCTGGACCGCCCAGCAGCGCCCGGCCAGGGCCACGGATACCGGGGCGACATCCTACGCCTGGAACGTGGCCGCAGCGCAGATCCTCGAGCTGACCCTCACTGACGACTGCACCATAGCCAACCCGACGAACATGGTGGCCGGGACCGACTATCTGCTGGTCCTGGACCCTGATGGGCACGCTGTTACCGCATGGGGCGACTTGTGGGACTGGGGGAGCGCCGGGGAGCCGGACCTCAGTGTGCGCACCATGATCCATTGCTACTACGATGGCACGAATCTGCTGGCCGGGACTGGCTGGGAGGCTGCAGCATGATGTGGCCCATGCTCTGTCGTTCCCTGCCATCGGGCTTCCGCTACCCGTACAACATTGAGCATTCACTCCAGTTTGTGGATGGTATATCGTACCTGTCACGCACGTTAGTTGGTAACGGGGACTGCTACACTACAAAGCAAGCAACCATATCACTTTGGTTCCGCGTGTACCAAGTGGCGTCTGTTGACTATCCATTGTTTGCTGGTGGTGTCGATAAATCTAACATGTCACTTTTGCATATTGTCTCGACGGCCCAACTCCAAGGGTACAATATGAGCTCTGGTACAATTCAGGGGCAGAAGATATCTAATGCGCTCTTGCGTGACCCCACTGGCTGGCAGCATGGGTTGATGGTATATGACTCCAACCTCTCTACGGCTGCTGACAGGATGCAGATATTCATCAATGGGCAGCGAGTTACGGACCTTGCAACGTCACTGGACCCCGGTAGTCTGGCCGCATTCCGTGCGTTACACGCAGCAGGTAATAGCGTGTTTCTCGGAAGACGTTGGCTTGCGTCTGGCTATGGTACAGCTTCGCAGTGCGCCATGGCTGAGGTACATGTTGTCGATGGTTTGGCTCTTACTGTGGATGATGTAACAGATCAGCAGGACGGAATCTGTGTACCGAGAATGTACACGGGTGGACACGGGACAGAAGGAGGGTACTACAAGTTCGCTAATGCGAGCAACCTGGGGGAGGACTCTAGCGGTAACGGTAATGACTTGTCTGTTGTTGGCACTGGTGTCACGCAGTCGAACGATACGCCGACGAGCACACAGTCACTTGGTAATCCACTCGTACCCATAGGCACTGTAACAGCTAACGGTAGAGCGCTGACTTCCAGCGGTGCAGGCTACGGTGGTCCGGCACTCACAGCTGCAATTACTAAGGGGAAGCAGTACACAGAAATTCAAGCTATTTCAAATTACAGTGCTGATTATGCCTGTTGTGGTATTATCGAAGACGGCTTCTCTGGTACTTGGCCCGGAACTACTGCAGGAAGTTGGGGTTACGCCGGGTGGGACGGGACTGTAGCAAACAATAACGCCTCTATCGCAACGGGCCTTGCCACATGGGGCAGCACTAATCAGGACGTGATCGGTATTGCTGTGGATATGGACGCCCTTACAGTAGTGTTTACTAAAAATGGAGTATCCCAAGGGGAATACCCTATAGTAGGAGATTCATTCCGGGTAGCTGTAGGTGATGGTGATGTTACATCGTATACCAACTACCACCTTCGCACAGAAGATGAAATGGAGTATAAGCCTTCTGGGTTTGAAGTCACTACCAACCAACTGCAAGGTTCTCCCGAGGTGTGGCCCGGTGACGGCATCGCAGCCTTCAAGTGGGTTGGCACAGGGGTGGCCCATGACGTTGACACAGGCAAGGACTTCCAGCCGGACTTCCTGCTGTACAACCCGCTGGTCGCACAAGGCGCGGACTACTACCGAGGCATCTGCGACTCGTTGCGGCCTGGGTACTGGCTGAACACATGTGCTGCTACCGCGCAAGCGGCTGGCGGGGTTACGTTTGGGCCCGGTACTATTGGGGTGGACGCCAGCAATATGCTCAACCACCTGGGCACGACCTGCCACGGCTTGGCCCTCAAGCGTGGGCGCAAGTACGGGTTCGACATGGCCCAGTTCAACAGCAACGGGAGTACCCCGGTTGTTGTGAATCATGACCTTGGTGGCAGCCCCGACATGATTCTGTTCAGGTGGTTGTCTGGTGCATCTGGTGCCGCTCCAGATTGGTATGTGTGGCACAAAGACCTCGCATCCGGGTATTTGCTTAAGCTCAACTCAACCGCCGCAGCCTTCGACGGTACAGGCATCGTCACCAATGTTGGTGCAGCGTCGGTTACGTTCAATATGGCCGCGGGCACTGACTTGTTTCAGGCGTACTTCTTCAAGAGTATTCCTGGGTTCAGTAAGTTCTTGATTAGGGCTGGGAACGCCAATGCCGATGGTGTGTTCGATAACTTTAGGTTCAATCCTGGGGCAGTGCTTAATAAGGCCACAAACCTGACTGGAAGCTGGATTCTCCAAAGCACCGCGCTTGACCCACAGAACAAGGCGACTAAGACCACGATATATCCGAGCCAGGTTGACGCCCCTTATACGGGGGCGACATATCTCGCTGATTTTGTGGCTCAGGGAAGGAAGGTCAGGGACGCCTCCAACGTAATTAACGGTGCCTACAACTATCTGGTGTGTGCCTGGGCCAAGCAGCCCGGTGCCTACTCCAACGCAGTCTAACGCGAGGTAATCAGACATGGAACTGAGCGGAGACAACCCATGACCAACGATTGGACCAAGGCCCTGGAAGAAGCCACTGCTGCCCCTCGTTCCGATGCGGACGTTGAAGCGGCCATCGAGGCCGAGGTGCAGCGGCGCGTGAAGGCCTTTGAGCTGCCGGATCTCCCAACTGAGGATCAGATTCGGGAATTGCTTGAAAAGGGAAAACAGAGAGTCAACGTGCAGGGCCTGGACCCAGCTCTGGCCCGCGAGGTCGCGGCCAGGATCAGCACGGCCCGGGGCGGCAATATTTCCAAGCACCAGCGGCGGGGCTTGAGGATCTGCAACGGAAACGGAGGCAGAGGGCGATGAGCGAAGCATTCGGCGAGTCGGGCATGGACTACACCCAACTGCCCAAATACCAGAGGTTGTTGCAGAAGCTGATGACCGCCTCCCCGAATCAGCGGGCGGTGGTCAACACGGCATGGGCGGATCGGGCCATGGCCGGGGAGCAGGCCCAGAAGGAGATGCAGGCCATGGAAGCCGGGTGGCGCCAGAAGGCCAGGGACAAGAGCCTGGACCTCGCGCAGCGCAGGCTTGACCTTTCCCAGAGCATCTTTGACGAGCGCAACGATATGGTCGGCGACCAGAACGCTGAGGCCAACAGGGTGGCCGCGGTCGGCGTCGGCACACATGGGGTGCTTGGCTCGATGCAGGGTGACTTGGACCGGCAGCGGGCCAGACGCCTGGAACTGCTGGCCGCCAAGTTCGGCGGCGAGGGAGGTGTGGCATGATTACACAGATCGCCGGCGTGACGGGCCGCAAACGCAGGGACGGACGCAAGGAAGAGGTTGAGACCAAGGCCCCCTATCTGCTCTCCGCCTATGCGAACAAGGATGCCCGCGATGCACAGGCTAGGAGCCTGGCCTTGCAGGAGCAGGGCCTGGAACAGAGTGCGGACAATGCCCGTGAGGCCCTGGAGGCCGACAAGGAGCAGGCCGCAGCTTCGCGCAAGCTGTCCATCGCCGGGCTGAGCACCGAGATGGGCACGGGCCTGGGCAGCTATCTGAACTCCGAGACGCCCCAGGCCGAGAAGGTGGGCACGGACGCGGCCAAAAACGCCCTGATCGGTGGCACCGAGGACGCGGCTAAGGCGGGCCTGGGCGACTTTTTCAACGACCCATCGGCAACGATGAGCGACACCGACTCCTGGACCAAGGCCCTGACCGACAAGGGCAGCTACCTGGGGGCGTTCAACGCGCCGCTGGGGGCGCAGCTCGCCAAGACCCTGACCGGCTCCAAGGACAATGATTGGGTGACGGGGGCCCTGGGCGGGGCCGGGGCGGCGGTGCTCACCGACGCCTTTATGAACCCGGCGAGTGACTTTTACAGCTCGGCCCTGAACGCCATCACCGGCGGCGGTGTCGGCGCGGCCTTCAGCTTCTTCTAAGGAGAGATAACCATGGCAGCATTCGGAAACTCACCCATCGCCCGGCATTTCAACACTGGCTTCGCTCTTCCCAACCCGCAGGCCAGCGGGGCCACGGGCCGGAAGATCGGCGGATTGTTGCCCGTGACCACGGCCAAGCGGGCATTGATGCAGGGGCAGTTGCCCAGCCTGGGCGCAGGAATCGGCGGGAGTGGAACGGCCGTGGCGGCCATCGACGCCCTGGGGCCGACCAAGGACTATGGCGTGGGCACCGTTGTGGACAGCCCCGGCCCTGTGAACGTGGGCGGCGGCAAGGGGCCCATGGGCACCGGCGCGGCCCCTGGAGGCCTGGGAAGCAGCAACAGCAATGTTGAGAGTAGTAGGGATTCCGGGAGAGTGGCGTCCGTGACCGATGGCGTCAATGTCACCAGCGGCGGCAAGATGAGCCTTGGGAATGCTTTTGCAACCGCGTCGCCAACGGTTGGCAAGGCCGCCCTTGATACTGGGATGCAGATGTCCAGCGTTCCGAGCGCCAGCTTCGGGGATATTGCCACCGCCTTTGGGGCGAATCTTGCGGCTGGTGGGGTGAAGAGCTTGGCGGATAGAACCCTTGGATTTATTGCTGATAAGACGGCGCAGGCCGTTCACGATTATGGGCTGAAGAGCAGGGCAGATGAAACTGATTTTGCCAACCCGACAGAAGTAGGGACACTGGCCCCAGAAATTGGGAAAACACCCACGATGTATGGTGATCTCTCCGCCCGTTTGCTCTCCCCGATCACGGATGCCTGGAGCCAGAGCAAGCATATGTTCGGGTTTGATCCGGCCTATGTGGATGCCCTGGAGGCCCTTGGGTACAACCCGGACATGGCGACCAGGGCCGAGATGTCTTCAGCGAATAAGCTGACTTCGACAGGGAATAAGGTGACTTCCGGTGTGCAGATGTCGATGGAGAGAACAGCGCATGACAAAGCACTGAACGCTCTCAACTCCAGAAATTCCAGTTTCGGCAAAGGCAGGGGCGGAATCGAAGGACCTGGGGCTGGCGGGTATGCGGACAACGACACCGACAACGCTTCAAACGACACGGGCTTTGGCCCTGAGCAGCAAGAAGCGGACAACCCAGGCTTCAATGGACCGAATTACAGCAACAACAACGACAATGGGCCCGACAACGGGCCGGACGATGGTGGTTCCATCATTTGCACGGAGTTACATGAGCAGGGCCTCATGAGCGACGCCGATTTAAGGCTCGGCTATAGACACATGCGCAAGCACATCGGCCTGTCCACGGTGCGCGGATATCATGTGTGGGCGCGGCCTGTGGTGCGATGGATGAAGAAGTCCAAGATCATGACCGCAGTGTGGCGTTGGATATGGATGCACCGGCATAACGAGGTGCGCCGGGCCATGGGCAAGACCAAGAAAGTCGACCTGATCGGCGTGGGCATCCGCTTTGTGGGCGAAGGCCTTTCCTGGGTGATTGGCCAATGTTGCGCCACGGACCCCGTGAACAGTCAGTGGAACCGCAAGCCCTGGTCCTGGTCCCGCCGGGAGAGGACGGCCTAATGGATTTGAACCTGGCGCATCATCTCTTGCAGGGCCGGGTAGGCACCTTCGTGGGCATATCCAGCGCCCCAATAAAGGATGGTGATTTGCTTATCTTTGGATGCTTCGAGCAAATACCCGCTGTACTCAAATCCTGTACCTTGGCATTGCGCGTTGAAAACATTTGGGGAGACAAGCTTGGAGCTTTTGAACGGCAACTCAGCCTTGTCACACAAAGCCTTTCCGGCTTCTTGTTCACTGTAGTCCCCAGAATAGACCATGTTGGCGAAGCTCTCTGTGGTCGTTTTGGGCGGATAGACAAAGGCCACAACAGCCCTAGAATGCTCGGAGACCTCGCCATAAATAACGGCGATGGCGGTAAGGTTCATGCCAGATTTGTCCCGCATGGTTTCAATCTGTGCACCCTTCCACGCCCCGAGCAGCGGGAACTCAACGCCGGAGTTCAGGACGTGGACCCATTTCTGGCCGTCGCGGGTGATGACTTCGGCTGTGCCCGCCTTGGAAGGTGTTGCACCTTTGCTGGCGCAACCGGCCAGGACCACAACGAAAACGATCAGGACCAAGAGTTTCTTCATGCCGCATAACTCCTTTTGGGAGTAGCGATAGCAGAGATCAGGAATAACGGGCAAGGGGTAATCGGTCGGTCGATTTCCCTTAGCCCCAACAAACAAAAACGGCCCACCAGGGCCGGGATCTGTGACAAGCAAATAGGAATGGATGTTGGTTTGAAACCGGGGGGGCCTAGTGGTCCCCTCGGTCGGGTGGGTTCTTTGGATTGGACTATGAGTTCAATTCCTTGACCACGTTCTGGATTGTTTTGTTGGCAGCTTGGCGGACTTTTTTTTCGTCTGCGAATTGCCCTTTCACATAGAGGAATAAAGGCACAAGTTTCATTTTGTCCGGGTAGACGAAAAAAAGAAGTCTGAGCCCGCCGCTTTTCCCAATACCGTAGGCTTTTAAAGGCAGTCTGACTTTCCGGATGGTGATTCTTTGGAAGCTCGGGAAGACATCACCCTGATCAGGGTTTTGGCAGAGACCGTCTACAAACGCATCCACATCCCCGTTGCAATCAGGGAACTTCTTAAGGGCGCGTTTTTTGGATGCCGCGAAGGCTTCTGTTGGGACGAGAGTCAGTGGGCCACGGACTGAGATCACAGCGCGGCGGCGAGGTCATTTGTAAGGGACTGAAACTCAGCATTACAGGCGAGCTCGATGTCTTCGACAAGATCATCAAGCATCACATATTGAAGCGAAAGAAGATGAGTGATTGGGGCGGCCCACCTGATACTGATGGTCGTATCAAGTGTTTCCTTAAGGGTAGCGCGGAGAACGATAGGATCGTTCTTAATCCTATCGATGGGGCAAGCCTCCCCCTCACAGGGCCCACTACACGAGGCAAAAAGCACACGGGCAAGCTTGACGTATTGCGTCAAGATAAGATGACCGAAGCACGTCAGTAGGAAGCTCGCGAAAAGGGTCAGCGGAAAGAAGAAGGTCCTAAGATACCTCGAAAGGAAAGTGAGGTTCAAAGAAGACCCCAAATCTGCAACCCGCTTAAATTGATCATAAGTTGCGACGCTCATGATTTCACCTCTTGTGATCTATATAACACACTTGCTCAAAAAAACAACGCCAGATGTGCTGTTTTTGCCCACCTGAACGAGTCGTGCAAGTCCTGAACCAAGGTTGTGATTGATCTCACAATCTCCCCCTTGTGCGCCCCTTCTACATGTTTCTGAAAAGCCTTGTCAACCAACTCCATTTCTCTTCGCTTGTCCCAAGCCAGGAGGTCACCCATGTCGTCGGTCGCGGATCAATACAATCGAATCGGCAACACCGTTGAGCGGGCGTTCGGCGCACTCGGACGGGACCGGGCGAACAGGGCCGAGATGGGCCTGGCCGAGAAGCGTCTGGACGCGGATATGGCGGAGCGCGCCCTTGGGATGCCCGCCAAGCAGCTCGGAGCGGTGAAGGCCAAGCAGGAGTTGGAATACCTGAACGCCCCTCTCTCCGTCTGGGATGCCATCCCCAACGCGGACACGCACAGCCTGGAGCATGCGACATGGGAGAAGGAGGGTCGTGGCCCGAACCTCCTGGACCAGACGCAGCAGCTTATCGGCGCGAAGCTGGACACCAACCCCAAGAGCCAGACGTTCAAGCGGTTCGTGAAGCCCGACGGCACGGTCATGACCCGCGGCGAGTTCAGCCGCCACGCCCCGGACGTGTCCGCCATGTACTTTCTGTCCACCGACCCCGTGCGGGCCATGCGCATGCAGGATGAGAAGTTGCAGGAAGTGGAGCTGATGGGCGGGGCCGGTGCCGACCGTGCACGGGCACAGCGGGCGCAGATCCAGCCGTATTTGTCGGACCCGGCCACGCAGTTGCAGATGCTGCGGAGCTACCGGGATAACATCTCTAGGTTCGACGGCAACCCGCAGGTGGAGAAGGCCTTGAAGCGCGCGGACCGCAAGATCGAATTGCTGCAGAAGCAGCTTGAGAAACACGAGGACCGCAATTTCCAGCGTGGGATGAAGGCCGAGGACCGGGAATGGCAGACGCGCAAGATGCGTGAGCAGGAGGACCGGAAGGACAGGCGCGAGGGATTGAAGCAGGACAAGGAGCCCAACATGGGCGGCCTGTACATCTTCCCGGACGGCTCCAGGGCCACGACCCCCAGCGAGTTCAAGGCCTTGTGGGGCCTGCATGCCGGGACCGGCGAGACTGACCAATATGGCAATTCCATTGCCCAGCCATTCAACCAGCAGACCATGCAGTCCCTGGGTATCAAGTTCATCCCTCATGGCATCGGCCAGGACACGGCTGCGGCGGCCGCCGGCCCCGGCCAGAGCGCGGGCGGGCCTTCGGCGCGGTTCCGGCTCGGAGAGCAGGGCCAGATGGCCAGAGTTCCGGAACAGAGAGCACAGGCCCAGGGCGGAATGCTTCAGCCTGGGAATATTGACCTGACCAACAGGCCGGTTGTCCAAAATCAGGACGGTTCGATCAGCACCGTGCGGTCCATGGGCATCAATGTGGATGGCAAAGAGGTTCTGATTCCCACGGTGAGCGACGACGGGCGGGTGATGTCTGGACAGGAGGCTGTGCAGCAGTTCCGTCAGACCGGGCGGCACCTTGGGGTTTTCGACTCCCCGGAGGCGGCCAATACCTACGCCCGGCAGCTCCACGAACAGCAGGCCAAGGCCTATAACCAGAAGCGCGGACCCCAGCCCAGCGCCGCCCCGATGCTCGACGATCAGGGAATGGTGAACGTGGGTGGCCAGCAATACCGGCCCGACCAGAACGGCGTCGTGGTGATCGACGGCAAGCGCTATCAGATCAAGCCCCGTTAGGAGGTCCCCTTGCCCCAGCAGATT
Organism: Pseudomonadota bacterium; assembly: GCA_018816865.1. Classification (GTDB taxonomy): domain Bacteria; phylum Desulfobacterota; class Desulfovibrionia; order Desulfovibrionales; family Desulfovibrionaceae; genus Desulfovibrio_Q. The sequence continues at coordinate 30,871 of JAHIUW010000029.1, forward strand.
GAATTGATCCCCCTGGATGAAGAGCAGCCCAGAGTGCCTGCGGCCGGACGGCAGATCATGCTTGTACCCCTGGACGACGACCAGCCCGAGGAGAAGCCCAGCTTCGTTGAGCGGTTCGTGATGCCCGGGGTGGAAGCGGCCCAGGCCGCTCAACCTGTGGCAGCTCCAAAGCAGGATGACGACCTGTGGGATATGGGCTCTCTCAAGGCCAGCTTTCAACCTTATGCCGATGCAGCCCGTGGTCTGGCCGCTGGTTCCGCTTCTGTGGGTGAATCCGTAGGCTCCGGCATCCAATACCTCGGGAACAGGTTTGGAGCGGACGGCATGGCCGGGGCCGGAAAGGACTTGGCCGACTACTACAGCAAGCAGGGTGAAGCCTTCGCTCCGCCTGAGAGGATTCAGGGAAACGTCTTGGATAACCCGAGGCTGCTTGGTGATCCATCGTGGTGGGCCTACAACACCGCGCAGATGGTGCCGTCACTCGCGGCGGCGATGCTCCCCGGTGCTGGTGCCGGAAAGGCCGTCCAGATAGGCGGGAAGGCGTTGCAACTGACACCCCAGGTCATTGCCAGGGCGGCGGCGTTCGCCCAGGCCGTCGGAGCTGGTACTGCCGGCGGCGCATTGGAGGGGGCCAGCACATACCGCGAAGTTCTCAACAATGGCGGCGGCGAGGAAGAGGCCGCAAGAGCCGCCGAGATTATGGGGCTTGGGTCAACGGTGCTCAATGCCGCATCCTTCGGGACCATGCTTGGCAAGGCTGGGACAGGGGCGGCGGCCAAGGTCGGGAAACATGTCTTGTCCGCAGCCACGGAAGGTGTTTCCGAGGCCGCTGAGGAGCCGTGGGAAGAGTATGCAAAGAGCTTCGCGCACTACCTGGAGACAGGGGACTTTGATCCGAAGACGTGGACCAAGATGGTGGACGCCGCAAAGACACGCGGCCTGAACGTCTTGGGACCTGCTGCCTTGACCGGTGGTGCCGGGTCCATGATCGCTGGTGGCTCTGAATCCGATGGCCAGACTGAACAGATTGCCCCCCAATCCAATCCCCAGGGCCGACCCGTTGACCTGATCCCCCTCGAGGATACCGAGGCTGAACCCCTGACCCTTGGCGAGGAGCAACTCGTCCAGCGCGGTGACGCGGCTTTCCCGAAGCAGCAGGACCAGTTCCTTGAGCGGGCCGGGCAGGAGCGCGAGGTGCCCCTGGACCTGACGCGGATCGAGCAGCGTGGGTATCCGGACGCTGTGGAATTTGACCTGGATCAGGCCGGACGTGAGGCGGCCAGGGCCAGATATCTGGAGAGCGGCCAGGAACAGGCGGCCACGCCGCAGCCCGTGGGGCCGGAAGGGGAGCGCGCGGCGGACTTGCTGCGCGGCCTGAACCGGAACCTTCCTGTGCCGTTCGAGGCGCGTCCGGACGGGACGCCCATCGCCATGGGAGAGGCCCAGGGAACGCCGATTGAGCTGGTGCCGATGGACGAGGCCCAGCCTGTTGTCGCTGATGAAACACAGGCAAAGCCTGTTGTGATTGGCGAGAAGCCAGCTCAGCAAACACAAGAATTTCAATCCGTGCAGGTCGAGAACATGCCGGGGCCGGACTTCGAGCAGTTGGATGGCTTTCTCAGGCGGACGCCGGAGATGGTCCCTGGTCGGGTCGTGGACGCGCCTATGGCACGGGAACAGAAGCAGGAGAACCAGGAGCGCTTGCCCCAAGAAGCTCTCAGGCCAATGGCCCAGCGCATCGTCAATGCCGAAAACAGTTTCATCACCTCGGTGATGGAGCAATTCGGCAAGTCCCGTGAACAGGCTGAAAACGTCCTGGGTGAGTTCAAAAAAGCCAAGGTAGTGAAGATTGATCCGGTGGGTGGCCAATACCAGTTGAAGGACGGCCGCCTGTGGGAGCAGGAAGTCATTGACAGAGCTGCGGGTGCCAAGGTCGAGCAAACTGCCGGGGCGTATGGCATCGAATCGCACGATGCCTTTGTTGAGCGCATGCGGTCCGGCGAAGTCACTCCGAATGAAATCCGTGGGACCCTGGAGAGAGCCATTGAGCAAGAGGCCAATATCAAGGCCGAACTATCCAAGCTGACCAAGGACAAGCTGCTCAAGATGATGGGGGGTATCACGGCCTCAAGGTACAAGAGCGAGAGGAAAGAGATTGTTGTCAGGGCCGCCTATGACGATATGCTCATGGACTTTGCTATGGGTGGCGGTTTGTCCTTCATGGTGACTGGCAAAGCCAGTGACTCCAGGGCCAAGGCCCTGCGCGAGAAAGTCCTTGCCTACACTAAGGACGATATCAAGGCCTACGCCGAGCGCGTCCAAAAAGCCCGGGACGACTACGCCGAAAGGGTCAGGGCGTTCAAGAAGGCCCAGGACAACCCGGAGACCTTGCAAGAGTTCAAGGACTTTGTGGGTGCCCAGGGTGAGGGCAAGCTGACCGTAGAACAGCGTGCCAAATACGATGCCTTGCGTGCTGAGGAAGCGCGCCGGGTTCAGCAAGCCGAAGTGGAGCGCAAGGGCACCGTATCCCAAGTCCGCGGCATGGACGACGTGGATATGGAACTTGTTGAAACCAAGCATACCCGCGACGGTCATGACCTGTTTGTGGTGCGCCTGTCCGACCGGGTGGACAAGGACAAGTACCGAGAACTTTTGACCAAGGCCAAGCGCCTTGGCGGTTATTATTCCCGCTACGCCAAAGGCGGTGCAATCCCCGGGTTCCAGTTCAAGACCAGGGCTCAGGCCGATGACTTCATGGCCCTCAAGGAGCAATCAGTTTCCGTGGCCGAGCAGCAGGCCGAGCGCAAGGAAGAGAAGAGAACCAAGGCCAGATCAAAGTTGCGCGAAGCGGCCGACGCGATGGACGCCAAAGCTGATGAGGCATTGGGAGCCGACCGCAAGACCAACACCGTGAAGAGGGCGCGCGAGGCTGGATACGCCGAGGAGCAGGCCCAGAAGCAGAAGGCTATGGCCGCAACCATGCGCCGCATCGCCGACGCCGTTGAAAGCGGAGAGGCCCCGGCCCTGGCTGGGCTTACCCAGAAAGTGCAGATGGAGAGGCTTGAGTCACTGTTGCGCCGCGGACAATTTGAACGAGTGCGGTCTGAGAATTTGCCCCACGAGGAAGGTAGGGAGATCGTCGCGGCCGACATTGAACACGTCAAGATGCCGGTGCCGTCTATCTGGCGGGAAAACATAGAAAGCCTCGCCCGGGACTTGAGCGAAATGCCTGGGGGCAAGGCGCTAGCCAAACAGGTGCGGGCCAGGATCAGCCGCGGTTCTGGAGACAGTTACGTTTTCAACGGCACGGGGGATGAGGAGCTTGCAAGAAAGATCAGGGACAAGCTCAAGGCCAACGGGGTTACCCACCAGTGGTGGACGATCATAGAGACCATTCCGGACGTAGACCGCCTCGCCCGCATGGGCATCACCAAGGAGTTCCAGCTCCGCGACGCACTGCGGCAGTATTTCAGCCTGCGCAAAGCCAAGGCCAAAGCCGACCCGCTCAAGGCCATGGAGCGGGATCTTATCGGCAAGAAGATCCCCGGGTTCTTCCCGACTCCGGCCAGGATCGTGGGCAGGATGATCGAGGAGGCGGGCATCGAGCCCGGCATGAAGGTCCTTGAGCCGAGCGCCGGAAAGGGCAGTATCGCCGACAAGATCAGGGAGGCAGAGCCCGGGGCTGATCTGGACACGGTGGAACAGAACCACAGTCTGCGCGGAATCCTTGAGGCCAAGGGGCACAGGCTTGTCGGGTCCGATTTCCTTGAGCACCAGGAGAACTACGACCGCATCGTCATGAATCCGCCCTTCGAGAATCATCAGGATATCGAACATGTCCGGCATGCCTACGACCTGCTGAAACCGGGCGGGCGCATTGTCTCCATCATGAGTTCGGGGCCGTTTTTCCGTAGTCAGAGGGCAGACGTTGAGTTCCGCTCGTGGCTTGAGAATATCGGCGCGACCTATGAACAGTTGCCGGAAGGCACGTTTAAGGACTCCGACGTTCCCACGGGCACCTCCACCTACATGGTGACCATCGACAAGTCTGACGGAGACGTGGTAGAATCCAACCAGAAGAGGACAGACTATGAAGATGACACCCGCCGAAAAGAGACAACTTCGCCAAGCCGTGGTCAGGTTGAGCCGCAAGGTCAACAAGGCCGCCAGGACGCTGCGCAGTCGCAAGCCGAAAGACTCCGCCGAGAAATAGTCGAGGCGGCCCAGGTCGAGCATTTTTTCGAGGACGGCAAGACCGTTTTCGATTCCTTCGCATTCTTCAACAAGCTCCAGGAAGTCGTTGAATCCGGACAGATGACCCTTGATGAGGCCATGGTTTTCGTGCGCGATACTGAAAAGCGTGTCGAGAACCTGATGCAGGATGTTGACGAGGTGCCGTTTGGTGGTTCCGAGGGAGATGTCTGGATTAAGGACAAGATCATCGAGGCCATGGACGCCGCTGCCGTTGAGGGCATCCAGCGTGATACCGCCATTGACGAGTACGCGCGTGTCCTTGGTGCCCTGCGCCAAGGACGCGGATTATCCTATAAATCCATCTCCGAGAATTATGGCCGTGACGTGGCCCGGGACCTGCGCGACAGGTTTGGCCCCGGGATCTTCAAGCGTGACGGCTGGGGTGCGGACGAGATTGCCGGGGAGCTTGGATTTATCGACGACTCCGGGCGCGCCGATGGGCATGCCCTGATCGAATACCTACAGGACAAGGCCAAGACCAAGGGCCAGATCGACGAGGATCATCCGGAACCTTCGGTAAGATTCTCGCGCCGTAGGACTTCGTTCTATTCAGCCCTTGGTCGTGCAGTCGAGTCCATGGACTTCAAGGCCATGCCCGCCACGGCCCTCGCCAGTCGGATTAAGAAGACCTCTGGCATCAAACAGGAGGAACTGGACGACCTGGGCCTGCTGGAATGGCTGAGCACCGTGGATGGCAAGGTCACCAAGGAGCAGGTACTGGCTTACATCGAGGCCGGTGGCCCGCAGTTGGAAGAGGTGGTGAAGAGGGAAGGGGGCAACACTTGGCGCGGGGGAGCCGCTCGTGCAAACCGAGTACGGGAAGCGTTGATGGAGTTTTTTCCGGGGGATACCCGTTTACCGAACAGAGAATCCGCTCTGGAAAGAGTGGAGCTCGAGGATCGCCCAAAGATAAACCGGCTATACGATGAGCTGGACGCGGCGAGTGATCTCATGATGATCCCTCCGGACGCCATGGATGACACCAAGTTCTCCCAATACCAGCTCCCCGGCGGCGAGAACTACCGCGAGGTATTGCTGAAGCTGCCCCTCACCGGCCAAGCCGTTTACGACAATCTCGCCATGAAGATGTTCGGGAAGTCATTCAAGGCCCTCGACTTCGCACAGTCGCGCCAAGTGACCAACGCGAGGAGAAACAGCAAACCATACCATGGCCAGCATTGGGTGGAAGAGAACGTCCTGGCCCATGTTCGTCTCAACGACCGCGTGGGTGCTGATGGCGGGAAGGTCCTGTTCATCGAGGAGATTCAGAGCGATTGGCACCAGGAAGGCAGGAATAAGGGGTATAACGGCGCTGGTGCCGAGATTCTTAAAGAGTATGAAGCCCTGGCGATGAAGAATATCCACGCGGGGCTGACTGAACAGGAAAAGTCAAGACTCCTTGAATTGAGGCCGCTGGTTGCTGGGAAAGGGGCTGGTGGTGTCCCCAATGCCCCGTTCAAGAAGTCCTGGTATCTGCTAGCCTTCAAGCGTGTCCTGCGCATGGCCGCCGAGCAGGGCTACGATTCTGTGGCCTGGACTCCTGGAGAGGTGCAGGCCGAGCGGTACGATCTGAGCAAACAGATCAACATGGCTTCGGCCATTGCCAACGGGGATGGGACATACAACCTCGTCGTTGAGGACAAAAGCGGTAACGAGGTGTCCCCGTACTCCCGTTCAGGGAAAACAGTCACCCCGCAGGAAATGGAAGACACCATCGGGAAGGATTTGACCGCAAAGATTATCGCGGGGGCGGACGCCGCCAAGGGCAAACCCTGGCCGAAAACCTCCCCCATTAATCCGGCTTTCTTCACCCTGCGCGGCCTCGACCTCAAGGTTGGCGGCGATGGCATGAAGGGCTTCTACGACAATATCCTGCCCAAGGAGGTCGGCAAGTACGTTAAGAAACTCGATAAGGATACAAAGGTCGGGACGACTGAAGTTCCGGTAGTTGCCGTGGGGGATCAAGCACCCCAAGAGGCACGAACTCGGGGTCTGGATTCTGATTACAAGGACGTCTGGTCGGTGCCCATCACAGACAAGATGCGCTTGGCTGTCCTGCAGGGGCAACCCCTGTATTCCCGCCGCGGCCAGCGCAACACCAAGGGCATCAGCGTCAATGATGTCTCCCAGGTTGTGGACAGGCAACAGGCCATGTCCGACAACGCCCCGGAGATCAAAATCATCCAAGCCATGAACAACCTGCCTGTGCATGTGCGGGAGGAATATGAACGCCGTGGCGGTGGTTTCCCAGAGTCCGCCTATGATGAGCAGACAGGAATTGTCTACTTCATAGCCAACAACATTGAATCCATGGACCGGGCCTATGCGCTGTGGTTGCATGAAGCTGGGCTGCACAACGGGGTGCGGGGACTATTCCCGAGTGACACACATTACCGAAACATGATGGATCATGTGTACCGGAGCGCTCCGAGGAATAGCCTGCGCGAGATAGAAAAGCTGTATGGCTTCAACCCCGGGAAGGTTGAAGACCGCTGGCAGGCTGCCGAGGAACACCTGGCGCGCATCGCCGAGAAGGTGCGCATGCGCGAGGTGCTGGCCCCAAGGGAGCGGAACATCTGGCAGAGGTTCGTAATTGCGCTGCAGCGCTTCATGCGCCGCATCTTCAAGGGTGGTACGCTGGCGGACTCCGACATTGTAGATATCGTTCTGGACGCCGTGCGCTGGACGGTGACCGGGAAGCCGACTGGCGGGGCAAGAGTGGCCTATCAGAGAGCAACTGGGGAGGCCCAGGCTAGGCCCACGAGCACTAGCAGGTTCTCGCGCAGCAGCCGCAAACGCGGCCCCGGATCTTCCGCCGTACCCGAGACCGAATGGACCCAGGATAGCGCCGGGCAACAGGTCGCCGCGGACATGCGGGCATGGAAGAAGCAGGTGGATGAGGCGCTGGCCGGCACATTGCCTTCGCGGCAGATTCTACAGGTTGGAACGACTCCGGATGTGTTGCAAAAACTTGGAGCCAAAGGCCTGCCCATGGCCATGCGCCAGAGTGACTTGCGCAAGATTGTGCAGACCAAGCACGACATCCCGGCAGAGATCATAAAAGACCTCCCCTTGCACATGTGGCAGCCGTTGGCCGTGTTTGATTCATCCACGACATCCAACAGCTTCGCGGTGCTGACCGAGTTGGAGCACAACGGTGAGGGCCTTGTTGCGATGGTGCACCTCGACGTGGACGACATGGGCAACTTGATGATGAACAAAGTTGCCAGCGTACATGATCGCAGCGGAAAGGACGCCGGGTCGCCTGGTTGGCAGTGGGTGGTGAATCAGATCAGGGAGGGGAGGCTTAGATACTATGACAAAAAAAGAAGCTCTCGCTGGCTGAAGGACAGGTCCGGGCTGCAATTGCCCGGGGTTCTCCAGCCGGAGAGCTATCGTGGGAAGAGAATACTCACGGAAAAGGATATCGTCAAGCCCCAGGGTGCAACGCTGTTTTCGCGGTCGAGTGAGGCCCCGGAGATGAAGGGCGGTGTCCCGACCAGGGAACAGGACCCGAGCTTCTGGGCCACCGTGCGCGAGATGAAGCGCCAGGGCGCGCTCAAGCCCAAGGACATCCGCATGCTGGAGCGCATCTTCCGGCAGCCTTACTGGATTGCAAAGGAGCACGAGAAGTTTGCTCCGTTCATCAAGATCGAACAGGACCGCGAGGCGGCCCGCACCGATGCCCAGTTGAGGTCATGGGAAGAGGTGAATGATCATCTTAAGGCCCTGGACAAGGACGGCAAGAAAACCCTGAGCCAGGTGATCTGGCACATCGAGGGCAAGAAGCTCAAAGAGGTGGAGGCCGGAAAGTTCCTCAAGGACGGCGTGGACGAGAATGGGCACCAGAAGTACAGGACCAACCCCAAGCACTATGAGCAGCTTTTCCAGACCCTGACCAAGCACGGGATCCCCGAGGACGTGGCCACCGCCGTTGCCGCCGTGCGCCGGACCCTGGACCGGGATATGCTGGCCGCATACAACAGGCTGCGCCGGATGCGCGAAAGCCATGAGGATGCCGGATACATCGAGGAATACCGGACCATGATGGGCCAGGTGCACAACTACTTCCCGCATGTGCGCCGGGGAACCCACTACGTCCGCATCTTCGACAAGAAGACCGGAGAGACCTTGTATCGGGAGCACTTCAGCGCCCTGCCCACGATGAAGAAGTTTGTGGGCGCGACGGTCATGCGCAAGGCCCTGGCCGAGGTGCGCAAGAACAACCCCGATGCGGACCTGTCCTGGGACTGGGGCAAGAACGAAGGCCTGCCCGAGGACGTTTACGGCTACACTATCCCTGTGGATGCCATGGAGCAGATCATCAACGCGGCCATCGACCGCCAGGGCGGGGACAAGGAGAGCCGCGCCAAGGTCAAGAGCCTGATGCATGAGGCTGTGTCCGACGTGCTCAAGACCAGGGGTTGGAGCCGACACACGATCAAGCGCCAGGGCATCCCCGGGCACGAAATGAACGACATCGCCGGAGTGCTGTTCGACTACAAGTCGGGGCTCTATGGCTGGCTGACCAAGATGGATGCGGCCAAGGCCTTCACCGGAGAACTCTACAAGATCGACGCCAAGAAACAACCGCGGCTGTATGGCTATTCCGCCCGCTATGTGCAGGACATGCTCCAGAATGCGGACCGGGTGGACCAGATCGTGTCCATGGTCAAGGCCGGGGCGTTCGTCAAGTTCCTGGGCGGCAACCTGAAAACCGCGACCCTGAACCTGACCCAAAACCTTGTGGCCGGAGTGCCGAGACTGTACGCGGATACCAGCGCCAAGACCGCTGCGGGGTACTTTAAAGCTGCCGTGGATGACCTGGCCGCACAGGCCAAGGTGAAGACGCTCCAATCCGACGAGACCAAGCTCCTGGAAGACCTCTACTACTCCGGCGTGACCGCCGACCAGTACATGAGAGAGCTGCAGGGTGAGATGCGCGGCGTTGGCGGCGTGGCCGGTGCCGGGCTGCGCAAACTGAATCATGGCCTGGGCCTGCCTATGAGCATGGCCGAACGCTACAACCGCTGCTCTTTGGCCCTGGCCGCATACCGGGCCGCCCGGGACGGCAAGGTGACGGCGGCGGATACGCTGCAAAAGGCCGGGAAGAAGAAGGGCGAGGCCTGGGGCTACGATGAGGCCAAGAGCTTTGCCGAGGGCATCGTCTACGATTCCCACTTCATGTACGGCAAAGCCAACCGGCCCGAGTTGTTCCGTGGCGGGACAGGCAACAAGATCATGAGCGCGGCCTACACCTTCCGGACCTTCTCCCATGGGTTGCTTTCGTTGTGGCGGCACCTGCTGACCCAGAAGGGTTGGGCCGGGCGCAGGGCGTTTGCCATGTCCCTGGCTGCGAACACCGCCCTTGGGGGGCTGACCTCCTTACCCCTGTACGCGCTTGTCGTGGGCCTGATTCGCCAGCTCTTCGGCGAGGACCCTGCGGAAGAAGCCATGAAGCTGACGGACAACCAGACCATGCGCGACATCATTATGTATGGAATTACAGCGCCTGCGGGTGTGACCATCTCCGGATCCCTCGGCATGGAGTTGCCCATGTTCGACCGGGTTGCCGTGGACAAGCCCATTGATGAGCAGATCAAGGGGAAGGCCCTGGAACTGATCGGTGTGCCGTGGGCCCTGTTCGAGGATGTGGTTGATTTCGCCGGACACACTGCCGAGGGCAAGTTTGCCCGGGCCACCGAGGACCTGGCCCCGGCCTTCCTTGCGAACATCATGAAGGCGTATCGGCTGCACAGCGAGGGAGCCTATTCCGCCAGCGGCAGGCCGATCAATATCCCCGGAGAGAGCGGGCCGATGAAGCTGACCACGGGCGAGGCCATTGCCCAGGGCATCGGGTTTTATCCCCTGAACCGGGCCAAGAGCTACGACCTGTACAAGACGGTCGAGGAATTGAAGGTCTACCGGCTCAACAAGCAGGACGAGTTGGTGCGCGAGTACCTTGAGGCCGTGCGCGAGAAGGACGGTGAGGCGCGGGCCAAGGTATTGAGCGAGTGGCGAGAATGGAACAGGAAAATGAAGGATGACGGCAGACCCGAGTTCATGATCAAGCCGTTGCCGGAGTTGTCCAGGCGGCGCGAGAAGGCCAACCAACCGTCGAGGCAGATGAGGCCCCGGGCGGAGAAGCTCAAGAGCGCTTACGGGCTCAACTAGAGGGACATGACGACCATCCAGGAAAAGACCGTGAGGCCTATCCCAATAAGGATGCCTAACGGCTTCATAATGATGGCGGCACCGAAGAGATAGGTGAGGAGCGCGGGCATTACCCCGATCCATCCGCCGAACAGAACGAAGCACAGGATGATTGCCCCCACAATATATACTGGGGACATATACAAATCGTGCAACGAGAAACGGATTGGCCTTGGATCAAACATGCCTTCCCCATACACCACTTTTGCCCCTGTTGGTAAGGGAAAAGTGATGGTGTTTTGCCCCTTGGGAAGGGGTCTGCGACCGGGCGCAAATCGGGCGCAAATCGGTCGCACGGTGCGCCCGATTTTGGTAGTTTCTGGTAGATTTTGACAGAATAGAAAAAGGGCTGATATGGTCGCAAAACCGTATCAGCCCTTGATTTCCTTGGCTCCCCAGCACGGACTTGAACCGCGAACCTAGTGATTAACAGTCACCCGCTCTGCCAATTGAGCTACTGGGGATCGCTTGTCGTGAGTTTCCTCGGCGACGGAAAGACCTTTTAGGCAGATACCAAATCTTCGTCAAGGGCAAAGTGTGAGTTCCCGAAAAAAACCAAAAAAAGCGATTCCAGGGGGGAAGAGACCCCCTCCGTCCTTGACGCCCCCCGGTAATCTGAATAAAGCTCTCAGGTTCTTCTTACGTAGAAAGATTTGATGGAGAAAGAGCGTTGAGCAAGAAGGGCAAGAACCCTACAGACAGGCAGGTCAAGCTTCCGGTCAAGTCGCCGTATGTCGAGCGTTTTCAGCCCATGCTACGGGCTTTGCAAGACAGCGGTGAATTGAACGAGGTTATGAAGAACCGCGTAGGCAAGGCGTGCACCTTGTTGGACGAGGGTATTTCGCTGTTCCCCAATGATTTCCGTCAGGACACTCACGTTGCCGATCTTTTCGAGGCATATGAGTCCGTTGACGGTGAGCAGTTGGAGGCACTGGACGTTTCGTTCAGCCTGGCGGGTCGTATTGTGTCCCACCGATCCTTTGGCAAGGTGATCTTCTTCCATCTCAAGGACGTCAGCGGCAGGATGCAAATCTATGTGGCGCGGGACGACCTGGGGATTGAGGCCTATCAGACCTTCAAGAAGTACGACATCGGCGATATCGTCGGTGTGATCGGCGGGTTGTTCCGGACCAAGACTGGCGAACTTACGGTCAAGGCGACCAGTGTGCGTTTGCTGACCAAGTCCATGCGTCCCCTGCCCGAAAAATACCACGGCCTGAAGGATGTGGAGACCCGCTATCGCCAGCGCTACGTGGACCTGATCGTCACGGAGCGCACCAAGGATATTTTCATCAAGCGCACCAAGATCGTGCGTGAGTTCCGCACGTTTATGGAGTCGAGGGGCTTCATGGAAGTCGAAACCCCCATGCTGCAGCCCCTGGCCGGTGGCGCCACGGCGCGGCCGTTTGAGACGCATCATAATGCCTTGGACATCAAACTCTACATGCGCATCGCCCCGGAGCTGTATCTGAAGCGGCTTATCGTGGGCGGGTTCGAGCGGGTCTTCGAGATCAACCGCAGCTTCCGCAACGAAGGCACCAGCACCCAGCACAACCCTGAATTCACCATGTGCGAGTTCTACTGGGCCTATGCGACCTTCGAGGACCTGATGGACCTGACCGAGGAGCTGTTCGCCCATATCGCCCAGGAGGTCTGTGGTTCCACCGTGGTTCCCTATCAGGGCACGGAGGTCGATCTGACTCCGGGCAAATGGACCCGCATGGGCTTCCATGAATCCCTGGAAAAGATCGGCGGTATCGAGCCGGAATGGTATCAGGACTACGACAAGGCCGTGGCCTTGGTGAAGAAGGAGGGCGAGAAGGTCGTGGACGGCGAGGTGCTGGGCAAGGTCCAGGCCAAGCTGTTTGACATGTTCGTGGAGCCCAAGCTGATCCAGCCGCACTTTATCTATCATTATCCCACTGATATTTCTCCCTTGTCGCGTCGTAACGACTTGAACCCCGAGATCACCGACCGCTTTGAACTGTTCATGTCCGGTCGCGAACTGGCCAACGCCTTTTCGGAATTGAACGACCCGGTGGACCAGCGGGTGCGCTTCGAGGCCCAGGTCGCCGAGAAGGAGGCCGGGGATGACGAGGCCCACGCCATGGACGACGATTACGTGCGGGCGTTGGAATATGGCATGCCGCCCACTGCGGGCCAGGGAATCGGCATTGATCGTCTCGTGATGCTGTTGACCGATTCGGCCAGCATCCGCGAGGTGATTCTCTTTCCGCTGCTTAAGCCGGAGGGCTCCGCCGGATCATGAGCTTCGAGAGATTCATCGCCATGCGCTACCTGTTTGCCCGGCGCAAACAGGCATTCATCTCGGTCATTTCCCTGATTTCCATCGTGGGAGTGGCCATCGGTGTGGCGTCGCTCATTGTAGTGCTTGGGGTCATGAATGGCATGAGCACCGATTTGAGGGACAAGATTCTGGGAGTGAATGCGCATCTGCTCGTGGGAAGCGTGGATTCTTCCATCGAAGAGTATCGGACGTTGGTTGATACGGCGCTGAAAGTGAAGGGCGTGACGGGGGTCATGCCCTTTGTGTATTCCGAGGTCATGTTGTCCACCCGTCATGGGGTCAAGGGCGTCGTGCTGCGGGGGATCGATCCTGCGGACGCGGCCCAGGTACTGACCTTGGACAAGGACATGGTGGAAGGGCAGCTTGCTGATCTGGCAGGAGGCTATGGCCCGGCAGGCGGCCCCCCAGGTATTGTCGTGGGCAAGGAACTTGCCCAGCGGCTGGGAGTTCGCAGGGGCAGCCTGTTGAATATCCTCACCCCCTCCGGCATGACCACCGCCGCTGGGTTCAAACCCAAGATTCAGACCGTGCGTGTCGTGGCCGTGTTCAAGACCGGGATGTACGAGTATGATTCGTCCCTGGCGTACGTCAGTATCTCCTCCGCACAAAATCTCCTTGGGTTCAAGTCCGATTCCGTGAGTGGCCTTGAGTTGAAGGTTGACGACGTGGATCATGCCGATGAGATCGGCCTGGCACTCAAGGAAGAGATTGGTGGGTTCCCGCTGTACGTGCGGAACTGGAAGGAGATGAACGAGAATCTCTATGCGGCGCTTGCCCTGGAGAAACTGGCCATTTCAATCATCCTGGTCATGATCGTGCTTGTGGGTTCGTTTTCCATCGTGACCACCCTGGTGATGTTGGTTATGGAAAAAACCAGGGATATCGCCATCTTGATGTCCATGGGAGCCACGCGCAAGAGCATCCGCGCCATCTTTATGCTTCAGGGAGTGATCATCGGCATGGCCGGAACGGCGGCTGGATTTGCCCTGGGGCTGACGCTGTGCTTTCTGCTGAAGAGATTTCAATTCATCACCCTGCCCAAGGGCATCTATTCCTTGGACTACCTGCCTGTGCTGCTGGAGTGGCCCGACCTGGTGGCTATCGGCGTATCAGCCCTTGTGCTCTGCTTTCTGGCCACCGTGTACCCTGCCCGTCAGGCCTCGCGGCTGACCCCGGTGGAGGCGCTCCGCTATGAGTAATTTCCCGTTGTATGATTTGCGGGGTGTTGGTAAGGAGTACCCCGGGCCGACCGGAACGATAGAGATTCTTAAAGGGTTGGATCTGCGCGTGGAAGAGGGGCAGAGCGTAGCCGTGCTGGGGGCATCGGGCTCGGGCAAGTCCACGCTGCTGCATGTGCTGGGAACCTTGGACACGGCAACTTGCGGCGATGTCTTCTTCCGCGGCGAGGATTTGAACGCCCTTGACGAAGAGGCCAGGGCCAGGCTCCGCAACAGGGAAGTCGGCTTTGTCTTTCAGTTTCATCACCTGCTTCCGGAGTTCACGACTCTGGAGAATATCGCCATGCCCGGCCTGATCTCCGGGATGCCCAGGGCCGAGGCCCTGGCAAGGGCCGCCGAGGTCCTGAAATTGACCGGTCTGGATCAACGCTCGTCGCACAAGGTCACCACCTTGTCCGGAGGCGAACGCCAGCGGGCGGCCATTGCCAGGGCGATCCTGCTCAGGCCCCGGGTGCTGCTGGCCGACGAGCCGACAGGAAATTTGGATGAGAAGACTGGAGCGCGGATCGCTCGTCTTCTCTTTGATTTGAATGAAGAATTGGGGATGGCTATGGTGGTTGTTACCCACAATGTTGAACTGGCCCGCCAGATGGGCCGGCGCCTTGAGCTACGTTCCGGAGAACTCTATGAGCATACGAGCTAATCGATTCGGACTGATGGGCCTGCTGGCGGTCGTCCTGGTGTGTCTTGCCGCCGGGGCCTCAGTTGCTCAGGGCCAACCCGACAGCGGGAAGATTCAGTTGCTGGTCCTGCCCTTCGAGGTCAATGCCGATCCTGAGCTGGACTACTTGAAGGACAGCCTTCCCGAACTGCTGGGCGAGCGCCTCGAAAGCGCGGGCTTTTCCATTGTGGACCAGAAGACCGTCAGTGGACTGCTTCAGGAACACCAGATCGAATTCTTGGACATTGCCACGGCTAAGGATCTTGCGCTGTTGACCAACTCCACCTGGGCCGTTTACGGCAGTTTCAGCCAAGTGGGCGAGACCATCAGCCTGGATGTTCGGCTGGTGGAGGCCTTTGGTGTGCAGCCGGCCAAGCCGGTGTTCGTGGTTCAGGAAGGCCTGATCAACGCCGTGCCCGCCATCGAGGATTTGGCTGAAAAGATTCGCATGGAGCTGTTGCGCAAGGAGCGCATTGAAGTCATCGATGTCCAGGGCACCAATGTCCTGGACAAGGAAGTCGTCTTGATGCGCTTGCGCGTCTCCAAGGGCGACGTCTATGACCCCAAGACCTTGAATGCCGAACTCAAGAATATCTATGACCTTGGCTATTTCGATGATGTGAGTATCGATGTTGACGACCTGCCCGAGGGCGTGAAGGTCACGTTTGTGGTCAAGGAAAAACCGCGCATCACGGTGGTCGATGTCCTTGGCGTCGAGGAGCTTGATCGGGACGATATCATGGAGCTGCTGAACTCCAAGGCCGGATCGGTTGTGAACCCCAAAATCCTGGCCGACGACCTGGCCAAGGTCAAGGCTGAGTATCGTAAGGAAGGCTATTACAACGCCAAGGTCAGCCATCAGCTGGAGGAAGCCGAAAACGGCCTGGCCCGGCTGAATATCGTGATTGAGGAAGGCAAGAAGCTCTTTATCGAGAATATCCGGATCGTGGGTGCCCAGAACCTTGACGAAGACGACCTCAAGGACCAGTTGGCCTTGTCAGAGCATGGGTTCCTGTCCTGGCTGACCGGGGACGGCGTACTCCAGGAGAATATGCTGGATCGTGACTCCGCAGCCCTGCAGGCCTATTACGGCGATAATGGATTTCTGGAGGCCAAGGTCGGACAGCCCAAGGTGGAATACCTGGAGGAGGGCATCACCGTCACCTTTGAGGTGGAGGAGGGCCGTCGCTACAAGATCGGGACCATCAGCTACGAAGGTGATCTGCTGGAGACTCCGGAGGAACTGGGGGAGCGGATCAAGACCGACGACCTGCGCGAAGATGACGAGTATGTGAGCCGCGCGCAGTTGCGCGCCGACGCCCAAGCCCTGACCAAGTATTATTCCGATTTCGGCTACGCCTTTGCCGAGGTCGACTCCCGCGCCGTCCCGAATACTGAGACACTGACCGCTGATGTCGTGTTCGAATTGCACAAGCGTCAGAAAATCTACATCCGTCGCGTGATGATCGAGGGCAACTCCAGGACCCGCGACAACGTCATCCGCCGCGAAATGCGCCTGACCGATGGTGATCTGTTCAGTGGGTCCAAGCTGGGCCGTTCGACCCAGCGCCTGAACAACCTGGGCTTTTTTGAGCAAGCCGACGTGGAAACCGTGCCCACCGACGATCCCGGCCAGATGGACTTGAAGGTCAAGGTCAAGGAGACCACCACCGGTGAGCTGTCCGGCGGTGTGGGCTGGTCCAGCTCCGACGGCATCTACTTTCTGGCTACGGTGGCCGAACGCAATCTGTTCGGCAAGGGCTACTACGCAGCCCTGGAGGGCGCCTGGGGTGGCGACACGACCCGCTACACCGCCAGCTTTGTGAACCCTCATCTCTATGATTCCCCCTGGAAGTTCGGCATCGATATCTATGATTGGGAAGACGACTATGACGACTACGACATCTCGCGGGTGGGCGCTCGCCTGCGGACCGGTCATCCCCTTGGCGAATACACCTACTGGAATGTCTACTACGAGTTGGAAAACTACACAGTGACCTCCGTCGACGATGACGCCACCGATTCCATCAAGGATATCGAGGGAGATAACTGGAAGAGCATGGTCAGCAATGAGCTGGTTCGCAATACCCTGAACCGTCGCCTGAACCCGTCCGAAGGCATGAAGAGCAAGATCACGGTCGAGTATTCCGGAGGCGTCATCGGCGGCAGCGACGATTACATCAAGTATGTGGCCGATCACAGCCAGTATTGGCCCCTGTGGTTGGATCATGTCTTCCATGCCCACGCCCAGATTGGGTATGTGATGGAGCAGTTCAACGGCAACGACGTGCCGGTGCATGAGAATTTTTATCTCGGCGGCATTGACGACGTCCGTGGCTACAAGAACAACTACATCTCCCCGCGTGAGGACGGCGACAAGGTCGGTGGCAACAAGGTCTTCTTTGCCAACTTTGAATACCTGTTCCCCATCATGGAAGAAATGGGCGTCATGGGCCTGGCTTTCTTTGACGCTGGAGAGGTTTGGGAAAAGGGGGACGAACTCGATTTCGACCTCAAGAAGAGTGTGGGTTGCGGCATCCGTTGGTACTCGCCCATGGGTCCGCTGCGCCTTGAGTACGGCTATGCGCTGGATACCATCGAGGACCAGGGTAGTAAAAGTCGTTTGGAATTCTCCATCGGCCAGTTCTTTTAAGCCGATGTGATTGGAAACCATCAAGTAAAGTTCAACAAAAAAGAGGAATCGATGCATAAGTTACTGTTCGCTATTCTTGCCCTGCTGATGCTTGTCCCGGCCGCCCAGGCCGCCTCCGACGGCCCCGTTGGCATTGTGAACGTGCCCCAGGTGATCCGCGAATGCGAAGCCGGCAAACAGGTGCGTGACAAACTCGCCGCGGCTTTCAAGGGCACCCAGGTCGAGATGGACAGGCAGAAGACCGAGCTTGAAAAGCTCCGTGACGACCTCCAGAAGCAGAACATGGTCCTGACTACGGAGGCCAAGGCCGACAAGGAAATCGAGTTCAAGCGCAAGGTGCGTGACTATCAGGATGCCCTGCGTGACTTCCAGCGCAAGTTCAAGGCTGAGGAGTCCACGCTGTCCAAACCCGTGCTGGATGTCATCGTGGAGACCCTCAAGGCCTACGGCAAAAAGAATGGCCTGGGGCTGATCCTGGATGCCCAGGCAGGTGTCATCTACGCCGACGACAAGGCCGACATCACCAAGGATATCATAGCCGAGGTCAACAAGGCCTGGAAGGCGAAGAAGTAAAAGCGGGACGACGGCGACGCTGATGAAAATGAAATTGTCTGAACTGGCTGGAAAGCTGGGGCTTACCCTGATGGGGCAGGACCGTGACGTGTCCGGAGTCGGGACCCTGGAGTCCGCCGGCCCCGAGGACGTCACCTTCCTGGGCAATCCCAAGTACGAGGGACTGCTGGCCGGATGCAAGGCCGCAGCCGTGATCTGCACCCAGGAGCACGCCGCGCAAGTGGCCTCGGCCCTGGTCAGCGTCAATCCCTATCTGGACTTTGCCCGACTGCTGGCCCTGATCACCCCGCAGCAGGGATGCCTGTGCGGCGTGAGCGACGAGGCCTCTGTGCATCCCGAAGCAAGTGTCGACGCGAGCGCCGATGTCTATCCCTTTGCCTTTGTGGCCAGGGGTGCGAGCATCGGCCCCCGGTCGAGGGTCTTTCCTGGCTGCTACGTGGGCGAGGATTGCATCGTGGGAGCGGACTGCACACTGTATCCCAATGTCACGCTCATGGCTGGCACGGTGCTCGGCGAGCGGGTGATGATCCATTCCGGGGCCGTGCTCGGCAGTGACGGGTTCGGCTACGTCGAGACACCGCTGGGCCGCGAGAAGATCCCCCAGGTGGGGGCGGTCCTGGTGGCTGATGACGTCGAGATCGGCGCCAATACCACCATTGATCGCGCCATGCTGGAAAAGACCATCATCGGCAGCGGCACCAAGATCGACAACCTTGTGCAAATCGGCCACAATTGTACCTTCGGCCGCAACTGCACCATCGTCTCCCAGGTGGGGGTGGCGGGCAGTTGCACTGTGGGCAACAATGTGATCATCGCGGGCAAGGCCGGTCTCAACGATCATCTGGACATCGGCGACGATGTGCTCATCGGACCCAAGTGCGGGGTGCGGTTGTCCATTCCGGCGGGCAAGCGCATGGGCGGGCATCCGGCCATGGAATACACGACCTACATGCGTCATATGTCCCTGGCTCCCCAGATTCCCGATCTGTTCAAGCGGGTCAAGAAACTCGAAAAGGAACTGGCCGCCCTGCGAGCGGTGGCAGAAGAGGGAGACAAGTGATGAGTGAACTCCCGATAAATGCGGATATTCAAAAGATTTTTGAGCTGCTTCCGCATCGCTATCCCTTTCTGATGGTGGATAGGGTGACGGAAGTCATTGCCGGGAAATCCCTGCAGGGTTTCAAGAACGTTACCGTGAACGAGCCCTTCTTCCAGGGGCATTTTCCGGGCCTGCCCGTGATGCCCGGCGTACTGATGTGCGAGGCCCTGGCCCAGGCGGGCGGATTGCTGGCACTGCTTTCCGACCCGGAGATGGCCAAGAGTGACAAGGTCTTTCTGTTCACGGGCATCGACAAGGTGCGCTTCCGGCGCCAGGTGGTTCCCGGAGACAGGCTGGATCTGGAAGTGTTCGACATGAGGCGCAAGCTGAACCTGATCAAGATGAGCGGCAAGGCCATGGTCAACGGCGAAATCGCCTGCCAGGGCATCATGTCCGCCGTTCTTGTCAATCGAGAGGATATGTAGTTGGCCAACCAGATTCATCCCACCGCAGTGGTGGACCCGGGTGCTGCGCTTGGAGAGAACATCACCGTCGGTCCGTATGTCATCATTGAGGGTGATACCGTGATCGGCGACGGCACTCGCATCGACGCCTTTGCGCAGATCAAGCGCTACACGACCATGGGGGCGAACAACGTCATCCATTCCAACGCCCTGATCGGCGGCGAACCCCAGGATATCAAATTCAAGGATTCCGAGACACGGGTCGTGATGGGTGATGGCAACATCATCCGCGAGTTCGTGACCGTGCATCGCGGGACCCTCGAGGGGCGCGGCGAGACCAGGATCGGCTCGCACTGCATGATCATGGCCTATGCCCACGTGGCCCATGACTGTATCCTGCACGACCATGCCATCCTGGTGAACTGTGTCATGCTGGCTGGTCATGTGGATATCGGCACTCATGCCGTGGTCAGCGGGATGACGGGTGTCCACCAGTTTACGCGTATCGGAGACTACGCCTTCATTGGCGGGATGTCCGGCGTATCCCTGGATGTGCCGCCTTACACCCATGCCACGGGCGTACGCGGAGCATTGCGGGGCCTGAACGTGATCGGGCTGCGGCGTTCCGGCATGGATCGTGCCGCGGTCAAGGCCCTGAAGCAGGCCTACACCACGATTTTCCGTTCGGGCATGGGGCGCAAGGAAGCCCTGGCCGAGGCCGAAGAAGTCCTCGGGCACGTCCCGGAAGTCATGAAGATGGTCGAGTTCATCCGCAGCAGTGAGCGCGGGGTGCATAGCGACATCGGCATGCGCAACGGCGACAAAGACAGTTAACCTTCAGGCCGGGCTCAACCCCGGCCTTTGATTGTGATGCCCATGACCAAGACACTCGGAATCATCGCCGGAGGACGGCAGTTCCCCTTCATGGTGGCCCAGCGCGCCCGTGAGGCTGGGATGCGCGTGGTGGCCGTCGGCTTTTCCGGAAACACCGATCCGGCTCTGGCCGAGGTTGTGGATGTTTTCGAGATGCTGCATCTGGGGCAGCTGTCCAGGTGTATCAAGTTCATGAAGGCTAACGCGGCGGACTCGGTGATCTTTGCCGGGGCCATCAATAAGCCCAAGGCCATGGACATCCGCCCCGATCTGCTTGTGGCCAAGCTGCTGTTCAAGTTGAAGGACAAAGGCGACAATGCCATCCTGTCCCGCGTCTTGGACGAGTTCGAGTCCCAGGGGCTGAATGTGGGCGACCCCCTGGAGTTCGTGCCCGGTTTGGCCACTCCCCAAGGTCCCCTGACCGCAAAGTCCCCGTCCAAGGCTGATTTCGATGATCTGCGCTTTGCCTGGCCCCGGGCCAAGGCCATCGGCGAACTGGACATCGGCCAGGCCCTGCTGGTCAAGGCCGGAATCGTCCTGGCCGTGGAGGGTCCCGAGGGCACCGACGCCGCCATCCGGCGGGCGGGGGAGCTGTCCTCCAAGGGCTGTGTGCTGTGCAAGGTCTACAAGCCCGGTCAGGACATGCGCATCGATCGGCCCGCCATGGGGCTGAACACCGTGCGTACCATGATCGAGGCGGGCGGAACCTGCATCGGCATCGAGGCTGGGCGGTCCATCTTCTTTGAACAGGCCGAAGCCCTGGCCCTGGCCGAACAGCATGGTATCTCCATCATTGGGCTGTCCCCGGAGATTCTTGGCATTCAGAGCTAGACTGCGTTTGTCTTGCAATGCTTAACGCCAGCCGGGAGTGATCCCGACCGGCGTTTTTTTGTTGAGCGGACTCCAGCAGAAGTCTTCTATGGCAAGGCTGGCGCTGGTGCCCCCTCATCGCGATTAGAATTTCATCCTGGCCGTGGTCAGTCCATGCACGGGCAGGATGATGCCCTCCATGCCCTTGATCTTCTGAATGTTGTCATAGGCCGCGAAGGCGTCGCAGTGCACGCCGGGGCAAATGGCCGGGCCGTTGGCCGGGAAATTCTTCTCGTTGCAGCAGCACCCGGGCATGATCACCGGCTGGGTGGCCGTCTCGATGATCACCGTCTGGCAGCCGGGAGAGTGGCCGGGCGTCAGTACGCAGCGGATGCCGGGTACGGGCTCGGCGTCGCCGTTCAGGGTTTCGAATTCGAGATCCTCGATGAAGTATTCGTCGTAGCGGTGGTCCAGAGGGTGCGGGTTCCTGCAGAAATCCAACTCGGTCTGCTGCACAATGTGTCTGGCCTTGGGGAACAGCCGGTTGTTGCCGCAGTGGTCGTCGTGCAGATGGGTGTTGATGACGATGTCCACGTCCTCCGGGGCCACGCCCTCGGCTTCAAGGGCCTCGGTCAGGGGGGCTACCGTCAGGCCTGTCTCTTCGGCGAAGCCCGCCGGTTCCATGGCCTCGTCCTCGTCCAATCCTGTATCGATGAGGATCGTGTGACCCTCGCCGCGTACGAGTAGGCTGTAGATGGGCAACCAGATGGGTTGGCCGTAGCCTTGCTGGTAGGTCATGATTCCCTGGTCGGGATTGCGGACACCGGTGAGCAGTGGTGTGACTGTGTAAGGCACGTCTGGTCTCCTTTGCGATTAGGGCAGGATGTCGAAGGCGGTTCCGAAGGGTCCTTTGAAAACGAATTCGGACAACGACCTGCGTTGACGCCCAGTGGTCTCCATGACTTTGAGTTCATTGGGCAGGGTGTCCGGGTCACCGGGGTAGCCCAGGGCGATGGCCGCCACGGGTTCGTAGTTCTCGGGGATGGAAAAACTTTCGCGGGCCTTGTCCTGGCTGAATCCCGCCATCTGGTGCACGAGGATGCCCCTGGAGACGGCCTGCACGGTGAACTGGGCTATGGCCTGGCCCACGTCATGCATGGCATGGCGGTTGGGCTTGTCACTCTGGCTGAAGGTTGTGCGCGCAATGGACAGCATCAGCACGGGGGCGCTGTCTGCCCACTTCTGGTTGCCGGGAAGCAGGCACTCGAACAGCCGAGCATACTGTTTGTCATCGGCCTTTTGGGCCATGATGAAGAACCAGGGCTGGTCGTTGTAGCACGATGGTGCCCAGCGCGCGGCCTCGAATAGGGACAGCAGGTCTTCGCGGGGCACGGGGCGGCTGGCGAAGGCCCTGGGACTCCAGCGGTCACGTAGCGGTTCGAGGACCGGATGGTCGGTCGCTGCGGCCTTGACGTGCATGATGTCCTCCTGTCGCCCTGGATGGTTCGCGGTTTGGGGTCGTGGCTAGTGTAGACGCGGGAGGAGCGAAGTCAACCCAGCTGTTTACTTGGGATTGGCCGTGGCAGCCTGGGATTCCGATTATTCCGAGGCTTCAGTGTTTGATGTTCGGGCCGAACTGTTTTACGGTGCTTCGTTACGCCCCATCTAACATTGATGAGAGAGACTCTATGAGCCATGTACTCGGCCTGAAGTTCAACGACTACGGCCAGATATATTATTTTAATTCCGGTGCATTCGTGGTTTGCAAGTCAGACCGCGTCATCGTCAAGACGGAGCAGGGCATGGGTCTGGGCTCCGTGGTGACCGTCTCCGAGGATCGCCCCGAAAGCGTCGGCGAAGAGGAATTGAAGACCATCTTCAGGCTGGCCACTGAGGAGGACCTGGCAACCGAGGCTGAGAACCTTGAATTGGCCAGGGAAGCCTACAGGTTATGCCGAGACTGCGTCCGACAGCTCGAGCTGGAGATGAAGCTCGTGGACGTGGAGGTCTTTTTTGACCGCGGCAAGATGATCTTTTACTTCACTGCCCCGGGCCGGATCGATTTCCGGGAGTTGGTCAAGGAACTGGTCAAGACCTACCGTACCCGCATTGAGCTCAGGCAGATCGGAGTGCGCCACGAGACCCAGATGCTGGGAGCCGTGGGCAATTGCGGCATGGTGGCCTGCTGTCGGCGGTTCATGCGCAAGTTCAATCCCGTGACCATCAAGATGGCCAAGGAACAGAACCTGTTCCTGAATCCCACCAAGATTTCCGGTATCTGCGGACGCCTTTTGTGCTGCCTGTCCTTTGAGGAAGAGAACTATCAGATCTTCTACAAGCGCTGTCCCAGAATCGGCAAGCGCATGGATACCGACCAGGGGTTGATGAAGGTCATGCGGGCCAATTTCTTCCGCAACAGCGTGACCGTGTTCAGCGAGCTCGGGGAGGAACTGGATTTCACCCTGGACGAGTGGGATGCCCTGAACCCCAGGCGTTACGACCCCAGCATCCCGCGGCCCGAACCCGCTGCGCCGATCGAACCCAAGAGTCCCCCGCGCCGGGGCGGCAGACCCGCACCCCCCAGGGGGGCTGGAAAACCGCGTCCTGTGCGAGAGGAAAAGCCTCAGCCGCCGGACGAGGTGCAACCCGCGTTGGTCGAGGAAGTGCCCGTCGCTGACTCCGTGGCCGAAACGGCCACTCCCGAGCAGGCTCCGGCGACCCCGGACAGCGTGCGTGACGCGGACGGTGCTTCCAAGGATCACAAACCCCGCCGCCGTAAGCGGCGCCGTCGGCCCAAAAGGCCTAAGACAGAAGAATAGAGGCCGCGACGCGGCATGAAAAGGAGAGCGGCCTTGGATCGGTTTTTCATCACCACGCCCATCTATTACGTCAATGCCAAGCCCCACCTGGGGCATGCCTATACGACCATTGTGGCGGACAGCATCGCCCGCTATCACCGCCTTGCCGGTCACGAAACATTTTTCCTGACCGGCACCGACGAACATGGCGACAAGATCGTCGAGGCCGCGGCAAAGGCGGGCAGCAGCCCGCAGCAGTATGTGGACACCATCAGCGAGCAGTTCCGCTCCCTGTTGCCCGAGCTGCAAATTTCCAACGATGATTTCATCCGCACCACCGAGGAGCGTCACAAGCAGGTGGTCCGGGACATCCTGCAGCGGGTGTACGACGCGGGTGACATCTACCTCTCCGAGTACGAAGGCCGCTACTGCACCGGTTGCGAACAGTTCCTGACGGACAAGGATCTGGATGCGAATGGCCTGTGTCCGGATCATAAGGTCGCGCCCACGGTCATCAAGGAGAAGAACTATTTCTTCCGCATGTCCAAGTACCAGGACTGGTTGAAGCAGCACATCCAGGACAATCCCGAGTTCATCCGCCCCGAGCACTATCGCAACGAGGTCCTGTCCATGCTGGACATGGGTGTGCTCGATGACCTGTGCATCTCCCGTCCCAAGTCCAGACTGGACTGGGGCATCGAGCTGCCTTTCGACTCCGGGTACGTGACCTACGTCTGGTTCGACGCGCTGATCAACTACATCACGGGCCTGGGGGGACCGGACAGCGAGAATTTCTCCAAGTTCTGGCCGCGCGCCAACCATCTGGTCGCCAAAGACATCCTGAAGCCTCACGCCATCTTTTGGCCCACGATGCTCAAGGCCGCCGGGTTCGAGCCTTATCAGAATCTGAATGTTCACGGCTACTGGCTGATGCAGGACACCAAGATGTCCAAGTCCCTGGGCAATGTGGTCGAGCCGCTGGCCATGCGGGACACCTATGGGCTGGACGCTTTCCGTTATTTTCTGCTGCGCGAGATGCGCTTCGGCCGTGACGCCTCGTTTTCCGAACGGGCCCTGGTGGGACGGCTGAACGCCGACTTGGCCAACGACCTGGGCAATCTGTTCTCGC
This sequence comes from Pseudomonadota bacterium, assembly GCA_018816865.1. Taxonomy (GTDB): domain Bacteria; phylum Desulfobacterota; class Desulfovibrionia; order Desulfovibrionales; family Desulfovibrionaceae; genus Desulfovibrio_Q. Next base: position 55,884 of record JAHIUW010000029.1, read on the forward strand.
GCGTCTTGTCCATGACGCACAAATACTTCGGCGGCGAGGTCCCGGCCATGGGGCAGCGCAGCCACGCCGAGGATGTGGAGATTTTGGATCTGGCCCTGAACAGCTTTGCGAACTATCAGCAGTTGTTCCCCCGCTTCCAGTTTGGTCGGGCCCTGGAGGCCCTGTGGGAGCTTGTACGCGGGCTGAACAAATATGTGGATGTCACCGCCCCCTGGACCCTGTTCAAGAACGGCGAGACCGAGCGTCTGGCCATGGTCATCGGGACGTTGCTGGGGTTGATGCGCAAGATCGCCCTGCATATCTGGCCGGTGATGCCGCAGACCGCCGAGACCATGTTTGCCCAACTGGGTGGGGAGTTCGACCCCTCGGCCATTGATCTGGGCAAGGAGGCCGAGGCCTTCGGTGACTTTCTGCAGACCGGCACGAGGCTGGCCAAGGCCTCCAACCTCTTCCCGCGCGTGGAGTTTAAGGAGGTCGAGTCCGGGGGACAGGCGGAGCCCAGGCAGGACAACCCCAAGAAGGACAAACAGCCCAAGCAGCCCAAGACGCAGCAGCCCGCACCCGAGGTCGGCATTGCCGAATTCGCGGATTTCCAGAAGCTGGACCTGCGTCTGGGGACCGTGCTCAGTGCCGAGCCTCATCCGGAGGCGGACAGGCTGTATGTGGTCAAGATCGACCTGGGTGAGCCGCAGCCGCGCCAGGTGGTGGCGGGCCTGCGTGAACACCTGGAGGTTGAATTCCTCGTCGGGCGGCAGGTGGTCGTGGTGGCCAACCTGGCGCCGCGCAAGCTGCGGGGGGTCGAGTCCCAGGGAATGATCATGGCTGTGAAGGACAAGGATGGCCTGCAATTGTTGACTGCGACTGGCTTGGTGGAGAACGGCAGCAAGGTTTCGTAAGTTCGGGGGCGTTTTGACGCCCCGTTGCATTGCAGGGCGTGGCGCATGCGGATTCTGAACATCGACGGCGGATATTTCATCCGGGTTCTGCGGGAGATGGGGCACGAGGTGCTCAGCGTGGGCCGCGAGGGATGCTGTGACCTTGTGCTGGATGAGGTCGCGTCGTTGCGCAGGCTCATGGAATTTCTGGAGTCCAGGGCATTTCGCCCTGACCTGGTGCTCTGGGCCGACAACTGCCGGCCTCCTTCGGTGATTGGGTTCGAGTCCCTGCCCGCGCCCTGCATCGGATTTTCCATCGATCAGTACTGCAATCCGTGGCACCTCCCTTTTTCCGCGGCCTTCGACTTGATGCTGGTGGCCCAGAAGGATTATCGGGATATGTTCCAGCACCGTGACTTGCCACGTCCGGTGCAGTGGTTCCCGCTGTTCTGCAACCTTGCCAAGGACGTTGACCTTGGTGCGGAGCGGGATATCCCCGTCTCCTTCGTGGGCACCCTGAGCGGTTCCATCAATAAGGGGCGCATGGATTTTTTGAATGCCTTCAAGCGGTTTCAACCCGTGTTCCTGCACCAGGGCCTGTATCCGCCCGTGTATGGGCGCAGCCGGATTGTGGTCAATCAGTCCGCAGCGGGGGAAATCAATTTCAGGACCTTTGAGGCCGCTGCCTGCGGGGCGGCGGTGCTGACCGAAGACATTGCCAACGGACAGGCGGAGATCTTCACCCCCGGCGAGACCGTGCTGACCTATCCTCGTGGGGATGCCGAGGCCGCCGCCCGCGTGGCCCGCGAATGGCTGGCTCGCCCGGAGGACTTGGCCCGTGTGGCCCGCGCCGGACGCGATCTGGTGCTTGCCGAACACAGCGACAGGGTGCGGGCCCAGGAGATCATCCGCCATGCCGAGCGCTTGACGAGCAAACATTCCTGGAAGTGGCGATTCGAGAACCAGGGGATTGTGCGGGGCGAATTGGCCAAGATGTTCACCATGCTGGGCTCGGACTGGGAGTTGCCCATTCCACTCGCCCTGCGGGACTGTTACGTCCGTCTGGCCGGGCGGTATCTGTCCGCGCAATGATTGGTCCGGACGGCTGGGTTCTAGGGGTCTTTTCGCTGGACTCTCGGCCCGGCCTGAATTATAAAACCCGCAGCTTTTTTTATGGGAAACGCCTGCCCTGATCCTCCCTTCTCAGGCCGATCCCGTAGCGTGTCCCGCCCAATCCGGGGGCGCGTTGCGATAACCCGAACACCCATCGAGCACATGCCCAAACGCACCGACCTGAAAAAAATCATGCTCATCGGCTCCGGGCCCATCGTCATCGGACAGGCCTGCGAATTCGACTACTCCGGCACCCAGGCGCTCAAGGCGCTGAAGGAAGAGGGGTACGAGGTTATCCTGGTCAACTCCAACCCGGCCACCATCATGACCGATCCGGATCTGGCCGACAGGACCTACATCGAGCCCATCGAGCCCGAGACCGTGGCCCGGATCATTGCCAAGGAGCGCCCCGACGCCCTGCTGGCGACCATGGGCGGACAGACCGCCCTGAACACGGCCCTGGCTTTGGACGAGATGGGTGTGCTGGCCAAGTATGGCGTGGAGCTCATCGGCGCGTCCAAGGACGTGATCGAAAAGGCCGAATCCCGGGAGTTGTTCCGCCAGGCCATGGAGAACATCGGCTTGAAGGTCCCCGAGAGCCGCATCTGCCGTAACATGGACGATGTGCGTCGCACGGCCCAGGAGATCACCTTCCCGATCATCGTGCGCCCGGCCTACACCATGGGCGGCACCGGCGGGGGAGTGGCCTACAACCTGGAGGACCTGGAGGAGATTTCCGCCAGAGGACTGGCCGCGAGCCGGACCTCCGAGGTTATGCTTGAGCGCTCCATCCTGGGTTGGAAGGAATTCGAGCTGGAGGTCATGCGCGACAAGAACGACAACTGCGTGATCATCTGCTCCATCGAGAACCTGGACCCCATGGGCGTGCATACCGGGGATTCCATCACCGTGGCTCCGGCCCAGACCCTGTCCGACGTCGAGTACCAGGCCATGCGAGACGCGGCCCTGGCCATCATGCGCGAGATCGGCGTGGAAACAGGTGGCTCCAACGTGCAGTTTGGCGTGAACCCCGTGGACGGCGAGATGGTCATCATCGAGATGAACCCCCGCGTGTCGCGGTCCTCGGCCCTGGCCTCCAAGGCCACGGGATTCCCCATCGCCAAGCTGGCCGCCAAGCTGGCCGTGGGCTACACTCTGGATGAGCTGCGCAACGACATCACGCGTGAGACCATGGCCTCCTTCGAGCCCTCCATTGACTACGTGGTCACCAAGATTCCGCGTTTTACCTTCGAAAAATTCCCAGGTGCCGAGGACTACCTGACCACCTCCATGAAGAGCGTGGGTGAGGCCATGTCCATCGGTCGGACCTTCAAGGAATCCTTGCAAAAGGGTCTTAGGTCCCTGGAGACCGGCATGCCCGGCCTGGGCAAGGATTTCATCAAGACCTGCCTGACCCGGGACGATATCCTGCCCCTGCTGCGCAAGCCCAACTCCCAGCGCCTGTACTGGCTGCGCCATGCCATGCACTGTGGCATGAGCGTTGAGGAGCTGTTCGAGGCCACGGCCATTGATCCCTGGTTTTTGCGCCAGATCCGCGACATCGTGGATATGGAGGAGAGACTGCGCGAGTTCAGCCTGTCCGAGAGCATCACCCCGGATAACGAGGATTTCGTGGGCCTCTTGCGCCAGGCCAAGGAATACGGTTTTTCCGACCGTCAGCTGGCCGTGCTGTGGAAGCGTGACGAGGCCGATATCCGCGCCCTGCGCAAGGCGGCCTTGATCGAGCCCACCTATTACCTGGTGGATACCTGCGCGGCGGAGTTCGAGGCCTATACCCCGTATTTCTATTCCACCTACGAGCAGGGCAGCGAGATCGAACCCGGAGAGGGCAAGAAGATCATGATCCTGGGCGGCGGACCCAACCGCATCGGCCAGGGCATCGAGTTCGACTACTGCTGTGTGCATGCCTCCTACGCGCTCAAGGAGATGGGCGTGACCTCGATCATGGTCAACTCCAACCCCGAGACCGTGTCCACGGACTACGACACCTCGGACAGGCTGTACTTCGAGCCGCTGACCTTCGAGGACGTGCTGAACATCATCGAGTTCGAGAAGCCCGACGGTGTGATCGTGCAGTTCGGCGGTCAGACCCCGCTGAACCTGGCCGTGCCGCTGCTGCGCGCGGGGGTGCCCATCATCGGCACCTCCCCGGACTCCATCGACCGCGCCGAGGACCGTGAGCGGTTCCAGACCCTGCTCAAGAAACTTGGTCTCAGGCAACCGGCCAACGGCATTTCCATGAGCGTGGAGCAGGCCGTGGCCGTGGCTCAGGACATCGGTTATCCCGTGGTGGTGCGCCCCAGCTACGTGTTGGGTGGACGCGCCATGCAGATCGCCTATACCGAGGAAGAGCTGCAGGCCTATTTCCGTGACGAGGTCAAGACCGCGCCCGACCATCCCATCCTGATCGACAAGTTCCTGGAGAGCGCCATCGAGGTGGATGTGGACGCCCTGTCCGACGGCGAGGATGTCTACGTCGCCGGGATTATGGAGCATATCGAAGAGGCCGGAATCCACTCCGGAGACTCGGCCTGTGTCATCCCGCCCATCACCCTGGGGGGGCTGATCACCGAGGAGATCGAGCGCCAGACCGTCGCCCTGGCCAAGGAACTGAATGTCATCGGCCTGATGAACATCCAGTTCGCCATCAAGGACGGTGTGATCTACATCCTGGAAGTCAATCCCCGGGCGTCGCGCACGGCCCCCTTTGTGTCCAAGGCCACGGGTGTGCCCCTGCCCAAGCTGGCCACCAAGGTCATGCTGGGCCAGAAGGTCAAGGACCTGAATCCCTGGGCCATGCGCAAGAAGGGACACGTCTCGGTCAAGGAGTCCGTGTTCCCGTTCAATCGTTTCCCGGGCGTGGACGTCCTGCTCGGCCCCGAGATGCGTTCCACGGGCGAGGTCATGGGCATCGACACCAATTTTGGGATGGCCTTCCTGAAGGCCCAACTGGGCTCGGGCCAGAAGTTGCCGACCTCGGGCCGGGTCTTCATCTCCGTGAACGACCGGGACAAGGAAGGCATCGTGGATGTGGCTCAGACCTTGTGCCAGTTGGGGTTCAAGATCCTGGCCACCAGCGGTACCGTGAAGTTCCTGGCCAAGCGCGGGGTGGAGGCGGAGGTCGTCTTCAAGGTTTACGAGGGCCGTCCCCACGTGGTGGACCGCATCAAGAACGGCGATGTGGACCTGGTGATCAACACCGCCTCAGGAGGCAAGACCGTGGGCGATTCCTCGGTCATTCGCCAGAACACGCTGCTGTACAATGTGCCCTACACCACGACGGTGGCCGGGGCACGCGCCATGGCCTATGCCCTGCGCGCTCTTAGGAGCATGGAACCGGGCGTGAAAAGCCTTCAGGAATATTACCAATAGCACCTGGCGCAACTCAATCAGCCGGATCAACCTTCATCCAGCCGCGCCGACGTGGCGGGGAAGAGATATGAAACGTGAATTCTGTGGCCTGTTCGGCATTTACAACAATCCCGAAGCCGCACATATGACCTACCTTGGCCTCTACGCCCAGCAGCACCGGGGCCAGGAAAGCGCCGGCATCGTCACCTGGGATGCTGGCAAGCAATTCATCCGCGAACAGAAGGGCATGGGCCTGGTGGCGGACGTGTTCAACGAGCGCCACCTGCAAAAGGAATTGAAGGGCGACATCGCCGTGGGCCACGTGCGCTATTCCACCACCGGGGCCTCGCTGATCCGCAATGCCCAGCCCTTTCTGGTGAGCTTCGGCGACCTGCAGCTGGCCATCGCCCACAACGGCAACCTGTCCAACTCCTCCATGCTGCGCGCTGAGCTGGAACATGCCGGGACCATCTTCCAGACCACCATGGACACCGAGATCATCGTGCATCTCATTGCGCGCCATATGTCCAAGGAGGGCATGTGTATCGAGGATGCCGTGGCCGCCGCCTGTCGCCGGGTGGAGGGCGCGTTCTCGCTGCTCATCCTGGCCAATGACAAGCTCATCGCCCTGAAGGACCCCAACGGCTTCAGGCCCCTGGCCTTCGGACGCATGGGCGATTCCTACGTCTTCGCCAGCGAGACCTGCGCCTTTGACCTGCTGGAGGCCGAGTTCCTGCGGCCGGTGGAGCCTGGCGAGATGGTGGTCATCGACCGCGAGGGGGTGCGAAGCCTGCGCTACTGCGAGCCCAACGGCCGCAGCCAGTGCATCTTCGAGCTGATCTATTTCGCCCGCCCGGATTCCAACATCTTCGATCAGAACGTCTACCAGTGTCGCAAGGCCATGGGCGCAGCCCTGGCGCGTGAGTGCCCGGTGGACGCCGATTTCGTGATGCCCTTCCCCGACTCGGGCAACTACGCCAGCGTGGGCTATGCCCAGGAATCGGGTCTGCCCCTGGAGTTGTGCATGATCCGCAATCACTACGTGGGGCGGACCTTCATCAAACCCTCCCAGGGCGAACGCGACTTCTCCACCAACATGAAGCTGAACCCCGTGCGCAGCATGGTGGAAGGCAAGTCCATCCTGGTGGTGGAAGACTCCATCGTGCGCGGGACCACCATCCGCACGCGCATCAAAAAACTCAGGGACCTGGGCGCGCGCGAGATCCACATGCGCGTCTCCTGTCCGCCCATTAAGTACGGCTGCTACTACGGCATCGACTTTCCCTCCCAGGACCAGTTGATTGCCGCGCAGATGAGTGTCCAGGAGATCGCCGAGGTGATCGGCCTGGACAGCCTGCACTACCTGAGCATCGAGGGGCTCTTGTCCTCGGTGCAGAATCCCAAGGATTTCTGCCTGGCCTGTTTCAATGGCGAGTATCCTGTGGCACCTTGCCTTGGTGTGAACAAGGAATGCCTGGAAACGATCCAAGGCATGAAGTCCTAGGAGGATCGAGCATGGGACCCAAAGCCCGGGAGCGGGATTGGCTGGCATTGGCCCGTGAGACCATCGATGTCGAAGCCCAGGGGCTGGTGCACGTCCGGGATCGGTTGGATGACGGCTTTGTCATGGCCTTGGAGATGCTGGCCGACTGCAAGGGTCGGGTCGTGGTCACGGGCATCGGCAAGTCCGGGCTCGTGGGCCGCAAGATTGCGGCCACCCTGTCCAGTACGGGCACCCCTTCTTTTTTTCTGCACCCCGTGGAAGGGGCCCACGGCGACCTGGGCATGCTCAGACCCGAGGATGTGGCCCTGGCCATCTCCAACAGCGGTGAGACAGACGAGCTGAATGCCATTCTGCCTGCCATGAAGGCCGCCGGGGTTCGGCTCATCGTCATGACCGGCTGCCGTGATTCGACCATCGGCCGACTGGCCGACGTGGTCATCGATGCCGGAGTGGAGCGCGAGGCCTGCACCCTGAATCTCGCACCCACGGCCAGCACCACGGCGACCCTGGCCTTGGGCGACGCCCTGGCCGTGTGCCTCATCGAATGGAAATCCTTCAAGGCCGAAGATTTCAGGCGCTGCCACCCGGGCGGCGCCCTGGGCCAGCGCCTGCGTCTGTCCGTGGCCGACCTGATGCATGTCGGGGACATCCCCGTGGCCCGGGAGAGCCTCCCCTTTGCCCAGGCCTTGGTCGCTTTGAGCCAAGGAGGGCTGGGAGCCCTGGCCCTGACCGACGGCGACGGGCGGCTGACGGGTATCCTGACCGATGGCGATGTGCGCCGCTCCCTGTGCGGTCCTCGTCCCGACCTTGAGGCCCAGGCCTCCGTGTTCATGACCAGGAAGCCCTCCTGCGCCGGGCCGGATTCCACGGCCGCCGAGGTCCTGGACCTGATGGAGGAAAAGGCCATCACCGTGGTGCCCATCGTGGACGGCGAGGGCCGGTTGACGGGCATGATCCATTTGCACGACCTGCTGGGCAAGGGACTGCTCAAATTTTCCAGCTGACGGGAACCCTCGGAGACAGTGATGAGCCTCAAAAACGACTCGCGCGAACAGGTGTTCTGGGGGTGCCGGCCGGATGTCTGGGCCGGCCTTCTCATTTTGGGCATCACGGCCCTGCGCCTCTGGTTCGTACTCTCCGGGCAACTGGATCTGGTCCAGGACGAGGCCCAGTACTGGGACTGGTCGCGCACCTTGCAGCTGTCCTATTTCACCAAGGGCCCGCTCATCGCCTATATCATCGGCGCGGGGTCCTGGCTGTTCGGCGACACCGCGCTGGGGGTGCGTTCCGGGGCCATCGCCGGATCGCTGCTCTCGCAGTGCATCCTGTATCTGGGGATCTCCCGCTCGTGGGGCAGGCCGCGTCTGGGCTTGTTGACCCTGGTGGTACTCAATAGCACGATTTTCTTCATGGCCTCCGGCGTGCTCATGACCACCGACAGCCCACTGATGGCCTGCTGGTGGGCGGCGTTGTTCGCCCTGTACGAGGCCGGGCGCAGGCCCGAGCGCCTGTGGCCGTTTGTGGTGCTGGGCGTGGCCGTGGCCGTGGGCACCTGGGGCAAGTACATGATGCTGGCCTTTTCGGTGACCGCGATCCTCTATGGGTTGATGCTCATGCGGCGCATGCAGGCCGGTCGCCTTTTTTGGAAGCGGCTGTCGTGGGCCCTGTTGGCGGGTTCTGTTCTGGGGCTGCTGCCCATTCTGCTCTGGAATCTGGGCAATGATTTCGCAGGAATCAGACATGTGGCGCAATTGGGCGGCATGACGGGCAAGGGCTCTGAGGTCTGGCTGCGTTTTGACCGCTTTCCGGAATATTTCGGCAGCCAGTTGGGGCTGCTGCTGCCGTGGTGGTTCTGTTTCTGTGTCTACGGGGCCTGGGGGGTGCTGACGCGTCTCTTTGGCAGCCGGGCGCGTGCGGCCCGGGCCACCGAATCCCTGGAATACGGTCAGGCCGCACTCCTGGCCGTGGGCTTCTGGCCGATCTGGGGTTTCTTTGCCGTCTGGAGCGTCCACACCAAGGTCCATCCCAACTGGTCGGCCGTGAGCTATGCCTCAGGGCTGATCCTGGCAGCCGTTGTCTGGGATGCGCTGTGGCGCGAGCTTTCGGGACGCGACTGGCGGGTCTGGCTGTGGCCGGTGGTGGGAGCCGCGTTGTTCGCCGTGTTCCTGGTGCAGGATCATCTGCCCATCCCCTGGAGGGTGGAGGGACGGGTTCCGTTCACTGAAACGAGCTTCGAATTCGAGAACCCTGCGCTGCATCTCAAGGGCTGGAGTGATCTGGGACGCGAGGTGGATGAACTCAGGCGGACTCGGTTCGAGGACCCGGACTCGGTGTTCCTGTTCGGCGATCACTATGACGTGACCTCGGCCCTGTCGTTCTTCGTGCCCGGGCAGCAGCGCGCGTACTGCGTGGCCACGGATCGCAGGCTGAATCAGTATGATCTGTGGTCAGGACCGGATTTGCCATTGGGTTCCGGGGCGATATTTGTGCGCAAGGGCTTCGACAAGGGCTTGCTTCCCGAGGTGCCCCCGCTCTTTGATAATATCGAGGGAATGAACTATCAGTCTACCCATGATGGACGACCGGCGCGCAGGTTCACGATCTTTCTGTGCCATGGGTACAGGGGTGAATGGCCGCGCATGGTGGGCACGGAGTACTGAGATGCTTGATCCGCATGTCTGCGCCAGGTGCGCCCAAGAGGGGCCGACCTGCTGCCAGCTGGACCCCGGCAACGAGGAATCCTGCTTTCCGCTGTCCGAGATGGAGCGGGACCGGATTCTACGGGAATTGGCTGGTGATGAGGGTGCCTTTGCCCAGCAGGCCAACACCCAAGGCTTCGTGCGCAATCTGCGCACGCTGTTTCCCGGCGAGGATCAGGCGGTGGACAGGCTTTTCCCCGAGACGAAATTTCATATCCGGCTCGCCGTTGATGAACAGGGACGGTGCCGGTTGCTGGGTCCCCAGGGTTGCCGGTTAACCCGGGAGTCCCGGCCGTACTACTGTCGGCTGTTCCCGTTCTGGTACACAGGCGGGAAACTGAATATTTTTAGTGCGTCCCGCTGTTTGTTGCAGCGTGAAGGCAGGACCCGGCTTCGGATGTTGGCTCTCGCGGGAGAGTCCGAAAAACGACTGAAAGAACTCTACGGCAGGCTCAGACTGGCCTGGGGCTTGGCCCCGACAAGCAGCCTTCCCGCAATAGACAGGTGTCATCGGAAATAATTATGAAGAAAGTGTTGATTGTTTTGGCCGCCATCTTCGGTGGTGGGGCCGTCCTGGCCGTCGCTCTGGTGTACGGCATGTACTATTGGGCCTCCCTGGATCTGCCCGATTTCAAGCGCATTACGGATTACAACCCCGCGCTGGTGACCACGGTCTATGCCCGCGATGGCCGTGTGCTGGGTTACTTTTCCAAGGAACGCCGTTTCCTGGTGACGATCGACGAACTGCCCAACCACGTCTCCCGTGTCTTTCTGGCGGCCGAGGATTCGGGCTTCTATGAGCACGAGGGAGTGGACCTGCTGGCTATTTTCCGGGCGTTCCTCAAAAATCTCCAGGCCGGTCATGTGGTTCAGGGTGGGTCGACCATCACCCAACAGGTCATCAAATCCCTGCTGTTGACACCCGAGCGCAGTTACAAGCGCAAGATCAAGGAAGGGATTCTGGCCTATCGTCTGGAGCGGTTCCTGACCAAGGACGAGATCCTGACCATTTATCTGAATCAGATCTTCTTCGGCTCCAGGGCCTACGGCATCGAGGCCGCCGCCCGGACCTATTTTGGGGCCCATGCCAAGGACCTTTCCCTCGCCCAGGCGGCGTTGCTGGCCGGTTTGCCCAAGGCACCCAGCAAGTTCAATCCCTTTGCCAGTCCCGAAGGGGCCATCTCACGACAGCATTACGTGCTTTCGCGGATGCTCGATCAGCGTTGGATCACCCAGGAGGAGTATGACGCTGCGTTGACGGAGGAATTGGTCTTCAAGAGCATGGAGGACATGTCCTGGCAGCAGGGGGCCTACTATCTCGAGGAGGTCCGGCGCAGACTCATTGATCGCTTCGGTGAGGACCGGGTCTACAACTCCGGCATGCATGTCTATACCGGCGTGGACCTGACCCATCAGGTGGCTGCCGAGCGCGCTCTGCGCAAGGGACTCGAAGACTCGGCTCGCAGGCGTGGCTGGACCGGGCCCGTAAGAAATCTGGAAGAGGGTCAGCGTCAGGACTATCTGAAGCAAAACCCATTTGTGGTCGAGGCCCTGGAACCCGGCGAATGGATCGAGGTCCTGGTGGCCGAGGTGAGCAAGGACGAAGCCCGGGTTCGTTTTGGTGAGTTCAGCGGTGTGATCAAGGCCGAGGACCTGTCCTGGGCGCGCAAGGTGGATCCTTCCAAGGCGACCGAGGACGTCGCGTCGATCACGGACTGCACCCAGATCCTAGTTCCTGGCGATGTGGTCTGGGCCGAGGTCAAGGCCGTACCGCCCGCCGTGCTCGACCCCACGGCGAAGGCCCCCAGGGGTGGGCCTGTGTGGGAGCTGGCGCTCAGGCGCCGACCTGATGTCCAGGGGGCCCTGGTGTCCATGGATCCGCGCAACGGCGAGGTGCTGGCCTTGGTGGGCGGGTATTCCTTTACCGAGAGCCAGTTCAACCGGGCCACCCAGGCCCAGCGTCAGCCTGGATCGGCCTTTAAGCCCATCGTCTATTCCGTGGCTCTGGACAATGGTTTCACCCCCTCCAGCGTGATGCTCGACGCGCCCATCGTCTATACCGACAATGAGACGGACAAGGTCTGGAAGCCCGAGAATTTCGAGGGAGTGTTCTACGGCCCGACGCTGCTGCGTAACGCGCTGTGCAAATCCCGCAACCTGGTGACCATCCGCGTGGCCCAGCGTGTGGGTGTCCGCAAGATCATCGAGCGCGCCAAGGCCCTCGGCCTGCAGGCCGATTATCCCGAGGATCTGTCCGTGAGTCTGGGGTCCGCTCCGGTCACGCCGCTGAATCTGGCACAGGCCTACACCGCCTTTGCTCGTGGAGGGACCATCGTCAACCCGCGGATGATTTTGCGGGTTGAGAGCGCCTGGGGCGAGGAACTCTATACCTCGGAGCCCGAGTTCAAGGACGTCATCAGCCCGCAGACCGCCTACATCATCGCCTCGCTGATGAAGGAAGTGGTGCGCGACGGCACGGGCTGGCGGGCCAGGGTGCTCAACCGTCCCGTGGCGGGCAAGACCGGTACCTCCAACGAGGAACAGGACGCCTGGTTCGTGGGCTACAGCCCTTATCTGTTGTCCATCGTCTACGTGGGGTTTGATCAAATGGCGCCCATGGGCAAGTACGAGACCGGTTCGCGCGCGGCCTCGCCCATCTGGGTGGACTACCGCATGGCCGTGGAGGCCGAGTATCCGGTGGAGGACTTTCCGCAGCCTCCGGGCATCGTCATGGCCCGTATCGACGCGGCCTCGGGCCTGCTCGCCGGGCCCAAGTCCGAGAAGACCTATTTCCTGCCCTTCAAGGACGGCACCCAGCCCACGGAGACGGCCCAGGATGATGGCGGTGGCCCCAGCTCCAGTACATCTTCCAAGGGCGAGGACCTGCTGAAGCAGATCTATTAGCTCAGCTAAGATGACGAATCCACAACGCCGCAGTTCGAGCCCGAACTGCGGCGTTTTCTCGCAACCGTTATCAGCGGCTGCTGTGAACTTGCTTCTCGCGGAATCGAGGGGCAGACTCAAGGGCCAGCTCGTTCGGTAACGATGCCCGGGCGTGCGGACGGCAGGCGGATGGGATCCCCGGGCGGCGTTGATTTCGCGCACCTCCGGGGCCTTGTGGAGTCCCTCGGGCTTGGCGTGTTTGCTGACCAGGGACTGGTTGTCTGATCCCCGTGGACACCGTAATGTGGTCCCAGCTTCAAGAATATTCGAGATAAAGGGGTGTGTGTGGACCGTATCCGTATCAGCAAGGACTTGCGTTTGCCCGACCCGGCGCGTCTGGATGGAATGGCCCAAAGCCCGGAGTCCGGTCCCAGGATCCTGTTTTTTTCGGGGGGTACGGCCCTGCGTGAGCTTTCCCATGAAATCCTGCGCTGGTCGCACAACACCATCCACGTCATCACCCCGTTTGATTCCGGTGGCAGTTCCGCCGTCTTGCGCAAGGCGTTCAAGATGCCGGCCATAGGGGACGTGCGAAATCGGCTGCTGGCCCTGGCGGACAGGGGCCTGCCCGGTAGGGAGGAGATCTTCAGGCTCCTTGCTTACCGACTGCCCAAAGAGGGCCTTCAGCAGGACCTGCATGAGGAGCTGGAGAGCTTGCTCAAGGGGCGGCACAAGCTGGTTGCCTCCATTCCCGACCCCATGCGCAAGGTCATCCTCCACCATCTGCAATGCTTCCTGAAATGGATGCCCCCGGGGTTCGACCTTCGCGGAGCCAGTATCGGCAACCTGGTGCTCACGGCTGGATATCTGGAACACGGCAGGCATCTGGATCCGGTGATCGATGATTTCTCCAGGCTGGTCCATGTGCGGGGTGTCGTGCGTCCCGTGGTTGGCGAGGATCTGCATTTGATGGCCGAGTTGGATAGCGGTCGGATCGTCATCGGCCAGCACCTGATCACCGGCAAGGGTGTCGCGCCTCTTGAGGAGGGGATCAAGCGGTTGCGGTTGACCCAGACCCTGGCAGGCATCGGCGTGGTCGAGGTCTCCATCCTCACCAGGATGAAGGAACTCATCGCCGAAGCGGAGTTGATCTGCTATCCCATGGGCAGTTTTTATTCCAGCGTGGTGGCCAATCTGTTGCCGCTGGGTGTGGGGCGGGCCGTCGCCGGCAATCCTTGCCCCAAGGTCTTTGTGCCCAACCTGGGGATCGATCCCGAGGCCAAGGGCCTGACCGTGGCCGATCAGGTACGCATTCTCCTGGAATACCTGCGCCGAGATGCCCCGGCCGAGATCGCAGACGACGCCCTCCTGAACTACGTGCTTCTGGACACAAAGGGGGGAAGTTACCCCGGTCCCATTGATCTCAAGCGGCTTAAAAGCTGGGGGCTCGAGGTCATCGATTGCTCCCTGGTGACACCGTCCAGCGACCCGTACTTGGATGGGGTGAAGTTGGCCGAAGTGCTGCTTTCGCTCTCCTGAGTATTCGCTGATCACCCCCGGTTCAGGCCGGCAGGCGACCAGGCCAATGGCCTTCAAGCTAGCCAGGAAGATAAGGGAAGAGCCCCTCGAAATGCAACTCTTTGTACCCCGGCAGGATACCCTGCCGGGGTTTTTTTTTGGATGATCCGCTGTCAAAGATACGGATTGATAAAAATTATTCTGGGTTGCAACACATTTTTAATGTGCTGATATAACAAGATAAAATGGGTTGCCTGAATAAATATGCGGGGCAAATGAAATAAAACCTAAAGTTCCCCTCACTCAAGCCGATAAGACTTGCGAGTGGGCAGAGGCAGCAGGCCGATCACGTCAGTGGGCAATTGACGCGGCCGAAAACCTCGATTCAGCACGGAAGCCATGACATTCAAGGAGGAAAGGCTATGTCGCTCGTAATTAATAACAACTTGATGGCCGCCAACGCGTCACGCAACCTGAGCCAGTCGTACAAGGCGCTTGGGACGTCCATCCGCCGCCTGTCGTCAGGCCTGCGCGTGGGCACTGCCGCAGACGACGCCGCCGGCCTGGCAGTCCGGGAGCTGATGCGCTCGGACATCGCCTCCCTCGGACAGGGCGTGCGTAACGCCAACGACGCCATCTCGATGATTCAGACCGCCGACGGCGCGCTCCAGGTCATCGATGAAAAACTGATCCGCATGAAGGAACTGGCCGAACAGGCGTCCACGGGTACCTACAACTCCGACCAGCGCCTGATCATCGATTCCGAGTATCAGGCCATGGCCTCGGAGATCACCCGTATCGCCAACGCCACGGACTTCAACGGTATCTATCTGCTGAACGGCAACCTTTCCAGCGACACCCATGTCGGTACCGGCCTGGTCTCCACCGGCAAGCTGAAGGTGCATTTCGGTTCCGGCAATGACAGCAAGGAAGACTACTACTACGTCAAGATCAGCAACTCCACGGCCTCGGCGTTTGGTGTTGGCAACGGGGCGACAGCCACTTCCGCCGGCTACACGATCTCGACCCAGTCCGCGGCGCAGAACGCCCTGGACGGTATCAAGAACGCCATCGTTTCCAAGGACAAGATCCGTGCGGCCTTGGGCGGTATCCAGAACCGTCTGGAGAATACCATCACCAACCTTCAGGTTCAGGCCGAAAATCTGCAAGCCGCTGAATCGCGCATCTCCGATGTGGACGTTTCCCTGGAGATGACCGAATTCGTGCGCAATCAGATCATGTCCCAGTCTGCGGTGGCCATGCTTGCCCAGGCCAACTCGCTGCCTCGTATGGCGATGACGCTGCTGGGGGGGTAGTTGATGCGGCGTGAGCTTTAATGACCGGCTCACGCCCATCCCTTCCGTTGACAAGACGCCAACGGACCAGAGACAGAGATACAGTACCACTCGCGAAAGGCGGGGCCATGTGGCCCCGCCTTTTCTGCGTCCAGGGAAGGGCCTGTGGCGCAGGGGCTTGTGGCTCGGTTGCGCCGCACTTTTCATCATTCGCGCTTTGCGGCATGATCCGCCCATGAAAACCAGATACGTCGACGTCTCTCCCTACATCACCAAGGACGGCTCCATCATCCGCGAGCTGATGCACCCCGACCGGCACGACGCATGTCGTCAGAGTCTGGCCGAGGCCATCGTACCCCCGAGTTCGACCACCCTGGCACATGTCCATCACAAGACCGAGGAACTCTATCACGTCCTGGACGGGCAGGGCTGCATGACCCTGGGCGGCGAGACCTTCGAGGTGAGTCCGGGGGACACGGTGCTGATTCCCCCTGGCACGGTGCATTGCATCCAAAACACAGGGCAGCGGGACTTGCGGGTCCTGTGTTGCTGTTCCCCGGCCTATTCCCATGGGGATACCGAGCTTTGTGGGCCAGAAGAGTAGAATGCAGACGGTGATCGTTGAGGATCACTATCCCTGACGGTAAAACTGGCGAATCCCCGCATGACGGAACGCCACAGGAGGAGACCATGCCCTATGTAACGGTGCAGACCAATGTCGAGCTGGATGAGGCCGCGCGCCAGGCCCTGGGACGCAAGCTTTCGGCTCTGGCGTCGGAACTGACGGGCAAGCCCGAGCAGTGGGTCATGGTCCGGGTGCAGGCCGGGGTCACGCTGATGCATGGCGGGTCGTTCGATCCCGCCGCCTTCGTGGAGTTCAAGAGCATCGGCCTGAACGAGGGGGCCTGTGCCGACCAGTCCTCCGGTCTCTGCGAACTGCTGGCTGAAGAGATTGGGGTCCCGTCCGAGCGGGTGTATATCGAGTTCAAGAATCTGGAACGCTGTCTGTTTGGCTGGAACGGTGCTACGTTTTAGCGGCAGGCCGTGATAAGCGGCCGTCTGCGGCGTTACTGCAAGCGATCCGAAATCTCGCATATGTTATGATATGCGTCGATCCCGGATCGCTTTTGTGCCTGGCATCCGACCACTTCTGCTGGCTTGCCAGGGCTGGAGAGGGGGGGGCGGGCAGTACACAAGGGGCGTCGAGTCACCAGAAGGGGCCGTCAGCAGCGTTTCTGCAACTGATATCCGATCGTCCCTTGCCTTCGAGAAGGGGTGGGTTAGGCACTGAGCAGGAGAGTGGGGAGGCTGGCTAGGACCCGTTGTCGAGGCCCGTGGGCCGCACGCGTTCATGAACGGCCTTGATGGTGCGCTTGAACCAGGCCTTCAGGCGCAGGCGGTTCAGATAGGTCAGGGGCGGGCCGGAGATTTTGGCCTGCCCGGCGGCGGCCAGCTTGGGGAAGAACACCAGGTCCAGCACGTGAACGGCGGGCACATAGGATGAGAGGTAGGCCGTGCAACCCGCACAGTAGGTGACCACGGTCCGGCTGCGTGACTCTTCGCGCCGCACATTGCCCCAGTTTGCGGCCAATTGGCGGTCCACCGGGGCCACATTGCCGCCCTCGCCGCAGCATACGGTGTTTGTGCCGTGGTGCTTCATCTCTTTCACTTCCAGGCCCATGCGCGCCAGCAGGGTGCGCACGGACTGGTGCGCCTGGGGCTGGTCCCGCAGGGGGCAGGGGTCGTGTACGGACACCGCACCCGAAAGATTTGCGCCCTGGGGCACGCCGTTGGCCGCCAGGTATTCGTAGACCGTCTCCACCTGCAACTCCTCGCCGTAACGCGCGAAGACCCCGAAGCAGTTGGGGCAGTTGACCAGCACCCGGCGTACCCCGCGCTGGACCAGCCAGTCGCGCAGCTCGAAGAACCGCTCGCCAAAGGCCTGTTCGCGTCCCAGGTCGTGGGAGGGCTTGGTGCAGCAGTCCATGACCACGCCCAGGTTCGGGACCTTATCCGCCAGGAAGTGGAACAGCTTGCGCGTTACCGCCGGACGGGTGGCCGGGAAGGTGCAGCCCGGAAAGAAGACCGTGTCGCAGCCCTCGGGCAGGCCGTACCAGGTGTAGCGAGGGGAGGTGCCCCGGGTCTCGTAGTCGACCAGCCTGTCATGCTCCGGATAACGGCCAAGGCCCTGGCGTACGGCGGCGCGGCGCATGTCCAGAAACAGGGCTCGGGGGTCGAGGTCTTGGGGGCAGACCGTAGCGCACAGCCCGCACAGACTGCACGAAAAAGGCAGCCGTTCGTGCTCTGCACGGGGGCTGCCCCATTCGTGGGCGATACGCCAGGGCGTACCGTAGCGACGCAAGAACGCGCATTCACGTACGCAGGCCCCGCATTCGATGCAGCCTTCGCGCATCTGGGCCAGCCGCGCGTCCAGGGCAAAGACCGTGGACGGCGGCGTGGGTGCGAGCGGCGGTTGTTTCTTGCTGCTCATGGCTAGATCAGGTTCAGCCCCCAGTTAAAGCTGCTGACGCGCGTGGCTTTGGGAATCTCGCGGGGGATGGGCTCGAAGATATGCGCGAACAGGGCGTATCCGGCCTCGGTCAATTCCTTTTCCTTGTCGCGGATGTCGATGGCCCAGCCGGGATAGACCCAGTTGTTTTGGCCGTAACGCCGGGTCCAGCAGACCTCGCCCATGGGGCTGGTCAGGGCCTTTTCTGTCTTGTAGCTGTCGGGGGGGATACGCGAAATGCCCAGCGGCCAGTGGCCATAGGTCACGTAGCCCAAATTCAGGGGGCTATGCTTGGGCAGTTCCAGGATGTCCTCGCGGGACAGTTCCGGGCTGACCACGGCTCCGATGAAGCCCATGGATTTCAGTTCCGCCAGGGCCAGGGCATTGGAGATGTTGCAGAACGGTCCGGCCCACAGCTCCAGAGGGCGGCCCTTGGCATGGGCCAGGAAATTCGTGAACAGGCTGATCTGCCAGGGGGCGCCCAGCACGAAGCACCTGGCTCCGGCCTTGTAGGCCCGGGAGACGGTCTCGAACCAGAGGCTCTCTTCCTCGGGCCAGATCACCGGCGGCATCCACCACTGGTAGTTGACTGCGCCCTTGAGGATCATCTTGGGGGCCAGCCACAGGGCGGGCTTGGCGCCTTTGAACATCCGCTTGGGCACGTTGCGGTTGATGTTGATGATCTCATAGCGCACCTTGCCTTTACCGCCGCCACGCAGGCCCTTGGGCAGTGCGGGGCTGAATTCGCTGGGTCCGGGAGTGGGGACGTTCACGGTTTCCAGCTGGCGTTCCAGCTTGGCGATGGCCGTACCCAGTTGCGGTTCGCGGCGGTCGATGAGGAACACCGGGGTCCCGGCCTTGGGCGGGCGCAGGGACATGAAGTCGAGGCGGCCACCCTTGGGTACGTTGCGGGTCACCTTGACGATCTGGTGCCAGGGTTCGCCCTGAAAGCCCACGCGCAACAGGTCGGCCTTGAGCAGGGGCACCCGCGGGGACACCAGCTGCTTGCGGCCCGAGCTCTTGCCGGTGCCGGCCACGAGCAAGCCCGAGGCGGATTGCGAAGCCGGGTCCGTGGGGTTGTAGCGCCGTTGCGGCAGGAAGAAATAATGCGAGCCCTTGCGGCCCAGGGATTGCTCCAACAGGCTCATGGCCGCCTTGCGCGTTTCGGGGTTGTCCCCATTGTCGCGCAGCATGCGGTAGGCGCTGGTCGTGTAGAAGACGTAATGCGGGCCCTTCTTGCGGCCTTCGATCTTCCAGGCTGCGACCTGGGGCACGGAGGCCAGGGTCCTGGTCAGCACGTCCAGGGACAGGTCGGTGCAGGAAAAGAAGGGGGCTTTGGTGTTGCGCTGCTCGTACTCGCGGCGGCAGGGCTGTACACAGCGCCCGCGCAGGCCGCTTTTGCCGCCCATGTAGCTGGACCAGTAACAACGGCCCGAGACGTTGTAACACAACGCACCATGGACGAAGACCTCCAGTTTCAGGCCCTCGGGACAGGCCTCGGCCATGGACTTGATCTCGTCGATGTGCAGTTCGCGGGGGATCACCACGCGGCTGACGCCCATCTTGGCAATGGTCTCAAGGGATCCGGCCTGGCTGACGTTGGCCAGTGTGGAGAGGTGCAGTTCGCCCTGGAACTCGGTCTGCCGGGCCAGATTGATCATGGCCAGGTCCTGGACAATGAGTGCCGCTGGGTTTACGTAGCGCACCAAGCGGTCCATCAGTCGTCCTGCGGATTCCACGTCGCCGGGCTTGACCATGGTGTTCATGGCCACGTAGACGCGCCGGTTCTTGGCTCGGGCCAGTTCGGTCAGCGCGGCCAGTTCGGTCATGGAAAAGTTGTCGGCCTCCATGCGGGCGGAGAAATGCTTGAGACCAACGTAAATCGCGTCTGCCCCGGCTGCCAGCGCGGCCAGAAAGGCGGTGCGGTTCCCCGCGGGCGCGAGGATTTCGGGCCTTTGGCTTGAGTTCATCATATCAACCTTGTATCGTTTGCCGATGCTTCGAAATGAACCGGAGCGCGACTCAAAAGGAATTATCGGACATGTTTGGAAACGCCTGTCAGGACACTACAGTAAAGTCCCTGACCCGCTTCGGCAAGGGGGGGGCGGATGGAGAGTTTATTGAATTGACTCTGGAGCACCCCGGGTCCGACAACGCGGCTTGGAAATCTTGGAAGCCTGGTCAATTCCTGATGGTCCGTCCCGAGAGCTTCGGGTTGGATCCACTCATGGGCCGTCCGTTTTCCATTACCCGCGCCGACGAGGAGCAGGGCGTGAGTCTTTTCTTTCAGGTCATGGGCCGGGGCACCCGCAAGTTGGCCGCCTTGAAGCCGGGTGATCCCGTCACCATGTGGGGGCCTTTGGGCAATGCTTTCGTTGCGCGCAAGGAAACACCCACGCTTGTACTTGCTGGGGGGATCGGCATCGCCCCGTTTTACGAATATGTCAAGCGTCATGATCAACCCGAGAACCTGCGCGTGGAGTTCGGGCACCGCCCACCCCTGGCCTGTTATAACTGGGAACGCATGCAGGGCTTGTGTTCCTGCGGTGCGCACCACGAAACATGCCGCCAGGATCTGATGGATTTTATTGCGCTCCTCGAAGAGACCATCCCCCAGTATTGCAACGATGGACTGATCATCGCCTGCGGGCCGCTGCCGTTTTTGAAGACCATCAAGAAGGTGGCCGATGCCCACGGGGGGCGGGCGCAACTGTCCCTGGAGAATCACATGGCCTGCGGCATCGGGGCGTGTTTGGGCTGCGTATGCAAGCATAAAGAGGACGGACCGGTGTCGGTCTGCGCACGCGGCCCGGTTTTCTGGTCCGACGAGATTGAGCTGTAGGAGGCGCGATCAATGGATATGCGAGTGAACATGGCGGGCCTTAAGCTCTCCAATCCGGTGATGACCGCCTCTGGCACCTTCGGCTACGGAGTTGAATTCAAGCGCTACGGGCAATTGGAGAAGCTGGGTGGCTTAGTGGTCAAGGGCTTGTCCCTGGAGCCGCGCGAGGGCAATCCCATGCCGCGCATCGCCGATGCCCCGGCAGGCATGCTCAATGCCATCGGCCTGCAGAACATCGGGGCCAGGAATTTTGTGGAAAAGCGTCTGCAATTGCTGCCCTGGAGCGAGACCGCCGTGGTGGCCAATCTCTACGCCTGTTCAGCCGAGGAATTCGGCGACTTGGCGGCTTACCTGGGCCAGCAGGAGGGCATTGCCGCCCTGGAGGTCAATATCTCCTGCCCCAACGTCAGTTCGGGCGGGGTGCTTTTCGGTCAGGACCCGTCCATGGCCGCCGCCGTGACCCGCGCTGTCAAGGATCATTGTGGGGGCAAGCCCGTCATCGTCAAGCTGACGCCCAACGTCACGGATATCGCCACCATGGCCAAGTCCGTGGTGGATGCCGGGGCCGATGCCGTGTCCCTGATCAACACCCTGTCCGCCATGTCCGTGGATGCCCGCACCCGCAGACCACGGCTGGCCAACGTCATCGGTGGGCTGTCTGGCCCGGCCATCAAACCCGTGGCCCTGCGCTGCGTGTGGCAGGTGGCCCAGGCCGTGGACGTGCCGGTCATCGGCATGGGTGGGATCGCTAGCGCCGAGGATGTGCTGGAATTCATCCTGGTGGGAGCCAGCGCCGTGCAGGTGGGCACCTCCAACTTCGTACGTCCGGATTTCGCCTTCAGGCTGGTGGACGAACTGGCCGCGTTGGTGGACGAACTGGGCATCAAGAACTGGGACGAGTATCGAGGCTCCCTGGCGGTGTGACCCGTCGCCGATGATTCGCGCCCGGAGGGGGGCTCCAAGCCGCTCCAGGCCTTTACAGTGAAACAGACAACAGAATCGGATTCGGGTGCCATCCATGACCACTCTTCCCGTCGAAGCCCATCCCGGGCTGATCGACGAAATGGCGCGGGCCATTGTCGGGGGCTTCGCCCCCAAGGCTTTGATTTTGTTCGGTTCCCAAGCCCGTGGAGACGCGGATGAGTTTTCCGACGTGGATTTTGTGGCCGTAGTGGATTCGGGCCGGCCCTCGGATGCCGTGCAGCGTGACATCTTGCGCGCGCTGGCGCGCTTCCCGGTGGATGTCCATCTCCTGGTGCGCACACCCGAAGAATACCTGCGTCAGGTGCGCATCCCAGGGGCCAGGGTCTATCCTGCCGAACGTGAGGGCAAGTTCCTGCACGAGTGGCCGGGCTGGCGCAACCGCAGCGCTGTGGATACGAATGCCGAGCGTGACCGCAGCCAGGTGTTGCGGGACGAATACGCCGCGTCGGCCCTTGTCTTCCTGGTTGAGGCCGAGAAGCGATTGGCTGAAGGCGCCTGGCTGGCCTGTCGTGAACGTTGCTGTCGTGCGGTGGTCAAGGCCTTGCAGGGACTGCATGTGCGCGAGGGGGTCCAGCCCCCGCGGGATATCGACGTGGCCTTCCAGTTCCGCGCGGTGCGGACTCTGACGCCCGAAGTGGCCGATTGGCGCGAGACGGCCATGGAACTGCATCTGGCCGCACCCGAATCCATCGAATCCGGCACCGACCTTTTGGAACGGGTCTCCGTCATGGTTCGGGCCGTGGTCGCGTTGTACGCTTTGGAGGATTGAGCATGGACATCGTTTATCTGCTGCTGGCCGTGGTTGCCGGGGCCACGGCCCCGATTCAGGCCGGAATCAACGGCCAGCTCAGGGTTTCCTGGGCCGGTGACTCGGTGCTGGTCTCGTTTATCTCCTTTGTCGTGGGCACCCTGACCCTTGGGCTGTACATGGTGCTGACACGCCTGCCCCTGCCTTCGCTGCCCACTGCCGGACAAGTCCCCTGGTGGCATTGGTCCGGCGGCACCTTGGGTGCGTTCTTCGTGACCATGACCGTCCTTTTGGCATACAGGCTGGGCGGCACGACCCTCTTTGCCCTGGTGGTGGCCGGACAGCTGATGGCGTCCCTGGTCTTGGATCATTTCGGGCTGCTGGGCTACCCGGTGCAGGTCATCAGCTGGCAGCGGCTGGCGGGTGTGGCTTTTCTGGTCGTGGGCGTGGTGCTCATTAGAAAATTCTAGGGATTTCCATTTGTTCCGTTCTCGGATTATAGTTGGGGAGGTTACCGCAGGGGAGCCTCCCCTTGGTGTGTGAATGAACAACGATGGAGACGATTCGATGAAGAAGCTGTTTGTTTGGGGCGCGTTGGTTCTGGGGTTGCTGGTGGCCGGAGCCATCGCCGTGACCATCATGTCCATCAACCCCCTGATCGAAAAGGCCGTGAATACGCTGGGACCCATGCTCGTGGACGCACCCGTGCGTCTGGAGACCTCGGACGTGTCCGTATTCTCCTGCGAAGGAACCCTGCGCGGGCTGTTCGTGGGCAACCCGGCAGGCTTCAAGGCCGAGAGCGCCTTCAAGCTCAATGAAATCCATGTGAAGGTGGATCGGGATTCCTTGGCCACGGATCGAATCGTGATCAACGATATCACCATCTCCGATCCCCAAATCACCTATGAGTTGTCCAGTGGCAAATCGAACATTCAGGCCCTGGTGGACAACGTGAACAAGGCCGCAGGTCGGGAGCAGGCCGCCAAACAGGACCGCAAGCAGTCGGGGCAGCAGGAGCCGGGCGGTGGCCAGAAGATCCAGATCGACAACCTGCTCATCAGGGGTGGGGAGATCACCTTGGCCGTGACCGGCCTGGGTGGCGAG
Organism: Pseudomonadota bacterium; assembly: GCA_018816865.1. GTDB lineage: Bacteria > Desulfobacterota > Desulfovibrionia > Desulfovibrionales > Desulfovibrionaceae > Desulfovibrio_Q. Next base: position 79,330 of record JAHIUW010000029.1, read on the forward strand.
GTTATGACCGTGCCCCTGCCGGACATCCAGCTAACGGGCATCGGCCAAGACAAGGACGGAGCCACCCCGGCCGAGGCCTTCGGGCAGATTATGGCCGCAGTGAACAAGGGTGTGGTCCAGGCTGCCGCCGGATCCCTGGGCAATCTGACCAAGGGTCTGGAAAAGGGGCTCAAGGGTTTGCAGGAAAATTCCGGTGATCTCAAGAAGGGCGTGGAGGAACTGGGTAAGGGCCTCAAGGGCATGTTCCAGTAGCAGGCTGGGCGTTCTCGGAACCCTTGAGATTATAACGACCAGTCAACGAGGCGGGGTGGATGACCACTCCGCCTTTTTATTATCTGGGTGGTCAGAGCAGGGGGTCTTGCCCGAGGAGTTTGGCGAAGCGCGAATCCCTGGCCAGGGAATCGATGAGTTTGCGGTGTCCGGCTGGGAAGGCGTGGTCGTCCAGCTCCGCGAAGGTGGCCCACTTGTGCTCAGTGGCCGCCGTGAGGGCGGGCGTTCCCAGCCCGTTGACAGGTGCCAGGAAAAAGCAGTGCAGGGTGACGCGAAAGCGGGTGTAGCCGTGCTTGATGACCCGGATGGGCCCAAGGGTGGTGACCGCAAAACCCGTCTCCTCGGCATATTCGCGGACCACGGCTTGTTCGGGTGTTTCGCCGTTTTCCACGCCGCCGCCCGGGAACTCCCACAACCCGCCCCAGACATCCTCGTCGCGGCGGCGCTGGATGAAAATCCGTCCCTGATGAATCAGCACGCCGGTGGCGATGGACAGTGCCGTGATATCCACTTTTTTGCCCGGAACTGGTCGGTGCTGGACGATGCCCAACCGCCTGGCCTCGCACAGCTCGGCCAGGGGGCAGGTCTCGCAGGTCGGGTTCAGGGGCTTGCAGACCAGGGCCCCGAGTTCCATCAATCCCTGGTTGAAGTCTCGGGCCTGCCCCGGGGGGAGCAGCTCCCCGGCCAGGGCCCAGAGGGCCTTTTGGGTGGCGGTCTCGCCCACGGGGGCGTCCAGGTCGAAGACCCGGGCCAGAACCCGGGCCACGTTACCATCCACCAGCGGTTCGTCGCGTTCATAGGCGATGGAGAGGATGGCGGCGGCGGTGTAGGGACCGATGCCTGGCAGGGCCAGCAAGGCGGCCTTGTCAGCTGGGACCCGGCCTTCGTGACGGTCGACCATCACCCGGGCGGCGCGCATCAGGTTCCGAGCCCGGTTGTAATAGCCCAGGCCTTCCCAGAGTTTGAGCACCTCATCCTCCTTGGCCTGGGTCACGGAGCGGGGGCAGGGCAACTGGCTCATCCAGCGCTGGAAATAGGTCACGCCGCGCTCCATCTGGGTCTGCTGGAGCATGATCTCCGAGATCCAGACGTGGTAGGGATCGTAGTTCTCGCGCCAGGGCAGGGGGCGGGCGTTGTGCTTGAACCAGCGGGTGAGGGCCGGGGCAAAGGCCTCACGAGACGAGGCGAGGTTCGAATGGAGAGCTGCGTTCATGGATGCTCCGGGGCCAAGGCGAATCGTGTCATAGGGGCTGGCGGGACTGCACGTCCTGCGTGGTACTGTTCGGATCGAGGGCCGTCGTTCAGAGTGAGGGGTGCGGACAGCTGCAGCGTTCGGGCATGAAATAAGCCATGGCCGGAGGCTCGGTGAATTCCTGTGCCACATTCAGCAGCAGGAACTCGGAGGGATTGTTGAGCAGTGTCTTGTCCTTGACAGGAACGGTGACGCAGAACAGTTCACCCCAGTTGGTGGAATAGACGATGGTCGCCTCGACCAGGGTGTTCTGCTCACGGGGTTGGATAAGGTTGAGTACGAAGAAGGCGCGGATGATGCGCTCGGTGTTCAGCATTTCGCCGATGTCGGTATTGAAGACCGTCTTGGGCGGGAAGAACTCCAGCAGTTTTTGCAGCAGGGATTCGATATCCTTGGTCGTGACCGGGGAGATGGAGTAGTCGCCCTTGACCCCCATGCCAGGTTCGTAGAGGCCGTTGGCCGTGAGCCAGACCAGGGATTCTGCCAGATCGGGTCCGCTGCGCAGGTTGGCCAGTTGCAGCCGATCCATGCCCGTGACTTCCTGGGCCCCTTGGATATCCCAGTGCGAGGGCTGCCCCATTTTTTTGCCCGATGCCGTAAAATGCAGCACGCGGAAGGTGTTGCCCGTGATGGACAGGAACGGGATGTGTTCGATCTTGTGCTGCCGTTTGGAGAAGGTGGCGAAGATCTTGCGGCCAAGCTTTGTCAGGTCCTGGGGGTTGATGGCGACCTTGGTGTTGGCCTGGGAGTCACGGACCCGCATGTAGGTGCGTACGATGAACCTGTTCACCAGTACGCCGATGCTGACCAGCTTGTTGAAGGTCCAGTCAGCGCCCGAACCGGCGTCGCCTTTGGCCATGGCCGGGGAATTGAACATGTCTCGGATTTGTTTTTCTTCCCGCCGCAGCGGGGGCAGTCCACTGGCGCAGAACTCGGGAATCTTGGTTTTCAGGAAGAAGGACAGGCGCACCAGCTTCAGTGAATCCTTCTCCTTGGTGTGGATGTAATGTTCGCTGATTTCACGGAACATGAGCACATAAGGGTCGACCCGGCTCAGGTGGGTCAAGCCTCGGGCCAGGTTGTCCTTTAAGCGGTCGCAGAGCAGGAGCCCGGCGGCATTGTCTCCGGAGGCGATGTATTTTTCCAGCAAGCCGAATTTCATGATGGACTTGAAGGGGCTCTTCAGGGCCTTGACGATCTGCCACAGGGAGGCCCCGAAGAACTCCTCGGGAGGGATCTGTACCAGGTTGCCCAGGTCCACGTAGCGATCGGCCGCCCGTCCCCCGGCCAGGGCCGTGCGGATGCGCGTGTAATCCTCGTCGCTTGCGCCCACAGGGGTGACCCACCACAGGGGAGCCTTGCCCGCGGCGCAGACCGCGGAGCGGTAGAATTCTTCCTTGAGCAGCAGGGCCTGGGCCGAGCCCGAACTCTCCGAATCGCTGAAGCCGAAGTTGTTCAGGCGGATATGGTCCAGGTCCATGGTGAAGAAATGGACCTCCAGGCCGAAGGTTTCATCGGCCCAGCGCTCGATATGCTCCAGTTTGTCCATCAGCCCGTCGATGAGGTTCTCGGGCATGCCTTCGGGGTCGTAGCAGACCCAGTAGTCCAGGTCGGAATCGGCGTTTTGGGCCACGGTGCCGACGCTGCCGATGGTGTACAACGCCTCGATGAGGATCGGGTCGGGTACGGGCATGGGCGGCGCTGCTTTGGGAAAAAACCTTCTGGCGAACTCCAGGGTGGTGTAATCTACGGCGTAGCCGGCCACCCGGGTGTCCAGGGGCAGGGGTTCCAGTCCATCGCAATGGCGTTCGAAGGTTTCGGAGTGCAGCAGGAAAGGGGCCAGGTGGAAGAACCCGGCCTTCTCCGGGCCAAGTTTATGGCAGCACCAGGAGATTCGCCGTTCATTGTTGTGCAGGAAGGCCAACGACTGGGCCCGCCGGGTCCGGGTTTCGAACCACAGGCGGATGGTTTCTCCCGCAAGGGTTCCGGCCTGGGCCGGAGACGACACCTTACCGGAAAGAGCCGCAGCCTTTGTGGTCAGGAATCGGTCCTCGGACCGCATCAGCGCGGGGTTGTCGGTGAACAATCCGCCAAAGGCCGGTGAGGGAAACCCCGTGGACGCCACGGTCGCGCGCAACAGTCGCGAGCCGTTGAAATTTGCTCGCGAGCATTGGGCCAAGAGCAGCTCCAGTCCTTCGCAGTCGCAGCCCCGCAGTTGCAGGTCCGTCAGGTCGCAGGCCGTGAAGCGGCAGGTCCGCAGGCGGGTGTCATGGCATTTCAGGCCGCGCAGGTCCGATTCCGAGGCGTCGAACATGGTGATCCGTGAGCCGCAGACGGCCAGATCCCGACAAGTGCTCCGTTGGAGTTGGATATCCAGCATGGTGCAGTCGAACAGACGCGCGCCGCTGAAGTCGCAGTCCACGAACACGCATTCGATGAAGCGCGTGCTTCGCATCAGGGTGTTCGTGAACTTGACGCCCACGAAGGTGCATTGCTGGAAGGCGGCGTTGTCCAGGAACGCGCGGGAGAAATCGATGCGTTGCAGTGTGCGGGCCTCGTAGATGGGGGTCATCTTGCGGCCGGCATACTCGGAGGTCCCGTCGCTTTCGCTGACCGTGGAATCGCCGAACTGCACACTGAGGGCTTCGCCGCCCCCGCCTCCGAACATGGAGAAGAAGCCCCCTTCCTTTTCCTTCTTTTCCTTGGCCGGGGTTTTCTTGGCGCTCTTGATCGGTTTGAAGTCGGCCACTGCCTTGTCGGCCGCGGACCAGGCCGGGGGGCTGAAGCTGGGCAGCAGTTCCAGCAGCGGGGCGGATTCAGCTCCGTTGCCGCCTGCCATGGCGGCTTCCAGGTGGGAGAGGGTTGCGTCGGGCTCCAGCGCGGCCAGCGTGGCGAACAGCACTCCATCCAGGTCCTTGGCGGCCTTGCCCAGGGTCTTGGCGAACAACTGGTACTCGCGTTCCGGCAATAGCGGCAGGCGCGAGATAATCTGTGGTCGGATGCTTTCATCTTTCTTGTACAGGGCGGCGAATAACTTGCCCTGGTCCCCGGGGGCCAGGGCGGCAATGACGCCCAGTGCCGCGGCCTTGACGGCCTTGTCCGGATGCAGGAGCAGTTTGGCCGCCGCCTTGGCCGGTGCTGCGGCGGGTTCGGCATCGGCCTGTGCCAGCAGCTTCAGGCTCGCAAGCAGCGTCGGGACGTGCTGCGTCACCAACAGAGCCGTGAGCTGGGTGATACAGCCCTGATCGGCGATGCAGCCATGTCTGTCGAGCCTGGCCGCCAGTTGCTTGTCGGGCCGTTGGCCGACGGAGATGCTGTTGATGGCCGTGGTCAGGGCCTCGGACCAGGCTCGGCCATAGGCTCCGCTCATGAGGGCCTCCCGCAGGGGATAGGCCACGGCGAGTCCCTGGTGCGAGCAGTCCTCAAGAAATCGTTCCACGGGTTCGGGAGGGGTCTCGGCCATTTTGGGCAGGGCGTCGATGGCGGCCTGCCGCAAAGGCTCCAGCAGCGCGAGGCGTTCCAGAAGGATGCGGTTCACGGCGTGGAGCAACAGTTCGTTGGGGATGAACGACAGCTCGGGTTTGGCCTTGGGGTCGTCTTTGAGTCGCCGCAGGCAGGCCAGGATCGCCAGAGGCGCGGCCAAGGCTCCCAGGCCGGGCAGGCAGGAGAGGTAGAAGGTCTCCAGCTCGGGATCATTGGCGGAGTGGGCCCGGGAAACCAGCAGCAGCGAGGTTTCCGTCAGGGCCGCATCATTCTTGGCGGCCTGCTCGGCGATGTCGTCCACCAGGCGCAGGATATCTTCCCGTAGCCTTTGCGGCGGCGGATGAGCAGTGAGTCCCCTGAGTCTCTTGATGAGGCTCGGGATCTGTTGAGCGTCTTGTGTGGGCTTCCCCATGACCGTCCGATGCTATGACCGTTGAAATAACGCGTGATTCCCCAAGTCTTGAATATACTCTAAAATGGGGAGGCAGTAAACGCCGCAGGCCGGCCTCAGGCCTTGCCCTGGTTGGCGACGGCCCGCGCCGCGCGGGCAATCTCTTCAGGGTCTCCCAGATAGTAATGCCGAAGAGGGGCCAGGGAGTCGTCCAGTTCGTAGACCAGGGGGACCCCCGTGGGGATGTTCAGTGCCGTGATCTCGTCCTCGCCCATGGCGTCGAGATACTTGACCAGCGCCCGCAGGCTGTTGCCATGGGCGGCAATGAGCAGCCGCTGGCCTTGTCGAATCTGCGGGGCGATGATTTCGTGCCAGTAGGGCAGGACCCTGTCCACCGTGCTTTTGAGGCTTTCGGACAAGGGCAGTTCGTCGGTCGTAAGCCCTGCATAGCGCGGGTCATGTCCGGGATGGCGGGGATCGGACGCCTCCAGGGGCGGAGGCGGGGTGGCGTAGCTGCGTCGCCAGGTGAAGACCTGCTCCTCACCGTATTTCTGGGCGGTTTCGCCCTTGTTCAGACCCTGAAGAGCTCCGTAGTGCCGTTCGTTGAGCCGCCAGTGTCGTTCCACGGGCAACCACATCATGTCCATCTCGCGCATGATGATCCACAAGGTCTCAATGGCCCGTTTGAGCAGGGAGGTGTGGCAGCGGTCGAAGACGAAATGTTGCTCGGCCAGAATTTTTGCTCCGGCCAGGGCCTCATCCCTTCCCTTCGGGGTCAGGCCCACGTCCGTCCAGCCGGTGAAACGATTGCTGAGGTTCCACTCGCTCTGGCCGTGTCGTACAAGGACGAGTTTGTGCATCTGTTGGCTCCCTCTCCAAGGTGATCCGGCAAACGGATGCTTGCCAGGAAGGCGTTCTGTCATTATGTACACAACTTGCCAAGGGATGAAAAGAAATCCGCTTCAGGAACATGAAGATTTGACTTGCCAAGTGAGTTTGTTCGCGGTATCTATCCCGCCTTTTCCGAGACATAATTGACAATGCATCCATGGAGGATCGAACCATGAAAAATGATATCCATCCCCAGAGCCACACGGCGAAAATCCGTTGTGCCTGTGGTTTTGAGATCGAGGCCCAGTCCACCAAGGGCGAGTTGGTTGAAGTTGAAATCTGTTCCAACTGCCATCCCTTTTACACCGGCAAGCAGCGTTTTGTGGACACTGCTGGTCGTATCGACCGTTTCCGTAAAAAGTACGCTTCCCTCGAAAAGCCCCAGGGCGAATAGCTGTTCGCGCGGGCTGTCGGCCCGCCATGTTTCTGCCTCCGCAACGGGCCATTGGCTCGTTGCCGGAGGCGCTTTTCTATGTGCGCGCAGGCGCGCTGAAAACCGCACCCCAGGACAGAAATGACACTGATGCGCAAGCTGGCCGCACCGCTGGTCGCGGCTTCGCCCACCGTGGGTGGGCAGGCTGTGATGGAAGGCGTGATGATCCGGAATAAGGACAGGCTGGCCATTGCCGTGCGTAAGCCCGACGGGTCCATCGAAGTCCAGACCCGTCCCTGGTTCTCCCTGTCCCGTCATCCTTGGGCCAAGAAACCTTTTGTGCGTGGCTTTCCGGTCCTGTTGGAGACGCTGGTCAACGGCATCAAGTCTCTCAACTGGTCCGCCCAGACCGCCTTGGAAGAAGAGGGCGGCGAGGAGATCAAGCCTTGGGCCATGGCCCTGACCGTCGCTTTCTCCGTGGCCTTGGCGGTGGGCATGTTCGTTGTCTTGCCGCATCTGCTCTCCTTGGGGGTTCAGTCGCTGGGGTTTGGCGGGGGCATCGCGGATCTGTCGTTTCACATCTGGGATGGGTTCTTCAAGCTTGCCTTGTTCCTGGGTTATATCTGGGGCATTTCCTGGGTTCCGGATATCCGGCGGGTTTTCGAGTACCATGGGGCTGAGCACAAGGTGATCTGGGCCTACGAGAGCGGCTGCGAACTCGTCCCGGCCCAGGCCAGGGGCTACAGCCGCCTGCATCCGCGCTGCGGCACGGCATTTTTGCTGTTCGTTCTCTCTCTGGCAATCCTGATGCACGCGGTGTTGATCCCAGCGTTGCTGGGTCTGTATGCGCCCGTGGGCTCTGTGACCAAGCAGGTCTATCTCATCGGGGTCAAGATCCTGATGTTGATGCCCATTTCCGCTGCCGCCTTTGAATTGATCAAGTACACGGGCAAACGTAGCGAGACATTCGCCTGCCGTCTGTTATGCTGGCCCGGACTGATGTTGCAGCGCATGACCACCTTCGAGCCCGACGATGAGCAACTCGAGGTGGCGATTGCCGCGCTGAAGGGCGCGGTTCACAATGAGTAATTCGCGCGAGGAATGCCATGTTTGCCAAACTGGAAAGCATTGAGCAAAAATTTGAACGACTGGAAAAGGAACTGTCCAATCCGGACGTGTTCGATGACCAGACCCGTTACCGCAGGCTGACCAAGACCCATTCCGACCTGGGCGATGTGGTCAAGGTTTTTCGTGAGTATCGCTTCCTGGAGCAGGCCCTGCGCGACAACGAGGAGATGCTCCACGACGACGACCCCGAGATCCGTGAGATGGCCAAGGCCGAGATCGAGGCCATCACTCCTCGACTGCCCGAACTGGAAGAACGCATGAAGGTCCTGCTGCTGCCCGCGGACCCCCTGGATGAGAAGAACATCATCCTGGAGATCCGGGCCGGAACCGGCGGCGAGGAAGCCGCCCTGTTCGCAGCGGACCTGTTTCGTATGTATTCCCGTTACGCTGAAATCAAGGGCTGGAAGCTGGAGATCATGGATGCCTCCGAGACCGGTACCGGTGGTTTCAAGGAAGTCATCGCCAATATCTCGGGCGATCGGGTCTATAGCCACCTGAAGTACGAGTCGGGCACCCATCGTGTGCAGCGCGTGCCCTCCACCGAGTCCCAGGGGCGGATTCACACCTCTGCCGTGACCGTGGCCATTCTGCCCGAGGCAGAAGAAGTGGAGCTGAATGTGCCAGAAACGGACATTCGCGTGGATGTTTTCCGTTCCTCCGGTCCCGGTGGTCAGAGCGTGAACACCACGGACTCTGCCATCCGCGTTACGCATCTGCCCAGCGGCATGATCGTGACCTGCCAGGATGAGAAATCCCAGCACAAGAACAAGGCCAAGGCCATGAAGGTTCTTTTGGCGCGCCTCTTCCAGTTGGAGGAGGATAAGCGGCACAAGGAGCAGTCCGACGCCCGCCGTGCCCAGGTGGGTACGGGCGACCGTTCGGGCCGTATCCGAACCTACAACTTTCCGCAGGGCCGCGTCAGCGATCACCGCATCAACCTGACCCTGTACCGCCTGGATGAATTCCTGGCCGGGGAGATCGCGGAGATGGTGCAGGCCCTGACCTCTCATTACCAGGCCGAGGCCTTGAAACAGCAGGCCGATGACGCTTAGGGGTCGCAATGGCTGACAACGGACTGACCATCGGCGCATTGCTGGCCGAATCAGATGATTTATTGAAGGGCGCGGGGGTTGATTCCCCGCGCCTTTCTTCTCAGGTCCTGGTGGGTCATGTCCTGGGGCTGGACCGGGTGCGCCTGGTGCTGGATCGGGATCGGGTGCTCTCCGTCGCCGAAGTGCGCCGCATCCGGTCTCTGGTTGCCCGGCGGGCAACAGGCGAACCCGTGGCCTATCTCCTTGGCGAAAAGGAATTCTTCGGCCTGTCTTTCCGGGTCACCACGGACGTGCTGGTGCCCCGGCCCGAGACCGAGCACATCATCGAGGAAACCCAACGCCGTTTTTCTCCTGACCAGGCCTTTAGCTACGTCGACCTGGGCACTGGCAGCGGCTGTATCGCCGTGACCCTGGCGCTGTTGTTCCCGCAGGCGAGGGGGCTGGCCCTGGACGTTTCCCCCGGGGCGCTGACCGTGGCCCGTGATAATGCACGCAGCCATGGCGTGGACGGACGCATCGCCTTCGTCCGCGGGAGTCTGGGGGTGCCTTTTGCGGCGCAGGCCTCGTTGGATCTTGTGGTGTCCAACCCGCCGTATGTGTCCGAGGCCGAGTTCGGGACGGTGAGCTTTGAAGTGGCTGGTTTCGAACCCCGGGGGGCGTTGGTGCCTTGTGTTTCCGGCCAGTCGGATGGGCTGGAGTGCTACCGTGCCCTGATCCCGCAGGCAGGTGACGCGCTGCGGTCCGGGGGTTGGTTAATCTTGGAGATCGGTTGCGATCAGGGACAGGCGGTTCCACAGCTTGTGGATAACTGCTCCCTGTTTGAAACGGTCCATGTCGTTTTTGACCTTGCAGGGCGGGACAGGATCGTTGTTGCCCGGCGTTGCTGATTGTGTGGAAAAACACACAATGTTGTTTTTTGTCAACACAACCAAGCGGTCGGACTTTTAAAAATTGTCCATTATTTAAGTGGCTTAAGATTTTTACTTTTTGGTATGAATATTGCCTCTAGGATGGTCGGAGGGTATCAATGCATCTACAAACGACCATTTCTAAAACCGTTCGTTGCTCTGGCGTGGGCCTGCACAGCGGCCGCAAGGTCGGTCTCAGCCTGCTGCCCGCCGATGCCGATAGCGGCATCGTGTTCAGCCTGAAGGCGCATGACGGTGAAAAGTTCATCACTCCCTCTCCCGAGAACGTCGTGGGCACCGGTCTGGCGACCACTCTGGGCAACGGCGATGGCTCCGTGTCCACGGTGGAGCATCTGCTGGCTGCCATTCGCGGGTTGGGAATCGATAATATTCTGATCAAGGCCGATGGCAGCGAGATTCCGATCATGGATGGCAGCGCCGCGTCCTTCGTCTATTTGCTGCGTTCTGCCGGTCTCTCCAAGCTGAACAAGCTGCGCCGCTTCCTGGCCGTGACTAAGCCTTTCGAACACAGCAATGGCGAAAAATCCATCAAGGCCAAGCCCTTTGACGGCTTCCGGGTGGATTACCTCATCGACTTCGATCATCCCTACATCGGCAGTCAGACCATGAGCTTTGAGCTTAGCCCCGAGAGCTTTGTGCGCCGTATCGCCAAGGCCCGTACCTTCGGGTTCCTGAAGGAAGTCGAGCTGCTGCACAAGAATGGCTTGGCCCTGGGAGGCTCCCTGGACAACGCCGTTGTGCTTGACGAATATGGAGTGATCAACGACGAGGGTCTGCGCTATAAGGATGAGTTCGTGCGCCACAAGGTGTTGGATTTCATCGGCGACATGGCCGTCGCCCCGCTGCCCATCCATGGACAGTTTGAGGTCTGTTGCTCCGGCCACGCCTTCAATAACGAATTTTTACGCATGCTGACGGACAACGCCGCCTCCTGTCTGGAGGCCCGACACATGGTGGCCCCCGGGGCGCGTGCTGTGCGCGATATCCGGCCCGAAGTGGCTGCGGCAGCCGTTGTGGCGTAAGGGTTTTTCAGTTTCTGTGCATCCGGCCCGCCCCGATGAGGGGCGGGCCTTTGTAATGAAATGCGGGTCTTGTTTTTGTTGTTGAGACAAAAAAATGATAGGTCTTCGAAAAGTTGAGCCCATTTTTTCTTGACTTGAAACACACCTGCGTATAGTAACCCGATTCCCGACGACGAAGGTCGTTAGTGAGCTGGCTGGCGTAGCTCAAATGGCAGAGCAGCTGATTTGTAATCAGCCGGTTGCGGGTTCGAGTCCCATCGCCAGCTCCATTTGAAAGTTGAATTGTGGAGGGGTTCCCGAGTGGCCAAAGGGAACAGACTGTAAATCTGTCGGCGAACGCCTTCGGAGGTTCAAATCCTCCCCCCTCCACCACTCCATATTTTTTTGTGCGAGAAGTAACTGTAGGAGGCAGCTGAAACTGCCGCTGGACTGCAGGACGATCGTGCGGGAATAGCTCAATGGCTAGAGCATCAGCCTTCCAAGCTGAGGGTTGCGGGTTCGAGTCCCGTTTCCCGCTCCATTCATCCCGTCGTCCAGCCTTTCCTCCAGTTTTTATAAAAGCCCACGTAGCTCAGGTGGTAGAGCGCGTCCTTGGTAAGGACGAGGTCAGCAGTTCAAGTCTGCTCGTGGGCTCCATATCTATTTAGGTCACTTCCTTTAATAAACTCGAACCGCAACCGTAAAGTACGGGGGTAGTAAGAAAATGGGCAAAGCTAAATTCGAGCGCACCAAGCCGCATGTTAACATTGGCACCATTGGTCACATTGACCATGGTAAGACCACTCTGACCGCTGCCATTACCAAGACTTGCGCCATGAAGGGCGGAGGCAAGTTCGTGGCATTCGACGAGATCGACAAGGCTCCTGAAGAGAAGGAGCGTGGCATCACCATCGCCACCGCTCACGTAGAGTACGAGACCGCCAATCGTCACTACGCTCACGTGGACTGCCCTGGTCACGCCGACTACATTAAGAACATGATCACCGGTGCCGCTCAGATGGACGGTGCGATCATCGTCGTCGCCGCCACCGACGGTCCCATGCCCCAGACCCGTGAGCACATCCTGCTCGCCCGTCAGGTCGGTGTGCCGTCCCTGGTCGTGTATCTGAAC
>JAHIUW010000030.1 GCA_018816865.1 Pseudomonadota bacterium
ATTGCAACCTCCTGTCGCACCCAATGGGTGCAAAAACTCATTCAGGAAAAGCAAGTCCAATATACCGGTATCATTGATTTATTTCAACCACAAAATGTTTCAAAACTGTATATTCAATGCAACTTTTTCACGGATTTAGGGGAATCAATCATGCTGAACCAGTCTTTACATTTCTACACTCAGCTAATCTTTCACTTATAATTCATTACAATACGACAGTTATCTTAAGCGAGATTGGACCAAAAACTGATCTTATCGGTCAATCACGAGGAAAGTTTAATGTTTTTTTGACACTCGTGGATGTTTTTGGATCACCAGCTCGTATGACTTTTTGAAGCGCGAGCAGGCTTAGGGAACCCAACTCGCAACAGCATCAGTCTGAGATGATCTGGGGAGATCATTATCCGGCGGCTCAACTGGAGAAAACATGCGTACGTCAATGGTTGCAACTGTGGACATACACAGTTGTATTGATGGAGACAAAAAGTCATGGAATGGATTTGTTGATCGTTACATGCCTGTTGTCTATGCAGGTGTAAAGAAAGTCATCCAGTCCAAGATCCACAAGGCCAACCCTGAAGACATTCGTGATGTGACCCAGAATGTTTTCATCAGACTTGTAAAACGGGATTTTCATTTGTTGCGCCGCTATGACGCCAGCCGCTGCTCCATGGTCACCTATCTGACCATCATTGCCCGCAGCACTGCGCTGGATTTCGTGCGCTACGGTTTCTTCAACTCGATCCCCCTGGACGATTTCGATCGTGATCTGCGGGTCGAGGACGAGGATCCTTGCAGATGGCCTGAATTTCCAGAAGGGGTGCTGACCGAGCGCCAGTTGATGGTCATGCGCCTGTTGTTCTGCAAGGACTACGACGTGTCCATGGCGGCGGATGCTTTGGGTATCAAGGCCCAGACCGTGCGCAGCATCAAGCACCAAGCTCTGAGCAGGCTCCGCGATCATTACGGTGAAGAAGTGAGAGCCTCCTAGGACCAAGCAGGGAGAAAACACAAGTGATGGCGAACGTGATCAAGGCCTATTTCGGCGCTGGCATGAAGGAAATGCGTCCTCTGGGGAGAAGGCGCACGACCTCGAAGTGCTGCCCCGGTCTGGTGACCCTTGGCGGGTATCTGGATGGGACCATGGCCGATCAGGACAAGGAAAGGGTGGAGGCACACCTGGTGGAATGCGCCACCTGCCGACGGGTCGTTGTGGAGTTGTATCTCTTGCTCCGCCTGCGACCGGCACCGCCTTCTCCGCCTGAACTGAGCACGGCCGCCAAGGCCTTGGTGTTTGACGGATCTTTGAGGGGAGACTCTGTCACGCAGTAGGTGCTTCCATCTGGAAGTAATGAAATATCGGATAGTTAGCTCTGGCACCTGCCGGGGCACCCGAGGGACACGCCTGCTCGCGATCACGTCCCGCCGGGCTCGGCTTGCTGCCGTCTTGGCGTAACAATGAATCCACGAGGTCAGGCCATGTCAATTTCGGTCACCGAGTATATCAACTCCACCTATGATTCCACCCTTGTGGATACCACCGCCTCCAGCGATTTGGATTCGGATGCCTTTATCCAACTGCTCCTGGCGCAGTTGGAATGGCAGGACCCGATGGACCCCATGGACGACACCGAGATGGTCGCCCAGTTGGCCGAGTTCAGTTCGTTGTCCGAACTTGAAGAGGTCAACGAGCAGTTCGGTTCCACCATCGATATGCTGGCCAACCAACTCTTTATCAGCGCCACCGGATACGTGGGTATGGAGATCGAGGCCTATGGCTCGTCCCTGTCCAAGGACGGCGATGCCATCAGCACTGTGACCTACACCCTGGCCGGAGACGCCAGCGAGGTTACCGCCCACATCATCGATGAAAACAACGAGATCGTGGCCAGCGTCGATCTGGGTTCCGCGGACGCGGGCGCCCACTCCTTTGTTTGGGACGGCCTGGATAGCGACGGCAACGAGGCCGCCGACGGCTCCTACGCCATCGCCTTCACGGCTTACGATTCCAATGACGATTCGGTCACCGTGTCCACCAGTGTCTCTGGCACTGTCAGTTCCGTCTATGTCCAGGATGGGGCGACCTACCTTGAAACCGTCGACGGCCGGATCGTCTTGGCCAGCAACGTCTCCAAGGTTGTGGATACGGCGCTGATCGCCGCGGGCGATTCCGACGAGAGCGACGAATAGCTTCTGGGAACGATCACTTTTTGGGGCAGCAACTCCAATATGACATACTGCAACGAGGTCCATCATGAGCACGACGAGTAGTCTTTACACCGGCATTTCCGGCATGCTGACCGCCAGCCAGGGCATCTCCGTGGTGAGCAACAACCTCGCCAACGCCAGCACCGTTGGCTACAAGGCGTCGGTCATCACCTTCGAGGACACCTTCTATCAGGCCATCAGCTCCGCCAACGGCTGGAGCCAAGTGGGTACTGGTTCTCAGGTGTCCGATATCTATGGCAACTTTGACCAGGGAGCCATCGAGACCGGTACCGAGGCCACCGACGTTGCCATCAGCGGCAACGGCTATTTCCAACTGCTCGATAGCAACAACGGCACGCTGTACTACACCCGCGCCGGTGATTTCCGTTTCGATGCCAGCGGCTATCTGGTCGACACCCACGACTACCAGGTCCAGGGATGGGCCGTGGATGACCAGGGCAAGGCCGTGGGCGCCCTAGGCAGCATCCAGGTCGACAATTCCCAGTCTCCGCCCAGCCCGACCACAAGCGTGACCATGTACACCAACCTGGACTCGTCGGCGGATGACAACTCCACCAGCGCCACCAGCCCGTTCTTCTCGATGCTTGAGAACTGGGATGGCACGCAGGATACACCCCTGGGCGATGCGCTCTATGAGTACTCGACCACCATCACCACCTACGATGAAAACGGCTCCTCGCATACGCTGACCGTCTACTACGACCCCGTCAGCGAAGACAGCTATGTGAATGGGGATTCCGGTTCCACGGTCTACGAATACCTCGTGACCTGTACCCCCTCCGAGGACGGACGAACCATCGACGGCCAGGCCATGAGTGAAACCTCGGGCGGCGGTCTGCTCATGGCTGGGACCATGACCTTCAATTCCGCAGGCGAGGTCACCAGCATGACCGCCTACACCCTGCAAAGCAACGCCTCGGGTGATCTGACCGATCTCACCAACTGGACCACGGCGGACGTCTCGGACAACGGACTGGCGACGTTCACCGCCAACTTCACGGGCACGGACAACGCCAACAGCACCGACGATGAGAACTCCTTGGACATCGAGTTGGATTTTGGCGTGAGCACCAGCGACACCGCCAATCCCTGGGCCGCGGGCACAGCCTCCAATGCCGGGGCCATCGGGACGGACTTCTCGGCCCTGGGTAATTACTCGGACATGGAGTTGGGCTCGACTTCGGTCACCAGCTACAACGATTCCTCGACCACCCTGAACCAATCTCAGGACGGCTATGGCTCCGGCTATCTTCTGGAGCTCTCCGTCAGCAACGATGGGGTGATCACCGGCACCTATTCCAACGGTCAGATCGAGGATCTGTACGTGCTCGCCTTGGCGGACTTCGCCAACGATGACGGGCTGCAGCGTGCGGGTGGAAGTCTGTTCACCCAGACCCGTGAATCCGGCGAGGCCATCACCGGCACGGCCAATACCGGCAGTCTGGGCTACGTGCAATCCAATGCCTTGGAATCCTCCAACGTGGATATGGCCTCGGAGATGGTGGACATGATCGTCTACCAGCGCGTCTACGACGCCTCGAGCAAGGTCATCTCCACGGCCGACAGCATGCTCCAGACAGTTATCCAGCTCAAGCGTTAGCAGGAATAGGTATGATTGGGAGATAAGCCATGTCCAATGCGATCCTCTATACGGCCGCGAGTGCTCTGAATGCCGCCCAGTATGCCATCAGCGTGCATTCCAACAACGCCGCCAACGTCGATACCGAGGGCTATTGCCGCCAGACGGTGAATCTGACCGAAGGCTCTGTCGTGGATACGGCCAATGGCTATCTGGGGCTGGGGGTTTCCAGCGAAGAGGCCGAGCGGGCGTTCAGCATCTACATCGAATCCATGTATCTGGACGAGAGTACCGATGCCAGCCGCTGGTCCACCGAGGCGGAATGGCTGGGCTACATCGAGAACATCTTCAACCAGAGCGACGAGGACGGCCTCAACAACGCCCTGGCGGAGTTGTTCCAGGCCTGGGAGGATCTCAGTGCCTATCCCGACGAGGAATCGACGCGAGCCGCACTTTTAGGGGCGGCCGAGAGCTTGAACACCATCCTGTCCGACATGAGCGAGGATCTGCAGACCCAGCAGGAACTCATTGAAGCCGAGGTGCGAAGCCAGGTCACGGAGGTCAACTCCATCCTGGATCAATTGGCCACCCTCAATATCCAGATCGCCCGCGAGCCCGGCAACAACACGTTGCTGGACTCGCGGGACATCCTGGTCCGCGAGCTGGCGGGGTACATGGACGTGGACACCCAATACGCCGAGAACGGCCAGGTCACCGTGTACCTGGACTCGGGGCAAATCCTGGTGGACGGGGAAAAGACCTATGAAATCAAGTACGAGAGCGCCAAGTCCTGGGCCTCCCTGACCGGGGACTCGACCTTCGAGGGCACGGCCTATTTTGAGGGCGAGTCCAGCAGCGAGATCGTGTTGGAGGTGGTCAATGCGGGCACCGTGGACGGAGGGGCGGGGGCCGCACAGTACCGTGTGTCGCTGGATGGCGGCCAGACCTGGCTGAAGGACACTGACGGCAATGATCTCCTGTACGCCGCCGACGGTGAGTCCGGGGCCATCGAGGTGGACGGCGTGTCCATCTGGCTTGGGGATTCCAGCGACTCCGGCACCTTGGCCAGCGGCTCTCTGGCGGCGGGCGACACCTTCACCGTCATGGCCAAGAGCGGGGTCTATTGGTATAAAAACACCTCCAGCTGCGAGAACATTACCCCCCTTGCCAGCTCCACCGGTGGCGACGAGGACGACCGCTTGACTGGCGGCAGCCTGGCCGGTCTGTTCTCGGTGCGTGACTCGGAACTCGGGCAATACGTCGAGGAACTCAACGCCTTTGCCGAAAGCCTGATCTGGGAGACCAACTTCGCCTCCAGCCAGGGTGCGGGGCTCAGCAATTTCAGCTCAGTGACCGGCAGCTATGCGGCCGAGGACACGGCGGCGGCCATGGCGGACAGCGGTCTGGATTTTGCCGACCAGTTGCAGGGCGGCACGTTCAGCATGGCCCTCTACGATGCGACCTCGGGCGACGTGCTGGAGGTCACGGCCGTGGACTTCACCAGCGTCACGGGCCAGGCCACCTTCGACCCTGAGACCGATTCCCTGGAGGATGTGGCCCAGGCCATCAACGACACCTACGGCGGACAGCTCACGGCCACGGTCACCAACGGCCAACTGAGCATCGCCGCCGCCGGTGGCGTGGAATTCCAGTTCGCCGGAGACAGCACCGGCATCCTCGCCGCCTGCGGCATCAATACCTTCTATACCGGCTCTTCGGCCGAGGACATCGGGCTCAACGCCTCGGTGCTCTCCGATACCAGTCGCATCAATGCGGGGGTGGTGGAGGGCACGGGTCAGGCTGCACAGGGTGACAACACCGTGGCCCTGGCCCTTGCGGAACTGGCGGACAAGGACCTGACCATCAGCACCCTGAGCGGCAGGGAAAAGACCCTGACCCTGTCCGAATACCTGAACGCCCTGGTGGCCGAGGTGGGAGCCGATTCCTCCACTGCCCAGGCCAACGAGAGCTACTACACGACCCTGGCCGAGCAGTTGGCCACCCAGCAGGACTCCCTTTCCGGGGTGAATCTGGACGAGGAATTGATCAAGATCGAGCAGTATCAACGCCTGTACGAGGCGGCTTCGAGCCTGATCAACACGTCCAATGAAATGTTCGACACCCTGATGGCCATGGTGTCCTAGGAGGCATGATGCGTATCTCCAACTCGATGATCTGGGATTCGGTGATCAGCTCCACCAATAAGGCCCTGGCCGATTATTATGCGTTGTCGGAGCAGAACGCGAGCACCAAGAAGGTCAACCAGCCCAGTGACAACGCCTCGGGGACCGGGGCCATCCTGAACCTGCGCGACAGTCTCTCCGCCCTGGAGCAGTACCAGGAGAACATCGATACGGCGACGGGCTATCTGTCCTCGGCCGATGACGTTCTGACCACCATGAGCGATCTGATAATCAACCTCATGGAATTGGCGGAGCAGGGGGCCACGGGCACCCTTTCCGAGGCACAGCGTGAAAGTATTGGGGAGCAGGTCCTTGAATATTTTAAGGAAATGATCTCGGTGGCCAATACCGAGTTCATGGGCGACAGCATCTTCGCTGGACAGTTGACCGACGTGAACACCTACGAAATGGGGCTGGGCGCGGATGTCACCGGCGGGACCCTGACCGACGCCGACGTACTGACCATCAGCGGCGACAGCGATTCGACCCTGAGGGTCGAGTTTCTGGATTCCGGGACCATCGGGACCACGGCCATCGGAGATCTTGATTATCAGTATTCCAGCGATGGCGGCGACACCTGGACCACGCCCACCCTGACCATGGGCGATACAACCCTTGATCTGGGCGGCGTCCAGCTGGAGTTGGCCGATGGGGCGGTGGTCAGTTCCGAGGGGGATGCCGACGGGGCGAGCACCCTGGTCGTGCGTCCGGCGGCCATCTACCAGGGGGACGACGAGGACGGTGCCGAGGTCATGCAATACGGGGCCTCGTCCCTGGACATCGAGGCCGAGGGCTTGTTCTCGTCCAAGGTCATGGTGCGCATCGACACGGGCGGCGACGTGACCACGGACACCATTGAGTATTCCTACAGTACGGACGGTGGTTCGACCTGGGTGCAGGGCAATCAGGCCGAGGACGGGCTGTTGACCGTGCCGGGGGGGGTGCTGAGTTTGCAGCCCGACGGCGGCACCACCGTGGGCGCCGCAGAGCAGTTCATGATCTCGCCGCATACGGCGGACATCAATCTGGCCATTTCAGATTCCTCGACCATCACCATCAACAACGTGGGCAAGGATATCTTCGGCGGTTTGTATCAGGCCCCCGGTGAGGACTACGCCACGGCCGAGAGTGAACCCAATCTCTTCGAGACCGTTGGCGAGTTGGTGGGCGCCCTGGCGACCAACGACCAGGACGCCATCGCCGCGTGTCTGGAGAAACTGTCAGCTGCCCAGGAGGTCGTCACCGCTGCCGCCTCGGACGTGGGCGCGCGCGAACAGCGTCTGGTTGCCGCTTCCTATGGGCTCGAAATCCGCGCCAGCAACCAGACCTCGCAGCTCTCGACTCTCGAGGATGCGGATCTCATCGCCCTGACCGTTCAACTGCAAGCGGCCGAGACCGTCTACACCTCCGTGGTGGAGACCTCCACGAACATCATGAAGCTTTCCATACTGAATTACATCTAGGAGGGCCACCATGGGTGACTACTCGTCTGGAGCCATTTACTTCACCGGGCTTGGCAACGGCACGGACTTCGACTCGATCATCGAAGCGACCGTCGCTGCGGAAGGCGTTCGCCTGACCCAGTTGGAGGAATGGGAGGTATACTGGCAGGAAAAGTCGGACTCCCTGGATGAGCTGAACTCGTCATTGCTCACCCTGCGCACGACGCTGGAGTCCATGGATACGGTCTCTGAGTTCTCTGAAAAGGAGGCTGTCTCCACCGATACCTCGGTGCTCAGCGCAACCGCCGATGGCGACGCCGTGGATGCCTCGCATACCCTTGAGGTCAACCAGTTGGCCCAGAACGACATCTGGACCAACTCAGCCACCGGACAATCTGATTCAGGTGCGGCGGTCACCAGCATGAGCGCCGTGTTTGCCTTTTCCTACGGCGGCGAGGAGTACAGCCTTGATGTCTCGGCCGGAACGACTTTAAACGAACTGGTCGATCAGATCAACGCCAATCCAGACAGCAAGAGCAATGTGCGGGCGATGTTGATCAACGACGGCAGTGAGTATCATCTCCAACTCTACGGCATGGACATGGGTGCGGGCAACGCCGTGGCCATCACCGCTGCCACCACGCTCACAGGCTATGAGGCTTCGGATTTCGAGAACACCCAGGTCGCCCAGAGCGCCCAGATCAAGGTGGACGGCTATCCCACCGGGGTGGACGAATGGATCACCCGCGATTCAAATACCGTCAGCGACCTCATCGAAGGGGTGACCCTGTCGCTGTCCGCCGTGGGCAACACAACCCTCAACGTCACGACCGACACCGATGCCATCAAGGAAAAGATCGTCGCATTCGTGGAGGGGATCAACGAAATCCGCCTGTTGATTCAGGAATTGACCTATGTGGACGACGATGCCACAGGCTCGGTCATGACCGGTAACTATGGCGTGGATGTCGTGAAGCAGAATCTCCAGAACATCACGGCATCCAAGGGCTCCGGATTTTCCTACTACGATGCGGCCACTGGGCTTGGGGACTATTACTCAACGCTTTCCCAATTGGGGATATCGACGGACGCGGACGAAAGCTCCGAAAGCTATGGCCAGTTGATCATCGACGAGACCGAACTGGACGAAGCCCTGGCAAACGACGCCGATGCCGTTGTTGCCCTGTTTGCGGCCAGTGAGCAGGGGACCTCCGATACCTCCGACATGACCTATGTGTCCTCGGTGGACGGATTGACCAACGCAGGGGATCATGAGGTCGTCTACGAGGTTTCCGGAGGGGTTGTGATCAGCGCCACCATCAATGGCGAGAGTTGTAGCATTGCCGATAATCTGATTACTGCGGATTACGGGACGAATGCTGCCGGACTGGAGGTTCGAGCCAACACCTTGACGGACGGGACTTACAGCGGAACCGTCTCCGTCAAGCAGGGCAAGGTCGGCCAGTTGGCCGACGAATTGGCCCGGTTGACCGACTCGGAAACAGGTATCCTGGTGATTATCCAGGACAACTACGACGACATCGTGGCCAACACCCAGGACTCCATCAAACAGGAGGAAGACCGGCTGACCCTGTTCGAGGACCGTCTGCGCCTGCGTTACGCCGCTTTGGAGGAAACCTTGTCGGAATACGACAGCATCGATAATACACTGGATTCGTTGCTTAACTCCCTGACGGACTTCTCCTCTTAAGAAAAATTGACTTGAAGACCTGGGCAGGGACATTTTAGAGATCGATACAGAAGACGAATCCCCCGGGATGATGTCTTCGTTCCCTATGCGCCGTGGAGGTCTCCCCCCCTGCGGCGCATCCTTGTGTTTCTGGACGAGGCTCAACCCCCATTCGATAATCACTGATTCATGTTGGAGTGAAGCAAGGCCTGGCGGGCAACCACTCCTTGTCCCGATGGCGTCGTGGTGCGCCGGAAAGAGGCTGGGGGTGTTTGCCAGTAGGGGCGTGGGCCTTCAACTCGTTTTCAAGGAGGGCGCAGCCGTTCAGGCGGAGGAGCGATGGGGGGGGGCGTGCAGGGAAAGGAGAGGGACTGTTCTAGGTCTTGGAATCGGTGAGGATTCCCCGGCCCGATTCCGCGGCAGCGGTGGAGGGCTCGTCTTGGGGCGCGTCGCTCTGGAATGACTGGACCGAGGCCCATGATGATTGGGCCGACTGCCCGGATGCCAAGGGGGAGGCGTCGGTCTTGTCGATCAGGGTGCCGCGATCCAAAAGGGCTGCGTTTTCGCCCGGGTCCAGGGCCGGGGGGAGGTGCACATCGATGTGCTCGATGCGGCTTTCCCAGTGGGAATAGTATTTGATGATCTCTCTGGCCTTGGCCAGAATCTGGCGGGCCCTCAGCCCGCTGGGCAATCCAGTTTTGATGGCCGAAGTGTTGGCAGCAAAGAGCCCTGTCCTGGAAAATGAACGAGCGGCCTCGATGAAGGCCACTCTTTTGGCGCGGACTTCCTGTCCTGCGCGCATCAACCTGAGCCATCTTGGGAAACCAGTGGGGAGCATGGCATTTCCTTAGTTATGGGCCGACGGCGGGTCTCGGGACAACCCCGGGACCCGCCTCACGGCGCATATCCTCACATGTCTCTGGAGAGTGGCCTAGCCGCCCAAGAGCGACAGGGCCATTTGGGGCAGGCTGTTGGCCTGGGCCAGCATGGAGGTTGCTGATTGGGAGATGATCTGCTGCTTGCTGTACTCGGTCATCTCGGTGGCGACATCCACGTCGGAGATGCGGGATTCGGCAGCTTGCAGATTCTCGGCTTGGATTTCCAGGTTGCTGATGGTGTTGGACAGGCGGTTCTGCATGGCGCCCAGGTGGGCCCGGATATTGTCCTTGGAGACGATGGCGCTGTTGATGGCGGCCAGGGCGCTTTGGGCTGCGGACTGGGTGGAGATGGTGTAGCCCGCGGAACCCGCCGCTGCACTGTTGCCGACACCCAGGGCCGAGGCCGTGCAGTCGCCGATGGTGATGTAGTAATAGTCCTCGGAGGAGTCGTTGCCCGTGCCGAAGTGGACCTTCAGGGGACCGGTGGAGTTCAAGCCGGAGCCGTCGTGGGCGGCTTCGGTCCCGGACAGGGTGCCGTCCAGGAGCATGATGCCGTTGAAGTCCGTGGCGTTGGCGATACGCGTGATTTCCGAGGCCATGGCCTGGTACTCGGAGTCGATGATCATACGCTGGGCGGAACTGTAGGTGCCCGTGGCGGCCTGTTCAGCCAGTTCCTTCATGCGGATCAGCTTTTCATCGACGACCTGGAGCGCGCCGTCTGCGGTTTGGATCATCGAGATGGCGTCGTTGGCATTGCGCACCCCCTGGTTCAGGGTGCTGATGTCCGCGCGCATCAATTCGCGGATCGCCAGGCCTGCTGCATCGTCGGCTGCGGTGTTGATGCGCAGTCCCGAGGACAGCTTGTTGGTCGATGATGCAAGTGCATCATAGGCGTTGCCCAGGTTCCGGGCCGCGTTCATTGCTATCAAATTGTTGTTGATTACAAGTGACATGGTCACCCCCTTTGCTTGTGTTGCCCTATGCGCCGTGTTCGCCGCTCTGCTTGCTCACCTGGGTAGTTGAAGGAAGGTGAGTGCGGCGTTGCCTATTGTAATGAATGCATTGAAGATTATATTGCCAATATCATGCTGTATTGGAACATGATCAATCGCTCTTTGATTGACAGCCTGTTGAATCTTTATACGAGCGACTGTTGGCAATATATCCATGAGGCATTCATTTATTTCTTTTTAAAGAGAAGCCCGTCCGGTGGGTCTAGGGCCGGACGGGCGATGGGAAGGGAATTGAGGTTCGTTGGGACCGGGTAAATCCCTTGGGGAGGGGGTGTTGGCGGGAAGCCGTCTTCACCCGGTCTCAGCTTGATATACGAGCCTGAAGGCCGCTCTCATCCATGGACGCGCAAAAAAAGACCCCGCCCAGGAGGGAGCGGGGTCTTGAGAAGCAGAGCCGGGCCGTGCTTTTGGTGGCCTGGTTCCGGTTTGCTGAAGGTTAGCCCAGCAGCGACAGGGCCAACTGGGGCAGGCTGTTGGCCTGGGCCAGCATGGATGTCGCCGACTGGGAGATGATCTGCTGCTTGCTGTATTCGGTCATCTCGGTGGCCACATCCACATCGGAGATGCGGGATTCGGCGGCCTGGAGGTTCTCCGCCTGAATTTGCAGGTTGGAAACCGTGTTGGACAGGCGGTTCTGCAAGGCGCCCAGGTTGGCGCGGACGTTGTCCTTGGAGACGATGGCGCTGTTGATGGCTTCCAGAGCGCCCTGGGCCGCGGACTGGGTGGAGATTGTATAGCCTGCGGAACCCGCAGCCGCACTGTTGCCGACACCCAGGGCCGAGGCCGTGGAATTGTTGATCTGCACGTAGTAGTAGTCCTCGGCACTGTCGTTGCCTGAGCCGAAGTGGATCTTCATGGGACCGGTGGAGTTCAGGCCCGAGCCGTCGAAGCTCGAGGCGCTGCCGGAGAGGTTGCCATTGAGCAGATAGATGCCGTTGAAGTCCGTGGCGTTGGCGATTCGGGTGATTTCCGAGGCCATGGCCTGGTACTCGGAGTCGATGATCATGCGCTGGGCGGAACTGTAGGTACCCGTGGCGGCCTGCTCGGCCAGTTCCTTCATGCGGATCAGCTTTTCATCGATGACCTGGAGCGCGCCGTCGGCGGTCTGGATCATCGAGATGGCGTCGTTGGCGTTGCGCACGCCCTGGTTCAGGGCGGAGATGTCTGAACGCATCAGCTCCCTAACGGCCAGGCCGGCGGCGTCGTCGGCTGCGGTGGTGATGCGCAGACCCGAAGACAGCTTGTTGGTGGAAGACGAAAGCGCACTGTACGCATTGCCCAGGTTGCGGGCGGCCGTCATGGCTACGATATTGTTGTTGATAACCAGAGACATAGATATCCCTCCATAGATTTGAAGATTGCTTCCTTGCTTGGGTTCCCTCGAAAACATCCCCGGGCAGACAAGTCCTCCTGGTTTTTCCGGGATGATTTGCCTGCGTTGTCGTCGGAACGGGAAAACCCAATAGTCGCGCTTGAGGGGAGGGAGGGAAGATTGGCTGAAATTCGATCGTAACTATATGATTTATCTTGTTTAATAATAAATATTCAAGTCTTGAGATATCATCCACGCCGTTCAAAACATCCATGAAAAAACCGCTTTCAAGGGCCTTTTTGGGGGCCTCAGTCGGCTGGTCACGACCGCGCGTTGCCCGGCGTTGCATCGGCCACATTTTTCTTGTTCAACATTGACGTTTCTTAACTAGGTGCTGAGCTGCTCAGGGCTCTATTGTCAGGGCAAGGCTCGTGAAGGGGCCGTGCCGAATCGCGCCGTCACGGGCGGGTTCCTGAAAGGTGATGTTGTGCTTTGTGCGGTGTGCGCGGCTTAAGCCCTCACTTGCAGCCATGTCCCGGATCTTGCCCGGTTCGGGACGAGATTGTTGGCCGTGCCCGCCATCCAAGTCACAACCAAATGGAGGTTTCGGATATGAGGAAGATCATTGTGACGCTCGCCCTTGTGCTGGGATGCAGCTCTGTGGCCTGGGGATTCTTCCCCGGAGGGCCGGGGCCTCACGGGAAGGGCCTGGGAGTGGAGATGCTGCGGACATGGTTTGAACTGGATCTGAGCGACGCCCAGAAAACCCAGGCGGCGTCGATCCTGAAGCAGTACCGAGAGGAAATAATCAAGAAGCGCGAGGCCGTGCGCATGGCCTTTGAGCAGGCGCACCAGACCCGCCCGGCTCCGGACAAGTTCGACGAGTCCGCCGTGCGCAAGGGGCATAAGCTCATTTCGGCGGCCAGGGTCGAAATCATGGTGCTCAGGGAAAAGATCCTCAGCGAGCTGTATGCCATCCTGACGCCGGAGCAGCAGAAGATTCTGGAAACCCGGATGTGGGCTGTCCAGAAGCCTGGGTCTGGCCTCGGCGAGGGCAAGCCTATGGGCAAGCCCGGACCTGAAGACGAATTGCCTTTGCTGGACGCCTTTATCAAGGCCCACGGTTAGGGGCACCGGCTAAGGCCACAACAACGAGGGCTCATCGTGAGGGCCCATAGCTGAGACTCCATAGCGGACAGCGGTCCTGACCGGTCCGCACTCCTCACCCTGCGCGAACCCCGGCCTCGGCTGGGGTTCGTTGTTTGTATTGTGTTGGCGGGGCAGTGTGTTAGGGTTGCCTGGCCCTGGCGGATTGGCCTGGGCGCATCCTCTTGCAGGGCCATGGCATGGAACTCACGCTGATTCTGGCCGTTCAGACCGCCTTCGTCATCGCCGCCTTTCTAAAAGGCGTGACGGGGCTGGGCTTTTCAACGCTGTGTCTGGGCATGATCGCCAGCTTCGTGGACATTCGGTTGTCCATCCCGCTGGTGATTCTGCCGTCCCTGACCAGCAACGTCCTGGTGATGATCGACGCGGGACATTTCCGGAGCACCTTCAGGCGGTTTATGCCGATGTTTGCCTGCGCGCTGCCGGGATTGCTGATGGGACTGTGGCTGTTGGACAACCTGCCCGGCGAGCGGCCACGTTTCGTGCTCGGGTTCGTCCTGGCCAGCTATGGGGTCTGGGGCCTGTTCCAGGGTGTCTATGTGTTGCCCGGGGTCTGGCAACGGCGGCTGATGGGGCCCGTGGGTCTCGTCACCGGGGTGATCAACGGCCTGACCGGCTCACAGATCATGCCCATCCTGCCGTATCTGCTTTCTCTGGGGCTCTCCAAGGACATCGTGGTCCAGGCCATCAACACCTCGTTCACCATCTCCAGCCTGGTCATGCTCGTGGGCCTGGGCAAGCTGGGGCTGCTGTCCACGAACCTGCTGCTGGTTTCGGCGGCGGGTATCCTGCCCGTGGCGTTAGGTATCCGGCTGGGGGGCCGGGTACGCAGGCGAGTGTCCGAGGCCCGCTTCCGGGTCATGGTGTTGTGGATGCTGGTTCTGTTGGGCGCGAGCCTGATCGTGCGTAGTTGGGGGGCGTTCTGATTTTGTTAAGACTGGAAGCCAAAGCTAGAAGATTGACGCAGGGCCCTGCGCGAGTGGTGTTGCCTCGGTTTGCTGCCGTTCCTTTTTGCCTCCGGAGGCCAAGGGGCCTATGGGGGCGGGGTAATTTCGGCCTTCGACCTCATTACCGATGCCCCCCCCCTATGTCCCCTTTGGAATCCCCTCACCCCCAAAGCAAAGCCGGAGTATGGAGCGTACAATTCTGCTTCCAGACAATCGAAAAGATAAGAACAGCTTTTCTATAAGATCAACCCCATCTCCCGCCACTGGGCCCCGCCGTGAGTGCAGGCCGACGGACCCCGGTCCATGAACCCCAGGCGTGCATAGAATGGGACCAAGGCGTCCTTGCATAGCAGCAGCACCTGCCGTCGCCCCTGGCTGCGGGCTTCGCTGATGAAATGGCGCATCAGCTGCGCCCCCAGCCCGTTCCCGCGTTGCTCCGAGAGCACGGCAAGGGAAAAGACCACGATGTTTTGACCCGCAGGATCGTGTCCCACAAGAGCCTTGAAGGCCTCGTCCGAGATGTCGTCCTTGGCGGTGGCGCCGCTGTTGACCTGTCCCAGGATTGAACCCCGGCATTCGGCCACGTAGAATCCCTTGGGGAAGTCCCTGATGCGGATGGCGATATTTTCGCGCGAGGCCGCCTCGCTGGCGGGAAAACAGGCGAGTTCGATCTCCAGGCAGGCATCAAGGTCGGCTGGAACGGCCTGACGGATGGTGATGGTTTCGTTCATGGAGGGCCTCATAACGCGGATGCCTTGAAAAATGAAGCGCCGCGGGGGCGGGATCGAAGAAATTCCCTGGGCAGGATCGGAGAAACAGGACCTTCCGGGCTCTTTTGGGTCTTATGGCTCAGGGGCACGTTACTGAGTACCACCGGGGCAAAACACATCTGCCGCGCGGATAAACCGGGGCAGTGGGGATGCAAAGCAAAGCCTTGCCCTCTTGATGCTCAGATTATAGATGTGTGGGAAAGAGGAATCATTCCAACGATGAAAATATCCATCAATCCACTGCGATTTGCGCCTTTCATTGCCGGCCTGTTCAGGGTCTGGCTGTCCACCATGCGTTTCAGCACCACCGAAAACATGGAAGCGATCCTGGAACTCAACAAGAGCGGCCAGTCCCTGGTGATTGCCCTGTGGCATGACGAGCTTTTTTCCATCGCCGGGTATGGCTGCCTCAACACCACGGGGCTGGTGGGCATTGTCAGCCCCAGCAAGGATGGCGAGTTTGTGGCTATTGTGATGGAGCGGCTTGGCCAGGCCACGGTGCGCGGCTCGAGTTCCCGGGGTGGCGTGCGGGCGTTGTTGCAGGCCAAGCGCCTGATGGACAGGGAAAATAAGATGGCGGTGTTTGCGGTGGATGGCCCGCGTGGACCACGGCACGAGCCCAAGGATGGGGCCATTTTTCTTGCCCAGCATGCCGGGGCGTTGATTGTCCCGATCCGGGCCTATCCGGCGAAAAAGAAGGTTTTTGAGAAAGCCTGGGACAAGTTTCAATTGCCGTATCCGTTTACCAGCTGCCAGCTGGTGTTTGGGGAGCCTTACGCAGTCACGGATGAGAAACTGGATGCGGATGTGCTCGCAAAAGAGCGGGAACGGATGAAGGCGAAGCTGGATGCGCTGAGGCCGGAATAGCTGTTCTTAGATTAAGAATCGAAGGGAGGGACGCTGAGGCGTCCCTTTTTATTGGTCATTTTTTGGGGGAGGGGAGTAGGGGCGGATGGTTTGAAGGGGTTGTATTGTCTGGGAAGGAGCCATTTGCTTTGGGCGAAGGCTTGCTCGTATGTATTGCAATGTTTTCATGCCTCCGGCGGCCAAGGGGCCTATGGGGGCGGGGAAATTTCGGCTTGGGGCCTCATTTCCAATGCCCCCCTCTGGCCCCCTTGGAACCCCCTCACCCCCAAAGCAATGAGAAGCAGAGTCTTCCTGTTATTCAGCCGCAAGGAGCTGAATCGGGAGAGGAAGGCCTAATGGATTTCGACTTGGCGCATCATCTCTTGCAGGGCGGGATAAGCTCCAACGTGAGCGAAACCCATCCCAACATAGAGGATAAGTACCTCCTCTGCGTCGGAACTTTCTACGAAGTGATAAGCATACTCATAATTATTCCCTCGACAGTAAGCACAAAAAACAGAGGGTGAAATGAGATTGGCAGTCTTAAGAGGAAGGCCAGCCTTACCACATACGGCTTCTCCTTTTTCTTGTTCGCTGTAGTCTCCGGAGTAGACCATGTTGGCGAAGCTCTCTGTAGTCGCCTTGGGCGGATAGACGAACACCACGGCTCTGGAATGCTCGGATGCCTCACCATAGATGACGGCAATAGCCGTGAATTCTAGACCAGACTTGTCACGCATGGTTTCAACAATAGCCCCCTTCCATGCCCCGAGCAGTGGGAATTCAACCCCGGTGTCCAGGACATGGACCCACTTTTGACCTTCACGCATAACAATCTCAGCGGTACCGGGTTTGGAAGACTTCGTCGTTGTCATTGCACAACCGGACAGAATCACAACAAAAAAGATGAGGAGAAGGTGTTTCTTCATGCTGCATGACTCCCTTTGGGAGTAGCGATAGCAGAAGACGAGAATAACGGGCAAGGGTTAATCGATCTTCCGATTGGGTGTTGGTGAAAAAGAAACCGGCCCCGCAAGGCGGGGCCGGTTGTATTGAAGAAATGTGAGTTTGGGCAGAATCGCTGCGGCTTTTGACTCGCCGCAGGTCGCCGAGGGCTAATCCTCTTCCAGCCGGGTCAGGTCCTCGTAGGTCTCGCGGCGGCGGGCCACAAGCACGGCATTGCCGTCCACGATGAGTTCACAGGCCCGGGGGCGGGAGTTGTAGTTGCTGCTCATGCTGAAGCCATAGGCTCCGGCAGAGAGACAGGCCAGGAACTCGCCGGGCTGCACGTCGGGCAGTTGGCGATCGCGCGCCAAAAAGTCACCGGACTCGCAGATGGGGCCCACCACGTCGGTATCGCGGGTGGCGCGGCCGGACTCCTTGACCTCAATGATGCGGTGGAACGAGCCGTACAGCGAGGGCCGCACCAGGTCGTTCATGGCCGCGTCGGTGATCACGAAATGCTTGGACGGCGTGGTCTTGGTGTAGACCACCTCGGTCACCAGGATACCCGCGTTGCCCGCGATGACGCGCCCGGGTTCCAGGATGAGCTTCAGGGGCAGTCCCGTGAGCTTGGCGGACAGGGCCGCACCGAAATCTTTGGGGTGGGGTGGCTCTTCCTCGTCGTAGGTGATGCCCAGGCCCCCGCCCAGGTCCAGGTATTTGATATTGATACCTTTGTTGCAAAGCTTCTCGTAGAAAACCAGAACCTTGTCCAGGGCTTCCAGGAAAGGTTCGATGGTGGTTAGCTGCGAACCGATGTGGCAGTCGATGCCCACGGGCTCAAGGCCCTTCATGTCGCGCGCGCGTTCATAGGCCTTAAGCGAGCTGTCCATGTCCAGGCCGAACTTGTTCTTCTTCATGCCCGTGGAGATGTAGGGGTGGGTTTTGGGGTCCACATCCGGGTTGATGCGCAGGCTGATCCTGGCGACCTTGCCCATGGACAGAGCCACCTCGTTGATCAGGTCCAGCTCGCCCGTGCTCTCCACGTTGAACATCAGGATGTCGGCCTCCAAGGCCTCCTTGATCTCATGGGCGCGTTTGCCCACGCCGGAATAGACGATCTTGGACGGGTCCACGCCCGCCTTCATGGCCCGGTGCAGTTCGCCGCCGGAGACGATGTCCATGCCCGCACCCTCGGCGGCCAGCAGACGCAGCAGCGAGATATTGGAATTGGCCTTTACGGAATAGCAGGTCAGGCGGTCCAGCTCTTCAAAGGCCGAATCAAAGGCCTGAAAATGGCGGCGCAGGGTGGCGGCGGAATAGACGTAGAGCGGGGTGCCATAGTTGTTGGCAAGATCGACCACGCGCACGTCCTCGGCGAACAGATCGCCGTCCTGGTAGTTGAAATGATGCATCGAAGGCTCCGTCGGGGGAGTTGATTGTTCTACGGGGTGCTCATGACCTCGGAGGCCACGGGACGTATGATGCTGTGTCGGTTTTTGATTTCGACCTGCCAGCGGTAGCCCTCGGGGGCGTCCAGGCCGCAGGCCTGGAAGGACAGGTGGCCCTTGGTCAGCAGGGTGTCGCCCTGGCCGGGGATGTATTCCATGGAGACCGTGGGTGTGAACGGGCAGTCGGGGCAGTCCGCTGGCGCGTATCTCAGGTACGCGGCCTCCACGTTCTTCCAGGCGCCGTCAAGGGCCACATCCACGAACAGACAGCCGCTGCCCAATGTGCCGCTGGCCTGCAAGATGCTGAAGACGTGTTCGGAATCGCTGGGTTCGGGCCAGGCTTTCTTGCCGCAGCCGGAAATTGCGAGGGAGACGGCCAGAGCCAGCAGGATCAGCAGCGCGATGCGCCGGGGACGGGCAGGGGTCATGACGGTATCAGTCCTTCTTCAGGTTCATGGATTTCCATGTGTGCAGGAAATTCAATGCCTCAATGGGGGTCAGGCGGTCAACCTCCAGGGACCCGAGTTCCTCGGCAAAGGCCTTGATCTCGGGCGGCAGTTCGGCCTGTGGAGCAGGGCAGGCGCTGGGTGCACCCAAGCCCGGCAGCATGGACTGCTGAGCTGGCGCGCGTAGGGCCATGAGCGAACGGGTTCCGCCCGCGCGGGCCTCCAGATCGGTCAGGATCTCCTTGGCGCGGGAGACCACGGAGCGGGGCACTCCCGCCAGCTTGGCGACCTCGATGCCATAACTGCGGTCCGAGGGACCGGGCACCATGCGCCGCAAAAACACGATATCACCCCGGTATTCCTTGACCGCGATATTGAAGTTGGCCACGGCAGGAATCTGACCCTCAAGCACGGTCAGCTCGTGGAAGTGAGTGGCGAACAGGGTGCGCACTCCGCCGTCCCCGCGCGCGGCCAGTTCTTCCACCACGGCCCAGGCCAGGGCCAGACCGTCAAATGTGGATGTGCCGCGCCCGATCTCATCCAGGATGACCAGGCTGCGCTTGCCTGCCTGACGCAGGATGCGCGCGGTTTCCATCATCTCCACCATAAAGGTGGACTGGCCCTGGGCCAGATTGTCCGAGGCGCCCACCCGTGAGAAGATGCGGTCGGTCAGGCCCAGGGTGGCGCTGGCCGCAGGCACGAAACTGCCGATCTGGGCCATGATGGCGATGATCGCCACCTGGCGCAGCACCGTGGATTTGCCGGCCATGTTCGGGCCGGTGATCAGCAGCACCCGCTTGTCGGCGGTCAGGTTCAGGTCATTGGGGATGTAGCCCCCGGCACCCTGCACGGCCTCCACCACGGGGTGGCGACCGGATTTGATGCTGATGTCCAGGTCGCCGGTCAGTTCCGGGCGCGTCCAGTCGTGGCGGCGGGCGGCATGGGCCAGCCCCTGCCAGTAATCCAGGGCGGCCAGACGCTGAGCCATGTCCATGAAGCGATGCCGGGCCGAGGCTACGCTCTCGCGCAGTTCGCCAAAAAGCTTGTATTCCAAATCCTTGCGTTTGTCCGAGGCGTGCAGGATGCGATCCTCCAGCTCTTTCAACTGGGGGGTGATGAACCGCTCCGCATTGACCAGGGTCTGCTTGCGCTCGAAATGATAGGGGGCCTTGTCCATCTGGGCCTTGGACAACTCGAAGTAGTAGCCGAAGACCTTGTTGAAGCCGAGCCTCAGTTTGTCCAGGCCGGTGGCTGCGCGCTCCGCCTCAAGCAGTTCCTTGATGCGCGCCTCGCCGTCGTCGGTCAGGTCCATCAATTCGTCCAGCTCGGGATGATAGCCACGCTTGAACAGCCCGCCCTCGGTGATCAGGTGCGGGGGGCTGTCGGCCAGGGCGCGGGTCAGCAGCTCGGCGTAATCCTCCAGCCCGTCCCAGCCGGAAAGCAGTTGCTTGGGGGCCGCAGGCAGCTCCGCATCCCCCGCGGCCCTGGCCAGCAGGGCCTTGACCTGGGGTACGGCGGTCAGGGATTCGCGCAGGGCGATGAAATCCTTTGGTGTGGCGCGATTCAGGAAGATGCGCGTGGCCAGACGCTCCACATCGTAGACCTGGCCCAGCAGCGTGCGCAGCTCTTCGCGCAGATCCTCCTGCTCCACAAAAAGCGCCACCGCGTCCAGGGTCTTGGCGATGGGCACGATGTCCTTCCAGGGATTGCGCAGGCGTTCGGCCAACAGGCGCGCGCCCATGGGGGTCATGGTCTGGTTGATGACGCTCCACAGGGTGCCGCGTCCACGTCCGCCGTCCAGGCGGTGGAAGATCTCCAGGTTGCGCTCGCTGACCTCGTCCAGCAGCAGATGCCGGGACAGATTCAGGGGCTTGAAGGGCGCCAAGGGGACATCCTGGGACTTCTGGGTTTGGCGCAGGTAGGCCAGGATCGCCCCGCAGGCCTGGGCCAGCTGAGGTTTGTCCGCCAGGTCCAGGGCCTCCAGGTTGGCCACACCCTGGGCTTCGCAGAGGTTGCGTTCGGCGGCCGTCAGGTCGAAATGGGAGCGGATGGGCAGGCGATTGGTGCGAGCCTCGAACCCGGCATATTCCTTGGGGATGTCGTGCTCGTGCGGGATCAGGACCTCGCTGGGGCCGATTTTCAGCAGCCACTGCCACAACTGGTCTTCGCGGGTGGCGAACAGGCCCGACCATTCGCCGGTGGAGATGTCGGCCCAGGCCAAGCCGCCGGCGCCCTTGTCCTTGTCGAAGAAAATGGCGGCCAGATAGTTGGCGGCCTGGGAGCTCAGGTTCTGGTCCTCGACCACGGTGCCGGGGGTCAGCACCTGGGTGACCTCGCGTTTGACGAGCCCCTTGGCCTCGCGCGGGTCCTCCACTTGGTTGCACACGGCGATCTTGAAGCCCTTGGCCAGGAGTTTGGCCACATACCCCTCGTAGGAGTGATACGGCATGCCGCACATGGGCACCGGGTTTTCGGCCTGCTTGTTGCGGGAGGTCAGGGTGATCTGCAGCTCGCGCGCGGCAATCTCGGCGTCCTCGAAGAACATCTCGTAGAAATCGCCCATGCGGTAGAAGAGCAGGCAGTCGGGGTACTCCTCCTTGATGGAGAGGTACTGTTCAAACATGGGAGTCAGTTTTTTGGTATTCACGAAATAAGAGTGAGGGTTACTCGTTGATGGTGGTGCGATACTGGATGGAATGCCAGCTGCGGCAACGGGGGCAGACGAAGAACACGGTCTCGCGTTTCAGGCCGCAACGGCGGCAGACGAAGCGCTTCAGTTCCCGGGCGCGCAGAATGAAGAATTCGAGCTGCTTCCTGAAGGGTGCGGACAGGGTCTGATCCGTCATGTCCAGAGCCAACAGCTCCAGGCGCGCGGGCCAGAACTCGGGTTTGAGCACCAGGGTCTTTTCCAGCCAACGGCGGGATTCCTCGGGATCGAGACGGCAGAGCATCCAGGCTGCGTAGTATTGCAGCAGCAGGTCGGGCTCTTGCTTTTGCAGCACGGGCAGCACCGCGTCGCAGAATTCGGCCTGGGGGTGATACTGGAAGGGCTTGTCCGTCTCGAAGACCACGTGATCGCCGTAGCGGCGGCGTTTGCTGGCGTCCAGCAGACCTTCGAGGAGCACAAAGCGCTGGTCCAGGGCCACGCTGGCCATGGCCTTGTCCAGATGCCGCGCCAATTCCAGCCAGTCATCCTGCCTCAAGTCCTGGGTCAGCAGTTCCAGCCAGGCCTCCAGCGAGCCAGGGAAGACCTTCAGGGCCTTCTTGAGCCACTTGAAGCCCGAAATGTCGTTGTCGTCCGTGAAATGATCTTGGGCCAGACGCACCATGTAATGGGCCTGGGCCAGTTCGTTGCCCAATTGCCCATAGTAACGCGCCGCGCGCTCAAAATCACTGGAATCGGCGGTGAGCAGGGCCAGTTCGCTGATGATGCCCACTGTGTCGCCGCCCAGCTTCTTGGCCTCCTCGAAGGCCGCCAGGGCCCGATCCAGGAAACCGCCGCGCTTGAAGTCCTTGCCCAATTCGAACCAGGTCCGGGCCGCCACCTTGGCGTCCAAGCCCGGGCGCACGATCAGGCTTTGGCGGATCTGCACCGCGCGTTCGATCTCGCCGTGGCTGCGGTAGAGATTTCCCAGGGCAAGATAGATCTCCACGGCGTCGGGATTGTTGCGCACAACCAGGGACAACTCGGAGATGGCTGCCTGCGTATCCTGGGTGACGGGCGCATAGCCGTCGCGGGACCCGGCCGAGCCATGGCCGTTTCCGGACCCCCTGTCCAATCGGCGGGGGAAGAGCGACTTCAAAAAGCTCATGCGTCCTCCGGGAGGGGTTTACTCCACGATCTTGGTGGTTTCTGATTCGGCGGAGTAATTTTTATCGTCCAGGGGCAGGTTGCGCAAGGAATTCACTTCCTGCTCCAGGGAAGCGATCTTCTTGGCCGCCAGGGACAACTCGCGGGACAAGCGGATCTTTTCGCACAGGAAGTACAGGGTGCACAGCAGGCCACCCAGCACGAACAGGCTCAACAGGCAGAGGTACACCGGCTGTTCAAGGGCAAAGATGGGGGTTCCGAACAGGTCCATGGACAGGGGCAGGCCCGCATTGAGGCTTTCCATGTTCTGAGCGAACATGACCATGGACAGGAAGAACAGGGCCAATAACAGCAGCATCTTTACATAACGCATGAAATATCTCCTTTTATTTGCCAGTCGTTTCGTTGAGACGGTCGAAATATGGTTTCAGTGCGGCGTAGGTGGAATCAATGTGCTCGGGCACGACGCGCGTCTCGGACGCGATGGCCATGAACGAGGAATCGCCCACCCAGCGGGGGACGAGGTGAAAATGAAGGTGTTCCTTGATCCCGGCTCCGGCGGCCTCGCCGATGTTCAGCCCAATGTTCAACCCACCTGGCGAGAAGCGATCCTGAAGGATTTTAGTTGTTTGGTGCATCAGGTCCATCAGTTCGTGCAGCTCGTCGTTGTCCAGATCCACAAGGTTCATCACATGGCGGTAGGGGCAAACCATGAGGTGTCCATTATTATAAGGGAAAATATTCATGATGACAAAGGCCTTGCGTCCCCGGTGCAGCACTCGGCGAGCAGTATCCTCATCGCTATGCTTGGGCAGGCAGAAGGGGCAGGAATCGGCCTTTGGACCTAGAATGTAGTCAAGCCGCCAAGGGGCCCATAGGACTTCCATGATGCGATACCTCGTTGATGTGCTACGCGGATTGTTTCAGGTCCCGGGTCGCCAGTTGGACGGCTTCTTCCGGGCCCGAAGCCGGGATAACCCCCGGAATGACTTTCCAGGTGCCCATGGCGATGACCGTTCGTTCGGCCTTCAGCGCCAGGGCCACTTCAGAGAGGGTGCCGTAGCCGCCTTCCAGGGCGATGACCAGATCACCGTTCATGACCACGAGAAGATTGCGCATCTGCCCAAGCCCGGTGACCACAGCCGTCTCGATGTACGGGTTGGCGTCGCCCTGGTCAAGACCCGGAAGGATGCCGATGGTTTGCCCTCCGGCGTCTCGGGCACCCTGGCAGACCGCCTGCATCACGCCGCCGCGGCCTCCGCAGACCAGTTTCCAGCCCCTGGCGGCGTTGAGTTCACCCAGGCGGTGGGCCGAGGCGCGGACCGCGTCGTCGCACTCTCCCGCTCCAATGACGGAGATTCTGGGCTGTGAGGTCATGCTGTCTCCTTGGGAGAGTCATTGATCCGGTGCATGGACATCGAAAATGCCACAGGCCCACAAGAAAGGGCAAGGTGCTTGTGCCTACTGAAAAGGCCTATCGAGTGCTGCCCTTTTTCGTCCTGGGGTAGGGTTCCAATCCTATATAAGCAGGATCCTTGACCATTTTTTGGACAAGGGCCAACTGGTCCTCACGGCAGGTGGCCGTGCCGTCCAGCATGGCAGCGCGGATCTTTTTCAGGATTTCACCGTAGGCAGGGCCCTCGGGCAGCCCGGCCTGTTGCAGATCGCGCCCGCTGATGTCCAGTTCGGCGTTCTTCAGGCGGGTCAGATACTGTGACAGGTCACGGCGCGTGGATTCCTGTTTGAATTTCGCCATGAAGAACAACACGCCCTCCACGGGCAACGCGTCCAGAATCAGACACAGCCTGGACAATGATCCCTTGTGGTGCTTCCACATCTTGTAACCGTAGATGGTCTGGTTGAGCTGCTTGCGCAGGGCAATGAGGTCGCCGATCTGTTTGGCCGTCAGGTTGAAGCGCTGGGCCATGGACAGGGTTTCTTCGTCCTTGGCCCCGTTGGCCAGGGCCATGAAATAGATGAGCCAGGACTGGGGGGCATGGTTCAGGTACATCATGCGGTACCATTCCAGGACCTTTTCGATCTCCTCCAGCAATTCCTCCTGCGCCGGGGAAAGGCCCAGCAGGGGATGGATGGCGGACAAGAGGTGCAGGTCGCGCATCTGGCGCAGGCAAGCCAGGGCGGTTTTTTCCTCGAAGATCTGGCACATCTCATTGAACAGGCGACTGCCCGAAAGCTTTTCCATCATGCCCAGGCCCAGGGCATTCTTGATCAGCCGTTCGGTCTGCCCGCCGATCTGGAAGGAATAGCGTTGGGCAAAGCGGATGGCGCGCAGGATACGGGTGGGGTCCTCGACGAAGGACAGGGAATGCAGCACGCGGATCACGCGCTTCTTGATATCCCGCTGGGCACCGAAAAAGTCCACCAGCCGTCCGAATTGACTGTGGTTGAGCTGCACGGCCAGGGCGTTGATGGTGAAATCCCGGCGGTAAAGGTCCATCTTGATGGAGGACAATTCCACCGTGGGCAGGGCGGCCGGGTACTCGTAGTATTCAAGCCGGGCCGTGGCCACGTCGATGTGCTGGCCGCCCGGCAAAACCACGACGGCCGTCTGGAACTTGCGATGGGCGCGCACGCGCCCGCCAAGCCTGTCGCCCAGGGAATGGGCAAAGGCGATGCCGTCGCCCTCGACCACCAGATCCAGATCCAGGTTGGGGGTGTCCAGCAGGATGTCGCGCACAAATCCGCCCACCGCGTAGATGGACTGCGCGGTTTCGTCGGCCAGCTCCCCGGCCTGGTGCAGGATGTTCACCAGCCCCTTGGGCAGGCGCTCTTTGAGCATGATGCGGATGTTCCGCTCTCGTGAGCGTTCAGGCATCAAGGATTCGGGGATGCGGGCGGGTTCGTCCACCAGCAGGTTGATCAGATCCGTACGGGTGATGACGCCGACG
Organism: Pseudomonadota bacterium; assembly: GCA_018816865.1. Lineage (GTDB taxonomy): Bacteria > Desulfobacterota > Desulfovibrionia > Desulfovibrionales > Desulfovibrionaceae > Desulfovibrio_Q. Next base: position 25,616 of record JAHIUW010000030.1, read on the forward strand.
ATGTGGCCTTTATCGATGACCGGCACCAGGCGTTGGCCCTGGCCCAGAACAATCTCAATGATCTCATAGAGGCCGGCCTCGGGGCTGACTGAGGCCGAGGCGCGCATCATGTAGTCCGTGGCCGGGGTGTCCGAAAGTCCGTGCCCCACGGCCTTGTCCGCGATCTGGTGCTCCAGGACGCCGACGAATTCGCCCGTCTCCATGTCAACAAGAGGCGCGGCTTTCAGGCCATAGCGGTTCATGATCTCCGCGGCTTCGGCCGTGGTCATTTCGCGTTCGATGACGATGGCCGGGCGGGACATCAGGTCCTGCACGGTGTGCTGCGGGCGGATGTGGGTGGTCAGCAAGGCGAACAGCTCATCCTTGACCTGGGACATGGTGCGGTCCTTGATGCTCGCGGACGCGGCCGAGGCATGACCGCCGCCGCCAAAGGACGCGCAGATCTGTCCCACGTCCACTTCCGGGCTCTTGGAGCGCGCCACCAGATGCACCCGGTCGTGCATCCTGCCCAGTGCGAACAGCACATGGATGCTCTCCATGTCCATGACCTTGTGGGCCAGCAGGGCGAAATCGCTGACGTATTCATCGGTGGAGACTTCGGCGGTCACCACGGGGACCCCGCGGATATTGTGGGTCTTGGCGGATTCCAGCAGGGTGTTGAGCAGCGAGACCTGTTCGGCTGAGAGATCGCGGGTGATGAGGTCGGAGATGACCGTGGTGTCCATGCCCTGGGTCAGCAGCCAGGCTGCTGCCGTAAAATCCTGAGGTTTCGTGGAGTTGAATGAAAAAGAGCCGGTATCCTCGAAGATGCCCAGGCCGACGATGGTGGCCTCGTCGGGCTTCAGGGTCAGGCCCAGGGACATCATCTCATGGGTCAGGATGGTCGCCGTGGCTCCCCATTCCTCGACCTTGCCCGCGCTGTGCTGCACATCGTCGTCGGTATCCGGATGGTGGTCGTAGGCATGGATTTCGAGATTCGGGTTGTTGAAGACCTGATTGACATGCGGTACGCGGCTTTTCTGGCGCGTATCCACCAGGACCAGGGTTCGTACCGTAGTCAGGTCGATCTCCCGCACGTTGCGGAAGTTGAACATGTACATGGCGCTCTGGATGTAGAAATTGCGCAGGTTCTTTTCCTGGCTGCCGGGGAAGACGAGCACCGCTCCGGGGTAAAGCCGACTGGCCGCGATCATGGACGCCAGCGAATCAAAATCCGCATTGGCATGGGAGGTGATGATCAGCGGGGCATCGATTTTGACCGGGTTGTTCATCTATGAATCCAGTGAGTTGTGACGGTGGAGAACGCCATAGTTAAAGAAGTGCTTGAGATGTTGCTCGTTGCTTACATGTTGGACCGTGGGTGGTGCTGGCGATGAATCTGAACCAGCCGACCGGCCTGGACATGCGTGTATATCTCGGTGGCGGCGATGTCCGCGTGGCCCAGCAGGAGCTGCACGGTCCTCAGGTCCGCTCCGCCTTCCAGCAGGTGGGTGGCGAAGGAATGCCTGAAGGTGTGTGGCGAGACATTCCTGGTGATACCGGCGGTCAAGGCGTGGCGTTTGATAGCCTTCCATACAGCCTGTCGGGTCAGACCCTTGCCTGAACGGTTCAGGAACACCGCATCTTGAACGGGTTTAAATTGTCCGCGCCAGCTTTGCAAATAATTCTGTAGGAATTCCTGCGCGGCATAGTGGATGGGGATCAGACGCTCCTTGGAACCCTTGCCGAAGATCCTGAGTACACCCACCTGGGGATCGAAATCAAAGGGCTTCATCTGCACCAGTTCCGAGACCCGAAGTCCCGCAGCGTAGAGCAGTTCAAGCATGGTCCGATCCCGGAAGCCCAGCTTGGTGGAAAGATCGGGCTGGGCAAGCACCGTGGCCATTTCCTTTATGGTCAACAATTCAGGAAGCTTGCGCGGCAGCTTTGGGTTTTCCAGAAACTCGGCCGGATCGGAGTCCGCCAGACCTTCGTCTGCCAGATACGAAAAAAAACCCCGCAGGGCCGAGAGATGACGGGCCAGACTCCTGCTGGCAAGCCCCTTGCGGCGCAGGTGGAAGAGATACAGGGACAGGGTCTGCCTGCTGACCTCGCTGAGATCGAAGTCCTTTTGCTTCAAAAAGGCAGAAAATTCGCGCAAATCCGTGGCATAAGCAGCCAGGCTGTTCTCGGACAGGCCGCGGACCACGAGCAGATGCTCGAGGTAGGTGTCCATCATCGGGTGGACGGGGCAGGGGGAGTGAATCTTTGTCATGCGGCAAGGGTCCGTTTTTTCAAGAGAGTACACGGCCCGGGGAGCGGGCACAAGAGGCCGCAAGGGTAGGAGCGCATTGACAGCGGCGCCGGGCCCACGTTATCAGAATTGCTCTTTGAGATTCCACGGAGGCCTCTCGAAACCACCGCCGAAGGAGAAGGATCATAGTGCCCGATTTCAAGCTTGCGCAGCGCATCGCCGAGCTGCCCCCCTATCTTTTTGCCGAGATCGATGGCGTCAAGCGCCAGGTTGCCGCGCGGGGCGTGGACATTATCAGCCTGGGGATCGGTGATCCAGATCTGCCCACCCCCGAGTTCATCATCGACAGGCTCTATGAGGCCGCCAAGAAACCAGCCAACCATCGCTATCCGGATTATGAGGGCCTGTTGGCCTTCCGGACCGCCGTGGCCGTGTGGTACAAGCAGCGGTTCAACGTCGATCTGGACCCGGCCACCGAGGTGGTCAGCCTGATCGGCTCCAAGGAGGGCATCGCCCATTTTCCTCTGGCCTTCACCAACCCTGGCGACATGAACCTGGTCTGCACGCCCAACTATCCCGTGTACCCCATCGCCACTCGGTTCGCCGGCGGTGAGGTGGAGTTCGTGCCCCTGACCGAGGACAATGCCTATCTGCCGGACCTGGATGCCATCAGCGACGAGTCCTGGGACAAGGCTAAATCCATCTATCTGAATTATCCGAATAACCCCACCGCAGGGGTGGCCAACGACGCCTTCTTTGAAAAACTGATCAAGAAGTGCATTGAGACGGGCACGATCATCGTGCACGACGCGGCCTATACCGAGATCTACTTCGACCCGAGCAACAAACCCAAGAGCATCTTGGAGTATGCCGGGGCCAAGGACGTGGCCATCGAGTTCCACTCCCTGTCCAAGACCTACAACATGACCGGCTGGCGCGTGGGCATGGCCGTGGGCAACCGCACGTTGGTGGGCGGCCTGGGCAAGGTCAAGACCAACGTGGACTCCGGCATCTTCCAGGCCGTGCAGGAAGCGGGCATCGTCGCGCTGGAGCAGGGCGAACCTTATGCCGAAAAGTTCCGGGCCATCTACAAGGAGCGCCGTGACGCCGTTGTGGCGGCCCTGCGCAAGGCGGGCATCAAATGTCCGCTGCCCGAGGCATCCTTCTACATCTGGGCCGATGTTCCCGAGGGTTACAACTCTTCGGACTTCGTAACCAAGGTCATTCAGGAGACGGGCGTGGTCCTGACCCCGGGCAACGGCTTTGGCGCGCCTGGTGAAGGGTACTTCCGCATCTCCCTGACCGTGCCGACGCAACGATTGGAGGAAGCGGTATCCCGCATCGCCTCTCTGTAACCGCTTATGTCGGGCTTGGCTCAAATATGGGCCGTCCCACGGAGAATCTCGCCCGGGCCATAGCCCGCCTGGGCGGGATTTCCGGTGTCCTGGGTGTTGAAGCCTCTCCCGTCTATCTCACCGAGCCGCAACTGGTGCGCGAACAGCCATGGTTTGCCAACCAAGTTGCGCGCGTGCTATGCGGTCCTCAAGTCACACCCCTTGGATTTCTCGAAGAACTCCTGAAGGTTGAGATCGAACTGGGACGAGATCGGACTCAGGGGGAAGGCGCAGCCGTGCGTTATGGCCCCCGGGTCATCGATCTCGACCTGTTGCTGTTCGGGAATCTGGTCATGCAAGCCGATCATCTGACCCTGCCGCATCCGGGCATCCTGAAACGGGCATTCGTCTTGTTGCCCCTTGTGGACCTGGATCAGGGCTTGGTGCTGCCGGATGGTACCGTGGCCGCACAGGCCCTTGCCAAGCTTGAGTATCGCCGAGAGGGTGAGCGTCTTTGGCAAGAGTAACTTACTGAAATAGAATGTATTTTAAGGCGATCTAAAGTATAACTTTAAGATAAGGCTGGTAGCAGAATGCTCAAATTCATCGTCATCGGCGTGGCCCTTTTCTTTCTGTTCAAGCTGTTCAAGGGGGACACACGCAAGAAGGACAAGTTCAGCGACAAGGATCGGGATCGTCTGATCGCCTCGGGTGAGATGGTCAAGGACCCCATCTGCGGTACTTACGTGGACAAGTCCGCCGACATCCGCGTCAAGGATGAAACCGGGGTGCATTGTTTTTGCAGCTTCGAGTGCCGCGACAAATACCTGAAGAGGCTGGCCCCCGGAACTGAAGAGTAGCTTCCACTTTCTGCGCAGCTAGGCTATCATGGTAGGAATACACAAGTTTTCATCCAAGGAGTAAGCATGCGTTTTTTTATCGACACCGCCAATCTTGATGAGATTCGCCAAGCCAAAAAATACGGCTTGATTGACGGAGTGACCACCAATCCCTCGTTGTTCGCCAAAGAGCAGCGGGACTGGAAGGAACTGGCCGCCGCCATCTGTAAGGAAGTGGACGGCCCCGTCAGCCTTGAGGTGGTGGGCGTCACTGCGGATGAGATGGTTGCCGAGGCTCGGGAACTGGTCAAGTTCGGTTCCAACGTCGTGGTCAAGATTCCCATGCTCATGGAAGGCTTGGTGGCCGTTCGCCAGTTGACTGAAATGGGCATTGATACCAATGTCACTCTGGTTTTTTCGCCTCTTCAGGCTCTGCTGGCCGCCAAGGCGGGCGCCACCTACGTCAGCCCCTTTGTGGGACGCGTGGACGATATTGGCTCCGACGGCATGGAACTCGTTCAGCAGATCGTGACCATCTTCAGCAATTATAATTATCAGACCCAGGTCCTGGTCGCCAGCATCCGCAGCCCGATGCACATCGTGGATGCAGCCTTGATGGGGGCCGACGTGTCCACTATCCCTTACAAGGTCCTTGAGAAGTTGGCCCAACATCCCCTGACGGACAAGGGCCTGGAGGCCTTTCTGGCCGATTGGAAGAAGACCAAGGGGGCAGGGGAGTAGCTGAGTCGTAATGACCAGCAGGGGCAGTGCCACTTCCGCTTTGGGTGCTTTATGCGTCTGACCAAACTGGAGATTTGTAAATGCCTTCTCGTTTGCCTCGGCTGATAACTACATGTCGTCTCCTTATCTTCATTCTGTGTTTCTGTTTGGCGGGTTGTGTTGCGAATACCCCGCCTTCGGCATCAACAACTCAGCAGTTCGTTCAATCTGCAGACGGCAGTTCCATTCTCTATGGAACGAGCGGGGCAGGGGACCTTGCCGTGGTGTTTGTTCATGGCTGGTTATGTGATCATACCACCTGGGATCGGCAAATTGATTATTTTTCTAAAAATTACAGGGTAGTATGGTTGGATTTGGCCGGACATGGAAACTCCGGGAGTAACAGAACAGCGTACACAATGACTTCTTTCGCCCAAGACGTGCAGTCAGTTATAGGCAGGGTTGGCGCTGATAGGGTTGTGCTCGTGGGGCATTCCATGGGCGGCCAAGTTGTTCTGGAGGCAGCAGACTTATTGGGAGATTCCGTGGTGGGAATTGTTGCTGTGGATTCCTTTTACACTCCCATCTATGACATTCCGATTGATAAGAAGCTCAAATTTTTGGAGTTTCTCAGCAACGATTACTCTTCAGCGTTGTCAGCAACTCACGACTCCATGTTTCCAGAGGAGGTTGATCCTCAGTTGAAACAATCTGTTTATGCCATGATGACTAAGCCTGATAAGGCCATCGGTGTCAGTGCGCTGTATGAATGCATCATGTGGCATGCACACAAAACCCCTGCAGATTTCCCCAACTATACTAGAATATTCCATAATATTAATGCGGGATCAACGGGCAGCAAGCCTGTGCCTGATCATGTTCGTTTAATCCCTGGTGCAGGGCATTTTGTTGCATTGGTCAAGCCCCATGAATTTAATAACATCCTGGAAAGTATAATTATTCAGTCTAGTCTGCTCAATTAGATCTCTCCAGAAAGGCCGTTGATAGAGGGGCAGGGGGGGGTGTGATCCTCTTTTCCTCATTCATGACATACAAGCCCCTGCAAGAGGGGCTTTTTATTGCCGCAAATGGTCCCGGTCCAGCCTTCATCCTCCTGAAATCCTTTTTCCAAAGGCCTGTTCCTTGGGCAAAGGCTCCATCGTGCGCCTCCTGCCAAGCAAATCCCCAACAAAACGTCCAGGTCAGGGCCTTTCCGGATTGTTGTAGCGGCCATTCAGGTCCAAAGGCATATGGGAATTGTTAGGACGGGCCGCTAAAGCCATTCTGGAGTCGCCTGAGGCGTTTGACCTTGAGCAGCGAGTCCCCAGACGCAGAATCGTTCCCCGACTCGAATGAACCCCAAGCCATGAATAGTGATTGAGTTTGCCGAAAGCTGGAGCTCTGGATTGAGGCCTTGAATTCTAGGGTGCAAGACGGGTTAAAGTCTTCCCTAAAGGGTTCCCCTGCGCCATCCATACCTTGCTGCCTTGGTCTCATAATGTAAATTATGTTAACTTTAAGATGTGGGTTTAAAGCTATAAACGTCTGATTACACTAGTTTTATATTCTGGAAACCCATTCGTGAAACATGGGTTGCGTTCAGGTCTTGAACTTGAGGTTCTGTCCGGGGAGGTTGGCGCGGATTTGCCCGCCTGCCCTGCTGATTGCAGGCGGACCTGCCGGCCCTCAGGAGCGGTTTTTGTCTGCTTGATGGCTCAATGTGTGGGGACCACGAAAAAAGGCCTCACAGGCGAACTGGAGGCCCTTTATGGCGGCATAGTGATGAGAGTGGGACAGGGGGCTGGCAGCCCTCTACCCTGCTGACGGCTGGGGGACTATTTTTTGGTCATGCGGAAGACCCCATCCCACTTCTGGCCGGACTTGACCTGTGGGGGGTCGGTTTTGAACTGGTAACAGCGTTGGATGTAGGCCCGGGACGGGGTTGTCTTGCCTTCGGGGACTCGCTCGATGGCTTCGGCCTGCTTGAAGACGTCAATGGCCTGATCCCATTCCATGTCCAGGTACAGCTGCATGCCTTGATCAAAGAGCCTGAAGAGCTGTTGTTCCTGTTCGCTCAGTTCACCCTTCATGGCCACGAGTTCATAGACCTTCACGGGTTCTGACTTGCCCACCACGGCGATATTGTCGATGAAGCGGCATTCGACCTTCTCGCGGACGGTGGTTTCGCTGCCATCTTCGTTCCAGGCCGGTTGGTCCAGGACGTATTCGCTGATCAGATTGTAGACCCCGTATTGCTTGGCCCCGGACTCGAGCCGTGCCGCCAGGTTCACGGCATCGCCCATCATGGTGTAGTTCATGCGCATGGTGCTGCCCATATTGCCGACCACGATCTCGCCTGAATTCAGGCCGATACGCACCAGCATCCGGTGCACGATGGCCGGCCATTTGTCCCCGACGCCCCATTCCTCGGGCGGGTAGCCCTTGACGTTGCGTTCGGGCTCATCAGGAGCCTGCTTCTCGGCTTTCCACTTCTCACGCAGCGCAAGAAGGCTGTTTTGCATGTTCACGGCCACCCGGCAGGCGCGCAGGGCATGGTCCGGGACATCCATCGGGGCTCCGATGAAGGCCACGATGGCGTCGCCCTCGTATTTGTCCAGGGTGCCCCGCTCCAGCAGCAGGATGTCCGTCATCGCGGTCAGATATTCGTTGAGCAGTTCGACCAGCTGGGTCGCCGTGAGCTTCTCGGAAAAGGTCGAAAAGCTCTGCACGTCAGAAAAAAAGGCTGTGATGACGCGTGCTTCTCCGCCCAGTTCAGGGTTGGTCTTGTTCTCGAACATCTCGGTGATCAGTTCGGGCGAGAGGTAGCTGGCAAAGGTGGATTGCAGGAATTTCTTGTGCCCTTCCTCCCGCCAGTATTTGACCAGCGTGAGCAGGGTGAAATTCAACCCCAAGGTCAGGAAGGAATAGAGCGGCGACAGGAAGAAGCCCTTGGACCCCATCAGGTAGACCCCTCCTTCCCAGGCGCCCCAGGCGCATGCGCCCAGGGGGATCAGGCTTAAGCCCGCGCTGGCCCAGGTCAGTAGCACGGTGGTCAACAGGCCCGCGGCAAGAATCACCAGTAATTGCAGACCCGGCGCCCAGGCCGGACGTTGAAGGAATTCCTGACGCAGGATGTTGTCCACCACGGTGGCGTGGACCTCGACTCCGGGCATCACCGGGTCGAAAGGCGTGGCCCGCAGGTCCTTCAGGCCGGCGGCCGAGGTCCCCAGAAAGACTATTTTTCCTTTCAATTCTCCGGGCTTGAGTCTGTCGGAGAGGATCTTTGAGGCGGAGAGGTACGGGAACGAGTTCCGGGGGCCCCGATAATGGACGTAGACCTGTCCCTGGCGGTCCACCGGGATCACTGTCCCCCCTACCCTGACGCTTTCCAGGCCCTGCTCGGAGACCTTGATCACAGCCTGCTTGGCCCCGATGGCGGTCATCAGGGTGGCCATGGACAGGCTGGGATAGAGCCTGCCCTGGTATTGGGCGAAGAGCGGTGTCTTGCGGTAGATGCCGTCCAAATCCGGGTTGGTGTTGAAGAACCCGGACATTTTCGCGGCGGCCCCAAGGGCGGGGATATTGCAGACGATCGAGGGGGCGTCGATCATGAAATCCTTGCTGGGAGGCGCGTTTTTGGATCGCTTTTCCACCAGGCTGACAGGATGCAGGACACAATCCTTGTTCGTGGCAAGGTGGCCTTCTTCAAAATTCAGGAAATAGCCGAGGACAAAGGGGCCCTGCTCCAGCACGCCTGCCAGGACCTTGTCGTTGTCCATCAGGACCTCGGGGATACCCGTAAACCCCATATCCACCTGCAGATCGCGCTTAATGTCCTGCTGAATGGTCATGGGGGAGGTGCGGTCATTTTCCGCGAAGACAATGTCCAGACCCACTGCCAAGGCCCCTGCCTGCTCGATCTTGGCCAGGAGCAGGGCCACGCGGTATCGGGGCCAGGGCCATTGGCCGTAGGCGGCCAGGGAACGCTCGTCCAGGTCCACGATCACCGGTATCCCGCTGGTCTCGGTGGTGTGCGTGGCTCGCATCATCTGGTCATAGAGCTTCAGGTTCAGAGCCTGCAGGAATTCCGGGCGTTGCACAAAAAGCCAGGCAATGAACAGGGTCGAGACCATGCCCAGGACAAAGACAAGGGCCCAACTGTCCTTGAATCGCTCATAGGCCTTGCGCAACTGTCGTTTCATAATGGCGTCATTCCCCGGTTAAACGGCCTGCCGGACCTTTCGGAGAAAAAAAAGGGCCAGGATTTCCTGGCACTGATACCAGAATTCGCGATCAAGGAAAACAAAATGGAATGACTTGCCGGGCGATGTGCCCAATGAATTATTAAGATTCGAAATAAAATCGGAGAGATACATCTTTGTTGAAGCATCACTTCATGTTTTCAGGCGGGAGATAAGTCCATTCCAGAGGCGGCTGGGTCTTCCAGCGGCGATGCAGCCAGTACCACTGCTCGGGCCAACGGCAGACGGCCCGCTCCACGGCCTGGGTGTAAAACAGAGCCGCCTTCTGGATTTTTTGTTCCCGGCTGCCCGTGAGTTCCCGGGTGTCGAGGGCCTGTTCGGTGTGCAGGATATAGCCGCCGTCTTCACCGCGGACCAGAAACAGGGGTTGGATAAGGGCTTCGCTTCTGATGGCCAACAGTGCGGGCCCCATGTTCACGGCGGCGATCTTCTTCAGAAACGGCAGGAAGACCGCTTCCGTTGTGCTGCAGTTGTGATCCACCAGGAACCCTGTTGCCCCGCCTTTTTTCAGGCATCTCAGAACCTTGAGAACGGCCTGGCGGTGCTCGACCACCTGGATTGAGGGCTTGGCGCGCATGCGGGTCATGATCTTGTGCAAGGCCTCGTCCTTGGGACGTCGGACTACGATCTGCTTGTGTCTTGCCGGGATCAGCACATGGTAGATGCTGATCATCAGTTCCCAGGCCCCCAGATGGGCCGAGGTCCCCACAAAGGGCCGGTCCGTGTCGAGCATGGCTTGGAAGGATTCGGGGTCGGAGATGGTCAGGCGTTCCTGGATGAATCGTTTGTCCACGTCCTTGGACAGAAAGAGTTCCATGAAGGAGCGCCCTGTATTCTCGAAGTTTCTGCGGGTCATGGCCCGGGCCTGCTCTTGGCTGACGCCCAGATGGTAGACCATGTTTTCTTCGGCCATGGCCCGGCGGTCCTTGAGCATGGTCCAGAGCAGGGTTCCGAGACGGGAGCCCCAGCGCTCCACCCCGTCAAAACCCAACGACTGCCCTACTCCGGCAAGCACTTCGTACAACACATCCTTCATCTAGATCCTCGTGCTCGAATACAAGGCTGCCATCCAGGGCCTGCTGTATAATGCAACCCGGGAGGCGAACCAGTTCAGTCCCTTGTTGCGCCTCACTTCCAGTCGGGGGATATCCCCTGGGGGAGTTCCTCGCCTGACGGTACCGCGTTTCAGGGTGAAGCGCAGCTTCAGCCCCGCCTCTTCGGCCGCCTGTTCGGCTGTGGATTGAGATTCACCCCAGGGCCAGGCAAAGGCCTCAACCGGTCGCATCAGTTTCGATTCCAACTCATTGCGGCTGTCTTGCAAATCTTTCTTCACCCTGGAAAAAAATCCTTGAGTGGTCTCCTGGCGTTGTTCTTGCGCCAGCCACAAGGGGCGGGAGAGTTCCGGCACCAGCTTGGAATGTGGTCCGTGTTGCCCGCACAGCCGTGCATACGCCCAATGGTCAGGCAATTCAACCAGTTCCGGCTTTGAGCCCGGCCCCATCCCGTGTGTCGAGGAATGGCTGCCTGTCTCAAAGACGCCTTCTTCAAGCATCTCTTTAAGTTCTTGCCAGGACAGCCAGGGGCTGCGGTTCTGATTCAGTAGAAAGTCCAGATGCGCCTGATGGGCAACGATTTCTCCATCAAACCCCGGTTCGTTGTCCGGACGCATCCGGTCATTGATCACGAAGACCGTGGCGCACAGCCCCAGTTGCTTCAGAAGCGGCCTTGCAAAGGTGTACAGGTCGCGAAATCCGTCATCGAAGGTGATCATGACCGAAGGACGCTCCAGGGGGTCCCCGGCCAGAAACAGGCGAAGTTCGCGCTGACCAAGGGTGCGGACGTCATTGTCCTTGAGCCAGCGCATTTGTTGGGCAAAGGATTCCCTGGGAACGCCGTTGCCCCCCAGGTTGTGATAGCACAACACGGGCACGGATTTTTTTCCAAGCAATCTAGCCCAATTCATGAAGTTTGTTCTCCAAAATCCTGTGTTCACGATCCAGGGCCTGCTGCGTCATCTTGCCCTCGGGCAGTGCATAGGGCTCGCCATTGACTAGGCGACGACGGCAAAACGGCTTGGGCAGTTCGAGTACCGACAGGCAAAGCCCATCTGCCGCCCCTGTTTCCAGCACCTGCTCGGCATTGCGAAGATCAATGCGCGGGGTTCGACAGAGCAGCCGCTACAAGGGCACGATGATGAAGGTTAGTGTCCCCGGGGAGATCTTGATCTTCATCGCGCAGAACTCCTAGCAGACTGGTCCGGTGGCCTGGGGATCATCCTGGAACTGCATGGAGTGCAGACGGGTATAGAGTTCACACGTTTCCAACAGTTCCGAATGGGTGCCGGTGTCCACCACCTTGCCGTTCTGCATGACCACAATCAGGTCGGCACCGATGACGGTGGACAGGCGGTGAGCGATGACCACGCTGGTTCGGTTCTGCATCAGGTTTTCCAGTGCAGCCTGGACCTTGCGTTCGGCTTCGGTGTCCAGCGCGCTGGTGGCCTCATCCAGAATGAGCAGCGGCGGATTCTTGAACAACGCCCGGGCAATGGTCAGGCGCTGCTTCTGGCCACCGGAGATCTTGACCCCCCGCTCACCCAGCACCGTGTCGTAGCCGCCAGGCATTTCCGTCACGAATTCATGGGCATAGGCCGTACGGGCGCAGGATTCGACGCGTTCCATGTCGGTTCCGCCCTGGCCGTAGGCGATGTTGTCGGCCACGGAGGCATCGAAGAGGAAGGCATCCTGGGAGACGATGCCCACGTTGCGCCGCAGGGAATTCAGGGTGTAGTCCTCCAGGGGGATGCCATTCAGGCGAATCTGGCCCTGCTGAGGCAGATAGAAACGGGGGATCAGGTTCACCAGGGTCGTCTTTCCGGAGCCTGAGGGGCCCACCAGGGCCACGCGCTGGCCGGCTTTGACGGTCAGGCTGACATCGTCCAGGGCCGGTCGTTGGCTTCCCGGGTAGAAGAAGCTTATGTGCTCCAGCGTGAGTTCGCAAAATGGCGGCTCAAATACCGTGCTTCCGCCCTGCTCCTTCACTATCTCCGGGGAGTCCAGGATCTCAAAGACCCGTTCGGCCCCTGCCAAGGCGCGCTGGATCTCCATGTTGTTGCTGTTGAATCTCTTGATGGGCTCATAGATCAGTCCCGCTGCCACCACAAAGGCGATGAACTGTCCCTGGGACACTTCACCGGCCATGACTTGGCCACCGCAGTACCACATCACCAGGGCGATGCCCATGGCGCCGATAAAATCCATGATGGGCGAGGACATTTCCGAAAAGATGACTTCCTTCTCGGCGATGCTGACCAGCCGCTGGTTTTGCTTGGCGAAGCGGGCGTTTTCTCCCCGCTCGTTGGCAAAGGCCTTGACCACGCGCACGCCGTTGAAGACCTCGTTCAGGATGACCGAGATATCCGAAATCTTGCTCTGGTTCTTGCGACCGATCTTGCGCAGCTTTTTGCCGAAGAAGATGATCGGATACACGGCCACCGGGAAGATGAAGATCGCCATGGAGGCCAGCTTGGGATTCATGTACACAGCCACGCCCATGTAGCCCACCACCTCCAGGCAGCTGCGGATGAGCATCACGATGGACGGCAGGCTGTTGCGGATCATGTTGACATCCATGATGATCCGGGACTGGAGCATGCCCACCTGCGTGTCGTCGAAATAGACCATGGGCAGCCGCAGTATCTTTTCGTGCAACTCGTTGCGCAGTTTTTCGAGCACCTTGAGTCCGCACATGCGCATCAGATAGTTCTGCAGATAGCGGAACACCCCCTTGCCCATGAAAGTGAGCACGAACAGTGCGGGATAGATGACCAGGGCGTTGCTATCGTGCTTGTCGAATATTTCATCCCAGGCCGGTTGGGACAGGTAGGCTGAAAAGGTGGATGCCCCGGCCACGATGCCCATGGAAAACAGCGCCAGAATGATGCGCCCCTTGTAGGGCGCGAAGTAGCCAAGACACCGCTTGAGCAGGGGAATGCTCTTGATGGTGAACTGTTTTTTCTCTGAACCCACGTATTATTCCTTATGAATCGCCGTGAGGGTTTCCTCATCCAGGCGGTGGTTGTGACTCGGTGTGCCCCGGTGATAGTGCATCCGGGCTCGGAAAGCCAGTCGGACACGTCGTGAAGATCATCAAAACCGATGATTCCCGATACACTTGACCGATGTCCATGGGAAATATCTATTTGACCCGCCGGGGAGTCTCGCGTTCCATGGGAATGAGAATGAACATCCTCAAGGAGAACCGCTGATGTCCGATATCGTCCTGGACTGTAAGGGCCTGCCCTGCCCGCAACCAGTCTTACAATGCAAGCAGTGTATTGACAATGATCATCCCTCCTCGTTGTCCGTTGTCGTGGACAACGAGGCCGCCCGAGAGAACGTGATCCGATTCCTGGAATCCAAAGGTTACCAAGCCATTTTCACCAGCGGCGATCAGCAATGGCGCATCGTTGCTTCCGGCAAGAGCGCTTCCGGCGACCAGGCCTTGAGCGCTGACGCATGCGGCTGCGAGGTCATGAGCCAGGCCCAGTTACAGGCCCTGGAGCAGAAGATCACCGTCTTCGTCCCCTCCGACGTCATCGGCAAGGGCGACGACGTCCTGGGCGGCAAGTTGCTGGTGAACTTTGTCGCCACCCTGCCCGAACTCGGGGACGAGCTGTGGCGCATCGTGCTGGTCAATGCGGCAGTCAGGCTCTCCGTGCCCGGTCATCCCTGCTTCAACGGCTTGAAAATTCTGGAGGATGCGGGCGTGACAATCCTCGTCTGCGGCACCTGTCTGGACCATTTCGGTCTCTTGAAGGACAAAGGGTTGGGGCAGACCACCAATATGTTGGATGTGGTCACCTCCATGCAGCTTGCCAGCAAGGTCATTCACGTCTAGTTTCCGGGCATGTCAAACACACACGATTCAATCAATCCATCCGATGCCGAGAGCGGCACGTCCGCTCTCGTTCGCATCAATAAGGCTCTGTCCATGGCCGGGGTCTGTTCCCGCCGTGCCGCCGACGATCTTGTTGCCCAGGGGCTTGTGGCCGTTAACGACGTGATCGTCACCTCTGCCGGAACCAAGGTCGATCCGGCCCTGGATTGCGTCACCGTCCAGGGCGAGCCCGTTGTCCTGTCTGCTCCTGGAGAAGGTCAACTCCACTATGTCCTGATCAACAAGCCCACCCAGGTGGTGACCACGGTCAGCGATCCCCAGGGCCGCCGAACCGTGATGGATGTGCTGCCCGCCCGGCTGCAGAAACACCGGCTTTTTCCTGTGGGAAGGCTGGATTTCTTCTCTCAGGGGCTGCTGCTGTTGACCAACGACGGAGAGTTGGCGAACCGCCTGACCCATCCGCGCTGGCATCTGCCCAAGGTCTATCACGTCACGATCCGTGGCGAGGTGTCCGAGGCCAAGCTGGAAACCATGCGCCAGGGCATGGTCCTGGCCGAAGGCGAAACACTGGCTCCCATGGGGGTGGACATTGTGAACCGCCAAGCCGGGACCGTGAAGTTGGGGATCACGCTCATTCAGGGACTCAATCGCCAGATCCGGCGCATGTGTCGGGACCTCGGGTTGACGGTCCTGCGTCTGGAGCGTGTGGCCCAGGGCCCCATCGATTTGGGCGACCTTCGCGAGGGGCAGGTCCGTGTGCTTGTGCCCGAAGAGATCAACACCCTGCTCCGGGCCGTTGGCCTGGAGCCCAAAAAAAGACAGGCCCCCCGCACTGGCGAAAGGCCTGCCAAGGGCTAATCCTTGGTGTTGTCGTAAATCTGGGTTTCCGGTGGCGGAGCAAAGCGAAAGGCGCTGTCCGGCAGGTCCGGGTTCATGACGATCCCCGTCAGGGTCACGGTGTTCTCGTTGCCGAAAAAGTCCCGGATTTGTACCTTTTGCAATAGGGAATGCTGCGGCGTCAGCCACAGATAAGCCTGGACCATTTCGGGTTCGGGTTCCTTGGGGATCAGTTCCAGTTTTTCCAATCCCTCCTCGCGCCCCAGAGAAGTCACCCAGAAGTCGTCCTGCAGGTTGGCCTTGCCGGAGATGAATCGCAGCACTGTCTTGGACGACAGGACCTGCGCCACGGTGTACTTGTAAGCGGCCTTCTCCAACGGGAAATGGCTCCAGACCTCTTGACTGCCCACCACCAACAGTTCCGGCTCCGGTTCCGTGGTTTCCCAACGGATCAGACCGGGCTGGCGAAAGACAATCGTCCCCTTGCGCAACTGGGTTTCTTTGCTGGCAGCGTTGAGCATCTCCTGGTTGAAAGCGGCGGAAAAGCTCTCCAGGGATTCGTAACGAGCCTGCATGGAGGCGGTCAGTGCCGCGACGTCGGCTGCCCGGGCAACAGGGACCATGAGCAGGATGCCCAGAATCAGGGCCGGAATGCGAATCAGGTGCATGGTACTGCTTTCCTCCAGAGAGTGTAATGAGCTTGGCGCAATTGGTCTGGGAAATCTTAACCATTCCCATGTGATTTGCAAGCCGCCGGGGATCGCCTTCCCTGGCTCCACCCCGCAGGCCATACGTTCTTGATGCTGTGCATCAACTCCTGCAATCCAGGAGACCGTATCGGGGAGCCTCAGATCTTTTTCAAGTAATTCAATATGATATTACACGCCATCTATGTTTTACTTTGCAGCAGCATTTTATCCATGGTAAGGAATGTACTTAAGGGGTGGGTACATCGTTTTCGTGACCACATGCATCATGGGATTCCGGCTCTTGGGGTACGGGACGCTGTTACAGTAGAACCATGAGGGCCTTTCATGCCGCAACGTTTTCGACTGCTGCCTCAATCCCGTCTGCTTGCCCCCGTCGCCCCCTTTGTCGCTTTTTGGGAGATGGTTTCTCCTGATTACGCCCTGGCGGCTTCTGTTTTTTTTGCCGATATCTCGCTGAGTTGCTTTGCCGTCGCCTTGTCTTTCGGTGGCTGCGCCGTGGCCGTGGTCATGGCCCGCAGCAAGACCCAGCGCCGGATCCAAGAGATCTATGAGTATGCCGTCGAAGGCATCTTCCAGACCACGCCCGAGGGGCGTTTCATCAGTGCCAACCGGGCCATGGCCAGGATCCTCGGCTACGACACCCCCGGTCAACTGGTCCGCGAAGTCAACGACATCGGACACCAGATTTACGCCCATCCCCAAGATCGCGAAAAACTGCTGCGCCTGCTGCGTCAGGATGGCAGGGTCCAGGGCCTGGAAGTGGCCCAGCGCCGCAGGGATGGGCTAATGATATGGACACAGGTCAATGCCCGCCTTGTGACGGACAGAAGCGGCCATCCATTGCGCATAGAGGGCTTTGTCTCGGACATCACCCGGCGCAAGATCTCCGAGGCCGAACTGCGCAAGCAGCGCCTGTACGACCCGCTCACAGACCTCGCCAACCGGGATCTGTTGACGGACCGCATCAGCCGCGCCATCGAACGAACCCGGCGGCGCGACAACTATTATTTTTCAGTCCTGTTTGTGGACATCGATCGTTTGAAGGTGCTCAACGACAGCCATGGTCACGCCTTCGGCGACGCGGTTCTCAAGGCCTCGGCCCTGCGGTTGAAGAGTTGTGTCCGGGAATTGGACACCGTAGCCCGGTTCGGCAGCGACGAATTCGTGGTGCTGCTCGAAGAAATCGATACCCCTCGCGAGGCCGCGCGCGTCCTAAAGCGCATCCATGCCGAGATGCGCATCCCCATCAAGGTCGACCTGCAGACCGTTCAGATCACCGTTTCCTCCGGGGTGGTGCTCAATACCGCCCCGTACACCTCCCCCGAGGACCTGCTGCGCAATGCGGACATCGCCATGCACCGCGCCAAGGACCAGGGGCCTGACCGTTTCAAGGTCTTCACTCCCAGGCTCCACGAGGAAGCCGTGTTGATGATGTCCCTGGAAACCGACATGGACAGGGCCTTGGCGGAAGGTGAATTCTATATTGTTTTTCAGCCTATTGTGGGGATGAGCAGTGACACCCTCATGGGTTTCGAGGTCCTGGCGCGCTGGCGGCATCCCGTCCGGGGAGAGATCCTGCCCTCGGAATTCATCCCCGTCGCTGAAGATACGGGCCGTATCGACACCCTGGGCTTGTGGGTCCTGACCGAGGCCTGTTCGATCATGGCGGACTGGCGTGCGGACCATCCACAGGCCCTGGACCTGATCCTGTCGGTCAACATCTCCAGCCGTCAATTCGCCAAACGGAATATCGTGAAGGATATCAGGAACGTTCTGGATAAGACCGGCTTCCCTGCAGATCGCCTGCGCTTGGAACTGACTGAATCGGCCATCATGCATGACGCCCCCACGGCCGTGCGCCGGATGAAGGCCCTGCGCGTTCTGGGCGTGACCATTGCCGTGGATGATTTCGGGACGGGGTATTCGTCCATGAGCTATCTGCAGCAGCTCCCCCTGGACAACCTGAAGATCGACCTCGGATTCGTGCAAAAGCTCGAACAGAGTCCGGAAAATAGAGAGATCGTTCGGGCGATTATCAGTCTTGCCGGTGGGTTGGGACTGAATGTGGTGGCCGAAGGGGTGGAAAGCGAGGCCCAAAAGAAGGTGCTTTCCGAGCTTGGTTGTCAGATGTATCAGGGCTATCTGTTCGCCAAGCCCATGAAGATCGCGCAGGCAAAAGCCCTGATGCAGGACGGCACGCGTCAGGCGGACGAAGACTGATCCGCCGGAAACAGACGTCTGACGGTGTCCCTTGTCTCGGCCAGCCAGGCCTCGCGTTCGGGGAGTGATGAAATACAGACGATATTGAACATCCGGCGATGGACATCCCGGACCCCGCAGAGTTCAAAGATGCAATCCTTCCAGATCCGTTCCAAGGGGTCTCCGAACACGTTTTGTTCCCGCTCCGTGGCCGTATTGCTGGTATTGAAAACCAGCGCCCTGGTTGCCTTGAGCAGCCCTTGGGGAACCCCCTCCCCTCCGTCCTCCCCTACAAAGTTGTAAGCCACGTCCACCCGCATCACTCGATCCACCCAGCCCTTGAGCACAGCGGGAGGCATGCCCCACCAGTTGGGATGGATGATCACGATGCCATCCGCCGCCGTCAGTTCCTCGCAATGTCGTAGCACCTCGGGAGACAGCTGTGCCCCCCTGGGGATCTCGGACGAGGGCAGGATCGGATCGAAACCTTCCTGATACAGATCGTGGAACACCACCTGATGCCCTTGGCTGCGAAGGGTCTCGACGGTCTGTTCGGCAATGGCGTGGTTCAGGCTTCCTGGCTGCGGATGGCCGAGAATGACGAGAATGTTCATGCTGCTGTCCTTTCCATGCGGGAGGAATGATTCCGGGCGCGGTCTATGCTCAGGTCGCCACGACCACGCAGTCTTTGCCATCGGCCTTGGCGCGGTACATGGCTTTGCTGGTCCTGAACAACAGACTGTCAGGACCTTCGGCCGAGGCGTATTTGGCGATGCCGGCACTGACGGTGATTTTGACCTGGTTTTCGTTTTCAGTAGCGAAGTTCAGATCCTTCAAGGAGTCCCTGATGCGTTCGCAGATCGCCGCGCCCTCGCTGGAGGTACTTCCCGGCAGCAACAGGCAGAATTCCTCGCCGCCATAGCGATAGGCACGGTCTGACTCCCTGATGGCCACCCGGATGGCCCTGCCCAAGGCCTTGAGCACCTCGTCGCCCAGGATCGGGCCGTGCACATGGTTGATCCGCTTGAAATCGTCCACATCGAGCAAGACGAAGCTCAGCAAGGAATCCTGCTGGTCCGCTCGCTGGACGTATTGCACGAGGTCGTTCTGAAACAAGCGGATATTCGGCAGGCCCGTCAGGCTGTCGGTCATGGCCCGTTGGTCGGTTTCACGCTTTTTGCGCTGCATCTGTCCCTGATCGATACGCAGATGGGCCAGGCGTCGGGTCAGCGCATACGGAAAGAGCAGGACAGAAAGCAGAGCCATGCCCGGGAGCAAATAGAACATCAACGGCGAATACTCGAAGATCCCCATATAGGTCAGGAGAGCGACAGGCCCGCCCAGGATGTAAGGCGAAAACGCAAGGGTAAAATGGTTGGCGGGATAAAAGCCCCTGCGCTTGGAGATCACTGCCACCAGCATCGAATAGATGCAGGACAAGGGAAACACGAGCGTGAGCGCGTTGACCAGGTCAACGCTGAGAAACGGCAGCAGGCCCAGCCAGATCACACCGCTCAGGATGATGCCCTGCAGCAGCCGGTCATGGTTTGGGGTATAGGTTCGCGTAGCCAGAAAAATTCGAGTGAACTGAAGAAAAAAAAGACTGAACACCGTCAACAGGGCCGGGTCCAGATACATCCCGAGGCCGGGGGACCACAGTGAAGGAGCGAATTCGCGCATCAGGCCGGTCTGGACCCCAAGGTACAGCACGGAGGAGATGATGAAACCCGAGTACCAGGCGTAGGCCTTGTCCCGAATGCACAGATAGAGCACGAAATGAAAGAAGCCCATGGCCAGCAGGATGCCGCAGGCAAGGGCCTTGGCCATGCTGACCAGTCGGAACGAGTGCAGATAGTTGTCGATGGAAAACAATGTCACGGGCAGAAACACCGGCAGCTCGCTTTGGACATGGATCAGCAAGGTGGCGTTGCCCGTTTTGAGGAAATTGAGCTGGTGAATGAAGGGCGAGAGACTGCCCTTGCCAAAGGCCCGCTGGAGGTGAATTTCACCTGAATCGTCAATGAGATAGACGTCGAAAGCCTTGAGAGCGTACCAATCCCAGAATTCCGGCCAGCCCGCATCGACAACCCATTGCTGGGGCAAATGCTGTGGGATTTTGGAGACATTCAAGGAGACCTTGAGCCACCAGTCCGCCTGGGGGTCATCCAGAAAAAGGGTCTTTGTTTTGAGGTCGAGGAACCGCTGTGACATCTGTTTTGAGGCGATCTCTGCGACGCTCAGTGTCCGCTCCGTATCCTTGAGGAATTCGAGATGGGTGCCGAGGGAGACGGTCCCCGTGGCGTCCGAGAGGTAGAGCGTCGGGGCTTGGCTCTGCGCCGCAACAGACACCGCGCCAGGCCCTGCCAAAAGCAGCACCAGGAGCAGCAGAGCCAGCTGGATCGTTACGGACCTGTGCCCAGCGAAGCGCAAGGGCGAAGAAGGAAAGAAAGAACTCATCCCACGTTGATGAAGTCTTTTTCTGGCTCTGTCAACCGCTCGTAAATACAGGAAATCCCTACCCTGGCGAAGGTTAGGCGCAACAAGGGAGAAATAGCCGGAACCCAGGTGGAAGACTAACCCCGGCCGCCGATCACCTGCCGAGGCTTGGAGCCGTCAGCCGGGCTGACGATGCCGTCCTGCTCCATTTGTTCCACGAAACGGGCGGCACGGTTGAAGCCGATGCGGAAGCGGCGCTGGATGAGCGAGATCGAGGCCTTGCCCTGCTCCATGACGAATTGCACGGCCTCGGCATAGATCGGGTCGTCGGGGATGCCCTCGCCTTCGCCGGAAGTTCCGTTGGCACCGCCTCCCAGTTGCTCCTCCCGGGACCAGTCTCCGAAATCCAGGCTGAAGTTCTGGGAGGTGTGGGCCTTCCAGTACTTGATCACCTGTCCGATTTCATCCTCGTCCACCAGCGCTCCATGCAGGCGCAGCGTCTTGCCGCCGGCAGGCTTGAACAGCATGTCTCCCTTGCCCAGCAGGTGGTTGGCGCCCACGCTGTCGATGATGGTCCTGGAATCCTGGGGGGAAGTGACCGTAAAGGCCACGCGGCTGGGGAAGTTGGCCTTGATCAGGCCCGTCACCACATCCACCGAAGGACGCTGGGTCGCCAGGATCATGTGGATGCCCGAGGCGCGCGCCAGCTGCGCCAGACGCACGATGGAGGTCTCCACTTCCTTGCGGGCGGTGAGCATCAGGTCCGCCAACTCGTCGATGACGATGACCAGGAACGGCAGTGGCGCCAGGTCGATGAATTCATCCGGGCGTTTGTCCCCAAAGGACTTGAGTTTCTTGTTGTAGCCTTCGATGTTGCGCACACCCAGGCGCGCCATGGCATCGTAGCGTTGCTCCATCTCGTAGACGGCCCAATCCAGGGCGTTCTTGGCCAGGGCCATGTCCGTGACCACCGGATGCACCAGATGTGGCAGATCGGAATACAGGGCCAACTCGATGCGCTTGGGGTCCACCAGCAACAGCTTCACCTCGTCGGGCGAGGCCTTGTACAGGAAGCTCAGGAGCAGGGAGTTGATGCAGACGCTCTTGCCCTGCCCGGTGGCGCCCGCCACCAGCAGATGCGGCATCTTGGCCAGGTCCGCCACATACGGCGTGCCGTGGATGTCCTTGCCCAGGGCCAGGGTCAGCAGGGACTTGGAATCCTGAAATTGATCGGATTCAATGATTTCACGAAGATACACTGTTTCGCGGACGTCATTGGGGATCTCGAGCCCCACGGTGTCGCGCCCTGCCAGGGGGGCCTCGATGCGGACGGCCGAGGCTCTGAGAGCCAGGGCCAGGTCGTCGGACAGGCCGGCAATGCGGCTGATCTTTACGCCCGGAGCGGGCTTGTACTCGTACATGGTGACCACGGGGCCCGGCGTTGCCCCCTGGACCTCGCCCTGGATACCGAAATCGGTCAGACAGACCTCCAGCCGGCGGGCCTGTTCGTCCAGGACCTTTTGGGGGATGGAGGGTCCGTCATTTGTCGGCGGCTTCAAAAAATCAAAGGGCGGTGGGCCGGAACCAGCGGCAGCAGCCTCTCCGGGGGTGGGAATCTTCGTTGTGAGAGCGCCCCTGGGGCTGCGGGCCTTGGGCATGGCAGACGGGGTTTTGGCCTTCCTGGAACCCAGGCGCAGAAAACCGCTGTCCTCTTCGGGCGTTGATTCAGTCTTGCGGTCCTTGGTCGATGCTTCCCGGGGAAGGACATCGCGGCGTTGCTTTTGGGCCTGACGTTCCCTGAGCATGAAGCCCAGGTCGAGGAATCGGCCACGGATACGTTTGAACAGCATCCCCCAGGTCAGGCCCATGAGCAGCTGGAAGGAGACAATCAGTGTGAACAGCCAGAGCAGGCCGGCACCGGTTGGCCTGAGGAAAAAACGGGCCTGGATGAAGAGGATTTGTCCGAACAGGCCGCCTCCGGCGACCTCCAGGATGGACGCATGCGCACGGCCCCACTCCGAAGCGCCAAGGGTCATGACACAGAGCAGCAGCAGAAAACCGCCCAGCCAGCGCCACCAGGCCGGAAAGAACCGGGGAAGGAAGTTGCCTGCGGCCAGGGCAGCGAAGGCCATGGGCACGAGCCAGCTGCCAATGCCCACAAGGACCACGAGCAAGTCCGCCGCATAGGCCCCCACGAGGCCCATGGTGTTCTTGACCTGATAGCCGTGGCTCACGACATGGTTGAAGCTCGGGTCCTGCGACGAGTAACTCGCAAGCGCCACCGCCAGCGCAACGGCGCAGAACAAGAACGCCATCGCGACGATTTCCTTCAGCAGCTTCTTTCCGTTCGTGGCCCTATCCCCCGTTTGCTGGTCCGCGCCGTTCGCGCGGACCGAGTTTTTGGCGTTCCGTGACACTCCGCAGAATTACTTTTCGCGGGCGATGTAGTTTCCGGTGCGCGTGTCCACCTTGATCCGTTCGCCCTG
Source organism: Pseudomonadota bacterium (assembly GCA_018816865.1). Classification (GTDB taxonomy): domain Bacteria; phylum Desulfobacterota; class Desulfovibrionia; order Desulfovibrionales; family Desulfovibrionaceae; genus Desulfovibrio_Q. The sequence continues at coordinate 48,571 of JAHIUW010000030.1, forward strand.
TTCGACGAACAACGGGACCTGGACCACGATTCCGGAGGTCAGGGTTGCGGGCTTGGTTGCCCCGGAAACCGTATCGCCCCTGATTCCGGGCTCGGTCTCGGCGATCTCCATGACCACGGAGGCAGGGATGTCGATGGTCAGGGGCTGATCGTTGTACATCAGGACCTTGACGACCTCGCTTTCCACCAGGAAGCCACCGCTGGCACCGGCCTGTTCCTCGGTGATGGTCGTCTGTTCGTAGGAACCCATGTCCATGAAGGCGAAGTCCTTGCCCTCGCGGTACAGGAACTGCATTTCGCGGGTCTCAAGATTGGGCTTGTCGACTTTTTCGCCGGAACGGAAGGTATGGTCGATGACCCGGCCGTTGAGCAGGTTGCGCAGCTTGGTGCGCATCACCGCCCCACCCTTGCCGGGCTTGTGGTGCTGGTGCTCGAGAATCTCGTACGGGATGCCGTCCATCTCGATCTTTCTGCCGTTCTTGAAATCGGAAGTTGGAATCATTTATCCTCCAGTCGGTGCTTGTCTTTGTGGTTAGCTGTGTTCGAGGCGGTTCATCAGGGCGGCGACTGCCAGGGCATAGGAATCAATGCCGAAACCGGCAATCACTCCCACCACGCGGGCGGCCATGAAGCTCTGATGTCTGATGGTCTCGGGTCGTGCCCAGACGTTGGAGATATGGACCTCCACGCAGGGGATGCCGATCCAGGCCAGGCTGTCGGCCAGGGCAAGGCTGGTGTGCGTGTAGGCCCCGGCATTGAAGACAATGCCGGAAACACCCTGCTCACGCGCCAGTTCGAGCCTGTCGATCAACTCGCCTTCGCCATTGGCCTGAAAAAAGGTCAGTGCGACATCCCCGGCTCGGTCAGCCAACAGGGCATCCACCAACCTCGGTACATCGTCCATCCCCTGGCTGCCGTATATTTCCGGCTCTCGTTGACCCAGATGTCCCAGGTTGGGGCCGTTCAGGATCAATATCTCGTATTTTGCCATTGCATCCCCGTCCATTGCTTTTCGGGCCTTGTGAGAGGTCCGAATTGAAGTTGCTCCTATGTATCCATTTCCAATGGTGTTGGCAAACGGCACCTTCCCGGGCATAGTGGCTTGGCGCGCGGGACCAGGGTTCCGGTCGGCGCAATGGAGGATCAATGAGCAAGTTTCAGTTTGAACTCGAAAAGACCATCTACCTGATGGACCAGTTGACGGAGATGCCCGCACCCCAGGTCGCCATGGCCGGGCGTTCCAACGTGGGCAAATCCTCGCTGATCAACAGCCTTGCCGGACGCAAGAAGCTGGCCAAGATCAGTTCATCACCGGGCAAGACCCGCAGCCTCAACTTCTACCGGGTCACCCCGGGCGACTTCTATCTGGTGGACCTGCCCGGTTACGGTTACGCCCGGACATCGAAAAGTGAACGCGCCCTGTGGGGCCAAGTCATTGATTCCTATGTCCAGGACAACCCCTGGCTCAAGGCCGTGGCCGTGCTCCTGGATTCCCGCCACAGCCCGCAGAAGATCGACCTGGAACTGGTCACCTATCTGCAGAGCATCGGCATGACGATCATTCCCGTCATGACCAAGGCCGACAAACCCAAGCAACGCGAACGTGAACAGGTGCGCAAGCAGTGGGCGACCTTTTTGGACGGGCAAAAGCCCCTGGTCACGTCTGCGGAGACGGGTCTGGGCATGGACCTCCTTTGGGCGGCCCTGCAAGCAGCCGTCACCGAGTAGTCGTGGCGACTTCAAGGACGTGAGGGCCGCAAACGGCCTTTTTCACTGCAAAACGAAAAACCCTCGCACAGGTTCCTGTGCGAGGGTTTTTCGTGTCTGTCGGATAATGCGTCAGCTTCTGCCGAGGGTCGAGGGGCGCGCCAACCAGGCCAGCCGCCCACCAGCCACCAGACAGAAGAGGATATTGCCCAGCCAAGCCCCGGTCCAGGGCGTGAGCATGCCTTTTTGCCCCAAGGTCACGCCGACCATGTAAATGACGTAATAGATGAAGATAAGCAGCAGCGAGAGGCCGATATTGAGGTAGATGTTCTCGGACATGGTCACCAGGGCCAGGGCCAGCACCGCCATGGCCAGGATGGAGAAGGCGTAGGCCCAGTTCATGTGCCACGCAGTGCGCAACCGCTCCACGTTGGAGCCCGAGGCGTCCAGCCGCTGGATGACGCGCGACAGTTGCCACATGGGAAGCGATGCCGGGTCCACGTCGGGGTCGATTTGCAGGAAAGTTCTGGGGTCCTGCTTGAGATGCAGAGTCATCTCCGGAAGTGTTTCGACCGTGAAATTGATTGGGTCGAGCACGCGCACCTTGCTGAGGGTCCATTGCCCCGCGAGGGCCACGGCGCTTTCCGCCGTAATGAGCCGTATCAGGGACTGGCGGTCCTCGGACATCTCGTAGATCGACAGGTCCTGGGCCTCGCGCTTGGCAGGGAACAACTGGGCGGCTTCGACGACCAGGTTGCCCTCGCGGAACCAGATATTGCGCAGGACCTTCTTTTCGACAATGTTGCCGCGCACCTGTTCGGACCAGATGCTGCGCACGATCTGCTGGCCGTACACGCCCACAAGCTGGGAAAAGGCCATCTGGATGAGGCACCAGAGCAGCGCGTAAGCCAAAAAGAACCGGGACAGGGCTCCCAGGGAGACCCCTCCGGCCCGCAGGGCCAGGAGTTCGCGACTGCGGGCCATCAAGCAGAGCTGAATGACCATGGACACCAGAAATACGGCAGGCATGATCTGTGAGATGATCAGCGGCAGCTTTGCCGCGAAATAGGTGGCGACAACGCCAAGACCCAGCCCGGCCTCCATAAAATCGTCCAGACGATCGAACAGATCGGCCATGATGTACAGGGCTGCACCCGCGGCAAGGGTCGTCAGCAACAGAAACAGGTTTTGCCTGAACAGATACGTCGAAAGGGTCCTAATCCGCATGGTTCGGCCTCCGCATCCAATAATGCCTGAGGTGCGAGAGCCAGGCGGCGACGGATATTGCCCGCTCCATTGCCGCCATGCGGATGCCCACCAGCCCGACGATCAGGAACAGCACGTTGGGCAGCCACAGGCCGATCACCGGAGGAACGGAGCCGGTCTCCCCCAGCGAGAGCCCCAGCGAGAGCAGCGTGTAATAGAACAGAAAGAACCCAAGGGCCAGGATCAGTCCCCAATGTCTATTCAGACCGCCGAAGCTCGCAGCCATGGGCAAGGCAAACAAACCCAGCACCAGACAGGCCAAGGGCAGGACCAGGCGTTTTTGAATCTCTACTTTAACCTTTCTGGAGAACATTCCGTTATCTATGGATAAAGTATCAGCGTTATCCTGGGCTTCAAGCAGTTGTTCCCAACTCATTTCCTTGGGTTTGATCTCGGCCAGCCCAAAGTTGGAAAAAAGTTTCGAGAGATCCATGCGCACCTGATAGGTGCCGAACCCCACGACACTGACCCCTCCCTTCTCCTGGCGGTAGATGCGTCCGTCGCGCAGGTTGAAGACGATTTCACCCTTGTCGGAATCGGTGTGGACGTTGCCCGTGGGAGCCAGAATGGTGGCCTTGACGTCTTCGTGAGTCTTGTCCTGCACGAACACGGTGGAAAGCTCACCCGTGGAACTGTCGGCCTGCTGGGCGAAGATCGTCAGGTCCGGGAATTCCTTGTTGAACACCCCGCCCTGCATCACCAGCTGCGTTTTGGTGCGGGCGATTTCCATGACCTGGTCTCGGAAATTTTCCATGCCCCAGGAAACACCCCAGAAACTGATGACCACGTTTGCCGCGAGGCACAGCAGGCCGAACAGCAGGGGCGCCGGCAAAAGCTGGTAGAGGCTGATGCCCGAGGATTTGAGCGCCACAGACTCCAGGTCCGTGCCCATGCGTAAAAAAGTCAGGAAGACCGAAAGCATGCAGGCGATAGGTATGATCAAGAGCAGAAAGAACGGGCTCAGATACAGGAACATGAGCGTGATCTCGCCGACACTCATGCTTTGCGACAGGAACAGCTCGCGCAGTTGCAGCATCCGTCCGATGAGTAGGATCGTCAGCAGGGCGATGGAGGTGAGCGAGAAAAGGCTCAGCAGTTCCTTGAATATCTGCCGTTGCAGAAGTGAGGTGAGATTACGCAGAGTCCTGCTCCCCTGTCTTTTCCTCTCTCAGCAGCCGCAGGAGGTTTTCCTGGTCCAGGGGGCTCAGGTTGTACTGCACGGAGGCCTTTTCCACCAGCTGTGAGATATTGGTCGCGCCTTGCGTGCGCTGTTCGGCAATCCAGCGCACGGCTTGGCGCAGCAGTTCCCCTGTGGGCATGATTGTGGGCATCGTTTCTCCTGGCGGCGGTTGGTTGCAAAAGCACGTCGACGTGCGGCACATCTACACCAAGCGTTTGCGGCTTGCAACTTCAACGGGCATCGGATAGGGCCTATCAATCCCGTGTTTCAACGGGTCTGACGTGTGAACTCCAGCAGACAAGGAAGCCCATGGATTCCATATTCAGCGCCATTATTCTGGGCATCGTCGAGGGCCTGACCGAATTCTTGCCGGTCTCGTCCACCGGGCATCTGATTCTGACGGGCCATCTCCTCGGATTCACAGGGGAAAAGGCCGCCACCTTCGAAATTATCATCCAGCTCGGGGCCATTCTGGCGGTGGTCGTGCTCTATTGGGAGCGTTTCCTGGGATTGTTGAAGACCGATCCCGCCCGTTCTTTTTCCGGTCTGCGCGGCATCTGGCTGCTGATCCTGACCTCCATCCCGGCCAGCGTGCTGGGATTGTTGGCCCATGACTTCATCAAAGAGCATCTGTTCGGCCCACAGACCGTGGCCTGGGCCCTTGGCGTGGGGGCGTTGGCCATCTTCGCGGTGGAGGCATGGCGCAACGGCGCCATCGTGGGAAATTTTCGCACCGCCAACAAGTCCCAGGCGCGTCCGCGGCACGATCGCACTCGCTACAAGGGACTGGATGCCATCACCCCTGCCCTGGCCCTGGGCATCGGCTGCTTTCAGTGCCTGGCCCTGTGGCCCGGCTTTTCCCGGTCCGCGGCCACCATCATGGGCGGTATGCTACTGGGCGCCGAGCGCAAAACCGCTGCCGAGTATTCTTTTGTGGCGGCTGTGCCCATCATGTTCGCGGCCACGGGCTATGACATGCTGAAGAACTATCAGTTGTTCAGCGTAGCGGATCTGCCCTTTCTGGCCGTGGGGTTTGTAGTTTCGTTTCTTGCGGCCTGGATCGCGGTCAAGGGTTTCATCACCTTGCTGGGGCGGTTGACCTTGCGTCCGTTCGCTGTCTATCGGCTTGTCCTGGCGGCTGCGGTGCTCATCTTTCTGGTTTAGGAAAACGCCTGTTTTCAGCAGCGGAATGATGGCTCTGGGCGGAATAATGATTATATTTTTCAAGTACCCGTTTAATTGAATGAATGCGGTGCAATGAAGTGGGAATTTCCACTTGCATTTTGCTCGGGATGCTCATATAAGCCTTTCTCCCGTGTGGCGAGGTAGCTCAGGTGGTCAGAGCATGCGGCTCATATCCGCAGTGTCGGAGGTTCAAGTCCTCTCCTCGCTACCACACGAATACATAACCCCCTGTTAACGCAGGGGGTTTTTCTTTTTTTAATTCCTTGGGTGCTCCTCTCGCGGTGACGTGGGGCCAGATGTGACCATTTCGCCTGAAACGCTCTACCAAAAGAAGCATTGTCGAGAGCATTGCAATTCGTTTCAGATGCTTGTTTCTGCTGATCTTCAGGGGCTGGTGCGCAGGCCGGTGCGCCAAGACAGTAAAACGTCTCAGGCATCACTCCCCTCGGTCTACCTGGGTGCATTCTCTTCCAGGTATTGGGAACCGCCTGAATTCCACGCGATACATCAAAATGATGTTTTTTTAAGACTTTACAATATACTATAATACTATAAATTTTTAGCTGATATCTGAGGTTTGCTTGCCAAGCGACCAATCGTCGCAGGAGAGCCCACGCTGAGCGGCGATGGAAGGTCAAGGGTCGCGACTTGTCACCAGAGGTGTTGAGATGCAAAAGCTCCTGTCATGCCTCCTTGTATTGATCATGGCAGCCACTGCCGCCCTGATCCCGGCCTGTTCCCAAGAGCCGCAGCCAGTCCAGTCCAAGCCCCTGCGGGTGGGCTGGTTCCTCTGGCCGGGTTGGTACCCCATTGTCATCGCCAAAGAAAAAGGCTTCTTTGACAAGCATGGGGTGCAGGTGGAACCGGTGCTGTACACGGCCTACACCGACATCTTCTCCGACTTCGCGGCCGCCAAGCTCGATGCCGCCCACGGCGGACTCTACGAACTTTTGAAGAGCAGTACCTTGGACATGAAGGTGGTCCTCGCCACCGACAATTCCGACGGCGCGGAAGGCGTCGTGGTGATCCCGGAGATCAAGACTCCGGCCGACCTGGCCGGCAAACGCATCGGCATTCAGGGCGCGTTGTCCGGCAGCGAGTTCATCATTACCACCCTGCTGCGCCGCTACGGGCTTTCGCGCAATGACCTTATCCTCGTGGACGTGGGACCGGAAATCGTTCTGGAAACCATGCCTGAACAGATTCAGGGCGGCTACACCTGGGAGCCCTTCCTCTCCAAGGCCAAGGAAAAGGGCTACAGGGTGCTCTTCACCACGGCCGATACGCCGGGCATGGTCCCCGATGTCATCGTTTTTCAGGGTGCTGTCGTGAAAGAGCGGCGTGCCGACGTGCAGGCCTTTGTGGACGCCTGGTTCGAGGCCCAGGAATACTGGCTGGCCCACAGGCAGGAGGGCGACGCCATCATCGCCAAGGCCACGGGTCAGCGGCCCGAGGACATCTCCCTTGAGGGATGCCGCATCCTCTCGCGCCGGGACAACCAGAAGGCGTTCATCAGTGAGGCCGCGCCCTCCTCCCTGTTCGACACCGGAGCCAAGCAAATCGCCTTCTTCATCAGCATTGGCGACGCCTCCATGGCTCCCGATCTGAACGCAGTGCTTGATCCATCCTTTGTGCAGGGCTCAGGAGATGCCGTTCAATGAGCACGTTTCGTCTGCGCGACCTGCTGGGCCCTTTCGGGCTGCGTACCAAGCTCATCAGCGCCTTCCTGCTCATCTCTCTGGTGCCTATCTGCACCCTCGCCATTCTGGACCAGCGTGTCACCTCCGACGCCCTTTCGCAAAACAGCCGCCAGGGCATGCTTGCCTCCGCATCGCATAGCGCAGAGATCATTGACGGCTTCATCCTCGCCAACCTCTCCACCGTGCGCACCGAGTCCACGATTCCGCAGTTCGCGCAATACCTGCAGCTCTCGCCGGACAAGCGCACCGGGTCCCAGGAAGAGCAGGCGGCCATGGGCATTCTCACCTCACTCAAACGGCGAGACCAGACCTACATCACCTCCATCGCCCTGCTGGACCTGAGCGGTTGCGCCGTGGCCGACACCTACGGGCCAGACATCGGCCTGGACAAGTCCAATCGGGATTATTTCCAGTTTCCAAGAGACACGGGCCTCCCCTACGTCTCCCCGGTGGGTCTCTCGGAAAGGGCACGGCAGCCGTCGCTGTATTTCAGCTGTCCAGTGCGCAATACCGCAGGCCGCATTCTCGGCGTCCTGCGCTTCCGTTATAACGCCTCCGTCCTACAACAGCTGCTTTTGCCAAGCAGTGGTACAGAGGATACCATTTATAGTTCCATCCTCTTCGACGACGAGGGCCTCAGGCTGGCTGACAGCCAGCGACCCGAACTGGTGTTGACTCCGGCTTTTTTACTGTCCCAAGACGCCACGGGTCGGATCGGCTCCGGCAGGCGTATCTTCACCTCGGCCGATCAGGGCCTCCCCATCGGCATGGACAAGGATGAGTTGGCCGATGCCGACGTCACTTTTTTTCATACCTTTCTGTACGGCCCCGAGAGTGAACCGACGCTGAACGTCAAGGTCCGCCTGCGCTATGCGCCGTGGACACTCGTGCTGGGCTATTCCGAAGCCGCCAACCTGGCCAAGATCGCCACGCAGTTGCGCTATGCCTTTGTGGTGGTACTGTGCATCGCCCTGGCCGTGGTCTTCGCCGCCGTGGCCGTGACCCGAGGCATTACCAGGCCGTTACTCACGCTCATCGACGCCGCGCGTGACCTGTCCGAGGGTCAGGAGGTCGTATCCGTACCCCTGGAGTCCGGCGATGAGATCGGCGAACTGGCCACGACCTTCAATACTATGAGTGAGGCCCTCCAACTCTCTCGCCAAGGGCTGCTGGCCTCCACCGAGCGGCTGCAATCGTTGCTGGACACCCTGCCCGACACCGTGATCGTGCACGATGCAGACGGCAGGATCATTGACGTCAACCAGAACTTCGAGGAGATGTTCGGCTATTCCCCCGTTGAGGTGGCGCACCTCAACGTCGGCTTGATCAGCGGCGGCGAATTGACCCGGCAAGACGCCCTGCAACTGATTGCGTCGTGCCTCGATCTGGGTCTGCTGACCTTTGACTGGACGGCACGCCGTAAGGACGGGAGCGAATTCCCTGTCTATGTGAGGCTACGCCGACTTGACTTGCCCGAAGGCATACGGGTCATGGCCGTACTCACCGACATCACCGAACGCAAGCAAGCGGAACTGGCCCTGCTCGATGCGCGCAATTACATCGACAACATCATCGACTCCATGCCCTCGGTGCTGGTCAGCGTGGATGCGGGGGGCAGGATCACCCAGTGGAACTCCCAGGCGGAAAAGACCACGGGCCTGAAGAAGGATGCGGTCACCGGACACCCTCTGGAAAAGGTGCTTCCCTATCTGACAGACGAGATGGAACGGGTGCGCGAGGCCATGCGCCGCAAGACCCCCCTGGGCGACTCCAAGTGCCTGCGCACGGTCGACGGCATGATCCGCTATGAGGACATCATCATCTTCCCCTTGGTCGCCAATGGTGTGGAAGGCGCGGTCATCCGCGTGGACGACGTGACCGAGCGCGTGCGGCTTGAACAGATGATGGTGCAGTCCGAGAAGATGCTCTCCGTGGGCGGCCTGGCCGCAGGCATGGCCCACGAGATCAACAACCCCCTGGCCGCCATCCTGGGGTCTGTCCAGAACATCAAAAAGCGCATCTTCGAGGACCTGAAGATGAACCTCGTCGCGGCACAGGAGTGCGACGTCGCCCTAGACAAGGTGCGAGCGTATCTGGAAATGCGCAATATCACCAAAATGCTCGACGGTATCCAGGACTCGGGCATCCGGGCGGCAAAGATCGTGAGCAATATGCTCAACTTCAGCAGGAAGAGCGACGCGAGCTTTACCAAGAGTGACATGGCGACCCTTCTGGATCAGACCGTCGAACTGATCGGCAGCGATTATGACCTGAAGAAAGGCTATGATTTCAAAAAGATCGAAATTCGCAGAGACTTCGATCAGAATCTGCCTCCCGTGTATTGCGATGCCAATCAGATCCAGCAGGTTTTTCTGAATCTTTTCAAGAATGCCGCCGAGGCTATGGCTGAAAAGGATTACAGGAACGAAAAACCATTTTTCGTGCTGCGCACCGCCATGAAGGAGGGCATGGCAGTCATCCGGATTGAAGACAATGGCCCGGGCATGAACCCGGAGACCTGCAAGAAGATCTTTGAGCCGTTCTTCACCACCAAGCCTCCGGGGAAGGGCACCGGGCTTGGCCTCTCGGTCTCCTACTTCATCATCGTCGACCAGCACGGCGGCACGATGGAGGTCTTCTCCGCCCCAGGCCAGTGGACTCGGTTCGTCATCAAACTCCCGCTCGTTCCCGGGGAGAAGCTCCATGACTACGAACGCATTTGCACGTGATGCTTGTGGGAGCGGACGAGATCGTGACAATCTCTGTGCTGCCTGTTCAGGCAGTGCCAAATCAAGAGAGGCCGGCAGAGGAGGATCGATGCCCAGGGGAGATTCCAGCGCTGAAAGTTTGAAAGCAACATCCTGAAATAGTTAATGTCTAAATGCGCGAGGGAACTTGAGAGACAGATAACCCGAATGCTGCCTCCAATTAAGACCTTCGATCCCTGTCCATGGGCAGTTGTCATATCCTATTCTTCTACTTGCCCATTAACTATATATTTTAAAAAGTTTTCCACAGGCCTAAGCTTTCTCCAACTACAAGAGGTGCTTGTCCCAGAACGACACCTTACCAGTCAAAATCATAACCTACCGTTTTGATGAGTTAATCTTTGGCTTTCGGTTTTCATGGCACGTACTTGAGCCATTATCCACAACCAATCAAGATGTTTTTCGTGCACCCTTCCCAAAAATCAAGAATCATATATGATGATAAGGATGAATTGTCCTACTCATAGTTCAGGCACTGCAATGAAACAGACACCATGGCCATCCTCATTCCGACACATTGTTGTCGGGATACTGCTGAGTATCTTCGTCCTGTTTGCCACGACGGCCCACGCTGCCGAGCGGGAGTATTATACGTTGCAGCTGGCTACGTTTGCACAGGAATCCAATTCGCGTCGTTATTACGAATCATTGCGCGGACGAATGGCTCCCCATCTCCATGCGCAGGTCAGGGTCGAACGCATCGGCAATCTGTATGCCTTCAGACTCGGGGCCTGCACCAATGAAATCTGTCTTGAAACCCTGCGCGAAATGGTGAGCGATGAGTTCCCGAACGCCCAGCGCTTACAAGCACAAATCCTTCCCGACCGCATGTTTCTCGGAGCTGGAGTTCCCGCGGCCCCAACCACGCCAGAGACGATGATCTCTCCGGCACCGGGCCCTGCCGGTTTCGAGGGCTCAAAACCCGTGCCCCTTCCCGAGTCGTCCTCGCAGCCCCTTGTCGAGTCGAACACGCAGCCCCTTCCCGAGTCGAACACGCAGCCCCTTGTCGAGTCGAACACGCAGCCCCTTGTCGAGTCGAACACGCAGGTCCTTGCCGAACCAACGATCCTGCCCCCTTCGGATACCGGGCAGCGCCAAGAAGCTACAGCACCTGAACCCTTGGGAATGAACCCGGCGCAAGGTCTGCCCTCGCCTTGGCTACGCTACGCAAGTTATCTGGCCCTTGGTTTGCTGGTCCTGGGAGGGCTTTTCGTCCTGCGCAAGAGGCCCGGCAAAACAAAACGCCCAACGGAAACTGCTCCATCCCGGGGCGCGGCAACAACACAAAGAGAGCAGATGACGGACATGACCACAGTCACACCCAGGGCCGAGACCCGAGCCGCATACGACGAGCCTCTCCGAGAGACGCCGAGCCTTTCGGAGGCGGACGAGAAACTGCTTCAGGGCAATTTCTCCGAACTGGCCATGATCCAGGGCAACATCCAAGGCAAGGACAAGCACGTCCGCACCATTTACGTCACGAGCTGCTTCAACGGCGAGGGAAAGACCCGCGCCGTGCTGAACATGGCGCATGGGATGTGCATCAACCACTCCAGGATTCTCTTGATCGACGGCAACCCACGCACACCGCAGTTGCACGAGAAGTATGGCATTTCCAAGGCTCCGGGGCTGATGGATGTACTCTTTCTGGGCACCCCGCCCGAAGAGGCCATCCACGAGACAAAATACAGGGGCCTTCATGTGATGCCCTTTGGGCAGGGACCTCCCGGCAGGCCGAACATGCTCAAGGACAGAATCCTGAGTGACTTGATGGACAGGCTGAAGGACTCCTACGATTTTTTGATTATGGACGGGCACTCCCAGATTGGCTCTTCCGATGGACCTCTGGTGGCCTCGATCTTTGACGGCGCCATCCTGGTGGTGGAGTGCGAGAAGACCAAATGGGAGGTCGTGCAGGAGGCGAGTAAGAAAATCGCCCTCTTGGGGGGCAAGCCCCTTGGTGTTGTGCTCAACAAGCGCAGATTTTACATTCCCAGGCTTTTCTATGGTAGGAAATAATATGATCAGACGACCCCATATTCCGATTTTCATGGCGCTGGTGGCCTGCATGCTGGGCATGCTCCTCGGTTGCAGCCCGCACCCCAACCTGAATCGCGGCGAGGAAGTCGGCTTCAAGTCGACGACCTTTTCCTTCGACAAGGACACCTACCCCACTCAGGACGGGCTGTTCCCCGAATACCATGTTGTTCCCGGAGACCTCCTGGACGTGTTGTTTCAGGTGCAGACCGGAGGCAGCAACGAGTCCTTTCGCCTCGCTGTGGACCACACTGTCAGCGTAAAATTCATCAATCTGCCCGAGCTGAACGAGACCCAAAACGTCAAGCCCGACGGGATGCTTTCGCTGCCCTATATCGGGGAAATCTACGCTGAGGGCAAAACCCCCACGGAGCTGACCCTGGAGCTCAAGGAACGCTACTCCAAGGTCCTGCGCGACCCCGAACTCTATGTCACGGTCCCTGAGTTCAGTACCAAGATCAAGGAACTCAAGAAGGACCTGCATACCGCCACGCGTGGCCTTTCCCGTCTGGTCACGGTGCGGCCCGATGGATACGCCACATTCCCTCTGCTGGGCGATGTGTTCGTGGCGGGCCGAAGCATCCCCGAAGCCAATGACGTGCTGGACGACAAGTACGAGGAAGTCCTGCCAGGTCTGCAAGTGGATCTGTTCCTTGAAAAGACCGTGGGCTCCGTTGTTTACGTCACCGGACAGGTCGACAAGCCTGGCAGCTACATGATCGAAAAGCCCATCTCGGTACTCCAGGCGATAATCATGGCCGGCGGCAGCAGCAGCGACGCGGAACTCGACAGTATCATCGTGTTCAGACGCAACAAGAAGGAATTCATCGCCACCCGGGTCGATGTGCACGACATTATGTCCGCTGGGGGCAAGGCGTCGTTCTTCTACCTGCGGCCTGACGACATCGTCTTTGTGCCGCGTACGCGCATAGCGTCGATGGGACAGCTGATGAGTGAAATCGCCGGCGTGTTCCTGTTTAACGGTTGGAACGTCGATGGCAGACTGTTCGATGATTATATCTTCAGGTGGAATAGCAGCACTTCACGCAACTAGCCGGGAACGTAGGCAAAAGAATCATGATCAAGACGGAAGACTACTTACGAGAATTCATTATCATCTTCTTTTCGCAGCAGCGGGTCATTATCTGGACCACTGTGGCGATCTTCGCTCTGTCTGCGGCCGTGGCCATGTTCTGGCCACCGACCTATGTCGTGGAAGGCTCGGTGCTGGTGAAGGGCAAACGCTCCATGCGCAGCCCCGAAAGCCTGGAATCAGTGCAGCTGCGCACCGTGCTTGTGGATAAGGAGGACCTGAACTCCGAAGCCGAGATCCTGACGTCGATGGAAGTGATCGGCCTGGCCCTGGAGGGCCTGCGTAAAGAGGGCAAAGTCTACGCAGACAAGAATCTCTCGGGGGAACAGCTCCAGGCTCTGGCCGCTACCATTCGCGATGGCATCAAGACTGTGATCCTGCCAAACTCCAACATCATTGAGATCAAGCTCTTCGGCAAGGATGCGCAACTGGCCCAGGCAGTGCTGCATGAGGTCATGGCCAACTACGTTCTCCGTCGCCGGGACGTCTATAACCCCAAGGGAATGGAGGACTTTTTTGCGGGGCAGGTCGGTCAGTTCGACAAAGGGCTACAGCAGGAAGAGCGCCGTCTGCTCGACCTTGCCGCCAAATCCGGATCCGCGGACGCCGAGCAGGAAATTGCCAATAATCTGACCCTAAAGATGGAGTTGGAACGCCAACTCTACGCCGACCGGAGCAAATTGACCGAGAATCAAAAGTTCGCGGATCATATTTCCAACGTCTTGGCCTCGGAGGGGATCCAGTTCTTCTCGTTCATCGACAACCTGTCCATCACCCATCTTGGCGACCAGTTGCAGCAACTGGTGGTGGAACGTGGTCAGGCCATCCGAATCTACCATCCGGAGAGCAAGCAGATCGCGCGTATCGACGAGCAGGTTGCGAACCTGAACAAGACCCTGAAAAACGAGGTGCGCACCTACAAGGAAGGCATCGAATCACGAATCAGGGTGCTCCAGGAGACCACAGCCACGCTGGAGCGGGATATCCAGGCCCTGGAGGACAAGAACCTGCGGCTCTACGAGGGGCATGTCGCCTGGCAACGCGTCCAACGCGAGATGGCCTTGCGTTCGCAGTCGTTCGGGACCTTCTCGCAAAGGCTTGAGGAGGCCCGGATTGGAAGCGGCACAGAGGCCACCAACCTGTTTTCCATCAGTATCCTGAGTTGGCCCAAGACGCCTCTTTCGCCGATCTTCCCCAAACCGAATCGCGTCATTCCCATGGGTCTGCTCGCTGGCTTCATCACGGGTTGTTGTCTGGGATTCCTGCGTGAGTATTTCGACCACACCTTCAAGCGTCCCGAGGATGCGGAACGTTATGCCGCGCTGCCTGCAATCTTCTCCATTCCCCTTGATCAATAAAGGTACAATCATGGCATTTGTCGAAGATACAACAAAGCTTCACCCCCATCATTCCCGGTTCAGCAAGGGGGGGTATTTTGCATACACCCCGTGGTCGTTCGTGACCATCACCATTTTCAACGCCCTACTTTCCTTGTTGTTTCTACTGCCAGCCCTGCCGCTCATGCTCTGCATCGGGCTCGTCATCAAGCTGAAAGACCAGGGACCCATCCTGTACAAGGGCACACGCCTAGGGCTCAGCAAGCGGCCCTTCTCCATGTACAAGTTTCGCACCCTGCCCGTGGGGGCGCAAAAGACCATCGGCGCAGAGGTGCTGCAGCCCATGAGATCCTGTCCCCCCAGATCTTCAGCCGGCGGTGCATCGTCCGGGGAGACGCAACAGGCCAATGCCCCCGATAGCCTCCAGCCAGGGCAATTCTGTCTCCCCCGCTTTTCCAAGTTCCTGCGGGACAGCAGGCTGGACGAACTGCCCCAGTTGATCAACATCATCAGGGGCGACATGGATTTCATCGGCCCGCGTCCGGTGCGTCCCGAAGTCTATGATTCGGTTGCGGACAGCATCCGCAATTACGACCTGAGGTTCTCGGTACGTCCGGGACTCATCGGCTACGCACAGCTGTTCACTCCCCACAGCGCCCCAAAACGTCTGCGGGCCCTCATTGACAACAAGTTTATCGCGCGCAAGCGAAAGCTTTCCTGGGACCTGCTGATGATTGCTTACACCGTGTGGATCGTGGGGCTGACGGTCCTGCGCAAGGGGTCCGGGCATCTCACGGACCTGACACGGTCCAAGGTCTTTCGCTTCTACACGCAAACCCGCGTCTTTGATCGGATTCGGACCCACGAAGCTGCGGTGACGGTCCTTGCCGCGGATGGCAGTGTGGCTGAGGAAGACGCCTATCTCGTGGATCTGAACGAGAGTCATTTCAAGATCCTGTCCAATGTCGACTTGAGTGGCAACGGGTATCGATTCGTGCTCCGCCGCAACGTACGCCGGGGAGGGAGCGTCCACCCCAAGCGCTCCTTATGCCGGGGGTCAGTCTACAAGACCCTCCCCTGGAAGGGGAATTTCACGCAGGCCTACGTTATTGAATACGAGCCCGTTTCGGAGCTCAACCGCTATATGGTGGATCAGTATTTTCTCAAAAAAAGCATCGTCTAAAGCGCCAGCGGCCTGGAGAGAACCATGACGGCGATGGATTTCGCGGTGATTCTTCCCGCCTACAACGAAGCGACTCACATCGGCGAAGCCATCGACGCCGTGCGGGCCTGCGCCCGAAATGGGATCAGCGTGGAAATCGTTGTCGTGGATAACCAATCCACGGACGACACCGCCAAGATCGCCCGCGAACGAGGCGCGACTGTCCTGGAAAACACAGACTCCAAGCGCAGGACCATCGCGGCGTTGCGCAACGCCGGCGCACACGTGACCACAGCCCCGGTGTTGGCCTTTCTGGATGCCGACATGCTCGTGCCCAACGACTGGCTTGAAAAGGCTGCCGGACGCTTCGGCACGGGCTATTCGGGTGCGCTGGGATTTGCAGAACGAGTCCCCGACGACGCATCCTGGGTCGGCAGGGTCTGGGGCAACCGCTCCGACGCACCGCTTACGGACTTGGCCACGGACTTCCTGCCCGGCCGAAATATCCTGGTCAGCCGCGAGGCCTTCGAGGCCGTGGACGGATTCGACGAGACGCTTATCACCTGTGAGGACAAGGATTTCACCTATCGCCTGAGCGAGGCAAGCCGTTGCGTCCTCCGTTCACCCGCGACTACTGTGATCCATCTGGGCTATGAGAAAAGCTTGATGGAATTTATCAAAAAAGAGTTCTGGCGGCAGTCCACGACCCTGGCTTTTGCACACCGGCATGGTTTCTCGGCGCGAACCCTGCGCAATCCAGCGATGAGCCTGTGGCACCTCCTGTGCGCCGGTCTTTTCGCGGGGACTCTTGCCCTTGGAGCCTGGACCTGGGTCTGCTCTGCCCTCGCACTCTGGCTAATTCCAGCTTCGCTCTTCACCCTGCGTGACGCCATGAGCATGCGCCACAGGCACAATCTACCCGGGGTGCTCGCATTGACCTTCCTGCGTTGGAACGTCTCTGGAGCTGCCCTGGCGTGGCAGGCGGCACGCTCTGCCCTCTCGCGGCTTGTTGGGGGAAACGCGTCATGACTACCGGACACGGCACCTCCCGGGAACAGCCGACCATCTACATCCTGGGGGCTCTGCTCATCCTGGTCACCGTGGCATTTCTGCCCACCCGCTGGTACTTCCTGGCCCCGCTGCCGGCCCTGGCCGTCCTGGTGGTCTGCATGATGTGGCGGTGGCCCATGTGGGGCTTCTCCCTGCTGCTCTTCTTCATCCCCTTTGACCAATACCGGTCGCTGTCCGAGCAATTCAGCTGGTTCACCATCTCCAAGCTGGTGGGAGCGCTCCTGGTGCTGCTGGTTCTTTCCAGGTGGCTGATCCTGCACCGCACCCCGGCCCTGCGCTCCAAGATGTGGCCATTCCTGGCCCTGTTCATGCTCACAGCCTTGGTGGCGACCTTCTATACCAACAACCTGCCTACGGCGATCAACGAACTGCGTCAGTTGGCCACGGCGATCATCTTCTTTGCCCTGACCCTCTGCCTGGTGCCCTACCGGTCGCTCTTCAAGAGCGTGCCCCTGGCCCTGGTGCTCGGTGTTTCGGGCAGCGCCCTGCTGTCTCTGTACGGCTATGTCACGGCCAATCCCCTGTTCGCGGTCCAGGTAGGCAGCGAAGAGCTGAACCGTGCGGTGGGCGGGTCCAACGACCCCAACCTGTTCTCGGTGTCGCTCCTCTTTTCCCTCCCCATTCTGGTGCACTATTTTTTCGAGGCCCGGCTCGTGCGCTGGCGCATCGCCTCGGCGCTGCTGGCCCTGGGCAACATCATGGCCCTGGTGATCACGTTTTCGCGCGGTGGAGCCCTGAACTTCATGGTGCTGTCCCTGCTGCTCGTGATGGAGCACTATAAACGTCTGTCGCCCCGCAAGGCGGGACTCCTGCTCACGGCTGCCCTGGCCGCAGGGCTCATGGTCATGGCCTTCATCCCCTCCTCCTACTGGGAGCGACAGCGGTCGGTGGTCCAGACATCCGATGATTCCATCTCCCGGCGCATCGACTACATCACGGTGGGCTGGGACCAATTCATCAAGAGCCCCTTCATCGGCCACGGTCCCGGGGTGTTCAAGGAACTGTGGGCCGAAACCGTCCATGCCGGAGATGTCGAAAAGGGCCAAAGTCGGAGTTTCCTGCGCCCGGCGCACAACACCTACCTAGAAATGCTTGTGGGTACAGGCCTTTTGGGCCTTGGGTTCTACTTGTGCGTCATCCTCGCAGCATGGCGCAATTTCCGGGAAGCGCAACAACGGCTTCACGAGGCGGGACGGTCTCGGGAGGCCTCCATGGCCGGGGCCTACAAGATCGCCTTTGCGGCGATGTTGATCTATTTCCTGATCCTGAGCGCCCAGACCCATAAATTCTTCTGGGTCTCCCTGGCCTTTTCCCAGCTTCTGCTTGTTGGGAGCATGACCCAGGACAAGGAGACACCATGAACGTCTTGGGCTGGACGCTCATGATCATTGCCCTGACCGGATTGGGCCTGTTTCTCGTGGTCAACCCTCTGACCACGTGGCTGGCCACATGCCTGAGCCCCGCGCGCCAAAAGCCTGCAAAGGTCCCGGGGCTTTCAGCCAGTCTGCTCATCGTGGTTCGAAATGGCCGTGAACTCATTGGCCCCAAACTCGACAACACCCTGGCCCTGGCCACCCCGCAAGGCGGATTGGAGATTATCGTTCACTCGGACGGCTCGGATGACGGCACCGATGAACTGGTCTCGAGCTATGCGGACCGGGGGGTTCGGCTCTGCTCGACGTCCGGGCACAGAGGCAAGGCCTTCGGCCTCAACGCCGCCGCCGCCTTGAGCACCGGCGACGTCCTGATCTTCAGCGACGCCGACGCCCTGCTCGCCCCGCAGGCCTTGCTGCTGCTCATGCCCTGGTTCAGCGACCCCCGGGTGGGCGGGGTCTGTGGCAGACGTGTGGTGCCCGACAAGGCAGGGGCCTTCGAGGCCGCCCAGGCCGGTTACGCGACCCTTGATTCGCGCCTCAAGGCCTGGGAAAGTCGCCTGGGAGCCCTGACTTCCAATGACGGCAAGCTCTATGCCGTGCGGCGCGAACTCTTCCCCGAGATTCCAGACGCGGTCACCGACGACCTCTACGCAGCGCTGGCGGTGGTCAGCGCAGGCCGATTGTTCCTCTTCGACCCCGAGGCCCGAGTCAGGGTCGCCGTGCCCTCCCGCTCGCCGGCCGTGGAACTGCGCAGGCGCAGACGCATCGTCTCCACAAGCCTCAACGCCATCGCCCTCAACCGTGCGCTGTTGAACCCCCTGCGCCACGGGTTCTATTCCTTGAGGCTTCTGCTCAACAAAGTCGCCCGGCGGCTGATGCCCGTGTTTTTGCTGCTGCTGCTCGCGGGCAGCGCCCTGGCCTCGCTGGAAAGCGCCCTGGCCGTGTTGCTCCTGGCCGGACAGGCCTGCTGCATGGTCCTGGCCGCCAGTTTCCAACTTTTCCTCTCTCGCCGGAACGGTCTGGCTTCGCGCATTGCAGGGGCGGCGTTCTATTTTTACGTGGGCAACCTGGGTATGCTATGGGGTCTTGTGGACTTTTTTCGCGGCAATCTGCCCAAGCGCTGGAACCCTGAGAAAGGCGAGGCCGCACCGTGAACCAAGGAGAACGCGCCATGCTGCGTATCATGCTCGTTGCACTCATTCTGGCCGTCATGGCACCCTGCGCCCCCGCCATTGCTGGCCAGGGCCTGTTGGGCACCAGCCTTCCCGGGGACTTCAGAATCTTCTCTCCCGAGTCTCCCTGGAACACGCCCATCGCGCCCAAGGCCGCCCTGCACCCCGACTCTGCCGCAATGATCGCCACGCTGGCGGATAAGGCGGGGCCGCTCAAGGGTGATCTCACGCAATGGACTGTGCCGTTGTTCGTCGTCGATTTTGAGGCCAGCCCCAAAGGACTCGTCCGCTCGCCCAAGGAGGCCCTGCACCCAAGTGTGGACCCGGACGGCAGCGGTGTCGCCGAGAACATCCCCCTGCCCGATGGCCTCTGGCCCGATCCTCAGCAGGATGGGCACATGCTGCTCATCGATCCGGCCCTGCGCAAGGCCTGGGACCTGGCGCGGGCCAAGCGCCTGCCCGACGGTTCATGGAAGGCCACACGCCTTGCCGTGTGGGACCTCGACGGGCTGGGCTTCGATCCGCCGTTCAAGGGCAAACGATGGTGGATGCGTGGTGCGCGGGGTTCGGGCATGCCCTTGGCGGGGGGACTGATACGCCCCGAGGAGATTCTGGCGGGCGAGATACGCCATGCCCTGTCCTTCGCTGCTCCCACCACCCGCAAATCATCCACTAAGGGCGGCCCCAAGGAACTGTGCTCTCCTGTGGCCTCACGCACAGACGGCAAGCACGACGGACGTCAGTATCTGCCCGAGGGCGTGCGCATCCAGCTGGACCCTGCCCTGGACCTGGAGCCCCTGGGTTTGTCCCCGGAGACCAGAATCATTGCCAGGGCCATGCAGGTCTACGGCATGTTCCTCTGCGACCACGGTGATACGTTCAAGGTCTACCTCCAGAATCTCGGCCCGGATCGGGGCCGCTGGAAGGGCCTCGGCGACTTCAAGGATCTGGCCCGCATTCCGGTCAAGAGTTTTCGGGTGTTGGATTGCGACACGGTGCGTAAATAGTGGGGATAACTGGCGTGACGCAGCGCATAACCATTCTGCATCTCAGGCAATCCTCCGGGGGCGGAGGCGGTGCCGACACAGTAATCATGAACTGGCTTGAGCTGCTGGACCACGAACGTTTCAACGGCTTCGTGGCCTATCTGCATCGCCGGGACCAGAGTATCACGCCCATCCTGAAGCGTCTGCTCGACCGGGGCCTCGGCCACGTCGCATTCCCTGGCAAACGTGTGCTGGACATTGGCCTTCTGCTGCGCCTGCGCCGTCTGATCCTTGAACGAAAGGTCAACGTACTACACTGCCACGACCCCAAGGCGGACGTCTATGGCAGGTTGCTGCGCACCCTGGTCCCCGGCCTCAAACTGGCTGCCACCCTGCACGCCTGGCACACGCATTCCTGGCGCTCGGCCCTCTATAAACGTCTGGACCTCATGGCCGTACGGGGTTTCGACCTGGTCACTGCCGTGGCCCAGGATATCGCCGATATCGCCACGAGCGCCGGAGTGCGTGGCGTTCGGACCATTCCCAACGGTGTGGATCTCCGGCGATGGGCACTGCGGTCCTCCCGGGCGCATGGAGAGCAACCCTTCACCGTGGGGTTTGTCGCCCGCCTCAGCCGGGAAAAGGGTATCGAGGACTTTGTGGCCGTGGCCGAACAGGTCGCCCGGGAAATCCCTGAGGCACGATTTTGCGTGGCGGGCGAGGGGCCGGAGAGTGGGCAGATGCGCTCGCTCGTGGCGCGGGCAGGGCTTGCTGAGCGCTTCGAGTTCACGGGGTTTCTGGACGAGACTGGCATGCGCAACTTGTACGCTTCGCTGGATGTGTTACTGCATCCATCCCATTCAGAAGGTACGCCCATGACCCTTCTGGAGGCTGCAGCCACGGGTGTTCCCGTGGTGGCGACACTGGTGGGCGGGGTCGGCGGCATGTTCACCGACGGCAAAACCGCCTGCCTTTCCCACGTGGGTGATGTTCCTGGTCTGGCCCGAAGCGTCATCCGTCTGGCGCGAGACCCCGAACAGTCTGCCGCCCAGAGTGCGGCGGCTCGGGCTGCCGTGGAAAAGGACCATGACATGGTCCATCGCGTACGCCTGTTGGAAGGGTTTTATCGCCAGATGATCGACAAAGGACCGACCGGAGGTTCACAGTGACCGCGAAGGGCAAGCGAGGCCAAACCAGGACGGACAGCTTGTCCGGGACCATCGCGCACTACGCCACGAGCGTCGTTGCCAAGCAGGCGCTGGGCGTCCTCAATGCGTACCTCAAGCCGCTGCTGCTCAGTCCCGCGGCCTACGGGCTGTGGAATCTGTTGAACACGGTCCTGGCCTTTATCCCGCTGACACACCTCGGCTCGCGCTCCGCCATGCGCTATCGCATCCCCGCCAACGAGGCGCGGGGCGACGAGGCAGCCAACGAGCAGGTCCTTGGCGCGGTGTTCTATGGGACACTGGTTCTCACGGGCATCGCCGCCGTGGGCCTTGGCGCGGCAGCCGTCTTCGTTCAGACGGGACTCGCGGAACGTCTGGGCCTGCTGGTGATGGCCGTGGTCATGATCATCACCTGGCTCTCGGAATTTCATGTGGCGGTGTTCAAGGCACGCAGCCGGTTCACCCCCATCTCCACGGCCAACTACATCAGCGCCGTGACCGCCTGCGTGCTCAATGCCGTCCTGATCCTGGCCTTCGGACTCTACGGCCTGTTCACGGCACTGATCGCCACCAATCTGCTGGTGCTGTGGTACCTGCACTCCCATGCCCCACATCTTTCCCTGGGACGATTCCGCTGGAGCGTTTTCCGGGAGCTGGTGCGCGAAGGGTTTCCGATCATCACCTTCAGCCTGGGTGCAACGCTCATCCGCACCGTGGACCGGTTCATCATCTCGGCCTGGCTCGGATTGGAGGCCTTGGGCTATTACGGTATCGCGATCATGGCTCTGAATTTCCTGATGCGTATCCCCGACGCCTCGCGTGAGGTGGTCGAGCCGCTGTTGATGCATGATTTGCAGACCCGCCCGGAGCGGGACTGCCTGCGCGATTATGTGGAACGCCCGTTGCTGGCCACGGCCTATGCCCTGCCCCTGCTCCTCGGCCCGGCTATGCTGCTCCTGCCCGCCGCAGTGGAACTGCTTCTGCCTCGCTATGCGCAGGGCGTCCCCGCAGCCCAAATCCTCACGGGGGGCTGCCTCTTCTTGTCTCTGGCCTTTGTGCTCCGGGGCATTCTCATCGCCCGCAATCTCCAGGTCCGCGCCACGGGCATCATGCTGGTCTCCGTGGCGGGCAACCTTGTCCTGAGCATCGGCTTTCTGACACTTGGCTTGGACATTGCGGGCGTGGCCCTGGCCAGCGCCTGTTCTTTCCTGCTGCTGTTTGGAGGGCTGTGGATCTTTGTCCGTCGCCATGAGGCAGAACTATCCTCACCATCCTGGGCGGCGCTCCTCGCGCCCTTGGCCCTGGCCGCAGCCGCAACCGGAGCGGCACGGGCGGTGGACGTGCTGTTGGGTGTCAGCCCACTGATCTCCGGCCCCATTGGATGTGTCTTGTTCCTGGGCGTGGCTATTCCGCTCTTCAATCGCATGGGCAGGCTCAGCGGGCACTGGGAAGCACTGACACTGCAAAACATAGGCAAAAGGTTCAGATGATGGATGTGACGCGATACGATCTGCTTAGGCTGGCTGCCGTGGATTCCCACGACGCCCCCGTTGCCGTGGCCCGTGAACTGGAGGCACGCTTGGGACGCTTTGCCACGCATCCCACCGAGAGACGCAACGCAGAGATCGACCTCGCCCCCATGGAGGCTGGAGGCATGCCAGGCCTTGCGCCGGACCATCTTCAGGCCCAGCGAGGATTCACCCTGACCGCTGTGGACGGCGCTCCTGCCGCCGTGCTGCCCTACCGTGGCGGAGCCGACATCGTGCTCTTGCCCGGCGACCCTGTGCGCATCCGCTACGCCCCGCGCCACGGAGTGGCGGGCAAGCTGTCCGCCCTGGTCCAGTACTGTCTGCAATGCGCCCTTTTGCGGCGTGAGGCAGCCATGTTCCATGGCGCAGCCCTGGTCCGGGATGGGCGCTGCCTCGTGCTTACAGGGCTTCAGGGTGCGCGTAAGACCCTGGTCATGCTCACCCTGTTGCGTCAGGGCTGGAATTTCCTGGCCGACGACAGGTTTCTGCTGCAGGCCGGTCGGGCGCACATGTTTCATGATGCGATCCCGCTCATGCCGCATCATTTTGCGGCCCTGCCCTGGCTTGATGGCCTGGGCGGCCCTGCCGGGGCCTTCGCATCCAGGGCGCGCCACATGAGAGCTGTAGCCCGCTGGTGTGATCGGCACGTCCCCTCCTATCTCGGGCCCCGGCTCGCCAAGTTCCACAATGCACCGCTCATGGTCCGACCCGATGAATTGTTCCCCGGCTGCAAGGCCGTGGCCGAGGCCCCCCTCTCGGACATCGTCCTGCTGGTTGGCGGAACGGCTGGCAGCCGGACGAGAACCCTGCCCGAATCCCTGGAATCCCTGTCCATCATCCTGGACGTCGAGTTTCAGAGCTACCTGCGCCTGGAACTGGAATTCAAGGTGCGCGGCGTGACCCTTCGCCCGCCCACAGCCCCGGTGCTTGGCCAAGGACTCGAGGGCGTACGTATCGTGGAGTTGGGCGTGCCCGAGGCCGTGTCAGCCGAGGAAACGGCGCAGGAGGTGCTGCGGTGCATAGCGCGAGCGTAATCATCCCCACTTACCACCGGCCCAAGGAGCTTCGCGACTGTCTGGAATCCCTGCTGGCTCAGACGGTGAAGCCGCTGGAAGTCATTGTGGTGGACGACGGGAATCTGGAAGAGGTACCATTCAAGCAGGAATTCCTCGATGCGGGTATCGGATTCGTCTACCACAAGAAGGACCGACCGGGCCTCACAGAATCGCGTAATGCCGGAATCGAGTTGGCCAAGGGCGAGATCATCTTCTTTCTGGACGACGACGTGATCCTGTTCCCCGACTATCTGGAACAGATCCTCTCGGTCTACTCCGAGAACCAGGGGTTTGTGGCCGGGGTGGGCGGTCTGGAGGACAACAAACCACCCTTGCGCCCGCGCGACTACATCAAGCGCGCCTTTGAACTGCCATTTCTGGCCTGGGGGCTCAGGGAGGGAAAAGTTCTGCCGTCGGGGTTCTGCACCCAATTCGGGGAGTCGCCGTTTCCTCTCAGGAAGGTGACTCAGGTCGATTTTCTGCTGGGCGGGGTGAGTTCCTACCACCGCGATGTATTCCGGGAATTCTCTTTCACCGAGCGCTACCGCGAATACGGCCTGGGGGAGGACAAAGACTTCAGCGTGGCGGTATCGCGCCGCCATCCGTTATACCTGAACCCCAAGGCCCGGCTCGTGCATCTGGAAGCGACTGCCATGCGTCCCGAGGATCGGCGTTGGGCACGGATGTTTCTGATGGGCACTTATCTGCTCTTCAGACGGCACATGTGGCGGGGATGGTGGAGTTGGCCCGTGTTCTGGTACGCTGTAGCCGGTCATTTTCTTGCCCGTTGTCTGGCCCTGTTGCTGTTTCCCAATCGGGGCAAGGCCGAGAAAATCAAGGGTCTGATTGATGCCGTAACCATTATTGCGGGCAGGAAAGCCCCGGATTTATAATGCTGGTTTCATGGTCCTGGATAGGTAGATAAATAGCTCTGCGTATCTAAAAGCGTTGGCACCAAACGCATGGCCGTTGTTCGCCAGTCTCCATCATTCTTCAATCTTTCATTGAAGAAGGGAGTAATCATCTTTCTTTGCGATACCACTTGACTTAAAAGTTCTCCAAGCTTAACAGGAAGCTAGTTGAAATAGCAGAACTGCCGATATAGGCGTGACCGCAGATGATCGGCTGAATCTGATTTTTATCCAGGGTTCAACAAGGGGCTATGTGCGCATCTTGGTGTACACGGTCCCTTTTTAAATGGGCGTAGCTGCGCCAAATCAACTGTTTTAGTAGGAGTTTTACGAGAATGTCGAAGAGCATTTATGTGGGCAACCTGCCCTGGACTTCCACGGAAGAGGAACTTCGGACCGCATTCGAGAACTACGGAGAAGTCACCTCCGTCAAGATTGTCGAGGATCGCGAGACCGGTCGCCCCCGTGGTTTCGCGTTCGTTGAGATGAACGACCAGGATGCCCTGGCCGCCATTGAAGCCTTGGACGGCACCGATTTCGGCGGCCGCGCCCTGAAGGTTAATGAGGCCCACCCCCGCACCGAACGCGCCCCCAAGCCCCGCTGGTAGGCATTCGGCTCCCGGAAAAAACCCTAGGCCCGCTGTCCGCAAGGATGGCGGGCCTTTTTCATGCCTCAGGGTTGGCAGGAACGGCTAAGGATATGGGGGATCAACGTCTCCCGAGCTTCAAGAGACGTTCGGGCAGGCGCAGATAGAGGCTCAGATAGAGAGCCAGGGTCAGCAGCCAGAGGAAACCGAGGTTGTAGACCTCGGTGGGCACCACCCTGCCCCACAGATTCTTGCTCCCCGCACCGAAGTGGGCCATGCCCCAGCGGCTGTGCGCCGGGGCGCAGACCAGATCCGTCAACTGCACCAGCCTGTCTCCGGAGATCCGGATGGATTCCAGGCTCATGGAGTTGCGCGCCGCCAGCTCCACCGAGCGGTTGGTGTGCCCTTGGCGCAACTGTTCCAGCCCGTCCTCTCCCAGCCCTGCCAGGCGCTGCTCTTCCAGGG
Organism: Pseudomonadota bacterium; assembly: GCA_018816865.1. Classification (GTDB taxonomy): domain Bacteria; phylum Desulfobacterota; class Desulfovibrionia; order Desulfovibrionales; family Desulfovibrionaceae; genus Desulfovibrio_Q. The sequence continues at coordinate 74,323 of JAHIUW010000030.1, forward strand.
CGGAAGTCCGTGTGTAGGCCTCTGTCCGCGCTGTCCTGACTTGCTTGGCGATGACCTTCAGGAAGGCCTGCAAGCTGTTCGATGCCTCGCGGTCAAAACCCACGAGGCTGAAATCCTCGGCCACCAGCCCGGAGACCACCCCCGTCTCCGACTCCAGGGCCGACACCTCGTGGGCCAGGACCCTCAGATGACGCTCCGCCCGGGCCTCGAAATTGTCAGGCCGATCGGGCAGGAACAGGAAATCCGCCAGGGATTTGAGCTCCTGAATACGGTAATCCAGTTCCCAATCTGCCTGGCGTATGGCGCAATCGTCCTCGAACAGCCCCTGCATCCAGCGGTTGCCCGCATACTGGCGCACCAGCAGCGTCTCATAGCCCCAACGCGAGGGCATGATGTTGGCGTACCAGGGCACGTTCAGGTCCCCTGAATCGCGGGCCACCAGTTCGTCCATGGCGATCACCGACCCGCCCAGCAGCATCTGCGGGATGAGCAGCAGCGGGATCAGGATGTACACGGCCACCGCCGAGCGCATGCCCGAGGACACGTTGAGCCCCAACAGGCACGAGCAGGTGCCGCAGGAAAAGAGCACGGCCCAGGTGGCCAGGGTCATGTCCGGGACCTGGAGCACGGCCTGGGCCACCAGGGTGAAGGCCAGGGTCTGCATGGCTGTCAGCCCGGCCAGATAGGCGGTCTTGGCGTTGACGTAGGACGCCCAGGACAGGTTCAGAAAGGCCTCGCGCCGCAGGATCTTGCGGTCGCGCACGATCTCCTCGGCGCTGACGGACAGCCCCAGGAACAGGGCCACCACCACACTCATGAAGAAGAAGACCGCGATATTCATGTTGTCGTGGAAGGCGTAGACCTCCCCGGACGAGCGGCGGCAGAGCAGCCCCAGCAGCAGCGCGATGAACGGCGCCTCCAGCAGATTCAAGGCCACGTACTGGCGGTTGGCCAGACGCGCCAGCAGGTTGCGTTCCAGGAAGATGGCGAACTGCCCTGCCAGTCCGGGCCTACGTAACCCCGCGGGCACGGATTCGGGCGGCGCCTCGGACTCGGGGCGCGCCATGGACCGGTGCAGTTCAAGGAACCGCCGGTGCCAATCTTCGGGCGAGATCAGGCGCTCGGAGGTGAAGTAGCCCCCCTCGTCCACACGGCGCATCTCGATGATATCGAAGATCTGCTCGGGGTTGACGTTGCCGCAGGTGGGGCAAAAGCCCTCGCCCCCGCCCGCCGCGTGGATGGCTGAGCGGAAAAAGGACACCGCTTCCAGGGGATTGCCCTCGAACACGGGCCGTCCGCCCTTGTCCAGAATCCATAAGCTGTCAAAAAGTTTGAAGATGTCCGATGAGGGTTGGTGAATGACCACGATCACCAGCCGCCCCCCCAGGGCCTGCTGCTTGAGCAGGCTCATGACGTTGAAGGAGTCGGCAGAGCTGAGCCCGGAGGTCGGCTCGTCCGCGAAGAGCACGGCTGGTTCGCGGATCAGCTCCAGGGCGATGTTCAGGCGTTTGCGCTGCCCGCCGCTGATGGTCTTGTCCAGCGGGCTGCCCACCTTGAGGTCCGCCACCTCCAGCTGTCCCAGGTCGCGCAAGGTGTCTTCCACCCGCCGATCCAGGGCCTCGCGCGGGAGGTCCGCCAGGCATAACCGGGCGCTCAGGGTCAGATTCTGGCGCACCGTGAGGTCGTCGAACAGCAGGTCATCCTGCGGCACCAGCCCGATCACCCCGTCCAAGGCGTCGCTCTCGGCGTACAAGTCGCGCCCATTGATCAGCACCTGTCCCGCATCGGGCGGCAGGGTCCCCGAAAGGATGGACAGCAAGGTGGACTTGCCCGTGCCGCTGCCGCCCATGACGCCAACCAAGCGCCCCGAGCCTTCCTGGAAGCTGAACTCGTGCAGCCCGCTGTCACTGCCCGGAAAACGGAAATTCAGCCCGCGTCCCTCGAACACCAGTCGTTGGCCGGGTATTTCATCGGACAGAGCGGCCTCGATCTGCGAGGCGTAGATGCCGGTTCCCGCGCTGTCGCGCAGCACGAATCCGGGGGGCAGCACATGCAGCTTGCCTTGGGCGGCCAACTGGCCGTTGATGGTCAGGTGCCCCTGCCCCGTAGGCATCAGCACCAGGGTTCCCGTCTCCTGGATGCGGGTCAGGGTCCATTGGGCCCCGAACCCGGGCGCGCTCAAGCGTCGGGCGGCAGTCTCCGGGGGCAGCCCACCGTTGTCCAGGGCAAGGAATCTCTCGTCCAGCAGGGTGTGGTCTTCGGGGTGCAGGATCAACAGGCGCAGGGCGTCGAAATCCTTGCGGTCGATGTCCAGGGCGGCGGCGATGATGCCGTCGATGGTGGCGATGCCTGGCTCGGCCCCGCTTTTGGCGGTGATGGACAGTACCGCGGCCAAGGCCACGAACTGTTCCTGGCGCGGGAGCTTGCCCCGCAGGTGGTCGCAAATGCCCCAGGCGGCCTGTTTGCGCTCTTTTTCATCGTGGCTAAGGGCAAGGTCGTAGAACTCGTCAAAAAGGCCCAGATACTGCTCTACGGAGCCAATACGCACCTGCTGGCGCAGGTAGGTCTCCACCGAGGCGTGGCAGGCCTTGCGCGCCTCCTCCCCCCGGGCGCTGGCGATGAGCGCAAAGAGGTGCAGCACGGCATTGAGGACGATTTCGGACATGGGGCTCCCGGACGGCAAGGCGGCCCGGCGAAATCATCCACCGGGCCGTCTGCAAGGGTGAATCCTAATTGACGTTGGCAATCACCGTCGCGCGTTCACGGGCGGCGATGGAGGCAATGGCGCGGACCTGCTTCTCGGTCAGCTGGCCCTTTTTATCGACGATCATCTTCAGCAGCATCTTCAGCCATCCGGCGCGCTGGCCCTGCTCCAGGAAGTTCTCGTCATCCACGAACTTGGCGTAGTCCTCGCTGGTGAAGGCCTGGTAGAAATCAAGGACCGGCTGGATCACGGGGGCGGTGTCCGCCAGAAGCGCGACCAGTGTGGGGTCGAAGTCCGACAGGATGACGGCGTTGCTGACCACATACAGCCCTTCCACCAAAAAGCCGTACAGGGAGTCCTCCACCACGTCGAACCCTCCCGGGGCCTGCATCAGAATGGTATAGTTGGTGGTGTTGGCGGCATAGGCCTTCACAACCTCGTCAAAATTGATCTTGTCCGGGGTCTTGACCAGTTTCGCGAAGGCGGGCGGGAACAAGGCCGAGACCTCCAGCTGTCCGCGCATGTTCAGGCGGTTCATCAGCTGGTCCTGGGCCTGCATGTAGTTCGCGGCGTCCTTCTTGCGGCCAAAGGATACGGCGTAGATGGCGTCGAACTGGTACATGCCGATCATCACGCCTGCGGAATCGCCGGGCTGCACCGTCTTGGCCAGGTTCAGGGGCAGCGCCAGATCCGTCTGGAAAGACGCCCCACCCTGTTTCAGGGCGCGGGTCACATCCATCATGGAACTGATGCGTTTTTCAGTCAGCAGCTTTTGAATTTCGCCGACATAGTAATCCAGACTCATGGAGGCCTGGGCCGGGGCGGCAAAGGCCGCCAGCAGCATCAGGGATACAAACACTCTGCTCATGGTTTTGGTCATCACACGATCCCCCAGAAAATTGTGGTGTATCTCTTGGTTGATTCTCTTGGATAGAATTCCTGCTCAATTAGTAATCTAGAACAGGCTTGTGGAGATTGCAACAGTCCGGGAGCAGCACCGCCTGGGGCCTTGCCGCCTGGACTAACATGTGATGGCCCCACTGGAAAAAATGGGCCAGCACGAGAGAATACCCCTTGCCAAATCGGGGGAAAGCCTTATATCTGCTTTGGTTCTTTGACAGGGGGCGACCTGGTTTCGACGAGGATGGTTGAAGCCGTGGTTGCAGGCCGGGGCGCCGCTGGCCTCGATAAAAAGCGGCAGGCAAGTTAATTGCCAACGATCATGAATACGCTCTGGCTGCGTAAATAGCCTGTGCTCAACCTGCCGACGTCCGATACGTGGGATTGAGCAACGACTCTCGGACTGGCTACCTGCACGCGTCCGCCGTGTATGGGGCGAGAAAGTAGTGGACTGGTCGTGCGACCGCCTGTCCATCGACATGCGTACGACGAGAATCAATGATGGAATAAGCCTGTAGACGCCATGCGTGGAGCATTTTCGGACGGGGGTTCGATTCCCCCCGCCTCCACCACCCCCCTGATAAACGACCCTTTCGCAGCAATGCGGAGGGGTTTTTTATTGTTTGGCGAGCTGGGTTTGAGAAATACTAAAATAAAAGACCTGACCCCATTCACCACACTAAAATAAAAGACCTGACCCCATTCACCACATTCACCATGCGAAATAGGTATGGTGTCCCCCTAATTCTAATTCAATTTAATTCTAATTCAATTCGGTGTCCCCCTAATTCTAATTCAATTCCCATTGCCGCGAGCGGTCACATGATACAACGCGCCGGGATATTCGATTCGAAGTGGACATGCCATGGTTTGCTGGTAGCACCCAAAACGCTAAAATAAAAGACCTGACCCCAATCTTCACAAAAGGTCGCCTAGAAATCACCCTGCCGAGGGCGGCAAGTGTCAGGTAAATACTAACTCTGTACAGTCAGATCAAGTATGAACCACTACACCTGACCACATTCCTCACATTCCTCATATGTGCTGAGATGGGTACATTCTCTATCCTGTACACTAATCCCTTTCTAATTCTGGATTTTTCCTGATCTGATCAATTTCATCGTTTGTGAGCGGAGAGTTAAGTTCTTTATTGTATTTTTTTATATACTCCTCCTCCTTGTTGAATAAAAAATCTTGATTGCCAACAATAAAATCCATGTGAGCTCTGATACCTGAAATTTTTAACGCACCAAGAGCTTTTTGTATTGCATACAAATAATAGTATTGCTTCCCAATCGAAGCAAATTCTTTTTTTCCTATCCTAATATTGCATGCTAGTGGTGTCATTCTCGACCATTCAAGAATGACAACACAACCAGATTCATTGCAAAACTCGGCATACCTTTCACTGCTTTGTTTTAGTATAAACCCACTTTCTCCCAGTACTTCATTTGCTATTTTTAAGTTTCTAAGCTGTTCTGCGTGCATTTTCAGTTTCCTTTAACCATCATAGATGTCTTCTGGTCATAGACGTAGCCTAAATCTTTAAGATACTCGTATTCCTGACAAAAACCGGTCTTGCCTATTATATTCCCGTTATTGTCAAAATCTATATAGGAATTAGGGGGACACCAGGAATTAGGGGGACACCATACCTATTTCTTCTTCCGCCCCGGCTTCTTGGGCCGCAGATCAACACCGGTTCGGGAGTGGATACGATCAAGAGGAAGAATGGGGTCAGGTCTTTTATTTTAGCGTTTTGCCCTAAGAATATTACTGACTGTTGTGTAATGAAGGCCTAAGTGTTCGGCAATATCCTTCTGTTGATAGCCGTATTGTTCATAAGCAGAGCGAATAATTCCGTTGCGCTCCTTCTTGCTGCCTATGCTGACATCTTCAAAAAGGGCTTCTAACGAGGGGCGATGAGCCAAACGCTCAACCCTTGGAACTTCGGCTAGGATTTTTGATTGCTCCAGGCGTTGAATAGCCTGCTTCACAAATCCTGCCCCTCCCAACACGGCTTGGCCCTTCAACTGGGCCAAAGGTGACTTTTCACCAATTCCAGCAAGAACAAAGCGCTTATACTCGGCTTGTGCCTGTGCTCTATCTTCATTGAAAAAAGAAAGAATCCAATCCACGGCCAGCCAGTCTGGTGCCCTAGACCTTCCCACAGTCGCTTTATAGCTCGACCAAGGATATCGCCCCGGATGATCAACCATCCTCGCCCTGACGGGGTTGAGGATAATATAACGGCATAGCTGTTCGATATAATGCTCTTTTTCCACAAGGATAGACTTGAAACGGCCCTGGAAAACATGGCCAACACGGCGGTGAGTGCGGTTGAAATGCTGAGTGTATACCCCGTTGGCATGCCGCATGATCCGCGACAGGTTACCTTCGGGAGTCTCGATAAGCAGATGGTAATGATTACTCATCAGGCAGTAGGCGTGGCAGAGACCGTTGCAAACACCAAGAGCCTTCCCCAAGATAGTAAGAAAGGCTCTTCTGTCAGAGTCGGATACAAAAATATCATTCTGCGCATTGCCGCGAGTGGTCACATGATACAATGCGCCAGGATATTCGATTCGAAGTGGACGTGCCATGGCTTGCTGGTAGCACCAAAAATGCTAAAATAAAAGACCTGACCCCATTCTTTCTTAATATTCGAAGTCAAGAAATAGGTATGGTGTCCCCCTAATTCTAGTGTCCCCCTAATTCTAATTCTAATTCAATTCAAATTCCCCCTAATTCACTCCCTAATTCCTAATTCTTAATTCTGTAACCTACAACGCTATCGGCTTGTAACTAAATCCTTTTTCAATAACCCCGTCAACATCAAGCTCGTCATTTTCATCAATGAACTCATCGGTTTGATAAATATAATCCATAAAATATGGATCAGGAACCAATTCGCGAATCATCATCCACACAGCGCCCTCTTCTTCTTCTTTTAATTTCATTGTAAAAAAACCCAACAGGAGCGTCTTAACAATAATTTTTTTCTCTTTAATCGTCATTCTATTTTCCTTTAATATGGTTCCGTGGCGTTCGAATAATGATATTATTCATATCATAGACTGATCCGCCGTTTTGAATTTCGATATTGTGGTCCAGCTCATATTTTCCGCGTCCGCCGACCTGCTGGTCTAGTGCAGCATATGGAGCATTGCCATTTTTCATGTGCTTAATGTTACTAGAACTAAACTGCTTACTCAACACCGGATCAGTGGCCACCTCTCTCCAGAATGTACAGAGATAGTATTTACCTGACACTTGCCGCCCTTGGCGGGGTGATTTTTAGGCAGCGTTTTTGGCTGCCTTTTCCTTGGTCTTTTCATCCTTGGGCAGACCGTCCAGAAAGACCTGATTCGGAGTCCTGCCATTCA
>JAHIUW010000031.1 GCA_018816865.1 Pseudomonadota bacterium
CAAGGGTGTCGCCATCAGCATGGATGGCCGTGGGCGGGCGCTGGACAACGTGTTCATTGAACGGCTTTGGTGGACGGTCAAATATGAGGATGTGTACCCGAAAGGTTATGCGGACGGGCATGAGCTGTACAAGGGGCTCAGTAAATACTTCAAATATTATAGCGAGGAGCGAGGCCATTTCGCTTTGGACAAAAGGACGCCTGCTGAGGTATTCGATGAAGGTGCGCGACTGAACATGGCCGTCGACCTCCGTCGCTCCGCTCCGCCCCCAGCCTACGGGCTGCCCCTTCGGGGACGGGCTCCGCTCCACGATGAAGGTTGCCAGAGACGGCCCATGCCGTTCAGAACGAGGAACCAGGACTAACAGATTCCACCTTATCTCGACCGGGCCGTGGTCGGGAAATGGGAGAAGGCGCATGGTGCCACACCCGCGACTACGTGGAGATGCAGTGGCTGATGCTGCAGCAGGAACAGCCGGAGGATTATGTGATTGCCAGCGGAGTGCAGAACAGTGTTCGTGATTTCATCAATACCGTCGGCAGGGAGCTTGGCATGGAAATCACATGGCAGGGGTTGGGGCTTGAAGAGTCCGGAACTGACCATGTCGGCAAGGTGATCGTCAGGGTTGATCCCCGTTACTTCCGGCTGACCGAGGTGCAGACCTTGCCCGGTGCCCCGAGCAAGGCCAAGGAGAAGCTTGGCTGGACGCCCACGATTGGCTATGAGGAGCTGGTTGCCGAGATGGTGCGTGAAGACCTGAAGAGCGCCGAGCGTGATAAACGGTTGAAGAAGCACGGCTTTGCCGCCTACGACCACCATGAGTAGCAGCATGGAGAAGAACTCTAAGATTTATGTATCTGGGCACCGGGGCTTGGTCGGGTCGGCCATCGTGCGCAACCTACAGGCCAAGGGCTATGCCGACCTGTTGCTGCGCACCCATGCTGAGCTCGATCTGACCAATCAGGCGGCTACTGAGATCTTTTTCCAACAGGAAAAGCCGGACTATGTCTTTCTCGCTGCTGCCAAAGTTGGGGGAATTTATGCCAATGCTGAAAGCCCGGCGGAATTCATTCGTGATAATCTGGCGATTCAGACCAACGTCATCCACGCCGCCTACCTGAACGGAGTGAAACGTCTGTTGTTTCTCGGCTCCAGCTGCATCTATCCGAAGCTGGCGCCGCAGCCCATGAGGGAGGAATACCTCCTTACTGGCCCGCTGGAGCCGACCAACCGACCTTATGCGCTGGCCAAAATTGCGGGCATCGAGATGTGCTGGAGCTACAACCGGCAGCACGGGACCAAGTACTTGGCGGTGATGCCCACCAATTTGTACGGCCCGGGTGACAACTACCACCCCGAAAACAGCCACGTTATTCCGGCGCTGATCCGTAAGTTCCATGAGGCCAAGGTCCAGGGTTCGTCGACAGTGACTGTCTGGGGCAGCGGTACACCCCGGCGGGAATTCCTCTATAGCGAGGACATGGCCGATGCCTGTGTGTTCTTGATGGGTTTGGCCGAGCAGTCCTACGCCGGTCTGCTCGGTAGCGATGAAAGCAAGACGGGTAGATTTGAGCCGCCGCTGGTGAACATTGGCGCGGGCGAGGACGTGACGATCCGTGAGTTGGCCGGTCTGGTGCAGCAAGTCGTGGGCTACGAGGGGCAGATCGTGTTCGATGCCACAAAGCCGGACGGGACACCGCGCAAGCTTTTGGACATCTCCCGCTTGGCAGGATTGGGATGGACGAGGATGGTCGGATTACGACAGGGGCTTGAGCGCGCCTACACGGATTTTTTGGTGCTTGGCTGAGCCTGGCTGAGTGGAATAAGCCGAGAGGTTTCTCCATCGTAGTGACCTCTCCCCTGAAACCTGAACTATAGAAAACCAGAGAATTTTGGCAAACAATCCTATGATCGAGACAAGGATGCCGCTACAAGCGGCAAGAAGGAGCGCAACGAAAGGATTCGCTCTGCCTACGAGCAATATGGCTATCGACAAAAAGAAATATCCGAACACTTAGGGCTGCACTATACGACGATCAATTATATCATTATTAAGGCAAAACGCTAAAATAAAAGACCTGACCCCATTCTTTTTTCATTCTTTTTTGTGACCCCATTCTTTCGCTGGGCTAGTCGCTGCTGGCTGTCACGATGAGTATCCTTTCCGTCATTGCTGGGCCGCAGCCGGCACCCCGGTTTTACGAATAACCCAGCCCACCGTCATTCCCTGAACAAGAATCGAGAACACCACCACAAAGTAGGTGAGCGTGAGCAGCAGACTGCGCGTGCTGCCAGCCGGCAGCGACAGCGCCATGGCCACGGAAATGCCACCGCGCAATCCGCCCCAGGTGAGCACGGATATCGCCCCGCGCGATTGCGCCGTCACCCGGGCGAGGGGCCCGATGATTCCCGAGACGCTCAGCCAGCGTGCGGACAACACGATCGGTATCGCGAGGAAACCGGCCACCAGCCAGTCGCGGTCGATGGGCAGCACGAGAAGTTCCAGGCCGATCAGGAGAAAGAGAATGGCATTGAGGATTTCATCGATAAGTTCCCAGAAGGTATCGACGTGTTCACGCGTCTTCTCCGTCATGGCGAATGCCCGCCCGCGGTTACCCACGAACAGTCCCGCGACAACGACGGCGATGGGTGCGGAGAGGTGCAGGGCCTCCGCCAGGGCGTAGCTTCCCATGGCCAGGGCCAGCGTCAAGAGAACCTCGACCTGGTAGTTGTCCACGCGCTTGAGCATCAGGTAGGTAACAATTCCCGCCGTCAGTCCCAGCAGTACGGCACCGCCCACTTCCTGGAGCAGCAGCATCACCACCGCGCCGACATCAATGGAGAGCGGTGCCGTGCCCGCGTCCAGACCGGAGAGCTGTAGCAGCAGCAGGAAGACGACAACGCCCAGCCCGTCATTGAACAGGGACTCGCCAGCCACCTGCGCCTCGATCTGCCGGGACGCGCCGGCAGACTGCATGATTCCCATCACGGCGATGGGGTCTGTCGGTGAGATCAAAGCGCCGAACACCAGCGCATGCATGAGAGGGATGCCCAACCCAAGCCAGCCGAGGACCAGCCAGGTCATTGCTCCGACAATGCACGTGGAGATGAGCGTTCCCAAAATGGCGAGCAGCGAAATGCTCGGCCATTCGCGGGCGAGGTCATCAATATCCACGTGTATGGAACTGGCGAAGAGCAGGAACGCGAGCAGGCCATGCAGCATAATTTGGCGGAAATCGACCTGCGAGACCAGTGTCGCCGCCTCTACGCGAAACGTTCCCGTGTAGGGGCCAACAAGGACGATGGCCAGCGATGCGACCAGACCCACCAGCATGACGCCGATGGTGGTCGGCAACTTGATGTACCGGTAGTTGATGAAGCTCGAAACGGCTGCGAGCGTAATCAGAATGCTGACCAGGGGAAAGAAGTTCAAAATGCCTCCCGGAATGCTTGGCGGCTTGGTTCGCCACGCTTCGCGCTTTGTCTGCGTTTGCTGTCATACAAAGGACGGGAGCCGTGAGTCAATCACGCTGGGTGCCCTGTCGGTTCCTCTGTCCCCATCTGGCTGCTCCGCACGAGAGGAAGGAGGACAGTGCGAGGCAGGCCATGCTGCACCGCGGCGCGGGCATCGACGTGGTCTGGCCGCGGATGCTTTTCTTGGGAGGGATCGGCGGCGTGTTGTTCGCCGGAGCCTTGCTGCGTTAGTGCAAGACCACCAGCCAGCTCGCATGACCTTGTGAGGGCGGCTGGCCTTATTGCGAGGCGGCTCAGTCTCGTGGAGGGCACAGATGCTCCCTGCGCTGCGGACGTATCAGAAGCCGGGCGTGGGATTAATCTTTTGTTCGCTCTTGGCCGGTTTTGTCTCCAGATGGTTGTAGCGGCTCCAGGCATTTTCCGACAAACGGCTCAGAATGGCGTCCAGGTCGGATTTCTGCATCAGGTCGCGCAGCCCCGCTCCGTCCATGAGGCCGTCTGATAGCCGATAGCCCTCGCCCTGTTCCAGGTCGAGTTGAATGTCCTGAATGTTGAAAACAGGCAGCGTGTCGCAGATATCCGCCAGCAGGTCGCGCACCGTCTGATAGAAAAACTTCTTCACGTCCTCCGTGGATTCGGCTTGGGTCATCATCCCTCGGAAACGGCTGCGAAATTCCTGCTCCTGCGCACTGAATGAAAGCTGAACAGTCATAGGTTCTCCTTGGTTGTTGACGTTTCGATAACAACCCCTGGGGGAGGACCGGACGAGGACGAGCGGTCCCTCCTGCACCATAGCATGCAAAGAGGGAGTGGCATAGGTTTGGCCGGAATCAGGGGGAATATGGGGTTAGGTCGTTTATTCTAGTGTTTTTTCAATAAGAAAACCCCCTACGTGCATTCAAGCGGACAGGGAGTTTGTTTTTGCTGTATTGAAAGCATAGGATATAGATCATCAAAATTATGGTGATATCATGCTGCTGGCCATGAACTTTTGGAAAAAAACATACGCGGGAGGGGGATTTTGTCAGGTCAGAACACTAAAATAAAAGACCTGACCCCATTCTTCATTAGCACTATGTCTGGGCATACCTCTAGCACTACCTCTTCGGTTTGCTGAGATGTCCGGTCGAATTTGGGGCTACTCCAGTCCCCCTAATTTTTAATTTTTAATTTAATTAGAAAGGAATCTCTTCATCGCTTTCAAGCTGAGAAATGATGTCGTTAAGTACTTTATCTATCCCTTTTGCAATTCCTCTGGCCTTCTTGTATATGTCAACCATTATAGTGTACGCATTTTGTTCCTCTATATCCGAATATATGAAGTCATCAACGGTAGATCCAAATTCGTCTTGTAGCTTGATGAATGGGACCAAATCTCCATCGCTATCACGTAAAGCTCCAATTATGATTGAGTTAATACCGATTGTTGCTATATACTCTTCTGGTTGTACAGTCTCTTCCCAGTCTACTTTTCCTGCTAAAGTATTAAGTAGTAGCTTATTAATCATTATAAGTCGTTTGTCAGTGCTCATTTTTGTCTCCTTTTGACTGCTCCAAGTATTGCTTGAAGACTTTCTATTTGATCAGTAAGTATTTTATTTAGTCTTGCAACTTCATTTAGCTTTTTGTTTTTTTCAAGTGAAACTTCGATTGCATTTTTTGCGTTTCTTAACTGGGTTGTAACTTGAAGAAGATCTTCTTTTTCGTTTTCTTCAAGGCCTGGGCAGCTGTTTCTTGTAGAGGATACATGCTTTATAGCTGATAGAAATTTGTCTGGTAGTATAGAAAGATTACCACTTCTCATATGGTTTTGTGCTTCAGCAATGCTTGTCGCAGCATGAGATAGGCCTGATATGGAGTCTATGCTGTACACAGCTGATTTTGCTTCAGCCGCAGCTTTTTTTGCTCTTTTGGCCTGCCGGTATGCAAGGAAAGAAAAGATTAGTCCAGCTAGAGCGAGTATGGTTCCTATATGAGTGGAGGCAACTATAACATAGGGCGATGTCATGGCTGAAATTGCCGTGTCGGCGAGGGGTGGTGTTATGCTTGGGGCTTGTACGAATTGCATGGGACTCTATATCACCACAAACAGAAAAGAGGAAGCTGGATAAAGGGTGGGCTGTGTTGGAAATGGATGTGCCTTGCTAGAAAGGAGATTGGGGTAGATATCATGAGTTATAGGCCAACTCCCTTCTCTCGACGTCAGTCCGGTATTTTGTTTTCTCATGGCACTAATGCTGTCCCTCCCCACCCTCGCAGGCTCGTGCTCGCCTAAAAGATCAGCCTGCTCTCGCTGATGGCCAGCTTGCGCAGGGACTTGATCCCATCCAGGTCGAGCTTGGTGATCATCCGTGTGCAATAGGTCTCCACGGTGCGCACGCTGATATTGAGGGCCGCAGCGATTTCCGCGTTGCCTTCGCCCTGGGCCAGCAGGGACCAGATCTGCTGCTCGCGCTCGCTGAAGATCCGGGTCTGGCGCGTCTCGCCAAGGACCGGCGAGACCGACTCGGGCGAGTTGGGGTCGAGGTTGGCGGCGGCGCGGGGGCTGGTGTAGCGCTTGCCCGCCAGGACCTGGCGCACGGCATCCAGCAATACTTCCGAGGGTTCGCGCTTGCTGACGTAGCCCCGGGCTCCCCGGTCCCTGGCCCGCTGCTGCGTGGCCGCGTCCTCGTGCATGGAATAGACAAGCACGGGGATGCCGCGTTCGAGCATGATGGGCAGGATGTCCAGGCCGCTTTCCCCGCACAGGCTCAAGTCCACGATGGCTAGGTCCGCACCGCTGCCGTCGATGGCTGCCAGGACCTCGTCCCGGCTGGTCGCCGTGCCGCAGATCAGGTGCCTGTCCTGGGCCAGGAGGATGGCCAGTCCGTCCAGCACGGCGGGGTGGTCGTCCGCCAGAAAGATGCGCGCGCCCTGCTGGTTTGATTGATGCGTCATGCCTGTTTCCTTGTCTGCGCCGAAGGTGCCTGGCCCGAAGGGCTGCAGTGTCCGCAGGGGGCCGTGCAGCTGACCACGGTCCCGCCGCCCTCGGCGTCCTGGATGTTGAGCTCTCCCCCGATCATCCGCGCCCGGTGGGCCATGATGCCCGTGCCGAGTCCGCCCTTGGATTTGGCGGCCCTGGCCCTGCCGATGCCGTTGTCGCGCACGGAGATGGTGACCATGCCGTCCGCGCTGCACGAGCAGTCCATGTCGATGCGCGTGGCCCGTGCGTGTTTCACGGCGTTGGACAGGGCCTCCTGGCCGATGCGATACAGCTGGGTGACGTTGGCGTTGGGCGGGCAGGTCTCGCAGGCCTGGTTCCGCGTGAACTCGATGGGCACACCGCTGGACAGGGAGAAGCGCCGGATCAGATCCGTGAGCGAGGGGCCGGAGCTTGCGGGGTTGTGCTCCTGGGGCCACAGCCCGTGGGAGACGTCGTAGGCTTGGTCCACCAGTTGATCCAGCAGGCCCGAGAGTTGGCCCAGCTCGGCGTTTCGGCCCTCGGTCTGGTCCATGCGCAGCAGCACGGAACAGCGCAGGCGTGCCGCCGTGAGCAATTGGCACAGCCCGTCGTGCAGGTCCACGCTGATACGCCGCCGTTCTTCTTCGCTGATGTTGATGATCTCGCGCTCCAGGCGGTTGCGCTCGGCCATCTCCGTCTCCAGGGTCAGGTTCTTGCTCTCCAGCTGCACCGAGAGGGTCTCCACCGAGGAAAACGCGCGCGACAGGCGTTGCGACAAGGCGAAGGCCTGGCTCATGATGAAGATCAGCATGCCCAGGACCAGCAGCGGCGTGGTGTTGATGATCCGCAGATCGTTGAGCATGTCGTTGATGCCGATCAGCCCCAGGACCAGGAACCCCAAAAAGATGAAGTGCGCGCCTTCCCTGCCCCTGCGCCAGGCCCGGTAGAGCCGCGCAAAGCAATAGAGGATCAGCGCCACCGAGGACAGGTAGTACAGCGGCAGGGCTGTGGTCAGCGTGAGCGAGCTGCCCAACGCGGCCAGAAGGGTGAAGGCCCCGCCCGTGGCCCAGGAATAGTGCTGAACCAGCCGCGAAAACTCCCGCGGGTAGAGCGAGCGGAAGAAGGCGAAGCCCACGGGCACGGAAAGGAAGAAGCAGGCGATGGCGAAATGCTCCAGCCCCAGGGCCGGAAGGTTCGGCAGCACGGTGAGCACCACCCAGCCGCTGGATTCCGAGCAGCTGTAGTTGCCCAGCCAGAGCAGGCAGTAGATGGCGAAGAGCAGCGGCGAGGTGTCGCGGCGGCGGAAGAAGTACAAGGCCACGTGGTAGACGCCCATGATGAACAGCACGCCCGCCAGGAACATGGCGATGCCCGTGTCATGCAGGGCCTGGGCCAGCATGGTGGACTCCGGCCCGATCCAGAGCGGGGCGATGGGGCCGCCCTCGCGGAAGTATTGGTTGGATATCTGGAGCACCAGCTCCAGGGGCTCCGTCTTTGTCTGGAGATCGCCCAGGGTGTGTAGCGGGATGACCATTGAGGACAGCCGGGGTTCCTCGATATGGTCTTTTTCGGCGGGAATGCCGCTGTGCGCCAGCTGTCGTCCGTTGACCCACAGGGTCCAGGCCGTGCAGATGTTCGTCAGACGCAGGGCGGTCTGCCCCGCGGTGGGGAGGTTGTGCACCAGAAGGCGCATGGTGGCGCAGCCCGTGGCATTCAGCGCGCTGGCACCCGGCTTGTTCTGGCTCCAGGGACCGGGGACGTTGGCGTAGCTCGGGGCGGTTTGATCAGGGGCGGCTTGTGCGGGGGTGGCCAGCTCAGAGGGGGACTGATCAAGGGCTGCCAGTTCTGCGGGTTCGAGCAGCCGCTCCCAGCGCACCTCCCACTGACCATCCAGGCGCACGGGTCCCTGGCGCTCAAAGTCCCAGGTTGAGAGGTCGATGACGCCCTGCGCGGCCTTGGGCATGGGTGGCTGCGGGTCAAGGGAGGCGTAGCCGTAGAGCGCCAAAACCGAGAGCGCCAGCAGGGTGTAGATCCAACGCCTTTTGGCCGTGTGCCTGAGAGGGGGCACTTGGGGTGTCGAAAGGGGCAGTTCAGTCATTGGGATGAGATTCCGATGTCCTTGCTTGTTTCGTTGCAACTATCAGAACACGTTGGATTTATGAAGCCGTATTCTGTCATCCATGCCCGCAGGAGGGTGGACCGCAGCGTCCCTGCGACACGAAAAAAGCAGGGGTGATTTTTACTGGCAGGGCTCTCTGGCGTACTTTTTTTAAGAAAAATGCCGCATGTACGGGGTTCCCCGGACAACCTTGGGTCGAGGTATCGGTTAGATATCTCCACACATGAGGACACGGACCGCCGCTGCCGGATTGCATGACGCAAAAAAGGCTACGCACCACGCTCGGCAGAGAATCCTCAGGCACAAGTTTTGTGGGAGTCCATGACACCGTCAGTCGGTGTCGCACTCTCCGGGGTGATATGAAAAGCGTTTTTTGACGTATCACCTGGAAAATGTAGGGGGGGTAGGGTGCTCAGGTGAGGGGGGGCCTGATCTGAGTATCCTAATGAGGGTCTTTTCCGCGAGGAAGAGACCCTCGATCTTTTTGATCGCCCCCTATGACTCTGCCTCCCTGCAAGCAAGTCGAAACTGCTGGCTATTGCTTTGCCGTAGCCTTTTGTATCCCCTGCAACAGAGAGCGAAATCCTTGCGCAAAAAATACGGGGATTCCCCCATTTTCATTTTCTGGCGGGGGGCATAGACATTGAGTATGGGTGTTGAGGGGGAATGGCCATACTAGGCCGGACCGAAAAAGCAGGACCCTGCGATTCTATTGGGGAGGGCGCCCTTGACCCTCCCAGTTCAGGATCCGGTGCAAGCTGGTTGAATGCTGCCCGGTCCAGGCGCGCAAAAAACCCGGTGACTCATGTCGCCGGGTTTTTCATGTTCTGTTTTCGGCAGAGGGGACGATGCGCGTCGGCATGTGCTATGCTTTGGCATCAGGAGGTCGATCCTATGCCGAAACTCAGCTGGAGTCCGAGTCTGTCCCTAGGCGTGGACATCGTGGACAAGCAGCATCAGCAGCTTGTGGAGATCGCCAACACGCTCATCGAGGCCGTGGAAAAAGGTCATGGGCAAGAGGTGGTGAACAGCGTCATCCAATCCCTGCGCGAATACACGGTCCACCACTTCCATGACGAGGAACAGTTCATGGCGGACATCCACTACCCCAAGCGGGGCGAACACGCCGCCCAGCATGCGGAGCTGGTGCGTTTGGTCAAGGACTTCCAACACCGGCTGTATATCAAGGAGATCATCTCGGGCGAACAGATCAAGGCCTTCCTCAAATCCTGGCTGCTGGAGCACATTCTGGAGCACGACCTGGATATCGGGCAGTTCGTGCGCAGCAAGGAAGCCCCGGTGGATGAGAGCGACTGATCCCCCCGGCCCGGGAATGGGCGTCCCTTCCCTTCTTCCTTTCCCTCTTCCCTTGGGCCACACCCCAGGCCCTTGCTTGCCCTGTGCCCCGCAAGCCCTGGGGTTGTGGCGTTAGCCGCTGGGCTCGGAGAAAGGCGTCCGGGCTATTGATTGGTTGATCAACCAGTGTTGGCAATGCGCAGGGAAGGGTTGGGCGTTGTTACTGGTTGGTTGAACAGTCAGCGTGGGCCTGCACAACACTGCAACGTCACTGCAAGCCTGACCTGACGGGAGGATTGTTGATCTTGCAGTGGGCGCAGGCAACAATGCACCCGGCCTCCTGACGTCCTCCCTTGGCCCCTTGTCCATCGTGGTGGTGCAAAACAGCAATGCAGCCATAGACGGTTGACCTGAGAAATATTGTACCCTACAAAGTTTTCCCGGAATCAGAGAGGGACCAGAGGTCCCGTCGGAATATCGCCCTCGGCGTGGCAACCGGGGGCGGTGGTGTGTGTTGTTTGGGAGGCAATTAATTTTCCAAGGGGTAACCATGTCGAATCTGCTTGTAGTTCTCGTTCTCCTGCCATTCGTGGCCGGATTGGCGTGCTATCTGCTGCGCGCCAGTTTCATCCGGTCACTGGTTGTCTTGGGCACGGGTGGCATCCTGGCGGTGGCTTCCATCGCGCTGATGATGTCCGGTCCGTTCACTTATTCGCCTGAACCAGTGCTTGGCATGAGCTGGGACTCCTTGATCACCATCGCGGACTTTGCGCTGCTGCTGGTGATCCTGTTCTACGGTTTCAAGCACAACAATTTGCTGATCAAGCTGTTCTCAGTCGCCCAGATGGCGGGACTGGTGATCCTTGAGCTGTTCTGGGTGGACCACACGGCCCATGTGCCGACGTTCTACGCGGACCAGCTCTCGTTGATCATGGTGCTGATCATCAGCATCATTGGCTCGCTGATCTGCATCTATGCCATTCCGTACATGAAGGAGCACGAGGAGCACCTGCACCTCGAGACCACCAAGCAGCCCCGGTTCTTCCTGTTCCTGGTGCTCTTTTTGGGGGCCATGAACGGCCTGGTGCTGTCCAACAACATCCTCTGGCTGTACTTCTTCTTCGAGATTACCACCTTTTGCTCCTTCATCCTCATCGGGCATGACGGCACCGAGATCGCCATCAAGAACTCCGTGCGCGCCCTGTGGATGAACAGCGCAGGCGGCGTGGCCTTTGTGGCCGGCATGATGTTCATTTACGCCTCCACCGCCACCCTGGACATCCAGGCCCTGCTGACCTCCGGCAACACGGCCACTGTGGGCCTGCTGGTGGGTCTGGCCTTTGTGGCCTTTGCGGGCTTCACCAAGGCCGCCCAGTTGCCCTTCCAGAGCTGGCTGCTGGGCGCCATGGTCGCGCCGACCCCGGTCTCCGCGCTCTTGCACTCCAGCACCATGGTCAAGGCCGGCGTCTACGTCGTGCTGCGCTTTGCCCCGGCCTTTGCCGGCAGCTTTGTGGCCACGGGTGTGGCCCTGTGCGGCGCGTTCACCTTCCTGGCCTGTGCCGCCCTGGCCATCAGCCAATCCAACGGCAAGAAGATCCTGGCCTATTCGACCATCTCGAACCTGGGCCTGATCATCGCCTGCGCGGGCATCAACACACCCGCGGCCCACACCGCAGCCATCCTGCTGATCATCTTCCACGCCGTGTCCAAGGCCCTGTTGTTCCTGTGCGTCGGCAGCATCGAGCAGCGCATCGGCAGCCGGGACATCGAGGACATGCGCGGCCTCTACGCGCGCATGCCCCGCACGGCCTGGATCACCATCACCGGCATCCTGACCATGATCCTGCCCCCGTTCGGCGTGCTCTTGGGCAAGTGGATGGCCATCGAGGCCGCCTCGGGCCAGATGCTGACCGTGGTCATGCTGGCCATGGGCTCCGCCCTGACCGTGGTCTACTGGGCCCGCTGGGCCGGATCGCTGCTGGATATGCCCGGTGGCGAAAAGCCCGCCCCCGAGGAGCAGGCCACGCTGATGCGCCTGCCGCTGATGACCCTCTGCCTGGGTTCCGTGGTCCTGTCCCTGGCCTCCCCGGCGATCTATGAATACATGATCCGTCCCATGTTCGTTGCCGCGCCCTTCACGGTGGCAGGCGGCGTACTGTCCGGTCCCATGGGCGCCTTCGCCATCTACCCGTTGTTCCTGTTGCTGGGTCTGGGTCTGCTGTACGCCCTGCGCGTCGTCAAAAAGTCCCGCGGGATGACCTATGCCGCCCCGTACGCCAGCGGCGCCAACGTCGAGGGCTCCAATGACGGTTCCTTTGTTGGCCCCATGAATGCCCCGGTTAAGATTCAGGCGGGGAACTACTACCTGCCCGCCTTCTTCGGTGAGGAGCGTCTGACCAGCCTCGCCAATATCGCCGCGATCGCCCTGATCGTACTCATGATTGGAGGGGCCCTGTAATGACCACTGATATCATCCTGATCCTGATTGCGATCATCGTCGCCCCCCTTGCGGGCGGCTTGATCTCCGGCATCGACCGCAAGCT
Source organism: Pseudomonadota bacterium (assembly GCA_018816865.1). Classification (GTDB taxonomy): domain Bacteria; phylum Desulfobacterota; class Desulfovibrionia; order Desulfovibrionales; family Desulfovibrionaceae; genus Desulfovibrio_Q. The sequence continues at coordinate 12,374 of JAHIUW010000031.1, forward strand.
CACCGCGCGTTTCCAGTCCCGCCAGGGGCCTCCGATCACCCAGGGCTTCTTCGACGTGGCCAAGCTCTTCGGCAAGGAGAAGATGGCCGCCAACCCCTGGATCATCTTCTGCGCCTGGGTCTATCTGGTGGCCGCGGCCCTGTCCGTGGTGCTGTTCTTCCTGCAGTCCGACCTGCTCTTGATCTTCTTCGTGCAGGCCATCGGCGCGGTGTTCATGGTCATCGGCGCCATGAGCGTACCGTCGCCTTTCAGCCAGGTGGGCGCGCAGCGCGAACTGATCCAGATCCTGACCTACGAGCCCCTGTTGATCCTGGTGTTCGTCTCCATCTACCTGGTCACCGGCAGCTTTTCCATCGATCAGATCATGCTGGTCGAACAGCCGCTGCTGTTCAAGCTGCCCCTGATGTTCATCGTCCTGGGCTACGCCCTGACCATCAAGCTCAGAAAGTCGCCTTTTGACTTCTCCACGTCCCACCATGGGCATCAGGAGCTGGTCAAGGGTGTGCTGACCGAATACTCCGGCCCCTTCCTGGCTCTGGTGGAGGTCGCCCACTGGTACGAGACCATTCTGGTACTGGGTCTGTGCGCCCTGTTCTGGACCACCAGCATCCCGGCCATGATCGCCCTGGTCGTGTTGACCTACCTGGCCGAAATCCTCATCGACAACACCATGGCCCGCATGACTTGGCGTTGGATGCTGAAATACGTCTGGAGCGTCGGCCTGGCCCTTAGTTTCGTGAACCTCATCTGGCTGTACGCAAAGGTCTAGGGAGCTATGCTTAAATCATTCATCAAGAAATCGAGGATCAAGTCTCCCTGGATCATGCATTTTGATTGCGGGAGCTGTAACGGCTGCGATATCGAGACCCTGGCCTGTCTGACCCCTGTGTATGACATCGAGCGTTTCGGCATCGTCAACGTCGGCAACCCCAAGCACGCCGACATCCTGTTGGTGACGGGGACCGTGAACCATCGCAATAAGAAGGTCCTGAAGAACCTCTACGACCAGATGCCCGAGCCCAAGGCCGTGATCGCCATCGGCGCCTGCGGCACCTCGGGCGGCGTGTTCCGCGAGGCCTATAACGTGGTCGGCGGCGTGGACAAGGTGATCCCGGTGGATGTGTACATCCCCGGTTGCCCTGCCAAGCCCGAGGCCATCATCGACGGCGTTGTCCTGGGTCTCCAGAAATTCGCCGAGAAAGCTGAAGGATAAAGGGAGCAACCGTGATTGAGAATCTGAAAGAAGTCACCCAGGAGACGGTCGCAAGCGAAGTCCTGAAGCTGAAGAATGAAGGCTACAGGTTCGTGACCATGTCCTGCACCGAGTTGGACGCTGACTTTGTGGACATCCTGTACCACTTCGACAAGGACCTGACACTGGCCAACCTGCGCATGAAGCAGCCCAAGGACGCCAAGGTGCCCAGCATCTCCGGCATCCTGTTCGCGGCGCTGCTCGTGGAAAACGAGATGCGCGACCTGTTCGGCCTTGAGTTCGAGGGCCTGGTCCTCGACTTCAACAGGACCCTGTATCTCGATGAGGAAATCACCGAGGTGCCCATGGTCTCCAACGTCAAGATCGTCAAACAGTAAGGAACTATCATGGCCAAAACCATAATTCCCTTCGGTCCTCAGCATCCGGTCCTGCCGGAGCCGGTCCACCTGAAGCTGGTGGTGGAGGACGAGATCGTCATCGAGGCCATCCCCGCCCTGGGATACGTCCACAGGGGCCTGGAGAAGCTGACCGAGATCCGCGACTACCACCAGATGATCCAGGTCGTGGAGCGCGTCTGCGGCATCTGCTCCTGCCTGCATGCCGTGTGCTTCTGCCACGGCATCGAGGAGTTGATGAAGGTCGATGTCCCCCGCCGCGCCAAGTACCTGCGCGTGATCTGGGGCGAGCTGCACCGCATGCACAGCCATCTCTTGTGGCTGGGCCTGTTCGCCGACGCCTTCGGTTTCGAGAGCGTCTTCCAGCAGTTCTGGAAGATCCGCGAGAAGATCATGGATATTCTGGAAGCCACCGCGGGCAACCGGGTCATCATCTCCGTCAACGTCGTGGGCGGCACCCGCTACGACATCAGCCCCGAGCAGTGCCGCTGGATCCTGCAGGAGCTGAATGGGGTCGAGGCCGGGATCAATGCCCTGCAGCGGACCATGATGGACGACTACACCGTCAAGCACCGCACCGTGGGTGTGGGCGTGCTGACCCGCGAGCAGGCCATCGAGCTCGGCGCGGCCGGCCCCACCCTGCGTGGTTCCGGTGTGGCCCAGGACATGCGCATGCTCAAGTACGCCGCCTTCGACGAACTGGACTTCGAGCCCGTGGTCGAGACCGGTGGGGACAGCTATTCGCGCTCCAATGTCCGCTTTCGCGAGACCCTGCAGTCCATCGACCTGATCCGCCAGGCCATCTCCAAGCTGCCCGAGGGACCGATCAACGTCCCGGTCAAGGGCAACCCCGAGGGTGAGATCATCACCCGTGTGGAGCAGCCCCGCGGCGAGCTGATGTACTACATCAAGGCCAGCGGCAAGAAGTATCTGGACCGTGTGCGCATCCGCACCCCCACATTCGCCAACGTGCCCCCGCTGCTTGCCATGGTGGGCGGGATTGAGCTGGCGAACGTGCCCGTGGTGGTCTTGTCCATCGACCCGTGCATTTCCTGCACGGAACGCTAAGGAGGGTCGCCATGCTGTTCATGACGCCGAATGTCATCAAGAACTTCCTGTCCAAGAAGGCCACCCGCCTCTATCCCTTCGAGGTGCGCGAGCCCTTCGAGGGCTACCGCGGCGAACTGGTCAACGACATCGACGGGTGCATCTTCTGTGGCATGTGCTCCAAGAAGTGCCCTTCGCAGTGCATCACCGTGGACCGGACCACCGGGATCTGGGAATGCGATCCCTACGCCTGTATCTACTGCTCCATCTGCGTGGAGGCCTGCCCCACCAAGTGCCTGTCCATGAACAACGTGCACCGCAAGCCTGCGGCCACCAAGTCCATGTACACGCTGCAGGGTGTGCCGCCCAAGCCCAAGAAGAAGGCTGCGGACACGGCTGAAGACAAGCCCGCCAAGGAAGACAAGTAGCTCGCAGCAGCGGGTTGCCGTGCTTTCCCATGGATGATCAAGCCCCCCTGGCCAAGGCTGGGGGGGCTTTTTGCTTGTGCTCTCTCCAGGTCTCCACTCTGGGGCGCGCCCCCATCTTTGGCTGGTCAACGCGGACACCGGCCTGCTGGTTGGGGGCCATGGTCAGGGGCCAGGGAGAAGTGGGGATTGACTTCATGGGGACGGCCTCCCATGATCGGGGCATGAATGACGACTCCAAGCTGCGCCGTTGTGTGGAACTGCTCACGGGCAATAATCTGTTGGTTCTGGCCACCACGGGACCCGAGGGTCCCCATACCTCGCTGATGGCCTACGTTGCCAGTGAAGACGGTCGCGAGGTCTATCTGGCCACGGCCCGTGACAGCCGTAAATGGGCCAATATCCAGTTTGATTCCCGGGTCAGCCTGCTGATCGACGACCGGGCGGGGACATTGCCCCAGGATCGTAGGACCATCAGTGCGCTGACGGTGACCGGGGTGCATGTCCCTCTGGATGACGGCCCCGAGGCAGAGGGCCTGCGCGCACGGCTGCTCAGCCGTCACCCGGGGTTGGCAGTGTTCCTCAACCGCCCGGATGGACAGCTGATCCGTGTCCGGGTGCAAAGCTATCTGCTCCTGTCGGGTCCCAATGATGCCTTCCATCATTGCCTCAAGTCCTGAGTGCCCCCTTCCTTCCTTTGTGTTGGCGGATTGGAACCCGGCTGTCACTGAGGTGGTTGCCCGGACGTCCGTCTTCCTTTCCAGGGAATCGGCCTTGTCCCTTTGCCGCAGGGAAATAGGGGATTTCCCCCACATGACAGCCGGAATTGAAGTGGCTATAAGTGAGGCTGCCCTTCTCCAGCAACAACGAACCGTACCCAGAAGAACATGAAATCCTTGCCCGTTCTCTTCCTGCTGATTCTCTTCCTGTCCCTGGCCGCGCCCGCCCGGGCCGGAGAGCTGGTGCTGGACAACTTCAGCGAGACTCAGGTCTGTTGCGTGGAATTCGACCTCTGGACCATGGGCAGTGCCGAGACTCGCACCCTCTGCGCCCAGCCTCAACGCCGTGAGCGCTTCATGGACGGACTGTCCGCCATCGGCAAGCTGAAGGTCTACTGCCGGGACAAGGCGTTGCCCGAGGACAGCCCCGTGCCCTCGGGGACGCGCTATCAGCCCGAGGGCATCTATTCGCCGCTTTGCGGCTATCGTGTGGAGATCAGCGCTTCGGGTGTCGTCACCTTCAGCGAGATCAACTAGCCGTCGCATCCCTTTCCCGGTGTATTCATATTCCGAGCTTGACGGTCGGGTTAAAGAGGCCTATCCTATGAGAACGACATTCATAATCAATACAAGGTCCATGCAGGAGTCATAATGAACGGGAGTTTTGATCTGTCGCTGGTGCTGGCCATCGTCGGCGTGGCCGCGATCTATCTGCTGCGCAGGTATCTGCGCCGTCGCAAGGACGGGAGCCAGGGCTGCGGCTGTGACACCGGGTGTGCAAACTGCGGTTCCGGGTCCTCATGCAGCCAGCCGCGCAAGTCCGACGAACTGCCCATGGACGACAACTAGCACGGTCAGTCCTGCCAGACCGCCTGTTCACCCCTATCAGGACCGGGACCATGAAGAACGACGAAGCTCGTGAAATCCTGCGCACCCAGGCCGCCATCAAGGGCATGCACTGCGCGTCCTGCTCCAGCCGCATCGAGCGGACCCTGGGCGGCATGAAGGGCGTGGCCGAGGCCAGCGTGAACCTGGCCAGCGAGACCCTGAATGTGGCCTGGGACCCCCGGGCTCTGGATCTGGAGGCCATCGCCGCCAAGGTCAAGGACCTGGGGTTCGAGGCCGTGCTGCCCCCGCCGGACCAAATTACGGGCCAAAACACAGGGCAAGCCATTGGGCAACCCTCCCCCCAGACCCTGGAGCTGGCCCTGAGCGGTATGCATTGCGCGGCCTGTTCCGGGCGCATCGAGCGCGTGGTGGGGGGCCTGGAGGGTGTTTCCCTCTCCGAGGTCAATCTGGCCGCCGAGAGCGGTGTCTTTGTCTTTGATCCCGCCCTGACCTCCAAGCGCACCATCCGCCAGGCCATCCATGACCTGGGCTTCGGCAGCGAGCCTACGTCTGCCGCGCCCGATGTCTTCGAGCAGCGCCAGCGCGAGGCCCGAGAGCGTCTGGAGGGCATCCGCAGGCGGTTGATCCCGGCCTTCGCCTTTGCGTTTCCGCTGCTGGTGCTGTCCATGGGGCACATGGCGGGCCTGCCCTTGCCCAGGTTCCTGGACCCGATGTACAGCCCTTTGAATTTTGCGCTCACGCAACTGCTGCTGACCCTGCCCGTGGTCTGGTCGGGGCGGCAGTTTTACCTGCGCGGGTTCCCCAATCTCTGGCGGCGCACCCCGGACATGGACTCGCTCATTGCCGTGGGCACGGGCGCGGCCCTGGCCTACAGCTTGTGGAGCACGGGAGAGATCGCCCTGGGCCTGGACGCCCAGGCCCGGGCCATGGACCTCTATTACGAATCAGCCGCGGTGCTCATCGCGCTGATCTCCCTGGGCAAGTATTTCGAGGCCCGCTCCAAGTTGAAGACCTCCGACTCCATCCGCTCCCTGATGCGTCTGACCCCGGACAGGACCCTGCTGCTGGGTGCGGACGGCGGAACCAGCGAGATCCCCCTGGACGAGGTCCAGGCCGGGGACCTGTTGCTGGTGCGCCCTGGCGAGCGCATCCCCGTGGACGGCAGCGTGGTCTCGGGAGCATCCAGCGTGGACGAGGCCATGCTCACGGGCGAGCCCCTGCCCGTGTCCAAGGCCGTGGGCGATGCCGTGGTGGGCGGGACCATGAACACCACGGGAGCGCTGACCGTGCGCGCCGAGAGCGTGGGCCAGGACACGGTGCTGGCGCGCATCATCCGCCTGGTGCAGCAGGCCCAGGGTTCCAAGGCCCCCATCGCCAATCTGGCGGACAGGGTGAGCTTCTATTTCGTGCCCGCGGTGATGCTCATTGCCGTGGCTTCGGGGCTGGCCTGGTATGTCCTGGGCGGGTCCACCTTCCCCTTTGCCCTGCGCATCTTTGTCTCGGTGATGGTCATCGCCTGCCCCTGCGCCATGGGCCTGGCCACCCCGATGTCGATCATGGTCGGCACAGGCCGTGGTGCCCAGTTGGGGGTCCTGGTCAAGAGCGGCGGTGCCCTGCAGACCGCCGAGTCCGTGGACACCGTGGTTTTTGACAAGACCGGGACCCTGACCTTTGGCCGCCCCGAACTGACGGATGTCCATGTGCTGACGGGCGGAGGCCTTGGCGGTGCATCCGCTGATGGCCTTGGGGTTAGTCCTGGGGAAGGACCTGGCAGCGGTTTGGACAGTGACGGTTTGTTGGCTCTGGCGGCCTCGGTGGAGCGTTCTTCGGAGCATCCCCTGGCCACGGCCATCGTGCGCGGGGCCGAGGCCCGCAGCCTGGCCTTGAGCGAACCCGAGACCTTCGAGGCCTTGCCCGGACGCGGAGTGCGGGCCGAAGTCAACGGACAGGCGGTGTTGTTCGGAAATCTGGCGCTGATGCAGGACAATGCCGTCACTGGGATCGAAACCGGGCGACAGCGGGCCGAGGCCCTGGCCGGGCAGGGCAAGACCGCCTTGTATCTGTCCGTGGACGGACAACTGGCCGGGCTGCTGGCTGTGGCCGATACCCTGCGTCCCGAAGCCCCCGCCGTGGTGACCAGCCTGAAGGCCCTGGGCGTGCAGGTGGTGATGCTCACCGGCGACGAGGAGTTGACGGCCCGCGCCGTGGCTGCCCAGGCGGGCATCGAGACGCTGGTGGCCCGCGTCCTGCCCGAGGGCAAGGAGACCGAGATTCAGCGCCTGCAACAGGCCGGCCGCACCGTGGCCATGATCGGCGACGGCATCAACGACGCCCCGGCCCTGGCGCGTGCCGACCTGGGGCTGGCCATGGGTTCGGGCATCGACGTGGCCGTGGAATCCGGGGACGTGGTGCTGATGCGCAGTGATCTGGCCGGGGTGCTCACGGCGCTGGCCCTGTCCCGGGCCGTGATGCGCAATATCCGCCAGAATCTGTTCTGGGCCTTTGCCTTCAATATCTTGGGCATTCCGGTGGCGGCCGGATTGCTGCACGTCTTTGGCGGGCCGACCATGAACCCCATGCTCGCGGGCACGGCCATGGCCCTGTCCTCGGTCACGGTGGTCAGCAATGCCCTGCGCCTGCGGTTTTTCAGTCCGTCCTGAGGGGCGGGATGTGTTGCGGACAGTGGGCTGCGCCTGGGCGAAAATGGCCCAGGAAGCTTCAGCTTTTCAAAAGAGAATCGCCTCGCCCCGCTAGGCCTGAGGGCTCGGCGCGGACCCCTTGCCCTCAGGCAGGGGTTCCTTTTAGTCTCCAGTTATTGTAACCTCCCGGCAATATGCAAATCTGCCTCCGCCGCTCGGGGTGGGGGACTTTTATATTCAATTAAACCTTTATTTTACACACAAGAGTCGCTGAATGTTTAATTCCCAGATGCCTCCCACGATGATGCCCGTTACGGTCAACCCCAACGCCAAGATCGTGCTCTCCAAGCGCTACTACCGCAAGGATGAGAACGGCCAACCCCTGGAAGATGCGACCAGCATGTTCTGGCGGGTGGCCTCGGCCATCGCCGCCGAGGAAGCCAAGTACGAGCAATCCCCGTTCACGGTGGAAAAACTGGCCCGTGAGTTCTTCGACCTGATGACGGAGTCCAAGTTCCTGCCCAATTCCCCGACCCTGATGAACGCGGGCACGGAACTGGGCCAGCTGGCAGCCTGTTTCGTGCTGCCCGTGGGCGACTCCATGGAGGAGATCTTTGACAGCGTGAAGCACGCCGCCCTGATCCACAAGTCCGGCGGCGGCACGGGCTTCTCCTTCTCGCGCCTGCGACAGAAGGACGCCCGCGTGGGTTCCACGGGCGGCGTGGCCTCGGGCCCGCTGTCCTTCCTGCGGATCTTCAATACCGCCACGGAGCAGGTCAAACAGGGCGGCACGCGCCGCGGGGCCAACATGGGCATCCTGCGCGTGGACCATCCGGACATCATCGAGTTCATCCGCGCCAAGGAACGCGACGGCGACCTGAACAACTTCAACCTCTCCGTGGCCCTGACCGAGAAGTTCATGCAGGCCGTGGAGAAGAACGAGGAATACGACCTCATCGCCCCCCACTCCGGCAAGAGCAAGGCCCGCCTGAAGGCCCGCGATGTCTTCAATCTGCTGGTCCAGAAGGCCTGGGAGTCCGGCGATCCGGGGATCATCTTCCTGGACCGCATCAACCGTGACAACCCCACCCCTTCCCAAGGCGAGATGGAGAGCACCAACCCCTGCGGCGAGCAGCCGCTGTTGCCCTACGAGGCCTGCAACCTGGGCTCCGTCAACCTGGCCCTGGTCTACAAGGAAGGCGCGGATCACGGCATCGACTGGAAGGAACTCAAGCGCATCGTGCACCTTGGCGTGCGTTTCCTGGACAACGTCATCGACGCCAGCCGCTATCCCCTGGACAAGATCGGCGAGATGGTGCGCACCAACCGCAAGATCGGCCTGGGCGTCATGGGTTGGGCGGACCTGTTGTACCAGTTGCGCATCCCCTACGACAGCCAGGAGGCCCTGTCCCTGGCCGAGCGGGTGATGAAGTTCGTCAACGACGAGTCCAAGGCCGCTTCCAAAAAGCTGGCCAAGGAGCGCGGCGAATTCCCGGCCTATGCGGAGTCCACTTACGGCCAGCGCAACCTGGGGCCGTATCGCAACGCCACCACGACCACCATTGCGCCCACGGGGACCCTGTCCATCATCGCGGCCTGTTCCTCGGGCGTGGAGCCGCTGTTCGCCCTGTCCTTTGCACGCCACGTCATGGACGGCGAGAAGCTGGTGGAGTCCAATCCCTATTTCAAGCAGGCCCTGGTCGATTCCGGCAGCTATTCGGACAAGCTGATGGACCTGGTTGCCCAGAAGGGCAGCATCCAAAAGATCGACCACCTGCCCGAGGACCTGAAGCGGATCTTTGTCACGGCCATGGAGATCGAGGCCGAATGGCATCTCAAGATGCAGGCCGCCTTCCAGCGGCACACGGACAACGCCGTGTCCAAGACCGTGAATCTGCTCAGTTCCGCCACCATGGAAGACATCTACAATATCTATTGGATGGCCTACGAGCAGGGCTGCAAGGGTGTGACCGTGTACCGCGACGGCTGCAAGGCCACGCAGGTGCTGTGCACCGGTGAAGGCTCCAAGGCTCAGGAAGAGAAGGGCAAGGGCGCCAAGGTTGTCCAGGACCGGCCCGACGTGATCTATGGCTTCACCCAGCGGGTGGATACGGGCCTGGGTGCCATGTACCTGACCGTGAACGAGGTGGACGGCCTGCCCTTTGAGGTCTTCGCCACCATCGGCAAGTCCGGGCGCTCCATCACGGCCAAGGCCGAGGCCATCGGCCGGCTGGTGTCCCTGGCGCTCAGGTCAGGCGTGTCCGTGCGCGAGGTGGTGGGCCAGTTGAAGGGCATCGGCGGCGAACATCCGGTGTTCCGCAAGAAGGGCATGATCATGTCCATCCCCGACGGCATTGCCTGGGTCTTTGAGCAGCGCTATCTGGGCGGGGACAAGCCCGTGCCCGGCGAGACCAATAACCTGTCCAACCCCATGTGTCCGGACTGCGGCAATGAACTGGTCTTCCAGGAAGGCTGCTTCATCTGCGGCGGTTGTGGGTATACCAAGTGCGGGTAGCGGACTGCGGCGAAAGACGTGGCGTTTGCCTGATTTGTCCGCGTTGAGTTGGCGAAACTGAAATGAAAGAATGATCAAAGCCCCGGCTCAGGCCGGGGCTTTTGTGTTGGTAAAGCAGCGCAGGGTTGATTCTAGTGCCGTGGGTGTCTTCTTGAATGGTACGAAACGTTGAGCCTCTTCCTTGGGTTGCAGGATGGATTGGGGCTGGTGGCGAACTGGGTTGGGATGACGGAGTGCAGGGTCCGGTTACTGCTTCGGACGCGTGCTCAGTTCTGGCCGTTGTAAGGGCCGTTGTGTGGGGCGATGATTCAGGTTTATAATCGGGGGCGCAAGTCGGTACCCCAGAGATGTTTGCTTGGGTGAAAAGGCCCGTGAGTGAGCGACCGCAGTCACTCTGCTGAAAATAACTTGCAATCGGGCGTCTGATATGACAATCAATGCAGCCCATCGAGTGCCGAAGTGGTGGAACTGGTAGACACGCTATCTTGAGGGGGTAGTGGGGGAAACCCCGTGGGAGTTCGATTCTCCCCTTCGGCACCATGCAGATGTCAACGGGCTGGAATCTAGGATTCCGGCCTTTTTTTTGGGGTTCAGGCGGGAAGGCAATCCCTGCGCAGGGTGCCTGTCTCTGGAACCTGCTGGGGAAGAAAAGACAATGGGATTGAATTCGCGTATAGGCATTGTCGGTGGCGGGCAGCCCATTCCAGAGGGGGCCCGTGGATGTTATCTGACGAGATCCACAGGGGAAAAAGGATGCCAGGGAAGAATATGTTGCGCAGGATTTATGCATCCACCAGGACAGAGGCTAGGTTTGCTTGGGGCAGGGCGTGGCCTCTGCGTAGTCGGTTAATTTCTCGACAGCTATTGAACCATGCACATGAATTCCTGAACGAAAATCAGAGTAAGCTTCTGTTCGTGATGGGCACGGGCCGGTCTGGAACTCAGCTGCTGTCCGACTTGCTAAGGTCCGCTGGTCCTGCAGCAGTGTTTCACGAACCGAACTTTCGCGAGGACGTGGGTACGATGGACCTCCTGCGCCGGGACCTTGAAATGGCGCGGCGCTATTGGCGGACCTTTCGCGGAGTCGAAGTTTACAGGCGCTGGATGGCCGAGCCCCAGGCCGCTTTCTACGCAGAGGTCAACGGTACCATCCGTTACCAAGCCGAGGTCATCCGAGAGCTTTACCCCCGGGCGAAGATGCTGCTCATTGTCCGTGACGGTCGGGGTGTGGTCCGTTCGGTGATGGGCTGGCAGCAATTTTATGGTCCCAGGTCCCGAGGGGCCTACGCCATTGCCCCCCTGCCGGGTGATCCCTACCATGATTTGTGGTCGAGCATGGGCCGTTTTGAGAAGATCTGTTGGTCCTGGATGGATTCCAACGAAAGGCTGATGCGCTGCATCCCGGAAGGGTACTGGTGTCGACTGGAAGCTATCGCCACGGACTACGACTATTTTTCCGAACGCTTTATCCAGCCCACGAATTTAGACATTGACCGTATTCTGTGGCGGACCAGGATGGCACAACGCTCCCGAAATGCAACTCGGCAGTATGCCTTCCCCGCCTGGGAGGAGTGGAGCACGGACCAGATGCATTCCTTCGAGAGGATCTGCGGGGACACGATGCGCAAGCTCGGGTATGAGTGCTAAGGACGATCCATGACCATGCTCGCTCCTTCTCTCTCTATGCCTCGCCTGCGGGTCAACATCATCGCCAACTTTGTGGGGCGGTCGTCCTCGCTGCTGCTGGGGATGCTGTTCACCCCGCTGTATCTACATTTTTTAGGGGTCGAGGCCTATGGGCTGATCGGTTTCCATCTAACCCTGCAAGGGGCCCTGGGTTTCTTGGAGTTGGGCCTCAGTCGGGCCTGCAACCGCGAGTTGGCCCGCTATTCCGGGAGCGGTCCCGATGTGCACCAAGCCATGGGTGATACTTTGCGCAGCCTGGAGGCAGTCTATTGGCTGGTTGCTTTGATCCTGGGATGCTTCATGGCTCTGGCGGCACCGTGGATTGCCACCTCCTGGCTCAAGGCTTCGGCCATCCCTGACGAAACATTGGTCAGCGTGCTGCGCACCATGGCCTTGATTGTGGCTTTGCGCTGGCCGGTTGGGCTGTACAACGGGGCAATGATGGGGATGCAGCGCCACGTGCAGTTGAATCTGGTTAAGTGCGTCATTTCTCTGCTGGGTGGTGGCGGTGCTGTGCTTGTGCTGTGGCTGGTCCGGGCAGATGTTTTGCTGTATTTTCGCTGGCAGTTGATTACTGCTTGCTGCGGGTTGGTTCTGTACGCCGTGTTCGCTTGGCGCGCCCTGCCTGGGTCACCGTTGGCGGCCCGCGTCCGTCTCGAGGTGCTGCGCAAGATCATTGGATTCTCTGCGGGGGTGGGGCTGAACTCGATCATGGGCACGGTGCTGCGTCAGTCGGATAAGCTCATTCTGAGCGCGATGTTGCCCCTTGAACAATTCGGTTACTACGCCTTGGCCTCGGTCCTGGCTAGTGTGGTATCGATTGCCGCCGAGGCCGTCTCCGGAGCTACGTTTCCGCGCCTGTCCCAAATGATTGGGGCGGGCAGGTCGGAATTGACCGTCTCTGAGTTGTACCACCTGGCCTGCCAGTCCGTGGCGGTCGTCATCATCCCCTTCGCGCTAGGGGTGGCGGTGTTCTCGCGGGAGGTGCTGTACGTATATACTGGCCGGGCGGATGTTATCGAGAACGCGGCACTGCTGCTCTCCATCCTGGTCATCGCCAAGGTTCTGCACGCCTCAATGATCGTCCCCTACGCTCTGCAATTGGCTTACGGATGGGTTCGCCTTTCTCTCCTGATTAATGCGGTCGCCATTTTGTGGCTGCCCGCCGCTGTGTATTTATTGTCAGGAATGTATGGTGCTCTCGGCGCTGCCGTGGCTTGGCTGGTAGTCACTGTAGGATATGTTTTTGTTGGTCAACCATTGATGTTTCGTAGGCTTTTGGTGGGTCAGTACAAGGTGTGGTTCAGGGGGGCTTTACTTCAACCGGGACTTGGAGTTGCCGCGTTCTGGGCATTCATGTATTGGCAGCGATGCTTGTTGCCTTCTGGGCGTCTGCCTCTGGGCGTTGCGTTGGCATGCCTGGGAATTTTGAGTGTCATGGTTGCAGGATGGTGTGCGCCGAGAGTGCGCGAGAAGATGTTACGCATGTTCAGACGGAGTCTTACTCGTGGTTGATAGACCTTTTTTTTCCATTTTGCTGCCGACGAAGAACCGGAGTCACCTTGTCGGTTATGCCATTCGGAGTGTCTTGCTCCAGGATTTTGCGGATTTTGAAATTGTAGTCTGCGATAATGATGACGACGCTTCCTCCACGCGCTTGGTGGTGGAAGGCTTCCTTGGGGATGCCAGAATTCGGTATCTCAGGACAGGTGATTTGGATATGGTCCAGAACTGGACCCGAGCCCTGAATGCGTCCAGAGGTCGCAATGTTATTCTGCTTGAGGACAAGATGGTCTTTTACCCGGGGGCCTTGGCCTCGATTCGGGAGCGGGTCAACCGTTCTCCTTCGGGAGTGGTTGTCTGGCGTACCGACGTTGTGGAGGATGCTTCCGCCAAGGCCTTCCTGATCCAGATTCCCGATTCCGGGGAGCGGATCATGCGTAGCGAAGAGGTGCTGAGCGTCATGTCCCGAGACGTCATGAAGCTGTGGCAGTACCTCCCCCGGGGGCTGTGCTGCTGCACCCCCGCGGAGTTGATTTACTCCATCCAAGAGAAGACGGGTGAGCCGTATTACGAAATCTACTCTCCCGATTTCGTGGCCGCCGTGAAGCTGCTGGCCAACATCGACGAGTATCTGCTCTGGGATCGATCGCTCCAGTTGGTCGTATCCAGCAGGGTCGGCAACGGCAGAAATGTGTCCTCGAAGCGAGATACGGATTGCAGCTATTACAAGGGCAAGAGCCCGCTGGTGATCAAGAGCGACTATGTGGATGTGAAGAATCCTTTGATTGTTGCCAACTCTATTGCGAACGATTTTCGTCGCCAGACATCCAAGTATGGCGGGCGGCTGCTCGGGTACCCCATCGCCCAGGCTGATTATGTCAGGATGATGGTCAAGGAGCTCGCCAAGGAGGTGTTGCGGACGCGCCGCGTGACCTGGATGGTTAAGGACTTTTTTCAGTTGATCATGAGCGGTCGTTCACCGCTGCATAATTTTGTGATCATGGTTGGCACCGCTGTGGGGCTGCTGTGGCGAGTGGCCTGCAAAAAAAACCTGCCGGAAGGAGGGGCAAGACGGCCCGTCCGCCGGATTCTGACCGTGGACGGAGACCCTATGGACGTTGTGCAGGCCTTCTTGGACGGGAGGGCTACCCTGGGCATCGTCCAGCCGTTCACAACGGGCGCGGCCGTGCCTGGGAAGAAGGGAATCCTGTGAACGGGCGCATCGTCACTATTTGCGGCCCGGGACGTTCCGGCACTACCATGCTTGATTTGATGCTAGGCAATGGCGAAGATGTCTTTTCATGTGGCGAGGTCTATGCATGGTTTAGGCCCTGGCGTAGGCATCATTTTTCTATCTCTTGCGCCTGCGGCCAGACCCCCTGTCCGATATGGGAATCACTGAAGGATTTGCCGGAGTCGGCTTTCCACGCCGGGACCTTACAAGAGAACCGGTGCAAGGTTCGTTGTGGACTCCTCCAAGGAGTTGTGCTGGGTAGTGGACACCCAGCGCTGGGCGGCCGCCAAGGGGTTGGCTGTGTCCAATGTTCTGCTTTGGAAATCACCAGTGGAATTGGCTTATTCGGGCTTCAAACGTGGCAAGGGACTGATGTTCTGGCGGGACATGTTCGTGCGCTACTACGAAGAGTTTTTTTCTGCGCAGATTCCCTTCGTCAGCGTCTTTTTCGACGAGCTGGTCCAGAATCCGATTGAGAAAATCCAGCGCCTATGCGACAGCATTGATATGTCGTATTTCCCCGGGAAAGAGGAGTTCTGGGGCAAGGAGCATCATCATCTCTTTGGTAGCCGCGGGACCCGCAATCAGGTGGAATTAGGCCATTCTGCGGTGCTACCGACCCGTTTTCCTGAGGAATTCATGGTCCGTATTCCCGAGTTGCAGGAGGCTCTGGACAAAGATGTGCGGGTGCGTGGCATCGAGATGCGTCTGCGTTTACAGGAGGTTTCTTCTGCCACGATTAAATCGCCAGCTGTGTCTCCGGTGGGCCATCGTCCTTGGTGGTATTACCCCCGGAGGGCCAAGCAGAAGCTGCGCAGTTATGTTCCCGTGCTCACCGTTCCGGAAGAGTGACGATCATTTGAGAATATCTGCTGGATCTGGATGGGGTGGTCGAGAAGCTGGTGGAATGCAGAAAGAGGGTTTATCCTTATTGGAATGACTTGTTCTCGTTTCTTTTGGCGCAGGTGGCGACTGGTTGTGCGAAGCCTTGTCTGTAGTCTTTGTTTTCGGGGTGGAGATCTCTTCGAGGTGTTACGGTGATGTATCGGGTCATGTTTGTTCATAAGTCGCCGTTGGGGGCCTTTGGTCGTGCAGATATGCACCTCTGCTCGTCATGTTTGTCCCGAATGGGGCACGAGGTATATTTTGTCGCGAAATCCGGAGGGGAGAGCGACGAATTGAAGGCCGATGGTGTTCGTGTTCTGACTGTTTCGGATTCGAAGTCTTGGGTGAAAGAGATTTGTAGGCTTGTTTATGAACTGAAGCCAGATATCGCTCATGTATTTCTTTATTCCGGCGCTGGGCTTGTTTCTTTTTTTGCCAGAAAGTACAGCCCGACTACGCGCTTTGTTCTCGATGTTCGTTCTCCGTTGCTCAGGACTGGGCTTTGGCGGATGCTGCATCGAGTGAAAAACGTATTTGAGCCGCGCTTTTTTGACGGTGTCGCGGCGCATGGAATTGAATCAGGCTGGACGCAGCTGGGAAAGAGAGACGACCTGGTTCTGCTTCCGCCTGGTGTCGATTCCTCTCTTGTGACGGCCGAGCGCCCTGTCCAGAAGGCAGCTGATGATGTAGTGAAAATGATTTATATTGGTTCACTGAGTCGACTGAGATCGTTGCGTGTTATGCTTGAATCTATTGTGCAAGCCCACTGTCGCTCATTGTTTGAGGTTGATATTTACGGTGATGGCGATGATAAATCATTTTTGGAGAGGTATATTTCAGAATCTTCTTGCCGCGACAGTGTTCATTTTAAGGGTGTGGTTGACAGAAGGACTCTTTTTCAACTCATGCCGGCCTATGATGTTGGGTTGGCATATATCCCAAGTGGAATGTATGAATTTGCTCCAGCGCTCAAATCAATGGAGTATTTGGCGTGTGGTGTTCCTGTTTTGGCTACTGATACATGTGGAAATCGCATGTTTATTGAGAATGGGGTGAATGGAGAACTATCGAAAGGAGATGTTGAGAGCTTTGCAGCTGCTATTGTCAGAATTTGCAATCAGGAAAAGTTGAATGGATATAAGGATAACGTGGCGCAAAGCGTCGATGAATATGACTGGATGAGGATTATTAAGGATAGGCTTTTGCCGTTTTATGATGGATTGATCGGTGGGTGATTGTTGTTATTCGATCCTTCGTTATTCTGAACCGTCACTGAGAATTTCATTCGTAATATTATGATGTGTTTATCATATATTGAACAGAAGAACACCTTCTGGTGGCTGAAGCTCAATGGTCTGTTGCGCTACGCCCTGAGTCACACCTGCTCGGGAATGCTGCCGCTCTACATTGTCAACGAGTATCCCAAATCAGGTGGGAGCTGGGTGGCCCAGATGCTGTCCGAGATCCTTGAGGTGCCGTTTCCCCGCAACCGCCTGCCCATGCTGCGTTCCTCCATCGCGCACGGCCATTTCCGCCACACCTGGAACATGCATAACGTGGTAAATGTCTGGCGTGATGGCCGGGACGTGATGACCTCCTTTTATTTCCACTGCACTGCGCCCAACAATCGTTTCAACCAGGGGCTTGTCAGCCAGACGCTCAAGGACCTGGTCTTCAACGACGTCGGGGATGTCGAGGCCAACTTGCCGCGGTTCATCGAATACATGTTCGAGGCCAAAAAGCATCCTCGCTTCACCTGGGCCGAGCACGTGGACCGCTGGAACGGCAGGCCCGGTACCATCCAGGTCACATACGAGCAGCTGCGCATCGAGCCCGAGGCCCATCTGGCCCGCGTGCTGTGGGAGCTGACCGGCAGGGACCCCTCTGCAGAGCGGGTCCGCGCCACGGTCGAGCGCTATTCCTTCGAGAACCAGACCGGCCGCAAGCCCGGTCAGGAAAACCGTCTGGACTTCCTGCGCAAGGGCATCGTGGGCGACTGGAAGAACACCTTCAGCCGGGAGGCCCGGGAGGTCTTCCATCGCTACGCAGGGGCGCAACTCATCGCTTTGGGGTATGAACAGGACGATTCTTGGGTATGAGCGGCAAGCGGATTCGGGTGGCCAACGTCATTGAGGAAGGCCGCCTTGGGGGGCCGCAGGTTCGCATCGCCGAGGTGGCGGCCCGACTGCATCATCTGGGCGTGGAAACCACGGTCATCTATCCCCGTCGCGAAAGCGCGGCTTTTGCAGCGCGACTGGCCGCTCGCGGAGTCCGCGCCCTGGCTCGGCCCCTGCACCGCCTGACCCGCCAGCGTTTACCCCTGTTGCTCTTCGTGCTCCTGTTCCCCTTCGAACTCATCGGTCTGTGGCTGCATTTCCGCCGCGCGGACTACGACCTAGTCCACGCCAGCGGGGGCTGCTGGCAGTTCAAGGCCCCCATCGCCGCCCGCTTGGCAGGCGTGCCGGTGCTCTGGCACCTGAACGACACCGGCACTCCTTGGGCTCTGCGCCTGCTGTTCAAGTTTTTGGCTCGGCGCTGTCCTTCGGGACTGATCGTGGCCGCCGAACGAGTGCGCCACTACTACGTCGCGGACCTGGGGGTCACGGAGCTGCCCGTCTACGAGATCCAGGCCCCGGTGGACTGCGCTCGTTTCAAACAGGTACAAGTAACCCCTGACGAATTCATCGCCTCGGAGCATGGATTGGCTGTGATCATGGTCTGTTCTGTCAATCCAGACAAAGGGATCGATCATTTGATACGTGCCGCGGCCCTGGTGGAAGAAACCCGTTCAGACATTCATTTCCACGTGGTGGGCCCCATCCATGCATCCCAATCCGCCTACAAATTCATGCTTGACGAACTCATGTCCAAATTGAACGTGACCAACGTAACATTTCACGGTGCTACAGAGGATGTACGGCCCGCGCTGGAGGCCGCTGACATCTATGTCTGTTCCTCGTTGCGTGAAGCCTCGCCCCTCTCCGTCTGGGAAGCCATGAGTATGGCCCGCCCCATTGTTTCAACAGACGTGGGTGATGTCGCAAGGTTTCTGACGCACAACGAAAGTGGACTCATTGTCCCCCCCGCCGACCCCCAAGCACTGGCTCAAGGAATTCTCGTATTGGCCGAAGACTCCGCTCTTCGTGAACGATTCGGAAAGGCCGCGCGCGAGGCTATCAAAGACAAACTGGATGTGGAGATCATTGCCAAACGCCACGCCGACGTCTACCGTGACATCTTGCAACGTCTTCGCACTCCTTAACCCCACTCCAAGACGAATATAATGAAAAAAATCATCATCACTGGCGGCTGCGGCTTTATCGGCATCAATCTCGTCCAGTTTCTTCTTGAGACCAAAGACGGGATCTCCATCCGTATCGTAGACAATTTGAGCGTCGGCACCCCCGAGGACCTCGCCCTGGTCTGCCAATACAGATCATGTGGCAGCGATATTCCAACACACTGGGCTCCCGGAGTGGACCTCATCCAAGGTGACATTCGGGACAGTTCCCTCGCCCTCGGCGCCTGCGCCGGAGCCGACGGCGTCGTGCATCTGGCCGCCAACACCGGTGTCATCCCCTCCATCGAAAACCCTCGCCACGATTGTGAGATGAACGTCTTAGGCACCTTCAATTTCCTCGAAGGCTGTAGGACCCATGGCGTAAAACGTTTCGTTTTGGCCTCCTCGGGCGCACCCCTGGGGGAACAGGAACCCCCGATTCACGAGGAAATGGTGACCCGGCCCATCTCTCCTTACGGGGCCAGCAAACTCTGCGGCGAGGCCTACTGTTCGGCCTACCACGGTTCCTACGGAGTGGAGACAGCCTGCCTGCGTTTCGGCAACGTCTACGGCCCCTACTCCAACCACAAGGGCAGCGTCGCCGCGCTGTTCATACGCCAAATCCTGGCCGGAGAGACCCTGACTATCTACGGCGACGGTACCCAGACCCGAGACTTCATTGCCGTGGAAGACCTTGCCGGTGCCATCTGGGCTGCGCTGACAACCACCGGGACAGGCGGCGAAGTGTTCCAGATTGCGACCCACCGCGAACACACCGTGATCGAACTGGCCGAGGAACTGAAGCTGCTCGCCACGGAGTTGGCAGCCCTTGACATCCGCTTGGCGCACGCCCCTGTACGCCCGGGCGAAGTGCAGCGCAATTACTCGGACATCTCCAAAGCAAAAAAAATCCTCAAATGGTCGCCGACCATTGAGTTTAGGGATGGTCTCAGGCAGACTTTCCAGTGGTTTCTGGACCAACAATAATTGATTGTGAATTTTCATAGCTCCATTCAACGGGAAACAGGCATGATTGATTTAACAAAAAGCAGGGTCCTGGTCACAGGCTGTTGCGGAACCATCGGCAACGAGCTCGTACGCCAACTTATGGAGACATTCTCCGTTGGCGAACTTATCGGCATGGATAACAACGAAAGCGAACTCTTTTTTCTTGAGCAACGCTTTGCACCAATGGGAAACTCCCGTTTCTTCCTGGGCGACATGCGGGACCAATACAAACTGACTCGAGCCATGTGTGGAGTGGACGTGGTCTTTCACGTTGCCGCCTTCAAACATGTCATCCTCTGCGAACGCTCCCCCATGGAGGCCGTGCAGACCAATATCCTCGGGGTCAGTAATGTGATCCAGGCCGCCACGGACAACAGCGTGGGCAAGGTCATCTTCACCAGCTCCGACAAGGCCGTGAACCCTACCAGTGTTATGGGCACCTCGAAACTCATGGGCGAACGTCTGATGACTGCCGCCAACAGCAACCGCCGCGGCAACGGACCGGTCTTCGCCTCCACCCGCTTCGGCAACGTCCTAGGCTCGCGCGGTTCGGTGGTGCCCATCTTCACGGAACAAATCAAGAAGGGCGGTCCCATCACCCTAACGGATGACGCCATGACCCGCTTCATTATGAGCATCTCCCAGGCCGTGCGTCTGGTGGTGGATTCCGCCGGCCTGGCTCAGGGCGGCGAGGTCTTCATCACCAAGATGCCCGTGATCCGCATCCGCGACCTGGCCGAGGTCATGATCCGTTTGCTGGCTCCGCAATTCGGTCACAGGCCCGAGGACGTGCCCATCGAGATCATCGGCATGAAGCCAGGAGAAAAGCTCTATGAGGAGCTCATGAGCCACGAGGAAACCCGCCGCTCCCTGGAACTGCCCGATTATTTTGCCGTGATCCCTGCCTTCCGCAGTCTGTACGAGACAATTTCATACGACTACCCGGGCATTGTTGCTGATTCAGTGGATCGCCCGTACATCTCCGCGGAGGAAACCCTCATGTCCAAGGACGAGATCGAGCGGTTCCTGCTGGACAATGACCTGCTGGGACTGCCCTTCGATCATGCGGATCACCCTGACGAACGCTACTGGCCATAGGAACGTGACATGAATATTCTGATCCTCGGCGGTGACGGCTACCTGGGTTGGCCCACGGCCATGTATCTTTCCGCCAAGAGCCACAGCGTGGCCGTGGCGGACAACTATTTCAGACGCAAGGCCTGCGAAGAACTGGGCTCACCTCCGCTACTGCCTGTGCCCCGGCTTGATGAGCGTGTGCGCCTGTGGCAGACCGCCAGCGGGCGTCTTGTTCACGCGGCCATCGGCGACCTCTGCGACTGGTCCTTCATGCAGGACTGCTTCACGGGCAAGGCCTTCGGCCTGGACTGGACCCCGGACGCGGTGGTGCATTACGCCGAGCAGCCCTCAGCCCCATATTCCATGATGGACCGCGACAAGGCGGCCTTCACCCTCTCAAACAACCTGATGAGCACCATGAATCTCATCCAGGCGGTCAAGGAGTTCAACCCGGCCTGTCACATCGTCAAGCTCGGAACCATGGGCGTCTACGGCACCCCGGACATCGACATCGAGGAAGGCTATCTGGATGTGGAGCACAAGGGCCGTAGCCAGCGCTTTCTGTACCCCAAGACTCCCGGTTCGCTGTACCACCTGACCAAGGCCCAGGACAGCGACATGCTGTATTTCTACTGCCGCATCTGGGACATCCGAGTCACGGATCTCAATCAGGGACCTGTGTATGGCATTTTCACGGACCAGAGCGACGATGAGCGGCTGGCGACCATTTTCAACTACGACGATGTCTTCGGCACGGTGGTCAACCGCTTCCTGGTCCAGGCCGTGGGCAGGGTCCCGCTCACGGTCTACGGCAAGGGCGGTCAGACCCGAGGCTACCTGGACATCCGCGACACCCTGGCCTGTGTGGAACTGGCCCTGCTGAACCCTGTCCAGGCAGGGGAGTACAAAGTCTACAACCAGATCACCGAGACTTTCACGGTCAACGAGCTTGCCGTGCTCGTGCACGCGGGCGGCAAGCTGGCAGGCATTGACGTGGCGGTGAAGAATATCGAGAATCCCCGCTGCGAGGCCGAAGAGCACTACTACAATCCGACCTACACGGGGCTCACGGACCTGGGGCTCAAACCCCATTTATTGACCCCTGAAAAGATCGCCCACATGCTCGAGTTCGTGGCCCGGCACAAGGACCGCATCCGCGAGGACTCCATCATGCCCAAGGTGAAATGGAAATAGCGTTTTTCGCACCTTGCGCATGTGGAGAGACAAAGGCCGGACGGACAGCGGATCATTCCCGGGCCTCAGTCTTCAGGAAGGGAGCGCCTTGTCCATGAACATCCTCATTGTCAGTCAGTATTTTTGGCCCGAGAACTTTCGCATCAACGATCTGGTCCGTGGCTTGGTCACGCGAGGCCATCGGATTACAGTGCTGACTGGGCAGCCCAACTACCCCTCGGGACGGTTATTCGAGAACTACGGCTGGAACCACCCCCGGGAACAGACTTTTGCCGGGGCGAGGGTGCTGAGGGTTCCGCTAGTTCCACGAAGAGACGGTGGGCACCTGCGGCTAATATTGAACTACCTCTCGTTCATGTTTGCGGCCTCGTGGGGCGTGTTTACCCGCCTCAATAGCCGAGATCGGTTCGATGCTATCTTCGTATTCGAGCCGTCGCCCGTGACCGTAGGAGTGCCTGCGGCCCTGGCCCGGTGGCGATTCAAGGCCCCAATCCTGTTTTGGGTGCTGGACTTGTGGCCGGAATCCCTCTCGGCCACGGGAGCTATCTCTTCACCCTGGATTCTGAGTCTCGTGGACAGGGGTGTGCGCTGGATCTACGCTCAATGCGCCCGGATCCTCGTGCAGTCGCGAGCCTTTACGCCCAACATTGAAAAACTCGGCGTGCCTCGCGAACGAATTAATTATTTCCCCAATTGGACCGAGTCCGAGTACGAGGGTGCCGGAATCGACCTTGATATCACAAACGCCGCAGGCCTCGAAAGTGAACATTCCGACGAGGCGAGCCTGCGTATCGTCTATGCCGGAAACATTGGAGTGGCCCAGGATTTCCCGACAATCATTGGCGCGGCCGAGATCGTTGCCAAACTGTTGCCGCGGGTGCGCTGGATTGTGGCCGGGGACGGACGCATGGGTTCCTGGGTCCGGGACGAGGTCGCCAGGCGCGGATTGAACGAGCAGTTCAAATTCCTGGGACAGCGCCCGTCCGTCGAAATGCCGGAACTTTTTTCGACAGCCGACGCATTACTCGTTACATTGCGACCTGCCCCCATCTTCGCCCAGACCATTCCGGGCAAGGTTCAGTCCTACCTAGCGGCAGGTAAGCCTATCCTAGCCATGCTGGACGGCGAAGGCTCACGGGTGATAGACGAGTCCGGCGGCGGCCTGACCTGCATGGCCGGAGACGCTCCTGCCATGGCCCAGATAGTGGCCCGCCTCGCCGCCATGTCCGGCTTAGAGCGCCAGGCCATGGGCGAAAAGGGGCGCGACTACGCCTACAGGGAATTCGGACGGGAAATGCTGTTTGACCGACTTGAAAGTTGGTTGATCAAGGTGGTCGAGGAATGCAGGAATAAGGAATGAACATGAGACAACATTTTGATGAGGCCACGGTTCTGGTCACCGGAGGCACGGGCTCGTTCGGCAATGCGCTCTGGGATCTGTTGCGCGACTCCGCTGTACGCGAAGTGCGTATCTTTTCGCGTGACGAACTAAAACAGGAGCTGATGCGCATTCGCTACAACGATCACCGACTGAGGTTCTACATCGGCGACGTACGTGATCGCGACAGCCTGAGTCGAGCTATGAGCGGTGTGGATTACGTGTTCCACGCTGCCGCGTTGAAGCAGGTGCCCTCGTGTGAGTTCTTTCCGCTCCAGGCGGTGCAGACCAATGTGCTAGGCAGCTCCAATGTCATTGAGGAATCACTCCGTAACAGGGTTGCACGGGTGGTCTGCCTTTCCACGGACAAGGCCGTTTACCCCATCAACGCCATGGGCATGACCAAAGCCCTGATGGAAAAAACCACTGTGGCGGCGGCCCGGGCACAAGATTCCAGCCGAACTGTGCTCTCCAGTGTACGTTACGGCAACGTGATGTGCTCGCGTGGTTCGGTGATCCCGCTGTTCATCAAACAGCTCAAGTCCGGACTGCCATTAACGGTTACAGTGCCGGAGATGACACGTTTTCTCCTCCCACTGACCCAGGCTATCGCGTTGGTGGGTTTCGCTCTGGAGAACGCCGTCCAGGGCGATCTCTTCGTGCGCAAGGCTCCGGCCTGCACCGTGGAAGACCTCGCCCTGGCGCTGAAGAACCTGTTCGCCTCGGACGTGCCGGTCCAGATCATCGGCATGCGCCACGGCGAGAAGATCTACGAAACCCTGGCCACCCGCGAGGAACTGCTCAAGGCCGAGGACATGGGTGATTACTATCGTGTGCCCATGGACGATCGTGATTTGAACTACGGCAAGTATTTCACCGAGGGGGATACCCGCGGATCGTCGCTGGAGGACTACACCTCGCACAATACGCAGCAACTGGACGTTGCGGGTGTGGAGCGTCTGCTGCTTGAGTTGCCCGAGGTCCGCGCTGAACTGGAGTCGGTAGGCCGCATATGAAGATTGGGATCACAGGGTCGACCGGGCTGCTCGGGTACCATGTGCGGGCGCTGCTGCACGCCGGGCAGGGACGGCACGAGATCAGCCTGGCCACGCGGGAGACCTTTGCCGACGCGGCATTGCTGGATGCTTTCGTGGAAGGCCTCGATGCCATCGTCCACTGCGCGGGCATGATTCGCGGTGATGAGGCTGAAGTCCAGCACGTCAACGGTTGGCTGGCCGAGACCCTGATTGCTTCTTTGGAGCGGACCCGCAGCAGGGCTGCCATCGGCTATGCCAACTCGACCCACAGCGAGCGGGAGACCGGCTATGGCCGCGGCAAGCGGTTGGCGGGCGAACTGCTTGAACGCTGGGGCCGGGCCGCAGGCGCAGCGGTGAACAACGTCGTCCTGCCGCACGTCTTTGGCGAATTCGGCCAGCCGTTCTACAACTCCGTGGTCTCGACCTTCTGTCATCAGTTGGCCCATGGCGAGACGCCCCGCATCGATGTCGATGGGGACCTGGAACTGGTGCATGCCCAGGAAGTGGCCCGGTTCTTTGTGGATTGGCTGGAGTCGTCCGCCTGCGCTGCGGGCGAGGTCCAGGAGCGCCGCCTGACCGGGCGAGGGCTGAAGGTCAGCGAGATGCTCGCGCGGCTGGAGGCAATGCTGGCCCGCTATGGCGGGAACGTCTTCCCCGACCTAGGCGATCCCCTTGACTTGAGGTTGTTCAACACCCTGCGCAGCTACCTGTTCCCGGATCATTATCCGGGGCTGCTGGCACTGCACAGCGATGCGCGGGGCGAGCTGTTCGAGGCCGTTAAGGCCGATCAGGGCGGGCAGACCTTCATTTCCTCGACCCTGCCCGGCATCACCCGCGGCAATCACTTCCATCTGCGCAAGGTGGAACGCTTTCTGGTGGTCGGCGGCGAGGCCGACATCCAGCTGCGCAGGCTGTTCACGAATGAGATGATTACCTTCCGGGTCAGCGGAGAACGGCCGGCTTTCGTCGATATGCCGACCTTTCACACGCATTGCATCACCAATATCGGCTCGGGCGAACTCAGGACCCTGTTCTGGTCCAACGAGATCTTTGACCCGAAAGACGCGGACACCTTTAGCGAGATGGTTGGGATATGAAAAAGCTCAAGGTCATGACGGTGGTCGGTACGCGCCCGGAAATCATTCGCCTGTCAAGGGTCCTGCTCTGCCTGGACCGGCACCTGGACCATGTGCTGGTGCATACCGGCCAGAATTACGACCATGAGTTGAACCAGATCTTTTTCGACGATCTCGGACTGCGCAAGCCCGACCATTTTCTCGACGCGGTGGGTGCCGGCACGGCCGAAACCATCGGCAACATCATCGCGCGCATCGACCCGGTGCTTGAGCAGGAGGCCCCGGACGCGTTGCTGGTGCTGGGCGACACCAACAGCTGTCTGGCCGCCATCAGCGCCAAACGCAGGCACATCCCGATCTTTCATATGGAGGCGGGGAACCGCTGCTTCGACGCACGGGTCCCCGAGGAGACCAACCGCCGCATCGTTGACCATACGGCGGACATCAACATGCCCTACAGCGACATCGCCCGGGAATACCTGCTGCGCGAGGGGCTTGCCCCGGACCGGGTGATCAAGACCGGCAGCCCGATGTTCGAGGTGCTGACCAGCTATCGCCAGGGGATCGACGCCTCCGACGTTCTCGGTCGTCTCGGGTTGCAGGCCCAGTCGTATTTTGTGGTCAGTTGTCACCGCGAGGAAAACGTCGACAACCCAGTGAATCTGACGGCCTTGGGCGAGACCCTCAATCGGCTTGCCGGGACCTTCGGGCAGCGCGTCATTGTTTCGACACACCCCCGCACGCGCAAACGTCTGGAGAGCCAGGGCATCGAGCTTGATCCCCGGGTCGAGTTGCTTAAGCCTCTGGGCTTCCTAGACTATGTCCATCTGCAAATCCATTCGTGTGCGGTCCTCTCGGACAGTGGCACCATCACCGAGGAATCCTCCATTCTGAATTTCCCAGCGCTCAATATCCGCGAGGCCCACGAGCGGCCCGAGGGCATGGAAGAGGGCGCCGTGATGATGGTCGGTCTCAACTGGGAGCGCATCCATCAGGGCTTGGCGATCCTCGAAACGCAGAAACGCGGCGATGGGAGAAATTTACGTATGGTAGCTGATTATCAGATGCCTAACGTGTCTGAGAAGGTGCTCAGGATCCTCTTGAGCTATACGGACTACGTGAACCGCGTGGTGTGGCGCAAGTAGCCGTGCTCCGTGCCCGCCGGGCGCGATCGTCATCCGATTAAGTTTTGAGGAATGGCCTTCGGGGCTCGACCTGGGGGCTTCGCGTGTTCAGGATACGTCCTTGAACGCCTTGCGGTCTAGGTGCAGGCCATGCAAGCAGGCCCCGAGGGTTACTCCAAGGATGGTCATGGCTAAGCCCAGCCACCAACTGCGGAAGAAGTTGTGCGCTGTCATCGCCGTAGCTAGATAGCCTACGTAACTGCTCCAGAAGGCCGCAGTGATGATCCAGTGGCGGGTGTTGGAGCCCTTGTCTAGGCCCTCGCGGATGCGCCGCGCGCTCCACAAGGCCGTACCCCCCAGAAACAGGAGCAGGATGGCGAATCCGACGATGCCCGTTTCGCACAGAAACTGCAAGTAGATGTTGTGTGGGTGCCCCAGGGCCGACTTCATGACGTGCGGCGTGAAGCCCAACATCTTGTAGGCCTTGTCGAAGGTGTTCAACCCGGTGCCCAACAGGGGATATTTCTTGAACACGCCCCAGGCGATGGGCCAGACGTCTAGCAGCCGGTGGTCGGACATGAGTCGCTCTATGGACAGGCGGCCCGTGTTGAAGATGAGTGCGCTTAGCGAGGCTCCACCCAAGGCTGCCATGGAGGGCAGAACCCAGCGGAACCTGCGGATGAGCAGGAATGCGGCCAAGGCCGCGGCCACGCCCACCATTCCGCTGCGCGTGCCGGACCCGGCCAGGAGATAGAGCTGCGGCGCGCAGGCCGCGGCGATGAGTATGAGTCCCACGGCCCGAGAGCGGATTCTGGGCAAGGCCGCAGGCAGGGCGAAGGCCAGGGGGGTGGTCAGGGCCATCAGGTTGCCTACCCGCGCCGAGTCCATGGAGCCCGTGAGGCGATGGCCCACCAGAGGTTCGCCCTTGATCAAGTCTATTCCGTTCAGTCCCTGCCAGACCCCATCCAGTCCCTCGTATACGCCCATGAACACGAACAAGAACAGCAGGCGGCGCAGAGACAAGGGTGAACGGCAGCACTCGATGCCAACGAGGAACAGGAGGAACGCCTTGTAAGCGTTGGTCTTGAGGGCGTACAACCCGGACGAGGGATCGATGCTGTGCAGTGTCTTGAAGATCAGAAGCCCAAGGAACAAAAAGTAGAGCCCCTTGATGGGGAAAAATTTGAGATACGAATGGCGATAACCGAGCGCATGCATAAGTACAAGCCCGATCCCGGCGATTACAGCGAAGATTTCGCGTAGGCTGATGCCCAGCGGGAAGAACAGGACGAATCCTCCCAGGCCGAGGGCAACGAGCCACAGTGCGACCGTTTCTTGCTGATTGGTTCGAGAGTGTGTGTGGGGCGTCTGAGGGTTAGTCATGACGGCAGGACCGAGTGTGGGCCGGTTGTGAGAAAATGGCTTTGGCGCATGGGTTGGGGTGGTTCCTCCTTCCTCGACATTAATGTCAAGGTTGTGTACATCACGATTCCAGCATATGCCAAGGGCAATGCTGGGGGAATCCTTTCAATAGCTGTTGAACCAAGCGTGACGGAGCCATGGAAGCATATATTGCAGTCTTCATCTGCGCCCTGTGCCTGTCTCTCGTCCTAACGCCTCTGGCGCGGGCCGCAGGCAAGCGCTACGGGGCCATGGATATCCCCGACCAACGCAAGGTCCATGACCAGCCCAAACCCAGGACCGGGGGGCTTGCCATCTTTATGACCTTCGTGCTGACCATGGGTATGGGGTATGCTTTGGTTAAACGGCCGGCTCCCTTCGGGGCCCAGGAGCAGTACCTCCTAGCCGGGGCCCTGGCCTGTTTTCTGGTGGGCTTCGTGGACGACGTCCGGCGTCTGTCTGCCTGGACCAAACTCGTGGCCCAGATCATGGCGGTGAGCATCGCCTTCTACGGGGGCAACCGGATCAACCTGTTGCCGTTCGCGGGGGTGGCGATCCCGCTCTGGCTTAGCTACTGCCTTACCGTGTTCTGGTTCCTGCTGTTCATCAACGCCATTAACCTGATCGACGGGTTGGATGGATTGGCCGCGGGCATCTGCCTGTTCACCAGTATCCTCATGGTGGGCATCTCGTTCGTGCGCGGCGAGTTCACCCTAGTTCTAGCATTCACGGCCTTGTCCGGGGCCCTGCTTGGATTCCTGAAATACAATTTTAATCCCTCGACTATCTTCATGGGTGATGGGGGTAGCTATTTCCTGGGTTTTATTATCTCGGGGCTGGGTGTCTACGGTTCGGCCAAAGGCCAGGTGGGCGCGGTGTTTATGCTGCCGTTTATCGGCCTAGGCGTGCCCATCTTCGATACTCTGATCACCCCTATCCGTCGCTTCATCCGCGGACGTAAGATGTTCTCCCCGGACAACGGGCACGTGCATCACAAACTCATCGCCATGGGTCTGACCACCCGCCGGGCCGTTTTGATCCTGTACATCTTGACCTCGGTCCTTTGTTTGGCGGCCATCGCGGTCGTGCACATCCGAAATGAGATGATCGGGCTCATCGTGATCATGGCGGCCCTAGGCCTGTTATTCTTCTCTCGCCGGAGCGAGGGCGGGAAGCTGAGTTTCAGGGGGGCTAACGTCTGGCTTAGGGACTTGGCCGACGTCTCAGGCATTAGCAAGGAGCGCCGTCAGTTCCTGGACCTACAGTTGGGCATCGGTGCCAGCCGCGATCTGGACGAACTGTGGGAGCACGCCTGCCGGATGGCCAGTTCGCTGAGCATGGATTTCGTCGAACTCAGGATTTGGAGAGAACCCAACTCGCTCGGCTGCGATGGCAATCAGGCCGTGTACACATGGGCCGACGAGGGGTTCAACACCAACACCGATATCTGCAGGCAGGGCCTGCTCAAGGTGGAGTTGCCGCTGCTCGGTCCCGACGCGAAGGAGCTGGGGCTGATCTGGTTCATCAAGGACATAGGCAAGACCCCTATCTCGCCGCACACCTTCGTTCGCCTAGAGCAGTTTAGGCGTTCGGTGGAGGAGTTGCTGGTTCGGCTTGCTCTGGCCGAACCGACCTCGGGCGGTGGGACTGGAACGGAAAAATGACCATTATGCCGAAGATGAGGTTGTCATGCAGGTAGTGATCCTTTGCGGAGGGCTCGGAACCCGCCTGAGAGAGGAAACGGAATACCGGCCCAAGCCCATGGTCAACATCGGCAGCAGGCCGATTTTGTGGCACATCATGAAGACCTACGCCCATTACGGGCATCATGAGTTCGTGCTACCCCTGGGCTATAAAGGCGAGATTATCAAGGACTTTTTTTTACACTACGAGGCCATGAACAACGACGTGACCTTGGAACTGGGCAAGGGCTCACCCGAGGCCGTGTGTATGCACAACTGCCATGACGAGGCGGGCTGGAAGATCACGCTTTCCAACACAGGGGAGAAGACCCTGAAGGGCGGGCGGTTGAAGCGGGTGCAGCAGTACATCACCGGCGACACCTTCATGCTCACCTACGGCGACGGTGTAGCCGACGTGGACATCAACAAGCTCCTGGAGTACCACCACACCCATGGCAAGCTGGCCACAGTGACCGGAGTCAGCGCCACAGCCCGTTTCGGTGAGCTGATCTTGGATGGGGACAACGTGGCCTCGTTCCAGGAGAAGCCCGAGCAAACTGGCAGCCAGGCCTTGATCAGCGGCGGGTTCTTCGTTTTCAACCGAAGGATATTCGACTGTCTGACCGAGGACGAGGACTGTGATCTAGAATACGGACCCCTGGAGACCATCGCCGCCCAGGGCGAGATGATGGTCTACCGCCACGACGGCTTCTGGTACTGCATGGACACTCTGCGCGACATGGATGCCCTGAACAAGATGTGGGCCGAGGGCAAGGCCCCCTGGAAGATCTGGTAATGTTCGCTGGCATCTACCGTGGAAAAAGGGTTCTGGTCACTGGGCACACCGGGTTCAAGGGGTCATGGCTTTGCCTGTGGCTGGAGGAACTCGGGGCGCAGGTCTGCGGATACTCGCTGGCCCCGGACACCGACCCGGCCCATTTCCCCCTGCTTGACCTCAAGGCGCGGTCCGAGATTGCCGACATCCTAGATTACCAGCACCTTGCGCAGGTGATGGCCGATTTCCAGCCCGAGATCGTCTTTCATCTTGCCGCTCAGCCCCTTGTCCGGCGCGGCTATGCCCAGCCTCTGGAAACGCTGAACACCAATGTGATGGGCACGGCCCATGTGTTGGAGGCCTGCCGCGGGGCCGACTCCGTCCACGCTGTGGTCGTGATCACCAGCGATAAGTGCTACGAAAATCAGGAATGGATCTGGGGCTACCGGGAGACCAACCCCATGGGCGGCTACGACCCCTATAGCGCATCGAAGGGTTGTGCCGAGTTGGTTGTCAGTTCGTATCGCAGGTCGTTTTTCCAGCCGAGCAATGAAAGTATAGGCCCAGAAACCCTGCTGGCCAGCGCCCGTGCCGGCAATGTGATTGGCGGCGGGGATTGGGGTGAAGACCGACTGGTGCCCGACATCATGCGCGCCATTGCCGCAAGGGAAACCGTCACCCTGCGAAACCCGGGGGCCACGCGACCTTGGCAGCATGTGCTCGAACCCCTTTCCGGCTACCTGCTGCTGGGACAGAGGCTGTTGCAGGGCAGGCCCGAGTGCGCCTGTGGCTGGAATTTTGGTCCGGCCGATGAGGATGCGCTCACTGTGGCTCAGGTGGCCGAGCAGATCAAGGCTCGTTGGGACGCGTTCTCCTACGCTGTCGAAACGACAACCAATCAACCCCACGAGGCCGGACTGTTGCGCCTCGATTGCACCAAAGCTCGCACCGAGCTGTCCTGGGTGCCGGTCTGGAAGGCGGGCACGGCACTGGACAAGACCGTGGACTGGTACCGCACCTATTATCAGCAGGGCAGATCCATTGCTTCGGAGCAGATTGGCGAGTACGTCCGTGATGCCACAAGCCAGGGGCAGATCTGGGCCGGGGACGAATCGGAATGATCATCAAGCCGACGTCGATCTCGGGGGTGATGGTGCTGGAGATCGAGCCCGTGGCCGACCACAGGGGGTCCTTCGCGCGGCTCTACTGCGAGAGGGAGTTAGCCCAAGTCCTGGGGGGCAAAAGAGTCGTTCAGATCAATCATTCCCGAACGCAGGAAAAGGGGGCTGTGCGAGGGATGCATTTCCAGCACCCGCCCCACGCTGAGATGAAGATCGTGCGCTGCCTGAAAGGCCGGGTCTATGATGTCGCCCTGGATCTGCGCGCTGATTCTCCGACCTTTCTTTCTTGGCACGCCGAAGAGCTTTCCCCCGCAGGGGGGAGGGCCTTGCTCGTCCCCGAGGGCTGCGCCCACGGGTTCCAGGTGCTTGAGGAAGACAGCGAATTGCTCTATCTGCATACCGCGTTTTATGAACAGGCTGTCGAAGGCGGGGTTCGACATGACGACCCCCGGTTGGCCATCCATTGGCCGCTTCCTGTAACCGACATCTCAAGCAGAGACAACAACCACGCCCTGCTTGCAGAATCGTTCCCCGGAATCATCTTGTGAATTGCCGACACTGCCACACGCCCCTTGAACATGTGTTCCTTGACCTTGGCTTTGCACCGCCGTCAAACGCCTATCTGGGGCAGGAAGATCTGGACAAGCCCGAACTCCATTTTCCGCTCAAGGTCTATGTCTGTGACCACTGCTGGCTGGTCCAGACCATCGACTATGCCCAGGCTGACGAGTTGTTCAGACCCGACTATGCCTATTTTTCATCGACCTCGTCGACCTGGCTCAAACATGCCGAGGCCTTCACGGATATGATCTGCGACCGCCTGAGCTTAGGCCACGAGAGCATGGTGGTGGAGGTGGCCTCCAACGACGGCTATCTGCTCAAGAATTTCGTTGCCAGAAATATCCCCTGTTTGGGGATAGAGCCCGCCAGTGCCACGGCACGTGCCGCCGAGGCCCTAGGCGTGCCCGTCGTCAAAGAGTTTTTTGGCGAACAATTGGCCGGGGACCTGGTTGCTCAAGGGCGCAGCGCCGACCTCATCGTGGCCAACAACGTCTATGCCCATGTGCCGGACATCAATGACTTCACCCTGGGCATGAAGACCCTGCTCAAGCCGGGCGGCACCATTACCGTGGAGATCCAGCACGTGCAGCGTCTAATGGAACGCGCGCAGTTCGACACCATCTATCACGAGCATTTTTCCTACCATTCCCTGAGCTCGATCACCAATATCTTTCAGAGGCATGGTCTGCGGGTATTTGACGTGCAGGAACTGACCACCCATGGCGGCAGTCTGCGGGTCTACGGTTGCCACGAGCACGATCCCCGGCAGGCCGAGCCCGCCGTGCAGAAAGTCATGGACGGAGAACGGCAGGGCGGCCTGCATGACGTGAAGACGTACCGCGACTTTCAGGCCAAGGCCGACAGGATCAAGGACGATCTGCTGTTGTTCCTCATTGAGCAGAAAAGACTGGGCAAACGGGTTGTTGGCTACGGGGCCGCCGCCAAGGGCAACACCCTGCTCAACTATGCCGGGGTCAGGCCGGATTTGCTGCCTTTTGTCTGTGATGCAGCCCCCTCCAAGCAGGGCAAGTTTCTGCCTGGGAGCCATCTGCCCATTGTGGCTCCAGCGGCCATCCGCGAATCCCGACCAGACATCCTGTTGATCCTGCCGTGGAACATCGCCGGGGAGATCATGAAACAGCACACGTACATCGGTGAGTGGGGTGGCCGTTTCGCCGTGGCCGTTCCCACTCTGGACATTATTGGGCTCGAGCGAGACTGAACGTGTTGCCACTTATCACGCCGTGAGACGGGAAGTTACACAACTATGAACCGCATTCATTATACCAAACCCTCCATCACCGAGCTTGAAGTCAGTTACGCGACGGACGCGGCTCGGAACGGCTGGGGTGAGCATTGCTACGAATACATCGGACGCTTTGAGGAGGGCTTCCGCAGCCATCTCGGCGTAAGGCACGCCATCGCGACCTCCAGCTGCACCGGAGCTTTGCATATGGGCCTAGCGGCACTAGGCGTTGGCCCCGGGGACGAGGTCGTCCTTGCCGACACGAACTGGATCGCTAGCGTGGCGCCGGTCTTGCACCTTGGTGCCACCCCGGTCCTCGTTGATATCCTGGTGGACTCCTGGTGCCTAGACCCCGTACAGGTAGAAAGGGCCATCACTCCGCGAACCAAGGCGATCATCGCTGTGCATCTCTATGGAAACCTCTGCGCGATGGATGAACTGTTGGCTATCGGAGAACGGCACGGCATCACTGTGGTGGAGGACGCCGCAGAGGCGATCGGTTCGGTCCTGCACGGCAGGCGGGCTGGTTCTATGGGGCGTTTTGGGGCGT
Source organism: Pseudomonadota bacterium (assembly GCA_018816865.1). Classification (GTDB taxonomy): domain Bacteria; phylum Desulfobacterota; class Desulfovibrionia; order Desulfovibrionales; family Desulfovibrionaceae; genus Desulfovibrio_Q. Next base: position 45,994 of record JAHIUW010000031.1, read on the forward strand.
TTTCTTTTCACGGGACAAAGACGCTGACCACGGGGGAGGGAGGCGTGTTTGTCACCAACGACGACGAGCTCTACGAAAAGGTCCTGACCCTTAGCAATCACGGCCGCTCCAGGAAACAGCAGAAGCAGTTTTGGCCCGACGAGGTGGGATTCAAGTACAAGATGTCCAACGTGCAGGCGGCCATCGGCTGTGGACAACTGGAGCGTATTGGAGAACTTATTTTCCGCAAGCGTGAAATCATGGCTTACTACCGTGAGCGTCTTCGGGAATTTGATGGGCTGCATCTGAATCCCGAGCCTGAAGGCACGGTCATTGGGGCCTGGATGCCCACGGCTGTGTTCGCGCCGGAGACCAACGTCACCCGCGAGCGTCTGCAAGAGGCTTTTGATGCAATGAATATCGACGCCCGAGTTTTCTTTCACCCCCTATCCTGCCTGCCCATGTTCGAACAGCGGCCGGAAAATATTCATGCCTGGGACATCCCTGGGCGTGCCATCAACCTGCCAAGCTACCACGATATGACCGAGGCGGATCTGGAGCGCGTGGCAGACGTGCTGGACGCTCTCTGCACCCGCCCTGGCGGAGGGGAATAGTATGCGGATTCAAGGGGCGCAGACCAGGGTCATGATCGCCGGGGTGGGTGGTGCCTCTCTGGGTACGGAAATCTTCAAATCCCTGGTGTTGGCCGGGGGGGTGGAGATCTACGGCTGCGACGTCTCGCCTACGGCCTACGGACTGTACCAGCCGGGATTTGCCAAGACCTACAGGATTACGCGGGACCGATACGTGGACCAGGTGCTGGACTGTTGCCGAGACGCTGGGGTGGAGTTTCTGATCCCTGGGGGCGAGCAGCCCATGGCCCTGCTCGGGGCTGCCGCAGAGCGCCTGGAAGCCGCGGGTGTAAGGCTGTTGATGAACGCGCCTGGGGTGGTGGCCGCTTGTTCTGACAAAAACGAGACCTTCCGGCTCCTGGCTTCTCTCCAGGTGCCCATGCCCAGGACTGCGGGCATCGGCCTTGATTTCGACGCGCAGACTGTGGGCTTGCCTTGCATCGTCAAGCCCGCAACCGATTCCGGGGGTAGCGCGGGTGTCTTCTTCGCATTGACGACCGAAGAAGTAGCCGTCTACGCGGACTACATCCGACGCATGGGGGGGACCCCCGTGGCCCAGGAATACGTGGACGAAGGCGAGGGGGAGTTCACCATCGGCGTGCTTTCCCTGCCCGATGGCACGATTGTTGGTTCTATTGCGCTTAGGCGGGTGTTTGACGCCAAGCTTTCGGTGTCCTACCGTGGCCGGGGTGGCCTCATCTCTAGCGGCTACTCCCAGGGCTACATTGACCATTTTCCGGGCCTCTGCCGTCAAGCCGAGCGCATTGCCGCTGGCATCGGCAGTCGTGGCCCCATCAATGTCCAGGGCCGGGTGCGTGGCGGGGTGCTGCTGCCCTTCGAGATCAATCCCCGCTTCTCGGCTTCCACCCACCTTCGCTCCTTGGCGGGCTTCAACGAGATCGAAATGCTCATTCGCTACCACCTGACGGGGCGGCGACCCGAGGCCCCGACTATCCGCCCGGGCTGGTACCTGCGCAGTTTGGCTGAGGATTTTATCCCTGTGGAGAAGATTCTGCCATGATCTGCTGGATCACTGAACGCCTGGGTACTGCACCGTTTTCATCCGTCCTGCCCGAGGGGGCAGTGCGTGTGGACATAAGAGAACTGGTCGACCGCGGCGGCAATCCCGCTGAGGAGCTGCTGGGCCGCACGGATGCCGCGCTTGAGGCCCTTGAGAGTGGCTGGCGGGTGCTCCTTTGCTGCGACCATGGCATTTCGCGGAGCAATGCCATGGCTGCCTTGGTGTTGGCCCTGGCCGAGGGCCTGTCGTTCTCGGTGGCAGTGCGCAGGGTACTGGATGCAACGGGCGACGCTGAAATGCACTTGGACATGCTTGGAACGGCCCGCGCCGCGTATGCCCGAAGGAGCGGCGAGGCCGAAATCCGCAGGGATGACTCCTGCTGGTTGTTGACGGGCGGGCAGGGCTATCTCGGCTCCGCATTGCGCCGAGCGGCTCCCCCGGGGGTCCGCATCGCCGCCCCGTCGCACGGAGAGCTTGACCTGCTACGGGGCAGCGCAGGACTTGATCTGTTTGTCCGGGACCACGGCGTGTCGCGCATTTTGCATTTCGCTACGCCCCGGGTCGGGAACGTCAACTCGGCCTTGGGAGAGAGCTTGGTGATGCTGCGCAACGTGCTGGACACCTGCGCAGCCAATGGAGCCTCCCTGCTGCTCCCCTCGCGTTGGGAAGTCTTCTCCGGGGACGAGGGGACCCGCATCGAGGCCGACGAGGAAAGGCCGTTGCGGCCTAAGGGGATACTGGGTGACACCAAATTTCTGCTGGAGACCCTGGCCCAGGAGTACGCGCAGCGCTCGGGCCTGGAGGTGACAATCCTGCGGAGCGGCCTCGTCTACGGGCGGGGCGGCGGCCCGAATTTCATGCAGGGCTTCGTCAGGCGGGCGCTGGGCGGTGGCCCCATCGTCACTCATGCCTACCGCAACGGACCGCCTGCGTTGGACCTGCTCCACCAGGACGATTGGGTCCGGGCTTGCCTCAGTCTGTTGAAAGACGGGGCAGGAGGTGGTGTCTACCACTGTGGGTCCGGGCGGCTGGTCCAGACGCACGACGTGGCGCTGGGGATCGCGACGGCGTTGTCGTCACCGAGCCGAGTGGAAGCCGTGCGGATTGACGACGTCACGGCCAATGTGCTGCTGGTTTCGGAGAAGCTGAATCGGGCGACCGGGTGGACGCCCGAGAAGGAATTCGAGACGGAACTGCCCCTGTTCGCCAGAGACAACGCGGCAACAACATCGCAAACGGGAGGATTCCATGGCGGATAGAAGCGAAGAGAAGAGGCGTCAGGAATCGTTCATCTGGTCCAGGACGAAATTTCATAGTGAATACAATATGTTTCTGGCGCAATATAAGGCTGAGTCCTGCCTTGAGAACAAGGTTGGAAAGAGCCTGCTGGACATCGCTTGTGGGGATGGGCTGATGACTGAGATTTTTGCGGCTCATTTCGAGACGGTCGTTGGCGTCGACGCCAACGGCGTGCATTTGGCCGAGGCCAGGAAACGCCTTCCCGGGGTCGAGTTCCACGAGAATTTGATCGAGGAGTTGGATTTGGATGCGGCCTTCGACACCATTACCATGCTCGACCTCTTGGAGCACGTCGAGGACCCCGCGGCGGTACTGCGCAAGGCGGCTTCGATGCTCACGGACGATGGCGTGCTAATCGTGCACGTCCCCAATGCGTATGCCATCAACAGGCGGCTGGCCGTCCTCATGGGGACGTTGGAGCACTGCGAGGAGCTGTCCCCTTTCGACATCGAGATCGCGGGGCACCGGCGTTCCTATTCTCTGGATTCCCTGTGCCACGAGGTGGAATGCGCCGGGCTCAAGATTCGATCCACCGGGGGCATCTTCTACAAGATGTTGTCTACTGCCCAGATGGATTGGTTTCTGAAAAACGGCCTATGGGAGGGCAACGAGTTCGGCTGGGGCCGTGTGGGCGGCCCCGGGAGAGACTGGAAGGCAGAATTCTGTCGGGCGTCCTACGAGCTTGGCAAGAAACAGCCCGAGGACTGCAACATCATCTACGCCTGCATCACTAAGTAAGGGCGCAACTCCGTATCGGGACACAGAGGGATTTATGGACCCAATCTTAGATTTCAAGCGTCAGGTCGAGGATAATGTCATGGCCCTGGGCCGGGACGTGGACGCGCAGGCCCTGTCGCGGATATGGTCGCGCGAGACCAACCGCAACGGCTACACCTACAACTTTTCCTGGTTGGGCCGCCCCATCATTCAGTATCCGCAGGACATGGTCGCCATGCAGGAGTTGATCTGGCAGATCAAGCCCGACCTGATCATCGAGACCGGCATCGCCCATGGCGGTTCGCTCATCTTCAGTGCCTCCATGCTGGCCATGCTGGACATGGCCGAGGCCATCGAACTCGGCGCGAGCATTGACCCCAAAGCATCCAAGCGCAAGGTACTGGGCATCGACATCGATATACGCGCCCACAACCGCGCCGCCATCGAGGCTCATCCCATGGCTTCGCGCATCCAGATGATCCAGGGCTCGTCCATCGCCGATGAAGTTATCGCCCAGGTGCAGGACATTGCCGCGGGGTACTCTCGAGTGCTTGTCTGTCTGGACTCCATGCACACCCATGAGCATGTCTTGGCGGAACTGGAGGCCTACGCTCCCTTGGTCAGCCTCGGCAGCTACTGCGTTGTGTTTGACACCCTTATTGAAGACATGCCGTCGGATCTGTTTGCGGACAGGCCGTGGGGCAAGGGTGACAACCCTAAGACCGCTGTCTGGGAGTACCGCAAGACCCACTCCGAGTTTGAGGTCGACACGGATATCCCCCACAAGCTGCTGATTACCGTGGCACCGGATGGATACTTGAAGCGGGTGTCGTGAGAATTCCGCACGTGGGGAGGGGGAGGACAGATTCTCTCAGGGGACAAGGCCTGGAGGGGGGTGCTCCCTGAGGATAGCTTTCTCCGGGGTTCTAGTTGCTTGAGTCTGAACTATTTGTGGTAGGTGTTTTGACCCCTATCCCTAAACTGTACCGGTCGAACGTGCGGGTATCCCACTTGGTGGAATGGCTCTCTGGCAACGGTTCCTGATACACGGCGAAGGAAACCGTAGAGTTCGCCACATGGCTCGGCCTTCTGGCCCGCTTTACCCTGGTCAGAAGCACGGAGAGCAAGGGTATGGCCGAGGCGTTCGTCAAAACGTTCAAGCGGGATTACGTCGGAAGCCACCCTTGTCTCGACGCCGTAACGGCCATGGGTAAACTCGCAGGATGGTTTGAGGACTACAACGAAAATGCGCCCCACAAGAGGCTAAGGATGCGTTCTTTTCGATAATTCATCCGTTCATTGCAAACGTCTGCCTGTCCGGTTTTATAGGGGCAACTCCAGTTTGGGTATCTGGTTCTATGGGGGCAACTCCAGTTTGGGTATCTGGTTCTATGGGGGCAACTCCAAGTGGGCTGTTCCAAGATGGAGCGGTTAGCTGGATAGAGAGCCTTCTATCAGGGCTGTCCTCTCGTGCGCTTGGGAGTTATTTGGGTGGTATTCTGCTGATGCGAGTCCCGCCAGAGCCCAGAATTGCTTAGAGAATTCACCACTGAATAGGTTCATTTCGACCATCGCCCCCGTCATCGCTGCAATCCAGATAATAAGGTAATATCTTCTCTTGCGATCCTCTGTCTTGATTAGGCCGGTGACCAAGTTTCCATAGGTCCAGATGATGAACGCGCTTAGCGTTACTGCGGCCATACTACCATAAGATGCAGCAACACGCAGGAACGTGTTATGTACGATGTGCTTTACATGTAGCACGTTGTGCTCGAATTTGGGGCCAAGTCCTATGAGAGGGTGGTCCGAAATGACGTCAAGGGCCAGTCTGTATGATTTAATACGTGTTTGGACGGTTTTCGGGGACATGGCGATGAGCCTGTTGTTGGCTTCCTGGATTACTGGCCAGAGAAGAAAGGTACCTAATAGTGCCACTGCTAAAATGGAACAAAGGATGATGCCGGGATGAATGCCGCGTTTCTTTGGGTTTTTTGTTAGAATCCGGAATAGGCCGAACAGGACAGCGAGGCTCGCGTAGAAGATGAGGGTCGCCACCCAAGTACTCCTGGATAGAGACATTATCAATCCCGTAACGATGACAAGTGAAGAGAAGACCCCTGCAAGTCTCTTGAGTGGGTTATGGTGCAGTATCCAGCGCATCCCGATGGCAAGCCCAACGATTCCTGAAATACCGTAGCTGCCTCGAGATTTCATTAGGCCTGTCGCACCATTATGGATAACTCCAAAGAGTTCGAAAGATTTATTTGACGTTAATGTCGAGAGGGGTTCGAAGTAGGGCACGATGCCGAAGATGTGCCCTAGGCCTATGATGGGAGGGAGCAGTGTACTGGCAAGGATAGCTGCTTCCCAGTGGCTCTTGTGGATGTGTGATGCCACTGTGAAGGCCACAAAAAAAAGAAGGCCGGCGCCAATGCAAGGGGTACTGGCGGAAAGAGCTTGTTTTAGAGGGAGATGGTAGAGATTTCCGCCTACGACAAGCATGATGAATGCTCCCAGGCAAGATAGTATTCCGTAGCTTGGCATCAGCCAATTTTTGGGGTGGGTGATTCCCCAATACAATATCAAAACGGCGAACAGGGCGGCCGCTGCGTTGGGGGGAGAAAGATTGAACCCCACTTTGAGTAAGTGGAATTCGGCGAAAGGCAGCAGGACGAGGCAGAGCAAGGCGAAGATGTGATGGAGGCTCATGGGGCATTCACCTGCTCGAAAACGCGGGTCAGATTGGTGATTTCATTTGCGATGGAATGGCTGGATTGTATTTTAGCCATCGCCTGTGTTCCTGCCTTAATGAGTATTAAGGGGTCCACGATTACTCGGCGCATAGCTTCTGCAAGTTTAGGTGGATGGCCAAAAGGAACTAACCAACCAGTCTTGCCGTGGTCGATTATATCCGGCACTCCGCCAACCAGAGTGGCGATACACGGAATGCCCAAAGATGCGGCCTCTAGGATACAGCGCGGTGTGCCCTCCGACAGAGAAGGGAGCAGCAGGCAATCAATTTTTAGCATTTGATTCAAAGGTTGGGCAACCCAGGTGTGGAATCGGACGATCTCCTGAAGGCCAAGGTTCTTTGTAAGATTAAGAAGCTGTTGAGAATAGTTACCTTCACCGTAGATGTCCAAGGTGGCTTTTGTACCCTCTGCGTGGAGTTTTGCCAGGGCCTTGAGGGCATACTGGATTCCTTTGTCTGAGCTGAGGCGTGCAAAGATGCCAAAATGAATCTGCCCGTTGGTGTCCCTCCAGTTTTTTTTGAGTTCATGTTGCTCAACGCTGATGGGCGCGAGGTGGATTGCCTTGCCTTCTGGTACGCCATACTTGCTCTGTAGCAATTCGATGATGCCCGGTGATATAGCGATGATATCGTCGGCAAGGGCCAAAGATATCTTGGTGGCCAATGCGTATATCCACGTCCTTGGTGACCAGCAAAGACTCGGAGGAATAGGATCACCCGCGATGTGCAGCCCCAGGCGTACGGATTTAAGCCCTAGGATCCGGGCAAGTTGTATGGCTATGCCAGAGGCCAAGCCGGGCCAAAGAAACATGGCCAGGACGTAGTCGGGGCGGCACTTAAGGATGGACCATAAGATTCTTAGTGCCGCAGGGAGAATCAAGATGCGGCCGAACCGGTTCATGGTTTGAGTGGGGATGCAGGTTATTCCTTCACTGATTCTGGGGGTGATATTGTCCGGGGCGGTGGAATAGAAAAGTAGCGAGAGCTTCATCTTTTGCGATAAGTATCGCCCCCAGAGCTCTAACCTGCGGATGGTTCCTCCCTTGGTGGAGAGAGGTGCGGTTACAAGGAGGATGTTTAACGAGGCGGTTTTCATTGGATATACGTTTTGGCTAAATAATATACTCTGGCGCCATTGAAGTCGTCCTGTCAACAGTTATTGTTTGTGCGTGGCACGGCGGGTGACAGCGGATCGCTAGCCCTTTAGTCGAAGGAATTTCCACTTAACGATTTGCCAAGTCAGGGTGGGGGAGAATGCCAAACGCATCCAACTCGCCAAGCGACGCCAGAGGCTCTGAAGGATCACGGCAAGGTGTTTGGTGTTAAGCAGAGTGACGGCTGAAGCTCCCCGACTGATTGGTTCGTAGCCGTGGCGTTCAAGGGTTCGCCGGCATAAGTAGTCAAAGACGTAGAGCTCAGAAGTAGGAACTTCCTGCCTCCAGGCATCAATCCTTGTGGCATCCACCTCTTTTGTGATTTTTTGGTGTATTGCACTTTCCTTTGCTGGAATTCGTTTTGAATACTCGGTTGAACTGGCGTTGTTATCGGCAGGCAACCCCAGGCTTCTGTACACCGTTGCTACGGTTCGGTCTGGATACTTAAGTAAGTCTTCGAAGCAGACCGTTAAAATTTTCTCGGGATGTAGCTTCGTGAATCCATGTACGTGGTTGACAAAGCTCCGCCAATGTCGAGCCGCTGTCAATGTGTCGCGAGCCATAATTTTGCCTGGAGCATAAGGTCGCTCGGTGAACCGTTTCGAGTTGAATACAGCTCGTCCATCACGCAGTATGTGAATGAATCCGGCTTCTGGAAGGTGCTGTGTGATTTGATTGATCCAGTATCCGTTGGCGCCATCCTTGATAATCACGTTTTTGGCCTCCGGTTTGATGTGGTCCGCATAGGCCTCAGATAGAGCTTGTGCGACGCTAGAGATGGAGTAGGGGCCACTGCTCGGTAGGCGAGCCGCAATTAGTCTATCCGGAAGGTCCAGTTGAGCTATGCGTTCTCCACAGCGAAGTATTGTTAGAATTTTTTCGGATGTTGTTGCGCCTTTCAACTGTTTTTGTTGCTCCAGGAGCAGCCGCATGAAATTGCTCTCGGTGGTCACCACGATATCCTTGTGGGCGTCGAGTTGTGAGGAGAGCAGTGTCGAGCCAGAGCGCGAGTCGTAAATCAGAAAAAATAGGCGGCGTGGATCGCCACGTAGGTTTTTAGAATTGGTCATGCCACTTTTCTCCAATGGCTGAGGGAACAGTTGGCGAGTTGTTCCACGAAGCTGATGTCGTCCTGGAAGATTGGAATTAGCCGATCCTTCTGCGCGGGAGCCAGCGGAGGGTAGTCGAAGTCTTTTATATTGGTTTGACGGAGCAAGTGAACGGCAGCCCGCAAAGGTGGTTTGATGCCGTCGTGCAGTGTAACCCTGAGGACGTTACAGGCTGGCGATTTCAGCAGCCGCTGCAGGGTGGGCCACCGAGGCAGGGCTGCCGTGTTGTGTGACCGTCCCAACTCGCGTGTCCGGAGCCCCGGTTCCACTCCGATGAAGGTGCAGGCTTCGTCGAAGGTGGTTCCCGGCAGGGTGCGCAACCGTTCGGAAAACAGAATAAGAATTTGACTTCGGGGGAAGATGGCCAGAAAGCGTTCCAAATGTTCACGGTAGTGGCTGTTGTATGCATAGCGGCGCATGCGAGGGTGACCCGCGTCGAGCATTGCGTCGAAGTCGGGTAGGCGCATCCCTGCCTTTCGTTCCTGCCAGTATTGCGAATACATTCGGGCAACGGGGTCGCGCAGTATGAAAACCAGTCTGACAGAGGGGATATGCCGTCTGATTAATCCCGCGGCATCGGGGGCGTGCATGTAGAGCGTCGAGGCCTCGCCAAATGCCCTATGGGAATTTTCTGCTGTGAACAGACTCTCATACCACGCTAGTCCCCTGGAATAGGATCCGCTGGCCGTGGGTGCGCCCGGCCCTCCCCCTTCATTCATTCCTTTAATTTCGGAAAAAAATGCGGGTTCCTTGATGCGGGCCATGCAGACCTGGGGGTGGGTGTTGAGCTGGCTCCAAAGAGTTGTTGTTCCTGACTTGCCGGCTCCGGCGATGATGAATGTGGGCAGCATCAGGGGTCACCTCGAGGTAAAGGGCATGAAATAGGTTCTGATGCCCGTGTGACGTTGGGCTAGATGGCTGAGCAGGATAAATTGCAGGACCATCGTTCCGGAGGCGGCGCATGCGATCCACAAAAGTTGGCCGCTCTGTGCCGCGAGAATGAGGGCCGCTATGGCGAACAGGCAGAACAGGATATTGACCCGCATGGTCAGCATGTGTTGCCCGGTCATCTGCAAGACGACCCCGGCTGCTGAGAGGTAGTTGCGCACGGCAAGCCCTGTCACGAGGATAAACAGGATGGGACCCTGGCCCGCAAAGGCCGGGCCGAAGACCTTGGAGAGCAGGGTATTTCCATAGATCACGAAGAAGGCCACGAGGATCAGCCCCACGGCAGTGGAAAGCAGAGACGCCTTGCGGCAGAGCGCGCCCAGTTCTTTGATCTGATTCTTGGCATAGAGCCCTGCGACCATGGGTTGCAGCATCTTGGTGACCGGAGTCAGGGCCGAGACAAGGGTGGTCACGCGTTTAACGGGCCCGAACAACCCTGCCATTTCCGGTCCCATGAGCCAGCCAATGACAAGCATGTCCGAGGCTCCCCGCAAGACAGCCGTGGCCGAGGCCACACCCAGTGGGATGGAGACCCCGATCATGTGCGAAAGGCTTGGCCCGTGTTCCGGTTCATTTTTGCGGTATGGAGCCAGTGCAGACCCGCACCAAAATCTTGCAAGGACGAGCCCTGCGATGGAACAGAGCAGCCATGCGGTCAGCACGCCTTCGAGGAGCAGTCGCTCTGGCTTCATGAGATAGAGGATGCCAAGGACGAGGAACAGGAAACACTGCCGGACCACGCCGTCGCTCATCGAGGATTTGCCCATTTTGTCCATGGCCCGGAGCATGGAGGACTGAATTCGTTCAACGGTCATGACGGCGATCATTCCGAGCAGGAAATATCGGATAATCGGCGGAGCGCCTTTGAACCAGAGTGTTTCCAATAGCTGCCAGCCAACCCAGATGATGCCCAACACCCCTGCCGTGGCGGCAAAGACGATGCCGTTTAGTCTTGAAACAACCACGGTGACACTGCCAGGAGTGTTGGCCACGGCTTCACTGATGAATTTCTGGTTTCCCTGTTCGACTCCCATGCCGGAGAAAATGGACGCGATGGTCGCCACTTGGAGCAACAGAAAATAGAAACCCATTTCGGCAATGCTTAGTGACCTTGCGAGGATCGCCACAATACCGAACGTCGAGGTCGCGCGGGCAAGGAAAGCGGCTGAAAGCCAGGCTGTTCCGCTTGTGAGCTGGCGTAGTAGAGATCGCTCCATCGTTTGTTTCGTTCGGGTGACTGCCTTTGGTGTTGTCTTGAATAGGGTTGCATGGCTAGCGTAGACGTCGAGAAGGAAGGGTTTCAGACGCCCGCGCATTTAATACATTTTTCAAGTTCGGTCGGCAACCACTGTCTCAAACGTTCGGCTCAGCGGCTCTGGCTCGGAGTTTTGTGTTTTTGGAAGACGGACTCGGATTGCTTGGATTTAATTGGGGGTGCCCCGGTCAGGAGGAAGGAATGTCCACGGAGCCTATTTTTGTGTAACCATTCTTGTATCATGGATGCAGGTCGACTGTTTCGATGTGGATATTCCTTGATGCAGCGCTGGATGTGTCAATTCAACGTGTTGCGCTTATCATCTTGGCTCACGCGCGTTGTCCTGGTTGACTGATTCACTCCTAATAAACTATTCAAGTTTAGGAAGCTTAAGAATTTCCGGATATTGATCTTGAAATCGCAACAGGCCGGTCTTGCAGGTTGGAGCGCTGATGTCCTTGGGGCCCAAGTTCAAATCCTTCTTTCACTCGGGTCGGTCCATCTCCAAGGACATGACCCTCTCCCTGGTGCTCTTTGCCCTGGTGGTGACCACCCTGGTTTCGGTGTTCGCCTACCAGACGCGCTCCAGGGAGATGCTCGGCGAGTTGCACGCCAAGGCGGACGAGTCCATTTCCGACGCCGCCTCCGTATTGACCGTCCCCATGTGGAATCTGGATGACCAGAGCGTGCGCATGGTGGGTTCCGCCTTCGCCAAGAACGAACTGGTCCAGGAGCTTTCCATCTCCGACGCCAAGGGCCGCGTCCTGTTTTCCCTGACCAAGAAGCGGACCGCTGCCGGGATGATCATGCTCCGGCAGGATGTCGTCTACAACGACCAGGCCATCGGCGCCGTCCAGGTCGCCTATTCCCTGGAATCCTATGAGCGCAACAAGCATGACCTGTTGGTCATGTCCATCATCAGCGGGCTCGGAGCCATCCTGGTCATCGCCCTGGCCACGGGAGTGCTGCTGCGCATCTATCTGCGCAAGCCCCTGGAGGCCTTGCAGCTGGGTGCCAGGCGGGTCGCCAGGGGCGACTACACCTGCCGTTTCGAGGGTGTGAATCAGAAGGAACTGCTGGAGATCGTAGGGCACTTTGGCGAGATGAGCTGTGAGGTCGAGTCCCGCGAGCGCGAGTTGCAGCGCGTGAACATCGACCTGCGCCGCGCCGAGCGCAAATACCACGCCATCTTCGAGAACGCCATCGAAGGCATCTTCCAGACCACCCAGGATGGCATTTTCATCAGCGCCAACCCCTCCATGGCCGCCATGTTGGGCTACGACTCCCCCGAGGATCTGCGCCTGTCTGTCACGGACATGGAACAGCAGCTCTATTTCGACCCCAAGGATCGCGAACGCTATCTGGCAAAGCTCTTCGAAGACGGGCGTGTTCAGGATTATGAAATCCGCCTGAAGCGCAAGGACGGGTCCATGCTCTGGGTGTTGCTGCATGCCCAGGTCATCCGCAATTCCGACGGCAGTGTGCGCATGCTGGAAGGCTCGCTCGTGGATATCACGGACCGGCGGCGCATGGAGGACGAACTGCGCCACCGCGCCCTGCATGACCCCCTGACCGGGCTGGCCAACCGCGCCTTGTGCCAGGATCGCATCAAGGGCGCCGTGGAGCGCGGGCGCCGTCGCGATGGGTATATGTTTTCTGTCCTGTTCGTGGACCTGGACCGCTTCAAGGTCATCAACGACAGCCTGGGCCATCGCTTTGGAGACACGCTGTTGGTGGAGGTCGGGCGCCGGCTGTCGACCTGCGTGCGCGAGCTGGACACGGTTTCCCGCTACGGCGGCGACGAGTTCATCATCTTGCTGGAGGAATTGACCAGCCAGCGCATGGCCATCCAGGCGGTGAAGCGCATCCGCGAACAACTGCGCACGCCCTTCACCCTGGGCGACCACGAGGTGCGCGTCACGGCCAGCATCGGCATCGTCGTCGGTGGGGGCGGGGGGCGCGCCACCCCTGAAAAACTCATCCAGCATGCCAACATCGCCATGCATGGGGCCAAGGCCGCGGGGAAGAACCGCTTCAAGGTGTTCACCCCGAGGATGATGGATTTGGCCGAACTGGTGTTGACCCTGGAAAACGAGATGCAGCCGGCCATCGCCCGGGGCGAGTTTTTTGTCGAGTATCACCCCATCATCCACTACAACGGCTCGGCCAGTCTCTTCGGGTTCGAGGCCCTGGTGCGCTGGAATCATCCCACCCGGGGGCTGCTGATGCCGGCCGAGTTCATCCCCGTGGCCGAGGAATCCGGGCGTATCCAGGACCTGGGGATGTGGGTTTTGGGCGAGGCCTGCAGGACCATCGCAGGCTGGCGCAGGGATATTCCCGGCACGGAACATCTGCTGGTCTCGGTCAACGTTTCGGGCCGGCAGTTTTCACAGGTGGATCTGGTGGAGCGAGTGGATCAGGTGCTGCGCGAGAGCGGTTTGCCGCATAACCGGCTCAAGCTGGAGATCACGGAAACGGCCATCATGCAGAATGCGGAGATGGCCATCGACAAGCTGGCCGCCCTGCGCGAGCGGGGGGTGCGCATCAGCGTGGATGATTTTGGGACCGGGTACTCGTCCATGAGCTATCTGCAACGCCTACCTTTGGACAGCCTGAAGATCGACCTGTCCTTTGTGCGGGCCATGGAGGAGTCCCAGGGCAACGTGGAGATCGTGCGGACCATCATCAATCTGGCTCATACCTTGGGTCTGGAGGTCATCGCCGAGGGCGTGGAGCGGCTCTCGCACCAGGACGCCCTGTGTGGCATGTCCTGCGAACTGCTCCAGGGCTTCTACTATTCCCGCCCCCTGAGTCGTGAGCATGCTACGGCGTTCATCACGGATTTCGAAGGATAGGCCGCGGGGCGGTCAGCGGGCGTAGTCGTCCAGCAGGTCCACGAAGGCGTTGGTCTGTTTGACCCTGTCCAGGGCCTTCTGGAAGCGCAGGATGAGCGTGTCGGCGGTGTCTTTGTGGAAGGCGAAGTAGATGGGCACGTCCTGAAGGACGAAGACCGTCTCGTAGTCTTCGGGTTTTTTGCCTTCGTGCAGCAGGAACAGGCGGGTGCTGTTTTCTTCGTACGAGAACAGGTCCAGGCGACCCATTTCCAGTTTCTTCAGGTTCTGGTCCATGGTGGCGACGGGTTCGATGGTGCAGATGTCGCGCCATGGCTCCAGGAGCTGATCACCCACGTCGTCGCGCAGGGTGCCGATGACCAGCCCCTTCAGGTCCGTCCCCGTGCTGATCTTGAGGCCTTTGGCCTTGGGCGCTGTGAGCACGAAGCGCACATGGGCGATGGGCCCGGCCCATTTGAACATCTGCTCCCGTTCCGGGGTGCGGGCCATGCTGAAGAGCACGGTCCTGGGCAGGGTCTGGGCCATGTGGTAGGCCCGCGCCCAAGGGTAGGCCTTCAGTTCGTACTCGGGCTCTCCCAGTTCTTTCCAGGTCAGGCGTAGCAGAGTCGGGGAGATGCCGTTGACGCGACCGTTCTCGCTGAAGTTGTAGGGGTAGTATTCCTCGGTCATCCAGTACAGGTCGCCAAAGGATGTCTCCTGTGCCATGGCGTTGGTCGCCAGCAGCAGTGGTGCAGACAGCGCAAAAACTGCCAGGAACAGCTTTATGGAACGGCGCAGGGCGTTTGGGAGACGGGAAAAATTCTTCATTGGAATGGGCCTAACATTTTTGCCCAACCAAGGGAATAGCCCCTTGCAAGGCGCTTCGCTAGAAATACGCTGGGCTTAGACCTTGCCCACGCCCTGACCCTCTGTTATTCGGAAGACTTCCGGCAGAGAACGTACTTTTCGGCGTCAAAGGCGGGGGGCCGGCCCCGAGGTGATGGACGCCCGATTCATAAAGGAGAGGATGGACATGGCTAAGAAATTTGCGGCCCTGGTGGCCAGTGTGCTGGTTGGCCTGATGCTGGTCTCCGGCGCGATTGCCTCCGAAAAGGCGTATGTCAATGGTATCGACTTCGGCTTCCCGCCGTTCGGCTTCGTGGACAAGGACGGCAAGCCCTCCGGGTTCGACGTCGAGGCCGTGAACTGGATCGCCAAGGAGATGGGCTTTACGGTCACGCACCAGCCCACCGACTGGGACGGCATCATTCCCGCCCTGAACGCCAGCAAGATCGACTTCATTGCCTCGGGCATGAGCGCCACGGCCGAACGCGCCGAGATCGTCAATTTCACCCTGCCCTACTACTCCGTGACCCAGGTCCTGGTGTCCCGCGGTGACGAGAAGATGGACCTTCCCGGCTTCCTGAAGTCCGGGCGCAAGATCGGCGTGCAGCGCGGCACCAACACCTTCAAGCTGCTGACCGAGTTGAAGGCCGCTGGCGCAAAGATCGAGATCGTGCAGTACGACTCCACCGATCTGGCCATGCAGGACTTGCCCATCGGACGCATCGACGCTTCGGGCATGGACAGCTCCATCGCCCATGAGGTCATGAAGGGCAATGCCTTCAAGCTGGTCGGCACCTTTGATGCCGCTCCCGAGAATTACGCCTACGCCGTGCGCAAGGCCGACAAGGAGCTGCTGGAGACCCTGAACGCGGGCCTGAAGAAGCTGATGGCCGATCCGTATTGGGAAGAACTCAAGGCCAAGTGGGAAATCTACTAGCCCGGGGACTTTGATTAGGCTTTGACCGTCCGGTCGGGTTCGGGTACCCCGAAACCGACCGGACGATTTTTATTTGGAACCACCTGCACCAAGGCTGACCCATGCATTTTGATAAAGCTCTGAGCGCCACCATCGAGGCTCTGCCCTACATGTTGGGGGGCGTGGGCTGGACCGCCGTGATTCTGCTCGGCGCTCTGCTCGTGGGCTTTGCCCTGGGAGTGCCCCTGGCCTGCGCCCAGGTCTATGGCCGCCCGCTGTTGCGCCGCGTCGTGGGCCTGTACGTCTGGCTGTTTCGGGGGGTGCCCATCCTGGTGCAGCTGTTCCTGTTCTATTTCGGCCTGCTGCCTCTTGTGGGTATCGACAGCGCCCTGGCCGCGGGCGTCATTGTCCTGGGCTTGACCAGCGCCTCGTACCAGTCGCAGATCGTGCGCGGTTCCATCCGGTCCCTGGCCGAAGGGCAGCTGAAGGCCGCCCGGGCCCTGGGCATGAGCGATTTCACGGCCATCAGGACCATCATCCTGCCCCAGGCCCTGCGGCTCTCCATCCCTGGCTGGTCCAACGAATTTTCCATCCTGCTCAAGGACTCGGCCTTGCTGATGGTCATCAGCGTACCCGAGATCATGGCCCGCACCCGCTCGGTGGCGGGCCGGACCCACGAGCCGGTGGCCATGGCCCTGTTTGCGGCCATCCTGTATTTCATCCTGACCTACATAGGGATCCAGCTGTTGCGTTGGATCGAACGCAAGGTCCGTATCAAGGGCTATTCCCAAGAGGGGGCCATGTAATATGTCCGCAAATGACGTCATCCTGCGCATCGACAGGCTCAACAAGAGCTTCGGCACCAACCACGTGCTCAAGGACGCCACCCTGGAACTCAGGCGCGGCGAACTGAAGGTGCTGATCGGGCCTTCGGGCGGGGGCAAGAGCACCTTGCTGCAGTGCATGAATTTCCTGCTGCCCCCGGACTCGGGGCGCATCTGGCTGGACGGCAACGAGATCAAGTTCAAGAACAAGCGCGAGTTGTATGCCTACCGCCAGGCCGTAGGCATGATCTTTCAGGACTTCAACCTGTTCGATCACCTTTCGGCCATGGAGAACGTGCGCATCGCCCTGACCAAGGTCAAGGGCATCCCCAAGAAGGCCGCCACCGAGCGGGCCATGGCCGAGCTGGAACGCGTGGGCATGGCGGGCAAGGCCGCCCTGTATCCGGCCCAGCTTTCGGGCGGCCAGAAACAGCGCGTCTCCGTGGCCCGGGCCCTGGCCATGGACCCTAAGGTCCTGCTCCTGGACGAGCCCACCAGCGCCCTGGACCCCGAACTCATCGGCGAGGTCCTGACGGTGATCAAGGACCTGGCCAAGTCCGGGATGACCATGGTCATGGCCACGCACCAGATCACCTTTTCCGCGCAGTTGGCCAGCGAGTTCATCTTCATGGAGCAGGGTTGCATCATCGAGCACGATACCCCCGCCGTGCTCCTGGCCGAGTCCGCCAACTCCCGGACCAAGGATTTCTGCGCCAAGATTAACGAACTCGGGGAGTCGGCGTAGATGGAAGAGTACTGGCTGTTCGCATCCGAGCGCGTGATCCCGGGGCTGAACGTGGCCCTGTTGATCAGCGCCAAGCTCATCGTGCCCTCGGCCCTGTACGGCATGCTGCTGGGCGTGATCACGGGGGTGCTGCGGGTCTACGGCTTTGCCTGGGTCCGGCGCGTGGCCGATATCTATGTGGCTCTGTTCCGGGGCACCCCGCTGGTGGTCCAGCTCTACTTCTGGTACTTCGCCCTGCCCTACATCAGCATCGCTGGGCACAGCATCGTGCTCAACGCCATGCAGGCCTCCATCCTGGGGTTCGCCCTATGCAGCGCGGCCTACCAGTCCGAATACGTCCGGGGCGGGCTGCTCTCCATCCGTGCCGGGCAATTCAAGGCCGCCAAGGCGCTCGGCATGTCCCCCCTGCAGACCGTGTTGCACGTGGTCCTGCCCCAGGCCATCCGCCGCTCCATGCCCGGCATCGGCAACGAGATCATCTATCTGATCAAGTATTCGTCCCTGGCCTCCATCATCACCGTGGAGGAACTGATGGGCGCGGCCCGGAGTATCGCCAAGGCCACCTGGCGGCCCGTGGAGGCTTACGGCACCGTGGCCATCTATTATCTGGTGCTGGTGACCCTGGCCATGTGGCTGTTGCGCTGGGCTGAGGACTATTTCTCCATCCCCGGTTTTGAGAGGTCGAAGGAAGACTAGTCGGCCGCTGAAATTCCCGCGCTCGCGGCGTTCAGTGAATTGTTGGCGAGTCTTTGAGCCTACAAGACCTGACACCTTAGGTGCACCGCAAAAAATCCAATCTCTCGCCTATGTCCAGATAGGCGTCGAGCTTGGATTTTTCTGGTTCCTCGCGAGCACGTTTTTTGAGCGGCCTTTTGCAGTTGAGTTCGCGAAGTCGTTGAAAAATCCGCGTTCGCGGTGCTGCTGCGGAGCATTCAAACTCTCGCCTATGTCCAGATAGGCGTCGATCTTGAATGCTCCTTGCGCCTACCGAACGCGGCATTTGAACGACTTTTGGCATTGCTTCATGGCGAAGTGGAAAGAGGTGGTTTTTGAGCGGCCTTGAGCTTCTGCCCCTTGCTCTTCCCGAGCGAAGCTTTTGAACGACTTTCAGTGTTGCCACTGACGTTGAACCTCTTGAGTCATCCAGCTTTCATCCCCTCCTTGTGTCTCTGGCATGTCTTTCCCCTCTTTTTTGCCCAGCTACACGGTTTGTGAGCGGCCCTGAGTGTCAGTGCCGGGAATTTCAATCGCTCCCCTGGTCGCCATTTCTGGGCGTCGTACGGCCTCTTGCCTCTTGCCTTGCCGCGTATCGTTCCCCTAGAGTGCCCTTTGCCCCGAAGACCGCTTCGCAAAGGAATCCGATCATGTCAGACCTTTCTCCATATACCCCCCTGACCCCCGAGATCATCGAGCGCATTCGTGAGAATGTTGGCCCCGAGGCCGTGGATGTCACGCCCCAGGCCCTGGATGAGGCCTCGCGCGACGCCTCCACCGAGGTCCATGTCCCGGTCGTTGTTGTCCGGGCCACGAGTTGTGCCCAGGTCCAGGCCCTGCTCAGGCTGGCCAACGAGTTGCATTTTCCCGTGACCCCGCGCGGGGCGGGCACCGGCCTGGCCGGAGGGGCCCTAGCCGTGCATGGCGGGGTGGTTCTGGCCCTGGCGGGCATGAAGCGCATCCTGGACATCGACGCGAAGAACCTCATCGCCGTGGTGGAGCCCGGCGTCATCGTGGCGGACCTGCAGGCCGCGGCCCGGGCCAAGGGCCTGTGCTATCCGCCGGACCCAGCCAGCCTGGACACCGCCACCGTCGGCGGCACCGCCGCCACCAACGCGGGCGGCCCGGCCTGCGTCAAGTACGGGGTGACCAAGCATTATGTCCTGGGTCTTGAGGCCGTGCTGCCCACGGGTGAGCTGCTGGGCGCGGGCACAGCCACGCGCAAGGGCGTGGTGGGTTACGATCTGGCGCAGTTGCTGGTGGGTTCCGAAGGCACCCTGGGTGTGATCACCAAACTCATCCTGAAGCTCATCCCCCTATCCGGGGAGACCTGCACCCAGGTGGCGCTGTTTGCGGACCTCAGCGCGGCCATGGGGGCCGTGTCGGCCATCATGGCGGGCGGGGTGACCCCCTCTGCCGTGGAATTTCTCGATAGTCGCTGTCTGCATCTGGTGGGTGATCTGTTGCCCTTCGGTGACCTGCCGCGCGACGGGGCCTTGCTGTTGCTGGAGACCGATGGGGCCCAGGGAGCGGCCCAGGCAGAAATGGAGCGCGTGGGGGCCATCTGCGTAGAGCAGGGGGCCCTGCACCTTTTGCCCGCCACGGACGAGGCGCAGCGGGGGGAGTTGTGGGGCGTGCGCCGCCAGGTCTCGCAGCGCATCCATGACAGCGATCCCATCTATGTGCCCGAGGACGTGGTCCTGCCCCTGGCGCGCATCGCCGAATTCGTGGGGCGGCTGCCGGAAATGGAAGAGCGCCATGGGTTGACCATCTACGCCTTTGGTCACTCCGGCGACGGCAACATCCATATCAACGTCACCGGCAAGGCAGGTCTGGAGGAGAGGATGGAGGCCTGTGTGCTGGAGCTGCTGAAGCTGGTCCTGGCCATGGGCGGGACCATGAGCGGCGAGCACGGCATCGGCGTTGCCAAGAAGCGTTTTCTGCCCCTGGAGCTGTCCGAGGCCTCCATGCGGATTCAAAGAGGCATCAAAGACGTGTTCGACCCCCAAGGGATTCTCAATCCTGGGAAGCTGTTCCGATAACGATCTGAACTTCAAGAAGAGAGCGATAATATGCCTTCCATCAGCCGCCGCGTGCAGGCCATCAAGATCTCCGACACCAAGCTCATGCCCATGATCGCCGCCAAGGTGGGGGGCTGCGTGTCCCTGGGCCAGGGCGTGCCGTCCTTCGCCACTCCGGAGCACGTGGTGGACGCGGTGTGCGCGGCCCTGCGCCAGGACCCCGGGGCAGGCAAGTACACCCTGCAACCGGGCCTGCCCGCCCTGCGTCAGGCTGTGGCCGAGCTGCTGGCCCGTGAAAAGGGGGTCAACGCCGACCCCGAGACCGAGATCGTGATCACCGTGGGGGCCATGGAGGCCCTGCTGGCCGCGATCCTGACCCTGGTGGAGCGCGGCGACGAGGTGCTGATCCCCTCGCCGTACTATGCCTCGCACGTGGAGCAGATCCTGCTGGCCGAGGGCGTGCCCGTGCCCGTGGCCCTGCGCCCCGATGACTGGGGGCTGGATATCGCAGCCCTGGAACGCGCCGTGACCCCGCGCACCAAGGCCGTGCTGCTCTGCAACCCGTCCAACCCCACGGGCATGGTCTACCCCGATGCGGACCTGCGGGCCCTGGCCGCGCTGTGCGAGCGCCATGGGCTGTTCGTCATCAGCGACGAGACCTACGACTCCCTGACCTTTGACGGTCCCATGCCGCTCAGCCTGGCCTCGTTGCCGGAACTGGCCGGGCGTGTGGTGCTGGTGAATAGCTTTTCCAAGCGCTTCGCCCTGACGGGCTGGCGCGTGGGCTATGCCTATGCCGCCAGGCCCCTGATGGACGAGTTGCTCAAGGTCCACGACTGCACCGCCATCTGCGCCCCGGCCCCGTCCCAGGTAGCGGCCCTGGCCGCCCTGACCGGCCCGCAGCAGGTCTTTGAGCAGATGCGCACGGCCCTCAAGGCCCGGCGCAAGCTGGCCTGTGCCCGGCTCGATGAACTGGCTGAACACTTTTCCTACATCCGCCCCACGGGTGCGTTCTACATCATGGCCCGCTACACATTTTCAGCCGAGTCCTCGCGCGAACTGGCCCAGCGCATGATCCGCGAGGCCCGCGTGATCACCATTCCTGGCGGGGCCTTCGGATCCGAAGGGCAAGGGCATCTGCGGTTGTCCTACGGAGCAAATGAGGTGGAAATCAATGAAGCCTTTGACCGTATTGGAAGCTGGGTGTTATCGTGACGGAACTCCCGCCTGCGGTTGGAGGAGATCTATCCAGGAAATAAAGGAGCCGCGCCCTTGCTCGAAATTCTGATTGTTGACGACAGCGATTCCCTGCGGTTTATCCTCAAGGCTTTTTTCAAGGACATCGGACACTGCCAGGAGGCCGTCAATGGCCGTCAGGCCGTGCAGAAGGTCGTGGACGCCTTGGACAGGGGGCAACGGTTCGATGTGATCCTGATGGATATCATGATGCCCGAGAAGGATGGGCTGGACGCCACCAAGGACATCATGGCCCTGCTCAACGAGCGCCAGGTTCCCGAGGAGCAACGCCCCAAGGTCATCATGCTGACCTGCCTGAATGATCCCAAGAACATGCTCGATTCGCAGTATCTGTATGGGGCCTCGGCCTACATCACCAAGCCCTTTGAGCGCGAACTGCTGTTTGAGACCTTCGCCAATCTCGGCCTGGCCCCCAGTCCTCTGGACGCAGAGGCTGAAGAGGCCTGATGCGCACATTCATGGCAGAGTATCCCGGCATAGAATTTGTGAACCTTGGCGTGGGAGAGGGCTTGGTCACGGGGCAGCCCACAGCCGTGTCCACGGTGCTCGGCTCCTGCGTGGCCGTGACTTTCCATGATCCGGTGCGCCAGGTCGGCGCGGTCTTCCATGCCCTGCTGCCCAACTGGTCCGACTATCCCAAGGGCAAGAGCCAGGGCGAGTTCAAGTACGTGGACGCCGCCATTCAGCATTTCGCCAACGCCATGTACCTTCATGGCGCGAGTCGGGCCAATCTGGTCTGCAAGGTCTTTGGCGGGGCCAATGCCATGTTCAAGGAGCAGTTCGGGATGGGTCAGAAGAACGTGCTGAGCGCCTTTAAGACCCTGGAGAGCGAGCGCCTGCGGGTGGCGGCCTCGGATGTGGGCGGTGACCGTGGCCGAAAGCTGGTCTTCATCACCCATACGGGTGAGGTCTTTGTCAAACGGCTGCGGACCCAGCAGGCGCTCGGCTAGCAGCCCAAGGCTCCCTTTCTGTGCCTCCCCTTTTTTTGTTTTGGACGGGGCCACAGTCTTCAGAAACAACGTCCCCACCGCTTGAATCAGTGAGTGCCTTGCCGTGCGCGGGGCCTTTCCCTATTCGAACAGCAACTCGACTTGGCCCTTGGGATCGAGCTTCAGAAAGGCGTTGAACTTCTTGCCCGCCTTGGACTCGAAGCGGGCGCGCTTGTAGGTCCGGCCCGTGGACAGCAGGTCCCGGACCATGGCCTCGCGCACCTCGCCCCCGAACAGGTTTTTTTGGATGCGTAGGGTGCACGAGCCGTCATCCAGGCCTGCGCATTCGAAGGCTCCGGGCTGTTCGAACACGTCCTTGGCGCACAACGGGCAGGGCCCCAGGGTCTCGCCCGAGAGTTTTTTCGGGGCTGGAGCGCTTTCCACCGGGAAACCGTCGCGGTCCAGCGGAGGGGCCGTGCTTTGCGGTGGGGAGGCAGGGTTTCCCGCCGAGTGCCGACCGCGCGCCGTGCCGCCGGGTGTTGCTGTTCCGGTCGCTGTTGCGGCAGGCAGGTTTCCTTTGGGTCCGTGCGTGGAATTGCCCGGGGCTGGTTTGGCCTGTCGGGGCGCCGAGGGTGCGGGCCCGTCCGCTGCCGGGGACTGCCGGGCTGCGCCCTGAGGGTTGTTGGCTCGGGGGGGGGCGTCGGTGATGGGGAACCCGTCGCGGTCATAGCGGGGAGTGCCCGGGCGTCGGGGCTGGGGCGCCGCCTGACCCGCATGTGCAGCAGCGGTCTTGGACCGGGTTGGTTCCTGGCCCGGCAGGGGCATGGGGAAGCCGTTTGCATCAAAGGCCCGGTGGTTGCGCACCAGCTGCACGCCGTCCATGACCGAGGTCCGGATGTCCTGCATGAAGGCCGGGTAAGTGTCCTGACCCTGTTCGATGTCCTTGAGACGCTTTTCCCAGTCGCCGGTCATCTGCGGCGAGACCAGTTGCGGCAGAAAGGACTCGATCATATCCACGGCGTGGCAGCCCAGGTCCGTGGCGATGAGTTTTTTCTTGTCTTTCTCGACGTATTTGCGCGCCAGCAGGGTCTCGATGATCTGGGCACGGGTGGCGGGTGTGCCCAGGCCGCGCTCTTTCATGGCCTCGCGCAGTTCCTCGTCGTCCACCAGTTTGCCTGCGGTTTCCATGGCCGCCAACAGCGAGGCGTCGGTGAAATGGGCCGAGGGCTTGGTCTGGTGCTTCTTGCTGGACAGGTCCATGGCCTTGACCTCGCTGCCCTTGCGCAGATTGGGCAGGGGATTGTCGGCGGCCGTGCGCCAGGGCTCAGCCGCGAGCCAGCCACGATCCTTGAAGACCTTGCCCGTGGCCTTGAATTTGTGCTCCTCGATCACGGCCCAGACCGTGGACGCCGAGAATTTGGCGGCAGGCATGAAGGCCGCGCAGAAGCGCCGGGCCACCATCTCGTAGATCTTCCACTCGTCCCCGGACAGGGCGTCCCGGTTGGGAGGCTTGGCCGTGGGGATGATGGCGTGGTGATCGCTGACCTTCTTGTCGTTGACGCATTCGAAGCGGTGCTTGCCGTTCTTGATGCGCTCGGCGGCGATGGCCGAGATCTCGGGGAAGACCTTGTAGGTGGCCCGCAGATGCCCCAGGGCCTCCTTGAACAGTTCACGGGTCAGGTAGCGCGAATCCGTACGCGGATAGGTGATCAGCTTTTTCTGTTCGTATAGGGCCTGGGCGATGGTCAGCGTGTCCTTGGCCGAGAACCCGTGGTGCGAGTTGGCCTCGCGTTGCAGGGTGGTCAGGTCAAAGGGCAGGGGTGGCTTCTGTTGGCGGCTGGCGCTCTTGACGCTCTCGACCTTGCCGTCCTTGCCGGTGCAGGCATCGAACACAACCTGGGCATCGCTCTCGCTGTCGATGCGCGTCTCCGAGTATTCGGGCGGCGCATGCCAGATGGCTGTGAAGGTCTCTTCATCCTTGGCCAGCAGGGCCTCGACAGTCCAGTAGTCCTTGGACGTGAAGAGCTCGATCTCGCGGCGGCGGTCCACGATCAGCTTGAGCACCGGGGTCTGCACCCGGCCCACGGTGATCAGCGAATGGTCCTTTAGGGTGAACAGGCGCGAGAAGTTCATGCCGATCAGCCAGTCGGCCTCGGCCCGGGCAAAGGAGGCCAGCCCGAGGTTGCGCTTTTCCTCGTCGGGCACGGTCTTGGCCAGGGCCTTTTTCAGGCCCTGCTCGGTCATGTCGTTGGCCCAGAGGCGTCGGACCGGCTTGGTGCACTCGGCCATGACCGCGATGCGTCTGAAGATCAGCTCGCCTTCGCGCCCGGCGTCCGTGGCGTTGATGACCAGATCCACGTCGTCGCGGCCCATGAGGCCCTTGACGATGGAAAACTGTTTTTGGGTTCCTGGCAGGATGCCCAGCTTGAAGCGCAGGGGGATCATGGGCAGTTGCTTCATGCTCCAGCGCCCGGCCCAGGCCGGGTCCTGCTCCTCGGGCTCGGCGATGTTCACCAGATGGCCGATGGCCCAGGTGACCACGTACTCGGCGTCGGCGATGTGGCCGTCGGCGCGCGAGGGCCGCAGGCCGAGGACCTTGGCGATTTCTCGTGCCACGGAGGGCTTTTCTGCGATGATCAGGGTTTTGCTCATGGATGTTCCGTGGCCGGCACCATAGCAGTCGCGGCCCACGGGGGGAAGCCCGACGAGGTTGACAAATCGGCATTGGTTCTTATCTGATTTATGCCCGGTTGCCGGCGCATCCCGATCATTCTACCCCCCCCCTCAGGAATGGACGCGGTTTCTGCCTCATCAACCGTCAGCCGGGCACGACAAAGGGCCGCCCATTGGGCGGCCCTTTGTCGTGGTACTGAGAGGGAGAAAAATCAGTTTCCAGGCCCTTGCGGCCAGACCTCCTCCCCCGGCGTCCAGGGAAACCCCTGCTCTTCAGTCAGATCCCGCAGGGCTTGGCGATAGTCCAGCCAGATCTGACGCGAAGCCTCATCGGCATGTGGGTAGTCGGGCAGGGCCATGGCGTCGCTGGCTCCCAGCCTGAGGTTGCGCTCGGCGCGCACGGCCTCGGCCCAGG
Source organism: Pseudomonadota bacterium (assembly GCA_018816865.1). Classification (GTDB taxonomy): domain Bacteria; phylum Desulfobacterota; class Desulfovibrionia; order Desulfovibrionales; family Desulfovibrionaceae; genus Desulfovibrio_Q. Next base: position 71,031 of record JAHIUW010000031.1, read on the forward strand.
CGTCATTGTTCAGAACCCAGCCCTGGCTGACCTCGTCCCAGACCTCGAACGCCTGCGGGGCCACTGCCGTCGTCGCCGGAGGCAGCGGCCCTAGTGCCTCGATGACCAGAGCCTTGCCCGTGGCCGTGGAGTAGAGCGTCTCACCCCGGTGGTCCTCCTTGAGTTCCCAGACCGTGCCGTTCCAGACCGCGGCAAAACCTTCGGCCGCCTCGGGTGGCGGGGTCGCCATGGCGTGGGCGGGCAGCATGTAGACCGTTTGTTCTGATTGCGCGGATTCCAGAGGGTCGACTGGAGCGCTGCCAGTGCTCAGGAATTCCCCTGTCTCCTGGTGGTAGGCGTATATATCCATAATTCCTCTTTGATGGCTTATCGCTTTAGCGTGTTGCTAGTATTTAATGATGAACAACAGGGTCACGTTGCGCGGCCTGGTCTCGCCGCCGCCGCTGGCGGCAGTGCTGCCGGATTTCGCACCATATCCTGCACCCTCGCTGACGTTCGCAGGGTGCGAGGTGTCCACATCGGCACAGCCGGAGTGGGCATGGGACCTGAAATCGTCGGCCTGAGAGCTGCCCCACACACGTCCGGAGTCCGCACCCCGGCCATGGTCCCAGCCGCGCACAAATTCGCCGCGCAGGTCCGGCAGGTTGAAGGTCCCGGTGCCCGAGCCGAAGGTGGTGCCGATGGCGGCATAGAGCTCGGCATAGGTGGCCGTGGACAGGCTGGCGCCGTTGCACTCCAGCCAGCCGTCCGGGGGGGTGCTGGAGGCAACAGCCAGCACCGTGCCCGTGGGCACGGGTTCGGGCGGTTCGCAGAGGACGGTGATGGCCGCGGCGGTCAGGGCCGGAGTCATCCAGGTCTCATTGTCCTCGCCTGCCTCGGCCTGGATGGTGGTGGCCTTGGCCGCGAGGTTGAGCTTGCTGTCGGCCACGGCCATCAATCCCGCCGGGGTCACGGCCTTGGTAGTGATGGCAGGGTTTCCGGCTTCGGCCTCGCCAGCCAGGATCACCAGCCCCGGCAGCTGCGGCGTGGCCGCACCGCCCGGGGCGATGCCCAATCCGTTCAGGGCCAGGGTCTGCACATTTCCCCAGCGTTTGCCGTCCTTGCCCAGGCTGCTGCCGCCGTCGGTTGCAGGGCAGAATCGTTTTGCCGTCATACGTTGCACCCCTCTTGGTCTGGGATAGGGTTGTTTGGGTCTTGGCTCAGGCCGCGAAGATTACGTCGCCGTCCGCGTCCTGATCGAACAGGGGGCTCACGTCCAGGGTCAGGCGCACCCAGAGTTCGGAAGCGCCGGGTTCCTGCCCCAAGGTCGGGCCCACGGCGCGGTAGGTATGGCCGTCGGGGCCGGCCACCACCGTGGGGAAGTCGTAGCTTGCGGCCGGGTCATAGGCTGGGGCCGCAGCGCCGAAGGCCGCGCTGGCGGAGGTTGCCGCCAGTTGCGCACTGGCTGCGGCAGCGGTCTCGGCGGCCGCGGCGGCCCCGGCCAGCGTGGCTGCGTTGACCGCGGCTGTGGCGGAGTTCAGGGCGTCTTCGGCGGCGTTGTTGGCAGAGGCTCCGGCCTTGGCCTCGGAGACCAGCGCCGAGTCCCGTGCCGCCAACGCGGTCGAGCGGATGGCGAATAGTTCCTCGACATTGATCTCGGTTTCCGGTTCCGGGGCCGCCACGGGCAGCTTGACGCAGCGCCCAAGCTCTTCCTTCAATTGCAGGCAGATGCGGGTCAGCTTGTCATCGGCCTTTTCGATCTCCTGGGTATCAATGGCGTCCAGGTTGCTCCAGGATTTCTCCTGGGTGACGGGCACGTCGCTATAGATGGTCAGGGTCCAGCCCTCGGGGAGGGGGGGGCCGGACAGGGGATGGGTGAGTGTGCCCGCCAGGCCGGTTGCGGCCCCTTCCAGGACGTAGTCGACCCCCAGGGCCAGGGTCCTGTCCTGATAGCCGGAGTCGTTTTCCGGCGCTGGCCTGCGCAGCACGGCCCGGACATGCTCGTCGCGGGCAAAGGCGAAGGACGTGGGAAAGCGGGTGGCCTGCGCGTTTCCCTCGTAGCGGATCTTGGTCGTTGTGGATTCGACGGTCATTGCCGGCCTCCGTGCTTGCGCGCGAAGCGGCGTTTCCTGGCTTGGAAGCGCTGGGGTTATAGCACAATCAGGGCCGGGAGTGGTGTCAGATGTGCCTTTGGCGCACAACACAGGGGCCGTGCTTGAAAGGCGGGTCGTGGGGGAATCAGCGGGAGGTGAGGGTCGCCAGGATCTTTTCCAGCTCGTTCAGGTCAACGGGTTTGGCGATGTAACCGTTCATGCCCGCGGCCAGGAAGATGTTTTTGTCTTTGTGCATGGCGTGCGCGGTCATGGCGATGATCGGGATGTGCCGGTAGGGCTTGTTTGACTTGCGGATGGTGCGGGTGGCGGTCAGCCCGTCCATCTCGGGCATCTGGACATCCATGAGCACGCAGTCGAACTCGGCAAGCTTCAGCTGCTCCAGGGCGATGCGCCCATTGGCGGCGCAGGTCACCTGGTGGCCGTGACGGGTCAGGAACATCCGGGCGGCCATCTGGTTCACCAGTTCGTCCTCCACCAGCAGGATGCGCAGCAGGCGTCTGGACCTGGTTGCCGTGGCCGGGGGGGTGAGCTGCGGTGCAGTATTGAAGCGGTCGAAGGGCAGCACGAAGTGCACGCAAGTGCCTTGACCCACTTCGCTTTCCACCGAGAGGGAGCCGTTCATGTGCGAGATCAGCTTGCGCACGATGCCCAGCCCCAGTCCCGTGCCGGAGAAGCGGCGGGTGTAGGCCCCGTCGGCCTGGGTGAAGGCCTCGAAGACGCGCAGCATCTGGTTGTCGGGGATGCCGATGCCGGTGTCCTCGATGGAGAACAGCAGGCGCAGGTCTGAGTCCTTGGTCGCCAGCGGCAGGACCATAAGGTGCACGTCCACGCGGCCGTTCTCGGTGAATTTGACCGCATTGCCCACCAGATTGAACAGGATCTGCCGCAGCCGCCCTCCGTCGCCGACCAGGTTCATGGGTACGTCGTCGTCGATGTGCAGCTCCAGGTGCAGGCCCTTTTCCCGGGTCTGTACGGTGAAGTTGTTCATCACCATGTTCAGGCAGGCCCGCAGGTCGAAGGGCTCGTGAGCGATGTCCACCAAGCCGGATTCCAGTTTGGAAAAATCCAGGACGTCGTTGATGATGGCCATCAGGCTGCGTCCCGTGGCCAGACCGGTCTCGGCGTATTCCCGTTGTTCGGCGTCGAGCTCGGTACTCTGGATCAGTTGCAGCATGCCGAAGATGCCGTTCAGAGGGGTGCGCAGTTCGTGGCTCATGTTGGCCAGGAATTCGCTCTTGGCCTTGGTGGCGTTCTCAGCGGTTTCCTTGGCCCGTTGCAAGTCTTCCTGGATGGTCTTCAGCTCGGTGATGTCCGTGTGTGCCCCGATGATGCGCAGCGGGATTCCGTGATCGTCGCGCGCCACGATGCTGCCGCGCGAATAGATCCATTTCCAGGAGTTGTCCTTGGCCCGGAGCCTGAACTCAGCGACGTATTCGGGGTTTTCGCCCTGGATGTAGGCCTTGAGTTTTCTATCCCTGAGCGGAATGTCAGCGGGGTGCAGGTTGGCATCGGCAAGACAGTCCTCGGGGCTGATCTCTCCTTCCCCGTATCCCAGGATATCGAGTATCTTGGGGCTGGTATGGACTGTGTCCGTGGGGATGTCGTAGCTCCAGATGCTGTCGTTGGTCGCGTCCAGGGTCAGCTGGAGTTCCTGCCGGCTCTTTGTGAGGGCCAGTTCCCGTTCGAGTTTCTCGGTGATGTCGCGCCCGGTGCCCACCGTGCCGATGAGCTTGCCGCTGCGGTCATGCAACGGGGATTTCTGGACGTCCAGGGCCAGGTATTTGCCCCGCACCAGGCCATCCTCCACGAATCGCCCGGGGCGGTTGCTATCAAGCACGACCTTGTCGCTGTCAAAGCACAGTTCTCCGAAGGTGTGCCGTTGGCCCATCTCCCGCTGGCGCAGGGCAAAGAAGACGTCGGTCTGGCCCTGGGGGGAGATGTCGTCGCAGTGCAGCAACCCCTCGCAGATGGCCTTGTTGGCGTAGAGGTAGCGCCCTTGGGTGTCCTTGGCCCAGAGCATGTCCATCATGTTGTCGGTCATGGCTGTCAGCAACAGGTGGAATTCCTCGAGCTCGGCCTTGGTCTGTTTGCTCTCGGTGATGTCCTGGAACATGATCAGGCGCTGGTCCGTATTCGGAATGCGTTTGACGCTGATCTGGACCGGGATGTAGCGGCCATCCTTGTGGCGGTAGCGGCGTTCAAGGGTCAGGGAATCAAGCTGGGCCGATTTGCGCAGCACCTCCTGTACCGAGAACGTCTGCAGGTCTTCGGGATGGATGAAGGCCGGGAGCTGCACGCCGAGCATCTCTTCGCGGGCGTAGCCCAGGATCTGGGTGGCGGCCTTGTTCCAGTCGATGATGGAGGTCTGTGCGTCAATGACGAGGATTCCCAGGGCCGAGTCTTCGAACAGACGGCGGTAGCGTTCCTCGCTTGTGCGCAAGGCATCTTCGGCCCGCTTGCGGTCACGGATGTCGCGCGAGATGCCCAACCAGCCGATCCTGTTGCCGTCATCGTCCAGTTGGGGCTTGGCCAGGACCTCGAACCAGACCGTGGAGCCATCCCGATGGTAGTGCTCGATTTCCATGCGGGTGGTGTAGTCCATGTTGCCTTTCTCGGCCGCGTGTTTTTGGCGCCGAAAGGCTTTTATGGCCTCCCTGACCGAGGCCGGGGTCAGGGTCCCGAGGATGGGCCGCCCCAGGGCCTGATCCGGGGCGTAACCCAGGATGCGGGTCACCGAGGGGCTGACGTAGGTATAGCGGTTGCGATCGTCCGTGGTCCAGATGATGTCCGCCGTGTTTTCGGCCAGCAGGCGGTATTTGCGCTCGCTTTCTTCAAGTGCCTTGCGCGAACGGTTCTTGGGGGTGACCTCGTGCATGACGCAGTGGGTCTGGCGGAAGGAACCATCAGGATTGCGCCCGATGCGGCCATCGACGGACAGGACGATGACCTGTCCGTCCTTGCGGATCATCTCGAATTCCACGCCGTGTATCTGCCCCGCCTCCTTGAAGTAGGGGAACTGCTCTTCGACTATTTTCTGGGATTCGGGGGTCAGGAAGGAGCCGAACCACCGGCCAACGACCTCGTCGCGCGAATAGCCCAGGGCATCGCACCAAGCCTGGTTGACCTCCAGGAAGCGGCCTTCGTCATCCAGGGACTGATAGCCCAGCGGTGCGTTCCTGAACAGGTTTTCGAAATAGGCGTCGCCTCCGCCTTGGGCATGGAGGTGCTGGACCTGTGCCTGAAGGGCGGCGACGGTGTCGCGCAGTGCAGCGAGTTCCTGCTGCAATTGTGCCTTGGTCTTGTGTGTGTCGTCGCTCATTCTTTGGCCGGCAAAGGGTGAAGGAATAACCTGTGCGTATCATATCTTGCGCACGCAGGAAACAGGCTCGGCGGCGTCGGCGGCGCTGGGGCGTGCTTGGTTTCGGCAGGAAGGGGGAGCATGTGGCTTGCGGCCCGAAGGTTCAAGGCAGCGGGTGGTGCCGCGGCTGTCCTGCAACCTTGTGACTCGGGCCGTCCTGGCCCTCGCCCTGCGGGCGGTGCGTTTCGCTGCCCCGTCCAAGATCGCTGTCCTGCGATCTTGTGAACCATTGGTGGTTCAGCGTTGATCTTGAGTACAGAAAAAGCCCCTCCGGATTACTCCGGAGGGGCTGTGCTGGCTGGCGTCCCCAGGGGGATTTGAACCCCCGTCGCTAGCGTGAAAGGCTAGTGTCCTGGGCCAGGCTAGACGATAGGGACGCGCTGAATGGCTGGCGGACAAGGACTTGAACCTTGACTACGGGAGTCAGAATCCCGCGTCCTGCCAATTAGACGATCCGCCAGCAGGAAGACGGTGTTTACAGGCTCGATACTTGAGTGTCAAGCCTGCGGTATAACTTTTTTCTAGGCGTTGGCAGAAGCCAGACGACGGGTGCGTTTCTTCAGCTTGTTGATCTTCTTGCGGATGATCTCACGCTGGGCGCGCTCGGTGGTCCCGCTCTTTTTGGAACGCAGGGCGTTGATCTCTTGCTTGGAGGCAAAGATCTGCTCTTTGTAGGGGCTCTTGGGAACTTCCTCTTCCTCGATGCCAAGGACTTCCTTGATGGCGGGCAGGAGTTCTTCTTTGGTCATGCCCGAGGCACCGGTGATCTGGGTGATCTTTTCGATGCAGAGCTCGCGGAGCTCCTTCTGGGTCATCTTGTTGAGATCTTTTTTCAGCTCAAGGCTTTCAAGGGTGAGTTCTTCGCTCATGTGCATATCCTCCTTAGGAACGATCAATATTTGTGGGCGGTGTGCCGGGCCTCTCGCGGGCTTGTTCCCGCCGGGCGAAATAATCGACATAGGCCCTGTAGCATCTCGCCATAGGGGAGTCGGGGTCCAGTTTGTCCAAGAGTCCCCCCAGGTGGTCCGGTTTCTTCGGTTCCAGGGGGTGCGCCTTCCGGGTGCTCTCCGGGAGTGCATCAAGTGAAGCGTGGTCTCCTATCAGGTCAACGTGTACCTTGTCAAAGAAATTCATTCCCAGAAAGGCGTTGACCTGCTCCAGAATGGCGGGACTGTAGTACACCAGTTCCTGCATCAGCATGTGGTCCTCAACGCCGACGAGCAGGGTCGTCTTGCGGTGTCCCAGCGGTCGGGCGACCTCGGCGATGTGTTCGCCTACCACCTCTTCCCAGTGTTTCCACAACCTGGTCAGGTGGTAGTGCGTGCCCTGGCCGTCCTTGTCTTGCAGGAACTTGATGAGCGCGGAGGATAATGGCTGTATTCTTTTCATGATGGGGAACCCGGTGCGCAGTGGCGACACAATAATCAAGACCACAGACAGCCGCCGCTGGCAAGATGAATTCCAGGCGAGGAGGGGCTTGCCAAGGTGGATGAAGTTGTATATAAAGATATCTCAATATGAGTATACATCATGACAAATGAAGCAACAATCCTCAATTATTCGAAGGCGCTGGCCGATGCTACGCGCCTGCGCCTGGCCCGGATTCTCCTGGACCACGAGCTGTCCGTGGGTGAGCTTGTCGCGGTTCTCGGGCTGTCGCAGCCGCGCATCTCGCGTCATCTGAAGATCATGGCCGAGGCCGGGCTGCTCGCCTCGCGTCGCGATGGGCAGTGGGTCTTCTACTCCGCCGCCGAATCGGGCGAGGGCCGCGAGTATCTGGATGCCGTGGGTCAGTTTTTGCGCCGCGACCCGGCCCTGGCCGCAGATGCCGAAGCCGCAGCCCGGGTGCTGGCCGAGCGCCGTCGCCGCTCCAGGCATTTCTTCGAGCGCCATGCCGAGGATTGGGACCGTTTGCGCGACAGCACCTTGGGTGGATTCGACGTCGCCGCCGAGATTTTGGCCTGCATGCCCGAGACCCGGGTTGCGGTGGATCTGGGTTGTGGCACCGGGGGGCTGCTCAAGGTCCTCAGGAATCGCGCCTCCCAGGTGATCGGCGTGGACAATTCCCAGGAGATGCTGGCCAGGGCCCGCCAGGTGCTTCTGGGAAATGAAGAGGGCAGTGCGGGCCGCTTCGCTGACGCCGGGCTCACGGGCGATGCCCGGGTGAGTCTGCGCATCGGCGACCTGGAGCACCTGCCCCTGGCCGACGCCGAGGCCGGTTTTGCCGTGATGTGTCTGGCCCTGCATCACCTGCCCTCCCCGGAGCGCGGTATCCGCGAGGCCCATCGGGTCCTGGGGTCGGGCTCACGATTCGTGCTCGTTGATTTCGAGCAGCACACGGACGAGACCCTGCGCGAGGGCGCGGGGGATCATTGGCTTGGTTTTGCACCCGAGCGCATCGAGGGATGGCTCTCGAGCGCGGGTTTCGCTATAGTTGACAATGCCCGCTTCCCTCTGCCGTCCGGGCTCACCCTGCGGCTGTATGAAGCGGAAAAACAGATCACGGAGGAATAACCCATGTCTACTGTCACCCCCCTGGACCTGACCCTGGACTACAAGGTCGCTGATATCTCCTTGGCCGAATTCGGCCGCAAGGAAATGCAGCTGTCCGAGCGCGAGATGCCCGGACTGATGTCCATCATCGAGAAATACGGTCCCGAGCAGCCGCTCAAGGGCCTGAAGGTCATGGGCTCCCTGCACATGACCATCCAGACCGCCATGCTCATCAAGACCTTAAAGGCCTTGGGCGCCGACATCCGCTGGGCGTCCTGCAACATCTTCTCCACCCAGGACCACGCCGCCGCCGCCATTGCCGCCGATGGCCTGGCCAAGGTCTTCGCCTGGAAGGGCGAGACCCTGGAAGACTACTGGTGGTGCACCGAGATGGCTCTGACCTGGCCCGACGGCACAGGCCCCGACCTGATCATTGACGACGGCGGCGACGCCACGATGATGATCCACCAGGGCGTGAAGGTCGAGGCCGACCCCTCCCTGTGTGACAAGAAGTACGACGTGCACGAGTTCCAGGTCATCATGAACCGCCTGACCGCCTCGGTGAAGGCGACTTCGCAGAAGTGGACCCCCATCGCCAAGATCTGCCGCGGCGTGTCCGAGGAGACCACCACCGGTGTGCACCGCCTGTACCAGATGCAGGAAAAGGGCGAGCTGCTCTTCCCGGCCATCAACGTCAACGACTCGGTCACCAAGTCCAAGTTCGACAACCTCTATGGTTGCCGCGAGTCCCTGGCCGACGGCATCAAGCGTGCCACGGACATCATGATCGCCGGCAAGGTTGCGGTCGTCGTGGGCTACGGCGATGTGGGCAAGGGTTGCGCGCAGTCCATGCGCGGATTCGGCGCTCGCGTGCTGGTCACCGAGGTCGACCCCATCTGCGCCCTGCAGGCCGCCATGGAAGGCTACGAAGTGACCACCGTGGCCGAGGCCCTGCAGGAAGGTGACATCTACATCACCTGCACCGGCAACTACCACGTCATCACCGGCGCGCACATGGAGAAGATGAAGGACGAGGCCATTCTCTGCAATATCGGCCACTTCGATTCCGAAATCGAGATGGATTATCTGGAAAAGAACCCCAAGTGCACCAAGCTTGAGATCAAGCCCCAGGTGGATAAATGGACGCTCGAGTCCGGCAACTCCATCCTCGTGCTGGCCGAAGGCCGTCTGGTGAACCTGGGCTGTGCCACGGGCCATCCGTCCTTCGTGATGTCCAACAGCTTCACGAACCAGGTCCTGGCCCAGATCGATCTGGCCAAGAACACGTATGAGCCCTGCGTCATGACCCTGCCCAAGTCCCTGGACGAAGAGGTTGCTCGCCTGCACCTCGGGCGCATCGGCGTCAAGCTGGAGACCCTGACCAAGGAGCAGGCCGAGTACATAGGTGTGCCCGTGGGTGGGCCCTACAAGCCTGATCATTACCGCTACTAGGCGGCGGCTTCTCAACGGCCATCTGCTTTGTTGCTGCAACCAATTCAAAATCTCACGTATGTTGAATACGCTTCGATCTTGAATTGGTTTTGCGCCGCGCAGCTGACCATTGATAAACCACCTTGATTCAGATTGCCTCCGAACAGTGGCGTCTGAGGGATCATCGCTTCAGGCAATGAAAATACCAACGCCCCGTCCGGCAGTCTCCGGGCGGGGTGCTGTGTATTTGAAGGGGTAACGAACCTTGGGCTGCGTCTGGATGTGGAGTGCCTGTCGAGAGCAGAACAACTTGCTGCGACGGTCTGTCCGGGGGTTGACAGCCCCGTCTTCCAGTAATAGTCAACAAGGCAACAGTTGACACGTTAACAGTTGCAAGGGGGAGGCGTGGAAGAATTTAAGTCGTTGCGCAGGGTCTCGCTGGGGTATCGGATTTCGCGTCTGCACTGGGCCAAGTCGAGCTTGGTGGATCGCTGGCTCGGGCACACGGGGGTCAGTCAGGGACAGGTGCCCTACATCGCCGAGTTGTTCGATGAGGACGAACTGTCGCAGGATGAACTGGCCACACGGATCAGGGTCAACAGTTCGGCCACGGCGCGGGCCCTGCGGGCCCTGGAGGATGCGGGGTTCATTCAGCGCCGTGAGAATCCGGATAACCGACGCCAGAAGCTGGTCAGCCTGACGGCCAAGGCCTGGGCCATGAAGCCCGAATTTTTGGATGTGATCGCCCGCATGAATCTGGCCTTGTTTGCCGGGTTCAGGGACGAGGAACGAACCACCATGCTGGACCTGCTGGATCGGGTCATGGCGAATATCGATCGGGAACTTGTTGAAGGAGAGAAGGCTTGAAAGAAGCGATGACCAGCCAGCAACGCGCGGGGCTCTATACAATCACGATCACCCAGTTTTCCTTGGTGTTCATGCTCTCTGCCGTGGCCGTGGCCGTTCCGGCCATGGGGCGCGAGTTCGGGGCCAAGGCCTCGGAGTTGGGCCTTGTGGAATCGGCCTACATCTCGGCCGTGGCCATGCTGCTGTTGCCCGTGACCCGCCTGGCGGATATGCTGGGCCGGGGCTTCGTCTTTGTCTGCGGAATGGCGGTCTTCACTCTGTTCAGTTTGGTCTTGCCCCTGTCCAAGGACATCATGCTCTTTAATTTTCTGCGGGTCTTTCAAGGCGCGGGCGGAGCGATGATGGTCACCACCGGACTGGCCATCATCGCCGATCTGTTTCCGGGCAAGGGGCGGGGACGCGCCCTGGGCATTTCCGGGGCGGGCGTGTACCTGGGGCTGTCTGCCGGCCCCTGGCTGGGAGGGATCATCACCACCCATCTGGGCTGGCGCTATATCTTCTATCTCGGGGCCGTGCCCGCGCTGATGTGTCTGGTCATGGCCCTCAAGGCGCTGCCCGTGAAGCCGGTGGTCAAGCGCGGACAGCGTTTCGACTGGGGCGGTGCCCTGCTCTGTGCCATGGGCATGGTCATGCTGTCCCAGGGCGGCTCTCATTTCAATGCCCTGTCGGGCAAGCTGATGCTGGTGGGCGGCCTGTTGTCCCTGGTGGCGTTTCTGGTCTGGGAGGCCCGCGCCGATTGCCCGCTGCTGGACCTGAAGCTGTTTTCCGGCAACCGCTCCTTTGCCTACGGCTCGGCGGTCCAGTTCATCAACTACGCGGCGACGTTTGGCATCACCTTCCTGACCAGCCTGTATTTGCAGGTGGTCCAGGGCATGACCGCCAGTCAGGCCGGGGTGGTGCTCATGGCCCAGCCCCTGATGCAGGCCTTGTTCTCGCCTCTGTCCGGGTCCATGGTCGAGCGTTGGCCTGCACACCGCGTCGCGACCCTAGGCATGGTGCTGGCCACGCTGGCCCTGATCGGTGCCGGTTTCTTCGAGCCGGAGACCACCCGGATTCCGGTGATCATCGTGCTGCTGTTCTGCGGCGCAGGGACGGCCATCTTCGCCACGGCCAACACCAGCGTGGTCATGGGCAGTGTGACCCGGGACCATTACGGTGTGGCCTCGGCCATGATTGCGGGCATGCGCACCACGGGCATGACTGTGAGTCTGGTGACCATCAGCATGGTCCTGGCCATCACGGTGGGGGCCGAGGCCGTGAGCGCTGAAAACATCCCGCAGTTCATGCAGGCCATGCACATCGTCCTGGCCGGGTTTGCGCTGTTCTCGGCCTTTGGGGTACTGCTGTCTTTGAAAGCCCCGTTGGTGCGGCGGGAGATCTAGGTGAGACATTTTTCTGGGCCGGAGGGGATTATGCTGCGGGATGGGAAAATCCTCGGAAAGAGATCCCATTGGCCTTGCGCAGAGCCCTGGCATTGGCTAGGGGTGGACCCACAGAATAGATACGTTGGGGTTGGCCGAGGGGTTTCCCTCGAGAAGTACAATATGGGGTTGAATTGCTGATGAATGTTGGGAGTGTCTGTGCCGTAGTCCCGGCCTTGAATCCCAATCGGGAGCTGTTGTTCGTCGTTTCCGGCCTGCTGGACAACGGTGCGGGGGCTGTCATTGTGGTCAACGACGGCAGCGACGCGGCTTTGCTGCCGTTGTTCACCGAACTCAAGGGGCTTTCGTCCAAGGTCACGGTGTTGGAGCATGCCGTCAATATGGGCAAAGGGCAGGCATTGAAAACGGCGTTCAACCATATCCTGGTCAGCGGTATGGGCTGCGAGGTGGTGGTCACCGTGGACGCTGACGGGCAACACCTGCCTGTGGACGCCATGCGGCTGGCTGCAGCAGTTGATCCCGGCCAAAAGGCCTTGCACATCGGCTGTCGCGAGTTCGGCAAAGAGGTGCCGTTCAGGAGCCGTTTCGGCAACCTCATGACCCGTCATGTGGTGCGTCTGTTGATGGGACTCAGGACTTCGGACACCCAATCGGGACTCAGGGCTTTTCCCCTGGTGATGCTCAAACGGTTTCTGCGGATTCGCTCTGCCGGGTATGACTACGAGTTGGATATGCTGCTGGGCTGCCACGAAGACGGGGTGCCCTTGCGCGAATTGCCCATCACTACCATCTACGAGCCGGGCAATCCCAGTTCGCACTTCAATCCTGTGCTTGACTCTTTCCGCATCTATTTCGTGTTCCTGCGCTATACAGGTGTCTCTCTGGCCTCTTTCCTGCTGGACTATTTCGTGTTTGCCATGGTCATGCTCGCCGTGGGCGGAACAGCGTGGGTGACCCATCTGGTCGTGCGGTTGTTCACCTCCGGAGTGAACTTCTACTGGAACCGCAGGCTGGTGTTCAAGAGCAGGGCCGAGGTCCGTAACGAATCGTTCCGCTATGTCTTGTCCATGTTCTATGTGCTGTTTGCCAGCACCTGCCTGCTCTATTTCTTTTCCGAAGTGTTGGCCCTGAATTCCTTTGCCGCCAAGCCCGTGGCGGAGTTGATCACCTTCCTGATCAGTTTCGCACTGCTTCGCAACTGGGTCTTCCGCAGAAAGATCGCCCAGGGTTCAGACGGGGAAATCAGCGATACTGGAGAAAACGCATGACCTACGACGCCGATTACTATTCCGGGAAAAACTCCGGCTATATCCTCTCCTATCGCGTGATGCGCCACCCCGTGATGTGGCGGGCCGAGCGGCGGCACATCTCCCGTTTCATGACCCAGGGGGATGTCCTGGACATCGGTTGCGCCTACGGCTTCTTTCTTGAGAATCTGGGGTCCGGGTTCAACCGCCACGGCATCGACGTCTCCGAGCACGCCGTGGCCACGGCACGCTCCATCCACGGCGACGCCATGCACTTTGAGGTCTGTGACGCCACCGTAACCGAGCCGTTCGGCGGTCGGCAGTTCGATCTGGTGACCTGTTTCAACGTGCTGGAGCACTTTCAGGACCCCGGGCCGGTCCTGGAGCGTATCGCCCGTTGTGTGAAGCCCGGGGGACTCTTCTATGCCCGGTTCCCGTTCAGGGATCCGCTGTTTTGCCGGGACAAGTATCACCATTATCGTCCCGCCAGGGCGTGGATTGACGATTTCAGCCGACATTTTGAGGTGGAAATGGTGCGCTATGTCTATACGCTGTGGGGCAAGATGAGCGATCTCCCCGCCCCGGCGACCCTGGCCAACTTCATGGCCATCATGCTGCGCAGGCGGAAGGGGGACTAGCCCATGCCCGTGTTGGGGCGCAAGTGCTCGATCTGGATTCTTTGTGCCGTGGTGATTGTGCCTGTCATCGTGACTCTGCTCACGGCTGGCCGCTCGGGCCTGTACGACGACCTTCTGGTCCTGCGGACTTCGGCGTTGCTTGCCCCCCTGGCCAAGACCGTGGGCCCGGTCCTGCAGGATCACCTGTCCAGGCATGAGTCCGAGATTTCCGAGGGCCAAAGGATGCGCTACGGGGCCCGCGTGGATACCCTGAACAATTATCCGGCCAACTCCCTTCTTGTTCGGCTGGCGGAGACCCTGCCCAGTTGGTCCATCTACCAGAGCAATATTCTCTCCCATTCCATGCTTAAGCTGTTGGCCATGCTGGTCCTTGTCCTTGTGGCGGTCAGGACCCCGGTGAGTGCCTCCGCCCTGTGCCTCGTGCTGCTCGCCAGTCTGTGTGTGTGGGTGCTGCCTCAGGGACACCTGCTCAACCCCCTGGGGCGTAGCGGGTTTCTCTGGTATCAGTCCCCACTGCGCTGCACTTCCATCGTTTTGTTCATGGCCCTGTTGTTGCGGCTCGGGACCATGGGGGCCGGTGGCGGGCCCTGGCCCTGGCTGTGGATCACTCTGCTGGCCCTGCTGGGAATCTCCATGAATGTTGGCCTGGCGGGTGTCTACCTGCCTCCGGTCCTCTTGGCCTTTGGTCTGCGCCGGCTGATGTTTCCCGGTCAGGGCGCGGCCCAGCCCCGGATGGAGGTTCTGAGCGCCGTGTTTCTGGGGGCCGTGTTCTTGGCCTGCCTGGGCTGGTGGGCCTTCATCAGCTTCAGCGGCGGGACGTTCCGCTTCGGCTCGCAACGCTGGTTCCTCTTTTTCTACTGGCTGGTCTGCACCCTGGCGGTCGCCCGGTTTTGGCTGCGGCTGCGGCCTGGGGTGGGCAGTCAGAGTCCGGTGCAGCAGGGCTTGGGCGATCTGTTGCTGGCCCTGGTCTTGATCTTTGCCTTCCTGATTCTGGGGTTGAACTGGATCCAGGCGGACAGGGCCTGGATGCACGGAGGACTGCTGCCGTTTCTGCTGGTGGAACTGGGAACCCGATCCACGGGGCCGGCCAACGGGGTGTTTCTGCTGCTGGTTGCAGTGATGTTGCCGTGTCTTGGCCTCAGCAGGCTGCGGCGCTATGTGACAGGGGCAGCCTGCGTGGTGCTTGTGGTCATGCCCGTCAAGTATGGGCTGGTGGCCTATGACAATTGGGAGCAGACCATGGACCGGCGCATGCTTTCCCTGCGCCTGGACGACCTCGGCCAGGGCGGGGAGATTTATCTCAGCGAGAAGGCCTTTTATGCGGCTTTGTCCAATGAGCTGAAGGCCTCGCCGGATGGTGGCACGGTCCGTGAATTTTTTATGCGCTGAGGACGAGGAAGATCCCTTTCATGTTCAGCTAATATAATTGAAAAAGGGCCGCCCAATGGGCGGCCCTTTTGTGTGAGCAAGGGGTCTGTGTCGGCCTTAGGCCTTGCAGGCGGTCTTGAGGTCGGCCACCATGTCCCTGGCTTCCCAGGTGAACTCGGGCAGCTCGCGGCCGAAGTGGCCGTAGCAGGAGGTCTTCTTGTAGATCGGGCGCCTCAAGTTGAGTTTCTTCTCGATGAAGTAGGGGCGCAGGTCGAAGACCGAGGTCACGGCCTTGGTCAGGATGTCGTCCGGGATGTCGCCGGAACCCAGGGAGGTGACCAGCACGGACACGGGCTCGGCCACGCCGATGACGTAGGCGATCTGCACCTGGCACTGCGGGGCCAGGCCGGCGGCCACGACGTTCTTGGCGATGTAACGGCCCATGTAGGCGCCGGAGCGGTCCACCTTGGAGGGGTCCTTGCCGGAGAACGCGCCACCGCCGTGGGCGCCCATCCCGCCGTAGGTGTCCTGGATGATCTTGCGACCGGTCAGGCCGCAGTCGCCCATGGGACCGCCGATGACGAAACGACCGGTGGTGTTGATGTAGACGCGGGTCTTTTTCTCGTCCACGAAGTTCCCGGGCAGGGTGGCGAAGATGACTTCCTTCTTGATGCCTTCCACCAGCTCGTCTTGGGGCACGTGCGCGGCGTGCTGGGAGGCGATGACCACGGTGTCGATGAACTTGGGCTTGCCGTCCTCGTAGGTGAAGCTGACCTCGGTCTTGCCGTCGGGGCGCAGGTAATCGAGGATGCCCTCTTTACGCACGGCGGTCAGGCGCTCGGACAGTTTGTGGGCCCAGTAAATGGGGGCGGGCATCAGGGTGTCGGTCTCGTCGCTGGCGTAGCCGAACATCATGCCCTGGTCGCCGGCGCCCTGTTCCTCGGGGGCCTTGCGGTCAACGCCCTGGGCGATGTCCGGGGACTGCTTGCCGATGGTGGACAGCACGGCGCAGGTCTCGGCGTCGAAGCCCATGTCGGAGCTGGTGTAGCCGATCTCGCGGATGGTGTTGCGCACGATCTGCGGCAGATCGGCGTAGCCCCGGGTGGTGATTTCACCGGCGATCATGGCCAGACCGGTGGTCACCAGGGTCTCGCAGGCCACGCGGGAGTCGGGGTCCTGCTCCAGCAGGGCGTCCAGCACGGCGTCGGAAATCTGGTCGGCGATCTTGTCGGGATGGCCTTCGGTTACGGATTCGGAAGTGAAGTGATAGGTGCCTTTGCTGCAGATCATTTGAGTCCTCCTGATCGTTTTGCCTCGTCCGGATTGATGATCCCGCCCGAGATGAGAATCTTGAAGGAGTCCTCCACGCTGATGTCCAGCGGGATGACGTCCTCTTCGGGCACCAGAAGGTAGAAGCCCGAGGTCGGGTTGGGGGTCGTCGGCAGGAAGAGGTTGATGACGTGTTTTTCGGTCTTGTCCTGAAATTCGGGGTAGGTCTTGCCCGTGACGTAGGCCAGGGCATAGATGCCTTTGCGTGGGTACTCCACGAGCACCACGCGCTTGAAGTCCTTGCCGCCACCGCTGCAGATCGCTTCCACCAGTTGTTTCATCGCCTGGTAGAACTTGTTCACCAGGGGGATGGTGTTCATGATGCGTTCGCCCAGGCGGACCAGGGTCCGGCCCAGGATGTTGCGGGCCAGCAGGCCGATCACGAACAGGATCATAACCAGCAGGATGATCCCCAGTCCGGGAATCTTGAAGGGCAGGTAATGCTCGGGTCTGAACGGCTCGGGGATCAGCAGCAGGATCTTGTCCGTCCATTTGAAGAGCAGCCCCAGGAAAAAGGCCGTGGCCGCCAGCGGCGTGGCCACGAGCAATCCCGCGATGAGGTTGGTCTTCAGGGCCTTCTTGAGATGCCCAAGGACGCTGGTGCGCTGTGGTGTGTCGCTCATGGTCTTATTCCCTGTCCAGCAGGAGCAGGTTGTCGATGAGCCGGGCCTTGCCCAGGCGTACGGCCACAGCCGCCAGGGTGGGTCCGGTCAGGTTTTGGACCGGGCTGATGGCCAGAGGGTCCATCAGATCCAGGTAGTCGATCTCGCCACCGGGCACGTGTTCGGCATAGAAGGCGCGCAGGGCTTTTGTCAGAGTGGCGGCATCGCGCTCACCCGCCAGGGCCAGGGCCGCGATGTGTTTGAGCCCCTGTTGCAGGCCAGGGGCCTGGGCGCGCTCTGCTTCGCTCAGATAGATGTTGCGCGAGCTCAGCGCCAGCCCGTCGGCCTCGCGTACGATGGGCCGCCCCACGATGTCCGTGGGGATGTGCAGGTCGCGTACCATGCGCTGGATGATGGCCAACTGCTGCCAGTCCTTTTGGCCGAACACGGCGCACGTGGGCTGGGCCAGGTTGAGCAGGATGCTGACCACCGTGGCCACGCCCCGGAAATGCACGGGACGGCTGGCGCCGCAGAGGTGCTGGGCCAGTTCGGGGACCTGGACCCAGGTAGCGTGGTCGGCGGCGTAGACGTCTTCATGGCGCGGCGTGAACAGCACGTCCACCCCGGCTTCCTCGGCCAGGCGCGCGTCGCGCTCTTGGTCCGTGGGGTAGGCGTCCAGGTCTTCGCCGGGGCCGAACTGCGTGGGGTTAACGAACAGGCTGACATAGACCCGGTCCGCATGCTCACGCGCCCAACGCATCAGGGACAGGTGCCCCTCATGGAAGAAGCCCATGGTGGGCACCAATGCCGTGGTCAGGCCGGCGGCACGGTCGGCCATGGCCTGGGCCTGGAAGGTTTTCGGGTCGCTTAAGCGTTTCATTATCGTCCTCTGGCCATCAAGCCGGGTTGGTGGATACTCCCTGCCCCGCTTCCTTGGCCGGTGTCCCTGGGACACGAAAAAACCCCTCCGAGGGGAGGGGTTCACGAGTGCATTCGTTCATCCATCATGGTCCCTCGCGGGCTGGCAGTAGCACCTTGGCCTCTTTCGATCCAGGTTGCCGGGCGATCAGCGGGCCAGTACCCTCACGCCTCTCTTCATGACTGTTCAAATCGCCGCGATGGTCACGCGGCAGGGAACAAGCGTTACCTCAAACCGAATCGGTCAGCAAGGGTTTTTCTTTAGGTTCGGTCTGGGTCGGGGAGGCCCTGGCCGTGAGCCGCCGACGCATGTCCAGCAGCAGAGCGATACCAGGATCCTCCTGCATGGCTCGGCGCAACCGCAGAATGGTCTCCGGCTCCAGGCTCTTCGTTCTTTCCAGATGTCCCGGACCCGGCGAGTCCGAGTCGGTGACCGCCAGGAAATCGAAGACCGTACGCACCCCCTGGTCGCGCAGTTCCTCGATGGCTCTGGGTATCCTGACGTAGAGCTTGGCCTGGGCGATCCAGTCCAGGATCTTCCAGGGGTTGAACGGGGTGCGCAGCATCAGCTCCACGAAATTGGCCTCGGCCAGGTTCTGGGCATTGTCCACATCCACCTCGGCCAAACGGGTCTTGGTGAAGAGGTTGATGCCTTCGATCATATCCAGGGGCAGTTCCTTGGTGCGTTGGCCCCTGTTGAAGGTCGGGCCCAGCTTTTCCTGCAGGAATTGCAGGCCGCGCTGGGGGAACATGCCGATGAAGAAGGCCACGGCGGGCAGCATGTTAAGCACGGTCGCGGATTCTGTGGTCATCAGCACATGGCGCACGGCCAGGGCGATGAACGAGGAGAAGACCATCCGGGTGGCCACGGTGAAGAAGGCGCCGGGGGTAAGGTCCAGGGCGTTGAGCCTGCGCCCGATGTACTGGATGGACCAGACGTAGCAGCCCAGGGCAGCCATCAGGATCATCGTCAGGTTACCCAGGTCGTCCGGGTTGAGAGGGGCCGGGATTGCCTGAGGGTTGAGGGTGGGATTCCTGCCGGAATAGATGAGCAGGCTGCTCTGGGAGGTGGGCATGCCGATTATCTGGGCCAGGATGCCGGGGTCGAAGAGCACGAACAGGGCGATCAGAGAATAGACGGAGCAGAACAGGACGGGCAGCACGTAGTCCTTGGGCGTGGTGTCGTCGTAGGCCTTGAACAATCCATAGGGGCAGACCTGGTAGTTGTCGGAGAGTCCCAGGGCCTGACAGATGTTCTGCATTTCCTCCCGTTTCCGGGGCAGGCGCAGGGTGCGGTAGCAATAGGCCGCAGCCGGAAAGAACAGGGCCAGGATCAGGGCGCTGATCAAGGGCAAAAAGCCAGAGATAATCTGATTCATGGGATTCCTCCTGCGGCCGAAGGGTCTGGCACGGGGGGCGGAGGAGGTCGGGATGCTGCGCGCAGAGGGGCGTCGTGCAGAGGGAGGGGTCGTTCGACCGGCTTTTACAGATGCTTACTGTATATTGGTTTGTTGATTATCGGTCAAGGACAGGGGACTCAGGATTTGGAATCGAAGAGGCGTCCGGTGTCCGGGAGGCCGGCCAGGGCGTCCATCTGCTCGCGACCCTGCTGGATGATCTCGGTCAGGATATTGGTGAAGTCCACGTAGGGGCTTTGGTCGGGGCGGGGGGCGTCGGTCTTGGCCTGGATGACCTGGCGCAGCAGATCGCTCTGTCTGGAAAGACCTGCCTCCACGGCGGGCGGCGGACCGGGATCGACCAGCACCTTGGGATGCACCAAGTGGTCGGCCAGGGAGGGGCGGCGGTTGGCGGCACTCACCTCTGCCAGGCGCGGGCTCAGACCGGATGGCGCGTCGAACAGGGCGGCCTTGGCGCGCAGGGGGTCCTGGACCAGGGCCTGGGCGAAGTCGTCGGAGCGGACCCAGAGGTTGCCCGAATCCGGTAGTTCCTCGACCCCCAGCCATTCCAGCTCCGGGGACAGGTCGCTGACCGGGTCGCGCCAGGTGTCGGGGAATCCGGCCTCGAAGAGGTCAGCGTTGGGCAGCAGGAACCCCCGCAGGCCGTTGTAGGCGTTGACCAGATCCGTGAAGCGATCCTGGACCTCGGCGTAGCCCGATTCCACCCGCAGCGGCAGGTTCTGGCCCAACGGAGCCTGGATGTCCACGGTCATCCGTCCCTGGTCCAGGCTGAAAATCCCGGTCTCGGAGACCATGTCGCGACCATTGATGTGCGCGCTGGCGTCCTGGCCGGGGATGGCCGTGACATTCAGGCCCAGGGCCTTGACCAGGGTGCCCGAGGGCGTGGCGGACCAGGATGTGCCGTCGTGAAACCAGTCCAGGCCGTCGTCCGCGTTGGAGACGGCGTTGTTCGCCGTGGGCGCGGTCTCGGACCAGGACGTGCCGTCAAAGGCATAGAGGTTGCCCTCGGTCCAGCCGCCTGCCGTGGCCGAGGCGATGAACCGTTCGCCTCCCGTGACCCAGTTCGGCAGTCCGCCCGTGGGGTCGTGGAAGCCGTCAATGTCGTTCAGCCAGGGGCCGCCATACTCGGACAGGGCCAACCGGTCCCCGCGCTTGGGGGAGGCCAGACTGACCTCCAGTTGGATGGAGCGTTGGTTCAGCGGGGCCAGCTGGCCCGACGACATCTCGCCGTCCAGGACACGGGCCGAGAGTTCCGTACTGGTGGCGTTGATGCGGTTGGCCACGTTCTGCAGCAGTTCCTCCCAGTCCATGCTGTCATCCACGGTCACGGCCACCGTGTCGGAGACATCGCCCACGGCAAACAGCAGGCGGTGCTCCCCGGCGGTCAGACCCGGATCGCCCACGGGGTTGACGGGCGTGGAAGTGTAGGTGCTGGCACTGGCCGGGCTGGCCGAGGCCACGTTGTGCAGGCGGATGGTGGGGGCGGTCATGGGCTGTTCGGTGGGGGCCAGTTCCAGGCGAGTGGTCAACAGGCCGTCCAGGTCGCGGAATGCCACATCCTGGTCCTTGTGTCCGGCGTTGACGGTCACGGCCAGGATGGAGCCTGTCTTGGGCAGAAACTCCAGGTCCTGGTAGGGGCCTGTCTGGCGGATGACCTCGGCCTGCACCGGCAGGCTGGTGTCGTTGATGGCCTGGGCCACGCTGTCCAGGACCTCGCCCCAGTTCTGTCCGTTGGCGATGGCCACGTCCACGTTTTCGGTCTTGCCGCCCTGGGTGATGGCAAAGCGATAGTCCTGGCCGTCCAGGTCCGTGCCGCCGGCGGCGTTGCGGCCCCGGGAGAAGTATTTGTAATAGCGCTGGGCATCTCCCGTGCCACGCAGTTCGGCGCGCAGCAGGTCCTTGATCGTGGTCTCGGGATTGGCGGGGGTGATCAATCGGGCCTTGCGTTGCGAGTTGCCCCCGACGGGCCAGCTGAATTTGGAGGTCGCGGATTCCAGATCCGAGACGCGTTTGTCCAGGGTTTCCAGCACCAGGTTGCCCAGACGGTGGTAGCGGCCCTGACGCTCGGCGTTCTCGAAGCGCCAGGCCACGCGCGACAGCAGGGCCGAACGCTCCAGGGGCGAGGGGGCCAGGACGGCCGAACCCTGGGAGAGCCTGCTTGTGCTGGCCTCCTGGTTGAGTCCTTGGAATTCGATGGCCATGGATTTTCCGCTGTCACGAGTGGGCGCGGCTGATGCGCGCGCCATGCAGGGCGGAACGGATTGAATCAGGTCGGGTAGCGCACCGCTGCCAGGGTCAGGCCCTGGGGGGGAGCCGTGGGAAAGGGCACCTTGCGGTCCCGGCCCGCGATGATCTTCGGCACCTCGAGCGGGTCGAAGCGTCCACGCCCGACCCACACCAGCAGTCCGACCATGTTGCGCACCATCTGCTTCAAAAAGCCGTCGGCCTCGAAGCGAAAGCACTCCTCGCCGGGGAACAGTCCTGGTTCCCGAGCCACGAGGGTCACGTTGCGCACGGTGTCTTCCACCGGGGTGCCCATGTTCTGGAAGCATTTGCAGTCGTACCGCCCGACCAGCAGCCGGGCGGCCTTGTCCATGGCCTCCAAATCAAGGGGTCCCGTCGCCCATACGAAATTCCGCCTTTGCGGTATATCATATCGGCTCTCGGGCCATAAACTATAGGTGTAGGTCTTGGAAAGGGCAGCGAAGCGGACGTGGAAATCCTGCGGGACAAGGCTGGCGTGAAGCACGGAGATGTCCTTGGGCAGCAACGCGTTCAGGGCCTGTTGCCAGGGGGCGTCCACGCGGGTCTTGGGGATGTCGGCATGCACGGCCTGACCCAGGGCGTGTACGCCGGTGTCCGTGCGGCCCGAGCCATGGGCGCGCACGTGTTGGTTGCAGATGATGGACAGCGCCTTCTCCAGACAGCCCTGGACCGTGCGCTGGTTGGTTCCGGCCTGGATCTGCCAGCCGTTGAAGCCCGTGCCGTCGTAGGCCAGGATCAGTTTCAGGCGCGGCATGGGGCTGGCTCCCAGGTCCATGCCTGGTTGCGGCTATTCAAATGAGACCTGCAGTCTGGTCAGGGCTTCGGCCAGTTTGGCGGCCTTATCGGAGTTGACGTAGGTCAGGATCTCTCCGGCCTGACGACCGCTCATCCCGGCCAGAATCTTGACGGCCTGGCGTTCTTCCATGGTTTCCAGGACTTGGGCGGCCTGCTTGGCCTTCATGTTGGAGAAGACATCCACCAGATGGCGGTCCTTCTTGCCACGCACGGCCTGGGCCTCTTCCAGCATGCGCTCCATCTGGGCGCGGCGCTTGTCCAGTTCGGCCATGTCGCTCTGGATCTTGGATTCCAGGATCTTCAGTTCACGTTCACGGCGCTCCAGTTCTTCCTGGCGCTTTTGCAGGGCCGTGTTGGTCATGGTGCCTGCGGCGGCTTCGCCCCCGGCAGCAGCTTTGCCGTTGGTGGCGGTCATGCCCTCAGCCGGTGCGGGTGTCTGGGCTCCGGTCTGGGCCTGGGCCGAACCGGGGGAGACGGCCACGGCAGCCATTTGGACCACGGTGGGGGCCGTGGCCGAATCGGGCAGCGTGGACAGGGTCTGCCAACCCACCAGCGCCAGCAGGCAGAACTTGATCATGGCCAGGGTCAGCAGGCCCTTGAAGAGCTTAGAAAGACCCATGTTGGAAACGAATCGTTGCCATTTCATCTGATTCCCTTTGTTCCTTGAGGTTTTCTTCCTTTCGGAAAGCGCCTTCCTGATTGGCCTTCAGCCGTTCCAGGAGCTTTTTGTCCCTGGAGCGGGTCATCAGCCGCTGGCGGGCCTCGGTGAGGATCTTTGCCAGCTTCTGCAGTTGGGCCTCGGCAGTGGAGATGTCATCTTTCAGAGCGGAGAAATAGCGACGCCAGAGCCAGATATCCTTCTCCGTGATTGCCTCTTCGCTATACAACGATGCCTCGTGTTGTGCCAGCTTCACCTGCAGCTTGTCCAGGTGTTGCGCCCGCTCATTGTGGGCGGCCAGGGCCTTGGCCACGTCCATCTTGGCCTGGTCCTCCAGCTGGCGGCGGTAGTCGAGTACCCGTTCAAGGGAAAAGCGAAATCTGGGCATGATGTTTCCTTACACCGGTCGGGGGCCGCCAAAAAGCCGCCGCTCATCTCCCGGCAGGGGAAGAATAGCAATATCCAGGCCGAAAATGTATTCAGTGGGCAAGGTTCGGACAGGGCAGGCCGTGTCGGGCTAGAGGACCAGGACCGAGAGACCGGCACCAGCCAGGACCACCCACAGGATATCGACCCTGGCGCGCAGGGCGATGAACGCCGTCAGGCAGAGCACGGCCCCCAGCGGCGACCAGGGTGCGGACACGGCGAAGCGCGCGAAGACGGCGGCCATGAGCCCCACCAGGGAGGCCAGACTGGCCCGCACTGCGCGTCGGAACAGGGGCGAGGATTGCAGGCGGTCAAAGTAGGGGGTCACGCCCACCAGGATGACCAGCGAGGGCACAAAGGCGAACACCCCGGCCACGACAGCGCCCGCCAAGCCGTAGAGGTGATGGCCCACAAAGGCCGAGGTGATGACGATGGGCCCGGGGGTCACCTGGCCCAGGGCGATGCCGTCCATGAACATCTCGGGGCTCATCCAGGTCCGGGCCGTGGTCACCTCGTGCAGCATCAGCGGCAGGGAGACGTAGCCACCGCCAAAGGCGAAGAGATCGACCTTGAACATCACCATGGCCAGATCGAACAGTCCGGGGTGCAATAGGGCCAGGGCGGCCAACAGCCCGGCCAGCGGGATGCAGAGCAGGAGCAGCCGTCGGACGGGATTTTTGTGGGTGCAACAAAGCTCCGGGGCTGGACCGTCCATGTGGCGATACAGGACCAGGCCGACGAGGCAGGCTCCAATAATGGCCAGAATGGGGTTGCCCTTGAGGCCCAGCACCAGGCCAGTGCCCAGGGCGATGACCTTGTCCGGGGCATGGGTCAGGTAGGTGCGCGCGAAGTCCAGTGAGGCATTGGCGATGAGCGCCACCACCACGAATTTCAGTCCGGTGAAGGCTGCGAGTACGGGCTGCACCTCCTGGGAGGTGGCGTACAGGGCGGACAGGGCCGTGATCAGGCAGAAGGCGGGCAGACCGAACCCCAGATACGCAGCCAGGGCCCCGGACAATCCCCGGGCGCGCAGGCCCACGTAGGCCGCGACCTGCATGGCCGTGGCCCCGGGCACGGACTGGCACAGGGCCATGCCCGTGCGGAACAGCTCCTCGGAGATCCAGCCTTTCTTGTTGACCGCCATTTCGCGGATGTAGGGCACCATGGCCGGTCCGCCAAAGGCTGTGGAGCCCAGGCGCAGGAAGGCCAGAAAGATGGCTGCGAGGCGTGGTCTTGGCTCGGGCATGGCGGGCCCTAGAGCAGGGGGATGAGGTTGGAGCGGGTCGCCAGGAGCCAGCCCAGCAGGGCGGCCAGTTCACCCCAGACGATGGCTGCGCCCAGGAAGTCGCCGTTCAGCCCACCGGATTTCTTGGCCAGGGTGTGCAGTTCCACCAGCCCCAGCAGGCCGAGCATCAGCGCTGGGGCCAGGGTGTGCAGGGGGCGCAGGCCAAGCCCGGCGAACAGGGTCAGCCCCAGGGCGATGATCAGGCTTGGCAGGGTCGCCCCTTGCAGGGTCAGCTGGCCCAAGCCTGTGCCGCGTGCGAGGTTCCGGCTGCAGTAGGCCAGTCCCACGCACAGTCCGCGTCCCAGCACGAAGGCAAAGGCGATGGCCCCGTAAGCCCTGACCGCCAGGGCCTCGTGCAGCAGCAGGATCTGCCCGCCCAGGCCCATGATCAGGGCCATGACGCCGAAGGCCCCGATGCGGCTGTCCTTCAAGACCTCCCAGAAGCGTTCGCCCCTGGCGCCTGAACCCCAGGCATCGAAGATATCGGCCCAGCCGTCCCAATGCAGTCCGCGGGTGGCCCAGAGCGAGGCCCCGGCCAGGAGCCAGGCCTGGATCCAGGGATAGCCGCCCAGCAGGCCGAAGAAGAAGGGCAGGGTCAGCAGGCCGCCCAGGACCATGCCCACCAAGGGGAAGTATTTGACCGAGGCGGCGATGGTCGAGTCGTCGTGGATACGCGCCGGGGCGAGTCGGGTCAGGAAGTTCATGGCGGCCATGAACGGGGTGAATATTGTCATCGCAACTCAGCCTCTTTGGTGCTCAGGATGAGGGTGTCACCGGGTGCCAGCCCGGTTTCCGAGGCCGCAGAGGCCTGGTTCAACGCCAATTCCAGATAGCCCTGGCTGCCGGGGATCAGCCCGAGTTGTGCCCTTTCCAGCTGGGCGTAGGTCTGGACCCGCAGCACCGCTCGTGACGCCCCCAGGCTGGGTGTCATGATCAGTTGCGCCGCGCTGGGCAGGCGACGTGCCCAGGGCTCCAGGGGCAGGTTGGTCAGGCAGTTGCCGAAGTGGTCCACGTGCAGGATGCTGACCTCGACCCCCACGGGGTTCTTTGTGGGCACGGGTTCGGCCCAGGGCGGCCGGGTCAGGCCGGCGGGTTCGATCTCGGGTCCCAGGTCCGCTGCCGGCTCCCCCGCGCCGAGAGCGGCAGCCAGGGGGGCGAAGACATCCCGGCCATGGAAGGTCGCGCTGACGGCATCGCCCCGGGCATGGGCGGACAGGTCCCAGGAACGGGCCTCACCCGGTGCCGCGAGCACCAGCCCCAGGAGGCCGTTGTCCGGGGCCAGGAAGGTCTGGCCGTCCTTCTCCAGGGCCACGATGCGTCGGGCCGTGCCCACGCCGGGGTCGATCACCGCGACGAAGATCGTGCCCCGGGGGAAATGCCTGCGGCTGGCCTCTAGAAACAGGGCCGCGCGTGGCAGTTCAAAAGGCGGGATGTCGTGAGACAGGTCCACCAGCGTCGCATCAGGGTGCCGCGACAGGATCGCGCCTTTCATCTGGGCGACGTAGGGGTCGCTCAGACCGAAATCCGTGAGCAGGACGATGGTCGCAGCCATGATCAGTATTTCTTCCTTTTGGAGAAGCGGTAGCCCAGCACGTTCATGGTGTTGCCGAAGATGGTGAAGGCCTGGGGGTCGATGCCGTAGACCGTCTCTTCCAGGCGCTTGACCTGCATGTTGTTGACCACGGTCAGCAGCACCTTCTTGGGTGCTCCGGAGAAGGCCCCCTCGCCGTGCAGGAAGGTCACGCCCCGGTTGACCTTGGACAGGATGGCCTTGGCAATGTCGTCGCTTTTGTCGGAGATGACGATTACGAACTTGCGCTGGTTGAACATGCCCAGAAAATACTCGGTGACATGTCCGTAGATGAAGACCACCACCAGGGAATAGAGCATCCGGTCCACATCCAGAAACAGCAGGGCGCACAGGAACAGCAGGCCATTGAAGGCAAAGGAGACCTGGCCCACGCGGATGTTGAAGCGCTGGTTCAGGGCCACGGCCACGATGTCCAGCCCGCCGGTGGAGCCCATGGTGCGAAAGGCGATACCCGAGCCCGCGCCGATCAGCCCCCCTGCGGCAATGGCCGCCAGCATGGGGTCCTTGATGGGCAGTTGGATGTGGGTCAGTTCCATGGCCAGGACCACCGTCAGCAGGCCGTAGAGGCTGTAGAAGAAGAAGCGTCTGCTGACTCCGAACCAGCCGTAGACGAAGACGGGGATGGACAGCAGGAACAGCCAGCTTCCCGGAGTCAGCTTGCCCGTGAGGTAGTAGATCAGCAGACCTACGCCGGAGACGCCGCCGGAAACGAAACCGTGCGGCACGGCCAGGGCCTTGATGGCGAAACCCACCAGGGAGGGGCCGATGGTCAGCAACAGGAGGTTCCACCAGATGGAGGAGGTGTAATCGCGGATCATGGAGCGTTTCCCATTGGGCTGAAGGTGGGCGGCACAGCTTTTCTGCCCGCCACGCAAAGTCTAAACCGAAGTTGCTCCAAAGCCCAAGCAAAAAGCCCGGTCCCGCGCGAGCAGGACCGGGCCATGTTCTTGAACTGGGCCGGACCTACGGCTGGACGCGCACGATGGGTGCCACGTTGGGGTCGGAGGTGATGGTCGTCTGGGCCGAGGCCCCGACGGTCATCTTGTCCGACTGGTCGGGGTGGCACTTGGCACAGAACACGCCCATGTCGCCGCCCGTATCGCCGGTGGGCACGATGAGATACTTGTAGTTGGCGTTGGACGGATGCGGATTGTGGCAGCTCACGCAGGTGAACTTGCCTTCCCACAGCAGTTCCGAGGGAACCGGGGTGTAGGTCGGCTTCACGCCCGTGGGATGCGTGGTGGAAAGATTGACGGGCATGATGCCTTCGTCTTCGTTGTGGCAGCCCAGGCAGGTGGCGTCGATGCCCGCGGACGTCATGGCCATGCGCGAACGCGCCGGGTTTTCGACGTCGGTCTTGGGCGTGACGCCGATGGCGTAGTCGGCCTTGGCGTAGTGGGTATGGTGGCAGTCCATACAGTCCATGTCGTGCGGGCCTTCAGCGGATGCCGTGGCGGGACCGACAGCGGCGATGGCCAAGAGACAGATCAAACACAGAATCTTTTTCATGAACCCTCCTCGCAGCAAACAGTCGATATGACCGGGCCAGTCCCCATTGTACAGCCCAGTGTCTGATGATCAACGCAGTAAAGGATACTGGGATGGAAATCCGTATCACAGTTCGCATGCCTTGCCAACGGAGAATCGATTGGAATGCTTCATGAAAGTGCGAGGCATAGTTGGATCGGCCCAGAGATGTTCCAGATTTTGATCACGAAGCAGGGCAGACGGCTATTCAGGGAGAGGGAGGTGCGTCGTTAGTGGACGAATTCCGTGTGTCTGCAAATCGTGCTGTTCACAGGCACACGACCCTCTGCATGGGCACGCCTAGTCCCGGAGGCGACCTAGTGAGGAATGGAAACCTCGTCGTCATCGAAGACGCCCTTCTCCGCCCGCTGATGGCAGGCCACACAATTCGAAAAGCCTCCCACGGAGGGTCGCGCAAAGACGTCTTGGCTAATCTTTCGGTGCTCCTTCCGGATTTCCGAGACCTCAGTGATCCGCAACACAGTCCTGGAGCCAAGGGCGTCTGAGATATCTGCTGCGAGTTCTCCCTGCGAACGTTCAGCGGCATTGGCCGTGAGATAATCCATGAGTTCAGTGGATTGGGAGGCATCAAGGGCGAGGGATTCACCGAAATGGTCCTCAACTTGTCGGAGGAGGGCTGACCAGGAGTTGGCGTTGAGCAGGCCCGGTGGATAGGCAAAGTGACAGGCACCACAGGTCTCTGCATAGAGTTGGTTGGCGACTTCCGGGACGGCGTCGTCGAGATGGTCCTCGGAATGATGCCGTTCTCGTGTCCGGTGTTTACGTTCATGATCGTCGGCCATGGCCAAGGTCGTGCTGAAGAACACTGAAATCAGGGCTGTTAGAATTAGTACGTAGAGCTTCATGTTGATCCTCCTCGGCGCAAGCGGCGTCGGGCCGATGGCAGCAACGCTGATCCAGCCCTCCTGTAATCCGTAGCAAACTAGTATGGATAGTCTGTACAGAGATAGTATTTACCTGACACTTGCCGCCCTTGGCGGGGTGATTTTTAGGCAGCGTTTTTGGCTGCCTTTTCCTTGGTCTTTTCATCCTTGGGCAGACCGTCCAGAAAGACCTGATTCGGAGTCCTGCCATTC
>JAHIUW010000032.1 GCA_018816865.1 Pseudomonadota bacterium
CCTTCTTCCTCGTGGTCATGACGTTCTCCTGTGTTGAGGTTCCGGTGAAGTTTTGCAACTCCAACCGTACCCCAGCCAAGGACGGCATGACCACTTTCACTTTTGTGGCCAACTGTCAGGTGATAACCATCTCACTACAAATTGTTTGCATCATTTCTTTCAAATCAATATCCCCTGACTCCACCCCTCGGGCAGAGGATTCTCAATGCGCCCTCCCCGGCTGTTCTTGCGCCATTACCGACAGCATTCCTAGAAGGTGATCACTTCATAGCCCTGGTCCAGGTAACCACTGATGGAGGGATGTCCCTGCATCTCGCCAATGAAGGCAATGCCCTCGGCCTGCACAGCCTCGGCCACCTCCAGCTTGTGCGAGCAGGCCTTACAGGCCCCATCGATCACCCCGGAATCCTTGAGTTTCAGATACAGGGCGTGGAACATATTTTCCTTCTTGGACAGTTCTGGAATCAGGGTCACGGACGCCCCCTCGAACACCAGACGCACGTCAAAGTCCTTGGCCTTCATGTCCAGGGCATTGAGCATGACATGCACAAAACACAACAGTTCACCGTTGAACGCAAACAACGCTATCTTCTGCATAACTTTCCCTCAAATCTCGGAGCAAAATGCTCGGTTATGATTCAAACGCCGCCGCCCGCCCCGGTGCTTCCGGAGCGGGCGACTGGGTTTCCATTCTTCATCACAAGAACCGTAAAACAATTCTCTCTCCTTGGTGCATCATTGGCTCGGCCCGACGATCGTCGAGGCGCCGTCAAATGCAAGACGCAAGGGGCCGGGGGAATCGACGCCTATTGGGACATACGCGAGATGCTGCTTGTTTCGCAGGACACCTAAGACCTCAGGTCTTGTCAGCTCGAACACTCGTTATTCATTCAATCACCGACGCAGAGAAGCAAACCAAAGGGCTTCCCCTCTCTCACCGTGGCAGCGATTGTTCAGGAGTTGCCGGATGCGAGGCGCAAGAAACAAGCAGGATCGAAGCGTATCTGAACATACGTGAGATACTGTTTGTTTCGCGGCAACGACCCAGATGGCGGCTCATGGACAATCGCTAAGCGAATTTTTCGAGCACCCGATCCAGCGCATCGAAGTCCGTACCCGCCAGGGCCAACGGCCCCTTGGCCAATTGCGGAATGAACGTCTCGTAAGGAGGCCGCTCGTCCTTGTAGATCTGGCCCAGGGGGATCTCATCGCCGTACTTGTCGGCGGTCAGGATGGCCGTGGCCCAGTCGCTGGGGTCGTAGTCGTCGGGCAGCTTCACGCAGCGGTCCTTGTACCAGGCATAGGTGTTGACCTTGTTGAAGGACACGCACGGCTGCAGGATGTCCACCAGGGCGAAGCCCTTATGACGCATGGCCAGTTCGATCATCTGGGCCAGGTGCTCGGTATCGCCGGCAAAGGCGCGCGCCACAAAGCTGCACTTCATGGCCACGGCCACGGCCACGGGGTTGAACGGGGTGGCGGCCACACCCAAGGGCTGGGTCTTGGTGATCTGGCCCGTCATGGTGGTCGGGCTGGCCTGGCCCTTGGTCAGTCCGTAGATCTGGTTGTTGTGGGCCAGCAGGGTCAGGTCAACGTTACGCCGCACGGCGGCCAGGAAATGGTTCCCGCCCTCGCCGTAGGAACAACCGTCACCCGAGGAGACCAGCACCGGCAGCCCCGTGTTGGACAGGCGGATGGCCTGGGCCACGGGCAAGGAGCGCCCATGCAAGCCATTGAACATATTACAGTTGATATAGTGCGGGGCCTTGGCGGCCTGACCGATGCCGGACACGTACACAAACTGGTGCGGGGCGATCTGTTGCGCGGCCAGGGCCTGACGCACGGCCTGCATGATGCCGAAATTTCCGCATCCGGGACACCACGAGGTCGTGAATTCGCCGTAGTCTTCGATCTTGACCATGAGAATCTCCTATGCCTCGATCGCGCCCGACTTGTGTAGCGCGGCAACGATGTATTCGGGAGTGAAGGGGCGTCCGTCGAACTTGAGCACGAGTTCGTCGTAGCGCGCCCCGGCCAGCTTCAGCAACGCGGCGAACTGGCCGGTGCCGTTACCTTCCACCACCACGACCTTCTTTGCGGAGTCCAGGACGGCGGCGAACTGATCCAGCTTCAGCGGCCAGACCTGCGAGAAATGCAGCGACGCGGCCTTGACCCCATCGGCCCGCAGGTCCCAGGTGGCCTCTTCGGCAGCCCCCCTGGTGGAACCCCAGGAGACCAGCAGCACATCCGGTTTGTCCGGGCCCTCAAAGGAAGGGGCGACAACGTCCTCCCACAACCCGCAGCCCTTGCGCAGGCGCTTCTGCTTCTGCTCGATGCGCAGTTCGATGTCTTCGGTGATATGTCCGCTGGGTGTATGCTCGTGCGAGTCGCCCACCACCAGGGTCTCGGAAAAGCCGGGCACGACACGCGGAGAAACGCCGCTGTCCGTCACGGCGTAACGCTCGTACGGCCCCTCCCCCGTCCAGTCCTTGAGCGGCGAGATCGGCGCAGGCAAGGCACGGGGTTCAAAGGGCTCCACGGACCGGAACGAGTCCGCCAGGAACTGGTCCGAGAGGACAAAGACAGGACTCTGGTAGCGTTCGGCCTGATCAAAGGCACGGTGTGCCAAGCGGAAGGCCTCCTCCACGGTGCCCGGGGCGAAGATGGCCCGGGGGAACTCGCCGTGCCCCGCATAGAGCACCAGGTTCAGGTCCGCCTGCTCGGTGCGGGTGGGCAGGCCCGTGGCCGGGCCGGGACGCATGGCCACCACGCAGACCAATGGCGTTTCGGCCACGGCAGCCAGGCTCACGCCCTCGGTCATCAGCGCAAATCCACCGCCCGAGGTCGGCACCAGGGACCGCGCCCCGGCATACGAGGCCCCGATGGTCATATTCATGGCCGCAATCTCGTCCTCGGCCTGCTCCACCACCACCCCCAACTCTCGGCCATGGGTGATCAGGTTCTGGGCCACCGAGGTGGCCGGGGTCATGGGATAGAACGAGCAAAACTTCACTCCAGCGGCCAAGGCTCCCATGGCGATGGCCTCGTTGCCGCCCATCATCAGCCGCTTGACCGGGTTGGACACGGGTTCCAGGGGCTCGATCACCCTGTTCTGGGTCTTGACCCAGGCGTAGGCCGCGTCCAGCACCTCGTGGTTCTGCTTGACCAGGGCCTCGCCCTTCTTGGCGAAGGTCTCGCCCAGCAGCTTGGCGGGCACATCCCGATGCAGCCCCAGCACGGAGGTCAGCACGCCCAACGCGGCCACGTTCTGAAAAATCGGTTTGGGCGCGATGGCATTGAAGGGGATCGCCAGCCCGGGACGGCCTTTGGCGTCAAGGGTCTCGTCGCAGAGCACCAGTCCGCCCTCGCCCAGTTCATCCAGGTGCAGGTCCACGCTCTCCTGATTCAGCGCCACCAGGAAATCCATGGACTCGCGCGGGGCGCGGATGTCATCCACACTGGCGCGGATGATATAGGTATTGTGCCCACCCCGGACCCGGGACATGTAGTCCTGGCGAACGACGACATGGTAGCCGCTTCGGATCAGGGCCTTGGTGAGCAATTGCCCCACCGTGGCCAGCCCCTGGCCCGCCGCGCCGCCGATCATGATGTTCACACTCTTCTCCGGCATGCGCTCTCCTCTTCACCGCTCTGGGCGAATCGCTCTCTCGCTCTCGCAATGGTCACACGGGGCAGATTCGCCCCGGCAGAAAGACAAGGGCCACGCTCCGCACAAGAGCATAGCCCGGCATGAAACTTATTGAGCCACGGGCGGAGTGAAGATCCGCAGGGCCATTTCCTTGTCCAGCATGTACATACCCGCCCCATCCTTGGACACGAGCTTCAGCTTGTTCAGGACCTCGCCCACGCCATCTTCTTCTTCCACCTGCTCTGCCACGAACCATTGCAGAAAAATGCAGGCCGCATGGTCTTTTTCCTGTTGGGCCAGGGTCATCAGATCATTGACGCGGGCCGTGACATGCTGCTCATGCTTGAGAGTGTGCTCGACAACTGCCAGGGCTGACTTCCACTGAAAATCAGGCTTGTCGATGGCCTGCAGCTCGACCTTGCCGCCGCGCTCAAGCACGTAGTCATAGAACTTCATGGCGTGCGTCAGTTCTTCCTGGCCTTGCAGGCGCATCCAATGCGCAAATCCGGGCAGCCCCTCGTTGGCGCACCAGGCGGACATGGAAAGATAGAGATATCCAGAGTACATTTCCCATTTGATCTGCTCGTTGATGGCCTGTTCCATTTTCTTGTTCAGCATCTATTCCTCCAATGCGTGATTTTCATGTCGGGCGAAGGATTTCGCCCCAAGGCATCCTGCCCGCGGTCTCCCTGAAATGGAAAGCCTGCGAAAGCAAAGGATTTTTGACTATCTTCAGATTTACATTTCAACGCACATTTCGCAAGAATTAATCCATGTTTTCGCGTCACCCAAAGGCCTTCAAACGGCTCCACGCTTGTGAAGACTTTCCCGCAGCTTGCCCTTCTATTTTGAATCGGGCATAGAGGTGTACCCGGCTGAGAATCAGTCGGTGCAGCCTATCCGCCAACGCCTTCATCAGGGGAGAACAGATGCTCAATTCGCCCGTAGGATTCGGTACTCCACGTCAAGCCGAGACCCAAATCTTCTGCAAGAAATGCCAAGGTTCCCTGCGCATCATCCGTTCCTGCCGGGAAGTCACCGTGTTCTGCAACAAGTGCGGCAGCCGTTTCCGCCTGGAAGAATACATCGCCTTCATCGACGACATCGAAGATTTCATGGGCAATGTCCCCTGCGACAGAATCTAGCCCCGTCCGATCCCCATCGCCGCTTGGGCGGCACCCTTCCAACGCTTCCCGCCCGCATCAAAAGACAGCGCTCCCAGAGGCCCCTCTTGACGCCCCTGAACGATCCTGCGTCGGCCTGAGCGTAGTGACGCCCTATGTCCCGTTCAACGACCAGTCATACTCCAGGAACAGAATCCTGGGCTTGGCCCCCAAGCTCCGCAGGTCTTCCGCCAGCGCACCCGTGGCGTAGCGGGCCACATACCCGGCCACGTCCCCGAAATCATCCCCGTACCACTTGAAGATGCGTGAGAGCAGAAGCTCCCCGTCCCGCACGGTCACGTTGCGCCCATCATTGATGAACAAGGCGGCACGCTCGTTGAGCTGGGCCTCCAGCCGCAAGCCATCAAAGGGTTCAGGCATCAGCGGCGGGCAGCTTTTGGAAGCGCAGTTGATGGCGAAATGCACCCTGGGGTCCTTGAACTCCGGAATCAGGATATCCTTCTCCACATTGTCCAGATGCAACGGCTCTTGTCCGGCGATAGTGATGAATCGGCGCTTCCAGGGACTTGAAAGAAAGCCCCCGATATCGTTGATGCTCGATATCCCCGGGTAATCCGTGAGAATCAGCTTCAGGGTGAAGGCGTTGTAGACGTTGATCCAGAAGGCGAAGCGTGCGTTGTGCGACAGGGTCTGCGGGTCCGTGGCCCGCAGGACGTCCAGATAGGCGTCCAGTTCGGCCTCGCGGAGTTTCAGCCCCTGATAGTCCACCTCGCCCCCGGACCCCACGTATGCAGCCAAAAGGCCCTTGTAGATGTCGCTATCCACCCCGTCATCGGCCCAAATCGTTCCCGCCCCGGTTCCCCAGGCAAGAAGCGCCAACGCGACAATGATCAATCCTTTGCGCATGATTCACTCCTTTCGCTCGAACCTTTCTTTTAGTGGAAAATCGACGTCCAGGGAACAGGACACTTTTTTTCCGCGCCAGAAATCTTCTGCCGTATAAAGGAATAGTCGCGAACGTCCGATAGGAACGTCAGGATAGCAGAAGCAACGCGCGCCGCGCGAACCCATTGGAGAGAGAATGCATATCGCGAAAGCGTTTCCGGCGGTTCTGGCCGTCATCCTGTTGCTGGCCATGCCCGCCCTGGCGGCAGATGACACACCCAGCGACTCGACCGCCCGCAAACTGGCCCAACTGAACGCCAAGGCCGCCGGTCAGCAGGGACCGTTCGACCCGGGGGCGGGCGTCAAGGCCCTTGAAAGCGGCACGATCGACGTGGATGGTCGCTCCTACGGCCTGCACAGCAACGGTCAGGTCCACGCCGGAACCATCCTGCCCGATGGCCGCGGCGATTACGTCTGGGTCGGCTCGGACAAGCCCATCCCCATGCCCAGCGATGAACACGCCGGTGGCCGCGAGATGCGTCTCAAGGTCCGCGAGATGGCCGCCCAGTTGTTCGAGAAGCTCGGAACCAACGGTTTGCAGGGCGGCGTGGCCATGCCCGCCTCGTTCGTGAACCAGGACAACTTTGAAAGCTCATCCTCCTTCGGCCGCTACATCGCCGAGCAGCTGTTCTACGAGCTGAACCAGTTGGGCATCCCCGTACGCGAATACCGCACCCTGCCGCGCATCATGACCCGCCCCGAGGACGGTGAATTCGCCCTGACCCGCAGTATGGAGGAACAGGCCCCCGTGCCCACCTCCGGGCTGGTGCTGACCGGGACCTACTATTTCGACAAGCACAACGTGTTCGTCAATGCCCGCCTCTACCGTCCCCTGGACGGCATGGTGTTGCGCACCGCGAACCTGGTCTTTGCCCAGACTCCGGTCACCTTGACCATGCTCTCGCGCGGGACCGGCATCCGCCTGCAACAGGCCGAGACCGAGCTCAAGTCCTTCGCTAAGCTGAAGGACGAAGCCAGCCTGGAGTTCATGCTCCAACAGGAAGACCTGCACTAGCAGGAAGGATGACTCCATGAACATCAAGGGATTTCTGCTGACATTGACCATCGCCACCCTGCTCTCCGGCTGCTCGCTGCCCTGGGCCGAGCCGGTGCAGGGCGCCCACGCCCTGCCCTACCACGAGAACAGTGTGAACAGCCTTGCCCTGGGCCGCCATTACCAGGCTCAGGGACGCTTCGAACTGGCGCGCGAGACGTTCATGAACGGGTTGGCCACCGCCCGCGACGAGGACATGCGCCGGCGGCTGGCCCTGGAAATCGAATCCACGGACAGGCTGATCCTCAGCCAACGATAGGAAGGACCACATGAGAAAGGCACTGTTGATCATCACCCTCCTGGCCTCGCTGCTCTGTGCCGTACCGGCCCTGGCGGGCACCGTCAGCATCCCCGGCGCTGCCAAGGCCGCGGCCATGCAACTGGACGCCCAGTTGTCCGAGCGCCTGCAACTGCTGGAAGGCCCGGCCAAGGGCACCACGTTGATCCTGTCCACCCCCGTGAGCCTTGAGAACATGGAGGAAAGCTCGCCCCTGGCGCGCCTGCTGGCCGAGGAACTGGCCATGTGGTTCGTGCAGAGTGGTTACCGCGTGCAGGAGATACGCAAGACCAAGAGCCTGCTCCTGGAGCCTGGACTGGGCGAATTGTCCCTGTCGCGCGACGTGCGATTGGTGGATTCGCGCCATCTGAAGAGCGCCGTAATCCTGACCGGCACTTACTCCCAGACCGAGCGCAATGTGCGCTTCAACCTACGTTTGCTGCATGCCCCCACGGGCGAGGTGCTGGCCATGGCCTCCGAGACCATCCGCATCACCAGCGAGACCTCCCAACTGCTGGACGAGTCGTCCCGCGCCCGTTCCCGGCGCATCCAACCTTCTGTGAGCACCAACCTCAGGCAGGTGAGCATGAACAATACCGACGCCCCGCCCACCGACTGGAACTCCTGGAAGCTGCCGGGTTTCACGGATCTGCATACCCTGACCAAGCCCGTGCGCGAAGACGCGCCCAACGTCATCGACCTGACCTACTAACGGCCCTTCACACCGCCTCACACGGATATCGATCAGCCCGGAACTCTGGAAGAGTCCCGGGCTTTTCCATGCCCTGGGCCAGGACTCGGAATCCGCCGAGTCCTCTGAATGCCCCAAGACACCGATCCGGTTCAACTTCGGGACCAAACCGATCCAATTATGCACACGGTTTGTCGCATTATGCCCAAAAACAGCGTAACCTTCCGAACGGCCTGCGATCTGGTCCTCAAGGGGCGCGCACAGCCCAACGGCTACACCGAGCCCATCCTCCACGCCCGCAGATAAGAGGCCAAAGCCAGACAGAGATAATCCCCCGGTTCCTGCGAAAAAAGATAAGGCCCGAAGTCTTGCACTCCGGGCCTTATCGTTTGCCCCAAAATATCCCCCGAAGCCGTGCCAGCTCCGGGGGATATTAATTCTGATAGTCTTTCAGGAGGCCGTGAGGAGAATTGACGTTTCGCGCCAAGTTCTCCGAGGGGCCTCTAATGGGTCTGTTCAATGACCTCGTCGGTCTTCATCAGCGAGGCCGAAATGGGGCAGGCATCGCCGCCCCGGCCAGTGAAGATCGACTCCGGACCGGCGCAGACCAGGGCATGGGACAGGACCTCGTCCATGTTCTCCACCAGGATGATCTCCAAATCCTTCAGGATAGCCGCGGGCACATCCTTAAGATCCTTGGCATTTTCCTTGGGGATCAGCACGGTCTTGATCAGCCCTCGATGAGCGGCCAAGAGCTTCTCGCGCAGGCCGCCGATGGGCAGCACACGCCCGCGCAGGGTGATCTCGCCGGTCATGGCCAGCTCGTTGTTCACCGGAATGTTCAACAGGGCCGAGGCCAACGTGGTCCCCAGGGTGATGCCTGCGGACGGGCCGTCCTTGGGAATTGCGCCCTCGGGCACATGCACGTGGATGTCGATTTCCTTGTAGAACTCGCGCTTCAAGCCGAACAGGTCCGAACGGGAACGGATGTAGGACAGTGCCGCCTTGACGGATTCCTGCATCACGTCGCCCAGCTTGCCGGTGATCTCGATCTTGCCGGTGCCGGGCATCAGCGCGGTTTCCACCAGCAGCAATTCGCCGCCCAGCTGGGTGTAGGCCAGACCAGTGGTCACGCCAACCTGCGGGGCGTCTTCCTTGGAGCCGTGGCTGTGCTTATGCACACCCAACAGATTCGGAAGCTGCTGCTTGGTAATCTTCAGGGCCTGATCAAGGTTACCTTCCTCCACCAGCTTCATGGTGGTCTTGCGGGCCACGGCGGCAACCTCGCGCTCCAGGTTACGCACACCAGCCTCGCGGGTGTAGTGGCGAATGATCTCCAGCAGTGCGTTGTCCGAAAAGGCCAGATTCTCGGGCTTCAAGCCATGCGTCTCGATCTGCTTGGGCACCAGGAAGCGCTTGGCGATCTGCATCTTCTCCATCTCCAGGTAACCGGGCAGCTGGATGATCTCCATGCGGTCCTGCAAGGGCAGGGGGATGGAATGCAGGCTATTGGCCGTGGTGATGAAGAAGATCTTGGACAGGTCATAATCCATGTCCAAATAATGGTCGTTGAAAGTATTGTTCTGTTCGGGATCAAGCACTTCCAGCAGGGCCGCAGAGGGGTCGCCCCTGAAGTCCATGCTCATCTTGTCCACTTCATCCAGGCAAAACACAGGGTTGTTGTGCTTCACGCGCTTCAGGGCCTGGATGATCTTACCCGGCAGTGCGCCCACGTAGGTCCGGCGGTGGCCGCGAATCTCGGCCTCATCGCGCACACCGCCCAGGGACAGGCGCACGAATTCGCGCCCCGTAGCCCGGGCCACGGACTTGGAGAGGGAGGTCTTGCCAACTCCGGGAGGGCCCACCAGACAAAGGATGGGGCCCTTCATGGTCTCCACCAGACTCTGGACAGCCAGATACTCCAGGATGCGCTTCTTGGGCTTGTCCAGGCCGAAGTGATCCTCTTCCAGGATGGCGCGGGCCTCCGCGACATTCAGAGTGGTTTCCTGGCACACGTCCCAGGGCAGGTCCAGAATCCAGTCCACGTAGTTGCGGACCACAGTGTATTCGGCCGAGGACGGGGGAATCTGCTTGAGCTTCTTGATCTCACGCAGGGTCTTTTCCCGGTTTTCCTCGGGCATGACCTTTTCGGACAGCCGCTTTTCAAGCTCCAGGACATCCTGATTCGGGTCATCCTCGCGGCCCATCTCCTTGTTGATGGCTTTGAGCTGCTCGTTGAGATAATATTCCTTCTGATTGGTCTCCATCTGGTCTTTGACGCGGGTCTTGATCTTCTTTTCCAGATTGGCAATCTCGATCTCGCCCTGGAGCAACGCGAAGGTCTCCTCCAGACGCTTATTGGGATCGGCTTCTTCCAGAAGGGTCTGCTTCTTGACGTAATCCACCTTCAGATGAGGCATGATGGCGTCCGCCAAGCGTCCCGGGCTGGTCAGGGAGGTGATGGCCACGATGGTCTCGCTGGCCAGCTTCTTGTTGGTTTTGCCATACTCCTCAAGGGAGTCATGGGTGGCACGGACCAGGGCCTCTCCTCCGGCGGTGTCCTGCACGACCTCGGGGATGCGCTCCACCACGGCCATGGGGAAGACCTCATTCTCCAGATCGCTCTCCAGGACATCAAAGCCGCTCGCGGGCGACCAGGTAGCCCGGTACAGCCCCTCGAAGAGCACCTTGATGGTGCCGTCGGGCAGACGGAGGAGTTGCAGAATCTTGCTGACGGTCCCCACCTCATAGAGATCCTCCGGCGCAGGGCGCTCCTGCTCGGGCGTGCGCTGGGCCACCAGGAAGATCTTCTTGTTATGCTCGCCAAGGGCGGTCTCGATGGCTTTGACCGAGGCCGCCCGGCCCACGAACAGGGGCACGATGGACCTCGGG
Source organism: Pseudomonadota bacterium (assembly GCA_018816865.1). Lineage (GTDB taxonomy): Bacteria > Desulfobacterota > Desulfovibrionia > Desulfovibrionales > Desulfovibrionaceae > Desulfovibrio_Q. The sequence goes on from JAHIUW010000032.1 coordinate 10,633, forward strand.
AACATCACCACCTCACGCAGGGACATCAGCGGAAGGCGGACGTCGGCGGAGCGGGGATCGTTGTCTACTGTCAGAAAATTGGTCATGAACTCCTCCGGGATATGATTCAGCCAAACGCCCCCCGGTCAGGGGGCCGGGGGGCGTTTGGTTGAATTCTAACTAACTCCGGGACGCGGATTGTCAACGGCCCGGTACGAAACCGGGCCGGGGATGAACCACAGACTCTAAGCCGAGCGGGCTTCCTGGTGATAAATCAACAGGGGCTCCTGGCCACCGGCGACCACAGCGCTGTTGACCACGCATTCCTTAACACCGTTGATGGACGGCAGGCGATACATGATATCCAGCATGATGCCTTCCAGCACACTGCGCAGGCCGCGTGCGCCGGTCTTGCGCTCCTGGGCCTTGACGGCCACGGCGCGCAGGGCGTTGGTCGTGAATCTGAGCTTCACGCCATCCAGCTCGAACAGTTTTTCATACTGCTTGATCAGGGCGTTCTTGGGTTCGGTCAGGATGCGCACCAGATCGTCCTCGGTGAGCTCATCCAGAGTCGCCACAATGGGAATACGGCCCACGAATTCAGGGATCAGCCCGTACTTGATGAGGTCCATGGGCGTCACGGACTTGATCATCTCGCTGAATTCCTCTTTCTTCTTGGAGGCCACATCGGCTCCGAAGCCCAAGCCTCCGCCCTTGCCACGGCGCTGGATGATCTTGTCCAGACCGATGAAGGCGCCACCCAGTATGAACAGGATGTTCCCGGTGTTGATGCGGATGAACTCCTGCTGCGGGTGCTTGCGCCCTCCCTTGGGCGGGATATTGGCCTCGGTTCCTTCGACGATCTTCAGCAGAGCCTGCTGCACGCCCTCGCCCGACACGTCGCGGGTGATGGACGGGCCGTCGCTCTTGCGGGCGATCTTGTCGATCTCATCGACATAGATGATGCCCTTGGATGCGGCCTCGATGTCGTAATCCGCATTCTGCAGGAGCTGCACAAGGATGTTCTCCACGTCCTCGCCCACGTAACCGGCCTCGGTCAGCGTGGTGGCGTCGGCAATGGCGAAGGGCACCTTGAGGATACGCGCCAGGGTCTGCGCCAGCAGGGTCTTGCCCGAGCCCGTGGGGCCGATGAGCAGGATGTTGGACTTGTCCAGTTCCACATCGGAAGTCGAATTTCCGGCAAAGAACACACGCTTGTAATGATTGTGCACAGCCACTGCCAAGGTCTTCTTGCACTGCTTCTGGCCAATGACATACTCGTCCAGGAGATGCTTGATCTCCTCGGGAGTGAGCAGGCTGCCGTCCTCCACTTCGTCGGAAATACTCTCCTGGGCGATGATCTCGTTGCACAGGGAAACGCATTCGTCGCAGATATAGACGTCCGGCCCGGCAATGAGGCGCTGGACCTCTTCCTGGCTCTTGCCGCAAAATGAACAGTACAGCTCGGGAGGGAGGCCCATTTTCTGCTTGGTCATGTACTAGTTACTCCTTACCTGCTGCTTGCAGGTCCTTCCGGGAGACGAGGACGTTGTCGATCAGGCCGTATTTCTTGGCCTCCTCGACGTCCATGAAGTAATCACGATCGGTGTCGTGCTCGATCTTCTTGAGCTTCTGACCTGTGTGATGGGCCAAAATTTGATTCAACCCCTTGCGCATGCGCAGGATTTCCTTGGCGTGGATCTCGATGTCCGTGGCCTGACCCTGCGTTCCACCCAGGGGCTGATGGATAAGAATCCTGGCATTAGGTAATGCAAATCTCATTCCGGGCGCCCCGGCGGCAAGCAGCAAGGCGCCCATGCTGGCGGCCTGACCGATGCACACGGTGGACACAGGGGCCGAAATGTATTGCATGGTGTCATAGATGGCCAACCCAGCCGTCACGACGCCACCAGGGGAGTTGATGTAAAGATTGATAGTTTTTTCAGGGTTTTCGGATTCCAGAAACAGAAGCTGCGCGCAAATCAGGCTAGCCACGTGGTCATCCACCGGGGTGCCGAGCAGAACGATTCTGTCCTTCAACAAACGGGAATAGATGTCGTAGGCACGCTCGGAACGGCCGCTGGATTCGACAACAATGGGAATGGTTGCCATGTGCACTTTTCTCCCTCTTTCTTGGATATTCGGATGTGGCGTCGATTCGCCAGGGCAAACTATAGCCATCGAGTTGACACGCGTCCACCCTCGAAATGCAAGAAAAAACAGCAACACTGCCGGGCACTGCGCCCTGGCTAAAAAAAAAGGGCGAAGACCAACCGGCCTTCGCCCTTTGGAATTCGACTAACTAGACCGTGGGCTTGATGGCGAAGCCACCCTCGACCTCAACGATCTCACCTTCGGTCTCCAGCGCATTCAGACGGGTCTTGGCGGCAGCTTCGGTCTTGAAGGGCGTACCGCCCTTGGTCATGACCAGACCATCGTCAGACTTGTCCTCGGTCTTCTTGGCCGGGGCCTTGCCCTTGGTCAGGCCGCTGAACTGGGGCTCCACCTCGGTGATCTTGGCGCGGGCGTAAACGAGCTCCACGGCCTTGTCACAGAGCATGCGGTCCTTCAGGGCGAACATCAGGTTGTTGTCCTCGTAGAAGCGTTTCACGGCCTCGGGATCCTGCTGGGAGCGAATGGCTTCCTGCTGGATATGCTGCTCCACTTCATCGCGGGAAACCTCCAGACCTTCGCTGGCGGCAATGGCCAACAGCAACAGCTGGGTGCGAACAGTGGTCTCGGCCGGAGCACGATGATCCTCACGGATTTCCTCGGGGGTCTTGCCCAGGGATTCAAGGCGCCTGCCCTGCTGCTCTACGCGCTGGGCAAACTCCTGGACCATGCGGTTGATGTGTTCCTCAACCATGGCGGGAGGCAGCGGGAAGTCCATCTTCTCCAGCAGGGAATCCATCATGTTCTTCTGGGCTGCGGCCTTGACCAGATTCTTGCGGGACTCCATGTAGGAATTTTCAATGGCCTCACGCAGCTGTTCCACATCGCGGAATCCACCGGCCTTCAGAGCAAAGTCGTTGTCGATCTCGGGCAGGATCTGCTTCTTGATCTCATGCAGCACAACCCGCATGGTCACGGTCTTTCCTGCGAAATCCTTGTTGATGAAGTCCTCGGGGAAAGAGACCTCGCCCTCGCCCTTTTCGCCGGCCTTCAACTTGGTGATGATGCCTTCAAAATCCGCCAAAGACTGGCCTTCACCGAGCACCATGCGGAAGTTGCTGGCCTTGATTTCGTCAATGGCCTTGCCGTCATCCCAAGCGTTGAAGGTGATGATGACGATGTCGCCAGCGGCAGCGGTGCGGTCCTCTTCGACCTTGACCTCTTCGGCCAGATTCGTGCGGATGCGATCCACCACGGAGTCAACCTCGGCGGGATCAATGGCAGGCTTTTCCTGCTCAACCTCGAGATTGTCGTACGCGGGCAATTTGATCTCGGGAGCGACCTCGAAGCCCACGGAATAGACGAACTCCTCGTCGCGAACCAGCACCTCGGCATCCACGTCCAGGCGGGACAGGGGCACGAGTTTCAACTCACCCAGGATCTCGTTGATCTGGTAGTTGATCAGGTCGGTGGTGGCTTCCTCGTAGATCTGGTGTTTGAAGCGGGCCTCAACCATCTTGGTCGGGACCTTGCCCTTGCGAAAGCCCTTGAAATCCGCTGTGGTCTTATAGATGGCGATGGTAGCGCTGATGGCCGCGTTCACTTCTTCCACAGGGATGGTCACGTTCACCTTGCGCTCAACGGGAGAAATTTCGTCGACTGTATATTCCATGGATGAGCTCCTCCTTGGCCTGTACGGCGTTGCCATTTTTTACTACATGCGGCAGGCGCGGGCCGTCCTGAAACGATCCGCGCCGCCAACGAAAATTTGGTGCGAGAGGGGAGAATCAAACTCCCACGGTTACCCGCAAAATCCTCAATCTATTCACACTATCTTGCACTGCGTGGTGGCTGGGGAGGGACTCGAACCCTCAAGCCACAGTGGGCACTGGTTCCTAAGACCAGCGTGTCTACCAATTCCACCACCCAGCCACTGTCGCAAAGGGAGTGACCTACGCGCGGGCAGCTCTGGTGTCAATCCCGCCCGCCGGTAGAGACCTCATTTCGACATTCGTGTCAAGCCCTCTTGCGGATCAAGGAGACTCAGGCACACTGCCCTGCCATCAGTTCCGCCAGACGGGCCAAGACCCCACCCGCGACGCCACCGCGCAGGGCCTGCTGCAAAGGAGCGCTATGATTCACCGGACCACACCCCCTGCCCGGCGCAAACCCCGTGCGCAGGGCCAAGTTCAGATACTCCTGCGCCAGGGCGATGGACTCGCCCAGAGACAAGCCATGGCCCAGGCCCGTGGCAATCGCCGCCGACAAGGTGCAGCCCGTGCCGTGGGTATTCTCGGTCCGAACCCGGGGCTGTTCCAGCACTCGGGGCTCTTGATCCGGCACGAACAGCCAGTCGGCCATCCTGCCTTGGCCCAACTCGCTTTCATCAAAATGCCCACCCTTGATGAGCACGGCCCCGGCCCCCATGCCGTGCAGCCTGGCGGCCGCCTCGCGCAGGTCGCCTTCACCGCTGATCTTGATCCCGGTCAGGAGTTCGGCCTCGGGGCGGTTGGGGGTCAACAGGTCCGCCAGGGGCAACATCCGCTCGCGCAGGGCCTGAACCGCGTCCTCCTGCATCAGGCGATGCCCGCTCTGGCTGACGCACACGGGGTCCACCACCAGGGGGAATTTCTTGCCCACCAGCCTTTCGGCCAGGGCCTCGATGATGGACGCCGAAAAAAGCATGCCCGTCTTGGCGGCGGCCACCTCGAAATCCTCAAGCACGGTGGTCAGCTGCAAGGCCGCGAACGCAGCGGGGGGAGCCTCGATGCCCGTGACCCCCATGGAGTTCTGGGCGGTCAGCGCCGTGATCACGGATAATCCGTACCCGCCGAGCATGGCGACGGTCTTCAGGTCGGCCTGGATACCGGCGCCACCGCCGGAGTCCGAGCCCGCGATGGTCAATATGGAAGGAGGATTGGGCATGAGAGCCTCCACTTCAAAAGAGTACAGTCCTCAGAAATACAATAAAAACAAAATATCCAAGAACTCCAGCCTGACAGGCCGGTCAAAACCCTAGCTGTTCCACTCCCAGAAAGGCCGTTCAGAAACCACGCTGAGTAGGCGCAAGAGCCATTCAAAACCGAAGGATATTAGAACTGAAGGGCTCACAGCAACACCCTCAGCGCGGGAATATGGACGGCCTCGCTAGCGGTTCACGGCTTCCTGCAGCCGATAGCGCAAATGCGTATACCGCTTGCGGCTGTCCTTGCGGCCCAGGCCGATGTTCATGGCCCGGGGCTGGCCGATCATCACGGCCAGACGCTTGGCGCGCGTCAGCCCCGTGTAGATCAAGTTCCGCTCAAGCATCACATAGTGCTGCGTGACCACGGGCATGACCACCGCCGGATACTCGCTGCCCTGGGACTTATGCACGCTGATGGCATAGGCCGGAGCCAGCTCGTCCAGTTCAAAGGACTCGTAGGTGACCATGCGCCCTTCGAAATTGACCAGCACCTCGCCTTGATCCGGGTCCACGGTCTCGATCCAGCCCAGGTCGCCGTTGAAGACATCCTTGTCGTAGTCGTTCTTGAGCTGCAGGACGCGGTCGCCCACGCGGTAGATGGTGTTGCCGCGCTTCACTTCCCGGCCATGCGGGTTGATGCGTTCCTGAAGCAGTGCATTCAGGACCTGGGTGCCCAGCTCGCCCTTGTGGATCGGGGTCAGGACCTGGATGTCCCGCTTGGGGTCCAGGCCGTAGGCCGCAGGGATACGCTCAGTCACCAGCTCCAGGATGTAGCGCTGGATATCGAGGGCCTCCTGACGGTGTATCCAGAAAAAATCGTGTTCAGGCCCTGGGGGCTCGGGGTTCTCGGGCAACTGACCATTGTTGATGCGGTGGGCGTTGGTCACGATGAGACTCTCTTGGGCCTGACGGTAGATGCGCGTCAGCACCGCGCTGGGCACGGCCTGGGAATCGATGACGTCGGCCAGGATATTGCCCGGCCCCACGCTGGGCAACTGGTTCACATCGCCGATGAGGATCAGTCGGCAGGTCAGGGGCAGTGAGCGCAACAGCGCCAGAAACAGCGAGACGTCCAGCATGCTGGCCTCGTCCACCACCACGGCGTCAGCCTTCAGCTTGTCGTCCTCGTTCTTGGCAAATCCGCCGTCGGGCGAATACTGCAACAGCCGATGCAGGGTGGAGGCGGGAAAGCCCGTGGCCTCGGCCATGCGCTTGGCCGCACGACCCGTGGGCGCGGCAAGCTTGATCCTGAACTTCATCTCGTCCAGGCACTGGACCATGATACGCGTGATGGTGGTCTTGCCCGTGCCCGGGCCGCCGGTGATCACGAAGACCTTGTTTTCGCACCCCCCCAGCACGGCCTCACGCTGCTCGCCGGAAAGCTCGATCTTGTCCGAGGCCTCCAGACGGGGCATGACCGTATGGATCTTCTTGATGTCCAGGGGCGTGGGATGCTCAATGAGATGATACAGGCGCGAGGCGATCTCTGTTTCCTGACGGTAGTATTGCATCAGGTAGACCGCACGCTCGATGCCCTGAGCCGAGAGGTCCTCCACCATGACCTTCTTGCGCACGGAAAGGTCACCCACGGCGGCCTCCACCTGCACGGGGCCGATGGCCACGTACTCGTCGCAAGCCCAGTCCTCCTCGTCCGGAGGGAACTCCATCTCGACGGAATTGAAATCGCCGTTGCCGGTCTGCCCGCCCGCCAGCAGACCCAGAACACCGGGCACCAGCTTCTCAAAGGGCAGAAACACATGGCCCTTGTCCGTGGCCATCTTCAAGGCGTAGAGCACCGCCGCCTCAACGCGTTGGGGGGCGTCCGTGGCAAAGCCCAGCTTGAGGGCCATGTTGTCCGCCGTGCGAAACGCGATGCCTCGGATCTCGTAGGCCAGCTCGTAGGGGTTGTCCTTGAGCTTGTCCACCGCACTATTGCCGTAGCGCTGGTAGATGCGGGCGGCATGGGTAGGCGAAACCTCATGGGACTGCAGAAACAGCATCAGGTTGCGCACCTCGTGCTGCGAATCCCAGGATTCCTTGATCTTGGCCAGGGTCTTGCGACCCACCCCCTCAACGGCCAGCAGCCGTTCGGGGTCGCTGTCCAGAATCTCCAGGACCTCGGTGCCGAAGGCCTCCACCAGACGTCCCGCCATGACTTTGCCCACGCCCTTGATCAGACCCGAGGCCAGATAGCGGTTGATGCCGTTCTCGGTGGCGGGCATCATCTGCTGGCAGACGTGCACCTCGAACTGGCGGCCGAACTTGGGGTGTTCCTTCCAGCAGCCGGACAGCTCCACCATCTCTCCGGGATGCACCTCGGGCATGACCCCGACCACGGTCACGGAACCGTGCCCGCCCTCGGCCTGAACGCGCGCCACGGTCCAACCGTTGGATGGATTGTGGAAGGTGATGTTTCTTACTTCAGCCTTGAGCGTTTCGCTCATCTACCCCTCGTAGGATTACAAAAATGCCGGGGGCGCATAGCCACGCCCCCGGCCTTGAATGTCTCTTTACTGTTCACCAACCGTGTTCCGCCCACAATTTGAAGCACACCTCAGGCGTAAGTTCTTTGTAAGTTCGAAGACTCACTAACAAATCACTTAACACAGCAATCATGCGTTTTTCAGCAGCTTGTCAGAGGTCCTGGCGGTATTGCAAGGACTGACGCAAAGTCTCGCGATCGATGTACTTGACCTCCGTCCCCAGGGGGATGCCCTGGGCCAGACGACTGATCTTGACCCCGGAGAAGCGGCGTTCCACCAGGTCCTTGATGAACGAGGCCGTGGCCTCGGCCTCTAGGGTGGTGCCCAGCGCCAGGATGATCTCGCCCACCTTGCCCTCCTCCAGACGACGCACCAGCCGGTCCACCTCCAGATTGCCCGAGGAGACGTTGGCCAGAGGTTCCAGCAGGCCGCCCAGGACCATGAACTTGCCCTTGTAGAAGCCCCCATCCTCGATGGCCAGCAGGCTGTCCCACTCGGCCACCACCATCAACTGCGAGTCATCGCGCCCCGGGTTGGCGCAGATGCAGCAGGGGTTGCAGTCGGACAGACTGGCGCAGCGTTCACAGAAGAAGAGCTTCTCGCGCAGGTCCAGGATACTCTGCCCCAGAACCTGAGCGCGGGGCTTGGGCCACTTGAGCAGTTCCAAAGCAACGCGCAGGGCGCTCTTGGGTCCCAGACCAGGCAGCTTGGACAGTTGGTCCACCACCACCCGCAGGGCTTCAGGGAGCTGTTCCTGCATGCGATGGCCTAGAAAAGCCCCGGAATATTGATGCCGCCGGTCAGACCCTTCATCTCGGACTCGGCGAAGTCCTTGCCCTTTTTCACGGCCTCGTTGACGGCGGCCAGAATCAGGTCTTGGAGCATTTCCACGTCCTCGGGGTCCACCACGGAAGGATCGATCGTCACGGACTTGATCACGCCGTTGCAGGTGGACTGCACGGTGACCATGCCGCCGCCGCTGGAGGCCTCGACGACCCTGTCTTCCATCTCTTCCTGGAGTTTCTGCATCTTCCGCTGCATCATCTGGGCCTGGCGGACCATATCATTCATGCCACGCATATCTGTCTCCTTGTCTGGGCTGTCGTTTCAGGGTGCCAAGGCACCATCCTAATCCTCGTTCACGGGGCGCACATCCACAATGCGCGCGTCGAAACCTTCCATCACGGCTTCCACCAGGGGATGCCGGGTGGCGTCCTTGTGCAGCTGCTTGTGATTGATCTGCTTCTTGTCCTGGGCCGTGCACTCAACCTCCACGCCCGGACCGAAAAATTCCTGGGCCAATCGGATCAGGGTCTGAAAGGCCTCACCGCGCTTGATCTGCTCCATCTGCGTCCGGCTGGAGCACTCCAGAACGAGCTTGCCGTCCTCAATGACCGCCGACACCTGTTGCAGACCGTTGATGCCCTGGCCTGTGCTGTCCTGCACGGCTTGGGCATAGGCCAGAAAACCGGCCCAGGTCTTGGGACCATCGGGCAGGGGGACACCGTGGTCCGGGCCTGGGTCGTCCTCCGCGGGGGCAGAATCGGAATCCTGCCCGCCGGAGTCCGCGTCCGCATCAAATTCGGGCGCGGGGGCCCAAGGCGGTGTCGCGGCGACCGGTCGCGCTGCGGGGGCTGAAGCGGGTGCAGCGGAAACGGATGTCGAACGCCTGGGCGGGGTCTGTTCAGCAGAATCCTGCCAGGGAGGGGGCGAGGACTGCGACGGCGTGGGAGGCTTGGGGGCGACGGAAGAGGCTTGCGGCTCGGGCTGCCGGGCCTGGGGCGCGGCATCGCCCTGAGCAGCGGGGGCCGCCGAAACAGCCGGGGCCTGCCCGGTGGAGGCAATGGTCTCCAAAGGCATCAGCCTGGGCAGATAGGCCAGGTTGAGCAGCAACAATTCCAGGGCCAGGGCCGGCTCCACACTGGACTTGACCCGTTGCTGCCCTTCCAGGGTCAGCTGCCAGCAGGCATGGATATGCGCCAAGCTGAACTTCGCGGCCCACTGTCGCCACTGGTCGGCCTCTTCGCCGGGCACGTCCAGCACGTCCATGGCCCTTTCACCGGCCTGGGCCAGCAGAAACATATTGCGCCAGCACTCGGTCAGCTCGCGCAGGAAGAACCCCAGGTCCAGCCCCTGGTCCAGGACCTCGCGCAGGATCACCGAGACCCCCACACAGTCCTGGCCATGCAAGGCCTGCAGCAGACGGAACATGATCTCGCGCCCGGCCAGCCCGAGGACTTGGCGCACATCCGAGGCGGTCAGGGATTCGCCGCCCAACGCCAACACCTGGCCCATGAGCGACATGGCGTCACGCACGCTGCCGGCGCCGCGCCGGGCGATGAGTTGCACCGCGTCGGCGTCGAAAGGCAGGGATTCCTTTTCCAGGATGCCGGAAAGGTGTTCCTCCAGCCCCTTCTGGGTCAGGCGCTGGAAGGTATAGTGCTGGCAACGGGAAATGATGGTGGCCGGGAACTTGTGCGGTTCCGTGGTGGCCATGATGAAGGTCGCGTGCGCCGGTGGCTCCTCCAGGGTCTTCAACAGGGCGTTGAACGCGCCCTTGGAGAGCATGTGCGCCTCGTCAATGATGAAGACCTTGTAGCGACAGTCGATGGGCGCAAAGCCCACGTCTTCCTTCAGGGAACGGACATTGTCCACGCCGGTGTGCGACGCACCGTCAATCTCGGCCACGTCCACGGCGGCTCCGGCCTGGATCTGGCGGCAATGGCTGCACTGGTTACAGGGCTCGGCCGCCGGGCCGTTCTCACAGTTGATGGCCTTGGCGAAGATGCGGGCGATGGTGGTCTTGCCCACGCCTCTGGTGCCGGAAAAGAGATAGGCGGGCGCCACTGTATCGGTCTGGGCAGCCCGAGACAGGATGGCCTTGATCATCTCCTGCCCGGCAACCTCGGAGAAGAGCTGCGGGCGATACTTGTGGGTCAGGTGCGACTGGCTCATGGCGTCCCGGAATCCTCGCCGCGCCGGATGGAACCGGCACGGCGAGGCCTTGTTTATAACAAATCAGGCCAGGTGTCCGGTCTAGACCGAGTACTTATCAAGCCAGGAATCGTACTTGGGATTCTCGCCCTTGACGACCTTGAAGTATTCCTTCTGCAGGAGCTTGGCTACGGGACCGGCCTTGCCCTCGCCGATCTCGCGGCGGTCGAGCTCGCGGATGGGAGTCACTTCGGCGGCGGTGCCGCAGAAGAAGGCCTCGTCGGAGGTGTAGAGCTCGTCGCGGGTAAAGCGCTGCTCAATGACCTCGAAGCCCAGGTCTTTGGCGAGGGTGATCAGGCTGTTGCGGGTCAGGCCGTCCAGGATGCTGGTCAGCGGCGTGGTCTTGATCTTGCCATTGCGCACGATGAAGATGTTCTCGCCGGTGGCCTCGGACACGTAGCCCGCGGTATCCAGCATCAAGGCCTCGTGATAGCCGTCGGCCACGGCCTCGCGCTTGGCGAGGATGGAGTTGACGTAGTTGCCCACGGTCTTGGCCTTGGTCATCATCACGTTGACGTGATGGCGGGTGAAGGTGGAGGTCTTCACGCGGATGCCCTTTTCCAGGGCATCTTCGCCCAGATAAGCGCCCCAGGGCCAGGTGGCGATGATGGTTCGGATGGGGTTGTCGCCGGGGTGTACGCCCATCACGCCGTCGCCGATGAAGGACAGCGGACGGATGTAGCCCTCGGCCAGCTTGTTGACCTTCAGGGTCTCAAGGGTGGCGTCGTAGAGATCCTGAACCGTAAAGGGAATCTTCATCTCCATGATCTTGGCGGAGTTGAAAAGCCTCTGGATATGCTCGCGCAGGCGGAACACGGCGGACCCGCCCGAGGCCAGCTTGTAGGACCGGATGCCTTCGAACACGCCGCACCCGTAGTGCAGGGTATGGGTCAGGACATGAACGTTGGCCTCGTCCCAGGGAACGAGCTTGCCGTCGAACCAGATTTTTTCAGCTTTCTGGACCATGGGGACTCCCTCTTTGCTACTGATTTACGCATCCTGCCGCGCGGACACAAAAGGCCACGGGATCAAGGCTGGCGGGCAGCCATGAATGCCGCAGGAGCGTAAGAGAAACCAGCGGGGAGGTCAAGAAAAGTCGGCGCCTGGTCCGGGCGCTACTTCTTCAACATCTTCTTGTGCGTGCCCTTGAAGCGAATCAGGATCGGGGCCATGGTCAGGCCCACGAGCTTGCGCACCTGGCCCTCCATATAGCGGGCGTACGACGGCAGGATGAGCTTGGAGTCGTTGACGAAGAAGACAAAGGTCGGCGGCATGGTGTCGGCCTGGGTCATGTAGTAGAACTTGGCACGGCGGCGCTTGATCAGCGGCGGCTGGTGCCTGTCGATGACGGCCTGCATGATGCGGTTCAACTGGCCGGTGCCCACGCGCAGGGAACATTCCGCAAAGAGCTTCTCGGCCAGGGGCAAGATCGCGCCCAGCCCGGCCTTGGTCACGGCGCTGGTGTAGACCACGGGCGCGTGCTTGACGATGGCCAGTTCCTTATTGAAATGCTCTTTCAGTTCCGTGAGCGTTTCCTTGTCCGTGATCAGATCGGACTTGTTCACGGCAACGATGAACGGCGTCTTCTCCTTGTCCAGGAAGTGGATCAAGCGCTGATCCTGATGCGACAGGGCCTGGGTGCCATCCAGCACCAGGATGGCCACCTGCGCCTTCTGGGAAGACTTCAGGGCCTTCATGATGGAGAAATGCTCCAGGTCCTCGGTGATCCTGGTGCGGCGGCGCACCCCGGCGGTGTCCACAAAGGTGTATTTCTTGCCCTGGCGATCAAAGGTCACGTCCACACTGTCGCGAGTGGTTCCTGCCTGGTCGGAGACGATCATGCGGTGTTCGCCCAGCATGGCGTTGATCAGCGAGGACTTGCCCGCATTGGGGCGACCCAGCATGGCGATGCGCAGGCCCTGCTTGTCCTCTTCGACATCGTCCTCTGTGCTCTCGATGCCGTTCTCGTCCAGAAACTGCTCGACGCGATCCATCATCTCGTTCACGCCGTAGCCATGAGACGCGGACACACTGAGCATTTCCATGCCCAGGGCATGGAACTCGGCGGTCAGGCCTTCCTGCTCAAAGCCGTCCACCTTGTTGACCACGATCATCGTCGGCAGTCCCGAGGCGCGCAGGTCACGGGCAACGCGCTCGTCAACGGGCATCAGGCCCTCGCGGCCATCCACCACCAGCAGCACGGCCTGGGCCGCGCCGATGGCCTCTTTGGCCTGCTCCATGATCTCGCGCTCGAAATCGCCATCGCCATCGGGAACCATGCCGCCGGTGTCCACCAGCCCATAGGGCCGGCCCTCGTTCGTGGGGCGCACCACGGCGTACATCCGGTCGCGGGTCACGCCGGGCTGGTCGTGGGTGATGGCCTGGTTGCGGCGAATCATCCGGTTGAAGAGCGTGGACTTCCCCACGTTAGGGCGTCCGATGAGAGCGATGGTGGCAAGCATGATGGTTCCGTTGTACTGGATTTTCAGGAAATTTGGAATACGAAAGCGTGGACCGGCCTCGGAACATTAACCTGACCGGGCAGAGTACCTATACGCTATCAACATATTGCGCAAGCAAAATGCAGCACGAATCGCCGGGGCTGACGGCGCTACTTTCCGGCCCTCTCAAACGCTGCGGGAATGGACAGAGAATACGGCGGCTCCAGAATACCCTCTTCAGTAATGATGCCCGCGATCAATGCATTGGGGGTCGGGTCAAAGGCCAAGTTATAGACCTCCACGCCATCGGGCACGATCTGGGTCTGGCCCACATGGGTCACCTCGCGCGGGGTGCGGTCCTCGATGGGGATGTCGTCGCCCGTGGGGGTCTCGCGGTCGATGGTGGACAGCGGGGCCGCCACATAGAACGGGATTCCGAAATACTTGGCCAGGATGGCCACGCCCATGGTGCCGATCTTGTTGGCCGCGTCGCCGTTGGCCGCGATGCGATCCGCGCCGACCACGACCTTGTCCACCAGCCCCTTCTTCATCAGCAGGGCGCAGGCGTTGTCACAGGCCACCTTGACCGGGATGCCGTCTTTCATCAGCTCCCAGGAGGTCAGCCGCGCGCCCTGCAGGAAAGGCCGGGTCTCGTTGGCGATGACTTTGATCTTCTTCTTGCCGGCGTCCCAGGCACCCCGGATCACGCCCAACGCCGTGCCGTAGTCGCTGGTGGCCAGGGCCCCTGCGTTGCAGTGGGTCATCACGGTGTCGCCGTCGTCGATGACCGCCCCGCCGATCTTGCCCAGTTGGCGGCAGAAACGCTTGTCCTCGTCGTGGATTTCCTTGGCCAAGGCCAGCCACAGGGCACGCAGGCCTGCGTTGTCCAGCTCGGGCTGCCCGTCCCAGGCGGCGCGCATGCGGCGCACGCCCCAGCGCAGGTTCACGGCCGTGGGCCGGGCGTCCTCCAACTTCACGAGCAGCTCATCCAGCTTCTGCTTCCAGCCCTGGCCCGCGGCGGCGGCTTCCTTGGCGGCCAGATAACAGCCGTAGGCCGCGGTCACGCCAATGGCCGGAGCCCCGCGAATGACCATCACCTGGAGCGCAAAGATGGTGCTGTCCGTATCCGTGCAGGCAAACCACTCCTCACGGGTGGGCAGAAAACGCTGATCCAAAAGATCAAGACAGTCATCTTTATCGTTCCAAACCATGTGCCAATCCATCGACTCGCTCCTTGTGGTGATTCTGAAAGAGGGGCCATATGGCCCCTTCTGGATTTCAATATTCGATCACCGTGGCAATTCCATGGCACGGATCAATTTTTGTTGAGGCCTTTGCAGCACTAGCGGTTTTGGCCACTGCAACTGACAAGGTCACCACTCCTCTTCCAGGCCGTCGCAACACCAGCGGGCTGTTCAGTTTGTGCCGGATGCGAGGCGCAAGCGTGATTCGAGATCGAAGCGTATATAGACATACGCGAGAGTTCGAATCACGCGCGGCAACAAAGTAGACGGTGCGAAATGACAGCCCGCCCTAGCCGAGCTTCTTGTTAAGAAGCTCGTTAACCAACTGCGGATTGGCCTGGCCCTTGGTCTTGCGCATGATCTGGCCTACGAAAAAGCCCATCAGCTGCTTCTTGCCGCCCCTGAAGGCCTCGACCTCGGAGGGGTTCGCGGCGATGACCTCGTCCACGGCGGCTTCCAGGGCACCCGTGTCGGAGATCTGCGCCAGGCCCTTGTCCTTGACGTAGGCCTCGGGATCACCACCCTGCCCGAATAATTCCTTGAACACGGTCTGACCAACCTTCTGGTTGATCTGACCTTCGTCCACGATCCTGACCAGCGTGCCGAAGTCCCTGGGCGTCAGGCCGCAATCCGCCAGGGTCACGCCCGTGTCGTTCAGGATGCGCAGCATGTCGCTCATGATCCAGTTGGAGACCTTCTTTGGGTTGTCGAAGGCCCCTACCGCCGCCTCGTAGTATTCGGCCAGGGCTCGATCGGAGGTCAAGACCTCGGCGTCGTACTCGGGCAACCCGTACTGGGTGATAAACCGGGCGCGCTTGGCCTCGGGCAGTTCGGGCAGGGAGGCGGCGATGCCGTCCACCCAGGACTGCTCCAGCACCAGGGGCACCAAGTCCGGGTCCGGGAAATAGCGGTAGTCGTGGGCCTCTTCCTTGCCGCGCATGGCGTGGGTCGTGCCTGCATCGGCATCGAACAGCCGGGTCTGCTGCACCACGACCTCGCCGTCGTCCAGCAGATCCTCCTGACGCTCGATCTCGTAGGCGATGGCCAGACGCACGTTGCGGAACGAGTTCATGTTCTTCAACTCGGCCCGGGTGCCCAGCTCCTTCTGGCCCACGGGCCGAATGGAGATGTTGGCGTCGCAACGGAAGGAGCCCTCGTCCATGTTGCCGTCGCAGATGCCCAGGTACAGCAGGATGGCGTGCAGCTTGCGCAGGTAGGCCTCGGCCTCCTCGGGACTGCTCATGTCCGGCTCGCTGACGATCTCGATGAGCGGAGTGCTGGCGCGGTTCAGATCCACGAAGCTGACGTTCTCGGCCTGGGAATGGATGGACTTGCCGGCGTCGGCCTCCATGTGGATGCGCGTGATGCCGACGGTCTTCTGACCACCCTTCTCGGTCTCGATGTCGATCTTGCCATGTTCCGCAATGGGCAGCTCGAACTGCGAGATCTGGTAGCCCATGGGCAGATCGGGATAGAAATAATTCTTGCGCGCGAACACGTTGGTCAGGTTCACGGTGCAGCCCGTGGCCAAGGCCATGCGCGTGGCGTACTCCACGGCCCGTTCGTTGATCACGGGCAACGCCCCAGGCATGCCGGAGCACACGGGGCAAACATTGGAGTTGGGCTCTTTGCCGAACTCGGTGGAGCAGGAGCAGAACAGCTTGGACTTGGTCTTCAGCTGGGCATGAACCTCAAGGCCGATGACGGCTTCGTACTGGGACATGGAATCACCCTCGAACGAATGTTATAAACCTTATTGCAGACCGCTCACAAAGGGCCGCAGACCTTTTGAAACGACCCATTCAGCGTGCGCTATTTCCTGTTGCCGTACAGCGACGGATTCAGACTGGGGTCGTTGTACATCTTGAACTGATAATAGACCTTTGGCCGCTTGGTCCCTGCGGCGTATTCCCGCAGCAACTCCGAAACGCCCTGGGCCAGATCATCGCGCTGTTCCTCGAGCACCGCCAGCTTGACCCGGCAGGAATCCAGATGCCCGCGGTCAACGTCGTCACGCTCGGTCTGCTCACGCATGTGGAAGATCTTCAGCGCGATGATGGACAGCCGATCCAGAGCCATGCCCACGGTCTCGGTATTGTGACACGCGGGCGCATCGGCAGGGATGAGCGGCGATACCAACGGCACGAGGCAAGCGTCCACCTTCTCGATCAGATCGTTGCGGCGCTGGTTCAGGCCGTCGATGCGGCGCTTGCAGTCGGCAATGGTCTCGGGGCCGACATCCACGCGCCGGGCCTCGTCCTCCACATGCCAAAGCCGGTAATTGGCCTGATGTTCACAGGCGGCCAGGGCGATCATGACCTCCAAGTCGGCGGCGGGAGTGGGCTCGGGCAAATCACCCGGATCCCCCAGATGCCAGGCGTCCACCTGACGACCCTGCTCTGCGATGATCTGGGAAACGGCCTTGAGTATCTCGGCCAAAATCGTGGTCATGTGCTCAATTCTCCTCGCGGATCAGTAACAGATGGACGTTTGCGCGGGTCTTGATGTGCCCGGCGAAATACTCGACGTCATCACCACTGCCGCAGTAGTAATCGATGCGTGTGCCCTGGATGGCCCCGCCGGCATCCTGGGCCAGGCCGATGCCCGAGACCGGACGGCCAAGGCTGCCGAAGGACTCAGGCGGCATCAGGGCCGTAAAGGCCAGCACCGAGCCGAGTGGCAGGAACTTCGGGTCTGTAGCCATGCTGACCCGCGGCGTCAACAACTTGCCCATGGAGCCGAAGGGTCCCTTGTCCCCCAGATGGAAAAAGACATAGCTCGGGTTGGTGGACAACAAGTCCTTCACATCCTCGGGATGCGCGGCCAGAAATTCGCGGATGACCTTCATGCTCATGCCTTCCATGGGCAGCAGCCCCCGATCCGCCAGCACACGCCCCAGGCTGACGTACTTGTGCCCGTTCTTGCCGGCGTACAGGGCATAACGAGTGCTGCCGTCGGGATACCGGAGCAGTCCGGAGCCCTGGATGTGCAGGAAGAAGACGTCCGTCAGATCGCGCACCCAGGCGAGTTCCAACCCCCTGCCTTTCAGGGCCCCCTCGAAATCAATGGCCTTGCGCCCATGATAGGGGACGGCCTTGCCGTCCTCGATACGGTAAACAAGCTTATCTCCATCCCAGCGGTGATGGAACGCGCCCAGATTCAGCACCTGCATGTCATCGGGAATGGCATACAGGGGATACTTGAACTCCTCGCTGGGCACGGGGCTGGCATCCAGATACGGGGCGTAATAGCCGGTCATGAGCGGGTCTTCAGGCCCAACCCTGAACCACTCAAAGCGCTGCGCCAGCAGTTCGGGATGCTTGTCCAATTGGGGCAAAAGGCGCAACAGTTCCTCAATGGTCGCTCTCAGCCTGTCCCAGGTGACGAGCACCCCGTCCTGATTCACGGCGGTGCCGTCCACGGGACGCGCGGCCACATACGCCAAACTGCGTTCAAGCCCCGTTCGTAGTTCCTCCCACGAGGCCAGATTCTGAGACCGCGGGTCCAGCAAACGCGCCTGGGTCTGGGCCGAGGAATCGGAAATCGGTGTCAGAGGCCGGGAAATCTTGCTCTGACAGCCTATCAGCAACAGGATCAGGGACACGGCAGCCAACAGCACAGCCAATCGTCGCAAGCTCTGCATCTTCATCATGTGGCCGTTCCTAATAGTGGTTGATGGCGAGACAATATCACTGAGACCCGGAAAAAAGCTATTCGATGACGCCCTTGGCCCGCAGCCGGGAGACATAGGCCGAACGTTCGGGCTCCAGCAGTCTGAGTCCCGTCTCGGCACGCACGATGCGCACCACGTCATCCTTGTGCAGGGGAAAACAGGTCTGCCCATCCACGGTCAGATAGACCTCGGAATGGGGCTCCTCAACACGCACGGTGAACTCCGAACTGCCGGGCAGGACCATGGGCTTGAAGTTGTGCAGGAACGGACAGATGGGGGTTACGGAAAACACTTCCAACTCGGGATGCACGATGGGTCCGCCAGAAGAGATGGAATAGGCCGTGGAGCCCGTGGGGGTGGCAATCACCAGGCCATCGGCCCGCATGCTGCCCAGGGGTTCGCCGTCCTGCTCAAGCCCCAGGCGGATGAGCCGCGCCAGGCTGCCCCGGTTGAGAACCACGTCGTTGATGGCCAGCCCGCCGTGGACCACCGCCTCACCCCGCTGTACCTCGTAGCGCAACACCAGACGTTCGGAATAACGGCAGCACCTGGCCAAAACCCTTTCCAGAAAACCCCGCCAATCGCTGGGGCTCAGTTCCGTCAAAAAACCCAAGCGCCCCATGTTCAGGCCCAGCATGGGCGCCCGCCCAGCCACCTGCCGGGCCACAGCGATCATGGTGCCGTCGCCGCCCAGAACCAGCACCAGGTCGCAGCCCTCCACGGGCAGCACCTCGGCAGTATCGGTTCCATCGTGTTCGGCGGACAAGGCACACACGCCTCTGCCCTCCAGCCAGAGCCGGATTTCCTCAACCAGGGCAGGAGCATCGGGGTGTCCGGCCCGGGAAACGATCAAAACGCGTTGCAATTTCTCGGTCATAGTGAACATTCTCTAGACCATCCAGCCTCGGGATTCAAGGCTCATGGCGGAGGTCGAAAATCATTTGCTGCAATAACAGGGAGTTGCCTATTGAATCATGAAAAAATATTATTTTTCACATGAAAACCCTAAAGTTCCGGCAAGCAGCAACCGATAAGCTACGTAAGAGGGAACTATCGTGTCAGCAGCTCATTCCTACGACGCCCGCAGAATGCTCAAAACCTATGGCAGGCAGCTGACAAGCGCCCGTCGTCTGGCACGATTCAAACAGTCCCTCGCCGCGGCGGGAGCCGAGGAAGAGGTCACCA
This sequence comes from Pseudomonadota bacterium, assembly GCA_018816865.1. Taxonomy (GTDB): domain Bacteria; phylum Desulfobacterota; class Desulfovibrionia; order Desulfovibrionales; family Desulfovibrionaceae; genus Desulfovibrio_Q. The sequence continues at coordinate 29,709 of JAHIUW010000032.1, forward strand.
TTTCGCGTCTTGCCAAGCGCAGGATGCTGGTAGAACAGGTGGCCAGAGAGATTGTGGAAAATCTCATCGTCTCGGGAAGCGAGAATGAGGTGGTCCAGGCAATTCTGCAAGAACTGGATGGCGAGTTTGGGGAAACTTTCCGCTTTCAGTATCCGCCCGCCGAGGTGGACCTGCAGATATTCCGACTCGTCGGAGATGCCCAGATGGAAGTAATCGCCCCTGAAAAACAAAATGTGTTCAACCGCCTCTGGGAACTCACCCTGGAAAAGGTCAACGACACGATGCTTTAGGGACGGTACAAGGGGAGACGGCTATGGAAATCAATGGATTAATCAACGGGATCAAGGGCTACGACCGGGTCGACAAGACCACTTCGTCTGCCAAGAAGGGCAAGGGATCCACATCCCAGGCTTCTCTGCAAGGCGATTCGGTCCAGGTCTCCAGCGAGGCCCGACTGGTCGCTGGCGCGATGTCCGAAGCGCAGAGCGCACCGGACATCCGCCAACAAAAGGTCGATGAATTGAAGGCCCTCGTTCAGTCGGGCGAATACGTGCCCGACCTCAGAAAGACTGCGGCCAAGATCGTGGAAGAGGACCTGGAACTGCTTATTTAGCAGCCATGGTCTCGGCTTCCGAATCTGCACCAACACTGCCGGTGTCCTGAATGTCATTCAGGTCCTCGGCAGTTTCTTTTTGTCTGTCACTCACCAGAAACCGCGCAGGATACTTGGTATCCACCTGCGGCACCTGCAGCCCCACCCGCGAGGTGGAGTTGACGATGATCGGCCCCATGAGATTCAAGGCCGTTTCCTCGGGTTTGCCGGGAGGAATGGTCACCGTCACCAAAACCGCAATCTGGCGAATGTCTTCCAGTTTCAGAATTTTCTGCTCCGCCGAACCGACCTTAACATTATAGTCAGGCAGGAACGTATACGGATCAGCCACCATCAGCCCAAGATCGGGACGAGTCATGCTCTGCAAGATCAGGAAAGGTGAATCTTCCTTGAGCTGCAGCAGGGTAAACTCCTTGCAATCCTCAAAGCCGATGAGACCCCGGGGAAAACGAATCACCCGGTTCATATCTACGGCCAGGCTGCCCAATCGGGTCGTTACTGTGCGCTCTACTTCTCTTTGTGCCATAACTGCGTCGCCGCCAGGAGATCCTGGTCTGTAAGTTGAAGGGCTAGTTTGTTTTGTTCCTGAACTCGCAGATACACCTCTTCGCGATACACGGGCATATCGTCGGGCACTTCCAGCCCGACCTTGATTTGCTTGCCCTGCACGCTGAGGACCGTCAATTTGATGTCGTCGCCGAGATAGATGCTCTCCCCGGGACGGCGGGTAAGAATAAGCATATCAACCCGTTGGTTGTCGTTCCTTCGCCCAGCCTTCCTAGCCGGACGAATCCATGCGGCCCCAGGCCGCTTCCCCGCTAGATGAAGTTGACCAAACTCATACGCATCACCATGGATGAGGACCGCAGCACGGTCTCGTACACCACCTGCTGATTGGCGAGGTTGGTCATCAGTTCGGTCACGTCGGCGTCCTCAACGGACGAAAGGCGTTCCTTCTCGTTGTCGCGCATGGTGTCCAGGATGCCGCTGGCCACCTGCAGCCTGTTTTCGGCTGCGCCGACACGAGCCGCGTAGTTCATGATGCGCTCGGAAATGGGCGTCAATTCCGCAAGCGCTTCCTGACAGCCTCCCTGGTTATTGGTTTCCATGAAACCGATCAGCCTGCCCACGGTGTCGAACATGTTCTGGTCAGCCGGAACGCCAGGAGCCAAGGTCAAGCCCGATGAACTCGGATCCTGATAGATTCCGCCGAAGATATCCTTTCCGACGTTGTTCACGATGATGTTCTCACCGGGGGAAATTTCCATTCGCACATCAGCCGTGCGCGGCCTGATGATCCACTGATCCCCGGCTGACAGGGTATTGCCCGAACCGGAGTCATACAGGGTCAGAGTCCCTCCGGGCACGACCAGACTCAGCTCCGTGGCACTGCCCGACCCGTTCGTGGTCTGCCCCTCGACCCAGGTGGACCCACCGTCTGTGCTGTAGGAGTATTCCACGGGATCGCTGTCCAGCGCAGCGTCGGAGTCGATACGCACGGTGACGTTCTTGGTGAAGATGCCCGAGGCGGCGTTAGACAGCAGGGACGGCCCGAAGGTGTCCACGCTGATGGCGTCGTTGTCGTCACCCTTGTAGCGAGCCGTGGGTCGGACCCACATCCAGGTGCCGTTGTTCTCGTCACCCGCCACATCGGGATCATACGCCGTGACCGTGGTGCCCGCTTCCAGGGTCAGCTGCACACCGCCGAGGATCAGGGTCTTGTCACCCGCCACGGCCGGGACGGTGCCCGCCGTGAAGGTCGTGCCGCCATCGCTGGAATACTCATAATCCAGGGCATCCGTGCCCACGACTCCCGCCGTGGTGAAGCGCACAAGCACCGTCTTGTTGCTGTCGCCGGTGATGGAGAAGGTGGTCCCGTCCGTGGCGCCGTCGTTGTCCGTCAGCCACAAGGCATTCTCGTAGGCCTGCTCGCCGGTATTGTGCCCGGAAAAGATATACTGCTGCTCGTACTTGGAGTTGGCCAGAACAACCAGCTCCTCGTTCAACTGGCGAACCTCGTAGCTGGCCTGCTCGCGGTTGTTGCCGCTCATGGTGCCGGTGGCAGCCTGTTCCGCCAGGACCCTGATCCGGGTCAGAATCTCGTTGGTGCGGGTCAGGGTGCTGTCGGCAAATCCCAGCCAGCCGGTGGCTGTATTGATGTTTTCCGCGTACTGGTCGAGGGCGGCAATGGTCTCGCGATGGTCCAGGATGCGGGCCATGCCCACGGGATTGTCCGAAGGACGATTGATGTCCTTCTGGGTCGACGCCTTGATGTTCAGTTCCATGAGTTCCGACAGGGCGTCGTTCATGTTCCCGATAAAAAAGGTGAACCTGGTCTGTGTGGATATCCGCATGGATGTTCCCCGCTAATTCTTTATGCTCAAAAGGACCTGCATCATCTTGTCAGCCGTAGTCACCAGCTTCGAGGCCGCAGTGTAGGAATGCTGAAACTTCAGGAGATTGGCCATCTCCTCATCGAGGTTCACGCCTGCGGTCTCCTGCTGTCTGGTGTTCAGGTCGTCGGCCAGGGTCTTGTTGAATTCCAGATTGAACTTGGCTGAGGAGGTATCGGCGCCGATACCCGCAACCAAACCGGAGTAGTAGGCCCCGAGGGTCTGGTTCACGGGTCTTTCGGAGTTGACGTTGATGGTCACCACCTTGTCCTTCAATTGGGCGATGCTCAAGGCCGTGGTATTGTCGCCGGAATTGATCTCTCCTGTACCGTTGGCGTGTCCGCTGGCGATGAAATCGAGGTCCGAACGGACCAAGGTGGTCATTTCCATGCTGGCCGCATCCTTGCCCTCGAAGAACGTATTCACGCCGAGAGCCGCGGCCAGTCCTGCGGTATCGGTGCCGAATCCGAACTCGTACCCATCATTGGCATCGATCCGCACCCGGTTGTTGACGATGTCCGCGGTCACGAAGGTGCCCCAGGTATTGTTGATGGCGTCGACCACGTCGTCCATGGAGTGCACCGAGGCGTCGAAGTTGGCATTGCCCCCGAAATTCAGAGAACCGAAGGACGCACCCGACGCCAGCTCACCGCTGGCCTTGTCATAGAAAAACAGCGTCATGTTGCCGTCTTGCAGCTTGTCGAAGAAATCCAGGCCGGAGCCGTTGCTGCCCAGAGCGGCGGAGGTGGAGTCCACGGTGTAGGTGCCGGTGACGGAGTCGAACTTCTGCAGGCCCATGCCCTGGCTCTGCAAACGATTGACCTCCCAGATCAAGGACTTGGAAAAGCCATCCAGCTTGTCCAGATAGCGCCCCACATGCTGGTCCCTGAACTGGAAATACCCGGCCAGGGCTCCGCCGGTCAGGCGCTGCTCGTTGTCTGCGCCATTGGCGAAGACCTGTGTGGTGATGTTTTCCTTGGAGGAGGTCGTGCGATACCAGTACAGCGCCTTCTTGGGCACCACGGTAAACTTGTCGCCCACCTCAAGGTCACCGCTGGGCGTCCCGCCGGAATCGGTGGCGGAGCCAAACCAGATGGTCAAGTCACCCACGGTGGTCTTGCCATCCTCGGGCCGGGCCGCGACATGCGTTTCGTTGCCGTCATCATCGGTCAGCCAAGTCTTGCCCCCATCCAGGGAGACCCGCATCATGGCGGCGCTGCCCGCGTTGGAGACCTGGCCGCTGCCGATGACCTCAAAGGTGTACTCGAAGTCGTCGGAACCGGAAAAATAGATATCGCCGTCGAAATTCGAAGTGGCGGTCAAGGCCTTCATGGATTGGGCATTCTCAAAGCCCAGCGAGAAGGTCACGGTGCCGTCCACAAGGGTCTGTCCGGCCTTGGTCCAGACCGTGAACTCGCCGCCGCCATTGTCCACGTAGTCGATGCCGATCTTCTCGGACAACTCCCGCACCAACAGCGCCCGCTTGTCCTTCAACTCGTTGGCGTTGTTCTGTCCCGGCACGTCGTGGGACTGGATCTGCAGGTTCAAATCCGCGATATCATCCAGGATGCCGTTGACCTCATCCACTTCCTGGGCAATGAACTCGTTGATCTGATCCTGCTGGCTGCGCAGGTCCTGCCGCACGGTATGCAAGGTGGACAACAGGTTCTGCGTATTGCCGGACAAGGCCTCACGCGCAGCGATCAGCGCCGGGTTGTTGGCCATTGACTGCCAGTCCCCCCAGAACTGGGACAGAGCCTCATTCATTCCTGCAACCTGGCTTTCGTTGAACAGGCTGTCCACGGCACGCAGGTTCTGGTAGGTGGCATCCCAACGGAACTGTTGGGCGTTCTTGTCGACGAACTGTTCCTCGACGAAATCATTGAAATAGCGAAAAACCTCAACGGTCTTGACCCCGGTGCCCAACTGACCGGGATTGAAATCGATGGAATGTGCCTCTTCAAGGCGCACGGCCTGGCGCGCATAGCCAGGGGTGTTGACGTTGGCAATGTTATTGCCCGTCACCTCGATGGAGGCCTGGCTCGCAAACAGCGCGCCCTTGCCGATATCGAGAAGGGTCGTCAGACCGGACATTAAGATCTCCCTCTAAAAAGGGCTGCCTCGGGGCGATGATTCTGGTAGCGACCGTTCTTGGCGTAGGTATCCTTGTTCTTGGGCTGAATCTGCTTGTGGATGAAATCCAGCATATTCTTGCTCTGCTCGGCCAGGGCGAATGCCATGCGGGAATTCTTTTCCGCCAGGATCGCGCACTTCTGTTCCAGGGTGTCCACAAACAGCAGAAACGCCTCAAAACCTTGTGCATCGTCGACATCCAAGGTCGGAATCAAATCCCTGAGCGACGTGGCCTCCGGGGCCACCGTGGACACCATGCCCTTGAGTTCGAGCCGTTCGCCAGCCAATTGCTTGATCAACTCCTGGATGGAAAACTCGCAGCCGGTCACAGCCTTGGGATCCCGACCAGTCAAGTGGGTAAATTCTTCCTCAAGCAGCGAGCTCAACAGCAAGAGCCCCTTTTCCTGGCGATGGAGATTGGCCTTGATTCTCTCCAGCATTTGTCGACCCCACTCAGTTATTGTTTGACCCCGAAGCTACGGCCTGCACACGTTCCCGGACAACTCCCGGGTTCCAGGCCTGCTCACCCTTTCTGATTTCGAAATACAGTCTGGGCTCACCTTCTTTTCCGGTCTCCTTCAACTCTGCAATTTTGCTGCCAGCCTTCACCTGATCGCCATGGGAGACCAGGCTCTTGCCCACCTGGCCATAGACCGTGCGCCATCCGTCGGGATGTTCGAGAACGATGGTCTGGCCCTGGTCACCCCGTTCGCCGGAGAAGACAACCGTGCCATCCCATCCAGCCTGGACCGCATCGCCCTGGGTCCCGGCGATCTCAACACCCGAGCGCCAGACGCGCTCGCCCGACGCCTTATCGGTCTGCCAGCCAAAACCGCTGACGATCTCACCCTGCACGGGCCAAGTCAGTTCACTGAGCATCCGGGTTTGGATCACGCCTTGTTGCGCGCCAAACACCGCAGCGGCACGGGCGTCGCCCATCTCGATGCGCGCGGCGAGATTCATGGCGCGGTTCATGATTTCCGGCGGGCTTGAAGCCGCGGCGCGGATCGTGGGATCGGTGTCAGCCAGGGGATTGAAGTCGGGTTCCAGGCTCGTCTGGTCTGTTTCAGCGGGCCCAAGCCGGCGGGCCGACATGTTCTGCAGCACCAGTCCTGCCTGCTGCAAGGCAATGGCTCGTTGCGTCTCCTCCGGGGACCTGATTTCAGTCTCCTGCTTCAGGGGCAGCCCCTTCTCAGGCTCACCCTCAGCCCCGGCCGCAGGGGTCGGGATGCTCCGGGTGCGAGCCCCACTCGCCTTGGCGGCCAGCTGGTCCTTGAGTTCGTCGTAGAGCATCTCTCCCAGCCCGATGCCTCCGGCCTCGGTCATCTTGAGCGACAGTTCGCGGTCGAACATCGAGAGGTAGGCGTCCTCCTCGCGACTGTGCAGGTAGCCCTCCTTGGGCACATTCTTGCGCATCTCCTGCCACAGCTTGCCGACGAAGATGGCTTCGAAGCCCTGAGTCGCCTTGCGCAGTTTGGCGTCATCGCCTTCCGCGGCCTTGAGGCTATTGCGCACCTCATCCATGGCCAGCTTTTGCCGCACCTCGGACGGGGTACCGCCGGTCACCATGGGGGACCCGGTATCAAGCTTGGAAGGGATCATTTACATGACCTCCAGATCCGCGTGCAGGGCACCTGCGGTCTTCAGCGTCTTCAGGATCGAAATCAGATCCCGGGGAGTGGCACCGATGGTATTCAGACCATCGATAAGCTCTTGCAGGGTCGCACCCTCCATCATCACCAGACGCTTGTTGTCTTCCTGAACGCCAATCTCGGTCGTGGGGGTGGCCACGGTCTCGCCCGCACCGAACGGAGCGGGCTGCGACACGTCGGCCCCTTCCCGAATCACGATCTGCAGATTGCCGTGAGCCACAGCCACCTTGGACAGGCGCACATTACGCCCGAGCACCACGGTGCCGGTCTTCTCATCCACGACCACCTTGGCCTTGGCATCCGGGCTGATCTCGAGATTTTCCAGAGACGCCATCAGCGGCACGAGATTGCCCCTGAATTCCTGGGGCACCCTGAGCCGCACGTTGGAAACATCGTCGGCCTTGGCGTATTCCTGACCCAGGGTCTCATTGATAATGTTCACCACACTCATGGTGGTGGAGAAATCAGCCACATTCATCTGCAGCGTGAGTTCATCCTGGCTGTTGTATTTGAACGGAACCCCTCGCTCCACGGTGGCGCCGTTGGGCACACTGCCCACTGTGGTGATGTTCTTCTGGGCGGATGCGGCGGCGCCCTGCACGGAGACACCACCCAGGGCCAGGGCGCCCTGAGCCAGGGCGTAGACGTTGCCGTCCACACCGCGCAGGGGCGTGAGCAGCAGGATGCCACCCAACAGGCTCTGGGCATTGCCCAGTGAAGACACGGTGACATCCAGCCGCGAACCCGGCTTGGACGAAACCGGCATGCGCGCGGTGACCATGACGGCCGCCACGTTCTTGGGCTTTAGCTGGGCCTGATCCACAGCCACTCCCAAACGATCGAGCATACTAACCATGGACTGGATGGTGAACTGCGAGCCGCTGCTCTTGTCGCCGGTACCGGAAAGACCCACCACCAGGCCGTAGCCCACCAGGGAGTTGTTGCGCACCCCGCCGAAACTGGCGAGGTCCTTCAGGCGAACGGCATCAGCCGGCACGGGACACAGCAGCCCCGCCAGCAGGACAGCCACTGCCACCAGCACAAAGGCACGAAGCCGCTGCGGCGTTTGCGTTGATTTCTTCATGGATGCGGTCTTCATGCGCGGTCTCCTAGAACGGCCAGACATTTTCCAGAATCCTGGTCAGCCAGCCCGGACGCTGCTTGTCGGCAATCACGCCCTGGCCGTAGTACTCGATCTTGGAGTCGGCCAGATAGGTCGAAGCGATGGTGTTTTGCGGACTGATGTCCTTGGCCCTGGCCAACCCCCGAACAACGAGAATCTGAGTCTCGTTGTTGACCTTGATCTCGCGAGCGCCCTCGATCTGAAACAAACCACCAGGGAGCACGCGCACGACCCGCGCAGCCAAGGTGGCGGACACGGTGGACTCGCGATTGGTCTCGCCGTCACCCTCGAAGGCACTGGTGGCGCTGGACTGGATCATCGGGGTGGCCCCCACGGCTCCGACCAGACCCGCGGACTGCCCCAGAGGGATCAAGGCGGCCTCCTGCTTGCCAAACCAATTGCTGATGCCGAAGTTCATGCTGGACTTGCGGTCGGCGGTGGTGTCCGCCTTATGCTTGCCCTTGGAGGACTCGATGATGTTGACCATCACCACGTCGCCCACGTTGCGGGCGCGGTTATCGCCGAACAGATAGTTGGCCTCGCCCGGATCATACAAGGATCCGGGATTTTCCTGCGGCGGAGGGGCTTCCGCCACGGGCAGGGTCAGCACGGGCGCAGGCGCCGAAGTGCGTGCGGCCGTCTGGCATCCGGTCAGGGCCAGAATGCAGATCATCGCCAGCATCCATATCTTCATGATCAATCTCCTTCACCGTAGCCGGTCAACGGACCAGCACGGTGCGTGCGTCGCTTATTTCAGCCGCAATTTCACGCTTGCTGGAAAGATTCTCCACCATAATGCGCTGTCCGAGCTTACCGTCTTCCAGGGCCTTTGCACTGGCAGTCAGCCGCACATAACGGCCCAGAAAAACCAGCGTCACGAGGTCGCCCCGGCTGATCAGAGGCACATCCTCAAGGTTGTCCTGATACAAAACCTCGCCGCCGCCCACGGCGCGCTGTACGCGTTGCCCGAAGCTGCGGCCGTCCCATGGCTCACCCCGCAGATACGCGGCGTTCTTGCGCTTGAAGCCCACTGCGTCGGGAGTCAGGCGTTCCCGGGCATTGATAGGTCGGTCGGCACAGGGAACGTTCAGCCACTGGTCCATGAACACCCCCCCCGTGTAGCGACGCTGGACATTGGACCCCGCGTCGATCTCGGTCAGGTGCAGGGACAGTCGGCCGGGCTTGAAGCTTCCGGCCACGGAGACCTCGACGCTGCTCTGGACATCACTCAAGAAAATCTGCCTGGGCAATCGGAAGTCACGCAGGTTCACTTCCCCGCCAAGGCTTGAAATCCTGCCCGTCAGTGCTTCGACGACCAAGCGTTCCAGATCGGGACCCTCGATGACCCTGCCGCCCCGCTGAATGACGAGATGGTCGCCAATCACACACAGCTCGGCCAGGTCCCCAAGATAATAGCGCAGCATTTCGGCCAATTTGTCGCTGGTGATGGTCTGCTGCTTTCCCGTCTCTTCAGGTGCCTGCCACAACTCGATGACCGCCAGGCTTGCCCACTGCTGCTGGGGCAGGTCGCCCACGGGCCGGGCGATCTCGCCCAAGGTCACCCGAGGGCCCTGAGCCACGGCAGCGGATCCCAGCGCCAAACGCCAGGATGCCTGCACCGTCGCTGCCAGGGCCACCCCGGCAGCCAGCACGGCGAGGCATGCGAAAACCGCGAAGAGGGTCTTCAGTCGCCGATATTGACTACGCATGATTCATTCCCGCCCTGCAAAACCTATCGCTTGATCTGGTTTGCGGTTTGCAGCATCTGGTCCGAGGTGGTCACGGCCTTGGAGTTCACTTCGTAGGCCCGCTGGGCCACGATCATCTGGACCATCTCATCCACGATCTCCACGTTGGACATCTCCAGGAATCCCTGGGCGATGGTGCCCACCTGATTCTCTCCGGGCGTGCCCTCGGTGGCCGCGCCCGAGGCCTCGGTCGCGGAATACAGGTTCTTGCCCATGGCGTTGAGGCCCGCATTGTTGATGAAGGTGTAGAGCGGAATGTCTGTGGCTGCCAATTCCGTACCCGCACTATCCAGGGCAGAGATGTGGCCGTTTTCCGTCACCACGATATTCTTGGTATCCGTGGGCACGGTGAATTCCGGCTGAAGGACATACCCGTTAGCAGTCACCACCCGGCCCTCGTTGTCCAGCTTGAAGGCCCCGGCGCGGGTGTAAGCCAGCTCGCCGTTGACCTCCACCTGGAAGAAGCCTTCACCCTCGACGACCATATCCAAGGCATTGCCCGTGTTCTCAAAGTCGCCCTGGGTGAAGAACTTGTGCACCGTCGTGGGCTTGACGCCCATGCCGACCTGCATGCCCGTGGGGATCAGGTTTCCGGCCTCCGTGGGGGAGCCCGCGATCTTCATGTTCTGATACATGAGGTCCTCGAACTCGGCCCGGCTCTTCTTGAACCCGATGGTGTTCACGTTGGCCAGGTTGTTGGAAATAACGTCGATATTGAGCTGCTGGGCGACCATTCCCGTCGCGGCAGTCCACAAGGATCGCATCATGGCTGATTCCTCCTAACTACTGATTCGAGCCAACCTTGCTGATGGCTTTGAGGTCGGTCTCGCCGGTGGTGCTGATGACCTTCTGATAGGCCTCGAAGGCCCGCTGGGTCTCGATCATATTGACCATCTCGGTCACGACCTCCACATTGGGGGCCTCAAGAAAACCTTGGGCAATGCTCCCGTCCACCACGGGTCGTTCAATCACCGAGCCTTCGGCAACAGGCTCGTAATAATTCTTCCCGAACTTCTGCAGTCCATCGAGATTGTCCATTCCCACAAACTGCAGGGTATCAATGACATTGCCGTCGGCGCTGATGTTACCCAACCCGTCAATGCTGATCCGGCTGTTGGGCGGAAGCTCGATAGGCCCACCTTCGCCCAGCACGGCGTTGCCCGAGCCGTCTACCAACTGCCCTTCGGCCGTGCTGCTGAAGGCTCCATTGCGGGTGAAATAATCCTGCCCGTCACGAGTTCGGACCTTGAAAAACCCCTCGCCGGAAATGGCGACATCCAGGTCGCCGCCCGTCTGTTTCAGGCTGCCCTGGGTGAACTCGATCTTGGACACCGCAATGCGCGGCTTGGCGTAATAATCCGGCGCTGGAAACATCGACTTGGAGCGCAGATTCATCATGGGCTCGCGGATCGTGTCATGGGCATAGCTCTCAAACACGTCCTTGAACGCCTGACGATCACGCTTGTAGCCGGTGGTGTTCACGTTCGCCAAATTGTTGGCGATGATGTTCATGCGATGTTCCTGGGTCATGGCCCCGAACATGGCGGAATACATGCTTTGTTGCATGGGTTAGCCCTCCGTGGAGTTTTATTCCTGCAACCTTCCAAGCAAGTTCCGCGCCAAGCCACAGCCGCCCTGTTGTGCAGCCGGAAAGATCAATCAAAACTCAATTATATCTGATAGTTAATGTTTCATGGCGAGCGATTGTCCCTCAAGATGACCGCGGCTGCCCAACACGGGATGACGAAAGACTGGCGCCCGACCACACCCTTCCAAGGCCATAAAAAAACCGGAGGGGTGCGGCTCCGGTTCATACTCTTGGATCACATGGAATTGTCAGGGGAGTCCGTACCTACGGGCGATACGCGTGACGCTGCCGTCAAGCTTCATGGATTGCAAAACCATGCTGAAATCCCAGGCAAAAGCTTTGCTCACGGTGGTCCTGGAAAAAGCCAGATAGGTAGGAGAGGAACCCAGGGCGAAATCCAGCCCCGTCCCGGTTCCAGGAACGATATCGATCTCCTTGGAAAGGCCCATCCGCTTCAACAAAAAGAGAATGGGGACCCGAACGCCCAAGAGCATGTCGATCCTGCCCGCTGCAAGCATCTTGATGCCTGTTTCCTCCTCGAATACTTCATGGACTGACTTGAAGCGTCCGTCCTTGATCGCCTGGTCCATAAGCGTGCCATAGTAATACCCCCGCCCCACTCCCAGGTGATAGTCAGATGCATTTCCCAGCCCCTCGTCCAGCGTGAGCCGCCTGTCCGCCCGCTTGAAGGCGAAGATCTCTTCAAGATAGATGTTCTCTTGGGGGTAATGAAGGTAGGTCGCGCGTTCCGGATTGAAGCCCGCATCGAGGATGGCGTCCGCCTTGCCGCTACGGACCATCTCCAGAGCCCGCTTCCAGGGCACGAACTCCACCCTGGCCTCGTGTCCCATGCGCCTCAGGGCCTCCAGCGCAATCTCGACATTCAGCCCCCTCGGTTGCCCCTCGTCGTCCGGGTACTCCAGGGGAGGACTGTCCAGCGTGACCAAGCTGAATGTCCGGGCATGCGCCGCGAGGGGCAATAAAAGAAAAAAGGCAAGGCCCCAGACCACCATCCATCTACGCACGGCACCCCCCCAGAAGAATCGGCCAAGTTCAGGGCATTATCGCCCATATTAAAGATGATATTGATTCCTCTGGCCCACGTCAAACACCCTTCTCGGGCTCCGAATTCCCCGAAATACATGCAAGGGTCACGAACTTTCCTGGCCCCCGGGACTTGACATGCCCGTGATTTTTGATATTCACCTCTTCCCCGCCATCGTGTCGGGATTGTGTTTTGGCGGCGGGTGTAACTCAGTGGTAGAGTGTCAGCTTCCCAAGCTGAAGGTCGCGAGTTCAAATCTCGTCTCCCGCTCCAACAACTTCAACCCTCTCGTTTTCTAACAGATACGAGTGGACCCTGTGGTCCACTTTTTTATTTTCTGGCGGTGAGTTATGATCGCATCAAAGATGATTCAAGATTTGACCGAACTGGTCGCCCCCATGGCCGAGGCCATGGGCCTCTCCCTGTGGGGCATCGAGTTCTCCGGTGACGACGGACACCCCGTGCTGCGCATCTATGTGGACAAGGAAGGCGGCGTGGTTGTGGGCCAGTGCGTGACCCTGTCGCGGGACATCTCCGTGATTCTCGATGCCGAAGACCTCGTCCCCGGCCGATTCAACCTCGAAGTGTCCTCCCCTGGGCTGGACAGGCCGTTCTTCACCCTGGACCAGATGCGGGGCTACGAGGGACAGCACTTGAAGGTCAGGCTGAATGAGCCTTTTGAAGGCTCCAGAAATTTCATAGGCACACTGAAGTCCGTGGGCGACACGCAATTCTCCATCATTCTTGAAGATGGTGGCGACGAGCTGACCTTCGACTTCAGTGAAGTGAATAAAATACGGATTCGTTACCAGTTTCCCGTCAAGAACAAGGGAAAGAAAGCATAAACCGTCGATCCCCGGTCAAGGCCGGGTGCTTCGGAAGCTTCTGGAGGATTTTCCATGAGCATGGAACTGAGAAAGGCCATCGATCAGATCAGCAAGGACAAAGGCATCGACCGCGACTTGCTTGTAGATACGCTTGAGGAGGCGGTCCGCACCTCCGTCATGCGCAAGTTCGGGGACGAAATCGACATCGAGGTCTCCTTCAACGAGGAAGACGGCGAGATCGAAGTCTACCAGTTCAAGGCTGTGGTCGAAGAGGTTGAGGACGAATCCACCGAGATCACCCTCGAAGATGCCCAAAAGCACGATCCAGGTGCGCAGATGGACGACGAACTCGGCTTCCGCCTGAAGGTGGAGGACCTGGGCCGCATCGCTGCCCAGTCCGCCAAGCAGGTCATCATCCAGCGCATGCGCGACGCCGAGCAGGAAATCATCTATGAGGAATACAAAGACCGCATGGGTGAAATCGTCAGTGGCATCATCCAGCGCCGCGACAAGATGGGCTGGATCATCAACCTGGGTCGCACCGAGGCCATCCTTCCCAAGGAAGAGCAGATTCCCCGTGAGCGCTACAAGCGCGGCGACCGCATTCAGGCGTTGCTGATCGACGTCCGTCGCGAAGGCCGTGGCCCGCAGGTCATCGTCTCCCGTTCGCATCCTGATTACATGATCGTCCTGTTCAAGCGTGAAGTTCCCGAGGTGGACGACAACACCGTGAGCATCATCGGCGTCGCCCGCGACCCGGGCAGCCGAGCCAAGGTGGCAGTCACCTCCCATGACCGCGACGTGGATCCCGTGGGCGCCTGCGTAGGCATCCGCGGCTCCCGCATCCAGAACGTGGTTCAGGAACTGCGCGGCGAACGCATCGACATCGTTGTCTGGAGCCCGGACGTGGCCACCTACGCGGTCAACGCCCTGTCTCCGGCCATCATCACGCGCATCACCGTGGATGAAGAAGAGAAGATGCTGGAAGTGGTTGTCCCCGACGACCAACTGACCCTGGCCATTGGCCGCAAGGGTCAGAATGTCAAACTGGCCTCCAAGCTTCTGGATTGGAAGATCGATATTTTCACCGAAAGCCGCTACGGCGAACTCCACGCAGAGCTCCAGTCTCTGGAGCAGATCGCCAGTGTAGCCGAAATCCCCGTGGAAAAGTTCATCGTTGCAGGCTACGATTCCATGGAAAAACTCGTCACCGCCAGCGACGAGCAGCTCCAGGAAATCGAATCCATCACCGAGGACAAAGTCGGGGATATCCGCTCTGCCATCAACCTGCTGAACTCGTTCCATTCCCAGGCCGCTGCTCATGAGCAGCAGGAGGACTCGGAGGACGAGACGGACGCCATGGGCTCCGACGAAGCTTTGGATGAGATGGAGACGGACGTCGAGCAGACCAAAGCGTCTGGCGACGAAGACTAATCCGCGGCAGGGCCCTTTGGGCACTGCTGTCAAATGAAGAGACAAAACGGACCAGACATGCACGACGGCCAAACCAAACATGTCCCGGTTCGGATGTGCGTCATCTGCCGCAGAAGATTCCCCAAGCGGGAGTTGACGCGATACATCTGCCCCGCAGGAGCCAAGGGCCCTATCCAGGACGAGTCACAGACTCTACCCGGACGAGGAGCCTACCTGTGCTCAGACGAGGCATGCGAAGAAAGATTGAGTAAATACAAGGGCTGGCAAAGGGCGCCAAGGGGTAAATAATGACGGATAAGCTTCGGGTTAAAGACATCTCAGTAGAACTTGGAATCAGCAACAAGGAACTCATCCAGGCATGTCGCGAATTGGACATCCCTGTGAAGAGTCACATGAGCACCTTGGAAGATGAGGAGGCCAGTGCCATCCGTGGCCATGTGCAGACGGTGGTCACCTCCACCGAAGTAGTGACCAAGGAAGTCCTGCCAGGTGCCGTGGTTCGCCGCCGTCGCAAGACGGTCAGCACCCCCATGGACAAGGCCCCCGTCAAGGCGAAACCCGTCGTCATCCCCGAGCCCGAACAGGAGCCAGCCGAGGCCGCGGCCAAAGCTCCGCAAAAGGTCACTGAGGAGGCCCTGCCCGAGGCCCCCAAGACGGAAAAGCCCGCTGCCAGAACCAAAGCCAAGAGGCCCGAAGCTCCCTCTGCCCGCATCGTAAAGCCCGTGGCTCCCGTCGTGCCTGAAGAAGCCCCCGCTGCTCCCGAAGCTCCCGAAGCTCCTATCGAGCCTGTCATGGAGACCTCCAAGACCGAGAGCGAAGCCATCCGTCCTGAACAAGAGGCGACCGCTGAAGCCACGCCTGAGCAAGGCGCAGCCGCTCCCGCCGCTGCGAAGCCCCAGGCCGCAGAGCAGGACGCCAAGGCCGATGCCGGCGAAGAGACCAAGAAGAAGAAAAAGAAAAAGGAACCCGTGGCCCCCAAGGTCAAAATTATTTCTCGTCCTGATCCGGCGCTGGTCCAGGAACGCCGTGCAGCCGCCGCTGCCCCCCGGCCCAGCGGCCCCGGTGGACGCCCCGGTGGTTATGCCGGTCGTCCTGAAGGCCCTGGTGGTCGCCCCAGCGGTCCTGGTGGCCCCGGTGGCTATGCCGGTCGCCCCAGCGGTCCCGGTGGCCCTGGCGGCTATGCCGGTCGTCCCAGCGGTCCCGGAGGACCCGGAGGTCCTGGAGGTCCTGGCGGACGTCCCAGCGGTCCTGGCGGTCCTGGCGGCTATGCCGGTCGCCCCAGCGGTCCCGGTGGCCCGGGAGGTCCCGGCGGACGTCCCGGTGGCCCTGGCGGTCCAGGTGGACGCCCCGATGCCCCCGGCGGTCGCCCGACAGGTGACGCCGCCCCCGGTTCGGCGGAGGGCGATGGCCGTCGCCGTCGCAAAAAGGACAAGCGCGTTGTGGACTTTACCAAGCGCGATAACGAGAGCCGCTTTGAGATGCAGGGCCGTGGTGGCAAGAAGGGCAAAAGAGGCAAGAGAGGCGGCCCCGAGCCGCAGTCCACGACTCAGCCCATCAAGGCCGCCAAGCGCAAGGTCAGGATCGACGAAGCCATTCGCGTGGCAGACCTGGCGAAACAGTTGGGCGTAAAGGCACAGTTGCTCATCAAGGCCCTGTTCGGCATGGGCATGATGGCGACCATCAACCAGTCTTTGGATTATGATACCTCCGTGCTCCTGGCCTCGGATTTCGGATACGAAGTCGAGAAGGTCGGTTTCTCCGAGGACGATTACATCGTGCCCAAGGAGCAGGACGCACCCGAGACGCTGCTCAGCCGTGCACCGGTCGTGACCATCATGGGTCATGTCGACCACGGCAAGACTTCCCTGCTGGATGCCATCCGTGAGTCCAAGATCACCTCGGGCGAGGCGGGCGGCATCACGCAGCACATCGGCGCTTATGACGTGACCACTCCGCGCGGCAAGATCGTGTTCCTGGATACCCCCGGTCACGAGGCGTTCACCGCCATGCGTGCCCGTGGAGCCAAGGTCACCGACCTTGTCATCCTGGTTGTCGCCGCCGACGACGGCGTCATGGACCAGACCCGGGAAGCCATCAGCCACGCCAAGGCCGCAGGCGTGCCCATCATCGTGGCCGTGAACAAGATCGACAAGGAAGGGGCCGACCCCGAGCGCGTCATGCGCGAGCTTGCCGACCACAATCTGGTGACCGAGGACTGGGGCGGAGACACGATCTTCTGCAACGTGTCCGCCAAGACCGGCGAGAACCTGGACACCCTGCTCGAACTGGTGCTCCTGCAAGCCGAAGTCCTGGAACTCAAGGCCAACCCGGACAAGCCCGCCGTGGGACACATCGTGGAAGCCCGCCTGGACAAGGGTCGTGGCCCTGTGGCCACCGTGCTCATCGAGAGTGGCACCCTGAACCAGGGTGACTGTTTCGTCTGCGGCGTCCAGAGCGGCAAGGTCCGAGCCATCCAAAGCGACCAGGGACGCAAGCTCAAGAACGCCGGACCTGCCACCCCCGTTGAAGTCCAAGGCTTTGAGGGTTTGCCCCAGGCCGGTGACGAGTTCGTCTGCGTTGAGGACGAAAAAGTCGCCCGCCGCATCGCTCAGAACCGTGCCCTGAAGCAGCGCGAGCGCCAGCTGGCCAGCGAGACCAAGGTCACCCTGGAGAGCTTCCTGGCTTCCAGTCCGGACAGTGAAGTCCGGGCCCTGAACCTGCTCACCAAGTCGGATGTGCAGGGTTCTCAGGAGGCCATTGGCGACGCCCTGAACAAGCTCTCCACGGCCGCCGTCAAGGTGAACATCCTGCACTCCGGCGCAGGTGCCATCACCGAGTCGGACATCCTGCTGGCCGCCGCGTCCAACGCCATCATCATCGGCTTCAACGTGCGCCCCACCGCCAAGATCAAGGAGATCGCCGAGCAGGAGCACGTGGAAATCCGTTTCTACGACATCATCTACAAGCTGGTGAGCGAGATCAAGGATGCCATGGCAGGCATGCTGGCCCCGATCATCACTGAGCAGTACCTTGGTCAGGCGGAAGTCCGCGACAGCTTCAGCGTCCCCAAGGTCGGCACCATCGCAGGTTGTTATGTGGTCGATGGTCAGCTGACCAGAAACGCCAAGGTCCGTTTACTGCGCGAAGGTGTGGTCATCTACACCGGAACCCTGACTTCCCTGAAGCGCTTCAAAGACGACGCCAAGGAAGTCAACAAGGGCTACGAGTGCGGAGTCGGACTGGAACGCTTCAACGACATCAAGGTCGGCGACGTCATCGAGGCCTTCACGCAAGTGGAGTCCGCCGCCACCCTGGACTAACCGAATTCAGCCATCCGGCGGAGGACAGATGATTCTGCCCTCCGCCGGAACGGGTGATGAACGATGATACTGGGTCTGCTCAGGCTTGATTTCCGGCTGCATGGCAACCGCTCCCTGAAAGGGAAACGGCAGATTGCCAATAGCCTGAAGCAGAAACTCAGGAACAAGTTCAATGTGGCAGTGAGTGAGATCGAGGCCCAGGACAGCCTGGACAGATTGATCCTTGGGGTTGTCACGGTGTCCCGTGAATCACGCAGGGTGGAGAGCCAACTCGAAAAAGCCTTGGGTCATGCCCTGGCTTCCACCAGTGAAGAACTCGTCGATTCCAGTGTGGAGATATTCAGCTCCGGCGATGCCGGCGAAAATTTTTTGTAGAGAAAGATTATGCAAACTTCCGGATCACGCAGAGCCCACAAGTTGGGCGACCAAATCATGCGCATCACAGCGCAACTCCTGGCCACTGAAGTCGATGATCATCGCTTGGCCATGGTCTCCATCACCGGTGTGCGCATGAACAAGGACGTCTCCATTGCCGAGGTCCTGTATTCGGTGCCCCTGGGTTCGGACCCCGCCGAAATCGAGGCCGCATTCAAAAAGTCCACGGGCTTCTTCCGCTCCCAGGTGGGACGCCAGTTGAAAAGCAGGCACGTCCCCAAGATCATCTTCAAGCGCGACGACTTTCTCGAGGAAATGGTCTATGGTCAGCCCGATCAAGGCGATTAGCCGTTGTCTGAAGAGCGGTGAGTCCTTCCTGATCGCTTCCCACAGCAGCCCTGATGGCGACGCCATCGGCTCCAGTGCCGCCTTGGGCCATCTCCTTCAGGCACTGGGCAAGCGCGTGGTGCTGTACAACGAATCCCGTCTTCCCAAACCCTTTTCCTGGGTCCCCCTGCCCTGCCCCCTGGTGCAGAGCATCCCTGACGAGGATTTCGACTGGATCATCTCCCTGGACTGTGGCGACAAGCCGCGCATGGGAGAAGTCCTGGCCCAGCGCTTCGGCATCAAGGGCACCATCAATATCGACCACCACCTGGGCAACCCCGAATTCGCCGAGATCAACTGGGTGGAAACCGAGTATGCCGCCGCCGGTGAGATGATCGCCGAACTGGCCGACGAACTGGGCATCCCGTTGAGTGGCGACCTGGGCGTGTGCGTCTATCTGGCCATCGTCACGGACACGGGGTCCTTCAGCTTCGGCAATACCAGCCCCCGGACCCTGGAACTGGCGGCGGAGATTCTGCGCCAAGGGCTCGATCCCTCGCTGTTCGTATCCAACCTCCAGAACCAGTGGACACTGAGCCGCATGAAGCTCTGGTCACGCGTCTTCGCCGCGGCCGAACTGCACTGCGGCGGGCAGGTGGGGGTGATCCACCTCACCCAGGAGATGTTCAAGGAAACGGGAACCAGCAGCGAGGACACCGACGGACTCGTGAATTTCATCGGCCGCATCAAAGGCGTCAAAGCCGCCTTGCTGCTGCGCGAGGACACCCCGAACCTGACCAAGATCAGCCTGCGCTCCACCGGCGACATCAACGTCCAGGCCATCGCCGCCGAGCTCGGTGGCGGAGGCCACAAAAACGCCTCGGGCTGCACTGTCAACGCCCCGATTCGTGAAGCCGAACAGGTTGTCCTTGAAGTTGCCGCCCGCCTGCTGAGCTGCCCCAGGAACACGCATGGGTAGAAGCCGCAAACGCAGCGCCAACCAGCTGGACGGTCTGCTGATCCTGAACAAGCCCGAAGGTCCTACCTCCGCAGGTTGCTTGACAATGATCAAGCGAGGCTTACAACAGGGCAAGATCGGACATGCCGGGACCCTGGACCCCATGGCCACGGGTGTACTGCTGGTCCTTCTGGGTCACGGCACCAAGCTGGCCCCCTATCTCACCGAAGGACGCAAAACCTACAGCGGTGAGTTGGAGTTGGGAACAAGCACCATATCCTACGACCGCCAGGGCGAAATCGTCGAACAAAAGCCGTTTGACCATGTGACCCCTGAGGATGTAAGCAAAGACATACTTTCCTGGATGGAACTGACCACCCAGGAGGTTCCGCCTGTGTCTGCGGCCAAGCATCAGGGCCAGCCCCTGTATGCGTTGGTGCGCGCCGGGCAAGAAGTGCCCGTAAAGGTCAAGGGCATTGAAATATTTCACGCGGAGATCCTGGAAACAGAGCTTCCGCGTGTGCGCTTCCGGGCAACGGTGAGCGCCGGCACTTACATACGGTCCCTGGTCCACAGCTTGGGGATTCGACTGGGGTGCGGCGCCATGCTCACTGCTTTGACCCGGGAGCACTGCCATCCCTTCGGGCTCGAACATGCCTGCGACCTGGAAACGGTCCTGGCCGAGCCCGAGCGGTTTCCCGAACGGGTGATCCCCCTGGTGGACGCCCTGCCTCATTGGCCCAAGGTGGTCGTCAGCGCCGAGCAGGCGGATCAGGTTCGAAACGGAACCTGGCTGCCCGTAACGCAGACCCCCCTGGCCGGGGCATCGGGAGACATGGCCATGCTCACTGACCCCGACAGGACGCCACTGGCGCTTGTCGAGGCCAAAGAGCAGGAGGACGGCAGCGTGTCATGGTCCATACTGAGGGGCCTCTGGTAGAGGTCTCCGCGCCCATGTTGGGCGCAATGCATTTAAACGGAGGATATCGCTGTGGTTATGACTGCTCAAGATAAGGCCAAGGTCATTGAAGAGTACAAGCAATGCGAAGGGGACACCGGCTCCCCCGAGGTGCAGGTTGCGTTGTTGACGCACCGCATCAACGACTTGGCTGATCACTTCAAGGCCCACAAGAAGGACCACCATTCCCGTACGGGTCTGCTGAAGCTGGTCGGCCAGCGCCGCAAACTGCTGAACTACCTCACGCGCAAAGACGTCCAGCGCTACCGCGATCTCATCGCCCGCCTGGGTCTGCGCAAGTAACGCAGCTTCGACAGGGGCCGCTCCAACACCGGAGCGGCCCCTCTCCCCGGAAGGATCACAGCTGTGAGGTTGCGATGATGGGACGTCCCCAGGACGTTTTATCATCTCAACTTTACAGTGCGTCCCTTCCGGGGGAGACGCGGCAGCATGCCGCGACAAACTCTCTAAAACGAGGACGTGAGTTATGAAACTCGAATTCAACCCCACCCGCCTGACCACACAGATCGGCGGCCATGAAATCATCATGGAGACCGGCAAGCTGGCCAAGCAGGCGCACGGCGCCATTTGGGTCCAGTGCGGCGGCACCGTGGTGCTCGTCACCGCAGTGACCCAGGTCCTGCCCGAAGACAAGGGCTTCTTCCCGCTGACCGTCGAATACAAGGAACTGGCCTACGCCGCCGGCCGCATTCCCGGAAGCTTCTTCCGCCGCGAAATCGGCCGTCCTTCCGACCGCGAAGTGCTGGTCTGCCGCCTGATCGACCGTCCCCACCGGCCCCTGTTCCCCGAAGGATTCCGCGACGAAGTGCAGATCATCGCCCAGGTGCACTCCGCCGACGACCAGATCAACCCCGACGTGCTGGCCATCTGCGGCGCTTCCGCTGCCCTGCACATCTCCAAGATCCCCTTCATGGGTCCCATCGCCGGTGCCCGCATCGGTTACCTGAACAAGGCCTTTGTGTTCAACCCCACCTACGAGCAGACAGCCGCCAGTGATTTGAACATCATCGTGGCCGGCACCAAGGACGCCGTATGCATGGTCGAGGGCGAGGCCAAGTTCTTGCCCGAGTCCCTGATCGCCGACGCCATCGAATGGGGTCACCAGCAGATCCAGCCCCTGCTGGTCATGCAGGAAGAACTGCGTGCCAAGCTCGGCCAGGCCAAGATCGAAGTCACCACCCCGGTTGAGGACGTTGAACTCAAGGCCGCCGTGGAAGAAATCGCCACCGCCAAGCTCAGGGAAGCGCTGTACATCCCCACAAAGATGGAGCGCTATGCCGCCAAGGACGCCATCAAGGCTGAAGTCAAGGCTGCCCTGTCCGAGAAGTACGCCGATGAGCCCGCCCGCCTGAAGGCCATTGGTGGCGTCCTCAAGGACATCACCAAGAAGATCGTGCGCGGCAGGATCAAGGACGAGAAGTTCCGTATCGACGGACGCGACCTGACCACCATCCGGCCCATCGGCATCGAGCTCGGCCTCTTGCCCCGCACCCACGGTTCGGCCCTGTTCGCCCGTGGCGAAACCCAGGCCGTGGTCACCACCACCCTGGGCTCCACCCGCGATGAGCAGCGCACCGACTCCCTGATCGGCGACGACATCAAGCGCTTCATGCTGCATTACAACTTCCCTCCCTACTGCGTGGGCGAAGCCAAGTTCATGCGCGGCCCCAGCCGCCGCGACATCGGTCACGGCACCCTGGCCCTGCGCGCCATCCAGGCTATCCTGCCCGCACAGGAAGAATTCCCCTTCACCCTGCGCGTGGTCTCCGAGGTCATGGAATCCAACGGTTCCTCCTCCATGGCCACCGTCTGCGGTGCGTCCCTGGCTCTGATGGATGCGGGCGTTCCCGTGACCCACGCCATCGCCGGTGTGGCCATGGGCCTGATCAAGGAAGGCGACGAATACCTGGTGCTCAGCGACATCCTCGGTGACGAGGACGCCCTGGGCGATATGGACTTCAAGGTCGCCGGTTCCAGTGAAGGCGTGACCGCCATCCAGATGGACATCAAGATCGCCGGCATCCCGTCGGACGTGCTGCGCAAGGCCCTGGCCCAGGCCAAGGAAGGACGCAACCACATCCTGACCCAGATGAACGAGATCATTGCCGAGTCCCGTCCTCAGCTGTCCCGGCATGCCCCGCAGCTGGAGATCGTTATGGTCAACCCGGAGAAGATCCGCTCCGTCATCGGACCCGGCGGCAAGAACATCAAGGCCATCACCGCGGCCACCGCGGCCTCCATCGACATCGAGGACGACGGCCGCATCTTCATCTTCGCCCCCAACGTAGAGTCCATGGCCATGGCCAAGGAAATGGTGCTTTACCACGACCAGACCGCCGAAGTGGGCAAGGACTACGAAGGCCGCGTGACCAAGGTCATCGACTGCGGTGCCGTGGTTGAGATCCTGCCCGGCCTGGACGGACTGGTACACATCTCCCAGCTGTCCGACGAGCGGGTCGAGAACGTCTCCGACGTCGTCAAGCTGGGTGACACCTGCACGGTCAAGGTGCTTGAGGTCGAGGCCAGTGGCCGCGTCCGCCTGTCCCGCAAGGCAGTGCTGATGGAAGCCCGTGGCGAGACCATCGACTTGGCCACCTTTGACAAGCGTCCCTCCGGCCCCCGTGGTGGTGGCGGACGCGACCGTGACCGCGGCGGACGCGGCGGCGACCGTGGCGGCAGACGCTAGACTGACCGCTCACTAGATCACATCAAGGCCGGAAACGTGAACTCGTTTCCGGCCTCTTCCTTTGCCGCAAGCCCAAAAAAAGCGGCGGTGCCTTGCACCGCCGCCATCAGAAACGCACTTGTCCAGGAAGTGAGCTATTTCTTCTCGGGCTTGGCCACGTCCGAGGCATCGATGGTGTAGCTCTGGATCTGGCCGTCCACGCGCACCACCAGCTTGATCACGTCGACTCCGACCTTGGCCGGAAAATAGACATAGCCGACCTTGGTATAGTCGCCGGGCACGGGCTCGTTGTTCCAGCCGTAGTCGCCGAGTTCCTTGCGCACCGCATACTTCAAATCGCGCTCGGAACTGGAGTACGTTCCTGCGGCACCACCGAGGACCGCGCCCCCGGCCGCACCGATGGCCGCACCCTTCCAGATATTGTCACCGCCACCGATGGTACCGATGAGCGCTCCCAGGCCTGCGCCGAGGAAGGCCCCCAACGCACCAGTCCGGGCCGCGTTGGACGTCGTCACGGAAAAGGTTTCCGAGGCGAAGACCAGGGCCGAGGCCTCGTCCAGGGTGTAGGGCAAATACTCGCCGTCGCTGCCCACTCCCCGGACTTCCTCCACCTGGACCACGGGGGTTTGCAGGCTCTTGTTCTTGAAGACCAGGAAGATCGGCTCAAGCCCGGCCTGAGTGTAATCCATGCCCTGGCCGAAATGCTCATAGTGCACGGCCCCGATATCCCAACGCGGGGTCTGCACGGCTCCAGAGACCGTCGAGGGATCGATGACCTTGCGCGGTTGGGGCAGCGGTTTTGTTGCGGCGCACCCCAAAGACAGCACAAGCATTGTATTGATCAGGACGATTGAACACCATTGCATCAAGCGCTGGGAAAACATGATCGCCTCCTTTATTCCATCAACTCACCAGGACGCCGGCATAGCCAACGACCTGGTTGAAATCTCCGCTTACTTCGCCAGAATTGGTGTATTGCACAAGCTCGGCCCGAGACGCGCCCAGAGTCTTGGCCACCATCAGGCCAACGGTCATGGGCAGCACTCCACACATGCTGATCCGCCTGTCCCGCACCTCGCGCAACAGACGCTCGGGGTCCAGGTCCAGGGCGGCCTGCAAAGCAATTTCATCCAGTTCCCTGGCGTGCTCGGCGCTCACGAAATGACTCATGTCCGAACTGACCACCAGAGAGACGGGACTGGGGTGCGCCCTGAGAACCGTGGCCATCCCTTCGGCCACCTCCCGCAGCACGTCCAGGCTGCGCTCGGCCACGGCGATGGGCACAAGCCTGGAGGCGGGATTCAGGACCGCCAGGAACGGGACCAGCACTTCCAGGGAATGCTCCAGTTCATGAGCGGCATGGTCCGCCTTCAGAGCCGGTACGCCCTCCAGCAGTTCCCGGGCCAAGCCCGTATCCACCGCCAGCCCGCCTCCGGGATAGAACCACTTCCCCCCGGGCCAGACGGCCAGGGGCAGACCTCTGCCCGTATGATTGGGGCCGAGCAGCAGCGCCGTGGGCGCGAGGTTGGCCGCTCCGAGGGTCCTGCCGGCCACCGCTCCGGAAAAAACATAGCCCGCATGCGGGGCCATGGCCAACAGCGTCGGCCGTTCCTGGGGCGCGTTCGCCAGTGCCAGATAGCCTTTGACCTCGGCGTCCAGTTCGATCCTGTCCGCCGTATAGAAACGTCCGGCGACCACGGGTTGTCTGTCCATGCCGTCCTCCTCGCTGGGTGCGGACCTGGCTAGCAGTATACGTCCGCCCGCGGTTCCGGGAAAGTAAATTTTGGTTAAAATGGCTGTGCTGGAACGAAAGGCCGGGACTAGAGCCCAGTCTGGGGCACATACTCGCGGGTGGCCTGATTCAGGGATTCCATCTGCAGGTCGGACGCGGCCATGCGGCCGTAGATGTTCCCGGACTCCTTCTCCGCAAGAAGCGTCAGCAACTCGCGCCACTTGGCCGTGTTGCCGCCCTTGCGATGCAGCCCGGCGATGCGATAATGCAGCGCGGGCAGTCCCTGATCGCCCTCACCCAGCATCTTTTCATAGTCATCGGCAAACTTGATGGCTTCTCGATAGCGCCCCGAGCGCTCCGTGACGTCGATAAGAATATTCAGGCACTCCAGGACTTTGGGCTTGTCCTTGCCATCGGTCACGAGGATTTCGTAGGCCTCCCCCGCGTAATCATAGGCCTGGCGCAACTGCTTGTTGTCCAGAGCGTCCCGCGCCAGGAAGAAAATGGCGTAGGCCCGTTGCCGGTCATCAAGTTCACGGTCATTGCCCAGAGCTTCCCACAGGGGGCGGCTCTCGTCGAAGCGTCCCAGATTCTCCAAGGCCAAGGCCTTGGCATAATACAACTCGCGCTGATAGTCCTGGCCGATCTCCCAATCGGTGACCCCCTCGCCCACATCCAGCACCCGCTCCCAGGCCTGGTTGTCCACGAAAATCGACAGGGCCAGGCTCATGGCCATTTCGGAATACTTGGGCACCTGCTCTTCGTTCATGAAGGGCAGCAGCATCTCCAAGGCCGTACTCGGGCGGTTGCGCTTCCAGAAGGACAAGGCCAGGGCCAACTTGGCCGAGGGATCAAGCTCACGGCCCTTTTCGCGGATGAACTCGTAGTCCTCCCAAAGGCTTACGATCTTGGAAAAATTCTCATCCTGCACCAGCTGGTCCACGATGCGGCTGAAGGCCTTGACGCCCACGCTGCGAGCGCGATCCCTGAGTTCGCTCTGGGGGAATTTGGTCTCGAAATCCATGACCGCGGCCATGGCCTCCACCTGTTTGTTGTTCCAGAGCTGCCACATGGCCATCTTGAGCTGGGCCAGCGGGGCCAACGGGCTGTCGGGGTGTTCCTCGACGATCTGCGCGTAGATCTGTGCGGGCTTCAGGTTCAACGGTCGGTCGAAGATGGAGAACATCTGCTCCACGGTGGGTTCGTCGTAGACGCCCTCCTCCGCCAGACGCATCTTGGAGATGAGCCCGCCCTCGCGGTCCGGGAAGTCCGTCACGGCCTTCTCGTACAGTTCACGCGCGGCCGCATCACGCCCGGTCTTGACGTAGATGTCGCCAAGCTTGGCCAGGATGATGTCCGATTCGTCGCCGTTGGGATCGATGTTGTAATAGGTCCAGTAATCGCCCTTGGCCTTTTCGAAGTCGTCCACGGCGAAGGCCGCGTCCCCCAAGAGGCGCAAGAACGGCGGGAACTCCACATAGAACCGGGGCCAGCGCTTTTCGATGTAGTCCACGATCTGGAAGGCCTGCTTGTCGTAACCCAGTTTGCGCAGGGAGCGCGCCAGCCCGAGGGAGGCCTCGCGTACGAACTTGCTGTCCGGGAAGACCTGGACCAGATACTGGAACTCATCGGCGGCCTTCTGAAAATCGCCGTTGCGATAGTGATGATCGCCCCAGTAGTAGTAGGTCAGGGGCACGTTGGGGTCGCCCTTGTACTTTTCGCGCAGAATGCTGAAAAAGGCCTCGGCCTCCGGGATGTTGCCGACCTTCATGTTGATCACACCACGCCGCAACAGGGCGGCGGGCACCCGCCAGGATTCGAGATTGTAGTTGATGGCCGTTTCGTAGGCCCCGTTGATGGGATCGAAATTCTGTTCCAACTCGTCCTTGTGCTTGATGTAAAGGACATCGCCCTTCAGATAGAGGGCCTCCTCGCGCATTTCACCGGGCAGTTGACGCTGCCGGAGCAGGGTGTCCAGTTCATTCAGGGCGTCGTCGTACTTGCCGGCCCCCTGGGCTGCCTGTGCCGCAAACAGCACCTCTTCCAGGGCCTCCTTGCGGGCCTGTTCGGCGGCAGAGGGCGGTTGTTCACCCAGGGCAACGTCTTCGCCCTGACCTGCTTCTCCAGTACTCATCCCACCCGTCGGCACGGCAGCCGGTTCGGCGTCGGGCTGGGGCAGCGGAGCCTTTTG
Source organism: Pseudomonadota bacterium (assembly GCA_018816865.1). Taxonomy (GTDB): domain Bacteria; phylum Desulfobacterota; class Desulfovibrionia; order Desulfovibrionales; family Desulfovibrionaceae; genus Desulfovibrio_Q. Next base: position 56,833 of record JAHIUW010000032.1, read on the forward strand.
AGCGATGCTGGGTAGCGGTTGTCCGGATGGCGGAGCTGAGTCGGTCGCCCCGACAACTGGCGCAGTCTCGTCCCCGACCGTCATGCGCAGGCCATCTGCTGAGCCAGGAGCCGCAGCCATCTGGGGAGACACGGCCGCCCCCCTGAATCTTGATTTGGGCGCCGTCTCGTCCAGCAGGTTCTTGACCATGCGTTTGACGATCTCCTGCTGGCTGGGCTGGGGCGCGGTCACGGCCTTTTTGTCGGAATCGGTCTTGGGAGGCAGCAGGGGCTCGGCGTCCATGGCCGGGGTCTGCTCCGTCGGGGTGGGCGTGACGGGCGACTCGATCACGACCTCGAAATCTGCGGGCGGCTCCTCACCGGGACGCACAACCCTCCCCCGGAACACGTGGGGCAGGCGGATCACCGTGCGCTTGCGAGGCGTCGGGGCAACCGCCGTCTGCGAGTTGACCTTCATGCGCGGCACGCTGGCCTGCGCCTCGGCAGCATTGATTTTTTCCGGGCTACCCGCCGTCTCTTTGCCCTGCTCGGGCGGGATCGCCGGTTCAGGCTGCACGGCTTCAGGAAGGGGTCGTTCCATACTGCCGGCTTCGGCCTTGGGCGGTTCAGGTCGGACGGCTGGGACCTGGAGTGCGTCCTGTCCCCGAGGCGTGACGTCCCCGATCTTGGCCGGAGCTGGGACCGGAGCCTTGGCCGGAGCCTTGGCCGGAGCTTTGGCTGGGGTCCGGGGCTTGGCGGTCTCCGTGGGCACAGCACCAGCAGGCGCAGCGGTCTTGCCCGTTGTCCTGGGCTTCCAGCGCGAGCCCAGTGGATCGCCAAAAACATCCACAACCACCTTGCCCTGCTCATCCAGGGTAAAGGTCACATAACCAAAGGCTGGGGATTTGAGCTGAATCACCACCCCATCCCCCGTGGGACGAATAGCCGACACAAAACGCGTTCCAGCCAGGTCCGGGAGGTCTCCCGCCTTGCCTATGGAATCTTTCGGCACGCGCAGGGTCAGTTCGCGCTCGCCGGTCCGGGTCATGGAATACTTGGGGATTGTGTTGCCATCGAAGGTGAAGACGAGCCGTTCCATATCGGGATGGCGGCCAAAGCTATAGACCACTGCCCCCGCAGGAGCAGCCAGGACGAGTGCCAGAACACCCGTCACGAGCAAGAGGCAGGCAGACCTGCAGACATGATGCGAGCTCACGCCATATCACTTTGCAAGGAGCGTGCTAAATGCACGGCTTGCTTCGCTGCGTCGCCGACGCCGCTGCCAGACCCGATGCATGACGGCGGTTGCCCACGTCCCGATGACGCCGCGAAAACGTTATTTGATTCCCTTTTTCTTGAGCTTCTCTATCAACGTCGTGCGCTTGATGCCCAGAATCTCAGCGGCCTGGTTCTTCACGCCCTTGGCCGTCTCCAGGGCTTCCTTCAAGAGCCGATCCTCGATCTCATCCATGAAGACCTTCAAGTCCTCACCCCGATCCTTCAAGTCCTGGATCTTGGGCCAGACGAACCCGGCCTGGACCACGAGAACCGGTTTTTTGAGCTTCTTGCCCAGGTTCCGCCAGATCTTTTCCGGCAAGTCCTCGGGCATGACCTGGTTGCCGTCGCAAAGGATGGACATGCGTTCCATGAAGTTCTCAAGCTCGCGCACGTTGCCGGGCCAGGTGTAGCGCAACAGCATCTCCCGGGCCTCTTCGCTCAGGGTCAGGGTCCCGCGGTCCTTGCCCGTGCAGAAACCCTCCATGAAATACTCGGCCAGCATCATGATGTCGTCCCCCCGGTCACGCAGCGGGGGCAGATGCATGGGAATCACGTTCAGGCGGTAAAACAAGTCCTCGCGAAAGAGCCCCTTTTCCACGTCTGTCTCCAGATCGCGGTTGGTAGCGGCCACGACGCGCACATCCACCTTCTTGGTGACCGTGCCGCCCACGCGCTCGAACTCCTTCTCCTGCAGCACGCGCAGGATCTTGACCTGAAGCGACAGGTCCAGTTCGCCGATTTCGTCCAGGAAGAGGGTGCCACCATCGGCCAATTCGAAACGGCCGGGGCGGGAGCGAATGGCGCTGGTAAATGCGCCCTTTTCATGACCAAAGAGTTCTGATTCCAGAAGATCCCTGGGGATGGCGCCGCAGTTGATCGGCACAAACGGCTTGTCCGCTCGCTTGGAGTTGGCATGCAGCGCCCGCACCAAGAGTTCCTTGCCCGTACCGGACTCGCCCGTGACAAGCACCGTACTCTCGGTGGGGGCCACCTTGACGAGGACTTTAAAGACCTCCAGCAGCACAGGGCTCCTGCCGATGATTCCCCTGGTATCGATGTCCATCATCTCTCCTGGTGCGCGGATCACTGGGGTCGTTCCCCCAGCCTATTACATAAGATGCATGTTCTAGCTGTCAATAATCTGACATATTGTCAAGAAATCTTCTAGATTATATTTTGCACTGTACTGTTCAGCAAGGGTACAAGGCAACGATTAATACGCGCAACCTCTCGCTTTCAAACAAAAAACCGCGCCTGAGCGCGGTTTTTCTGTGCTGATCATCGAAAATCAGGATCAGACCATCTCATCCATGAACTTGCCGATCATTTCTTCCTGGCTGCGGATCACCACGGCATTGGCCTCAAAGGCCCGCTGATTCATGATCATGTCCACGGTCTCGGTGACGATGTCCGTGCCCGAGGCCTCAACCATCACCGAGGTCTGCTCCATCAGGCCGGAACTCTCGTTCAGTTCGGGGCGCTGGGTCTCCACCAAGGGTGCCTGGACATCCATCTCCCGGATCTCCTGCACGGCCACACCACCCGAGTCGGGACGTTCCTCGTAGGTCACACGCGAGGGATTGAACTCCTCGGTGTTCACGTTGGCAACGTTGTTTGCGGTCACGGCCATGCCCACGGAAAACGCGTTCAGGGCCGAAAGTGCCGTATCCATGGTGCTCACAATGGTCTGTCCCTCCCGCCGGTCTCCAGGTGAAATCCTGGCTTCCTAGCGGTATTGTCTCACAACTCGTAATCGCTTTCAATGCTGGCGTAGGCATTGTGATTATGGATGGATTCCTGACTTTCCACCTCCACCCGGAACCAATCCACCTGGGGATGGTCAGACAGGGCACGGGCCGCAGCGCGCACCACATCCTCCACGAACGCGGGGTTGGCAAAGGCGTTGTCGGTGACGACCTTTTCATCCTCGCGCTTGAGCAACGCATACACCGGAGACGAGCCCGCAGCCTCGGCAATGGCGATCAGGTCCTCAATCCACAGGAATCCCGTGTGTCGGGTCAGAATTTTCACGATGGCGCGCTGGCTGTGGGCCCCGCCGTCGCAGATGGCCAACGAACAGGGACAGACCGTCATCACCGGCACGTCCACGCCCAGCCCCCAGGTCAGACGGCCTTCCTCCAGTTCACCGGTCAGGGTCACCTTGTAGTCCATGGTCCCCGGACTGCCGCTGGCAGGAGCCCGCTTGGTCAGAAAATAGGGAAACCGGAAACGGATATGTGCGCGGCGGGCCTCCAGCCTATCACACACGGATTGCAAGAGCGTCTTGAAGCTCACGTAATCCAAGGCCTCGGACCAACCGCCCAGGGCCTCGATGAAGCGGCTCATGTGCGTGCCCTTGAAATGGGCGGGCAAAGCCACATACAGGTCCACCTCGGCCACGGTGTGGCGGACCTCCTCCCTGTCGTCGCGGGTGCGCACCCGAACGGGGAGCGAGAGATTCGTAACTCCGACACGGTCGATGGGCAGTGCCACATCAGCCGGGCCGCTTTGAACATCCTTCATTTTTCCCTCATGATTGAATTCGTGAACAGACTACGCAGATAAGCCATGGCCTATGGATTGTCCCGGCCCCCTCACCAAGACGCAGGAGGCGACCAGGGCAGCGATTGCGCACCACAAAAACAGATTCGAAAGGCCTTTCACCCTCCCCAGGCACAAAGGGCAGCAGGGCAGCCCTAGGCCAGATCCTCTCCGGTGGTGGTCAGGGAGAGCGTACCATGCTTGACGCCCTTGGTGGAAATCAGTTTCTGACCCAGACGACGGACAGCATCGCCCTGGCCCTTCAGGACCAGCACTTCCAGACAGTTGTCATGGTCCAGATGGACATGCAGCGAGGACAGGATGACCTCATGCGTCTCGTGCTGCAACTCGGTCAGACGTTGCGCCAGTTGACTCTGGTGGTGGTCATAGACCAAGGTCAGGGTCCCGGCGATTTCGCGGTCGGTATCCTCCCACTCTTTCTTGACCAGGGTATTGCGGATCAGGTCGCGGATGGCCTCGGAACGGGTCTGATAACTTTGCTCCTCGCAGAGCAGGTCGAACTTGTCCAACAGGTCCGAATCCAGTGAGACGCCGAAACGAATGGTCTTGCCCATGTCGATCCTCCGGGTGGGTAGTTGATAAAAAAACGCGACGCGTCAAGCGTCCCGTTGAATCTCCAGGATGTGCACGGTGACCGGATGGCCCTCGTACGGGAAGTTTCTGGTCAGGGTCCTCTCGCAAGAAAACCCATGCTCACGCATCCAGCGGATGAAGGGCGGCCCAATGTTGCGACCGGGTTCCGCAATCCAGGCGACCCCTCCCGGGGCCAGGGCCACGTCGAGAAAGCGCCCCACCGGCTCGATAAATCGGGTTTCATACACGATGTCGCCACCCCAGATAACCTCGGCACACCCGGGACGCACAGCGGGCTCTCGCCAGTCCATCTGCAGCCACAGGGGTTGGGGCACGGCATTGGCCTCGGCATTGCCCACGGCAAACGTGAGCGGCGCCAATTCGTAATCAAAGGCGGCCACGCGCGCCCCGAGGCTCGCGCCCACAATGGCGGTCAACCCCAGGCCGCAGCCCATGTCCAGGCAGATGCGACCCCGGATGCGCTCGGCGTGCTCACCCAGCCAGTCCGCCAGGGCTAGGCTGGAGGGCCACAACGCAGCCCAATAAGGCAAACGCTCATCGTCACCGAAATCATCCTCGCCAATGGCCTCCCACAGGGTTTCCATGTCGGCCGTCAGCTCAATGATCCAGCGCCTGCCACACGCCTCGGGCGTCAGCTGGTGCACGGCTTGACCGTGCGCCTCCATCGTCATTCGCTCGCTCCATCCCCAATTGCCATTAAAAATCAAAAAGAAGCGCACCGAATTGACACACTCGACGCCCTCAAACTAGCGCTAAACGTGCTACGCCGTCAACGGATAGCACGCGCGCGCAGCAAGAGGAAGACTTGAAATACAACTGCCAATAGACTGTATTCATGGGGGTTTTTGTGCAGAGCCCCTTGCCGGGTGCAGGCTCTCAGAATGCTTTGTGCAATGAGTCGCCACGTGCAAGGCCGATCAACAGAGAACACTGACCCTCGTTCCGGCTAATCTGGCGAGGGGTAGCCGTCAGGACCTGAGCCCAGTGACCGCTGCCCGTCTGCGGGCCTGTATCCGGAACGTTCGTCCCCTGCTTGCGCATGCGCCGCGGCTAGTTCTGATCGTTGTCCTGCTTTTCGCCAGGAAGCGGTACAGGAGAGACAAGGCCCTCGTTCCCGGACGGGGCTTCGGCTTGGGTGGCCGGTCCCACAAGCAAGGTCCCATCCTCGATCACAGGCCGGGCCGGGGCGTCGCCCCGCAGATCGCCGGCCTTCTTCCTGAGAGTCCGGGGGGTGGCCAACTCGTGCCACAGACGGGCCGACGCCTGGCGGCTGGCCACATCGGCAAAGGCCCGCCAAAGCACCACCAGCCCCACGGCGAACAGGATCGTATCGCGCACGGCGTAATGCAGCAGATTGCCCTTGGCCTGAGGGTCCACGCTGAAACAGCCGCAACCCACGTCCAGGCCACGCGAGATGTTGAACCAGAGTGCGCCCAGAAAGATCAGCAGCAGCACGGACAGAATGAAGGCGGCCCCGCGCACCAAACAGTTGGTGACCAGCGCCATCCCGCACACGACCTCCACCCAGGGCAGAATCATGGCCATGGGATTCACCAGCAGGTCGGGAACCATCTGATAATTATAAATGATTTGGGCGAAAGCGGCGGGATGCGCGATCTTGCCCACACCCGCGGCAATGAAGACCAATCCGAATCCGATGCGCAGCAAAGCTGTCAGCCAGTTCATTGGACCACCACCTCCGATTCGCCTCCGGCCTCCACCCAAGCGGCCATGCCCCCGGCAAAGACCACCACATCGGAATATTCCATGAAACCCAGGGCCAGCGCCAATTCCTGAGCCATGCCGCAGGTGATGGAACTGCAATAGACCACGTACTTGGCCTCCTTGCCGTAGGGTGCCAGCTTGGCCGAGATCTCGTCCTCGAACAGCCCCAGAGGGATGCTCAGCGCACCGGGGATATGCCCCACGCGAAAGTCCTCCACATGCCGGGAGTCAAGGAACACGGCCTCGCCAGCGGCATGCAGGCGCAGGGCCTCGGCCACGTCGATGTCCATGGCCATATCGACCCCGGAATCGGCGGGCACGGCTTCGATCCCCGTTTGCAGCCAGGTCATCCTATCTGGTCGCAATTCATTGACGGCCCAACCCAGGACCCCTGAGACAAGGACCAGGATGATGGCCTGATATAAAAAAACATAACGCGGCGTATACAGCCTCATGGGGCAATCCTCAGCTGGTTGTTCGGTTCAGCATTTTTCTATACCCGGCCCCGTGCCCGAGCGCAAATTATTCGCAGACCCTATGGTAATGATTCCCAATAAATGATAACAGGGACCCATGATGCTCATTAAACTGATCAACGGAATTCGGCAGATGCAGTCTCATTACGAGACCCTTCAGCCCGACGCGGCCAAGGAATACCTGGAAGCCCACGAGGAAGGCGACTTCACACTGCTCGATGTCCGCGAGGACTGGGAGTACGAGGAGTTCCGCATCCCCGGCGCCAAGCACATTCCCCTGTCCCAGTTGGGGGACCGTGTAGGCGAAGTGCCCAAAGACAAACCCGTGCTGGCCTATTGCCGTGCGGGTGGGCGCAGTGCCGCGGCTTGCAGCCTGCTCAAGGGCCAGGAGCACTCCATCGTCTTCAACATCATGGGCGGCGTGGACGCCTGGCAAGGTGGCTCGGCCATTGGACCGGCCACGGCTGGCCTGGCGGCCATTCCGGACAATGCCTCCATTGAGGACATCATTGCCGTGGCCTGCCGCATGGAGGTCAACCTCGGCAAGTTCTACGCCGTTCAGGCGGCACAGGCCGAGGACCCCCAAACCGCAGACATGCTGAAAAAACTCGCCGGATTCGAGGAAAAACACAAGAACTGGCTGCTGATCGTCTACCGCCAACTGACCGGACAGGAGTTGGACAGCGCATTCCTTACCGACAGCCTCGCTGATGGCGATCTGCCTCTGGAAGGCGGTCTGACAGCCGACGAATTCATGGAGCTCAATCAACCCTGGCTGGACGAACCCGTCAGCGTGGTGGAGACCGGCATGATGTTCGAGGCCCAGGCCCTGGACTTGTACATGCGCTACGCGCACAAGCTTGAGGACCAGGAATCGAAGGACCTGCTGCTCAAGCTGGCACAGGAAGAAAAGGCCCATCTGAAGGCCTTGGGCACCCTGCTGAAACGCATCGGAGACTGACCACAACAGCTGTCCCCTGCCCCCACAGACCAAAGCAAAAGCCCCTGGCGATGTGTGACACCGCCAGGGGCTTTTGCTTTGATGCCGCCAGGAACAGATCACCCTAGACTGGCCGCCAGAAACGAACTGCCTATGAAACAGGCTTGCGCAGATAGACGATGTATTCCTGATTGCCCTTGGGGCCCTTGAGCTTCGAGGGGACCTCCCCCACAAATTCCAGGCCGAGTGTGCCAACCAGATAATTCACGACCCCGTCCACCGCTTGGCGACGTAGGTCCTCGTCCCTGACAACACCCTTGTCGGTCTGGCCCGGCCCCACCTCGAACTGGGGTTTGACCAGGGCGGCCACCTCGCCTCCTGGCCGCAGAAAACGATTGCAGGGCTCCATGATCTTGGTCAACGAAATGAACGAGACATCGGCCACCACGAGATCCACAAGTTCCGGGATCAGGTCATCCTGAGCCAAGCGCATGTTGACCCGCTCCATGTTCACCACGCGGGGGTCGGTCCTGAGCTTCTGGTCCAGCTGGCCATAACCCACGTCCACGGCATAGACCTTCGCGGCCCCATACTGGAGCAGGACATCCGTGAAACCACCGGTGGACGCCCCGGCATCCAGGCAGATCTTACCCGTCGGGTCCAACCCGAATTCCTCAATGGCCGTCAGCAGTTTGTATGCCCCGCGCGATACCCAGCGCTGCCCACCCTTGACCGCCAGCTCGGTTTCCAGGGCCAGTTGCTGTCCAGGCTTGTCCACGGGGACCCTTGTCCCGTCATGCTCGATGAACACCTGACCCGCCATGATCAGGCGTTTGGCCTTCTCGCGACTTTCGGCCAGCCCAAGCTGGTGCAGCAGTTGATCCGCTCTGATTTTCTTCGGCATCACGTGGGTCCTAGGGAGATGGTTTTTCAGGGGCTTGTCTTGCCCCAGGCACAAACGGCTGGCAAGCCTTTTGGTCAATGATAGGCCGAGGGTCTAGTGGAGATGATTCAACGAACCTTTTCCTGGATTGATCACAGGGCCATCCCGCTTCCGGTCATCAATTAGTGCGAAGGCGCAGGCTAGCATGGTTCACAGCCTCCTCGCAACGCTCATCCCCCCGGCCTCACAACGATAAACAGCATCCGCAAGCGCAACATCTTCGCCGCTGCCCCCCCTTGACAGATTCAACAGAACGTGGATATCAGTTGCCATGTTGTGATACTTATTTTAAAATCGTAACCAGCAATGCATATCGTCATTTTGCATTGCTCAAATTAAAGGAGGGACAATCCATGTCTGGCTGCAGGGCCAAGAGCCCACCCGTGAGTCCGGTCAATCTGAGCCACATCATAACCGACAAGGAGGGAACCATGCGAAAAATCGAAGGCGTTTTCTATCAGAACAATGCCCCCAAGGGCATCGATCCGGACAGCATCTTCTTCGTCCAGGTCGATGCCACCAAGTGTCAGGCCTGCGGCACCTGCGACGAGGTCTGCGGCACCGGGGCCATCCAATCCATCAATGACGAGGGCATCAGGCAGGTCGTTGATCCGGCGGCCTGCATGAACTGCGGCCAGTGCCTGATCAGCTGTCCCTACGGCGCCATCTACGAGGGCGTCTCCTACATCGACGAGATCTTCGAGAAACTGCGCGACCCCGAAACCATCGTGGTCTCGATGCCCGCCCCGGCCGTGCGCTACGGACTGGGTGAATGCTTTGGCGCTTCCACCGGCAGCTATGTCGGCGGCCAGATGCATGCGGCCCTCAAAAAGCTGGGCTTCGACTACATCTGGGACAACGAGTTCACCGCCGACGTGACCATCATGGAAGAAGGCACCGAGCTCATCCAACGGGTCAAGGAACAGGGCAAACCCGACGCGCGCCCGCTGCCCCAGTTCACTTCCTGCTGTCCGGGCTGGGTCAAGTTCGCCGAGACCTTCTACCCGGATCTGACCCCCAACCTCTCCAGTTGCAAGTCGCCCATCGGCATGCTTGGCCCCCTGGCCAAGACCTACGGTGCGCACGAGACCAAGACCGAAGGCAGAAAGATGTACACCGTGTCCATCATGCCCTGCATCGCCAAGAAATACGAAGGGCTGCGCCCCGAGCTGGCGGACAGCGGCTTCAGGGACATCGATGCCACCATCAATACCCGGGAATTGGCCTACATGATCAAAAAGGCGGGCATCGACTTCAACAGCCTGCCGAGCATCCAACCTGACCCGGCGCTTGGCGCCTCCACCGGTGCCGCCACCATCTTCGGCAACTCCGGCGGCGTCATGGAAGCAGCCCTGCGTCTGGCCTACGAGGTACTCTCGGGCAAGAAGCTGGGCGACCCGAGCATCAAGGTCGTGCGCACCCACGAGGGCATCAACGCGGCCGACGTGAACGTTCCCGGCTTCGGTGTCGTCAAGGTCGCAGTGGTCAGTGGACTCACGAATGCGGCCAAACTCTGCGACGAAGTGCGTGCCGGCAAATCGCCCTACCACTTCATCGAAGTCATGACTTGTCCTGGCGGATGCGTGAACGGCGGCGGACAGCCCCTGGATCCCGACGTCCAGGCCTCGCTGTTCCGCGGCACCATCGCCAGGATCAACCGGCGCTTCAGCGCCCGCACCGTTGCCTAAAAGGAGGATCACATGAGCAGTGTCGCCATCATGACCCGGCGCGGTTTCCTGAAAACCGCCGGTATTGTCGCCGGTTACTCTGTCCTGAGCTTTAACTTGACCAGACAGGCCTTTGCCTCGGCGATGAATTTCGTCGGCCTTCGGCAAAAGTCCGTCTACAAGGCCGACGCCGAAGTCTACAAGATTCGCAAATCACAGGACAACCCCATGGTTCAAAAGATCTACAACCATGAGCACGGTTTCCTGCACGAAGGACCCTGCGGCCACATGTCGCACCAACTGCTGCACACCCACTACGTGGATCGCAGCGCCAGAGTGAAGGCCCTGAAGGACAAGGGCTTCAAGCTGGCCATGTAGCAACACCGACAACCTGCCAACCCGTACGCAACCTGCCGGAAGGGCACTTTCTGACCCAAGGGTCTGCGCAACGGAATCCCGCTTCCCCCTCCCCTTTCCAGCTGCACACGCAATCAAAAATAATATACAGATCGTAATATCATGCTTGACAAGCCTTTGCCCCACCGTTACCACATAGCACGTTTTCCTAAAACGTAACACACACCAACGGACTCGGCCTGCGGCAAGGATTCGATCTGAACCTCAGGGCGGAATTCGCCGCTCAAGCGATCCTTACCCCGTCGCTGCCAATCGGCCTCCGCCCCTTCTATGCTCCACGAATCCTTGCCGTAGCCGGTCCAGCCATCCAGGGAGCTGACATGGACACGAACATCGGCGTCATTGGGATCATCCTCCAAGACAGGGCCAAAGCCGCCCCACTGGTCAACGGCATCCTCACGGAATTCGGACACCTGATCATCGCCCGCACGGGCCTCCCTTACAAAGAACGGAACCTGAGCGTCATCTCCCTGATTGTGGAGGCCACCACCGACCAGATCGGGGCGCTTACCGGCAAACTGGGCATGCTCGACAGCGTGAGAGTCAAATCACTGGTGGTCAAACCATGCGCCTGAGCACACTTTCCAGACACACCACCGCAGTGCTGCTCAGCCTGCTGGCCCTTTGCGCTCCCGGCCTCGCCCAAGCCGGTGACTCGCCCCTGCAACTCGACCCCATGGTGGTCACGGCGCGCGGCGTCCAGAGTTCCTTGTCCACCATTCCGGGTTCGGTGGGCATCGTGAATGAAAAGGAGATCGAACTGGCCCCCAAATCTAGCCTTGCCGATGCGGCCTCGCGCATCCCGGGTGTGGCCCGCACGGGCGAGTCTCCCTGGGGCCAGTCCCTGAATATCCGCGGTTTCACAGGCTCATCCATCATCTTTCTGATCGACGGCAAGCGGGTCAACACCTCTCAGGATCTCAACGCCCAGATGGGCTTCGTGATGCCCCTGGATATCGAGCGCATCGAGGTCCTCAAGGGGCCGGTCAGCGCCCTGTACGGCACGGGCTCCATTGGCGGAGTGGTCAACGTGATCACCAAGAAAGGAGAGTTCACGACCAGCGACCAGATCCATGGGGAGCTGTCGCAGTCCTATTCGACCAACACCGAGGGCGGCGACACCTACGCCCGGACGACCTTCAACCAGGAAAACCTCTGGCTCCAGCTGTCCGGGGCCTTGAGGAGCCATGGAGACTACACCGGTGGCGACGGCACTGAGATCCCCAACAGCCAATACGAGGACAAGCAGTTCCGCCTGGCCTCGGGCCTGCGCTGGTCCAACGCCCTCATGAGCGAGGTCCAAATTCTGATCAGCGAGGCCAACGACATCGGTCTGCCGGGCGGCACTTCGACCATGCCCGCCGAAGCCAAGGTCAGCTATCCACGCACGAGCAACGTCATGATCTCCCTGGACAACACCTGGGAGGTGAATGGAGACCAGCTGCAGCAACTCGAGTTGGACGCCTACTACATGAAGAACGACCGCAGGGTGCGCATCAAACAGATCGCCAATCCGGCCATCAACATGATCCGGCCCGGTGCCGACCACGAGACCTGGGGCGGAAAACTCCAAGGCCTGTTCTGGCTGGGTGATCACAGCCTGGTTGCCGGGGCCGATGCCTGGAACTGGCACATGGTATCCTGGAGGACCAAATTCCTGGCCTCGGGCGCAACCATCACCGACAGCCCAACCCCTAACACCACCATGACCTCAAGTGGCGTTTTTGTGGAAGACGACTGGGGCCTTGCCGAGGATTGGAACCTGAATCTGGGAGCACGGCTGGACAGCGTACGCATCGCCAACGGCGAGACCGCCACCATCGACGAAGGCACGACCCAAGACACGGGCTGGAACGTCCATGCGGGACTCGTCTGGCGCTTTGCCGAGGGCTGGAGCCAGAACCTGATCGCAGCCTCCAGCTACCGCGTGGCGGACATCATGGAACGCTTCAAGAACATCAACCTGGGCAGTGGCATCATCCTGTCTGGCAATCCTGACCTCGATCCGGAGCAATCCCTGCACCTGGAGTACGGACTGCGTTTCGCACAGCAAGAATTCTCGGCCTCGGGCTGCCTGTTCATGGACAGCGTCGAGAATTTCATCACCGAGGAGCAGGTCTCAAGCACCAGCATCCTCGTAAAGAACGTGGGCCGCGCCCGCCTCTATGGTGCCGAAGGCGAGGCCAGTTGGCGGTTCAGGCCCAACTGGAGCCTGTATGGCAACGCCGCCTGGCTGACCGGCAAAGACGAAGGCGAGGACGAGCCCCTGCCAGCCGTCCCGCCCCTCAACGGTCTTGTCGGACTGCGCTTCGAGCACCCCAATGGATTCTGGACCCGGGCGGAAGGCCAATGGGCCGCGGGCAAGCATGTCGTCCCCCAAGGCACAGACCCCGTTCCGGGCTGGGCCACGGCCAACCTTGCCCTGGGATTCGAAATCCAGGACAAGGCCCTGCACCACAGTCTCAGCTTGAGTCTGAACAACCTCTTTGACCGGCGCTACGTCAACTACCTGGCCAATGCCCGGGGCATCGAGCTGCTGGAACGCGGATTCAACGCCGAACTCGCCTACAGCCTGAAATTCTAGGACTCATGATGAAAAAGAAACCGTTGATCACCCTGATTCTGCTCGTGCTGGGCTGCGCGGCCCTGGCCCTTGTTCTGGAACGATCCGGGGCCGGGGCCAATCCGCAACAGACGGCCCCGGGCCTGAGCTTCTACACCACGGGGGGGGCGACCACTCCCCAAATGCCGTTCTGGAAGGCCGTGGCCGACGGAACGTTGCCCGAACTCGAGCACTTGGATGTCCATTACTGGAAGAACCTCGACGATCTGCGGGGCCTGATGCTGACCGGCAAGGGCGATCTGTGGCTGGGGCATGTCGAGGGCTTTGCCCAGGCCGCCATGCGCGGTGCACCGGTGCGCCTGCTGGCCGTCACGGGCTGGCGCAAGTTCAGCATCCTGGCCCGCGATCCGCAGATCAGAACCGTCGCCGACCTGCTGCATAGCCCCCCCGGGACCCGACTGGCCGTGACCCCTCCCCAGTCCCCGGCGGTCTCCATCCTGCGGGAGCTGGAGCAATATGGCCTGCCCCGGTTCGAGTACATCCCCCACGAGCCACGACAACTGACCCTGGAAGCCCTGCAAGGCGGCCCGGACCTCATCCTGGTGCCGGAACCGTTGACCACGGTCCTGCTGAACAAGGTCCCCGAACTGCATGTCGTGGCCCAGGTGGAGAAACTCTATGGCCGCTTCACCGGGCGGGAGCCCCTGCTGCCCATTGCGGGGATCGCCGTCAACGAACGGCTGGCGCGGGAACGACCCCAACTTGTGCTCAAGCTCCAGCAAGCCTTACTCCGGGCCGGAACAGAGCTGGCCGGGGACCCGGAAGCCGGAATCCAGACCCTGCCCGAAGAGTTCGGACGCTTCATCGGGCGGGACACGATTCGCGACTCCCTGGCGCGGGACCTCATCCTGGTGCGCCCCGCCGGGGAGTGCCGCGAGCTCGTGATTCAGTATCTGGCCCTGGTCCTGGCCCCCCATGGCGGAGCGGACGTCGGCAAGCTGCCCGACGATTTTTTCTGGCAATGACCAGACGTCTGGCTCCTTACGCCTTCTCCCTGGGCCTGCTGCTGGCGGTCTGGACAATGGGCAGCTGGCTGGCCGGTCCGATGCTGGTCCCCGGGCCAGGGCAGGTCTTCCCTGAGCTGTGGCGACTGTGCCAGGACCCGGAGTCCTGGCGGATGGTGGGCCTGACCCTGTTCCGGGGGACATGCGGTCTGGTCCTGGCCCTGGTCGCCGCCCTGGTCCTGGCCATCCCGGCCGGGATGTTTCCCGGACTCCTGCGACTGGTAGGTCCGTTGGTGGCAGCCATGCAATCCTGCCCGCCCGTGCTCTGGATCAGCCTGGTGCTCGTCTGGGCCGGAACGGGCTCCGTCGTGCCGGTGACGGCGGTGTTCGCCTCCATCTTCCCGCTGCTGTTCGTCAACATCGCCCAAGGTTGCCTATCCGTGGACCGACGGCTGCTGGCCATGGCCCGGTGCTATCGGGTGCCAGGATCGAGACGGCTGACCCGGATCATCCTACCCGGGCTGGCCCCGTACCTGCTGGCGGGCCTGGCCTATGCCCTGGCCGCCACCTGGAAGGTCGCCGCCGTGGCGGAATATCTGGGAACCGGGGATGGCATCGGGGCCCACATCTATTGGGCTTACCGCATGCTGGAAATCCCACGCCTGTTCGCCTGGGCCCTGATCCTGGTGATCATCGGCGTGGTGTTGGAGATCTGCCTCGTCGCCCGTCTGCGCAGGCTTGCGCAACGTTTCAACTCCAGCATCAAGGACAGCCCATGATCCAGCTGCATCAGGTCGGCAAACACTTCGGCGGGGTCGAGGTGTTGCCTCCCACCAGCCTTTGCGTCTACGCGGGCGAATGTCTGTGCCTGACAGGCCCCTCGGGCTGCGGCAAGACCACCTTGCTGGAGATTGCGGCGGGACTGATCCAGTCCGACGGCGGCGGTCGGGTCGAACTGGGCTCCGAGCGCGTAGCCTGCGCCTTTCAGGACGACGTGCTCATCCCCTGGCTGGATGCGCAAGCCAACATCACCTTTGCCCTGCCCGGAAAAGCCAGAGGCCATGCCGATACCGCCCACCACTGGCTGCAACGCTTCGGTCTGGCCCCCATAAGCATGCCCCCGGCCATGAGCGGCGGCATGCGGCGCAGGCTGAACTTGGCCCGAGCCTTTGCCAGCGGACCGCAGGTCCTCTTCCTGGACGAACCCTTCGCGTTCCTAGACCCGGGATGGCAAACCGTGCTCGCCGCCCTTCTCCATGAAGCACTGGACAAGGGCACGGCCATCCTGATGGTCAGCCACCAACTGCGCGTCCTGGAGCAGTCCTTGCCCGGACTGGAATATCGCTACCTGGAACCCTAGGGGCAGAACGCTCCCCGGTCCGGGTGAACCCAAAGCACGGCCCGAGAAACAACCCTGTTTTTCACTTTCGCCTGACGCAAACAAAGGCCCGGCATTAGCCGGGCCTTTGTCCGTTGAATCCAAATTTCTCTCGTTATCCTTCTCTCACTCTGCTTCTCATCCTAGCGGGCCTTGAGGCCCAACTTGCGCACCACGGCCTGGGCCGCATCCACGGTGTATTCCTCGGGGGTCAGGCGCTGTTTCTCGGCGGCCTCGATAACCAACGAGGGACGGTTGGCCAGCTCCGGCTTGGGGCTGATGCCGTACTCGGGCGGAAAGCTGTTCTCAAAATACATCTCCTGGAAGCCGATGAACTTGAGCATGTGCGCCGTGGCGTCCAGGATGGCCAGTTCGTCGGACCGGATGAGGCCCAATTCGCGGGCCTTGACCAGACCGGCCAGACACTCGCCGCCCTGGGTACAGGAGATGTGACCGTGCCTGTTGGCGGTGAGCATGCCCTCGATCACTTGCTGCTCCGTGACCTGAACCACGTTGAAGGCCTCGTCCCCGGCTATGGCCGTGTACTTGTCGGCAAAATACTTCACGCGCGGGAAGGACACAGGATTGCCGATCATGGCAGCTTGGGCCACGGACGGGGTCACGCCCACAGCCTCGAATTTGCGGCTCTCGACGGGCTGGTCGTAGTAGCGGAACACCGGGTCCGCATGGTGGGACTGCACACCGAAGATGCGCGGCAGGCCGTCGATGGCCCCCAGTTCGTACAACTTCAGGAAGCCGCTCATGATGGCCGTGATATTGCCCGCATTGCCGATGGGCACGAACACGCACTTGCCCGACAGGTCCCAGTCGTACCACTGGGCGACCTCGAAGGCGTAGGACTCCTGGCCCAGGATGCGCCAGGCGTTCTTGGAATTGAGCAGGGCCACCTGATAATTGTCCGCCAGATACTCGACCACCTTCATGCAGTCGTCGAACACCCCGGGAACCTCCAGCACCACGGCTCCGCTGCCCAGGGGCTGGGCCAGCTGCTGCGGGGTGACCTTGCCCTGGGGCAGGATCACCGCGCTCTTGATGCGCCCGCCCACATAGGCCGCGTACAGCGCGGCGGCGGCGGAGGTGTCGCCCGTGGAAGCGCACACGGCCAGGATCTCGTCCAGGTCCTGGGTACGGATCAGGGACTTCAAAAAGCTGAAGGCGCAGGCCATGCCCCGATCCTTGAAGGAGGCCGAGGGGTTCTGGCCGTCGTTCTTGAAGGCCAGACGCTGACCGCCCATGAGCTCCTGCAACCTGGGGCTGGCGTCGATGATCGGGGTCTGCCCCTCGCCCAGATAAACGATGTCCTCGGGCTCCACCACCGGAGCCATGAGCTCGTAGAAGCGGAAAACGCCGCGCAGGGCGCTGTCCTTGGAACGCATCCGGGCGTCGAAGGTCTCGCGCCAGGTCTTGCCCGGGGCTTCCTTCAGGATATCGAAATTGTTGTCGCGCAGCAGAAACACATCCCCGCACTTGGGGCAGGTGTAGTGCAGTTCGTCGATGCCATAGACCGCGTTGCAGCCCAGACAGAAATATTCCATGCGGCCACGGTAGGCCGGAAACGCGCTCGATGGTGACATGTCGTATCCTCTATCTAATCCTGTTGGGAATAAGGTGATGCTGGCATCAACCTAGAAAAGATGCGGCTGGGCTGGCAAGCCTTGTTTCTCTTCCGCCTAGCAAGCCGTGCTTCTTAACCGTGCCGTTCAGAATGCGTCAGATGGAAGGCACGAAAAAAGTTCAAGCTCGCCGCATATTCTGTATATGTAAGAGTTTGAACTTTATGAAGTACACCTCGGGTGTAAGTTCCTTTGTAGGCTCGAGGACTCGCCAACAATCACTTAACGCTCCAGATGGCGTATTATGGACGGCACGGAATCAGCCCCAGATGGCGGAAACGCTGAAGGACAGAATCACGCCGCCCAGCCCCGCCTTGACCGTCAATCCGAAGAACTTGCCCCACATGGCACCCCAAGCCGCGGCGCGGGCTTCGCCAAAGGAGCGGCCCATGAGCGTCTCCACCAGCAGGCAACCGCCATAGGCCCCGATGAGCGCCCCGGGCAGTGCGCCGATGCCGAACAGAAAACCCGCACCCACAATGGCCCCGATGATGGCGCCCAGGATGCCGCCGAAATTGCCCTTGTTCGAGGCCCCGTATTTCTTGGACCCCTTGAGCTGAATCACGAACTCCAGGACCTCGGCCACCACGGCCAGGGCCACAAGGCCACTGAAACCGACCCAGGTCAGGGACATCTCGGGATGCAGGGCCTTCCAGCCTGCCACCAGGGCCAGAAGCACCCAGTTGGCGGGCAGGCTGAAGACATGCAGTCCCAGCACCCCGAAGCAAACGATGATGTATAATCCTGCCCATATCTGGCCAAAATCCATGGTCTAGTCCTCCTGATTCCTCAGATCCACCACACGCTGCGCCTTGCCCTCGCTCTTGGGCAGGCTGTCGCTCTGTACCAGATCGACCCGGGGGGTGACCAGAATCTCGTTGCACAGCTGGGACTGGATCTTCTTCTGCAAGCCCTTCAGGACGCGCATGTCCTCTTCGAAGAACTCTTCCTTGATCTCCACGCGCACGCGAATCTGATCGATGAAGCCTTCCTTCTCGAGCACGATCTGATAGTTCTCGCCCACCTCGGGCAGAGCCATGAGCACCTGTTCAATCTGCAGGGGATAGATGTTCACGCCCTTGATAATCATCATGTCGTCGGCGCGGCCAGCGATGCGGTCCAGACGGCGATGGGCACGTCCACACGGGCAGACGCCCGGGATGAAGCGGCAAATATCCTTGGTGCGGTAGCGCAGGATGGGCATGCCCTCGCGGGTCAGGGTGGTCATGAACACCTCGCCCAGTTCGCCCTCTTTCACGGGTTCCAGGGTCTCGGAGTCCAGGATCTCCACAAAGAAGGCATCCTCCCAGACATGCATCCCGGCCTGGTGGACACACTCGAAGGCCACGCCCGGACCGTTCATCTCGGACAGACCGTAGGAGTTGTAAGCCTTAAGGTTCAGCATCTCCTCGATCTTGCGACGGATTTCCTCGGAGTGCGGCTCCGCGCCGATGAGTGCGATGCTGGGCGGGAAATCGGAAGGGCTGATGCCCGCGGCATCCAGAGCCCCGGCAAAATACAGGGCGTAGGACGGGATGATGTGCAGCACGTCCACGGCAAAGTCCTGAATCAATTTGATCTGGCGCTTGGTGTTGCCCGCGCCTGCGGGGATGGTCAGACAGCCCAGACGCTCGGCCCCGTAATGGATGCCCAGACCGCCTGTGAACAAGCCGTAACCCGACATGTTCTGGAAGCGGTGTTCCCTGCGTACGCCTGCGGCGTGCATGCTGCGGGCCATCAGGTCCGCCCAGGTGTTCAGGTCGTTCTGGGTGTAGAAGATGACCGTGGGCGTACCCGTGGTGCCCGAGGATGCATGCAGGCGCACGATGTCATCCGTGGAGCAGGTCAAAAGGCCATAGGGGTAGTTGTCGCGCAGGTCTTGCTTGGTGGTCACGGGCAGGCGGCGGATATCGTCCACGCTGGTGATGGACCTGACGTTGAAGCCCTTGAGCTTCTCGCCATAATACGGGGAGCGCATAGCGCGCTCCACGGTATTCCTGAGACGAACAGTTTGTAGATTATCGATTTCTTCGCGAGACAGCGCTTCTGCAGAGTCGAAGTACACGATGGGCTCCAAAATGTCTGTGGTGATGACGAAGGGTGCAGACCCTAAACCGGATTCGGCTCACGGGTAAGATTCCGGAAAGCGGTATACTCTTTATCGAAATAAAGTTCCACCATTCCTGTGGGGCCGTTGCGGTGCTTGCCGATGATGACCTCGGCAATATTGGCCTTGGGATTGTCGGGCGCATCGTTGTACACGGCGTCCCGATAGAGGAACATGATCATGTCCGCGTCCTGCTCGATGGCTCCGGATTCACGCAGATCGGACAGCTTGGGCCTTTTCTCCGTCCGTTCCTCGACCTTGCGGTTCAACTGCGACAAAGCGATGACCGGGACGTGAATCTCCTTGGCCAGGGCCTTGAGCGTCCGTGAAATCTCGGAAATTTCCTGCTCGCGGGAATCGATCTGACGACCAGCGCGCATCAGCTGCAGGTAGTCCACCACCACCAGCCCGAGGTCTTTTTCGGCCTTCAGGCGACGGCAGCGGGCCCTGAGTTCCAGGGTGCTGAGCGACGGGGTGTCGTCGATGTACAGCGGGGCCTGGGAGAGATAATCCCCGGCCTCGTAGAGTCGTGCCCAGTCCTCATCGTCGAGATAGCCGCGCCGCAAGCTGGAAAGGTTGACCCGGGCCCTGGTGCAGAGCATGCGCATCATCAGCTGGTCCATGCCCATTTCCAGGGAAAAGACCACCGACGGCACTCCGTAGTCCGCCGCGGCGTTAAGCGCCAGGTTCAAGGCAAAGGAGGTCTTGCCCATGGCCGGGCGGGCTGCCACGATGATCAGGTCCGTGGGCTGGAAGCCGGCGGTGATGTCGTTCAGTTCGTGGTACCCGGTGGGCACACCGGTGACCAGTTCCTTGCGGTTGTACAGCTCGGTCAGTTTGTCGAAGACCGACTGCAAAAGTTCCTTGGAACTGACGTAGGTCTTGTTGGAACGACCTTCGGTAATGGCGAAGATGGCCTGCTCGGACTCGTCCAGCAGGCTGTCCACCTCGCTGCGTCCGTCAAAGCAGTTCTCGATGATGGACGAACCCACGTTGATCAACTGGCGCTGGACCGAGCGATCGCGGACCATCTTGGCGTGGTGCTTGGCATTGGCCGCGGCCACGGTGCTGGCGGCCAGTTCGGCCAGGTACACGGCACCGCCAACCTCGTCCAGCTGACCCTGCTGGATCAGTTGCTCCTGCACGGTCAACAGGTCCATGGGCATGGACTTGCGGAATAATTCCTGGAAGGATTGATAGATGGTCCGATGGACCGGGGAGTAGAAATCATCGGGCCCGAGGATATCCACCAGATCGTGGAAGACCTCGTTTTTCATGAAAACCCCCCCCAAAACCGCCTGTTCGGCTTCCAGGTTGTGGGGGGGGACTTTCCGCAGCAGATCGGCGGACGCTCTATCCAGATCGCCGCCGAAAGCGGCGCCGGTCCCGGAGGACCGGCGCTTCGCGGAGCTATTATTCGTTCGGTTCGTCGTCTGCCTGTTCTGCGTCATTGCTGGCGGCAACTTCCTCGATGTTCTCAGCTTCAGCGGCTTTCGCTGCCTTGGCGTCTTGAGCGGCCTGTTCGGCCTCCTCGATGGTGATGGGCTGACCCTCGATCCAATCGTTGCTCACAACGGCCACGCGGATTTCGCACAGCACGTCGGGATGCAATTTCACGGGCATGGTGTATTCACCCAGGGCGCGGATCGAATCGCTAAACACGATCTTCTTCCGGTCCAGTTCTATGCCCATCTTAGCCAACTCGTCAACGACGTGGGCTGTGGTAACGGAGCCGTACATCCTGTCGCTCTCACCCACGCGAACGCGGATGATGGCGCGGGATTCAGCCAGCTTGTCGGCCATGGCCTGGGCAGCGCCCTTGACGGTGTCCATCTCGGACTGGAGCTTTTTGCGCTCCATCTCAAAGGTCTTCAGATTGCCTTTGTTGGCAGGCATGGCCAGCCCATGGGGCACCAGGTAGTTACGCCCGAAACCGGGCTTGACGTCTACGATATCACCAAGGTGGCCAAGGCTATCGACGTCGGCGCGTAAGATCAGCTTCATGTCGATTCCTCCTTAGATGGTCCTCTTGCGCACGGCAGAGCTATGCACAGCGGTGAAGAACAGCAGGGCCATCTGGCGAGCGCGCTTGATCTCGGTCGTCAAGCGGCGCTGATGTTTGGCACAGGTTCCGGTAATGCGGCGGGGAATAATCTTGCCGCGCTCGGTGATGAAATCCCTCAGGATGTCGGGGCGCTTGTAATCAATGGGCGCTTCCTTGTCCGCACAGAAACGGCAAAACTTGCGCCGGGGGGTAAACTTCTTACGGAAAGCCATTTACGCAACCTCCTCGACGTCTGCAAGTTTGACGGTCACGAACTTCAAGATGCCGTCCGTGATACGGATATTGCGCTCCAGCTCAGCCACGGCAGCGCCGGGCATCACGGAGTTGATCAGTACGTAATAACCGCGGTCCATCTTGCGCACGGCGTAGGCCAAGTCGCGCATGCCCCACTCGTTCACTTCCAGGATCTTGCCACCCTCACGCACCATGATGGCGGTGAGGTTGTCAAGGATGACCTGGCGTTCTTCGGCCGACAGCTCCGGAGAGAGCAGCAGCAGATTCTCATACTTTCTCAAGCCAAAACCTCCTTATGGTCATACGGCCCCCACCACACGGCGGGAGCAAGGTGAACAGGAGCTATTATACTCTTCAAATTTACCTGTCAAGGACGTATTCGCGAGGATTCATGCCCATCAGGCAGTAGACCTCGTAGCTGATGGTCCCCCACCACTGGGCCAGTTCACAGGCATGGATGGCCACAGCGGAATCCCCGCCCATGAGCCACACCGTGTCCCCGGCCCGGGCTTCGGGTACGGCGCTGACGTCCACGGCTGTCATCTGCATGCAGACCCGACCCACCACGGGCACCCGCTGGCCGGCAACCACCATCCAGCTTTTGCCGGACAAAGCGCGGGAATAGTTGTCGGCATAGCCCACACCCACGATGGCCACACGCATGTCCCGCTCGGCGCAGTAGGTCAGCCCGTAGTTGATGCCTTCGCCGGATTTCAGGTCATGGACCTGATAGATGCGCGAGGTGACTTCCATGGCCGGGCGCAGGCAGCAGCCAAGATTCTCTTTGGAGGTCCCGTAGAAGGGGTTGCCGCCATACAGGGAAATTCCTGGCCGCTGGCCGTCGAAATGATACTCGGGAAAGGCCAGGAGAGCCGCCGAGTTGCAAAGATTGGCCTCCACGACCAGTCCTCCTGCGCGCAACACCCGCACGATCTCCTTGAACCGGGTGGCCTGTTCGTGGACAAAGGCCTCCGCGCCGGGTTCATCCGCGGTGGCCAGATGCGAGGAGACCATCACAGCCTCAAGATGCACAAGGCCCCGCAGCAACTCCAGAATCTCGGTGGCCTCTTCGGGCAGAAACCCCAGACGGCGCATGCCGGTGTCGAACTTCAGGGAGACCAGAGCCTTGCCTCCGGCTGCCCCGGCGGCCTCATCCAGACGCCGGAGCTGCTCGCGCCGACCGCAAAAGCAGATCACCCTGCGTTTCACGGCCAAGGCGTAATCCTCCGGCAATTGAGGCCCCAGCAGAGACACCACCCGCCCGGTGAACGTCGTATTGGCCAGGACGGCGGCCTCGCCCACGGTGCCCACGGCCAGGGTCCTGGCCCCGGCACCGGCCAAGGCCTCGGCCACGGTGGACAGACCATGCCCGTAGGCATCGGACTTGACCACAGCAAAGCAATTGCCCCCACGCCGGTTCATATCCTTAAAATTGTCGGCGATGGCCTGTACGTGAATCCTGGCTCGAACATGATTGTAGCCGATGCTCATGTGCGATCCTCCTTTTTTGAAATCCAGGCTCGCGCCCGCAACATGGGGGATATAATGGATTTCCCTTGCCATGCCTACTGTTCATTTGGCTAAGGCTATGATAGGGGCCTTGAATACCCACAGTGGGGTCCCAATCCTTTTCATCTCAAGCCATGCGATCATCATGACACAGCACAACGCGCGATTCGTCTCCTGTCCGATCCCCGCCATCCTGGCGCTGACAGCCCTGTTGCTGCTGGCCCTGGCGGCAAATCCACGCCAAGGATTCGCCTCTCCCACCGGGAATCCCGAGCCTTCGACCGCCGAACAATGGCAGATCAAGGCCGACAAGCTTTCCGCCCAGCACGACACGGAAATCATCGAAGCCGAGGGCAATGTCCACCTCTGGCAGGGCAAGCAGTACCTCAAGGCGGATTTCGCCCGCTATTATCGCACGACCGGCTGGGTTTATCTGCGCGGCAACGTCGAGGCTGTTTTGGGCAACGACGAGATGGAAGGCGAGGAAGCGGAATTCGACCTGCGCAACAAGACCGGCTGGCTGAACAACGGCCAGATCTTCACCCCCGCCCAGAATCTGTACTTCAGCGGGGAGCACATCGAGAAGCACCAGGGAGACACCTACAGCTTCAAGAACGCCACGGTCACGGCCTGCGACGGCGAGGAAAAGGCCTGGACCATCGACATGGTCGAGGGCGAAGTGACCCTGGAGGGCTACGCATGGCTGTGGCATCCCAAACTCAAGGCGGGAGGCTTTCCAATCTTCTACTCGCCCCTGGCCATCCTGCCGGCCAAGGGCAAACGCCAGAGCGGCCTACTGCTCCCCGAGTGGGGCAACAGCTCCCGCCTGGGAACCTTCTACAATCAGCCCTATTTCTGGGCCATCGACGATGAGTCCGACGCCACCTTCTATTTCAATTACATGAGTTCACGCGGCTACCAGCAGGGGTTGGAGTACCGTCACACCCCGGACGCCAACACCAAAGGCCTGTGGCGGTTGGACTTCATGCGCGACAGGGTCACCGAGGACAGCGAAGCGGACGAGGACGACCAGTTCGATAACGACGGCCTAACCCGCTCCAACAGCGGCCGCTACTGGTTCCGCAGCAAATACGACGGCTACCTGTTCACTCCGGAATGGATCACCAAGCTCGACATCGACTGGGTTTCGGACCAAAATTATCTGCGCGAATTCAAGAACGGCATCCTGGGCTACACGCAGAGCGACACCATATTCCTGGATGAGTTCAACCGTGACCTGGACAACGCCGATGACAACACCCGCGAATCAAACCTACTCATCCACCGTTCCTGGGACCTGGGCGGCGTGGCCCTGAAATCCCAGTGGGTCCGCAATCTTGAATTCGAGAATGGCAATAACTACAGCAGTGAGAACGACACCGTCCAGACCCTGCCCGAACTCTCGGTCTATCTCTGGAAGACCTCGTTTCTGGACACCCCGTTGGAAGGCCAATTGGACGCCAAGGCCTCCAATTTCTGGCGCGAATACGGGACCACCGGCTCCAGGCTGGACATCCATCCCAAGCTGAGCCTGCCCCTGGCCTATCAGGGCATCTCCCTGATCCCCACCGTGGGCCTGCGCGAGACCGCCTGGATGACCGACAAGGATGCAGGCAGCCCGAGCACGGAGACGGACAGCGCCAACACCTCCAGGTTCATCCCCGATGTGAACGTCTCGGCCTTCACTGAATTCTACAAGGTCTATGACCTGGGCGGCGAAGACGAACTGATCCTGCACGAGGGTTTTGCGGGCGAGAACCGGTGGACCAAGCTCAAGCACTCCATCCAGCCGCGCCTTGAATACGACTGGAAGCCCTATGTCAGCCAGTCCGACAAACCATTTTTCGATGAACTCGACCGCGTTCTCGCGCAAAACGAGTTGGTATACTCCCTGACCAATCTTCTGGACCGTCGCCAGGAGACGGTGACCACGCACAAGATCGAAGGTCAGGGCTCGCTCACGGAACTCTCCACAAACTACCTTGAGTTTCTACGTCTGCGGCTTGAGCAGGGCTATGACCTGCGCGAGGCCTCGCGCAGCGACGAACTCGGCGAATACTCCAAGCGGCCTTTTTCGGACATCATGGCCGAATTGTCGCTCAACCCCAGAGAATGGCTGACCTACACCCACCGCTCTTTCTTCTCGCCCTACCTCGGGGAGTGGACCGAGACCAACGACTCTCTGCGGGTCGACTGGGATGAGGTGGGCTGGTTCAGAATCCGCTACGACTTCAACCGAGCCATCGACGAGTACAAACGCCAGAACGTGAGGCAGATCCGACAACTGCGTTTCGACACCTATCTGAGCTTTTTCAAGCCCTGGTACATCGGGGTCGGTTACCGCACGGACTTAAAGACGGGCTCGACATTGGAAAAACTGCTGACGATCATCTATCAGGAACAATGCTGGGCCCTGCACCTGCTGCTCGACTCCACGGAGAACGAGAGCCGCGTCGAGGCCCGTATCGTGTTGCTGGGCCTCAGCTTCTAGCTCTCCGCCACCACGGACACACCACGCGCGGATCCCTAGGGTTCCGCGCGTTTTCTTTTGATTGCGGGGTTTTCGACCACCCCGCTTTCCAGTACACTCGGGCCATGCCAAGCAGCGCCCTCAAAACCAAACGTCCCATCCGGATCATGCCCCCCGAACTGCAGAACCAGATCGCGGCGGGAGAGGTTGTCGAGCGTCCGGCCTCCGTGCTCAAGGAACTCATGGAAAACAGCCTGGACGCCGGGGCGACCTCCATCGACATCAGCATCGACCAGGGTGGCCAGGGTCTGATCGAGATCCTCGACAACGGCTGGGGCATGACGCCCGACGAGCTGGAATTGGCGCTGACCCGCCACGCCACCAGCAAGGTGACCAACATTCGGGAGCTGGCGACCATCGACAGTTTCGGTTTCCGAGGCGAGGCGCTGCCATCCATCGCCTCGGTCTCACGACTGACCCTGACCTCCATCGCCCAGGGCGAGGACGAAGGCTTCGAGGTCGAGGTGGACGCCGGGCGCGTCGTCTCCAGGGGACCGGCCGCGCTCCGCAGCGGCACACGCCTCACCGTTCGCGACCTGTTCGTGAGCATCCCGGCGCGCCTCAAATTCCTGAAAACACCGGCCACCGAGGCTCGTCGTTGCCAGGAGGCCTTTTTCAGGCTGGCTCTGACGCGCCTTGACGTGCATCTATCCTTCACCTCAGGCGGCAGGAAGGTGTTCACCTTCCAGGCCGACGAACCCTTGCCCAAGCGTCTGGCTCAGGCCTGGCCCCCGGCCGTGACCGATGCCCTGCAACCCTTCGACTACCGGCAGGACAACTACCGCATCCACGGGGTGGCCGGAGGCCCACAAGCCGCCCAGGGCCGGGGCGACCGCATCCTGCTGTACGTCAATGGCCGTCCGGTCCAGGACAAGATGCTGCTACGGGCCGTGCGCGACGCCTATTCGGGCAGACTGCTCAGTCGCGAATATCCGCAGGCCGTGGTTTTTGCAGAAATCCCCTCTCAGGAGCTGGACGTCAACGTCCACCCGGCCAAGAACGAGGTCCGCTTCCGCAACGAGAGTGCCGTGTTCTCGGCCGTGCGCCGGGCGATCCTCTCGGCCCTGGAGCAAACCGGACCAGCAGCGGAATATTCCAGACATGCGCCGTCCTTCGATCGAAACGGTTCCTTTGACCGAGGTATGCCCAACCCCCTGGGCGCCAATAGCAGCAACGCCTCACAGCCCTTTCTCGGCACAAGGATTGGCGTCTCGCCAGGCAGTGATTTCCAGCGCAGGGGCGAATGCGAACTGCCACTGGACCTGCGCCCCAGAGACACCCAGACAGATGAACACTGGCTCAAGGCCGATGCCGTGGCCAGCCAACCCGCAGGCCCGTCCATCAGCCAGGCCCCCAATGCTCCGGCGTTCTCCGGTCCCGAACTCTATCTGGGACAACTGGCTGAGACCTATCTCATCCTGCGCGGCGAGGACGGAACCCTGTCCCTCATCGACCAGCATGCCGCCCACGAGCGCGTGCTTTACCACAGTTTCGAGCAGACGGGGCAGCGCGGCGACAGCCAGCCCCTGGTCAGCCCGCTGCAACTGACCCTGCACCCTTCCGAGGCCACC
The DNA here is from genome assembly GCA_018816865.1 of Pseudomonadota bacterium. GTDB lineage: Bacteria > Desulfobacterota > Desulfovibrionia > Desulfovibrionales > Desulfovibrionaceae > Desulfovibrio_Q. Next base: position 84,008 of record JAHIUW010000032.1, read on the forward strand.
CAGCTCCAGGAACTGTGGGCCGACCTGAAGCTGCTGGGCTTCGACATGCAGACGCCCACGCCCGACACCCTGTCCGTACGCGCCATCCCCGCCCTGCTCACGGCCTCGCGCGCCAAGGAGTACCTACGCGCCGCGGTCAGCGGCCAAGCCAAGGATATCCGGGGGCTCTGGGCCATGATGTCCTGCAAGGCAGCCATCAAGGCCGGGCAATCCCTGGCTCTGGACGAGGCCCTGTCCCTGCTCGCCACCTGGCGTGGCACCCCGGACAGAGACTACTGCCCCCATGGACGCCCCGTCCGGGTCTCCTGGAGCCTGGGGGACCTGGAACGCCTGTTCAAGCGCAAGGCTTAGCCCCTGAAAACTGGGACTCCTCGGCGCAGTCAATACCCGGTTTTTCTTGCACAACACTCGTGCGTGAGGGTATATCCTCAAGTCATGGACCAACCTGTTCCGGTCCGCACCACCCTTGAACAAGGAGTGCCTCAGATGAAACTGACGATTGAAATATCAGGTTACAAAAACGAAGTGGTGATTTCCGCCGTCCCCCGTGCCTTTCTGGCCAAGGTCGTGCGCCACTGCTACGGCAAGAACAACACCCCCTATTTCGCTCATAACTGCTTCAAGGGCGTCTTGTATTTCGATGAGGGCCTGTCCCGAAAATTTGCCGAATCGGTGGGCTATGAATGGAACGGCTGGTGGGAAGAGAACAAATTCTACCATCGCCCGGCGTTTGTCCTGGACGACAGCCTGTCCATCGTTGCCAAGATCAACGGCGAGACCGTTCAGGAAATCTATCCTGCGCGGATCGCCGTGGACGAGACTCCGGTGTCTCCCGCCCCGATGCTGCCAAAAATCGCAAAGGATGAACTCCTGATCCTCATGGGATCGGTGGACAAGGGCACCCTGACCTGGACCCTGGACCACATCGAAGGCGAGTTCAAACCGACCCGTCTGGGCGTCTGCGTCGAGACCTTTCCAAGCTTCGGCCTGGAAGACCGCCTGATCACCTCCTTTACCTACAACGGAACCCCGTTGGCCATGGGCCAGGACGAGACCAAGGGCAAACGGATGATCGAACCCGTGGTGCTCAATCCCGAAGGCGACGACCTGGAACTGGACGACATCATCGAGGGACTGGAACTGGACGAACTCTGATCACGAGGCCCTGGCCATGCTCGGCGAAGACAGACGCAAGACCCCGCGCTTCCAATTGAAGCTCACGGGAGGCAGCGGGGCTTGCACGGCCCAAGTGGCCGGATGCGGCAGCGTGCGCTGCGAACTGCTGGATGTCAGTTCAGGAGGCCTGCGCGGTCGGCTATTGGCCTCCGAAACACTCAGTTCGCCCGTGCAGCAGGGACAGACCATCGAATTGCAAGCCTTCGCCTCGGAGCGGCTGGGCTTCATGCAGGGCAAGACCGGGACCATTGCCTGGTTCGATAATCTGGGCAGCCAGTTCGGGGTCTGTTTCGATGACAACCTGCCCAAGGACGACATTGAGGCCCTGATCTTTTACTTCTCCTCGTTCTTCAGCTAGGCCCCGACAAACACGAAGGCCGCCTCCATCGGGAGGCGGCCTTCGTGTTTGTCGGGGGCGATTCGAGGGATAGTGACCATTCAGTGCAAAGCACCAACCGCTATGGAAACAACTCGCGTGGATAGGCCGTTCAAAAACGGTGCTGACTAGGCGCGAGAGTTGACGCCGGACCGAGCTGTATCAACCTATACGCAAGGGTCGGCGTCAACCGAGCAGCACCGTCAGCGACGGAATTTCAACGGCCTTTACAGATGCGGGTCAGGCTGCGCCAAATAGTTCTGCACATAGTCGGCTGCCGCATCCTCAAGGCTCGTAAACTTGACCGGGCAGCCCGCAGCCGTGAGCTTGTCCATGGTCGCTTCAGTGAAGTACTGATACTTGCCCTGCAATTCCACAGGCATGTCGATGTAGTGAATGTCCTCGGGCACATCCATGGCCGCGAAGACCGCCCGAGCCAGGTCGTTCCAGGCGCGCGCCTGACCAGTCCCGATATTGAACACGCCACCCACCTGGGGCTTTTCGAGCAACCACCACATCACGTCCACGCAGTCCTTGACGTACACGAAGTCCCTTTTTTGCCCACCGTCCACGAAGTCGGGATGGTAAGATTTGAACAACCGCATGGCCCCGGTCTCGCCGATCTGTTTGTAGGCCTTGCAGATGACGCTGCGCATGTCGTCCTTGTGGTACTCATTGGGTCCGAAAACATTGAAGAACTTCAGGCTCGCCAAGCGGCCCATGCAGCCGGCCCTCAATGCCCAGAGGTCGAACAACTGTTTGGAATAGCCGTACATATTCAGGGGCTTCAGGCTGGGGATCAGCGTCTCATCGTCGGCAAAACCCAGTGCGCCGTCGCCGTAGGTGGAAGCCGAGGAGGCATTGATGAACCGCGCATCGTGCTCCAGGCACCACGTGGCCAGGGCCACGGAATAGCGGTAGTTGTTTTCCATCAGGAAATCGGCATTGCGTTCGGTGGTGGAGGAACAGGCCCCCATGTGCGTCATGGATTCGACCTCAAAGGGCAGCTCGTCGTGCAGGACCATGTCCAGGAAGTCGTCGCGATGGAAATAGTCCACATAGCGACGGTTGACGAGGTTCTTCCATTTCTCGGTCTCGCCAAGATTATCCACGACGATCACGTCGTCGATGCCCATTTCATTGAGTTTCCAGATAAAGGCGCTGCCGATGAACCCGGCACCGCCAGTGACGATATGCATAGCTTCTCCTGTGATCGCTGACTGTCTCGTGTGCTGTCCCGGGGTCTCGTCGGGACCGTCACGTCATACACCGCCACGGCGCGAAGGGCAACGCGCGTGGAAGCGCCCCTCGTGCGAAGCCGACCGCGCGCAGAGACCCTGCCGCCGGAAATGCGCTGACAATCGATTTTCCCTTGTGCCTTGTCGGGATATTTACTAACTCGGCAGTTCTCAGCACAGGAGAAGAACCATGCTTGCAATTCTCGACTACAAGGCCGGCAACCAGACCTCGGTCCGGCGTGCCCTGGACCACCTGTCCATCCCCTGCGTCATCACAGCGGATGCCGCGGTCATCAAGGCCGCCGACGGGATCATCTTCCCCGGCGTGGGCGCGGCGGGCCAGGCCATGGGCAACCTGACCTCCACCGGACTGGACCAGGTCCTGGCAGAGCAGGTGGCCGCGGGTAAACCCCTGCTGGGCATCTGCGTGGGCTGCCAGATCATGCTGGACTACAGCCTCGAAAACGACACCAAGACCCTGGGCATCGTCCCCGGAGAATGCCGCTTGTTCAACGCCGCCTGGCTGGACGAGGACGGACAGCCCATCCGGGTGCCGCACATGGGTTGGAACAAGGTCGCCCTGCGCACCCCCAATGAGCGTCTGTTCAGGGGCATTGATCCTGATGCCGAGTTCTATTTCGTACACAGCTACTACCCCGCCCCAGCCGAGGAATACATGCTGGGCCTGACCACCTACGGCACCGAGTTCTGTTCCTTCCACGGGCGCGACGGCCTGTGGGCCGTGCAGTTCCACCCCGAAAAGAGCGGCCGCCCGGGTCTGGCGCTGCTGTCCAACTTTGCAGGGTACTGCCAGGAGGTGCGCGATGCTCAGTAAACGGATCATCCCCTGCCTGGACGTGCGTGACGGACGCCTGACCAAGGGCATCAAGTTCAAGGACAACGTGGACATCGGCGACCCGGTTCAGACCGCACGCATCTACTACGAGGAAGGCGCGGACGAACTGGTATTCTATGACATCACCGCCTCCCACGAGCACCGGGGCATCATGCTGAACGTGGTAGAGGCAGTGGCCAAGCAGATTTTCATCCCCTTCTCCGTGGGAGGCGGCATCAACTCCCTGGAGGAGATGCGGGCCGTGCTCATGGCCGGAGCAGAAAAGGTCTCCCTGAACTCCCCGGCCGTGAAGAATCCCGACCTGATCAGCCTGGGCGCTGCAGCCTTCGGTTCTCAGGCCATCGTCGTGGGCATGGACGTCCTGGCCGTGGACAAGTCCGAGGCCTGCCCGTCGGGCTACGAGATCGTGATCCACGGCGGTCGCCAGCGCATGGGCATGGATGCCCTGGATTGGGCCAAGACCGTCGAGGCCCTGGGGGCTGGTGAAATCTGCCTTAATTCCATCGACGCCGACGGCACGAAGAACGGCTATGAGCTCAAGCTCACGCGGATGATCTCCGATGCCGTGTCCATTCCGATCATCGCCTCGGGCGGCGCAGGCAACCCGGACCACATGGCCGACGCCTGCCTGGAAGGTCGGGCCTCGGCTGCGCTCATCGCCTCCATCGTCCACTACGGCGAATACTCCATCAAGGACTGCAAGGGCGCGATGAAAGCTCGTGGCGTCAAGGTCCGCGAGATCTGGTAGCCTTCCACCCCAGCTGCCCCCACGGGCATCTCCAGCGAGACATTCACAGGCCCCTGTCACCCGACAGGGGCCTTTTCTTATGAGCCATTGTATGGCCACTAACTAGATTTATTGATTTCTATCATTCGTTTGACCGTGCCCACCCACGCTGACTACGCCCGCCCCCGGACAACCCCTCAGCAGGACGCCCCGCTTGAATCAGATTGAAATATCCTGAACTATTGCCTCGTTGCTTGAGCCTCGCAACCCTGTCCTTGGATGGTTGTTGAAACCACGAAACACATGGGCGAGCCCTGCGCCCTAGGCCACTCGTAATGGGCTAAAATCAAGCCCGCATCGTTCTTTATAAGGACACAACACACCAAAATAAATGACATTAAATGATAGCACGATCTTTGCTAAGTCCATGGCAACTAACCGACAACACGGAGGACTCGATCATGAAGATCGCAATCAGCAGCAGGGGCAAGACCCTGGACAGCGCCATGGATGAGCGCTTTGGACGGGCGGCCCTGTTCATCATCTACGACACCGAGAGCAAGCAGTTCACAACCCTAGACAACGCAGCCAACGCCTCCCTGGGCCAGGGAGCGGGCATCCAGGCCGCACAGGCCGTGGCCGCCACCGGGGCAGAGCGGGTCATCACCGGGCGTGTTGGCCCCAATGCCCAAGCAGCCCTGAACGCAGCCGGCATCGACATCGTCACCGTCAACCCAGGCACGGTGGAACAGGCCTTGGAACAGGCACAAAGCACTGCCCAGGGCACCCCGCAGCAGCCCCAGGTAGGCATGGGCCAGGGTACGGGTGGCCAAGGTCGCGGCATGGGTGGTCAGGGTCAAGGCATGGGCCTGGGTCGGGGCATGGGCGGTCAAGGCCGTGGCATGGGTGGTCAGGGTCGCGGCATGGGCCAAGGCCGTGGCCGAGGGCGTGGAACTGGCCAAGGCCAGGGTTAAAACGGACGCAAAGGCACCTTTCAGGAGGGCCTCCCCCTTCGACCTCTCCCTTCCTTGCTCCATTCAGCATCAGGCCAGAACCATTGTCGCAAACGAAAAGGCCCACTCCAGAACTGGAGCGGGCCTTGATTATTCTCGAACCGGAAGCAGATCGTCAGGGAGCGTCGTAATCGCCGCTCTTGCCGCCGCGTTTGTGCAACAGGCGACAGCCGCTGATCACGATATCCTTCTGCACGGCCTTGCACATGTCGTAGATCGTCAACGCAGCAACCTGGGCCGCGGTCAGGGCCTCCATCTCCACGCCCGTCCGCCCGGTGGTCCGGGCTTCGGCCTCGATGCGGATGGAGGAACTGGCCTCGTCGGGCTCGAAACGGACATCCACATAGGACAGGGGCAACGGATGGCACATGGGGATCAGCTGATGCGTGCTCTTGGCGGCCAAAATCCCCGCCACCTTGGCGGTGCCCAGGGCATCGCCCTTGGGCAGCACTCCACCGACGAGCAGAGCGTAGGTCCCAGACGAAAGCTCCACCCTGGTCTCGGCGATGGCCACGCGTCTGGTGGAATCCTTGTCACCCACATCCACCATGCGGGCATCGCCCGAGGCGTCGACATGCGTCAGCTTGCCTTCCACGTCAGTCTCCCATGGCCTTGTCTTTGGCGCGCTTGAAGAAACCCTTGGCCTTGTTTTTCAGCTTCTTTTCTTCCAACTTCCAGAATTCCTTAAGCAATTCTTCCTGGCGTTTGGACAGACCTGAAGGCGTGGTCACGATGACTTCCACCAACAGGTCACCGCTGCCCTGCCTGTTGACGAAGGGCAGGCCCAGTCCGCGCAGTTGGAAGACCTCGCCGCTCTGGGTCCCCTTGGGCACGGACAGTGGAACGGGTTCATCCAGGGTGGGCACCTCGACGGTGTCACCCAGGGCAGCCTGCACCATGTTGATCTCCACGCTGTGCACCAGGTCCTGGCCCTGACGACGGAAGGTCTTGTCCTCGTCGACATAAATAACCACATACAAATCGCCGGACGGACCGCCCAATTCCCCGGGCTCACCCTCGTTCCGCAAGCGCAGACGCGAACCGTTGTCCACCCCAGGAGGGATGGTCACAAACAACTCACGGGTCTCCTGGACAACACCCTCGCCCCGGCAGCGATCACAAGGATGCAGAATTACGGTGCCTCGGCCCCGGCACACCGGGCAAGGGGAGGACACGCGAAAGAACCCCTGGGCCTGGGTGACCTGTCCCGAACCACCGCACTGGCGGCAGGTCTCGGGATGGGACCCGGGTTCGGCGCCGCTGCCATCGCAGTCCTCGCAACGGGCCTTGCGGGGGATCTTGAGCTCCACCTGATCGCCCTTGGCGGCCTGGCGGAAGGAGATCCTCAGATTGTAACGAAGATCAGCACCCTTGGCCGGACGACGGCCCTGGGCAGAACTGAAACCAAACAGATCGCCGAAGATATCCGAGAAAGAGCTGAAGATATCGTCGGTATTGGAGAAACCACCGTAGCCATTGCCGTTGCCATTAACACCGGCGTGCCCGAACTGGTCATAACGGGCACGCTTGTTGGCATCACGAAGCACGTCGTAGGCTTGGGCGGCTTCCTTGAAGTTTTCTTCGGCCTCGGAATTGTCCGGGTTGCGGTCAGGGTGAAACTCGAAGGCCTTCTTGCGATAGGCCTTCTTGATCTCATCCTCAGCTGCTCCACGGTCAACACCCAAGACCTCGTAGTAATCTCGTTGACTCATCGTTTAACTATCAGCGGTCTTGAGGCCCACCTCGGTGAGCTTGTCACCGGGAAGCACCTTGTGTTGAGCAATTTCACGCAGGGCGGTTACTGCCTCTTTGTTTTTGCAAGCCACCAGCGCGGGATAGCCCTCGCGGTACTGCTTGACGCGTTTGATTCCCATCTGGACGATAAGAAAACGGTTGTTCACCTGCGACAGGCAGTCTTCTACTGTGATTCTGGCCATTTGCATACACTCCGTGATCACGTCGTTGGACTCATGCGCGTCCGCATAAGCCTTGGTTTATTACAAAATCATTACTCCACGAGGGGAGGCAACAGTCCCTGAAGATCCATGAACAAACGGGTGTCCACAGGGTGGAAAGCCTTTTCGCCGCGGCGCCCGGCCCAACACTGCCCGCCTTGAAGCCCCGGATCCGAATAAAAAATAAGATCCAGAAGCGAGACACCTTTCTTGTCCTTAAGAACAAGACGAAGCGCCTGTTCAGCTCTGGCGGGAAGCGCACCCACCGGTCCGTATTCGTACTGCAGATCTGTAAGACGCCAGAGACGCATGTCAATGCCCGGCAACTCCCCGGCGTCATCATTTCGCCAACTCTCACCGTCGCGCCAAGCGGAAAATTTTCGTTCGGCACCGATCAGTTCGATTCGCCGCACCCGCCCCAGTTCGAGATCAACAAGTCGACGGTCGACCAGCGAAAAAGCTTTTCTCTGTAGTTTCCCGACCCGCTCCTGGTCAAGCAAAAAATATGCGTCCTGTCGGGAAGAATACGCCGTCCAATACGCGGATCCGTCCAGCGGACGCCAAATCTTCAGCCAAACCGTCCGTCCGCCCTCAAGACTCAAAATCAGAGCCAGATCGGGCAGGCGACCCTTTTCAGGGGCAACAGAGGCCAAGCTGTCGGCATGCAGAGCACTCAATTCATGCAGCCACAATTGCATAGCCTCGCGCTGCACCCGCATCGCCCTGAAACTCTCGGGCGTGATGAAGGCAAAACCGGCGTCCGTACGCTGCACCTCCCAGCCTTCAGTCATGCTGGACAAGCGCATGGAGAGAACATTGTCCACATTGAGGCTCATGAGCCGCGTGTCCAGATACGCATCCGGTGAACGGCCCAGAATATCCGCGTAGTCCCTGGACAGCACCATCAGGCCAGGCTTATCGGTCATGCGCGCATAGACTCCGACGCCAGAACCATCGTCCTCACCTATCTCAAGACGGGAACACCCCTCAACGGTGATTGCAGCCCGAGCCACAAACCCGTTTTCGGGGCCGGCGCTGATGGACAATCTGCGAAGGGGCTTGTTCAACTCCAGAAATTTCAGCAGCGCCTCAACCTTGGCGGTATCCGCCAACGGCAACTCTCCCCTATGTGACTGCCGCAACCTCCAGACATCATCCTGACGAATCAGTTCGAAGACAGTCGAGGGTCCCTCAAGAATCACCCGTTCGGCAGAGGTGGTACTGAAAGCAGGCCAATTCTCGTCCTGTGGGGCCGGGACCACTTCCTGGTGAGTCACCACAAGCGCCACAGCACCGACCGCGATCAAGACAAGGAAAACAAGGGCACCGATTTTCATGGCTGACTATCCGACCGCTGCCGGGGCAACAGATTCGCTTGGAGTCATGTCCCCAGGGACCCCGGCTTCATCAATTGCCAAGGCACACGTGCGGCGGTTAACTCGCCGGGGCATTGAACAAAAACATTTATGCCCTGCGACCCTTCGGTGTCAAGAAAGCCAAGGACACCGGGCAATATTGACAAAATCAATCGGAATGGTTGCATCTCGACCGATGATCCCTTATTGATGCGCCCACAGACGGAGCTTGCGGACCAACCGCACAGTCAAGGCACCGCTTGGGAGGACAACGCATCATGTCCAGATTGGGCAAACTGACTTACACCCAGAAACAATGCCTGGGTGCGACGGGCAAACTCATGCAGCAGACTGAGATGCTGTTCCCGGGAGCACGGATCGGCGTGGCCGCCTCCGGTGGCGTCGACAGCTGGTTGATGCTCAAGATCCTCACCCTGCGCCAACGCATCGTGCCCTTCCCCTTCGAATTGATGGTCTTGCACGTCAATCCTGGATTTGATTCCAACGATCATGCACCGCTGGCCTCATGGCTCAAGGAAAACGGCGTGGCCGGCCATCTTGAACTCAGCGATCATGGTATTCGCGCCCACTCCGACGAGAATCGGAAAAAATCAGCCTGCTTCTACTGCGCTCACCTTCGCCGCAAGCGCCTTTTCGAGTTGTGCAAAGAATACGGCCTGACCCATCTGGCCTTGGCACACACTGCAGACGACCTGATGACCACCTTTTTCATGAATATTTTTGAGGCCGGCAAGGTCTATGGCATGTCCATCAAGGATGACTTTTTCGGCGGAGAACTCCAACTGATCAGGCCGCTCATGTATCTGGAAAAAAAGACAGTAATCAAGGCGGTCAAAGAGTTCGGACTCCCGGTCTGGAAAAACTCCTGCCCGAGTGCCGGCAAGACCAAACGCACCCAGACCGAAGACTGGCTCGAAGACAGATTCACCCGTGACAGGCGCATCAAACGCAATGTTTTAAAGGCCCTGCAACGCTGGCAGCTTGACATCACCTTGAATACTAAATAAACCTCGGTAAATTAGAATAAGGCGTGACGCACCACTTTCCCTAACAAGCTGAAACGCCGGTCTTTTCGGAGGCGCATGCTTTCAAAAAATTATCATGTCGTAGTTTTCAAGGGCAATGAAGGTTGCTCCAAAAATCTGCGGATTCGCGGCTGGATCATCACCGTGGTGTTACTGATGAGCTTAGGGCTCATCGGAAGCAACGTCTTTTTCTGGAACTATTTCGTTAATTATCAGTCCGTTGAAAAGTCCTTCGATGACTCCCAGAAGACAGTACAGGAGCAACGCACCCAGCTTCTGTCCCTGGCTTCCAAGATCAAGACCCTCCAAAAAGACATCCTGCGCATCCGTGATTTCGACTCCAAGCTGCGCGTCATGATCAACATCGATCAGGACCGTCAGGGAGGGACCTCCTTGGGCGGCGCAGAATCCTCGGACTTCACGGACAGCTATCTGCCCACCCACCGCCAGGAACTCCTGGCCCGCAAGATGCACAATTTCCTGCATCAGCTGAACACCGAGGCCCGACTGGAGGAAATCCGCCAGCAGGACCTGATGCAGGTTATCCGCTCCAATAAGGAGCTCTGGGCCTCGACACCGAGCATCTGGCCTACGCAAGGCTGGATATCCTCACAATTCGGCTACCGCTCATCGCCGTTCACCATGCAGCGTGAATTCCACAAGGGCCTGGACATCTCCGCCCCCACAGGAACTCCGATCTACGCCCCGGCCAAGGGCAAGGTCACCTTCACCGGACGGGACGGCGGCTATGGGCTAGCACTGACGGTTGATCACGGCACAGGAATCATGACGCGCTACGCGCATCTGCATTCCCTCGCAGTCAAGAACGGCCAAAAGATCACAAGGGGACAGTTGGTCGCCTATGTGGGCAGCACCGGCCGTAGCACCGGTCCGCATCTGCACTACGAAGTGCGCCTGAATGGCGTCCCGGTCAATCCCATGCGCTACATCCTGAACTAGCCAATCCACCGACATTCAAGAAGGCCCTCCTGCTCACACCGAGCCGGGGGGCCTTTTCTTGTCCCAACGGAGACTCCGCCGCCAAAAAACCGACTCCATGCCCTGCGGGGCCGAGCGACTGTTAACACATCAACCAACTGAAATTACTCATATTATACTAACCGGCTCACCATCCAAGACAGTGGCCCATCCCTTGCAAGACCCTCGTCATGGATCTCTTCAACTTCGACCCGGCAACCACATTCAGTTTTTTGCTCACCTTCTTTCGGGTGAGCATCATCCTGTTTGTCCTGCCGTTCTTCGGTGGAAACTCCGTGCCCAACGCGGTCAAGGGAGCGCTGTGCCTAGTGCTGACCTGGGCCCTATGGCCGCACTTGTCCTTCCCTGGGGTTCTGCTTCCAAGTCACCCTTTCCAGATGGTGCTGATGCTTCTTGGAGAGCTAGTCATCGGACTGACGCTGATGCTGGTGGTCCGATTTCTGTTCGCCGCCGTCCAGATGGGTGGCCAGGTCATTGGCTTTCAGATGGGCTTCTCCATGATCAACGTTGCCGACCCCCTGACAGGCCAGAGTGTGGTCATCACTTCTCATTTTCTGTACATGACGACCCTGCTAACGTTTCTCACCTTGGGGGGGCACCTGTATCTGCTTGAAGGGCTGGCCGACAGCTTCGCCCTGATCCCTCCCGGAGGATTGGTCTTCACCGTGACCATGGGCAGTGATCTCGTCCGTTTTGCCGAGCAGATCTTCAGCATGTCCATCAAGATTGCAGCACCCGTCATGAGCGCCATCTTCATGGTCGACTTGGCCCTGGCCCTGGTGGGCCGTGCCTCGCCACAGATGAACGTGCTGATTCTGGGATTCCCCATCAAGATCAGCGTGGGTTTCTTTTTCCTGGGGGTGTTGTTCACCACGTTGTCGCTGCATGTCGAAGCATTCATTGCCCAGATGGGCCCCATGTTCCGACACCTGTTGCATGCCCTCAGCCAAACCGGATGAACCAAATGAGTTTGGACCATGGCCAAAGACCCGAGTAAGACAGAAACAGCCACGGACAAGAGACGCAAAAAGGCCCGTAGCGAAGGCAACGTGCCCAAGGGGCAGGAGCTGAGCAAAACCTTGGTCCTGTTGGCGGGCCTGATCGGATTGTGGGCCTATCTCGGTGTCATTGGCAGGGAACTGAAGATCATCTTCGCCTGGCTACTGAGCAGCGCACCCGGGACAGTTCTCAGCCCTTCGGGGGTTTACACCCTGCTCACGGACCTCGCCACCCGCCTCGCATACATGCTCCTGCCCGTGATGCTGTTCATCGCCTTCGTGGCATTCATCACCCAGCGGCTCCAGGTGGGTGCGCTCTGGGCCCCCAAGGTCTTCGAACCCAAGTTCGGCAAATGCCTCAATGTCATTGGTGGTCTGAAAAAGATCATGATCACCCCTGACACGCTCATCAAACTCGCCAAGAACCTGCTCCAGGCCATCGCCATTGGTTTCGCGCCCTATCTGGTCCTCAAAGAGGAGATCACCAAGGTCGGACCGCTGTTCTACGCCACCACCGAGGGCATTGCAGTCTACATCCTCTCCATCGCTGCCAAAATGGTCGTCTACGCCCTGGTGCCCATGTTGATCATCGCCATCGCCGACACCTGGTACACCCGCTGGAGCTATGAGGAAAAACTCATGATGAGCAAGGATGAGGTCAAGGACGAACGCAAGCAGATGGAAGGCGATCCCAAGGTCAAGCAGGCCCAGCGCCAAAAGATGATGAATGCCATGGCCGCGCGCATGATGCAGAGCGTTCCCAAGGCGGACGTGGTGGTCACCAACCCCACGCATATCGCCGTGGCCCTGCAGTACAACCCGATGATTTCCCCTGCACCCATCGTCCTGGCCAAGGGCGTCGATCATCTTGCCGAAAAAATCAAGGAGGTTGCCCGCGAAAACGGCGTACCCATCCGCGAGAACGTACCTCTGGCACGGGCCTTGTATAAGAGTGTTGAGATTGGCGAGACGATCCCCGAAGAGCTGTTCCAGACCGTGGCCGCAGTGCTCGCCCAACTCAACAAATTCAAGCGTCCCCGGCCTTAATCGCCAACTGTCCGGAATCACTAAAGGGTGTCAAGATTATGGCTTCACGCAGCGACACGATGAACATGAACTACAAGAGGTTCACCAAGCAGGGCGATGTTCTCCTGGCCAGCGGCGTGGTGATCATCCTGTTCGTGATGCTCATCCCATTGCCGACCATCTTCCTGGACATCATGATGACCATCTCCATCTCCCTGGGGCTGGTCGTGCTGGTCACCAGCATGTTCATGAGCAGCCCGCTTGAATTTTCCATTTTCCCGTCCCTGCTGCTGGTCACGACCATGCTTCGGCTCTCGCTGAACGTGGCCTCCACACGCCTAATCCTGCTGCACGGGGACGAGGGCACCGGAGCTGCGGGTAAAGTCATCCAGACCTTTGGCGAATTCGTGGTCGGCGGCAACTACGTCGTCGGCATCGTCATCTTCCTGATCCTGTTCGCCCTGAACAAGATGGTCATCGTCACTGGTACCTCGCGCATCGCCGAAGTCGCCGCACGATTCACCCTGGACAGCCTGCCCGGTAAGCAGATGGCCATCGAAGCGGACCTGAACGCCGGCCTCATCGACGAAGATGAGGCCAGGGCCGAACGCAAGAACATCCGCCGCGAAGCCGACTTCTACGGAGCCATGGACGGTGCGGGAAAATTCGTTTCTGGAGACGTCAAGGCCGGCATCCTGATCACCGCCATCAATATCATCGGCGGCATCTTCATCGGCATGGTCCAAAAAGACATGAACTGGATGGACGCCGCCCAGACCTATACCCTGCTGACCATCGGTGACGGACTGGTCGCCACCATTCCATCGATCATCATCTCCACCAGTGCCGGTCTCATCGTGTCCCGCGCGGCGGCCGAGGCGCAGATGGGCGAGGAATTCCTGGCCCAGTTGACCTACCACACCCGCGCACTGAAGCTGGTGTCCGTCATCCTGGTCCTCTTTGCCCTGATCCCCGGCATGCCGACCCTGGTGTTCCTGGCCATGTCCGGCCTGCTCTACTTCCTGTCCCATCTTTCGGGCGAGCAGCAAAAGGCCACGACCCAGACCGCCAAAGACAAGAAGGGCATCGCCCCGAGTCTGGACACCCCCGAGGAAGTGCAGAGCCTGCTGCCCCTGGACATGCTGGAACTGGAAGTGGGCTACGGCCTGATCCCCCTGGTGGACGAAGAACAGGATGGCAACCTTTTGTCCCGTATCCGCTCCATCCGCCGCCAATTCGCCCTGGACATGGGCGTGGTGGTGCCCTCGCTGCACCTGCGAGACAATCTCCAGCTCAAGCCCGGGCAGTACTCCGTGCTGGTCAAGGGCAACGAAATCGCGGCCGGAGAGATTCTGGTGGATCACTTCCTGGCCATGGACCCGGGGGATGCCAAGCATCGCATCCAGGGCATCGCAACCGTGGAACCCGCATTCAATCTTCCGGCCCTGTGGGTTCCCCAGACCCAGAAGGAAGAAGCCATGCTCGCCGGGTACACCGTGGTGGACCCGTCCACGGTCATCGCCACGCACCTGACCGAGGTCTTCAAGCACAACATGCACGAGTTCCTCGGCCGCCAGGAAGTGCAGAGCCTGCTGGACAATCTGGCCAAGCGTGCCCCCAAGGCCGTGGAAGACCTGGTCCCGGGCGTCCTGGATCTCGGAGCCGTGCAAAAGGTCCTGCAGAATCTGGTGCGCGAATCCGTGTCCGTACGCGACCTGCTGACCATCGTGGAAGCCCTGGCCGACTATGGCCGAGTCATCAAGGATTCCGACCAATTGACCGAATACGTCCGTGCCCGGTTGTCACGCACGATCATCAAGCCCTATCTGGACAGCAAGGGAGCCCTGCCCATCGTGGTGCTCTCCCCCAGCGTAGAGAAGGCTTTTGGCGACAATATCCGGCAAACCGATCAGGGGGCCTATTTAGCCATGGAACCCAATCTGGCCCAGCAGATCATCCAGAGCATCAACAGCGCAGCCGAACAAGCCGTGGGCACCGACGGACAACCCGTTGTCCTCGCCTCCCCGGCCGTACGCCCGCATCTCGCCCAGCTCCTCGTCCGCTTTATCCCGAATCTGCCGGTCATCTCTCAGGCGGAGATCCCGGCGGATGTAAAGCTGCAAACCTTAGCCAACATTGATGTGCCCTATGCAGGTTAGGACTTTCCAAGCCAAAGACATCAAGAGCGCCCTCAATCTCGTAAAGGCTGAGCTCGGCCCTGAAGCGGTCATCCTCTCCAGCCAGAAGTGCAACGAGGCAGGACGCTGCTGGTGTGAAGTCACCGCCGCCCTCGACGGCGCCACATCCCCGGCACCGTCGGCGGACACGGCCCATTCTGAAGGTGGCCTCGCCCCCGGCTGGGGCGAATGGCACAGCGAGTGGGATCAGATCAGGTCCCACATGATGACGCTGATGCGCCCCCAGATGGACTTTTCCTCCCTGGCTCCGCGTCAGCGCCAACCCCTGGAGCATCTGGAGCGCGAAGGCGTAGGTGAAGGGGCCATCATGGCTCTGCTGAACGAACTCAAGCGAGACAAGGACGCCTCCATCCTGGGCCCCTTGGGCAAACAGGTCGCGGTCAGGCCCTTCGGCCCCGACGAATGGCGCGAGCGCGTCCACGCCGTGGCCGGCCCCAGCGGAGCGGGCAAGACCAGCACACTCCTGCGCCTGGCCCTGTTGCACCGCAGCCAAGCTCCCCGCTCCCGGGTCCTGGTGATCGACGCCGCCGGCTCCCAGGGCCAGGGCGGGCGTTATCTGAAGCATTATGCCGAACTGTCGGGCATGAGCCACAAGACGGCGGAAAGTGCCAGACAGCTGGGGGAACTGCTGAACAACTCCGGGCAATTCGACACCATTTTCATCGACCTCCCGGCTGCCACGGCGACCATGAACCTTGATTCGCACTTGAAGCTCATGGGGTTGTCCAACCGCACCGACCTGGCCGTGCACCTTGTTCTCTCGCCGCTGTACGCACCGGCACAGTTGAAGGAATACTTCCGGCGGCACAAATCCCCGAAAACCAAGTCCATCGTCTGGACGAAGCTCGACGAAGCCTGTAACTACGGGGATATCGTGAACGTGGCATTCGCCACGGGTCTGCCCACCTCCGCCCTGTCCTTCGGACCGGGCTTGAGAGGCACTCTGGTCCAGTCCAAGGCCGTCATGCTCTGGAAGCTCCTGTTCAAGAAGGAACTTCCGCCAAGCCCCGTCGAGGAGAAACGTGGCAGATACGCTCACTAAAGACAGGAAGGCCCCTCGCTCCGCAAGCCCCACCACCGTACCCCAAGTCATTTCAGTGACTTCCGGCAAGGGTGGCGTGGGCAAGACGAACATCAGCGTCAACCTGGCCTGCCTGCTGGCCCGGCAGGGCAAGCGTGTCGTGCTGATGGACGCCGATCTTGGCCTTGCCAACGTGGATGTGCTTCTGGGGCTGGCCCCTGAAAAGAACCTCTTCCACCTCTTTGAGGAAGGCGCCAAACTCACTGACGTCCTGCTCGACACGCCTTACGGTTTCCAAATCCTGCCCGCCGCCTCCGGCGTGGCCGAGATGCTGGAACTGGATACGGGCCAAAAGCTGGATTTGCTGGAATCCATGGACGTTCTGGAAGACACAGTGGATTTCCTGATCGTGGACACCGGCGCTGGAATCAACGAAAACGTTTTGTATTTCAACCTGGCGGTCCAGGAACGTCTGCTGGTGCTCACCCCCGAGCCCACGTCCCTGACCGACGCCTACGCCCTGATCAAGGTCTTGAAGGCCAAGCACGGGGTCCAGCGTTTCCGTGTGGTTGTGAACATGGCCAAGACACCGGCTGCAGCCATGGAGGTCTACTCCAAACTGCATAACGCCTGCGACCAGTTCCTCTCGGGCATCTCCCTCGACCTTGTTGGGGTCCTACCCCTGGATTCTGGAGTGCGCACGGCCGTGATCAACCAGAAACCGTTTTCAATCATGCACCCCGACGGCCCGGCGACTACGGCGCTCACGAACGTGGTCGGCAAGATAACCTCGTGGAAGGGAACGGCCCAGCTCGATGGCAACATTAAGTTTTTCTGGAAAAAGCTCCTCTTCCAAGACTGAGCCATGGAAATTCCTGGAGACCGGAGAGGTCCTCTGGGAAGACTTCAGCGCGAGGGACAAGGACACTATTGTCCGTCACTACGCACCGAAGATCAAAATCCTTGCGCTCAGACTCAAGGGGAAACTGCCACAGCAGGTGGAGCTCAACGAACTGATTTCCGCAGGTTCGCTGGGCCTCATCGAATGCCTGCGCAAATACAAGCCCGAGCTGAACATCAAGTTTGAGACCTATGCGGAAAACCGCATCAAGGGGGCCATGCTTGATGAGCTCAGGCGCATGGACTGGTTCTCCCGCGGGTTGCGGGCCCGCGTCCGTCAGTTGGAAGAATCCATCCGAACCATCGAGCACCGCACGGGCAGACCCCCCTCCCGCGATGAAATCATCGCCGAAACCGGACTCTCCCGTAAGGATGTCGAATCCGGACTGGCCGCCCTGCAGAATCAGCTCTGCCTGTCGCTGGAAACCATTCAGGAGCATTTCTCCACGGAGTCCAGTGCCCATCACGACAATGAACCCTACCGCAGTGCGGCGCTCCAGGACGTCATTGACAAAATCGCCGGTTTAATAGACGAATTGACGCTTCGCGAGAAATTGGTATTATCATTGTACTACAGCGATGAGTTGAACATGCGGGAAACGGCCGAAGTTATGGGCATAACCGAAGGCAGAGTCTCTCAACTCCACTCCCAGGCACTCAAAAAGCTACGCATCAAATTCAGGGCTGTCTACGGCCTCGAATAACAAGGAGATATCCATGGCTTACGACAAAAACATGAGGGTCCTCGTCGTCGACGATTTCTCCACCATGCGCCGCATCATCAAAAATATCCTTCGCCAGTTGGGCTTCAATAATATCGTTGAGGCCGACGACGGCAGCACCGCGTGGGAAACGCTCAACAAGGACAAAATCGACTTCATCGTCTCGGACTGGAACATGCCCGAACTCCCCGGCATCGACCTGTTGCGCAAGGTCCGCGCCAGTGAAGAGTTCAAGGACATTCCCTTCCTGATGGTCACGGCCGAAGGCCTGCAAGAAAACATCATCGAGGCCGTACAGGCCAAGGTGTCCAACTACATCGTCAAACCCTTCACCGCGGAGACCCTCGGACAGAAGATCGACAAAATTTTTGAACCCAAGTCATAACTCCAACGGCCCGGCATAACTATGGTGCTGCTCGCTCCCGATACCGAGCTCGAGGAAGATCTGAACTCCGTCATAGAGGGTCAGAACGGAGAGCCCAAGGCAGAACTAGATGCCGAGGAGCTGACCAAGGATCTTCCCAAGGAGCAGCAAAAGGTCGAACTGGACCTTGAGGACGCTCCTTTTCTTGAAGACGACGACGAAGAAGAGGACGAGGAAGAAGAGGCACCAGTCCTCGTTGAAGAGCCCGAACCGGAAGGCACTCCGGTCTGGTACAAGAACAGGAAAATCCAGATTGCCGCTGGAGCCAGCCTGCTCTTGTTGGTGGGGTTGATCATCGGTTCCCTGCTTCTCAAGCCTGAACCTGAAGTCTCCCAGCCCGAAACCGAGCAGGAAACGCTGGAAACCGAACAGGCCATCCCCCCGCCGCCAGTCGAGGAACCCGTACCCGAGGACTTCCTCGTCACCCTCGATCCCTTTTGGGTCGAACAAAAAGACGAGAACGGCAAGATCCGTTTCCTGGTCTGCCAGTTCACCGCCGTTACCCAGAACGAGAAACTGTCGTTTGAGATATCGCAAAAGACCACCGTCCTGCGGGATGCTGTCTTCTATTATCTTAAGAATAAGGATTTGACGTTCCTGTCCGATAAGAAGAATGCAGAAGCCTTAAAGGCCGACGTCCTCTCGGTAGTGAATCAATATTTAAGCGTAGACCGATTGGAGACCCTGCTTATCGAACAATACCTGGTGAAATGACATGTCCACGACGATCAACCTTCCGGTGCTTCTGGCGCAACTCCCCCATCTGGCCAAGATAGCCAGTGCGCATCAGGAGAGCCCAAAGACTCAGGCCGAGTTTGCCGAGCAACTGGCCCGTGAGCAGAATGAACGTGCCAAGGACCAGGTGCAGAAGACCGAAAAGCTGGAAAAAACAACCGTCACCGCCGAGCATCAGAAAGAAGAGCGCAAGAAGCAGAGTGCGTCGGACAGGCGAGAGCACGAACCCCAAGAGGAACAAGAAGAGGAACAGGCTCCCCTGAAGAGCCCCTGGGCCGGGAACATCATCAACCTGAAGATTTAGCAACGCAACCAGGATACTCCCCGCACATGTCGTCATCACTTGTCCTGCTCTTTCTTGTCAGCCTGACGGAGCTTCTGCTCCTGGTGGTCGTCCTGTTCTTCTTCATGCGCCTGCGGCGCTCAGAGTCCCTGCTGAATTCCCTCCAGGAAAAACAGGAAAGCCTGCTTCGCAACCTGCACTTCAACGCCGAACTGGAACAAGAGCTCGTCTCCACCTTTGAGAAGCGCCAGACCGAACTCGGTCGCCTCAATAGCGCCCTTGAAGAGCGCATCCTGGAAGTCAAACGCCTGCTGCAACAGACCGAACAGGTTTCCCGTTCCCCGCATTTCCTGCGCGAGGTCATCCTCTCGGGCAGACGCCAGGGCAAATCCGTCCCCGAGCTCGCCTCGTCCACAGGTCTGTCCGTGGACGAGGTGGAACTCATCCTCGATCAAGCCAGCCAATAGCCGGAGGCCAGCGTGCACATCTCCGGGTGGGGTTCAAACAGCGGGGGCGGTCTGCACAAGGAGCGCCAGCGGTCCTCAGCGTTCCAGGGACGACACCGTGTGGGTGAGCGCGTCACGGGAAGGGTCCTGAAGCGCGAACGTCCAGGCTACGCCTGGGTCGATTTCGAGGGACTCGAACTGCTGACCAACATCGAATCAGACCCGGAACCGGGCAGCCTGTTGCTGTTCCAGATCATTCGCCTGGAGCCGGACATCCTGTTGCAGGAACTGCACGTGGCCCGAGCCCAAGGAGATCCGTTGGGCCCCGCAGTGGATCTCTTCTGGGCCGCAAGAACCCGCTTCGAGACGATCTCGGCGGGGTTGCGCAAGGAACTTTCCGATCTTCCCGGACCCGAGCAACCGAGAAAGGACGCCTTCGACGCCCTGCTGGCCGGGACTCCCGACCTTGCCCAGGGCTTCAAACAAGTCACCCAGGCCTGTACCGCCATCAACACCCTGCTCAGCGCCCGGGGCGCAGGACAGCTCGACTACCGACCCTGGCTGCTTCCCGAGGCCCTGTCCGGTGAGCTGCTCTCCATCAGCCGAACGCGAACAAATCCTGCATCAGAACAAAGCCCGACCATTGTGGAGACGGGGTTCTCCTTTACCCTGCCACCGCACGGGCAATGCGAAATGCGACTGCTGGCCAGCCCGCCCACGATCACGGTGCGCCTGTTTCTGGAGCATCCCGGCCTGGGCCCAGCCTTCGAGAGGCTCATTCGCGCCTTCCTCTTTGCCGGGCAAGATGTGGATTTCTTCACCCCGTCCGTCCTGCCGCCCGAGGCCCGGGCAGGCGTTCTGGCCCCCCAACTGTCCATGGACCGTGCAAGGTCCAGATTCGCCCGGCGCGTCTGACCGCCCTCCACCGCCAGGCCACAAGCTTGTCAACATCCCGGCGGGGTGCTACACGCCCGGCAGCGCGGCATCTCGCGACACCGCACAGCAATCGCCATTCCCCCTTCCCCAGGAATCAGCAGCCAATGAACAGCACCCAAATATTACGCATTGCCCCCGATGCCCCCTGGCTGGCCCCCCTAGCCGGCTATTCGGACCTGTCCTTCCGCCTGCTGTGCCGTGAAAACGGCTGCAAGGCAGCGGTCACGGAGATGGTGAGCACCAAGGGCCTGTGCTACGACAGCCGGGGCACCGAAGAACTGCTGAAGACCACTCCAGAGGACTCGCCCCTGGTGGTGCAGTTATTCGGCTCGGAGCTCGAATTCATCGAACGCGCCATGCACTCTCTGATGGAACATGGCTTCCGCTACTTCGACCTCAATGCGGGCTGTCCGGTGCGCAAGGTCATCAAGACCGGCTGCGGCGCGTCCCTGCACACCAACATCGATCTGCTGGAAACCATCGCCAGGCGCATGGCCGAGATTGCCGGACCAGGCAACAGCGGCGTCAAATTCCGCAGGGGCTGGACAAGCGGCGAGGACAACTATCTGGAGATCGGCAAGCGCCTGCAGAACGCCGGCACGGCCTGGGTGGCACTGCATCCGCGCACGGCCAAGCAAGGGTATTCCGGACAAGCCGACTGGTCCTGCCTGAAGGAACTCGCCAGCTCCCTGGAAATCCCCGTCATCGCCAGCGGTGATCTGATCACGGCCGAAGACGGGGTGCGTTGCATCCGCGAGACCGGCGTTCAGGGAGTCATGTTCGCCCGAGGTGCCCTTTACGGCCCCAACATCTTCAACGACTATCTGACACTGCTGCGCGGCGAGACCCTGCCCCCGCGCACGGGCCAGGACCTGGCGCGGATCATCATCCGCCACGCCGAACTGTCTCGTCAGCACCTGCCGGAGCGCAAGGCCCTGATCAAGATGCGCTCCATCGTCCCGCGCTACGTCCGGCACAACCCAGGAGTGCGCCGGCTACGCAACGAACTGATCAACTGCGACTCCTGGGACAACCTCAAAGCCATGATCCTCGACTTTCTTGAGGCGGATCATGGCGCGGCCTGATTTTTTCCTGTAAAGTCGCGGCAGAAACAAGACGATAGGAATCATCATGAAAGTCATCCTCGCCGAGACCGCCGGATTCTGCATGGGCGTCAGCCTGGCCCTCAAAAAGCTGGACAGGGCTGTTCGCAAGGGCGAAGCTCCCATCTGCACGCTTGGACCGATCATCCATAATCCCCAGGTGCTGGCTCGCTACGAGAAACTCGGCGTCAAACGCATCCAAACCCCTTCCGAGGCCGAGCCAGGCAGCGTGGTCGTCATCCGCGCCCACGGCATCCCACGGGACTTGGAGAGTGAGCTCAGAGGGAACGATGTCGTCATCGTGGATGCCACCTGCCCCAAGGTCAAAAAGGCGCAACTGCTCATCGAACGCCAGACCCAACGCAGCCGAACCCTGTTGCTCTACGGCGAGGCAAACCACCCCGAAGTCAAGGGCCTGCTCAGCTACGCCCCGGACGGTGCCGTGGTTTTCGGCACCCTCGAAGAGCTTCAGGGGCACATCCAGGACGGCCACGAATACTTTCTGGCAGCCCAAACCACCCAGGATCAATGCGTCTTTGAACAGATCAAGGAATACGCCCGGCAACAAAGCAGCCTGAGACTCCCAGTGCTGGAAACAATCTGCGACGCCACCAAAGTGCGCCAGGAAGAAGCCGTGGACGTGGCCAAGCGCGTGGACAAGATGGTGGTGGTCGGCGGATATGAGAGCGGCAACACCAGACGGCTGACCCAGGTGGTCCGGGACCATGGCGTGGATTGCATCCATGTGGAGACCGCCGAGGAACTCAATCCCGCTGATTTTGCCGGTTGCACCCTTGTCGGCTTGACAGCGGGGGCCTCAACACATGATATTACCATAGATCAAGTCCGAGCCGCGCTTGAAGCCATGACTCCGTAAGAGAATCACCGCAGACGGGAGGACGCATGTCCCAGACGAACATACTTTTGGAAACCGGCACCAACGAACTCGAAATCGTCGAATTCTTTCTCGACGAAGTGGGCAAGGACGGTGAGCGCTATCAGGGCTACTACGGCGTCAACGTCGCCAAGGTCCTGGAGATCATCCGTTTGCCCAAGATCACTGAGATGCCGGAGGTAAACCATCCGTCCGTCCTTGGGGCCTTCAACCAACGTTCGCACATCATCCCCCTGGTGGACCTGGCCCTGTGGCTCGGCAAGAAAAGCTTACGGACCGAGGCCCCCAAGGTGGTGGTCACCGAGTTCAACCAGATCACCTCGGCCTTCCTGGTCTCGGGCGTGACCCGCATCCACCGCATCAGCTGGGAAGAGGTGGAACAGCCCAACAAGTACGTCGCCGCCCTGTCCAACAACTCCATCACCGGCGTGGTCAAGCTTGAAGGTCGCATCGTCTTCATCCTGGACCTGGAGAAGATCGTCGCGGACCTGAACCCCGCCCTGGGGCTGCGCCTGGACGACACCATCGACTGGACCTCGGATGACGGCTACAGGGCACTCGTGGCCGACGACTCCGCCCTGGTCCGCGAGATGCTCAAAGACCTGATGACCAAGGCCGGATTCAAGGTGGAGACGGTGAACAACGGCCGCGAAGCCTGGGACCGCCTCAAGTCCATCAAGGCCAAGGCCGAGGAAGAATCGAACCCCTTGTGGGACTACGTCAACGTCCTGGTCACGGATATCGAGATGCCCATGATGGACGGCCACAACCTGACCAAGCGTGTGCGGGAAGATGCCTTCCTGAAGGACATCCCGATCATCATGTTCTCCTCGCTGATCACCGACAGACTGCGCCACAAGGGTGATGCCGTGGGCGCGGACGAACAGGTCTCCAAGCCAGAGGTCTCCAGGCTGGCCATACGCGCCAAGGAACTGATCCAGGAACGCATGTCGGGCAAGTCGTTCGTCCCCACCGCAGCGTACGAGGGATAGCCGCGGCGCAGACCCATGAACATCGCCCTGTTGCAACTCAATCTGACCGTCGGCGACCTGGCAGGCAACGCCACCAGGATCGCTGACGCTGTTTTCAAGGCCCAAGGCCTGGGTGCCGAACTGTGCGTCGCCCCCGAACTGGCACTGATGGGCTATCCGCCCCGCGACCTTTTGCTCTCCCCCTCGTTCATCGACAACGCCCTGCTCCAGATGGACGAACTGGCCCGGCAACTGGCCCACTCCCTGCCCGTACTGGTGGGCACGGCCACGCCCAACAAGCGGGCTGTCGGTCGCCCCCTGCACAACTCGGCGGCCTTGCTGCGCGCGGGAAAGATCGAGGCCCTGTTCCACAAATCCCTGCTGCCCACCTACGACGTCTTCGACGAGGACCGCTATTTCGAGCCCGGCCCCGGCCCCGGATGCTTTGAGTTGAACGGTCGGCTTCTGGCCGTGACCATCTGCGAGGACCTCTGGAACGACAACGACTTCTGGAAGAAGACCCGCTACAGCGGAGATCCCATGGCCTCGCCCTCCATCCGCAACGCGGAGTTGGTGCTCAACCTCTCGGCCTCACCCTTTACCGTGGGCAAACAGCACGTCCGTCAGGAGATGCTCTCCTGGGCCGCCAAAAAGCACGCCAAGCCCATCCTCTACGCCAACCAGGTGGGCGGCAACGACGACCTGATATTCTCAGGCCGTTCCATGGCCTTCGGGGCGGATGGCAGGCTCAAGGCCCAGGCCAAAGCCTTTGCCGAAGACCTTCTGCTGGTGGACACCGGGTCCCAATCCGGACGCATCGAGGCCGACGATTACTCCCCTGAAAGCGAAACCTGGCGCGCCCTGGTGTTGGGTACGCGCGACTACGTCAGCAAATGCGGCTTCAAAAAAGCCCTGCTGGGCCTGTCCGGCGGCATCGACTCCGCCCTGACCGCCGCCGTGGCCACCGAGGCCCTGGGTCCCGACAACGTGCTGGGTGTGCTCATGCCCTCGCCCTATTCCAGCCAGGGCAGCATCGACGATTCCCTGGCCCTGGCGAAGAATCTGGGCATCGCCACCATGACCCTGCCCATCGGACCGCTGATGCAGGGTTTTGACCAGACCCTGGCCCAGGCCTTCGAGGGCCTTGCCCCCGGGATTGCCGAGGAAAACATCCAGGCCCGCATCCGGGGCAACCTGCTCATGGCCCTGTCCAACAAATTCGGCTCCATCCTGCTGACCACGGGCAACAAGAGCGAACTGGCCGTAGGCTATTGCACCATTTACGGCGACATGTCCGGCGGTCTGGCGGTCATCTCCGATGTGCCCAAGACCCTGGTCTTTGATGTCTGCCACTGGCTGAATAAGCTCAAGGGCTGCGAAGTCGTGCCGCCGCCCATCATCCACAAGGCCCCCTCGGCCGAACTGCGCCCGAACCAGAAGGACCAGGACTGCCTGCCGCCTTATGACGTCCTGGACCCCATCATCCACCGTCTGGTGGTCCTGCGCGAATCACGCGACGAGGTGGTGGCCGCCGGATTCGAGCGCGTGATCGTGGACCAGGTGGCCAGCCTGTTGCGCGGGGCCGAGTTCAAACGCCGCCAGGCCGCACCGGGACTGAAGATCACCGACCGGGCCTTCGGCACTGGCTGGCGCATGCCCCTGGCCGCCCGCATTCAATTCTAGATTCAAGGACTCTTCCATGACCGCCCCACGCCGCCTGTTCATCGAGGGCTTCCGCGACCTATCCCCCATCTTTCTGGGCGCGGCTCCCTTCGGGATCATCGCGGGCATCAGCATGACCGCTGCGGGCATGAGCCCCGTGGAAACCGGCAGCATGACCGTGATCGTCCTGGCCGGAGCCGCCCAACTAGCCGCAGCCGAATTAATCGGCAAGGGAGCTCCGCTGCTGGTCGTGGTCCTGACCGCCCTGGTCATCAACCTGCGCTTCACCATGTACAGCGCCTCTCTGGCCCCCCACTTCAAGAACCTGCCCCTGCGCTGGAAACTGCTCTGCGCCTATGGGCTGACGGACCAAGCCTACGCCGTGGCCATCACCCGCTACACGAAAGAGCCGGAACTGGCGAACAAGCACTGGTACTATCTGGGAGCGGCCTTCGCCCTCTGGGCCTGCTGGCAGGTCACGGTCTGGGTCGGCGTCCTGGTGGGTGTGGGCGTGCCCCCGGAATGGAAACTGGAATTCGCAGTGCCCCTGACGTTCCTGGCCCTGCTCCTGCCGCACCTCAAGACGCGCCCCTCTCTGGCTGCGGCCCTGACCGCGAGCCTGGTCGCCGTACTAGCCGTGGGCTTGCCCTACAACCTCGGACTGTTCCTGGCCGCCGGGTGCGGCGTGACCGCGGGTAGCCTGCTCAGCAAAGGGCAAAACGCATGAGCCACCACGACATCTGGGCCGTGATCATCCTGGCAGGCATCGGCACCTACCTCATCCGACTGTCATTCATCGTTCTGCAAGACTACTGGGAGATGCCCGAGGCCTTCAAACGCTCCCTGCGCTATGTCCCGCCCGCTGTGTTCTCGGCGCTCATCGCGCCCTCGATTCTGATGCGCGACGGTCAGCTGCTGCTCAGCCCGGACAACCACCGCCTGCTGGCCGCCCTGGCCGCAGTCGTGGCGATGCTGCTCACCAAAAACATCCTGGCGACAATCGCAACCGGAATGCTAGCACTCTGGACCGCAGGCTGGCTGTTGGGCTAATTGGCCGGAAGCAATTGAGGTTTGACAATGGACGGCTCGAACCTTGACTTCTCACCCCTTCTGGACCATGTACATACCATACCGTATGGTATTGAAATTCATGTCACAGCCCAGGGAGACAATTTCCAATGACCAGTCCAACCAGCAAGCCCGCGAACACTTCCCGTTGGTCCAAGACGGACCTGTTGACCGCGGGCCTGGAGATGCTGGCCAAAATCAGCATCGAGCAACTGACCATCGACGCCCTATGCAAACGCCTGGACGTGACCAAGGGCTCTTTCTATCACCACTTTAAGGGCCGCCGCGACTACCTTGAGCGGCTGCTGACACACTGGGCCGATCAATGGACCGAGGAACGCATGCGCGCGGTGGAAGGCACCGCCAACGCCAAGGAACGCTTCCTGGCCATTGTGGCCGAGGGTCAGGCCCTGCCCCATGGTCCGGAAATCAGCATCCGGGCCTGGGCACAGCGCGACGCCATGGCCCAAAAGCACCTGGAGCGCGTGGACGCCGTGCGCATGGAGTATCTACGTGGTCTGTTCGAGGAACTGACCGGCGACGCGGAACGCGCCCTGCTGCTCTCGCGTATCGGCTACAGCCTGTATGTGGGTACGCGCATGGTGGCCCCGCCCATCACGGGCCTTGAGCATGCACGGATCCTGCACCTGACGGCCACCGAACTCTACGGACTGAACCTCCCCGAACCGGACTGACATCACACAACCACCACCCCCAGAGAAGGAGACAGCATGCAATCCATCATCCCCTGGAATGAGGTCACGACTCTCTTTGCCAAGGTCAAGTCATGCGCCATGGCAACCGTGGACGAGGACGGCACACCGCGGGTGTCCCCCATCGGATCGGTATTCCTGACCACAGAGGGGCATGGCCACTATTTCGAGCATTTTCCCAAGGGGATGCGCACCAACCTGGATCGCGATCCCCGGCTGGCCATCATGGCCGTGGATCCCGGGATTGGATTCTGGTTCCGCGCCCTGTGGCGGGGGAAGTTCGCCACGCAACCCGCCCTGCGCCTAATCTGCGAGGCAAGCAAACGACGGCGGGCCTCACAACCCGAAATAGATGCCTGGCTGGCCCAGGTTCGCCCCTTCAGGCACTTCAAGGGCCATGATCTGCTGTGGAAAGGGATGGAAGAACTACGGGAATTCAAAGTGCTCCGCGTGGAACCCGTGAACCTGGGGAGGATGTCACCGTGAACGACGAAATCACACGCCTGGCGCAGATCATCGCACCCTTGCGCGCACTGCTGGACAAGGCCGACTATATGGATGTGAAGACCTTCACCAGCCAGCGCGCCCTGCCCGATTTCATCGCCCGGATGATCGGCTATCAACCCGGCTGGCTCAAGGCCCTCTACACGGCTCGCAAGGCTCTGGCGCGGCTCCTTGGCCTGTCTCAGGTCCCACCCAGCCAACAACACCTCACGGCAGAGGATGTCAACTTCACCCCAGGCGGGGCAGTCGGCTTTTTCACAACCCTGGACGGAGACCCCGGCCAATACTGGATCGGCGAGGCTGCGGACAAACACCTCTGCGGCTACATCGGCGTAGTCGCCGAACCCAACGAGGACGGCGGCACCCGCTTCAGCACCTTCACCATTGTTCATTACCGCCACTGGACCGGACCCGTGTACTTCAACCTGATCCGGCCCTTCCACCATCTGGTCGTGCACTTCATGGGCAATTACGCCGCGCGGGAATAGTCGCACACCCGTGCGGGTTCTGCGTACACGGCAGTTTGCCGTGTACGCAGAACCCGGCCCGAACGACAGCACCCGCTCCGACGGCGCCCCCTGACCACCCCACCCGACTCCAGAGGCCCCTGCCCAAGCCCCCTGCCCCTCTCCATGCCCCAGCCCTGTATGCCACATGATAATTTCCATGCGATCCTTGACGTGGAACGCAGCATTGGCGATATTCATGATTAGATAGTCAGCAAGGGAGGGACTCATGCAACTGGACATGCATTACTACGGCACATGGTGTATGGCGCGCGCAGCGGGGATGACCCCCGAGGCAGCCACCATCGCGGCCACGGCGGCGCAATTTGTGGACGATAACGCCAGACGCTGTGACATCCACCTCCCGGGCGGGGAGAGGCTGTGCACCCTGCCCACGGCCCACCACTGTGAGGATGGTGCGAACCTGCTGCGCGAAGACCAATGGCATGTCTGGGTTCCGTTCCATTTTCTGCCCGGCAACGAGGGCCAGGACTGCGAACAGAAATTACAGTGCCGCGCGGGCAGCCCGCTGATGCTTGAGGTCATCGAGCATCACAAGAAACAGGCCAAGAAACACTACAGCCTCGAGCTGATGGGCATCACGGCCCATGTGCTCATGGACACCTATTCCCACTACGGATTCTCGGGCCTGTCCTCTCCCGCTAACAGGGTCTTCAACTCCAGCATCCGCCTGGAAAACGTGCAGCCGGACCTGGCCGATTACCTGGCCGCCAAGGCCGCGAAGTTCAACAGCGTCGGCAGTTATATGCAAAAAGGCTGGAAAAGCATGGTCAGCAGCAACTTCACCAACATGGTGTCGGTCATCAAGGACAGCGGGACTTCCTGGTTTGCGGAGCGGGCCTCCAAGGGGCTGGGGCATGGCCCGGTCCTAACCTACCCGGACCGGCCGTACCTGAAATGGAGCTTCGAATACGAAAGCGACCCGAAACTGCAGATGCGCGATAACCCGACCACGTTCATGGAGGGCTGCAAGGCCCTGCACAAATTCTTCGCGGACTATCTGGTGTTGGCCCCAAAATTTGCGGACACGGAGACGGAGCCCCTGCCCTTCAAGAATCTGCGGTCCTCGGTCAAGGAGATCATCGAGTTCCAGGGTAGAAAAGAGGAGCGCTGCGACCAGTGGATCAAGAGGGCCAAGAGCGGTGCCCTGTTCGGCCGTCCGGAATCCATCCCTCCCTACGATTCGAGAGGATGGATCGAGGAACTCAAGGCCCTGGGCGATCTCTCGCCCACCCGCGTGGCCCAGCAACCCGTGACCCGGTTCTTCGAGGCCGCCAAGGAGCACCGCGACTTCGTGCTCTGGAAACTGCTGCCAGGGCATCAGTTGGCGGAAAGTTGCGGAAAATAGAAAAATATCAGCTTTACGGAATGAAGCATCAAGGCGAGGGAAGGCAGTGTCAGGCGAATACTATCTCTGTACAGCTAGGATAAAAGACATGACTCCATTCTTCATGACCCCATTCTTCCACTACTGTTGCTACTCACATTCCATCGGGCCAACCACCTTGACTCCATAACGAGCAGCTACATTTTCTATATTTCCATATAACATGTACCCTTTTAAAATTATAGAGTTGTTATAATCTATTATTCCATCTAATTTTTTAAATAAAACATAAGCATCAAAAGACATCACTTTTTTTTCATTAAGTATGTCATCAGTCCTGATCCAGGTAGAATCACATTCATCACAAAGATATACTTCTTCACCTGTTTCTTTGATCTCGATCACAGTGATTTCTCCATGGTGACAAATCGGACAATAAACAATACCATTTTTCTCAATTTCAATGCATTTAATCATTTTATGTGCCTTTTATTTTTGTGGAAAATGAATTATGAATTAGGGAGACACCATGAATTAGGGAGACACCATACCTATTTATTGACCTCCGCCTAATTCACGCCGGTCAAGATGTGAGCGTGGATGATGACCAAAGAAAGAATGAAGAAAGAATGGGGTCAGGTCTTTTATTTTAGCGTTTTGCCCAAGGATGAAAAGAGCAAGGAAAAGGCGGCCAAAAACGCTGCCTAGAAATCGCCCTGCCGGGGGCGGCAGTGTCAGGTGAATACTATCTCTGTACAGCCTAACCACAATCAATAATGTTCATCCCCTCTTTCTCTTGCTCAAAAACATTAGCCCAGATTGCAGGCCTATAATCATATTTATCGAGATCGATATTTGGGCAACTCTGCATCGTTCTGATGAAATCAAGAAATTCATGGTCAACACGATCCTCAAACTCAAAATTACCTGGATTGGGCAAATTGAAATGCTGTCGAACTATATCGACATCGACTTGGAAAAGCGGCATTACGCCAAAGCCAACTTTTCTCTCCTTTTCGATCACATCAAGAGCGAGAACGCTTTTGGGCTCTGGCAATGAATCCTTAAATTCTTTTTCCTCTTTTTCGGCCAACTCATGAGAACGGACAGAAGACAGACAATATTCATACTTTGAGTGATCAAGTTCATGAGGCGAACTCATGTATTGTTTAATCTTTTCAAATTGCTGTTCGCTTAGATCGTACCCGAGAGCATATTCATAATCATCTGGCTCATGATCTACAATAGAGTACAATTGCTTTGTGTCATATATTTCAAGGTCAATGGATCCTCCAATAAAATAGTCTTCTTCATTTTTTATGTTCTTAAGATAGAACTCAATAACAAAAGACACTCCACGCCTAACACTGACCATTAAACTCTCCATATGAGAGAATTAGAGAATTGAGAATTAGGGGGACACCATACCTATTTCTTGACATCCGTCTAATCCCACCGATCAAGATGTGAACCTGGATGCTGATCAGGACGTAACCATCTCAGCACACATTATCCAAAAGCCCCCCGCAGGATATCTCCTGCGGGGGCTTCGTAAATCAATTTCCTCATCCAGCGTGGTCCTAGCAGATGCGCGGCAGTTGCTCGCCTTCCAGCATGTTCAGCATCCGGCGGCCGCCCAGCGACGTCACCAGGATGACCTTGCCCGCATTCTCCTCGGTCACGGTGCCGATGCGCACGGCGCCCACGCCCAATGGATCGCTGCGCAAGAGTTCCAGGGCCTTGTCGGCCTTGTCGCCGGGCAGGATGCAGATCAGCTTGCCCTCATTGGCCAAGTACAGCGGGTCCAACCCCAGGAACGAGCAGCCCGAGCGCACACCCTCGGTCACGGGGATCGCGGTCTCCTCCACATCCATGCCCACGCCCGACTGCCCCGCAATCTCGTTCAGGGTCGTGGCCAAGCCACCCCGGGTGGGGTCGCGCAACACGTGGATATCGCCCACTTCCTCGATCAGGCGCTGGGTCAGGCCGTTCAGGGAGGCGCTGTCGCTCTCAACCGGGGTATCGAAGGTCAGGCCGGCGCGCTGGGCCAGGATGGTCAGGCCATGGTCGCCCATGGTGCCGGAGATGATCACGGCGTCACCGGGCCGGGCCTTGCAACCGCTGGGATAGTCCTCCACGATCATCTGGCCCACGCCCGTGGTGTTGATGAAAATCTTGTCCACCGTGCCCTTGGGCACCACCTTGGTGTCGCCCGTGACGATGTCCACACCCGCGTCCCTGGCGGCCTGAGCCATGGATTTGACGATCTCCTCAAGCACGCTGAACTCGAGGCCCTCCTCGATGATATAGGCGCAGGAGAGGTACAGGGGTTTGGCCCCCAGCATGGCCACGTCGTTGACCGTGCCGTGCACGGCCAGGGAGCCAATGTTGCCACCCGGAAAAAAAATGGGGTCCACGGTGAAGGTGTCGGTGCTCATGGATAGCGGTCCTTTGATATCCAGGAAAGCGGCGTCGTCCATGCGCATCAGCGTGGGGTTGTCGAAATGGTGCATGAACAGCTCACTGATGAGCCGCTGCGAGGCCTTGCCGCCGCTGCCGTAGTCCAGAAGAATCAGTTTGTCGTCCATCTCAGTGCAACTCCCAAGTAAAAAAACTATCGTATCGCCCCAAAGGGCATGCTCGTCCGAAAATCATTCTCCGTCAGCCCCGCCTGCGCCCCTGCCCACATCTTTCAGCCAGCGGCAGGACCAAGGAATTCAAGGCTCACCCGGACATCCCGCCCCCAGCCAACGGCCAAGAACAGGTTGCCTCCAGGCAGTCTGTCTTACAGATCAGTGTGATACTTGAAATAGGCTGCGCAGGAGCCCTCTGTGGACACCATGCACGGGCCCACAGGCTTGGCCGGGGTGCAGGCCTTGCCGAACAACGGGCATTTGTTAGGGGCCATCTTGCCCTTCAGGATATCGCCACAGCGACAACCTGGGATGGGTTTGACTTCCTTCAGTTCCAGGCCCAGCTGTTTCATGGCGTCGAACTGCTCGTAGGCCTTGGACAATTCCAGACCGCTGCCCGGAATCAGACCGATGCCGCGCCACAGGGCGTCGGACTCGGTAAAGACCTCGTTCATGATCTCAACGGCACGGGGATTACCAAGGTCATGCACGGCGCGGGTGTAAAGGTTCACCACCTCGGCGCGGCCCTCGTTGCGCTGGCGCACGATCTCCAGCAGGGATTGCAGCACGTCCAGCGGGTCAAAACCCGTGACCACGGCCGGAAGCTTCAGCTCCTTGGCGATGAACTGGTACGGCTCAATGCCCACGATGGTCGAGACATGGCCGGGCATGATCAGACCATCCACCTTGATCTCGGGGTCGGAGCCCAAGGCGCGGATGGCCGGGGGCACCAGCTTGTGGAAAGACAGCACCAGAAAATTGTCGAGTCCCATCTTGCGCGCCATCTGCAGGGTCGCGGCCACGGTGGGGGCGGTGGTCTCGAAGCCCACCCCCAAGAACACGACCTTGGCGTCCGGGTTGTCCTTAGCGAGGGCCAGAGCGTCGGTGGGCGAATAGACCACGGACACGCGTGCGCCTTCAGCCTGGGCCGCCTTCAGGTTCGCCCCCCCGGGGCCGGGGACGCGCATCAGGTCGCCGAAGGTGGCCACGATCACATCCTTGCGCGCGGCCAGTTCCAGAAACAGGGCCACCTCAGAGTCATGAGTCACACAAACGGGACAACCAGGCCCGGACAGGTGGATGATCTTGTCCGGCAACAGGGTGTGCAAGCCACTCCGAAAAATGGCGACAGTATGGGTGCCGCAGACTTCCATGAACCGCAGTTCATCCTTGAGTTCCGCGTGAATCTTATCCAGAAGGGTCTTGCAGAGGGTGGGATCGCTGAACCTGTCGAGAATGCTCACTGATGCTCCCTTGGCCCACGGCGGGCCAGATAGACGGTTATCTCCCAGACCGAAAAGATGATTCAAAGTTCGTCAACTCACGGCCTGAGGTCCGGGCTTACTACGAAAGCCCCTATGACTTCAAGCCGCCCTCTTTATTTTTCCCCGCCAGATTGATAGAACCGCCTGACGGCGCAGCTGCGTCAACCCTCTGCCAAGGAAACAATGCGCCCCATGCCTTCTGCAAAGATCTCCCCCATCGCACGCCACGAGGCGAACGGCATGCCCAGCTTCCGGGCCGTGGCGCCGGAACTGATCCCGCCTCCCCGGCCCGACGCCGCCTTTGTGCCCGACGATGCCCAGTGCGATGAATTGTGCGAGCGTTATGCCATGCCGGACCATATCCGGGCCCACAGCCGCAAGGTGGCCGAAGCCGCCACGGACTTGGCCCTGCGCGCGGCGGACAAGGGCCTGCTCTCCACAACAAGCGTCCAGGCCGTACGCGCCTCGGCCTTGCTGCATGACCTGGGCAAGATGTATTGCATCGAGCACGGGGGGCACCACGCCCAGATTGGCGCGGTCTGGGTCCAGGCCGAGACCGGCAATCCGGCCATTGCGCAGGGGGTCTTGCACCATGTCTGGTGGCCCTTTGATGTCGACCCCACCCGTTATTTTCTGCCCCTGGTCGTGCTCTATGCGGACAAGCGCGTCACGCACGACGGCTTCGTCTCCCTTGGGGGCCGGTTCACGGACCTCTTCGAGCGCTACGCCAAGACAACCCAGGCAAGGGAACGCATCACCATTTGCATGGACCAGGCCAGGGCCGTGGAACACACTTTAAGCGAAATCTTGGGAGTCAAGCTCCATGCGTATACTTTTGATCGCCGGCGGCTGGTCGACTGAGAGGGAAGTCTCCCTCTCCGGCGCACGCGGCATCCACTCCGCCCTGAAGAATCTGGGGCACGAGGTGCTGCCCTTCGACCCCACAACGGACCTGGACGAGCTGTTCGCCAAGGCCCGCCAGTGCGATTTTGCGTTCATCAACCTGCATGGTTCCCCCGGCGAGGACGGACTGCTTCAGGCCATGCTGGAAACAGCGAACTGCCCCTACCAGGGCAGCGGCCCCACGGCATCGTTCCTGGCGCTGAACAAGACGGCTTCCAAGGTGGTCTTCCGCAACCTGGGCCTGCCCACGCCGGACTGGGAGTTCCTGCCCACCCCCCCGGCGGACGACTGGACCCCGAAGCTCCAGTACCCGCTGTTCGCCAAGCCCAATTTTGGCGGCTCCAGCCTGGGCATGAGCCTGGTGAAAGGTCCGGACGAGATCGACGCCGCCCTGGAGATCATCTATGACATGGGCGAGGAAGCATTGCTGGAGTCCTACATCAAGGGCATTGAGGTCACCTGCGGCGTGCTGGACGACACCGCCCTGCCGCCCATCCTGATCTGCCCAAGGGATGGAGCCATATTCTTCGACTACACCAGCAAGTACGTGGTCGGAAAATGCGATGAAATCTGCCCCGCGCCCATCCCCGACGCCCTGACCCGCAGCATCCAGGACATCACCTTGCGTGCGCATCGTGGCCTGAAGCTGTCCGGCTACAGCCGCGCAGACTTCATCGTGGTGGGTAACGACCCCTATCTGCTGGAGATCAACACCCTGCCGGGCATGACCCCCACCAGCCTGATCCCCCAGGAAGCCGCCGAGGCGGGCTACAACTTCGATGAACTCATCGCCAAGCTCATTGAGCTGGGCATGAGCCGGAGCAGGGCATGAGCCATCATTTTTCCGCCATGACCAGGGCCCTGCTGGGCGTCTACAACCTGCTCTGGCTCCCGGCCCTGCCCGTGCTCTACGCCGCCCCACGCCTGCGCGAGGGATTTTCCAAACGCATGTTGTGCCAAGGCCCGGACGGCTTCGTGGACATCTGGATCCAGGCCGCCAGTGCGGGCGAGGCCTATCTGGCCAATGAACTGCTCCTGAACCTGCCCAAGGACAGCAATTTGACGGTGCTGATCACCACCATGACCCGCCAGGGTCTGGGCATCCTTGAGCAAACGGCCTGGGACCTGCCGCAGACACACCCGCAGCTCACACTGCACACCAGCTATTTCCCCTTCGATGCCCCCTCGTTGATGCGCAAGGCCATGGAACGCTTCTCGCCCAAATGCATGGTCCTGCTGGAGACGGAGATCTGGCCCGGCCTGCTGGCCGCATGCAAGGAATTCGACGTGCCGGTGGCTATCGTCAACGCGCGCATGAACACCAGCAGCCTGGGCGGCTACCTCAGCGCACGCGGATTACTCCGTCAACTGGCACCGGACAGGATTCTGGCCATCTCCGAAGAGGCAGCACGGCGCTACGCCCTGGTCTTCGGGGCCGAGCGCGTGGACACCATGCCCAACATCAAATTCGACCGCTTCCCCAGCGCTCCCGAGCCCACGCCCGAGAACAGCCCCGTACGCGCCATCCTGGGTCCCAAGCCCGAGTGCGCCCTGTTCGCTTCGGTGCGCCACGAGGAGGAGTCCGACGTCCTCAAGGCCCTGCAACTGCTGCACGAGGCCCGGCCCAAGACCACCCTGGCGCTGTTTCCACGCCACATGCACAGGCTCGACTTTTGGCGCGAAGCCCTGTACAAATCCGGGTTGCGCCCTGTCTTGCGTTCAGAGCTGAACAGCCCACCACCCGAGGGCAGCATCATTCTCTGGGACGCCTTCGGCGAGCTGGGCAGCGCGTACGAGTTCTGCCGGGCCGCGTTTGTGGGCGGCAGCCTGCGCCCCCTGGGCGGACAGAACTTCTTGGAACCCCTGTCCCATGGCGTCGTGCCGTGCATCGGGCCCCACTGGTCCAATTTTTCGTGGATCGGGCAGGGCATCGTGGACCAGGGGCTGGTGCACGTCGTCCACAGCCCCGGGGAACTGGCCACGCAAATGGCCAAAACCCTGGCCCGCCCGCGCAAGCGGGAGGCCGTGCGCGGCAAGGTGAACGCCTATGTGGACAGCCACAGGGGCGGCACGGCCAAGGCCCTGAAACTCATCCTAAGCTTGTCGGAACGGACTTCTTCCACAAACGAGTAAGCCATGCCAATCCTCCCGCCCTGCACAGGCATCATCCCCGCGCGCTATGAATCGTCGCGGTTTCCGGGCAAACCCCTGGCCGACATCCTGGGACGACCCATGTTTTGGCATGTGTACCAGCGCGCCATCCAGTGCCCCCTGCTGGGCAAGGTGGCCCTGGCCACGGATGACAACCGCATCTACTCCGAGGCCTGCAAGTACAACATTCCCGTGATCATGACCGACAAACACCACGCCAGCGGCACGGATCGCGTGCTGGAAGCCGCGCAGATCCTGAACGTGCCCGAGGACGGCGTGGTGGTGAACATCCAAGGCGACGAGCCATTGCTGGCCCCGGCCATGCTGACCGAATTGCTGGAGCCCTTTGCGGACGAATCCATCAAGGTCACCACCCTGGCCACGAGGATCAGCCGTGAACAGGCCCTGAGCACGGATCAGGTCAAGGTCCTCTGGACCAAGGGCGGTTCGGCCCTCTATTTTTCGCGTGCGCTGGTCCCCTATCCCCGCGACATGGAAACCGGCGGCGTATTCTGGGGGCACATCGGGCTCTACGCCTTTCGCATGCGCACCCTAAAGCGGTTTGTGAGCCTCGGCCCCAGCGACCTGGAACGCCAGGAAAAGCTGGAACAGCTGCGGCTCCTGGAAAATGATATTCCCATCTATATCGTGCCTACGTCCCATAAGACATGCGGCGTAGACCGGCCCGAAGACATCGACAGAGTCATTAAGAGACTTTCGGAGACCAGCTGATGAAAGCGTATCTGGCACTTGAGGACGGCACATGGTTCAAGGGCATCTCCTTCACCGGCGAAGGCAACGCCCAAGGCGAGGCCATCTTCAACACCGGCATGAGCGGCTACCAGGAAGTGCTCACCGACCCCTCCTACGCGGGGCAGATGGTGTGCATGACCTACCCGCTGATCGGCAACTACGGGGTGAACCTGGAGGACGTCGAATCCTCCCGCGTGTGGGTGGAGGCGTTCATCGTCAAGGAATGCACCAAGGAGCCCAGCAACTGGCGCT
Source organism: Pseudomonadota bacterium (assembly GCA_018816865.1). Classification (GTDB taxonomy): domain Bacteria; phylum Desulfobacterota; class Desulfovibrionia; order Desulfovibrionales; family Desulfovibrionaceae; genus Desulfovibrio_Q. Next base: position 121,165 of record JAHIUW010000032.1, read on the forward strand.
CGGTGATGTCCCTGCCCGAGTACCTCGTCAGGAACCGAGTCATGGGCATCGAGGGCATCGACACGCGCGCCCTGACCCGGCACCTGCGCATCCACGGCGCCCAGCGCGCAGTCATCAGCACCGACGACGTCAGCCCCGAGGAACTGGTGAAGCGCGCCCAGGCCATCCCCACCATGGAAGGACTGGACCTAGCCTCGCGCGTGACGGCCAAGCAGCCCTATATCTGGGCCGAAAACCAGCCTCAAACCGTTGAGCTCAAAGACGGCAGACACCAGTGGACCGGCAAAGGTCCCAAGGTGGTGGTCTACGATTTCGGCATCAAGTGGAACATCATCCGTCTGCTGGTCCAGCAGGGTTGCGACCTACTGATGGTCCCCGCCGGGACCACGGCCGAAGAGGTCAACCGCCTGGAGCCCGACGCGGTGTTCCTGTCCAATGGCCCCGGCGACCCGGCAGCCATCAAGGGCGTCGCCGCAACCGTGGCGGAACTGGCCGACCGCTATCCCACGGCGGGCATTTGCCTGGGTCACCAGATTCTGGGCCTGGCCCTGGGCGGCAAGACCTTCAAGCTGCCCTTCGGCCACCATGGCCTGAACCATCCGGTCAAGGACCTGACCACAGGGCGCATCGAAGTCTCTTCCCAGAACCACGGCTTCTGCGTGGACATCGAGAGCCTGAAGAACGTGGAGATCACCCACGTCAACCTGAACGACCAGACCTTGGAAGGTTTCCACCATACCAAGAAGCCCATCCTGGCCATTCAGCATCACCCCGAGGCCAGCCCAGGACCACATGACAGCCAGTATTTCTTCAAGAGATTCAGGGAGATGGTGCGCGATCATTCAGGGGCCTAGACTTTGATCGGCATTCGTTGAATACTGCCGAAAATCCAGGAAGCTCAAGCCAGGGGAAGGTGCATGTCCAGCGAGCTCATCAAGGCACGTTCAAAGATTTCAAGTATCAAGACGTATCTGAGGCAGGAGAAGCTGCTTCCAGCCATCGTCTCGCTGCACGATTCCGTGGGCATCATGTGCCGCACACCACTGCTCAAGCACGAGCAGGAGGAATTTGAACGCAGCCTGGACATGGCCCTGGACATCCTGAACCACGACGATGGGTTCCGCAAGATCTGCCCCATGGTCCTGGAGTACAAGAAGGGCGGCGAGAAGGAACTTCTCTCGGCCCTCAAGGAACTGCTGGAAGATCTGCAAGGCTCGGCGGTTTCCGAAGCCCAAGCCCTGCTGCAGGCCATCGACGACTCCAAGCGGACCCAACTCGAACGTGGCATGCACCTCCTGGAAAAGGGCAAATTCAAGGACGCCAAGTTCACCTTCGACAAGCTGCTGCTCCAGTTCCCCGACGACACCGAACTGAAGTACGAGATTGCCGAACTCTACGTCAAATACGACCGCAACCAGGACGCCCTGAAATACCTCACGGCGGCCCTCAAGGACTTCCCGGAATCCGCCCACCTCTTCAACAGGGTGGCCATGGTCCTGCGCAAGCTCGAGGAATTCGAGATGAGCGAGAAGTACTACACCAAGGCCGTCAAGCTTTCCCAGGAAGACCCGGGCCTGTACTTCAACTTCGGACGGCTCTACATCGACTGGAAGCGCTGGGAAAAGGTCGATGAAATGGCCACCAGGGCCATCGAGCTGAATGATGGCTTCACCGAAGCCCACAAGATGCGCAACTTCGCCAACAAGCAGCTGAAGAAGCAGGAAATGGACAAGAAAAAGTCCGGCCAGCCCATCAAGATTTAGCGCCTTGCGCCCTGTGCGCCCCGGAGCCCGGCCATGACACACGCTTACGACGTGCTCATCCTCGGCGCGGGGCTGGCAGGGCTCCGAGCGGCCTGGGCCGCCCTGGAGGAACACCCCTCCGGGCGCGTGCTGGTGGTCGCCCCTTCCGATATCCCCTCGGGTTCCTCCTTCACCAACCCCAACGCCCGGCTGGGCATGCAGGCCCCCCGCAGCGACGACGAACGCGAACGCTTCGCCCAGCGGGCCGGCGAACTTGCGGCTCCCGGCTTCATCCTCCCCGAACTGACAGAACTGCTGGCCGCCGAGGCCCTGGCGCGCCTGGAAGACCTGAGCGTCCTGGGCGTGACCATCCAGGCCGACGGCGATGGAAACAGACGGCTGCACCCGGGTTGCTTCGCCCAAGACCTGCGCTGCGCCGCGCAAATCACGGACCTCCCCCGGACCTACCGCCTGCTGCGCGGCAGGATCGAAGCCCTGGGGGGCGAGTTCCTGGCAGGCCACCTCGCCCTGTCGATCCTGTGCACCCAAGATAATGAGGCCTGCGGGGCCCTCCTCGCCCCGATCCGGGGAGGACCGCTCGTCCCCATCGGTTCCAAGACCGTCATCGCCGCCCTGGGAGGCCCTGCAACGCTGTTCACGCATCATCTTTGCGAACCCGGCGCACCGGGTATCGCCTATGGCCTGCTGGCCGAAACCGGGGCCAGACTTACCAACGAAGGGTTCGTTCAATTCCTGTGGAGCCGTCTGGGCAGCAAGGAATTCGTGCGCCTCGCGCGCCTGGCGGAGAAGGGCGCGGCCATCATCGACCAGAACCAGACCCGCGTCCCCCTGCCCCGCAAACTCAAGGACCTGGCCGCTGAGCGCGCCACCCACTGCCCCATCTCCTGGGGCCGGGATGACACCACCCTGGACCTCTTCACCCTGGACCATGCCGACTCCGAAGGAATCGTAACGCTGGAACTGCCGGGGGAACAACCTTTCAGGGCCACCCCCATGGCCCACTGCGGCAACGGTGGCGCGATCATCGACCGACACGGAGCCACCTCCGTGCCCGGCCTGTTCGCCGCCGGGGAATGCGCCACCGGCATGCACGGGGCCAACCGCATCGGCGGGGCCATGGTCGCCGCCACCCAGGTCTTCGGGGCCCGTGCCGGAAGAGAAGCCATGCGCCAAGCCCGGATTCGGGAGCGACCACCCGGAATATTATTCACTGATTTAATGAAAACACCATTTCAGACCCTCTGCACTGCCAACCAGTCTGACCTTGAACAACGGCCCTTGCTGACGTCAAACAGCATTTCCGCCATGCTTCGATATAAGACGCAACATACTACAATAAAAATAGAAAATATTTTTTCAGCTGACGCGAAATCATCGCCTTCAGTCCTCCGGATGAGCACTTTGTCCGCGTTGACAGTGGCGCGAAGTTTGCATAAGATTACTTGACGACTGAACGATCTTCCGGAGTTGAAATAATGTTGCAGCACCAAGGCCATTTCCTGAGGCCCAGCACGGACCACCGCACCCTCTCCCTGCTGGAGACCCTTGCCGAGGACAGCGCCTTGTCCCAGTCCGCCTTGGGCGAGCGCACGGGGCTTTCCGGTGCCATGGTCAACAAGTACCTGCGGGAATTGCAACACCAGGGGCTTATCGAGAAGCTCCCGCTCAACGCCAAAAGCTACGAATACGTCCTGACCAGGACCGGACACCGCCAGCGCAGGGAACTGCTGGGTGAATACTGCGCTGAAATCGTGCGCAGCTACACGGCCCTGAAAACCCTGGTCCACAGCAAGCTCAGCAGGCTGGAGCAGACCGGCAAGCGGCGGCTGGTTCTGTGGGGGGCTTCCGAAACCTGCGAAGTGGCGCTGTCCGCCATCCGGGAAACCAGCCTGACCGTCCTGGCCCTGGTGGACAGCAACCCCGCCAAACACGGGACGCTCCTGGCCGGGCACGCCATCCTGCCGCCGGAAATCCTGCCCAGCATGGGTTGTGACGCCGTGATCATCACCTCTTTTGGAAAGAGCGGCGACATCCACGCCCAGCTCAAACCCCTGGCCGAGGCCCATGACTTGGAGGTCGTGCGTTTATGAAGACCCTACCGATCATCAAGCTGCAAAACGGACGGACCATCGGCTCCGGGCAACCCTGTTTCCTGGTGGCTGAAATCGGCAACAACCACCAGGGCAACGAGGACACGGCGCGGGAGATGATCGACAAGGCCGCCCAGAGCGGGGCCGACGCCGTCAAGTTCCAGAAACGCGACACCTGCGCCCTGCTGACACGGGAAGGCCGCGAAAAGCCCTATCCGGGACCCAACAGCTTCGGCCCCACCTACGGCGAACACCGTGACGCCCTGGAACTGCCCCTGGAGTCCATGGGCCGCCTGAAAGACCATGCCCAAACCCTGGGCCTGACATTCTTCGCTTCGCCCTGGGATCTGCCCAGCCTCGACGGCCTGGCCCGATTGGACCTGGAGCTGATCAAGATCGCCTCGGCGGACCTGACAACCCTGCCGCTCATCCGCCGCGCCAGCGAACTGCACATCCCCCTGATCCTGTCCACGGGCATGAGCACGTTCAATGAAATCGCCCAGACCGTCACCGAAATCCGGCGGCATCATTCCCAGCTGGTGCTGCTGCACTGCAACAGTTCCTATCCCTGTCCTCCCGAGGAAGTGGCCCTGCTCGTCATGCGCAAGCTCGAACAACAGTTCGGCCTGCCCGTGGGCTATTCCGGACACGAGACGGGCATCGCCCCGTCCATCGCCGCCGTGGCTCTGGGGGCCTGCGTGGTGGAACGCCATTTCACCCTGGACAGAAACCTGCCCGGTACGGACCACGCCGCGTCACTGGACCCCGAAGGTTTCACCCGGATGGTGACCATGATCCGCGAAACCGAGGCCGCCCTTGCCGTGCCCGAAAAATGTGTCACCCCCGTAGAGGCGGCCTGCGCCATCAAACTGCGCAAGAGCATCGTGGCCGCCCGGGACCTGCCCCGGGGCATCCTGCTCCAGCCCGGGGACCTGACGGTGAAAAGTCCGGGGGACGGCCTCTCCCCGCTGCACTGGGACTGCGTGGTGGGCAGCGTCACCGCCCGCCCGCTGCTCGAAGACCAGAGGCTCACTTGGGATGACCTCGCCACCGTGGCCGCATCCAAGGTGGCCGCGGGAGAATCGGCATGAACATCCTGATGATCGCCGTCAATGACCCCGCCGGGACCGCCATCGGCTTTGCCGATGCCCTCAACCGCCGGACCGGGCATTTCTGCCGCGTGGTCACCCTGGAGACCCGCTACAACCACAGCTGGCGCAAAGACCTGCACGTCCCCAACCTGGACGAGGACGGGCTGGGTGAACTGGAGCAGGCCCTGCGGTCCGCCGATGTCTTCCATTTCCACATGACGGCGGATGAGGACCTGCGCCTGGGACCGTTCCTGCCCCGGGACTACATGCACGGCAAGGCCTTGGTGCATCACCACCACGGTCACCCGGACTTCCGGGACAACCCCGGAAAATACAGTCACAAATACCGTGAACTGAATCGCCACAACCTGCTGGTGAGCACCCCCGACCTGCTACACATCCTGCCCGAGGCTCACTGGCAGCCCAATTGCGTCAACGAACAGGACCCCGCCTACCAGCCCCTGACCAACAAGCCCCAGGCCCCGCTACGCATCGCCCACTCGCCCACCCGCTGGGATCTGAAAAACACCGACGATCTGCTCGGTGTGATGCGCGCCCTGTCCGCCGACGGCCATGCCCTGGAACTGGACCTCATCGACGACGCGCCCCACGGCGATTGCCTGGAACGCAAACGGCGCTCACACATCGCTTTCGACCATATGCAGGGCTACTACGGCATGAGCAGCCTGGAATCTCTGGCTCAGGGCGTGCCCACCGTGGCGGGCCTGTCGGGCTGGTGCATGGACAGGATGCGGGAGTTCACGGGCAGCATTGAACTACCCTGGCTGGTGGCCCGCGATGCCGAAGAGCTCAAGGAAACCTTGACCCACCTGGCCTATGACACAGATGCGCGCCACGAGGCCGGAGCCCGGAGTCGGGACTTCATGGAACGGCACTGGAGCGAGGAACGAGTCATTGGACGACTGATGGGATTCTACGAAACGCTTTGAGCGACGCAGTGGACACTGCGAACGGACTTATTTATTGAATTCTGCCGGTGCCTTGTCTGCCAGTAATCCCGCGAGCAGACCTTGCGGGTCGCGCGAGGCCAAGACTTTCAGAAAACGCGCCATCTCGCCCTTGCCGGCGGCGACGTCTCCTGCCAACTGCAACTCTTGAAGCCCCTCATCCAGCCGCATGGCCCTCAGGTTGACCAGCGCAAGCTCCAGGCCGAGCCGCCAATCTTCCGGACGGTGAAGCCCCAGATGCGACAGGACGTGCAAGCGAAAGCCATCGCCACCGCTGCCCTGGCGAGTCAGGACAGAATTCATGCGCGCGGCCACGTCCAGATTCCCGGAATCAATTGTATTGGCTTCCATCAGACAATCAGCTGCAGACTCCGGAATGCCCCTTGAGGTATCATACAGGACACCGCTTCGCACCGGCATCCAATGCCGTTCGCATTCCGTTGCCCAAAGCAACCACAGCCTGAACGGGGTTTTCGGGACTTCAAGTTGGCTGTTTTTTTTGGTTTGCTCATGGCGCAACCAGAACGCCTTGGCCAGATTCCACTCGCCGTGACGCAGGGCCAGCCCCGAACCCGTCAGGTTGATCTCGAATGAATCGCAATAGCGTTTCTCAGCCACCAGTTTCGCGGCCAACCCCAGGGCCTCTTCCTTACGGCCATCCCAATCCAGGCAGCGAACAAGGGCGGCAACGCCACTCTCCGAAGAACTGCGCGTGGCGATTCCGTCGGCCGCCCGTCTCAGGTCCGAATTGAACATGCCGGACTCATTCAACCGGAAGACCGCCTCCCAGGCATAGGAATCCGCCGTGTCGCCACCAACAGCCCCGGTGGCGGATTCAGCCAATTCAAGGATGCGTTCCGCCCTGTGCTGCGGCAGATGCTCCGCCTGGACTCGGGCCCATGCGGCCCTGCCCATGCGCCCAGCCCTGTCCGGATTCGCCAGATTCCGACGCACCAGGACATCCAGCTCGACGATGGTGCTGTAGACTTCGACCTCGCGGCCAGGCTCAAACAACCGGTAAATGTCCGAGGACACTTCCTGGTTCAGGACTAGGCAGCCGCAAGAAGCGGCCTCGAACAAGCGAAAATTGATCTCGCTGAAGATGGATTCGTTGGGCACGAGCCAGGTATTGTCGTAGTGGTCCAGCATCTCGGAATAGCCGGCGTCCTGAACAAGCTGAAGCCCGTGCTGGCGGCAGAGGTAGTCCACCATCCGCTGGCGCACCGCACGCTCGGGGGTGATCCGTCCAACAAAACACAGTTTGGAGGTCCGCTCGGCCCATGGCCTGAAGGACCGCCGCCGCCCGTACCAGGGAAGATGACGCACCTGTCCGAGGCCAAGGGTGTTCAATACCGGAATCCAACTGTCCTGGGTCGTGAGCACCAGATCGAACATCCGGCCATAGGCCCGGTGCCACCAGGCATTGAGGTGGGTGTCCACAGACCAAAAGACCTTTTTGCAGGTCAGACCTCCCAGACCCATGAGGATCGTCCGCGACCTGAGGATCTCTACATCCAGCAGCAGTTCGGGTTCAAACCCATGGGCTGTGAGTTGGACGCAGATATCCTGCGGGCCGGGATCCAGCCTCAGATCCAGAACGTCGTGCCCGAGGCCCTGAAAAGCCTGGCTAATGATGGGAGAATTGACGACGCAGATGCGCATGGCGGACGATACTCCGCCGCACGGATTCAGGCAATGCCTATGAACGGTTCGCCCCTTGAGGCTGCGAAGCCCTTGCCGGGAGGTGCGAGGCGGACCCTATTGCCGCCCGAGGTAGGCCTTGGCCAGTGCCTTGGAGCGTTCGCCCAGGGTGTTCATGTCCGGCTTGGCGATTTGCTCATCGGCCCCAACGGCCTCTCCCTTGTGACGCAGGCTTTCGGTGATCAACGAGGAAAACAACAGCACGGGCACATCCTTGAGGATCGGGGTTTCCTTGATGCGCCGGGTCAGGCTATGGCCGTCCATGACGGGCATCTCTATGTCCGAGATAATGACGTGCAGATGATCGCTCAAGGGCTCTCCTGCCTCCTGCGCGCGGGACAGGATGGACTCCAGCTTGTCCCAGGCGTCCTTGCCGTTGATGGCCACTGTGACCTCAAGCCCCATCTTGATCAGCGAGGACTTGATCATGCGCCTCATGGTGCTGGAATCGTCCACGACGAGAACCTTGTAGACAACCCCATCGTCGTTAATGGTGTCATCGCTTACGGACAAGGCCAATCGAGGGCTCAAATCCCCCACTACTTTTTCCATGTCCAACAGGAAAACCACACGGCCATCGATGCGCACTACGCCTGTGATGGATTCACCGGTCATGTCCAGCATCTGCTCCGTGGGCGCCTCGACCTGCTCCCAACTCAGACGATGGATGCGAGTCACGCCGGAGACCTGGAAGGCGTTGATCGCTTCATTGAACCATGTGACCACAGCCTTGGGCTCTTCAACGGGCACGGACTCCTTGCCCAGAGAACGGGGCAGGTCGATCAGCGGGATCACCCGGTTGCGCAGGTTGAAGGTGCCCATCACGGCCGTCTTGATCATCGTGGGCAACTCGGTGATGTTTGGCTTGCGGATGATTTCCAGCACCTTGGCCACGTTGATGCCGTAGTAGCCGCGATAGACCTCGCCATCCGGAAGCCGCTCATCAATATAGAAGACGACGACCTCAAGCTCATTGGTGCCTGATTCGAGAAGGATATTGGTCTGACTCATCGTTCGTTTCCCCTCTGCCCCGGACAGCAGTCTGCAAACGCTGGAAACCAGCATCAGCCCAACCTAACATGAAGGGCAGAGGAAAAAAACAAACCTTAAACAGAAAAGTGCTCAAACTAGCGCGAGGAGTGCCAGTTCCAGGCCGTGTTCACGATGGTCTCGATATCCGTGTACCGCGGTCGCCATCCCAGGGTCGTTCCGGCACCCTCGGCGGACGCCACCAGTCGTGCGGCATCACCCTCGCGCCGGGGGGCGATGTCGTACGGAACCTCCCGACCCGAGGCGCGCTGAATCGCGTCCACGATCTCACGTACGGAATTGCCCTTCCCGGTCCCCAGGTTGAAGGCCTCGGTCCGCGCACTGTCCAGCAGGCGATTCACGGCCAGCACATGGGCATCCGCCAAATCGGTCACATGGATATAATCCCGCACTGCGGTCCCGTCCGGAGTATCGTAATCATCCCCGAAGATCTTCAAGGGCGGACGGAAACCCAAGGCGGCCTCCACGGCCAGGGGAATCAGGTGGGTCTCGGGGTCATGGTCCTCACCCAATTCGCCGTCCGGATCGGCCCCGGCAGCATTGAAGTAGCGCAGGCAGATGCTGCCCGTGCCGTAGGCCTGATCGAAATCCCGGAGCATCTGTTCGATCATCAGCTTGGAGCGGCCATAGGGATTGACCGGAGCCAGAGGGTGGTCCTCGGCAATGGGGACCTGGAGGGGCTCACCATACACCGCAGCAGTGCTGGAAAACACGATGCGGGAACACTCGGCTGCGCGCATGGCTCCCAGCAGGTTCAGGGTCCCGGCCACGTTGTTGGCGTAGTACTTCTGCGGATCAGCAACGGACTCCCCCACCGCGATGAACGCGGCAAAATGCAGCACGGCCACGGGCCTGTGACGGGCGAAGACATCATCCAGAAAGACCCGGTCGCCGATGTCGCCCCGTTCCAGCGGCCCCCACTTCACGGCCCATTCATGGCCATGCACCAGATTGTCCACGGCCACGGGTGCAAACCCGGCCCGGGCCAGAGCCTTGCAAGTGTGGCTGCCGATATAGCCAGCTCCGCCGGTCACGAGAACAGGAAGCATAACCCCTCCCACGATGATTGCTTAACATCCCAACATTCTTGGAGACTAAACCTAATCCCGGACGATGAAAACCCCCAGAAATCCCTGGAGTACGTGGCATGGAACATGCAATAATCAATGCCGATACGCCAGATTCAGGGCCAGGATCACCCTTTTTTCAAATTTCCGACACTGCCAGGACGGCACACATGCAGCCTTTGCCCCAGACCAACCGCCCGCCAGAGCGGCTGCGCATCGCACAGATGCAGCCCCGCAGCCCCTTGAGGACAAGGAATTCAGCACACTGCTTGAGCAGATTCAACCCTACACCATGGTCTCCGTCCCCCGGCTGCAATCACTCCATCACCACGCCCGACGCATCTGCGAGGAAGACGTCCCAGGAGATTTCGTCGAATGCGGGGTGGCCGCAGGGGGGTCCTCGGCCTTGGTCGCCGTGGTCATCAAACGTTATTCGAAACGGCCACGCCGGCTGTACAGCTGCGATAGCTTCGAGGGCATGCCCACCCCCACGGACGAAGACGCCCACGACGGGGTCAATGCCGAGGACACGGGCTGGGGCTCGGGCACCTGTGCCGCGCCCCAGGACAGCCTGGGCGAGATCTGCCACGCGCTGGGGGTTTGGGAGCTGGTGACCCCGGTCAAGGGCTATTTCGAAACGACCCTGCCCGACCTGAAAAACCAATTGGACGACATCGCCTTTCTGCACCTGGACGGGGATTGGTACCTCTCCACCAGGGATATCCTGGCCAACCTCTACGACAAGGTACATTCTAAGGGCTTCATGCAGGCCGACGATTACGGTTACTGGCAAGGATGCAGCAAGGCTCTGCACGAGTTCGAAGCCCAGCGCGGCCTGCGCTTCAAGTTGCAGCGCATCGACAGTTCCGGGGTCTGGTTCGGCAAGCCCGTGGCCGGCGGAAAACCATCGGCATAAGGTTGGCCCAGCCCCGCCGGCCCTGTTTCGACAGGACACCGCCGTGGTCAAGGGAGCACAAGGCCTTGACCCTGGATGGCTCTCCAGAGCCCGTCGCAGGAAATGAAATGCAAAAAGCCTGCGCCAGGGGTCACTGGAGCATCCTACCCACACACGTCAACACGCCCAACACCCGCCGGGCCGGACCGTACGGCTAGCCGGTCCATTCCAATGTTCCCGCACACGGCCCCGGCCAAAAAAACTCCACCCGAAAAAACCTCACCTGAAAAGACTCACAGGCGACCAGAGCCCGAGTAGCGGACAACTCAGAGTCAGCGCTCGGCAATGCCCTTGCGCGGACAACAGACGTACCCAGGAGAAGAAGGGAGTGAGGCTGAATCGGCAGGGATAATGCCCGCTCAGCCCAGAAGGCGCTCCGCCAGGGCCAGAGCCGCCGCCAGACTGCCGGTCTCGGCGATATCCCGGCCTGTCAGGTCATAACCGGTGCCGTGGTCCACGGAAGTGCGAACCACGGGCAGGCCCAAGGTCACATTCACGGCCTCGGAAAAATGCAGCAGTTTCAGGGGAGCCAACCCCTGGTCGTGATACATGGCCAGCACGGCCGAGTAACGGCCCTTGGCCGCGAAATGAAAGACAGTGTCTCCCGGCAGGGGGCCCTCGACCGCAATGCCTCGCGCACGGGCCTCAATGATGGCCGGGGCGATGATCGCCTCGTCCTCGGTGCCGATCTTCCCGCTCTCCCCGGCATGGGGATTCAGACCGCACACGGCCACAGGGGCCGGCTCGATCTCCAGCTTCGAAACCAGATTCCAGGTCAGTTCCAGACAGCGCAAGATGCGATCAAAGGTGATGAGCCCCGGCACCTCAGCCAAAGGGGGGTGGGTGGTCACCAGCGAGACCCGCAGCTTCGGACCGCAGAGATGCATGCAGATATTATCACGGCCCACGCCCAGGCGCTCGGCGAAAAACTCGGTGTGACCAGGAAAATCAAAACCCGCCTCCTGGAGCATGGCCTTGTTCAGGGGACAGGTCACCACCCCTGGGCTCTGCCCGGCATTCAGGAATTCGCAGGCCGCCTCCAGGGCCAGCCCGGCGGCGCGGCCACCCTCGGGATGTGCCTGCCCGAGGCGCATGGTGAACGGTCCCTGCTGTGGCGGAGTGAACAAGGAGATTCCCGCAGAAACGGCGGCAATGCCGTCCTGATCCACGGGAGTCCAAAAGCGGGGCAATCCGAGACGCTTGCGATGATGGTCCAAGGGCTCTTCGGGACCGATCAGGACCAGTGGACGGGGTGCATACACTCCGTCGCCCAGCAGGCGGCAAACCAGTTCCGGGCCTAGCCCGTTGGGATCGCCCAGTGTCAGAAGAAGAGGTGGCTGATTCATGGCACCCAGGTCATACTCCATGACCAAGCCGCGGTCCAGCCAAGGGACAACGGACCAGCCCGAACCGGGGCGAACCGCCCGGACCCCTTGAGAAAAAAACCGGACCTGTTACAGATCAACCACGGAATTGTCACAATTGCCGAAGGTGCTACGCACGTACCGATCGGCGTCCCAGTCGTTTTCCCAATTCATCTCGTCGATCAGATAGCGGTACTCGTAGGACCTGCCCGGCTCCAGGGCCACCTCCACCTTGAAGGACCCGTCCTTCAGACGTTTCATGGGGGTGGCGTAGACATTCCAGTCATTGAAATCACCCACCAGAGACACGTTCGTGGCCTCGGGAGCCGCAGCATTGTCCAGCCGGAAAGTGACCTTCACCAGGGACTTGGACTTCATTTGTTGCTTTTTCAGCGCCATGGGAGTCTCTCCTGTCTGCGGCCGGAGCCGCCTGGGGTTGTTCATCCGGTCAGAGCGACGCCCCGGCCAGACGGTACACATCCAGATACCGCTTGGCGGCGGTATCCCATGAAAAATCCACTGCCATGGCCCGGTTGCGCATGGCCTGCCACTGCTGCGGGAGTTCCCACAAGGCCACGGCCTGGGCCACGGTCTTGACCAACAGCCGGGCCTCGGGACGAGCAAAGGTGAACCCCGTGGACCCCGCCTCGGGATGCGGGATGATCGTGTCCCGCAAACCGCCCACGGCGGTGGCAACGGGCACGGTCCCGAAGCGCAGGGCATACATCTGGGTCAGGCCGCAGGGTTCGTAGCGCGATGGCATCAGGAAGATGTCGCAACCCGCCTGGATCATGTGGGCCAGTTCCTCGGTGTAGCCGATATGCGCACAAAGCCGCCCCGGATATTCGCCCAAGAGTTCGGCCAACCGCTGCTCGAATTCCGGGTTGCCCTCCCCCAAAATCACCACGCCAATATTCAACTTCATCAGCCGGGCCATGGAGTCCAGCACCAGATCGATCCCCTTCTGCTGCCTGAGTCTGCCGATGAAACCCAGCAGCGGCCTGTCCATGAGCTCCGGGTCCATGCCGAATCCCTCCAGCAGATTACGCTTGCAGTCCTGTTTGCCCTCCAGTTTCTCCCTGGAATACGGGCAATCCAGGAAACGATTCCCATCGGGAGTCCAGACATCATAGTCCGCTCCATTGAGGATACCCGTGAGCAGGTGCGAGCGATGCGACAGGATACCCTCCAGCCCGCAGCCATATTCGAGGGTCACGATTTCCTCGGCATAGCCGGGGCTAACCGTGGTGATGGCGTCGGCATAGGCGATGCCCGCCTTGAGCAGGTTGAAATCACCATGAAATTCGACCCCGTCCATCTGCCAAGCCTCAACGGGCAATCCGCTGTTCTCGAACAGCCGGTTGGAAAATCGCCCCTGAAAGGCCAGATTGTGGATGGTCAACACGCTGCGGGTGTCCCGCCAGAAGGGATCATCCCTGCGCCAGTAATGCAGATAGGCCGCGGTCACAGACGTCTGCCAGTCATTCAGATGCAGCACGGCAGGCGGCTGCCCCAGTTGTTTTGCCCATTCCAGCACGGCCCTGGAAAAAAATAGGAAGCGTTCACAATTGTCGAAGTAATCGCCGTGATGGTTACAGTAGTGATAGCGACGGTCGAAGTATTCGGCCCGATCAATGAAATAGACCGGCATGCCATGATAATCGGCCTGGTAAACGTCGCAGGTCACCGGAGCCCACGGATACCCAATCAGGCATCCGGAATGCAGCAAGTGGACCGGGAATTCACCTGTGGACAGCCGCCCATACATGGGCGTGACCACCGCCGTATTGATCCCCCTGCGGTGCAGGGCAAGCGGCAAGGCCCCCAAGACATCAGCCAGTCCCCCAGTCTTGGAGAAGGGGAACATCTCGGATGTGGCGAAGAGGACGAGGGGACGCGCTGCCATCAATCTGGTCTCCTAGTATGGATAGAGAACACCTGAGCCCTTGTCATGGGCCGGTCATCAACCTGCAGAGCCGGGAGCTGAAATCTGCGAGGATTCGCGCATGATCGAAGGCCAAGACTTCAGGCAGCGAGCCCAGAGGGAAGAATTTCGCACGGACCGCGTCATCTCCGGCCCGGAGAACCGAACCTTCCGGAATCTGGGCCGTATAGACCACACTCAGGGTATGCTGTCTGGGGTCACGGGTCGGATCGGAATAGACCCCCAAGAGCCCGGTCAAGGTGACCAGGAGTCCGGTTTCCTCGCGAGCCTCACGCACGGCGGCGGTTTCCGTGCTTTCCCCGTAGTCCACGAATCCGCCCGGAAGGGCCCAGCCGTGAGGTGCGTTGGCCCGTTCGATGAGCACCACGCCCCGTCCCGGCTCAAAGATCACGACATCAACCGTGGGCAAGGGATTGCGGGAGTGAAGCACAGGCTTCCCGCAATGAGGGCAAGGCTTTTCATGGGCCATGGGGGCTCCGGACATCACGCACAGGAAACACGGTGTAGATTATTCTCAAGGGCCGCAGGACAACGTTTTCGCTGCCCTGGGGCAGGCGAACTTCATTGGTCATAATGAATATATATTGCAGGCGCATGCCTTTGACAAGAAACTTTGCACAAAACAGCGCCAAGTCTCGCAGATCTGACCGCTGCGCGTACAAGATTTTCAACCTGAGCAGATTGAAATTTAAGATGAATGATTCCAGAGCAGTATTTTATTATCATCCGACACTGGTGAGGGAAGCTCGCCACAAACCCAACACCCGTTGCCATCAGAAGGGGACAGGCATTGCACAACGCCCGATGCGGAGGAGCCCGGCAGGGCCAACAACAATGCCGCCAGCCCCGGGTTCAGAAAAGAGAAAACCGGCTGCTTCCGTCAAAAAGCAGCCGGTTTCCCGTAAACGAAGGAAGGGATGATAAAAAGGTATAAGCACTTAGCATGCCAACCTTGGCACCTCTCAAATAATCACTGTTTACCCTAGAAGCACGGGGCAAAACAGTCCTGTTACCGATCGGTCCACGGGGGTTCATGGTAAAAGAATTTATACCGGCCTGGAAAAGTGCCGTGATGGCAACGAAGGGAGTAAAATATTTTATACCAAGGAAGACAGGACATCGGGCCTGAATCCCGCCCGGCGCAAAGCAGCCAATGAAACCGCGCCCTCGCGATAGACCGTGAGTTTGCCCGCACCTTCGAGCCCCACGACTGTGGACGGCAACCCGCCGGATGGCCAGGGCTTCTCGGCCAACACGCCATCCACGCGGACAACCAGTTCGGGATCAAGCCGTCCGGGATCGGCCACGGCCGGGCGGCCGCTGATGTTGGCACTGGAGGCGATCAGCGGCGCAGCACACTCCAGGGACAGCCTCGCGGCAAGGGGGTGGGGGGTCACACGCACGCTGGTCAGCCCCCTGCGGTCATGCACCAGGGCAGGAAGCCCCTTAAGGGCGGGAACGAGCACGGACAGCGGACCGGGCCAGAATGCCCGGGCCAGAAGTTCCAGATCCGGGTCATGCAGGTCCGTCACCAGGAACAGCTGATCCATCGAACCCAGAACCAGAGGTAGCGGCTTTGCCAAATCCCGGGACTTGAATTCAAAAATGCGCGCTGCGGCATCCGCATTCCTGCCGTCGGCTCCCACGGCATAGAGGGTCTCGGTGGGATAGACCAGACATCCTCCCCGGGCCACAACGGCCAAGGCCTCGGCAAAAACCAGGTTCATCGAGTGCACCAATCCTCGACCATGGCCTCCACCTCCTCGGGAGAGTAACTGGGGAGATCAAACATGCCCTTGGCATTGCGCTGACGCCAGGCCTCGTACAGGATCACCGCGGCAGCAACGGAAACGTTCAGGCTCTGGACCATGCCCATCATGGGCACATAGATCTGATCCGGGACCAGTTTGTCCAACTCCGGGTCCACCCCGCGATGCTCGTTGCCCAACATGATCACGGTGGGCAGGGACATGTCCCATTCGGTCAGAGGCTTGGCGTGCTCAGAAAATCCGGTTGACAGGATTTGATAGCCCTGCGCGCGCAGCCCACCCACCAGAACCGCTGCATTGGCATGCCGCTTTTGGGTCACCCATTTCTTGGCCGAAGCCGAGGCTTTTTTGCCCAGGTTCGGGAAGGCGGTATCAGTATAATAGAGGTCCACGGCGTTGACGCCAAAGGCGTCGCAAGTGCGCAAGATTGCGGAGACGTTGTGCGGGTCATGCACATTGGCGACGAGCAGCCGCAGGTCCTTCTGACGGCGCTCCACCGCTCGGCGGACACGGGCCTGGCGCTGGTCGGTTCTGCACTGGGGGAGTTTCTTCATTACATATTCCTTCAGGTTTTCCGTCGCGCCGTGCTTACACCATTTTCGCCCGGAAGCAAAACACCCGGCGGGCCTTGACCCACCGGACCAAGAACAGCATCCTCCCGCAACGCCTGCCTTGCCTGCCCCCTGCCGTACTATTCCTAATCTATGCGCCCCCCCCTTGACACCCCCCCCTGGTCCCATGTCAATTTGTTCCATTATGTTTCAAAGTTGAAACGCATCGAGACAACCATGCATGACCCCATTTCCATCGCCGCCGCCCCCAGCATTCAGGGCATACTCGACTCGCCCATGGCCTTTCAGCCACTGCTGGATGAAATCCCATTGGCTGTCTTCATTATGGACAGACACAGACGGCTGGTGACCATGAACCAAGCCGCCGAGGTCCTGACCGGACTGAGCGCCAAACGGGTCATGAACCTTCCCTGTCGCCACGTGCTGCGCAGCAACGTCTGCGTCAAGAACTGCCCGCTGCTTTCCATCGAAAACGACGGAGCCACGGTCTGTCTGGAAGGCGACATCATCAACGCCGACCGACAACGCATCCCGGTGCGCATCACGGCCGCACGCGTCCAGGGCCTGGACGGTTCCACCCTGGGCTACATGGAGACCCTGGAAGACCTGCGCCTGCTCCAGAACCTGGAACCCGAGAAAAGGGCGGCCTTCGGATTCGCCGGCATCATCACCCGCAGCCCCAAGATGGACAGCCTGTTTCAGCTGATCCCCAGCGTGGCTCAGACCGATTCCTCCGTGCTCATCACCGGCGAAACCGGCACCGGCAAGGACCTGTTGGCCGAGGCCATCCATCAGGCCTCGAACAGAGCCAAGGGGCCCTTCGTCAAGATCAACTGTGGTGCCCTGCCCGAAACCTTGCTGGAGAGCGAACTCTTCGGGCACGTCAAGGGCGCATTCACCGGGGCGGTGGAAAATAAGAGCGGACGGTTTCGTCTGGCGCACAACGGCTCCCTCTTTCTGACCGAAATCGGGGACCTGCCCCTGACTCTGCAGGTCAAGCTGCTCTCTTTCCTGGACGACAAGACCTTCTATCCCGTGGGAGCCTCAAAGCCCGTCAAGGTCGACGTGCGCATCATCGCGGCCACCCACCGCCACCTGGACAAAATGGTCCATGAACGCCGCTTCCGAGAAGACTTGCTGTTCCGACTCAATGTGATCAGGCTGCATCTGCCGCCCCTTCGGGAGCGCGGCGAAGATACGGAACTTATCATGCACCATTTTCTGAATTTCTTCCGCACCGCTTTCAAAAAAAGGGTCAAAGCCTTCGACCCGCGGGCCAAAGACATGCTCCTGGGATACCATTATCCCGGCAATGTCAGAGAATTGCGCAACATCGTGGAGTACGCAGTCAACGTCTGTGAGGACGAGACCATCACCGCAGACCATCTCCCGACCTATCTGACCCGGCCCGAGCGTTTCGCACCCACCCCAACCCTGCCCCTCTCGGGCCCCCAGTCCTCCGACGAGAGCCCCAGAGACATCCGTCCCCGGGCCACCAATTGGGAAGACGCAGAACGGGAACTGATCATGGACGCCCTGATCCAGGCCAAAGGCAGACGCAGCGAGGCCACGCAGATCCTGGGCTGGGCACGAAGCACGCTGTGGCGCAAGATGAAAAAGTACGGTCTGAAGGACAGAGGATAAGCCATGAGAAAAGCACTCATCACCCTGGACCTGGATCATGTGGCCTCGCGCTTCGACCTGACAGGAGAGGTCTGGATCGGCAAGGTCGGCCCGGACTCCCCCCCGGAAGGCAAGACCCTGGTGCTCTCCTCGGCCTCGGCGGACGAGCTGTGCAAGCTGGTGCTTACCGAAAAAGTGAATGTCGTGGTCACCGGAGCCGTGGAAAATAAATATTTCGAATACCTGCAATGGAAAAATGTCACGGTCTATGATTCGGTCATCGGACACCTGGATGCCGTGGTCGAGGCCCTGGACGCCGGAACCCTCGAACCGGGGACCATTCTTGATTTCGAAGCAAATCATTAATAATTTCAGGAAGATTCTCAAACCCCACCCATCGCTCAATATGAAACACAATGAAACAGCCACAGTGTTTCATTGTGTTTCATATTGATCCAACCATCGACCAGCCCCTTCAACATTCCCGCAATCATTGATTATTTTATCTGGCACACTTCGTGCTCAGAAGACATTGGATTGTGAATCTTTTGGCAATGTATTTTCACAGAAATGGACGCCGTCGAAGCCGCGTCCAGGAGAGAGGCTGACCATGGACTACTCCGTCCTGCTCATCGCTCCGGAAGACAGCTTCCGGCGGCAGCTTTCAGTCATGCTCAAAGCGCAGGGGTTGATGGTCATCGAGGAGGCGGACCCCGAGGAAGCCGTGCGGGTGCTGACCGACCAGGGAGCCGACGTGGTCCTGTACGCAACCCACGAACCCCACGAAGACGACCTGCGCAGGATCCAACGGATGCATGACACCGCGCCCAAGGCAGGCCTTATTCTTCTGGAAGGTGGAGGGAATGTTGATTTCGCCATGGAAGCGCGCAGACGAGGGGTCTTGGACGACATCCTGATCCCGTTTGAACTGAGCGACCTCCTGGACAAGATACGCAGCGCCGGAGAACGAGCCAGAACCCAGGATTGAAAGACTGAAGCCCTAAGAGGCAAGACCTTAGGAAGAAGCTGATCCACCGCCATCCGAAACGATTGGAGGAGAATGGTCCATGACTGTGACAATCAAAGAACTCATGATCCCCATTGACGAATACGTCGCCGTGGGAACAGAGAACACCCTCTTCGAGTATTTCCAAACCCTCGAACAAGACAGGGTAACCAAGGAAAAGGGGCATTCCCACCGCGACGCGCTGGTATTTGACGAGGACGGTTCCGTTATGGGAAAGATCACCATGATTGACATTTTTCTCGCTCTGGAACCCGGTTACAAGAGCATCCTCGACTCCCTGACGCCAGACTCGGTGCTGACCCCCGAATACATGGCAAAACTGTTCAAGAGCTACAATATCTGGAATGAACCTCTCCAGGATCTGTGTCGCAAGACCTCGAACCTGAGAATCAAGGACATCATGCATGTCCCGGAAGAAAACGAGTACGTCGAAACCCACCAGCCCCTGACGGAGGCTTTCAACCGTTATGTGATGGGCATCCACCAGCCTCTGCTCGTCCGCGAAGCAGGCCGGGTGGTCGGCGTGTTGCGCTACGGCGATGTGTTCAACACGATCAAGGAATTGACCCTGGCCTGCCCTGTGTAGCCAAACCATTTTTTTCAACCTGAGAAAGACGGAAGGTATTATTTATCATGACTGCCGCAACCAAGACCGCCGAATCCTTTGACTGGAAACGGCTCATCTTCATGCTGCTGGGCGTGGGCCTGTTCACGATCGTCTACTACGCCCCGCCCTGGCCCGACGCCGTCGACCCCAAGGGGGCACATTTCCTCCTTTCCCGCGAGGGCAAGGGAGCCTTGGCCGTATTCCTGCTCGCGGGCACCTGGTGGGTGTTCGAGGTCGTGCCCATCGGCGTGACCTCACTGATGATCGGCATCCTCCAGGCCATGTTCCTGATCCGCCCGGCCAAGGCAGCCTTCAAGGACTTCATGGACCCGTCGGTGATGTTCATCTTCGCCTCGCTGGTCATCGGCACCGTGTTCACCAAAACCGGCCTGACCAAACGCCTGGCCTACAAGATGCTGGACATCGTGGGCGAGCGAACCTCCATGATCTACCTGGGAAGCTTCGTGGTCTGCGCCGCGCTGACCCACATCATGGCCCACACCGCCGTGGCCGCCACCCTGTATCCGCTGCTGGTGGCCATCTACAGCCTGTATACCGACGACCCCAAGACCCCCACCAAGTTCGGCAAGGGCCTGTTCATCGGCATGGCCTATGTCGCAGGTGCCGGTTCCATCGTCACCCTGCTGGGCGCGGCCCGCGGCGCGGTCGCCCTGGGCTTTTACAAGGACATCATGGGCATGGAGATCACCTTCTTCGAGCTCTCCTATTACATGGCGCCCATCGGCTGGCTGATGACCTTCCTGCTGTGGGGCTATTTCATGATCGTCTGCAAGCCCGAAAAGAAGACCATCCCCGGCCTGCGCCAAAAGGCGCGGGACCTGAACGCCTCCCTCGGCTCCCTGAGCACCCACGAGATTATGGCCGCCACCATCGTGGGTCTGGCCATCGTGATCATGAGCCTGCGGTCTTTCGTGCCCGCCTTGCAGGCCATCGACAAGACCGCCATCATCCTGACCACCACGGTCCTGTTCTACGTCTTCAAGATCCTGGACCTGAAGGACCTGGAGGAAGTGCCCTGGAACATCATCCTGCTGTTCGCAGGCGCCATGTCCATCGGTTTCTGCCTGTGGGAGACCGGCGCTGCCAAGTGGATGGCCGTGAACTGGCTGACCCTGTTCCAGGAAGCCAACTGGTTCGTGTTCGTGATGAGCATCGCCTTCTTCGTGATGATCATGACCAACTTCATCATGAACGTGGCCGCCATCGCCATCTCGCTGCCAGTGGCCCTGGTCATCGCGCCCTACCTGGGAGTCACCGGAGAGGTCATCCTCTTCGCCTCGCTGGTCGTGGCCGGCATGCCCTTCCTGTTGCTTGTGGGAGCGGCACCAAATGCCATTGCCTACAACTCAAAGCAGTTTACCAGTGGGGAGTTCTTCATGTACGGTGTGCCGGCGTCGATCATGCTGATGTTGGTCACAGCCTTTGCCGTCTATGTGCTGTGGCCCCTCATGGGCATGCCCACCACCCTCATCGCCGGCGGCTAGCCGCAGCGGCGAGGCAAAAACTAATGATTAGCGGCGCGGCCCCGGAATTGACCGGGGTCGCGCCGCCACTCCGCCAACCCAGTCGTTTCCGGAGCGAACAATGGATCAGTTGCAGAATCTCATCGAAAGCATCATTGCCCGCGTCAACATCAACCTGCATGAATTCGTTGATGTGGGCCCCCATGTCCGCACCATCGTCGCCTACGACAACCTGTCATCCTTTTACGCCTTCTATGGCCTGACCCCCACCCATCCCCTGCGCTTCAAGTTTTCGGAATCCTGCCTGTCCGGGACCTATTTCCTGGGCAAGTGCGAAGTCGACCGCTCCGTCCTCTACAAGAGCGATATCCGCGGCGACGAACTCAAGCGCAGAGGTGACGTGGTCAAATTCGAGGGCATGGAACTCAAGCTCTACAACGACGAGTTCATCGCCATTCGGGACAGCTACCTGATCAAAACACTGGTCCATAACTATTCACATGACCCCGAAAACTTTGAGAAATTCGCCATCCGCAATACCGTGGCCTTGCATTGGGCCAACATCCACGGCGCACCCATGGACGGCTGTTTTCTGGAACCCTTCGCCACCGTGGACCTGACCAGCGCCCACAACTGTGCCTTCGGTGCGCACTGCTACGTTCAGGCCGGGGAACTGGCGCACACCTATGTGGAACCGGGGCGTATCTGGGTCAAAGCCGAGGGAGCCTTCGAGTTCGACTACAAGTTCCCCCGCGAGATCCTGGACAAATACGTCAGGTACGAAACCGGCAAGCCCCCCACGGGCAAGATGTTGGACTATGTGGAGGAGCGTAAACAGGACTTCACGCCCATTTACAACTCCATGACCCAGGAAGCCGCCATAAAGGCCCCACAAAGCGCCTCCGTGTCGCCCTACGCCGTGGTCAAGGGCAACTGCAGCATTGATGAAAACGTGCTGGTCTGTCAGCGGGCCTACCTGGAAGAGGCCTCCCTGGGCCGTGGAGCCAACGCCCAGGAGAACTGCTACATCGTGCATTCCCGTCTGGACGGCATGAACGTCACCGCCCACGGCGGCAAGATCATCCACGCCCACTGCGGTCCCAACTGCTTCGTGGGCTTCAACGCCTTCGTGCACGGCACCCCGGAGAATCCGGTGCAGGTGGGCAAGGGCTGCATCATCATGCCCCACACCATCATCGACGCCGACGAACCTCTGGAAATCCCCGAGGGCACCCTGGTCTGGGGTTTTGTGGGTTCCAAGGCCGATCTGGAACGCAACTCCATCGCCATCTCGCGCCTGCGCGATTTCAGCGGCGAGACCACCTTCGGGGAGATGCGCTTTTCCGGTTCCGGCAAGAGCTTCGTGGACGCCTTCGCCCACCGCATCCAGCACATCCTGGAAGAGAACGGAGCCTACTTCGATGGCCAGGAGAACGGGAAGGGCCATGCCCAACAGAACCAAGAAATGTCTTTCAACACAGTGCAACCCTACCCGGATGGCCCGCTCAAGGGACTCTATCCCACGGTGGAGATTTCTCCTGCCCATCTGGACATGTTCTAGAAGCCGCACGGAGCAGATGCACAACGAGCCCCAAGGGACGCAATCAGTAATCAAGGCAAGCACATTCCGGCCAAGGTGCCCAAAGCGCCATCATGCCTGTAAATTCAGGGATCACGGTCTATTGAGCCCCTTGGTCGGGAATAAATTCACAATGAGTAACCTTGAAGTCCGGGCTTATTCAGGTATGTAATGTGTCCGGCCCAAAGGCCGGACCTTTTCATCCTCTTGTCAACCCGCCACCAACCCTTGCAAGGAAAGACAATGGCGTACAACCGAAAACAATCCAGAAAGAGAAAACCGAAGCGCCGCTTCGGGGCCATGGCCCTGACCTTTCTGATCATGGCGCTGAGTTGGGTCGTGCTTTCCGGTCAATTCGATCCATTCCACCTGAGCCTGGGAGCCATCTCCTGCGCAATTGTGACCTGGTTTTCCGCGGATCTGCTGTTCCCCCCCGATTCCAAGGGCGTCGTCACCGGGACATGGTTCAGATTCATCCTCTATGTCCCCTGGCTCATCTGGGAGATCATCAAGGCCAACATGTGGCTTATGTATCTCACCTTCCACCCCAGGATGATGGACATGATCTCCCCCCGGGTGATCAAAATCGACTCCAGGCTGAAAGGCACCATGGCCCGACTGACCTATGCCAATTCCATCACGCTCACCCCCGGCACGATCACCGTCGCCGTGGACATCAATGGCCGCTACACCGTGCACGCCATTGACAAGAAGTCTGCGGATGGACTGCCCGGAGAGATGGAGCGCAAAATCGCCAAAACCTTCGGGGAGGACTAGATGGACCAATTCTTCCTGACCACGGCGCTGATCCTCATCGCTTTGATGCTCATGACCTTGTACCGCGCCATTGTCGGCCCCACGGTCCTGGACCGTTTGCTGGGCGTCAACGGCATCGGCTCCAAGACCGTTGTATTGTTGATCCTTGCCGGACATCTCTTCCATCGCGAGGAGATGTTCGTTGATATCGCCCTGGCCTACGGCATGCTGAACTTCATCACCGTCATCGCCGCCGCCAGATTCTTCCAGAAACGTAAAGGGCTGAACCTAGAGCCCGATGGTCAATAAGGAGGACCCATGCTCAACATCATAGTCATCACGATGCTTGTCCTTGGGTTGATCGTTTTCTTTGGCGGTTCCCTGGGCATCGTGCGCTTTCCCGACTTCTATTCACGCCTGCATCCTGCGGGCAAGATGGACACCCTGGCGTCGCTGTTCATGCTCGGCGGACTTGCCTTGTATGCGCTCAATGACATCACTGTCACAACAGTGCTCACGGCCCTGAAGATCCTGCTGATCCTGGTCTTCGTGTTCATCGCCAGCCCCACGGCCACCCACGCCATTGTGGACGCCGGATTCAGGGCAGGCCAAAAACCCTGGACCCCGGGCCAACCAAGGAGATAGCGACCATGATCTGGCAAATCGATACAGCCATGCTCCTGCTCGTGGTGGTCGTGGCCTTGGCCTCGCTGCAGGTCAAGGACCTGCTCGGCGCCGGCATCCTCTTCGGAGCCTACAGCTTCATGATGTGCGTGCTGTGGACCGTCATGGGCGCGGTCGATGTGGCCTTCACCGAGGCCACCGTGGGCGCCGGCGTGTCCACCGTGCTGTTCATCGCCGCTGTGTTCAGAACCTCCAGGAGGACGAAGGACTGATGAAGAAACTCGCTTTTGTCACCATCCTTCTGCTGGGCATCGTCCTCATGGCCATCACCGCGGACTTCCCACGCTGGGGCGACCCCCTGTCCCCAGCCTCCACGTATCTCTCGCCGCACTTTATCGAGAAGACCATGGAGGAGACCTCGGTCCCGAACATCGTCACCGCTGTCCTCGGCGACTATCGCGGTTACGACACCATGTTCGAGACCACAGTTGTCTTCTGCGCCGGGGCGGCCTGTTTCTTCATCCTCGGTTCATTTGGGCGCGAAGAAGACGACAAAATCCGCTATTTCCGGCACAGGGACACGGGCGTGGTATTGAAGGTCCAGCCCCACGGCACACGGCCCAGTTCCAGAGCAGACTTCGAACGTATCGACCCCACCTGGACCCCGTATGACTTCATCATCTCCCGGGTGGCCGGCCTGATGATCCCGTTCATCCAGCTCTTCGGATTGTATGTGGTCGCCCACGGGCATCACAGTCCGGGCGGCGGATTCCAGGGCGGCGTCATCCTGGCGGCGAGCTTTCTGCTGCTGGCCCTGTCGCACAACATGCGCACCCTTTCCGCGCGCATCAGCAACAAGGTCCTGGGACTGATGTCCGCCTCGGGCGTCCTGATCTACGCGGGTTGGGGCGCACTGGCCCTGGCCTTTGGCGGGAATTTCCTGGACTACTCGGTACTGGGAGTGTTGCTGGGGCTCGATCCCATCGCAGCCCGCTCCATGGGCATCATGATCGTCGAGATCGGCGTCGCCCTGACGGTCATGTCCACCATGATCATCATCTACAATAACGTTGCTTCGCTCGGCGCATACGACGAGGGGCTGTAGCCATGACGGAATTCCTGCAAACGGGCCTCACGGCCCACTACAATTACTGGATCTACATCATCCTGATGCTGATCGGACTCTGGGCGATGATGGCCAAGGTCAACCTGATCAAGAAAATCATCGGCATGAACATCTTCCAGACCGCGATCATCCTGTTCTACGTGTCCATCGGCGCGAAGAAAGGCGGGACGATCCCCATCCTGGAACATGCCCCGGGGCATGGGCATGAGTACATCATGGACGCGGCGCTCTACATCAACCCGCTGCCCCACGTTCTGATGCTCACAGCCATCGTTGTGTCCGTGGCCACCCTCGGCGTGGCTCTGGCGCTGGCGCTCAAGACCTATCGTGAGCACAAGACGCTGGATGAAGACGAAATCTTAAGCCACCTGAGCGAGTAGCCATGACCGATCAATATCCATCCCTCATCCTGATCGCACCGCTGCTGTTCGCGCTCTTCGTGTTCATCAGCTCCTGGTTCAGCCGCAAGCCCGCCTTCATCATGACGGCGATCGCCCTCGGTTTGTCCTCGGCCTCGGCGGTGGGCCTGCTTGCGCAGATCATGGCCAACGGCCCCCTGTCCTACCGCATCGGCGGCTGGGCACCCCCCATGGGCATCGAATACTATGTCGACCACTTGAACGCGCTGGTGCTGGTGGTCGTCTCGTGTCTGGCCTTCTGGAACCTCATCGCCACCCGGCCCGACATTGAGCGGAGCTACGGTGACAAGGCCCCAATCTTCTATACCCTGTACCTGCTTTCCGTGGCGGGTCACCTGGGCATCGTGGTCACGGGCGACGCGTTCAACCTCTACGTGCTGCTGGAGATCGCGGCCCTGTCAGGTTATGCGCTGCTGGCCATGGGCAACGCCAGGGCCCATCTGTCCACCCTGCGTTACCTGTTCATGGGCACCGTGGGCGCATCCTTCTACCTGCTGGGCGTCGGCTACATGTACATCATGACCGGCTCGCTCAACATGCTGGACTTGGCGCGCCTGCTGCCTCCGCTGTATGAGTCGCCCGCCATTGCGGCGGCCTTTGGGCTGGTGCTGGTGGGCATCTTCATCAAGATGGCCTTTTTCCCGCTGCACGCCTGGTTGCCAAATGCATACTCCGACGCCAACTCCCCGGCCTCCAGCCTGATCGCCCCCATGACCACCAAGGTCATGGTCTACGCCATGATCCGCATCTGCCTGACCGTGTTCACTCCGGCCCTGGCCTTCAAATCCGTCTGGTTCTCCAACGGTATGGTCTGGGCGGCGGTGGTGGCCATGGTCATGGGCGCACTCTTCGCCCTGACCCAGAAGGACATGAAAAAGATGCTGACCTACGTGCTCATCTCCGAGGTGGGCTACATGGTCGGCGGATTCTGGCTGGGCAACCGCCTGGGCATGACCGGGTCCATCCTGCACATCGTCAACGACGCGGTGATGACCCTGTGCGTCTTCCTGTGCGTGGGCTGCATCACCTTCCGCACCGGCTCCACACAGTTTGAAAGCCTCAAGGGCTTATCGCGCAAGCAACCTTACACCATGGCCGCCCTGGTCCTCGGTGGCTTGGCCATGATCGGCGTACCGCCCACCTGCGGATTCTACTCCAAGTGGTACCTGATCCTGGGCGGGCTTGACGCCGGGCACTACGAATTCGTGGCTGCGCTGGTCTTCTCCAGCCTGATCAACATCGTCCTGTTCTTCAGAATCTTCGAGATCGCCTTCTTCGAGCCTTACGGCGACATGCACGGCGACCATTACCACGGACCACCGCATGAAAAGATCCAGGACGCTCCATGGAGCATGGTCCTGCCTCTGCTCGTCGTGGCCGTGGGGCTTATCGTTCTGGGTCTGTACTCCGGCTCCATTGTGACCAACATCATCGACTTCGCCATCCCGGCGACCATCATCTAGGGAGCACTCGATATGGAATACATCGAATCCATCCGACCGCTTCTCGCCGTGCTGGTCTCCCTGGCCGCCATGCCACTCATCGTGGCCGCCGGGAAACGGCCCAATCTGCGCGAAGCCGTCACCTTCACCGCCGCCGGCATCAAGCTCGCCCTGATCGTGAGCATGGTCCCCGCCGTACTGGCCGGCGCCCAATACACCTACACGCTGTTCGAGGTCCTGCCCGGCGTACCCATCGCCTTCAAGGTGGATGGCCTGGGCCTGATGTTCGCCCTGGTCTCCGCACCGCTATGGATCGTGGTGTCGCTGTACACCATCGGCTACATGCGCGGGCTGAAAGAGCATAGCCAGACCCGATTCGCGACCTTCTTCGCCCTGGCCCTGTCGTCCACCATCGGTGTGGCCTTCTCGTCCAACCTGCTGACCATGTACATGTTCTACGAGCTGCTCTCGCTGTCCACGTACCCCCTGGTCGCGCACATGCAGACGCCCGAAGCGCGTGTCTCCGGCCGCAAATACATCGGCTACATCATGGGCACGTCCATCGGCCTGGCCCTGCCGGCCATGCTCATCGCCTACTTCCAGGCCGGGACCCTGGACTTCGGTCCGCAGGGATTCTTGTCCGGAAACGTGACTCCCGAGGTGGCCACAGCGCTCTTGGTGATGTTCATCTTCGGTTTTGCCAAAGCCGGCATCATGCCCTTCCACTCCTGGCTGCCCGCGGCCATGGTCGCCCCGACCCCGGTCTCCGCCCTGCTGCATGCTGTGGCGGTGGTCAAGGTCGGCGTGTTCTCCATCGTGCGTATCGTCACCGGCGTTTTTGGCGTCGAGATGCTCAAGGAACTGAACCTGGGCACACTCATCGCCACCATTGCCTCGGTAACCATCATCACGGCCTCGCTCATCGCACTCTCGCAGGACGGCCTGAAGCGCCGGCTGGCCTTCTCGACCATCGGCCAGCTGTCCTACATCGTGCTGGGCATGGGCCTGCTGGCTCCCAAGGCGCTGTTGGGTGGCTCGGTGCACATCGCCATGCACGCCTTCGGCAAGATCACGCTGTTCATGTGCGCCGGGGCCATCTTCGTGGCCACCGGCAAGAAGAATGTCAGTGAGATGGTGGGCATCGGCAAACGGATGCCCGTGACCATGATCTGCTTTCTCATCGCGGCGCTCTCGGTCATCGGCATCCCACCCACAGGCGGTTTCTTCAGCAAGTGGTACCTCTTGCAAGGCACCCTGGAATCCGGCCAATGGGAGTTCATGGTGGTGCTGCTGGTCAGCTCCCTGCTGAACGCAGCCTATTTCCTGCCCGTGGCATACAAGGCCTTTTTCTGCACCGAGAAAGAGAACATGTTCCCCGGCCCGCGCAACGAGGGACCCGTGCAGTGCACGATCCCCATCGTGATCACCGCGGCCATCACCGTGAGCCTGTTCTTCTTTTACGACATCTTCACCGGACTGGCCGCCATCGGCCTCGGTGTCCCCGCACCCTAACGACGAGCGAGACGGCCATGAGTCAAAAGAAAGAATTCGACTGGTTTGACCACGACAAGAACAGGAAGCTTCTGTGGAAGCTCCTGTGGGGCACCTGCGCCCTGACCGTCGTCGCCGAGGTATTCGTGCACGTGCATCCGCATTTCTCCTTCGACGGATTCCTCGGGTTCTCGGCCCTGCTGGGCTTCGCATCCTGCTCGGTGCTGATTCTCCTGGCAAAACTGCTGGGCCTGGTGCTGAAGGTGGGGGAAGACTACTATGATCGCTAACCTGTACATACCTCCCGCGTTCATCCTGATCCTGGGGGCGCTGCTGGTGCCGCTGATCCCGGGCAAGGCCAAGAACATCTTCATCATCGCCCTGCCCGCCCTGGCCTTCTGGCTGATCAGCCAGTTGCCCCATGGCGAGCTGCTGGGTGTGCACTTCTTCGGGCACGACCTGTCCCTGCTCAGGGTGGACAAACTGTCCAAGATCTTCGGCTATGTGTTCACCCTGAACGCCACCGCGGTCTTCATCTACGCCTTTTATCTGAAGGACTCGCAGCAGCACATGTCCGCCCTGGGCTACATCGGCGGGGCGCTGGGCGTGGTCTTCGCGGGCGATCTGATCACCTTGTACTTCTACTGGGAATGGATGGCCGTGTGCTCGACCTTCCTGATCCTGGCGCGCCGGACCCCCAAGGCCTACGGTGCGGGCTTCCGCTACGTGATGCTGCATCTGTTTGGCGGGCTGGTCCTCCTGGCGGGCATCGTGATGCACATCCACGGCACGGGCTCCATCGGGTTCGAGGCCTTCACGGAGCGCACCCTGGCGTCCTACCTGATCCTGGCCGGTATCCTGGTCAACGCGGCGGCGCCACCGTTCCACGCCTGGCTGTCTGACGCCTACCCCGAAGCAACGGTCACGGGCGGCCTGATTTTATCCGCCTACACCACCAAGACCTCTGTCTATACGCTGATTCGCGGTTACGCCGGATACGAGATCCTGATCGTCGTCGGCTGCGTGATGGCCCTCTACGGAATCATCTACGCCCTGCTTGAAAACGACATGCGCCGCATCCTGGCCTATTCCATCATCAACCAGGTGGGCTTCATGGTCTGCGGCGTGGGCATCGGCACCGCCATGAGCCTGAACGGCGCTGCAGCCCACGCCTTCTGCCACATCATCTACAAGTCGCTGTTGTGGATGAGCGCGGGTTCCGTGCTCTACATGACCGGCAAGAGCAAGTGCACCGAATTGGGCGGATTGTACAAAACCATGCCCCTGACCATGATCTTCGGAACCATCGGGGCGCTGGCCATCTCGTCCATGCCGTTTACCAGCGGCTACACCTCCAAGCCCCTGATCATCGAGGCCGCCGTGAACCAGCATCTGGTCTGGCCCTGGCTGATCCTGGAAATCGCCTCAGCAGGCGTGTTCCTGCACGCGGGCATCAAGTTCCCGTACTTCGTGTTCTTCAACGTGGACCGGGGGCTCCGGCCCGGCGAGCCGCACAAGACCATGCTCTGGTCCATGGGCTTCATGGCCTTTCTGTGCATCTTCCTGGGCTGCTACCCCGCACCGCTCTACGCCATCCTGCCCTTTGAGATGGAACCGCACGTGGCCTACACCCTGAGCGGGGTCCTTAAGCAGTTCCAGTTGCTGATGCTGTCGGCCCTGGCGTTCTTCGTGTTCCTGAAGCTGTTGAAGCGCACGGACACCATCGCCATCGACACCGACATCATCTGGCGCAAGGGCGGGCGCTGGTTCTACCTCTGCGCGGACAAAGGCCTGAACTTCGTCAACTCCGTGTTCAACGAGTTGCTGCACAAAGGTGCCTCGACCGCGCTGGCCCGCTACTTCTCCGAGGGCCCGCTGCGCCTTACCCTGGCGGTGCTCCCGGCGGACGACGCCAAGCGGGCGCAGATCAGTCGGTACTTCCGGGCGGGCATCTCGCCCATCGGACTGTCCGTGGCCGTGGCCGCCCTGTATCTGTTCGGCTTCATCATCCTGACCCTGCCCTAGCAGGGCCATAGAAACGCAAGAGGATACCCAGATATGATCAGCATCGACGATATCAAGAACGTCCCTCTGCTGCAGGGACTGCCCCTCCAGGTGTTCGAGAAGCTCAGCAAGATCGCCAGACTCCAGTCCGTGAAGGACGGCGATATCGTGTATGACACCGAGCAGGAAGCCGAAAACCTGTATATGGTCAAGAACGGCAAGGTGGTCCTTGAGTCCGACCTGATGGAAGGCACCGCCGTGACCCTGGCCTCCATCAAGCCCGGCTACAT
The DNA here is from genome assembly GCA_018816865.1 of Pseudomonadota bacterium. Classification (GTDB taxonomy): domain Bacteria; phylum Desulfobacterota; class Desulfovibrionia; order Desulfovibrionales; family Desulfovibrionaceae; genus Desulfovibrio_Q. Next base: position 151,972 of record JAHIUW010000032.1, read on the forward strand.
CTTCGGCTGGTACGGCATGATTCCCTCGTCGCACCACTCCATGCGCGCGATGGCCGTCGTGGACAGCGATCTGATCGTGATTCCGGGCTATGAGTTGCGCATGCTCATGGATGAGGATCACGACTTCGGCTACCAGTTCATGAACAAAATGTTCATGCTCATGAAACTGCGTCTGGATCGCCGCACGGGCCAATTCATGAAGATCCTGGCCAAACACCCGGATCTGCAAAGCTAGCCCCTTGGGCTTACTGACAACGCCCAACGGCCCGGAGCTCTCCGCTTCGGGCCGTTTTTTTGAAGCCAGTATGCTGAATACAACCTTCAATCCAAGCTGCTGGATATGGCACTTTATAAGAAAGCATGCTACGCAGTCGCTTATTCGATGCACATCAAGCCCCATGCATATCAAGGAGTCCCCATGACCGTATCCCGCCCCATTTTGCTTCCGGTGCTCCTGGTCCTCGCCTCGCTTATCTGGACGCTTCCGGCCCAGGCCCACCGCTCCAATATCTTCGCCTGGGCCGAAGGCGACACCATCCATTGCGAATGCGCCTTCTCCGGCGGCAAATCCGCCATGGGTGCGCCCATCCGGGTCCTGGACAACGCCACAGACATCCTGTTGACCGAAGGTCGCACCGACGATGCGGGGCTGTGGTCCTTTGCCATTCCCGACGCGGCCCGCAAGGCGCGCATGGACCTGAAGTTGGAGCTGCTGGCCGGGGAAGGACACCGCGGCGAGTGGATCATCACTGCCGAGGAGTATCTGGGCGCAGCAGGCAGCGAGAGCGCGACGGCTTCCACCACAGGCGTGGCCCCTGCTCCCGACGCGAGCGGCGTGGCAGCACCCCCCGTCTCCGCCACGGCCGGCAGCGCGGCCCTGTCCCTGGACGAGGCCACCCTCAGACGCATCGTGGAAGAAGCCCTGGACAAGCGCATCGCACCCCTGAACCACAAGCTTGCGGCCATGTCCGACCCCGGCCCCACGACCAAGGACGTGTTCGGCGGTATCGGCTACATCCTGGGGCTATTCGGCATCGCAGCCTATTTCAAAAGCAAGAAGCACAGTTGAGGCTCCCGGAAGTGAACGACGTTGAGTCACAACAGGGGCAACGATGATCGAAGACACCTTCTCCCGCGGCTCAAGCCCCATGCACCGCCTGGACCCACGCTTCAAGCTGGCCGGCGCCACGGCCTGGACCGTGTGCGTGGCTCTGCTCACGACCCCGGCAAGCGCCGCTGCGGCCCTGGGATTCTCGGCACTGCTGCTGCTGGCCTCGCGCCCTCCCTTGGGCTGCCTGCTGCGCCGCCTGCTGGCCGTGAACGTCTTCATCCTCTTCCTGTGGGCCATGCTGCCCTTCACCCAACCCGGTGAACCCGCCTTCGACCTTTGGCATTTCACGGCCACCCGAGAGGGTCTGGCCCTGGCCGGGTTGATCACCTTGAAGTCCAACGCCATCGTCCTCTGCTTCATCGCCCTGGTTGCAACCATCCCGGTCACGGAGCTGGGCCGGGCCCTGCGCAGACTGAAGGTCCCAGAGAAGCTGACCTACCTGCTAATCTTCACCTACCGCTATGTGTTCGTCATGGCCGGGGAATACCAGCGCATGCGCCAAGCCATGAAGATTCGGGGGTTCACACCCCGCACCAATCTGCATACCTACCGCACCCTGGCCTATCTGGCAGGAATGGTTCTGGTCCGGGGACTGGATCGTTCTGAACGAGTCTACAAGGCCATGCTTTGCCGGGGTTTCACCGGACGCTTCAGGTCCCTGAATGGGCTCTGCGCCACTGGCGTCGATGCCGTCTTTCTGCTATCGATGCTGGCCGCCACAGCCGCCCTTGCACTCTTTGACCTGGGATTGCCACTGATATGACCACTCCGCTCTTCGAATTGCAGAAAATCACCTACGCCTATCCCTGCCGCAAGCCGGTGCTGGACGAGCTGGATTTCTCCTTTATGGAAGGCGCGAGCATCGGCCTCATCGGTCCCAACGGCGCGGGCAAAACCACTCTGGCGCACATCGTCATGGGCCTGATCGCCCCGAACTCCGGCACCGTGCTGCACCATGGGCGACCCGTGAGCGACGAGAAGGGCTTCGCTGTGCTGCGGCGCGAGGTCGGACTGCTGTTCCAGAACGCCGATGACCAGCTGTTCTACCCCACGGTTCTCGAGGATGTGGCCTTCGGTCCCCTCAATCTTGGCAAATCACCCGCCGAAGCGGCTGAAATCGCACACTCGACGCTGCGCCATCTTGGCCTTGATGGCTTCGAGGACCGCATCACCTACAAGCTCTCGGGTGGCGAAAAAAAGCTCGTGTCCCTGGCCACGGTGCTGGCCATGAAACCCAAAGCCGTTTTCCTGGACGAACCCACCAACGCCCTGGATGTGGACACGCGCCACAGGTTGATCCACATCCTGAACGACCAGGCCCTGCCGCGAATCATCATTTCTCACGACTACGACTTCCTGGCCCAAACCACCCAGGACATCTACGCCATGCGCGACGGCAAGATCATCTTCGACGGTCGCACAGCCTCCCACGAACACGTTCACGCCCATGTCCACGACCACGGGAACGGTCACGTCCGCGGGCATGCACACCCCCACGCCCACGAACACGAGCATCCCCACGGCGACGTTCCGCACACCCACGGCGACTAGCGCGCCGGATTGCCCTGCATTCCTCTTCATCACGGGACGATTTTCTGCTAGTCTGCGGACTTGTGCGGCCCGGACCATTCCTGCCGCCAAAGGAACCCCATGAGAAAAGGCATTCTGCTCGTCGCATTTGGCTCCAGCCGCCAGGAGGCGCACCTGTCCCTCAGACAATTCGAGGATCGGGTCCGCAGTCGTTTCCCGGACATCCCGGTCCGCTGGGGATTCACGTCGGGCATCGTACGCGGCAAGCTGGCCGACAAGGGCAAGAAGACCGACTCGTCGGACAAGGCCCTGCAAAAGATGCTGTTCGAGCGCTACACCCATGTGGCCGTGCAGTCCTTGCACGTCATCACGGGCAATGAATACGAGGCCCTGGCCGCGGATGTGAAACAGTTCGAGGATCGATCCGACGGATTCGCCTCCGTCAGCCTGGGCCGACCGCTCATCGCCAGCGAAGTGGACGTGCCCCGCGTGGTTCGGGCCATCATGTCCCACCTGCCACCGGAGCGGAAACCAGGCGAGGCCGTGGTGCTCATGGGCCACGGCACCTGGCACGCCGGGGATTCGCTTTACGACACCCTCTACGAGGCCATGCAGGCCGAAGATTCGAACATCTTCGTGGCCACCATGGATGGCCGCCTGACCATCGAGAGCGTCCGCGACGAACTCCTGAACCGAGGCATGCGCATGGCCTGGCTCGTTCCCCTGCTGGCCCTGCCCGGCCGCCACGTGCAGAATGACATGTGCGGCACCGGCCCCCAGTCCTGGGTTTCCATCTTGGATGCGGCAGGCATCAGCACCTCATGCGTGGTGCGCGGCACCGCCGAGTACGGTGAATTCGCCGACATCTGGCTGGACCATCTGGCCGAGGCCCTCGACCAGCTCTAGAGCAAGAGTCCAATCTCCAACGCCTCTCGGCTCCCTTCCCGACAACGCCATCATTCCCTGCCAAACGGCCCTCAGTGGGAGGGCACTCCCCTCTCGCAGAGCAATCAGCACTGCGCGAAGGTCAAGCCCAAGAACGACTCACGCACTCCTCTGCCAAAAACAGCTCAAAAGTGGCCGGATGCGATCTTAAGCCGTTGGCGAGTCTTCGAGACTTACGGAGCAAGAAAGCAGAGCGACGCGAGAACGACTCACGCCCTGCTCCACAAAAAAGCGCTCAAAAGCGACCGGATGCAAGGCGCAAGGCCAGTCCAAGCTCGACGCGTATCAACCAATACGCGAGAGTTTAAACTGGCCGAAGCAACAAAGCAGACGATCGCTTTTCAGCGGTCAGGCGCAAGAAAAGTACACGTGTGACTTCCCCGCAAACCGCTCAAAAGTGACCGGATGCCAGACGCGAGAACGGCTCACGCTCGTCGCGTATCTGACATACGCAAGAGTGTGAGCCGTTCGCAGCA
>JAHIUW010000033.1 GCA_018816865.1 Pseudomonadota bacterium
CCGAACCAAGCCTTCTTGGACGGTCTGCCCAAAGATGAAAAGACCAAGGAAAAGGCAGCCAAAAACGCTGCCTAAAAATCACCCCGCCAAGGGCGGCAGTGTCAGGTAAATACTATCTCTGTACAAACTGGGTCAACTACGGAACACTCACACCACTCTGGGGTCCCGGCATGTCCAGCGCCAACGACCAGAGCAGTGTCAACGCCGCTGGCGGCACCATCGGCGTAGGCTCGTTCGATTCTTACTACGGCATAAACTCAACAGACCATTCCGCCGCAACAAACAGCGGAACCATCACCACCGCAGGGGCCAATTCCTACGGTATCAATTCTACGGATTATTCCACAGCAACCAACAATGGAACCATCACAACAACTGGAAATAGCGCCATCGCCATCAATTCATCCGGCAATTCTACCGTGACAAACAACGGCTCCATCAACACGTCCGACATTGCTGCCCACGGCATCAATTCAAGCGACCATTCCACTGCAACCAACAACGGCAACATCTCCACAGGTGGCACCGGCATCAAATCAACAACCTATTCTACAGCAACCAACAACGGAACCATCACTACGATATTAGGCGGAGCTTATGGCGCAGAGATTGATGACCATTCATCAATGACAAACACTGGGACCATTACCACCCAGATGAATGGTTCTATCGGAGCAAGAGTAGACAACTCTTCCAGCTTAACAAACAACGGCAGCCTCACGACTAATGGTGCAAGCGCCCACGGCGTATCAATCTCCAACGGCTCCACAACAACTAATAACGGCAGCATAACTCTTCAAGGTGATAGTGCCAGAGGACTCTATATATCCAGTTCCACAGCGATCAATAACGGAACAATAACCACATACGGGACTAGTTCCTATGGGCTTAGTGCTCAAGACAGCAACTCCACCGTCACCAACATCGGCAGTATCACTACCCAAGGAAACACTGCCCATGGCATGTTGATCACTGCCGGTGCATCCAGCACCAACAGCGGCACTGTTACGACCTACGGAGCTACGGCTCACGCCCTCTATACATTTGGTTCAACCACCTACAACTCCGGAACCTTGAGCACAAATGGCACCGGTGCGGCAGCCATCTATGCGGACGGCACCTCCGTGTTCTACAACAGCGGCACCCTTGCGGCCTATGCCTCCGGCGCCCACGCCGTGTACGCCCTCTCCCAAGCCAAAGTTCATCTGCAGACCGGGACACGCATCCTGGATGGTGATGTCTACGCCGCCAATGCCTCCGCCACATGGCTCTATCTGGACGGCAGCGGTACCGTTGACTTCGACATTACAGGTGGCTGGCAGGGAATCCACAAAACCCAGGCAGGGACCTGGACCATCACTCGCGCCCCCGTCTCGGTTCGCTATTTTATTGATGAAGGCACTCTGGCCCTGGCAACGGGCACAAGCTTCGCAGCCGATAGCATCACCCTGTACACCGGCAGCACCCTGGCCCTGAACTCGGGCACGACCGTCAGCCTCGGTGCATGGGGCGACTACAACCAAGCCGCAGGCAGCACCCTGGCCCTGACCCTGAACAACAGCGGCGGGCCGTATATCACCGCACCAAACAGTGCCACCATTGCCGGAGGCCTGTCCCTGGATGTGCCTTACAGTGCCCTGGGCACAACACAGGTCATCATCGACACGGCGGCTCTCACAGGCGGGTTCTCCTCCATCACCAGCTCCAACCCCAACTTCAGCTTTGACAGCGCAACCGTTGCCGCGGGCCTTGGCCAGCAGATCCAGCTGACCGGCGTGACCTATGCGCCCCAGTACGACAACTCGGCCATGGGCCTGTCCTCGGCCATGGGCGCCACCCAGGCCTTCATGGGCGTGCCCGGCAACCGCACATCAAACCTGCTCAGCGAAAACCAGGACCAGGGCGAGTTCATGGTGGCCTCGTCCGAGCCGCTGGTGGATCTGGTCTCCAAGCGCTCCAACGGCGACCGCTACGGCATCTATGTCCAGCCCATGTTCAATGTCAGCCAGCGTGACGCCTTCGGCTCCGGCCCCGGCTATAGCGCCAACATGGCGGGCGTGGAGATCGGCGCGGACACCTTCGTGCTGGACGATCTGCTGCTGGGCGCGTTCATCGGCACCGCCGTGACGGACATCAACTTCGAAGGCCTGGCCTTTGCCGAGAACGACTCAGAAGACCAGCAGCTCTACACCCTGGGCATCTACGGCGGCTACCGCCTGGGCGACTGGCGGCTGTCCGACACCTTAAGCTTCACCCACAGCGAGCACGAATCCAAGCGCAACGCGGGCCTGGGCGAGATGGCCAAGGGCGACTACGACAGCCAGGTGCTGTCCAACCAGCTGCTGGCCTCCTACGGCTGGGCCGTGAACGACACCTGGGAGCTGGCCCCCGAGTTAGGCCTGAACACCAGCTATCTCAACCGTGGCGGTTTCTCCGAGACCGACGCCACCAATGCGGTGGAATACGCCGACTTCGACAAATTCTTTGTGGAGAGCGTGGCGGGCCTGCGCCTGCGCGGCAGCTTCGAGGCCGGTTCCACCCGCATCAGCCCCTACGCCCGCCTGTCCTGGTCCCATGACCTGGGCGGCAACGACATCACCGTGGGCCAGACCCTGGGCACCACCGCCGTCGAGGCCACCCAGAAGAACGACGACGACCGCCTGGGCCTGGACCTGGGCCTGTCCCTGCGCGAGGGCGACGCCACCTTCACCCTGGCCTACGGCGGGGAGTTCAGCGAGCACAGCGAATCCCACGGCCTGACCGCCAACCTGCGCCTGGAGTTCTAGCCAACCGAGAACAACGACACAGCCCCCCCCACGAGAGGTCAGCCGCCGAGGGGCGACGGACCTCTCGTTTCGCCGAAGGGGACCAGTGCAGAGCGTCTCCCCCTGACGGCGATGCTCCCCCCTGACGCGAGAAGGCCCCGCTCCATGACTGGAGCGGGGCCTTTGTTTGATCTGTACCACTGCCTGGGGTCGCCCCCCGGCAACCAAATCAATGCCTAATGCTTGTGGTCATGATCATGGTCGTGGGAGTGCTCATGATCGTGGCCATGCTCGTGCTCGTGGTCATGTTCATGAGTGTGGGGATGGACATGAGAATGCTCGTGGTCGTGATCAGAACCATGCTCATGGGAATGACTATGATCGTGGTCAGAGTCGTGGTCATGGCTGTGGTCATGTTCGTGGGTGTGGGGATGGACATGGTCATGGCTGTGATGATGGTCATGCCCGTGGTCGTGAGAATGCCCGTGCTCATGACCGTGGTCGTGAGAATGGTCGTGCCCATGGTCATGATCAGAGCCATGCTCGTGGTCGTGGTCATGACCATGCTCGTGAGCGTGCTCTTTCTTATCCATTAATTGCTTGAACTTGCTTGGCTTCTGGGGGCCGCAGCCGCAACCTTTGCACATACGGAGTCTCCTTGTCCTTTCTCGCTGATGAACGGCGGGCGGCATAGCCCACCGGATATTTTGATGGAGCCTACAACATCCGGGTTACGGTGTCACCAATCATACAATCGTATCCCAGATCATTGGCCCGTGGGGTAGTCCAGTACCGTGCCCGAGCCGGTCTCGCGCAGCGGGCAGGAGCGCGCCAGGGCCACACGGGCCGAAAGATCCGTGCAGTGGCAGGCGTGCAGCCCGTCCAGATCCAGGGCCTCCAGATAGTCCGCCGTGGCCTTTAGCCGCGACGCAGGGGCGTTCAACAGATGGAATCCACCCAGTACGTCCGCCACGCGCTCCTGCCCCGTGACCTCGCGCGCATGCTCCACGATATTGCAAACCCCGGAATGCGAACAGCCCGTGACGATCACCAGCCCCCGATCCGTGACGCAGGCCAGGGCGCTGTCGTCCACGAGGTCGTCCGGGGCGCTCAGACCGTCCTCGCCCACCAGCCGCCGCTCCGTGGCTTCCGTGCGCTCGAAATCGAACCGCCGGGGAACCTCTCCCAGCCAGACCAGACGTTCCGACAGCCATTGCGGCTCGCGCGACGGGGCCAGTTCGAAGTGTCGGGACAGCTTGTCCTGCCCGATGATTGCGCCAATCTCCGGAATCTTGCCCGCAATCCGCGTCACCAGGGCCTGGGGATGGGCCAACAGCCGGGGCCGCCGATGCGCGACGCCGTTGATGCCCGCCTCGGTATACAGCCGGATCAGATCGGCCAGACCCCAGGTATGGTCCAGATGCCCGTGGGACAGCACCACCCAGTCCAGGTGCAGCAGGTCCAGGTTCATGCGCCGGGCGTTCTCGATAAACACCCCGGAATAGCCGCAGTCCAGCAATACCCGCAGCCCGTCCTGCTCGATGAGCACGGACAGGCCGGGTTCCCCGAGGAAATACCTGTCGATGATGGTATTGTTATCCACTAAAATCGTTGCTTTCATCTTGGCCTCCCGAATTCCGGAAGACAATGGCCACTTGCCAAGGGAATGTCCAGAATCCCCGGTTGGCAGTCGGAATCGCAAGCAACAGGGGGGGGGATCACCAATGTGGCGCGCGGGCACCCGAAGCGTCAGACACTTCTGGTCCCGACCCTCTGGTCAATTCCCCACATCGACACTATGATACGAGATTACCCAATCAATATTCCTGGAGGAGCCATATCGATGGATACCAACTACACCCGGATTTCGCCTGCCGAACTCAAGATCTGGATGGACGAGGGCCGCGACTTCCAGCTGCTGGACGTGCTCACGGCACGGCCTTTGAACACCGCCATCTGCCCGACTCCAAGAACGCCTGCGTCTTCGAGGTGGCCTTCCCGGAGCTGGTCCAGGCCGCTGGGATCGACCCCGAAGACGTAGTGGTGGTCTACGGCGAGGACAACGAGACCCGCGACGCCGACGTCGCCGCCAAGAAGCTGCTGCGCCGGGGATTCCGCAAGGTATATGCCCTGAGCGGTGGATTCCAGGCCTGGAAAACCGCGGGCCATCCCGTGGAGGGAACCGGCAGCGAACCCGTGGATCATTCGCCCCTGCCCCCGGACGGAACCTACCGCGTGGACGTGGAGCAGAGCCTCATCGAATGGACCGGGCGCAACGCGGACACCAAACACTCTGGGACCCTGCGCCTGAAGGAGGGCGTGATGCGCCTGGACAAAGGGCGCGTGGGCGGCGACTTCGTCATCGATCTCGGCTCCCTGACCAACACCAACCTCACGGACCACTCTCTGGCGTTGATGCTCGTCAAGCACCTGCTGTCCGACGATTTCCTCTTTGCCCAGCGCCATCCCGAGGCCCGCTTCAGCGTCGAACAGTCCGAGGCCCTGCCGGATGCCACTCCCGGCGCGGTGAACTGCCACCTGCGGGGCGAGCTGCTGCTCCGCGGACGCATCGAGACCCTGGCCTTCCCGGCGACCCTCTCCAGCATTGCGGATGGCGTGGCGGTCGAGGCCCATTTCGACATGGATCGGACCCGCTGGGGCCTGTTGTACGGTTCCGGCAAATTCTTCCGGCATCTGGGCATGCACCTGGTGCACGACAACGTAAGCATCCAGTTACGCATCGTGGGCCACAAATAACTGCCCACCGCAGGGGACTGGCCGAGGCTTGCGCAGGACCAGTAAATCTGATTCAATCTATAGACAAGACACCCCGTATTCTCCATGAACTATTGCCCCATCGAGAGACACATGGCCCCCGACACCTCGCTGACAAGCACACTGGCCACCTCCGCCAAGACAGAAGCGACCATGTCTGATCGCATCCCTTCAGAACGCACGTTCCCCTTGGACAGCTCTCTGAAGATCCGGTCCCACGCGCAGCCACTGCCCACGAGGACCTAAGCCATGATCAAGAAACTTCCCGCCGCCGCTCTTCGGCCCGGCATGCATGTCGTGGACACAGGGCTGGACTGGACCGAACATCCCTATTTGTATGCCGAGGAGGGCGAAATAGCCTCGGATGCTCAGACCAAAGGCCTGATTGCCGATGGCTACGAGGCCGCCTTCGTGGATACGGACCGCGGCAGCTATGCCTGGAACCTGCCCAAGGGGCTGCGTCCCGAACAGCAGGTCCGGGACGGCGTCATCGGGGAAAAAACCGGTCGTCACAAGCCTGAGATCCCCATGGCCGTGGAGATTCACCGGGCCAAGGCCGTGTACGACGAGTCCCTGGCCTTCGCCAAGGACTTCATGACCAGCGCGGCCAAGGACGGCAAGGTGGATTACGAAGCCGCCGCGGGCCTCGTGGAAGAGATGCTGGACAGCGTCACCCGCAACTACGACGCCCTGATCAGCCTGACCAAGCTCAAAACCTTCGACGAATACACCTTCACCCACTGCATCAACGTCTCCGTGCTTTCCACGGCGTTTGGCAACTACCTGGGCCTGTCCCATGAGGATCTGCGGGATCTGGGCGCGGCAGCCTTGTTCCACGACGTGGGCAAGTCGCTGGTCCCTCCGGATATCCTGAACAAGCCCGGCAAGCTCACGGATCAGGAATTCCTGATCATGCAGAAGCACCCGGAACGCAGCTATCGCCTGCTGCGCGAGAAAAAGGGCATCCCCAAGCGGATCCTGCGCGGCATCGTCGAGCATCACGAAAAATTCAACGGCGCTGGATATCCGCGCCATCTGGCCGGGGAGGACATCCACCTCTTCGCGCGCATCATCTCCGTGGCCGATGTCTACGACGCCCTGACCAGCCGCAGGGTCTACAAGCCGCCCATGATGCCCAGCAAGGCCCTGACCATCCTCTATGGCATGCGGGGCAAGGACTTTCATCCCGGCAAGGCCGAGACCTTCATCAAGTTCCTGGGCATCTACCCCGTGGGCAGCCTGGTGCGCCTGTCCAACAACGAGCACGGCATCGTCACCGGCTCCAATCCCGATGCGCCGCTCAAGCCCAGCGTGCTGGTGGCCTTCGACGCCAACATGAAGGCCATCCCCAAGCGGCAGATCGACCTGGCTGAACTGCCCGCCAAGGAGTCCCTGGAGATCAGCGAATGCCTGGACCATGCCCAGTTTGGGGTGGACCCGGGCGTCTATCTTCAGCTGGCCCAATAAAAACGGGCGCGGTCAAAAACCGCGCCCGCCTTGATTCGGGGATGACTAGCGAGGGAATCTAAAAGCGTTCAAACGCATCATCGTCGTCGTCACCGGCCTCCAGGGACAGAGAGATCCCGCCCCCGCGTTTGGGCCCCTGGGGCTGGGCTGCCAGCTTTTTCGGCGGGGTCGAATGCACGGTCACCGGCGGCCTGACGGAAGCGGCCCTGCGGGTCTTGCCCTCCACCCTGAAGAAACTCATGCTGCTCTTCAACTGCTCCGCCTGGCTGGACAGCTCCTCGGAGGTGGAGGCCATCTCCTCGGAGGCCGAGGCATTCTGCTGGATGACCTGGTCCAACTGCTGGATGGCCTTATTGATCTGTTCCGCGCCCGCATTCTGTTCGTTGCTGGCTGCGGCGATTTCCTGCACCAGGTCGGCGGTCCGTCGGATGTCGGGCACGATGCGCTCCAGCATCTTACCGGCCTTTTCCGCCACCTCCACGCTGGAGGCCGACAACTGGCTGATCTCCGCGGCAGCGGTGCCGCTGCGCTCGGCCAGCTTGCGCACCTCGGCAGCCACCACGGCAAAGCCCTTGCCGTGTTCACCGGCCCGTGCGGCCTCGATGGCGGCGTTCAGAGCCAGCAGGTTGGTCTGCCGGGCAATTTCCTCGATGATCGAGATCTTTTCGGCGATCTGCTTCATGGCCTCCACGGTCTGGTTCACGGCCTTGCCGCCTTCTTCGGTGTCCACCGCAGCCTTGACGGCAATGTCCTCGGTGGTCCGGGCGTTCTCGGCGTTCTGACGGATATTGGCGGCCATCTGCTCCATGGAGGAGGAGACCTCCTCCACGCTGGCAGCCTGCTCCGTCGCCCCCTGGGACAGGGTCTCGGAAGAGGCGGACAACTCCTCGGAACCCGAGGCCACGTTGTCCGTCGCGGCCTGGACCTCACCCACAATCTGCCTGAGCCTGCTGCCCATCTCGCGCATGGCGTCGGCCAATTGGCCGACTTCGTCCTTCTGGTGCACATCCACGCCGGCGGTCAGGTCGCCCTCACTGAACGACGAAGCCAGGCCCACACCCTTGAGGATCGGTCCCAGGATGCCACGGGCAATGATGAAGGCAAAAAAGATGCCCAAGGGAATGGCCGCAGCAGTCAGGATGATGACCACAGTCCGCGTCCTCGCGGCCGCATCCAGCATCTGCTGATCGGTCATGATGTTCTCTGTGACCACGTCCGAGGTCTTACCCAGAATCTCCTGGACCTTGCCCAGGTGAAGCTTGGTCTGGGTCGCATAGATGTCCAGGGCTTCCTGGCGCATGGCCATGCGCCTGTCGTGCCAGGCGATGGTGTCGTCAATCCTGCTAAGGGTCGTCTGGGCAAAATCGCTGGTCTTGGTCTGAAAATAATGATTGGCCTCAGCCCGGCGTCCCTGGGCCAGCAGCTTGTTGATCTCGAGCACCGAGGAATGAAGGGCCTTGTGCGGCTCATGGAGGGGTTCGATCATGGACCTCAATTCTGGATTGGCACGCATCTTTTCCGCCAGTTCCTCGGAATAGAGCCACTTGCCCAACCCGCACTCGTGCTCGTCGGTCTGGACATCGGCCTGCTTGATGGCCGGATCGCTGAAGACCTTGAGGACCTGGTTCATCCAGACCACGTGGTCGGTCTTCTTCTCACGCAGAAAGCCACCCAGTTCAGGGTCGACGTCCACGTACTTGTCCTTGATCAGCCCGGCGGACTCATGCAGATGCTTGTGCGGGGCCTCGATGGCCTCCATGTTGCTTCTGATGGCGGGGACCAGCTCCTCGGCCTGCTTGCGTTCCTCGCCGTAGTACCACTGGCCGAAGGCGCACTTGTGGGGATCAAGCTGGACGTTGAGTTCCTTGACATCCTTGTCCGTCAGGTAGGCCGCCACCTGTTCGGCCCACTTCAGGTGGTCCACCACGCGCTGGGTGAAATTGCCCTTGAGCTTGTTGCCGGCGATCACCTCGCCGGCATTGTCCACGATCCGCCCGACGCCCAGGATGGACCACAAACCCACCACCGTCAGCAGGACCAGGACAAAGCCGAAGCCCACGCTGAATTTTATCTTCAATCCCAGATCCTTCCAGCTCATCGTGATACCCCTCATTGAATAACCCGGCACGTAACGGACACAGGCAACATCAACCTTGAAATCGCCCACAATTCAAGCATGACACGGATCAAGGCCGACACCTTATCAGCATAAGCAAAAAATGGTCAACCGACTCACCCGTTGCGTACGCTCCAGTTGCGCACAAAAACCCTCAGTGAACCCTATACATATAACACTATCCTTTTTAAGCAAACAAAAACGAAAGGCAGCATGACTGGCAACGCCCCAAACCAAGGCAGACAAACAGGAGGTGCCGCACGAAGCCGACCGCCGGCTCCGTGCGGCACGGATGGTGTGGGTGGAAATTCAAGGGGACTACATGGCGAACAAATAACGGCCCGCCGCCACCACGCCCATGCCCACGGCCACGGAGCCAAAGAAGCTGCGCGTGAAGATCGCCGTCGCAAAGGTGGGTATGGCTGCCAGCAAAAACAGGTTGTCCAGCCCGAGGTTCAACTCGCCTTCGCCCAGCAACAGACAGGGGGCAAGCATGGCCGAGAGCACGGCCGTGGGCACGTAGCTCAGCCAACGCACCATCAGGGGCGGCAGATTGCGCGAGGCCAGGGCGATCAGCGGTACGGCCCGGGGGATGTAGGTCACCAGGGCCATGCCCACGATGGTCGCAAAGATCAGTCTCTGGTCCATGCCGCCACCCCCGTTCCGATGCTTGCCCCGGCCACGGTGGCCAGGATCACGTTCCACTGCTCGATGCCAAGCCCGAAAAACACCAAAGACAGGGTCCCTGCCGCCAGCCCTACAATGACATGGGTCAAGTGTCTGGTTTGGGCCACCACCAGGGCGATGAACATCGCGGGCAGGGCGTAGTCCAATCCCAGGGGGCGGACATCACTGATGACCGTACTGGCCGCCACCCCCAGCCACGACCCGGCGATCCAGCCCAGGTGCGCGATGGCGTTGATGCCGAAGGTCTCGGGTGCGTCCGTCTCACTGCGGTGGAAGCGCACACTGTGCACGGCAAAAGTCTCGTCCGTCAGCTGCAGCCCGAACCAGGCCAACCTGCGTTTGCCCCAGGTGCTCAAAAACGGGGCCAGGGACGCGGCCATCAGCAGATGGCGCAGGTTGACCACAAAGGTCGTGGCGATGACGGACAAAGGTGCGGCCCCAGCGCCAATCAGCCCCACGGCGATGAGCTGCGCCGAGCCCGCAAAGACGATGACCGACATCAGCACCGCATTGGCCGGGGAAATCCCGTTCTTCAGGGCCAGGACCCCGAAGGCAAAGCCCACGGGGACATAACCCAGCACAATGGGCAGGGCCTGCCTGACCGCTCCCACCAGGGAACCGGAGACCACAGGCATCCCCAGCGCCGTCCTCACTCGTGTCACCATACTCGCTCTCCTTACGGCTCTCCTTGATGCGGGGAGCCCCCAATCCAGGGCTTGAATTCATCACAGAATCTGCTATCGGTACAGATACAGATCGATTAAAAATCAACCATAACAGTTTGGGCGATTCACCATGCAGACCGGCTCCAGCCAATTCCGATACCAGGCCGTCGAGGACCATGTCATGGGCCTCATCGACTCCTGCGTGCTGACCCCCGGAGACAAGCTGCCTTCGCTGCGCAAGCTGTCCGCCCGCCTGGACGCGAGCATCTCGACCATCACCCAGGCTTACTTGGAATTGGAGCGCAAGGGCGTGGTCGAATCCCGTCCGCGCTCAGGGTTCTATGTGCGCGCGCCCCGGAGGCTGCCCACGCCCTCGTCCGGGGACGGGATGCAGGCCGCGCGCGCCGTGAGCCGTACCAAGCTGATCAACACGGTGCTGGAATCCGTTGGTCGCCCCGACCTGACCCCGCTGGGCATCATCTGCCCCTCATCACAAGAACTCCTGCCCGGTAGGGCTCTGGCACGGATCATGGCCAGTGTACTGCGGGAACAGCCCCACAGGAGCCTGGAATACGAGACCATCCCCGGCAACCTGGAGCTGCGCAAACAGATCTCCCTGCTCGGGCTGGATCACGGCACCCGCTTCGCCCCCGAGGACATGATCGTGACCTCCGGCGCCCTGGAGGCCCTGTACATCTCGCTGCGGGCCACCACCCGCCCCGGGGACACGGTACTGATCATGTCGCCCACCTATTTTTGCTTCCTGCAGTTGGTGGAGACCCTGGGGCTGCGGGCCATCGAGGTCTCCTCACACCCGGAGCACGGCATCGACCCCGGCGACATCAAGGACGCCCTGGACAAATACGACATCACGGCCTCGGTGCTCTGCCCCAACTTCAACAACCCCGATGGCAGCCTGACCCCCGAATCTGCCAAGGCCGAGATCGTCAGGCTCTTTGCCCAGCGCGGCGTGCCCCTGGTGGAGGACGACGTCTACGGCGACCTGCATTTCGGCAACGCACGCCCAAGAACGTTCAAGTCCTACGACACCTCGGGCATGGTGATCCTCTGCTCGTCCTTTTCCAAGACCCTCGCCCCGGGTTATCGCGTGGGCTGGATGGTGCCCGGCCGCTATCGGGACAAAGCCCTGGAGATCAAGGCCACCACCAACGTCTGCTCAGCCAGCCCGACCCAGATGGCCCTGGGCGAGTTCCTGCGCCAGGGCCTGTATGACAAGCACCTGAAACGCCTGCGCAGCGCCATTCACAAGCAGCGCGATGTGATGTTGCACCACGTGGGCGAGCAATTCCCCGAGGGCACCCGCGCCACCCGCCCCGAAGGCGGAAGCGTGCTCTGGCTCGAACTGCCGGGGGGCGTCAACTGCGTGGATTATTTCTACGAAGCCAGAGCCCGCGGCATCGGCGTGGCACCGGGCAACATCTTCTCCACCCAGGACAAGTTCAAGAGCTTTATCCGGCTGTCCCTGGGCGGGGTCTGGGACCACCCCAAGGAGCTGGGCATCAGGGAACTGGGCCGCCTGGCCCGGGCCATGGCCGGTCAACCCGCTGGGACCCGCTCCCGTGAATGAGGACACAGCAACCATGACCCACGACGAATTCTCGCACCGCCCCCTGGCCGCGGACGACCTGCCCTCCATCTGCGGCTTTGTGCGCACCAAGGAGGAACTTTTCTTCATGTTCCCCGCGGCCAACTGGCCGCTCAGCTGCGCACAGCTGGCACAAGCGGCAACCCAGCGACGGGAACCCACGGTGTTCCTGTGGGAGGGAGAAGTGGCCGGGTACGCCAATTTTCGGACCTGGGAACCCGATCAATACTGCGAAGTGGGCAATGTGGTGGTGGACCCGGCCCTGCGCAGGCGTGGTCTGGCCAGCCGGATAATGGCCGTCATGGAGGCCAAGGCCAGGGACGCCTTTGAGGCCAAACAGCTCCAGGTCTCGTGCTTCAGCATGAACACTGGGGGCCTGATCCTCTACTCCAGATTGGGGTTCCTGGCCACGGGCATCGCCACGCGCAGCGGCCCGGACGGAGCGCCCTCTACCCTGATCCACCTGAAGAAGAACATCCTTGGAGCAAGCCGATGATCACACGCTGCGCCTGGGCACTGAAGCCCGAAGAAATGACCCGCTACCACGACGAGGAATGGGGCGTACCCGTGCACGACGATGGCAGACACTTCGAGTTCCTGATCCTGGAAAGCGCCCAGGCCGGGCTGTCCTGGCTGACGATCCTGCGCCGCCGCGAGGGCTACGCCCGGGCCTTCGCCGGGTTCGATCCCCTCCAGGTGGCGCGGTTCACGGAAGTCGATGAAGAGCGCCTGATGCTTGACGCGGGCATCATCCGCAATCGCGCCAAGATCAGGGCCAGCATCAACAATGCGGCGCGTTTTCAGGAGATTCAGGCCACATTCGGCAGCTTCGACGCCTATATCTGGAATTTCGTGGATGGCCGTCCCATCCAGAACGCCTGGACCTCCATGGACCAGCTCCCGGCCACCACCCCGGTTTCCGATGCCCTGTCCAAGGACCTGAAACGCCGGGGCTTCAAGTTCGTGGGCTCCACCACGATTTACGCCCACATGCAGGCCGCCGGGCTGGTCAACGACCACCTCAGCAACTGCTATCGCTACGAGGCCGTGCGGGCCATGGGCTAAGACGAAATTCTGTCCCGTGTTCGGGATTTCCCGTGTTTTCTAAGCACGATATAGACTTCCTTTTCTTACACGCGTAAAGGACTTCAGCAGTACATGTTTCAGGGTGCGCATCCGGGCAATTGCCTGTGTGCCCCTGAGGGATCATTCCACTCCGCACATCGGCACGACCGATTCCCTGCCCACGTCTATAGAATGATCCCGCAGCCCCCCCCTTGGCCCAAGGATAGTATGCCGTCGATCCGCTCCAGATCAATCGATCCGACTGACCTGCTCACCGCCATTGCCCGTGGTGCAGAAATGATGTCGCAGCGCAACAGCTGGCCCGATGGCGTCAACACGCTCCTGGCCGAGTTGGGACGTTCGACTGGAGTCAGCCGGGTCTGGATCTTCCAGACCGTAGAGCTTGGCCTCAACCATATCATCCAGGACTATGTGTTCGAATGGGCCGCAGCGCCGCACTATGCACAGATCGGCATGTCCTGTTTCAGCATGTCCAAGAGACATTTCGACCTCCCGGAATACCGCGCGCTCATCGACAGCCGACGCCACGGCGAACATCAATCCATGCTGCCCCGGGAACTGCCGCCATCATGGCTGCGCACCCATCTGTTGGACGATCAGAGCATTCAGTCCATGCTGACCATCCCGATCTTTGTGGATGGGCTATGGTGGGGGACCCTCGGCTTTGACGACTGCGAACGGGAATACCGTTGGTCCAAGCCAGAAGTCGCCCTGCTGCGCACGGCCAGCGCATTGATTACCAGCGCCATCCTGCGCGATCAGCTTTCAGCCCGCGACAAGCAGTTCGAGATTCTCAAATCCCTGACGGATTCCAGCGCCTGGAAGATCGACCTAAAGACCGGACGTTCCTGGGTCACCGGGGACTTGGTCAAGAGACCCGGTCAACCACCCGCCGACCGCAGCCTGAACATGCTCGGGCTTTGCCGCCTGGTTCATCCCGAGGACATCCGCGGGTTGATCAAGGCCATCCAGGACTATGTCGCCAACGCAGAAGGCACCCTGCGTCACGACGTGCGCCTGCGACATCACGCCTCCAACCAGCACTGGGTGGAAATCATCGGCAGCCTGAGCCGGGACCTGCAAGGAAGGCCAGGGCAACTGGCAGGCATTGCCGTGGACATCCGGCATCGCAAACGGCGGGAAATCGTCCTGCAGCGCATGGCCGAGACCGATTCTCTGACAGGCGCCGTGAACCGCAGAGCCTTCGACGAGCACCTGGAATATCAACTGTCAAAACCGCAGCTGAAGGACAGCCCCCTGTCGCTGCTGATGCTGGACCTGGACCACTTCAAGGCCATCAACGATGCCTGGGGACACCCGATTGGGGATATGGTTCTCAAGGCATTCGCGGAGATCTGCCGCACCAACCTGCGCGATGGAGACGTACTGGCCAGATTGGGCGGAGAGGAATTCGCCCTGCTGCTGCCCGGAGCCAACACCCAGGCCGCCTGTGTCGCAGGCGAACGCATCCGCCGCACCGTGGAAGCCTTTCGCCTTGAATGCTGCGCCGAGTTGCGCATCACGGTGAGCATTGGCTGCGCCACCTGCCGCTGTGGCCTGAGCACGAGTGAAGAACTGCTGAACGCTGCGGATGCGGTTCTGTACCAGGCCAAACGCGAAGGCCGAAATCAGCTTGTCACCGCATCTTCCTCCATGATCAACTGAACAGCCTTTTGCTCGCCAGGTCTCCCAGCCTTCGCCCCGCCCCCCCAAGCGTCAGCCGAATCTATTTCAGCCCGCCTCCGCAGAATTCCTTGCGGAAGGAATTCATGGGCAGAGGCTTTTTCTTATTCGCGCCGTCCTCGCAACCACGCTTGCACATGGCCACGGACAGGGCAGCGGAAAAACCGCTCAGGCCTTCCTCGCCCATCAGCCTGGGCCCCATGGCCTGCACCAGATAGTCGCAGCCCTCCTTATCCATCTGGACCCCACCGTCGTAGCAGGTCTTGTAGATCTGGTAGACATCCTTGCAGGTGGCTTCCTCGGCACGGGACAGGCCAGGCAGACAAAGCCCACACAGTGAAACGGCAATCAGGCAGACGATCCAGCTATTCATCCAGCTATTCATGGGGCACCTCATGCTCTTTGAATTTGGGAGACGCCTTCAGTCTACCAGACCGCACCCGTCGGCCCAAGTCTTTTGCGGAAGCGAAACCGGAGTTCCCCCCCTCGCAGAGCCTGCGACTCTGCAAGGCAGGAAACGGCGAGCTGCATGTCTCGCTGGTGTTTCTCCCGCCCGCATCGTGGCTCAAGGAGGGCCTTGACGTGATCCTCTTTACAAAAAATATTCAGGGCGGACACCTTTCGGCATCCGCCCTGAACCCCCCTCATTTCCACCGGCATTCTCCCCTCTCGCCTCTATGACGCGCCGACCCGGCAAATGGTTTCAATAAACATCACGCAGAGGCAAAATCATGGAAAACCGCCCCCCGAGCCCCTCAGCCTGGGCCTCCAAAACCGCCTGAAGAGGCCCCACAACAAACAGGCCCGCAGCTACGGAGCAACGGGCCTGCACACAAGACTTAACAAACAACAGTCAGCGACGGGAGCTCAGTTCGTCTGCACGCATCCCAGAACCTGGTCCCTGTCCATCTGCACGCCCTGCAGGGTGATTGTCGTCTCACCAAAGGTGATGATGGTGCTGCCGTTCTCGACCCTGACCTCCATATCCTCGGGATCTCCGCCGACAAGATGGAGCATATCGTCCTCGGGATTAAAGCCCCCGATGGTGTCGTTGCCGTCATTCACGCCAAATACAAAGACATCCGCCCCAGCATCATCCCCCCATTTCAACCCTCCGTACAAAACGTCATCGCCCGCCCCACCGTACAAGGTATCGTCGCCCATGCCACCATACATCGTGTCGTCGCCCGTGCCGCCAAACAGGCTGTCATGGCCCCCACCGCCATCCATGAAGTCAGAACCGGAACCCCCATCCAGCGAATCGTCCCCATAGCCGCCACTCAGATGATCAAGGCCACTCCCCCCGGCCATACTGTCGTTGCCAGAACCGCCATCCAGATTATCCCAGCCGTCACCACCGAACATGCTGTCATCGCCCTCACCGCCGGACATGCGGTCGTCGCCTTCGCCGCCAACCATATGATCATTGCCGGAACCACCATCCATGACGTCAAGACCGGAGCCGCCATTCATGAAATCGTCACCATCGCCACCATACAGGCTATCGATGCCGCTCCCACCATGCATCGTATCGTTACCGGCACCGCCATAAAGACGATCCCAACCATCGCCGCCTGCCATGGAATCATCGCCCTCGCCGCCAAACAAGGTGTCTGCGTCTGAACCGCCGTCCATCGTGTCGTTGCCCGCCCCGCCAACCATTGAATCCCAGCCTGAACCGCCTGCCATGGAGTCGTCACCTTCGCCGCCAAACATGGTGTCATCCAGCGAGCCTCCATCCATCGTGTCGTTGCCCGCCCCGCCATCCATCGAATCCCAACCGGAACCCCCTGCCATGGAGTCGTCGCCCTCGCCGCCAAACAAGGTGTCATTCCCCCAGCCTCCATCCATCGTGTCGTGGCCCTCGCCACCATCCACGCTGTCGTGGCCATCCTGCCCATACAAGGTGTCGTTGCCAGGCCCCCCATACAAAGTGTCGTTGCCCGCTCCGCCGTCCACAGAGTCGTCGCCGTCGGAGCCATCAAGGCTGTCATTGCCCCCTTGGCCAAGCAGGGTGTCGTTGCCGCCAAACCCAACGATATTATCATCGCCGCTCGTACCGAGGAGATAGTCATCGCCCACGTCACCCCAGATCTTGCCCCCCACCACAAGGTCCAGCTCCTGGTCAGAAAGTTCACGGCCGTGACCATGCGCCAAAAATTCGCGCACCGATTCCTGCTCCACGGGCAAACCGAAGCGCTGGCCGAGGTTGACCACAACAGCCACTCGCTCCATTTCGTCCTTTGCCCGCAGCACCTCGGACAGGACCCGTCTGTCACCTGTGATCCTTTGATAGAGCTTGGTTTCTGTGATTTTCATCGGACGCCCCCCGTTGAACAAACTCCTTTGACCTTCAAATGCTTCTGGCATGTTTCTGCATCCGCCATCATCCCCGGGCAGTATCTGTGGATATGCTCGGTGGGCATGAGGCCCCTGCCCTGGGCGCAGGGGCTCCCCCGTTTACCTTACTGACGCAGGCCAAATGAGAGAAGTTTCAGTGTTCAGCAATGAAGTTTTTAGCTCAGCCTATAGGCATCCACGTTTGTTGGCAATCTCACTTAAAAACTTTTCGCCTCTCACACCTGCACCACAACGAAAAAGGCCCCGAACCAAAGTCCGGAGCCTTTCATCTACGAGATTGTAAATGCAACCAAGCAAAAGGCACTTGCTCTACACGCTATTCACCCCGGGTCTTCTCCATACTCAGCCTTCGACCTCCAGGGACTGGGGCAGCCCCAGCACGTAGTCCCGGATCTCGTCGCGCACCCGGCGGTAGTGGATGAGCGCCTCTTCCTCGCTGGCCGCGCCCTGGGCCAGGGCCGGAGGGTCATCAAACCCCACATGTACGCGATGTGTCCTGCCCGGAAAGAACGGGCAGTTCTCGTTGGCATGGCCGCACAGGGTGATCACCACATCGAACCCGGCCACGGGCAGTTCGTCCACGGTCTTGGACCGCTGCCCCGAGATGTCCACCCCGGCCTCGGCCATGGCCTTCACGGCCAGGGGGTTCAGGCCGTGCCGGACCACCCCCGCGGAATAGGCCTCAAAGGAGTCAGCCTTCAGATGTCTGGCCCAGCCTTCGGCCATCTGGCTGCGGCAGGAGTTGCCTGTACACAGAAACAGTATTTTCATGATGGTCCCTTTTCACTGCAGGGGCATTGTGGGGGCAGAGCTCGACGCGACCCCGACAACCGTGCGCAACGTTCCGACGAGCAGTCAGGGCCGCCCTCAGCTCGGCTTGCAGCTCACATGACACACCCCGTCGGGTGTATTAAGCACATGGGGGAAGTACCTGCCCCTGAAATACAGGGCCACGTTGACCAGGGCGATGAGCACCGGGACCTCCACAAGGGGACCGATGACCGCCGCAAAGGCCACGCCGGAGTCGATGCCGAACACGGCGATGGCCACGGCAATGGCCAGTTCGAAGTTGTTGGAGGCGGCGGTGAACGACAGGGTCGTGGCCTGCTCGTAGGTGGCCCGCGCCTTTACGGACAGCCAGAACGAGACCAGGAACATCACCAGGAAATAGATGCACAGCGGGATGGCGATGCGCACCACATCCAGGGGCAGCTGCACGATGAACTCACCCTTCAGGGAGAACATCACCAGGATGGTGAACAGCAGAAAAACCAGGGTCAGGGGGCTGATGGCCGGGATGAACTTTTCTTCGTACCACAGCCTGCCCTTGAGCTTCAGACCCACCAGTCGCGAGACCATGCCCGCCAGGAAGGGGATGCCCAGATAGATGAACACGCTCTCGGCGATCTGGCCCATGGAGATGTCCACCACGGCCCCCTCCAGCCCGAAGGCCGCGGGCAGCACCGTGATGAAGAACCAGGCGTAGACCGAGAAGAACAGCACCTGAAAGATGGAGTTGAAGGCCACCAGACCCGCGCAGTACTCGGTGTCGCCCTGGGCCAGGTCGTTCCAGACGATGACCATGGCGATGCAGCGCGCCAGACCGATGAGGATCAAGCCAACCATGTATTCATGGTGGCCCGAGAGAAAGGCGATGGCCAGGCCGAACATCAACACCGGCCCGATGATCCAGTTCTGGATCAGCGACAGGGCCAGGACCCTGGTGTTGCGGAAGACCTGGCCCAGCTGCTCGTACTTCACCTTGGCCAGGGGCGGATACATCATCAGGATCAGGCCCACGGCAATGGGCACGTTGGTGGTGCCCACCTGGAAGGCGTTGATGACGTCCTTGACGCCGGGAAACAGATAGCCGCTCAGCACCCCGACCAACATGGCCAGAAAGATCCACAGGGTCAGAAAACGATCCAGAAACGAGAGCTGTTTCAACGTGGAATCGGTCATGGGTTCACTCCGTTCGATTCGAGTCCGTGGTTGTGCACTCCCGTCCGTCCTTGGTCAGCAGATAGGCCCGGAGCGTCTCAAGGTCGTTCATAGCCTGAGGGTGAGATTTCAAAGTCAGCATCAGGCCTTCGAGAAGCTTGGCCTGAAACGGGGTCAATTCGCGGTTCAGGCGATAATGCATCCATTTGCCACAGCGCTGACCACGGACCCAGCCCGCAGTACGCAGATAGGCCAGATGCCTTGAAATGTTCGACTGCGGAAGACCCAACACATTCATCAGGTCGCAGACGCACAACTCACCCGAGCCGAGCAGATTGACGATCCGCAACCTGGTCTCATCCGAAAAAGCCTTGAAGATAAGCGACAATGTTTCCATGGAAACAACGTATCCGGATAAGCAGATACGTCAAGTGACGTTTTGGCGACAATCCCCTGCGCTTTCCACCTCCCGACTCTGCGTACCGCCAAAACGTTCGAAAACAACAGCGCGCAAGCGCCCGGCGGCTCATTTCACCAGGGCAAAAGCCCGAGGCTCCTGCATCCGGAAGGGGCAAAGCACGCCCAGCCCCTTGACATAGATATATCTCAAGCGTAACCGACCAGACTTGATAAGCATAACCGCTTATAAATACGGACTAAATATGGCAATTAAGGACACTACTCAGAGTCCCAAATCAGTCCAGTATGCCTCTGCCCCACGACCGAGCCGATCACGGGCAGCATATGGGGAGCAATTATTCAGCATCCTGATTTCACATTGAATATCTGCTAAAGCAAACCGGAGCATCAAGCTCACGCCTCTTTGCATCGCGCCAGCACCGAATAACAGAACAGGCAAAGCCATGATCGGACCACAGGAACACGGGGTTTTCATAGGCGCCACACCGGGATGTGCCCCCCTCCCTGCAGAGGCAGTCGCCAACGACAACACCACCCCACCGCGCGTCCGACGCGACAGGTATTCCTCCTGCCAAAAACCTTTTCCGCTTTCGCGCTCAATGCCTTCACTTCTTCTCCCGGCAGAACCAACGCCTTCCCATACGCTTAACGGCATCCGTGCCGCAGCTGTGCCATCATATTCATCTGTTTCATTCACAAAGGAGGAGCCATGCTTCAGGACAACTACGGGCTGCGTTTTTTCTCATCCAAAGTGCCCCCTGCGCGGCGGAGAGCAATCACGGCATTTGCCATCTTCTTCATCTCAGTGATCTTCCTGCAGGCCTTCTACTGGCTGTTCGCCAATGCCGCCGAGCCGATCATCATGGGGCTGCCCTTTGGCATGTTCATGGTGACCTTCCTCATCGGTGTCGAACTGGTGGGGCTGCTCGTCATGGACAAGGTTCTCTTCAGCAATGAAAAGGAGGACGACTAACCATGGGCGACACCATCATCATCCTCGGAGTCATCGCGGTCTATCTCGTCTTCGTCCTGTTCATCGGTGCCGTGGCCGGTCGCGGACGCAACGATTCAGCCGAGGAATACATCACCGCCAGCCGAAGCCTGGGCTTCATCTGCATGTATTTCCTCATGGGTGGGGCCATTTTCAGCGCGTTTGCCTATCTTGGCGGTCCCGGCTAGGCCTATTCCAAGGGCGCACCGTCGTACTACATCCTCGGCTACTGCGCACTGGGTCTGGTACCCTGGCTGGTCTGGGGCCCAAAAGCCCAGGCGGCCGGCAAAAAATTCGGCTACGTGACACAGGCACAGCTGTTCAGTGACCGCTTCCAGTCCCGTGCCCTGTCCATCGTCATCGCCCTGGTCTCGACCCTGGCCTTCATCCAGTATGTCTCCCTGCAGATGAAGGGTAGCGCCTATGTCTTTGAGGTCGCCTCAAAGGGGGCCATTCCCTTTTGGGCCGGAGCGCTCATTGCCTATGTAGTCGTGCTGATCTACGTCTTCTTCGGCGGTGTCCGCGGCGTGGCCTGGACCAACGTCTTTCAGGGCGCGTTCATGATCATCACGGCCTGGGTCCTTGGACTGTACTTCTGTTACAGTCTGTATGGCGGCCCCACCGAAATGTTCACCCAGATCATCGCGGCCAAGCCCACGCATCTGCTCATCGGCCCCGGCACCAAGATGAGCTTCGCGGCCTATTCATCCGCCGTGCTGGTCTCCGTGCTCGGCTTCACCATGTGGCCCCACCTGTTCATGAAGGCCTACAGCGCGGACAGCAAGCGCACCCTGCGCCAGACCATCGTGCTCTACCCCACCTTCGCCGTGATGCTGGTCCCCGTGCTGCTCATCGGCTTTGCGGGCATCTTGCAGGTGACCCCCGAGGTGCTGGGTGCGCCCGACCGCATCCTGCCCTGGATGTTCTCCAACATGAACTTCCATCCCCTGGCCATCGGCCTGGTGCTGGCTGCTGCCCTGGCCGCTGCCATGTCCACGCAGGACACCATCACCCACGCCGCCGGCTCCATCTTCGCCCAGGACTTCGTCGCGGTCATCGTGGGGCGTCCTTCCAGCGACAAGGAAGCCACCAGATGGATCCGCATCTTCGTGGTGGGCTTCGGACTGGTCTCGTACCTGGTGACCATCTTTGGCGGGCAGACCCTGGTTTCCCTGCTGCTGGGCGCCTACGGCTCCATCGTGCAGCTCCTGCCCCTTGCCTTTGCGACCTTCTTCTGGCCGCGGGCAACCACCATGGGCGCACTGGTCGGACTTATCAGCGGAGTGTGTTACAATTACGCCATCGTCTTCGGCGTTATGCCCAAACTCTGGGACATCAACCCCGGCTTGCAGGGCCTTGCCCTGAACGTCGCCTGCCTGATCGTGGTTTCCTACATGACCAAGCCGCAGGACAAGGAACACGTTCTCAAGTTCACGGAACTCTAGGAGAAGCACGGTGCAACAACGGCTGAAAAAAAACCTTGAGGCGGCCAGGGGCTGGACCATCCAACTCCGCCGGGAACTGCACAAGATCCCGGAACTGGCCCAGGAAGAGGAGAAGACTGCGGCCTTGGTGGCCAAGACCCTCGGGGAGCTCGGCTTTACGCCGCAGACAGGGGTCGGCAAACACGGCGTGGTCGCCACGCTGGACACGGGCAGGCCCGGTCCCGTGGTGATGTTCCGCGCCGACATGGATGCCCTGCCCATTCAGGAGGAATCGGGGCTGCCCTTTGCCTCCACTCACCAGGGTGCGGCCCACTGCTGCGGGCATGACTGTCACACGGCCATGCTCCTGGGCACGGCCAAGGTCCTCTCGGAGGCCAAGGACAAACTCAGCGGTGTTGTGCGCTTTGTGTTCCAGCCTGCCGAGGAAGCCGTCAGCGGCGCAAGGCCGATGATCGCCGAGGGCATCATGGACTCGCCCAAGGTGGATTACTGCTTCGGCATGCACGTCTGGCCCGCCGTGCCCAAGGGCCAGGTGGGCATCAAAAGCGGCGACCTGATGGCCGCCATGAGCTGGTTCGACCTGGAGATCATCGGCAAGGGCGGGCACGGGGCAATGCCCCACCTGTGTGTGGACGCCCTTGAGGTCGGCACCCAGGTGGTCTCGGCCCTGCAACGCATCACCAGCCGCCAGATGAACCCGATGCAACCCACGGTGGTCACTATTGGCGAGTTCCACGCGGGCACGGCCATGAACATCATCCCGGACCGGGCAGAACTGCACGGCACCACGCGCACCTTCGACAAGGAGGTATGGCGCACCTGGGATAAACGCCTGCGCTCGGTCATCGCCGGGGTCTGCGCCTCCATGGGCGCGGACTTCAAGCTGGAGTTCCATCAGGGAGTGCCCCCGGTCAGCAATGATCCGCAGGCCACGGACATCGTACGCAAGGCTGCCCTGACGCTGCTGGGCGCGGACAGGATCATCGAGCCCGAACCCACCATGGGCGGGGAGGACATGTCCCTGTTTCTGGAGCAAGCCAAGGGGGCCTTCGTCTTCCTGGGCGCGCAGATGGAAGACGGCTTCCCTCTGCACAACCCCAAGATCGTCTTCCCCGAGGACATCCTGGCCACGGGCGTGGCCCTGAACTGCCAGATCGCCTGGGATCTGCTGACTTAGCCACAACAAGACAAAGCCGCCCGGAGCTTCCCTCCGACGGCTAAGATACACAGGCCCCGGTCATCCGACCGGGGCCTTTTCTTTATTCGACTGGACCGGTTGACACTCCCTGGAATCAGGCATAGTTTTCATTTGCACTTTTGACCAAATGAGAAATTGAATGCAGACATACCAAGCCTCTCGATTCACCGAACGCGCCCAGATCATGAAGGCCCTGGGGCACCCCGTGCGCCTGTTCATGGTGGATGCACTGTCCCGTGGGGAGCAATGCGTCTGCGACCTGACCGAGATGGTGGGCCTGGACATCTCCACTGTCTCCAAGCACCTGCTTGTCCTGAAGAACGCGGGCATCGTTGCCGATGAACGACGCGGCAAACAGGTCTTCTACAGCCTGCGGGTGCGTTGCGTGCTCAATTTCTTCGGCTGCCTGGAGTCGGTGCTGCACCCGTAAAAAATTTAAGCCAACACTTGGCGCTTTCACCAAATAAAGGAAACCTCATGTTCTGGAAAAACGAATGGAAACCCCTGGCCATCATCGCGGGTGTCTTTCTGGCCTGCTACTACCTGCCCGTGGGCTGGCAGCGCTTTGACAACGCCCTGCTGGAGTCCTTCCACCTCGTCCGGTGGTATGCCCGGGAACACGTCCTGCTGTGTCTGGTCCCCGCCTTCTTCATCGCCGGGGCCATCGGGGTCTTCGTCAGTCAGGCCTCGGTCATGAAATACTTGGGCCCCAAGGCCCACAAAGGGCTGGCCTATGCCGTGGCCTCCTGCTCGGGGACCATCCTCGCCGTGTGTTCATGCACCATCCTGCCCCTGTTTGCGGGCATCTACCGCATGGGGGCGGGCCTGGGCCCGGCCACGGCGTTTCTGTACTCGGGTCCGGCCATCAACGTGCTGGCCATCGTGCTCACCGCCCGCGTGCTGGGGCCGGAACTGGGCATCGCCCGGGCCGTGGGGGCCATCGTGTTCAGCGTGGTCATCGGGCTGGCCATGCACCTCATCTACCGCAATGAGGAAAAGAAAAAAGCCCTGCTCATGGCCACCATGCCCGAGGCCCAAGTCAGCCGCCCCCTGTGGCAGAACGCCGCGTACTTCGCCACCATGGTGGGCATCCTGGTATTTGCCAACTGGGGCAGACCCGATCAGGCCCAGGGCCTGTGGTACGCCATCTACTCGGCCAAATGGCTGATCACGGCGCTGTTCGGCGCAGGGTTCGCCCTGTCCCTTTGGGCCTGGTTCGGGCTGGAGTTCTGGAAGGTCGTTGCAGTGGCGGTCCCGGTGGCGGCCCTTGGCCTGCTGCTGCCCGAGGAACCCTCCGTGGCCTTTGTGGTCGGTGTTCTTGGCCTGACGCTGTTCACCAGCTCGCGCAAGGACGAACTGGGCGAATGGTTCGGGTCCAGCTGGGGCTTTGCCAAGCAGATCCTACCCCTGCTGCTGTTCGGCGTGCTCATCGCCGGGCTGCTCCTGGGTCGGCCCGGCGGAGAGGGACTGATCCCCTCGCAATGGGTGGCCTGGGCCGTGGGCGGAAACAGCCTCGCCTCCAACTTCTTCGCCTCTTTTGCCGGGGCATTCATGTACTTCGCCACCCTGACCGAGGTGCCCATCCTGCAAGGACTGATCGGCAACGGCATGGGCAACGGCCCCGCCCTGGCGCTGCTCCTGGCAGGCCCGGCCCTCAGCCTGCCCAACATGCTGGTCATCCGCAGCGTGATCGGCACCCAGAAGACCGTTGTCTTCGTGTCCCTTGTCGTCATTATGGCCACGGTCAGTGGCATGATCTATGGAACCATCTTCCCCTAAGGAGACTCTGATGAAGGAAATCAAGGTATTGGGCCCCGGTTGCCACAAGTGCGAACAGTTGAAGAAGAATGTGGAGCAGGCCGTCGCCGAGTCCGGCGTCGAGTGCAACGTCGAGAAGATCACGGACATGCTCAGGATGTCCGAATACGGGATCATGCTGACCCCGGCCCTGGTCGTGGACGGCGAGGTCAAATCCGTGGGCAAGGTCCTGTCCCCTGCGGACATCGTTGCGTTCCTGAAATAATCCCCAGGAGGACTCAGATGAGCACACAATGCAGTTGTGAATGCAGCGCGGCCCCGACCCTGATCTTTTCCTGTTCCGGGGCGGCTGATGTAGGTGAAGTGGCCGACCGGGCCGCGCGCCAACTGACCCGGGAAGGCAAAGGCAAGATGTTCTGCCTGGCGGGCATCGGCGGCAGGGTCTCCGGCATCATAAAGACCACCGAGGCCGCCGCAAAGATCCTGGTCATCGATGGTTGCTCCCTGAACTGTGCCCGCAAGAGTCTGGAAGAGGCGGGATTCAAGGAGTTTGCCCACCTCGGCCTGACGGACCTGGGGCTGAAGAAGGGCGAAACCGCAGCGGAGCAACAAATCATCAACCGCGTGGCCGCCGAAGCAGCGCGCCTGCTGGGATAGGAAAAATGATGCACTGCAAGAAGGGATTTATCGGATGCGCCCTAGCGTTGCTGCTGGCCCTGGGCGCCACAGTCAGCCTGGCCGGTGGGCTTGAGGTCGGACCAGGCGATGTGCCGGTTCCGGGGATGGTGACCATGGTCGATATCGGGGCCAAGAAATGCATCCCGTGCAAGATGATGGCTCCGATCCTGGAACGACTGGAAGTTGAGTACCGCGGGCGTGCGGCCATCCGCTTCATCGACGTCTGGGAAAACCCCGGGGCGGGCAAGCCCTTCGGCATCGGACTGATCCCCACCCAAATCTTCTACGATGCCTCGGGGAAGGAACAGTACCGCCACGAAGGCTTCCTGGACGAAGAGGCCATCCAGGCCAAGCTGACTCAAATGGGAGTACGGTAACCGCCCATGGACGAGCTATTCATCACCATCCACGGCTGGATCGCCAGCGGCACGGCCCAGGCAGCCCTGGGCTGCCTGCTGTGGGGCATGGTCAGCATCCTGTTCAGCCCCTGCCATCTGGCGTCCATCCCCCTGCTCGTAGCCTATGTGGGCGGGCAGGAGCGCTTGGTGGAAGGCCGTCGCGCGGCGCTGTATGCCGTGCTGTTCTCCAGCGGACTATTCGTGACCATCGCCGCCGTGGGCCTGGTCTGCTCTCTGCTGGGCAGGATGCTGGGCGAGGTCGGCCCCTACTGGACCATCGTGGTGGGGGCCGTGCTGGTCTGGGTGGCCCTGGACATGCTGGGACTGGCCAAGTGTTCCCTTTCCGGCGGGCTGATGTCCCGGCTCAAGGTCCGGGGCGGGGGCGGGGCGTTCCTGCTCGGGCTGGCCTACGGCCTGCTTTCGGGTTCCTGCACCTTCGGATTCATCGCGCCCATTCTGGCGATCATCACCGTCCAGGGCGACATCGCCTTGGGCGCGCTGTACATCCTGCTGTTCGGTATCGGGCACTGCATCCCCATCGCCATCGCCGGCAGCTCCACGGCCACGGTGCGCCGTCTGCTGGGCAACAGCTCCATGCAGAGCGCCAGCCGCTGGTTCCGCAAGGGGGCGGGGCTGCTGGTGGGCGGGTTGGGCCTGTACTTTGTGATCCAGCCGTTCATGACCGCACCGTAAAATCCCAGCCGACCCGAACGCATGCCCCCCCCCGCATGAACCAAGAGGACCGACTCCGGTCCTTCTTGAGAGGCGACTAACCTACCCCTGCTGGTCCCCGAGAAGGCTGTTCCGGGAAACAAGCAAAGACTGGCAACGGGATACGGTGCCGTTCGAGGCAAGGCCTCCTCAACTGCCCGATGGGCGGTCAATGCCCAACGCAACCTTGGCCGACAAGATAACCTCTTCGGAATCCGCGAACTCGTAGCCCTGGGCAAGAAGCTTGGTCGTGTAGTGCTTGTTGTAGAAGAAGGCCCAAATATTCCCGGCCAGACCCCACGTCAGCAAGGAGAGGACCGTCACCAGCACCCCCATCACGATGTCCCCCCTGAAAAGGGCCGGAAAACCAGCGAAGAAAAACGTCGTCCAACTGAAGCCGAAAAAGCCCTTCTTCACGATCCCCGTATCAGGATGTTTGAGCATCACAATCTTTGCCATCAAACCTTCTCCTTACATTATTGAATCCTGCCCACCGACTCGACTCAGAGGTCAGCCCTGGTGATCGCTGAATGCCCACTCCGCACCGCTACAATTTCACCATCGTCATCGCCAGTATCACATAACACAATTCTTCCGAGGAGCTACTGGCTGGCGAAGCCGATCCACCTGCGACAGGGGCGGCCCAAACTATCGTCCTTTCGCCGACGAACGCGGTTCGCCCAGCCAATCATTGTGTGCCCTGTTCGGTCAATCACTTGCCCTCCCATGGAGGCCTTGCGGAATCGCAACAAACCAAACGATCTTCCCCACGTCAGAAGCCACAAAAAACCGGGGCTGCTGCTCGCAGCCCCGGCGGTGTCCGTTGTCCGGCTGACGGCCTAGTCTTCGGTCAATGACTGGATGATCACATTGAGGTCCTCGGCAAGCCTGGCGAGTTCGTGCACGGCCTTGGAGGACTCGCGCATGGCGTCCGTGGTCTCGCTGCTGATGCGGTCCACTTCCTCCACGCTCTTGGATATCTGCTCCGTGGCGGCGGACTGTTCCTCCGTAGCCGTGGCGATGCCGTTGGCCATATCCGCGGAACCGATCACCGAGGCGACGATCTCATCGAGAATGGCGCCCACCTTTTGCGCGGAACTCACGGTCTGCTCCAAGGCCACCTGGGCCCGGGCGCGTTCATCGACGTTTTTCTTCACCGCACTCTGAATCTCGTGGATCGAACTGCCGACCTCCTTGGTCGCAGACATGGTCTTCTCCGCCAGTTTGCGTACCTCGTCGGCAACCACGGCAAACCCGCGCCCCGCGTCTCCAGCCCGAGCGGCCTCGATGGCAGCATTCAGGGCCAACAGGTTTGTCTGATCGGCGATGTCCTCGATGACCCCAATGATGCCGCCAACGGCCTCGGCCTTCATTGACAATTCATGCATGGCCGCGTTGCTGACTTCGTCGATCTCCTTAATGCTCCCTATGGCCTCAATGGTCTGCCCCATGATCTCGATGCCGCTGTGCGCCATTCTCTTGCTTTCCTCGGCTTGGGACGACGTCTCAGCGGCGTTGCGCGCCACCTCAATGACCGTGGCGGACATCTCCTCGATGGCTGTCGCGACTTCGGTCACACGGGTCTTCTGGTGCTCCGCTCCCTGGCTCACCTGTTCCACCTGGGCCGAAAGCTCGGTGGCCGTGGAAGACATGTTCTCCGACACGGTCCGGGCTTCGTTCGCGGCCCCCACAATCTTTCTGTTCTTGGTCTCGATCTCATCCTGCGCTTCCCGGACGCTCACCAGTGCGGCCTCGGCTTCGGCCTTGGCCTTCATGGCCTCGTTCGACTGCGTCTGCACGTCATCGATCTGATGCTTGATCTGCTCAGCCATGGCCTCCAAGGCGTCGAGCATGGCCCGGATGTTGTCCTTGATGTCATAATCCACACGCTCATCGTAGTTGCCATCAGCCACGTTGCGGGCCATGCCCTCCACGGACTTGAGCACCTTCTGGATGTTCATGATGACCAGGATGGCAATAATGGCCGAGACCACCAGGGCCACGAGGCTGCCGACAAGGCCCGATGTCGCAATGTCCTTATCCAGGCCGAACTTGATCTCGTTGCCCGTCAAACCGAACCCCACACGCAGTCCGGTTCCCTGGTCGATGCCAACGTAGGCGTACTTCTGCACACCATCCAGCATGTAATCGACGAGTTCGTTTTCGGCGCCGAGCAAGGCCTTGGCATAGGGGGCCTCCGCAAAAGATTTGCCGGAGAGCTTCTCGTTGGGATGCCAGGCGAACGTTGCATCCGCACTGAACAGGTAGACGTAGCCAAGCTTGTTGACGTTGAGTCCCTTCAGATACGTTACAAACTCGCTGTCAATGATCGGCAGGCCCACGTACAGCACGGTCTCCGAACCGATGGGTTTGTACTCGACCATGCTCTTGAAGCCCATGAGATCCAGGACGCCCTGCCATATCTTTCCCGAGGACACCGCGGCGTAGGCATCGGAACCCTTCCCCAACTTGGTCCCAAGGGCGCTCGTTCCATCCTTGGTGGGGATCGTGGTCGCGATCCGCACGAAGTCCTGCCCCTGTTTCTCAAAGATGGTGGCATAGAGACCATGTTCATCCAGCATCGCCTTGACCAGGGCGTCGGGGTCAACCCCGGCCGCGCTCTCCATCTCCAACCGACTCATGCCCAGGCGAACAATCTCTCGCTGCGCATTGATCTTGATGTCCAACGCACGGATGGCGCTCTCAACCAGCCCTGCGGAGAGGTTGGTGCCCAGAGTATGGGCACTGGAATTGAGCAGATAGTTTGCCACAAGTCCCATCGCCAAAATCGTAACGACCAGGATCGTGGTAAAAGACGCAACTAGTTTTGTATTAAATTTGAGCTTCAAGACGAGCCTCCAGACTGACTCAGATTATTTAAACATAAGAATTCCACACTTAATTAATAGGATGCCCCGTGGTGTCAGGCAAGCACTTTTTGACCGCCTGGCAGGGGGCATCGCCCCCTGCAAAAGCTATCCATCCATGTTAACAGACAATTTTTTGATACATATATCTCGGATAAAATAATCCTCTCTGCCCAGTTTCAAGGATGCCCCCGCTTCTGACGCCCAAAACACAGGTGGCAGGCCCAGGTCGATCACGAGCCCGCCCCGATGCGCAGTTGTGCCTGCCGTTGCCGGACCGACATCCACAGCTAGGACATCGCCCAAGTTGTCTGGTGTGCCCCTGACGCATCGCCAAGGCCAACACACCCTTGGCACAGCCCCAAGACGATCAACCAAACCGCTCAAGCCGGTGCAAACGAAAGTGGAACCCAGACGACAGCCTGAGTCCCCGAAACAATCCGAGGGGGGGGCACCAGCAACCAGGCCACACAGCGGCCTGATTCACAAGTCAAGCGCGCCTGCCTAAGCCGGAGAAGACCAAGAAAAAGGCGACCTAAGAGGCCGCCCAGAAATCAGCCCGCCGAGGGCGACCGTGTCAGGTGAAGACTATCTCTGCACACACTGTACATAATAGCTACACGCTTTCCTGAAACTTGTTGTAGTTATCGATGCCCACGAAATAGTCCGGGTCTTCGAGAACATTCACAACGCATATCTTTTCAGCTTTCTTAATCAAGCGCACGCAGTCCTTGCTCAGATGCCACAGATGGATTGTTTTACCAGACCGCTGATAGAGCTCTGCCACCTTGTTGATGATCTCAATGGCCGATTGATCCATGATGCGAGATTCTTCAAAGTCTATGATCACCTCTTGAGGATCATTAATCACGTCAAATTTGCTCATAAAAAGTGTGGTCGAACCAAAGAACAAGGGGCCATATATTTTATAATGCTTTATGCCATGCTCATCCACCGTCTTGCGAGCGCGAATTCGCAGGGCATTCTCCCAGGAAAAAATCAAGGCTGATATCACAACACCACAGATAACGGCAATGGCAAGGTCATACTTCACGGTAAGGAAAGTAACCAGAGCGATGACAACAACATCCCATTTGGGAACCTTGTTGATGATATTGAATGTGCTCCAAGCAAATGTCTTTATCACGACGATGAACATCACGCCGACCAGCGCGGCAATGGGGACCATCTCGATATATGCAGAGGTGAACAAGATGAAGAACAGCAGGGCGGTTGCCGCCACGATCCCGGAAAGTCGCCCCCGGCCACCCGATGTAATATTGATGATGCTTTGCCCGATCATGGCACAGCCGCCCATGCCGCCAAACAGTCCGTTCACGAAGTTGGCAAATCCCTGGGCGACGCATTCCCGATTTCCATGCCCATGGGTATCGGTCAGCTCGTCGATAAGGGTCAACGTCATCAAAGACTCAATGAGCCCGATGGCCGCCAGGATCAGGGCATAGGGGACGACAAAGACCAGCGTTCCCCAGGTGAGCGGAACACGAGGAAAGGCAAAGGAAGGCAGACCGGCCTGAATCCCTGTGCCTCCATTGGACTTGATGAAGGACAGCACGGTTTGCGTATCGATTCCTGTAATGATCACCAGCAAAGAAACCGCAATGATCGCGACCAAGGCCCCGGGAGCTTTCTTATGGATCAGGGGAACCACAAGAAGGACGCCCATGGTCAAGGCTACAAGAGCGAGCATGACCCACAGCGATTCACCTTGAATCCAATGGCCTTTTGATTGGAACATTTTCAGTTGCGACAGAAAAATCACGATGGCCAATCCGTTGACGAAACCCATCATCACGGACCGCGGCACCATGCGGATGAACTTGCCCAGGCGGAAGACCCCGGCCAGCCCCTGGAGCACGCCCACCAGGAGCAATGTGAAAAACAGGTACTGCAGACCGGCGTGCGATCCCGCAGCACCCAAGGCATTCCCCTCAAGGACGAGGTTGACCATCACCACAGCCATCGCCCCCGTCGCCCCAGAGATCATGCCAGGCCTTCCGCCCAGGACCGCGGTGATCAAACACATCATGAAGGCCCCATACAAACCCACAACGGGGGAAACTCCAGCCACAAAAGAAAAAGCAACCGCCTCGGGGACCAGAGCCAAGGCAACGGTAATGCCTGAAAAAATGTCACCCTGAGCAGTGTGTAGTGAGATGGTTATCACCTGACAGTTGGCCACAAAAGTGAACGTGGTCATGCCGCCCTTGGTTGGGGTACGGCTGGAGTTGCGAAACTTCACCGAAACCTCAAGCCAGGAGAACGTCATGACCACGAGGAAGAAGG
>JAHIUW010000034.1 GCA_018816865.1 Pseudomonadota bacterium
ATGAACGGCAGGACGCCGAACCAAGCCTTCTTGGACGGTCTGCCCAAAGATGAAAAGACCAAGGAAAAGGCAGCCAAAAACGCTGCCTAAAAATCACCCCGCCAAGGGCGGCAGTGTCAGGTAAATACTATCTCTGTACACATTTACAGTAGCTTTGGTGTTGAAAACCGCGCGTCTGCGGCGTTAAGTGAATCGTTAGCGAGTATACGAGCTTACAATTCACTTACACCTTAGGTGTGTTTCACGAAAACTGGCTACTCACGTATGTCTTATACGCATCGAATCCGGTTTCAACTCCCGCCTTGCATCCGCACGCTTTTGATCCGTTTTTGTTTTGGTGTTGAAAAACGCACTTCTGCGGCGTTAAGTGAATCGTTAGCGAGTCTTCGAGCTTACAAGACCTTCGACCTTAGTGTATTTCAAAAAGACCAAGCCCACGCGTATGTTTTGATACGCGTGGGCTTGGTCTTTTCATTTGTCGCGCATCCACACCTTTTTGAGCAGCCTTTGGGAGGGGAGCTGTAAAAAAATAAATGTGATTCGAACAATGACTCTAGTTGATTAAGTCTATTTCTAAACATATCTGAGTAATAGTCAGCGCCACATCGCTACGTGGTTATCAAAGCCTCTCGGAGAGTCTTGCTCACGTGGATGAGGTAATCATGTTCTCTGTTAGGGCTGGATTCTGAATGCATGACACAATCATTTAAATCATTTCCCTTTATAACTTGCATAGGGAACATGTTTTAGATTATCATAGAATTGTTTGCTTTGATTCATAAAATAAAGAATCTGGTCGAGCACGTTGGTGATTTGTATGAGGGGGAGTCACTGATGGATTTTAAGCAGGAATCAAGTTATCTTGTAATCAAGAATTACAGTGATTTAGTGTGTGCTGTCTTTGGTGGCTATGTCTTTGCCGCGCTCCTTTTGTTGCTCGTGTTTATGTGGCCCATGGGCATGTTTGCTCATGGGATGTGGATATTGATTTTAGCTTCAGTTTTTATCCTTTTTTGCATTTGGTTTTGCCTGCGCGATCTCGTGCAGAAGAGGCCTCGTGTGATCAGGTTCGGTCTGACTACCGACATTGTCCGCGGGGAAAATTCATACGATATTTGCTCTTTTGATGAATTCAGTCATTTCATCATGGATCATGATTCGTTCATTCCTTCCCAAGGAGGGTGCATCCGGCAGTGGAAGGAGGATCGTAATTTCGACATTGTCATTTTTGAACGGCAGATTCTGAAGCGAAGCAGAATCGTGGAATGGGTCAGAAGGGGAGTGAATGCCACCATGAAGAAATTGGTGCGAGGGGATTCATTCAACTGTTGCGGATTTGTTTTGAAAGGAAAATGCATCTTTAATCTGCTGATAATGAACGAAAAAGAGTATGAAGATTTGAAGCGTCTGATGCTCGATAAGGGGGTACCCACCTACAGGGTGGATGAATCGCGGCGCGTTCTGAAATGCAACTGATTGATCCCGTACGACCAACCGATCCAACTTTCGGCCTGTTCTCATCCCCCCGGCATAGCGGGTTTGCTCGTCAGTAGACGTTGCTTCCTGGCTATTCGAATCAGCTCCATTTCGATTTGCCATGGTCACTTGAATTCCGCTTCACCTGATCGGGCCACGAGTCACAGCGAGTGCGGACCTTGGCCACCCTAAGCAAATGACGGGGCCCGCCATCATCTTTAGGTCATTGCCCACTCTGGTCCCACTTATCCATCCAGCCTTTGACGTTCGCATCGACACCCCATCTCCTCGGGGCATCGGGTCGCGAGGCGGGCGGACCATGGCCGCCCGGGCGATGCGGCCAGCCCCGGCAATGAGCCTTTCAACACCCCGCTCCAGTACGGGCGAAACCCTTGCCCTGTATGGTTTGATAAGCCGCTAGCTATCACTGCAAGGGGGGAGGGTGGCGTCCAGAGGAGGTTCCGGGGGGAAAGGGAGCCTTGCGACCGTCCTCCCACACCTCCTCTGGTCCCAGCGAAGCTGGACGCCTGGATTCAATCCCCCTATCGCCCATCCGCGCAGGCGGTCCCATCAACATATTACATCCAATGTCTGCAACCTTAATCGTTCCCCGGCATTGCCCGCATCCTGTTCTTTCTGCTATGTTTCTAGCATGGAAAAAATACGTATCGGCATCGCCTCCTGTCTGCTGGGCAATGAGGTGCGCTGGAACGGCGGGCATAAGCTGGACCGTTTCCTGCGCGATGAGTTGGGACCCTATGTCGACTGGGTGCCGGTTTGCCCCGAGGTGGAGTGCGGGATGTCCATCCCGCGCGAGACCGTGCACCTTGTGGGTGATCCCGCCCAGCCTCGGCTAGTGGGCACCAGGGGCGGCAAGGACTGGACCTCCACCATGCAGGCCTGGGGCCAGCGTCGCCTTGCCCAACTGGAAGGCGAAGACCTTTGCGGCTACGTCTTCAAGCACGGTTCCCCGTCCAGCGGGATGCGCGGCATCAAGGTCTGGCAGGAGTCGGGCCAGCCCCTGTATTCCGGCACGGGCCTCTGGGCCCTCCAAGTCATGGAGCATTTCCCGAGCCTGCCGTTTGAGGATGACGGCCGTCTGCACGACGCGGGCATCCGCGAGAATTTCATCATCCGCGTCTTCACCCTCAAGCGCTGGCGCCAGATGCTCGCCGCCGGGCCAACGCGCGGAACCCTGGTGGACTTCCACACCCGGCACAAGCTGCTGCTACGCGTGCATAGCGAGCCTTTGTATCGAGACCTGGGCAGGCTTGTGGCCCATGCGGCCGAGCGTGATCTGGACGAGGTGCTGAACGACTATTTTCAGCTGCTGACCAAGGCCTTGACCACCCGCACCACGGTCAAGAAGAACGTCAACGCCCTGACGCATTGCGTGGGTCATTTCAAGCAGCAACTCAGCGCTGACGAGAAGCAGGAACTGCTGGAGGTCATCGGCCATTATCACCAGGGCCTGACCCCGCTCATCGTGCCCCTGACGCTCATCAATCATTATGTGCGCAAGTACCAAGAACCTTATCTGGCCGGGCAGTGGTATCTCAATCCGCATCCCATTGAACTCAAGCTGAGAAACCATGTCTGAAAGACGAGCAACGCAGGAAACAACGGGGCTGCCCGGACCTGATTTCGAGGCTGGGGCTGAACCCGGGCTCGGGCCGGAGACCAAGCAGCTGGCGGAGCCCTTGTCCAAGGAGGGCGCGACCATCGCCGTGCTCGGGGCCACGGGTTACGTGGGCGGGCGGCTGGTGCCCGCGTTGCTGGCCAAGGGCTGGCGAGTGCGCGCCGTGGGGCGCAGCGCCACCAAGCTGCACTGCCGCTCCTGGGGCCACCACGAACATCTTGAAGTCGCGCGGGCCGACGTGATGGACACGGACGCTCTTGAGCGGGCGTTCACGGGCTGCACGGTCGTCTACTATCTGGTGCATTCCATGACCTCCAAGAGCGGCGACTACGCCGATCTTGACCGCCGGGCCGCCGTGAATATGGCTCAGGCCGCCGAGCGGGCCGGGGTGCAGCGGATCATCTACCTGGGGGGCATGACTTCCGAGGACCCCAACCTCTCCGAGCATCTGCGCTCGCGCGCCGAGGTGGCCGACCTGCTCCGGGAAGGGGCTGTGCCCGTGACCGTGCTCCGTGCCGCCATCATTCTGGGGTCGGGCAGCGCCTCCTTCGAACTGATCCGCTATCTGGTGGACCGGCTGCCTCTGATGCTGACGCCCAAATGGGTGCGCACCGAGTCCCAGCCCATCAGCATCCGCGATGTGCTGGGCTATCTGGCGGGTTGTCTGGAGCACCCCGAAACCGCTGGGCAGAAGTACGACATCGGCGGTCCGTTCATCGAGACCTACGATAATCTGTTCCAGATCTACGCCGAGGAGGCCGGACTGCGCAGGCGCTGGATTATTCCGGTGCCCTTGCTGACTCCCTGGCTCAGCTCCCACTGGTTGGGACTGGTCTCGCCCATCCCCGTCTCCCTGGCCAAGCCACTGATTTTGGGCCTGCGCAACCGCGCCGTGTGTCATGATTATCGCATCCGCGAGATCATGCCCCGCGAGTTGGTGGACTGCCGCACGGCCATCCGACGAGCCCTGCAAAAGGTGCAGCAGCAGGTGGTGGACACCTCCTGGACCGATGCCGGGCCCCTGAATCCCCCCGAATGGGCCGTGCCTGGCGATGCACCCTATGCCGGGGGCATGGTGCTCTCGGATTCCTACCGCGTGCGCCTGGAAGGCTGCCCGGAGCAGCTCTGGGATAGGGTCGCGGCCATCGGCGGGGACACGGGCTGGTATTACGGGAACAGGCTCTGGAGGCTGCGTGGGTGGATCGATACCCTGCTGGGCGGGGTGGGGCTGCGCCGGGGCAGGCGGGCCACCAAGGCCCTTGCCGTGGGTGACGCCCTGGACTTCTGGCGCGTGCTGGATGTGGTGCCGCCCGAGCGGCTGCTGCTCCAGGCCGAGATGAAGCTGCCCGGCGAGGCCCTGCTGGAATTCACCATGACCCAGATGGGTACCGGGCACAGCGAACTCACGGTCACGGCCAAGTTCTTGCCGCGCGGCGTGGCCGGGGTGTTGTACTGGTGGGGGGTCTACCCGCTGCACGGCCTGGTCTTCCGAGGCATGATCGGCAATATCGCCCGCAACACCGGCTGCACCATCCTGGATGGTCCCAGTCCCGTGCCTCCCCTGGCTGTGAAATGCCGCCTGGAGCCTCCGGAGAACTCCTCGTGAGCATCAACCCGTCCCGGGCGCGAATTCTGCGTCAGGGGGTCGATTCCGGCGGTCCGGTGGTCTACTGGATGAGCCGCGACCAGCGAGTGCACGACAACTGGGCCCTGATCCAGGCCCGCGAGCTGGCGGGGGCCTCGCGGCCCCTGGTGGTGGTCTTCTGTCTGGTGCCGTCCTACCCGGGTGCGACCCTGCGCCACTACGATTTCATGCTCCGGGGCCTGGAACAGACCGCCCGCGATCTCCGTGGGCTGAAGATTCCCTTTGTCCTGCTCTCAGGCGACCCGGCGCAGGAGCTTCCGACTTTCTGCGCCGGGATTGGCACTGGGCTGTTG
This sequence comes from Pseudomonadota bacterium, assembly GCA_018816865.1. Taxonomy (GTDB): domain Bacteria; phylum Desulfobacterota; class Desulfovibrionia; order Desulfovibrionales; family Desulfovibrionaceae; genus Desulfovibrio_Q. Next base: position 5,054 of record JAHIUW010000034.1, read on the forward strand.
CTCACGGACTTCGACCCTCTGCGGGTGAAGCGCTACTGGCAGGACGCCGTGGCCCGGGCGTTGGACATTCCCCTGCTCCAGGTGGATGCCCACAATGTGGTGCCCGCCTGGGTGGCCTCGGACAAGCAGGAATACGCGGCGCGCACCCTGCGCCCCAAGATTCACCGCCTGCTGCCTGAATATCTGGAGGACTTCCCGGAGCTTGAGCCGGGCGCGACATCCCTGGATATTGCGCCGCCGGACTGGGGGGCGGCGCGGGCCTCGCTGGGCGTGGACGAGGGCGTCGGGCCCGTGGACTTGCCGTCGGGTGAAAGTCCCGGCCTGCAAGGGCTGGTAACCTTTCTGGAGGAGCGTCTGCCGCGCTATGCCGAACAGGGCAACGATCCTAACGCCGAAGCCGTGTCCGGGTTGTCGGCCTATCTGCACTTCGGGCAGCTCAGCGCCCAGCGTGTGGCCCTGGAGGTGGCACGGCGCGGGCATGACGAGAACGCCGAGGCCTTTCTGGAGCAGCTGGTGGTGCGCCGCGAGCTCTGCGACAACTTCTGCCTCTACAATCCGCGCTACGACAGACTGGCCGCCGCGCCCGACTGGGCCCAAAAGACCCTAGATGAGCATCGGGACGACCTGCGGCCCTACCTCTACAGCTCCCAGCAGTTCGAGCGCGCCGAGACCCATTCCGCCCTCTGGAACGCCGCGCAGCGGCAGATGGTGACCACGGGTTTCATGCACGGCTATATGCGCATGTTCTGGGCCAAGAAGATCCTGGAATGGTCGGCCAGTCCGGAACAGGCGCTGAAGATCGCCCTGACCCTCAACGACCGCTATCAACTGGATGGCCGTGATCCCAATGGCTACGTGGGCGTGCTCTGGTCCATGGCAGGTATCCACGACCGTCCCTGGAAGGAGCGCCCCGTGTACGGCAAGGTGCGTTACATGAACGAGAATGGGTGTCGGCGGAAGTTCAACGTGCAGCAATATATCGATAAATATGGCATGATTTAGGGACCAAGGTTCTTCATTCTGGGGGGCGCTGCCCCCAGACCCCCGGCAAAGGGGATCATCCCCTTTGCAATCTCGACATTGAATCCCTTTCTCTCCGTGCCTCCGGTCCGGGCTTCGCCCTCCCTGCGGTAGTCTAGAGATCAGACTTCTTGCACCTTGCCTTCGCTTTGTCCCCTAGGGGCCATGATTTTACCTTACACGCCTCCAATCCTACTCTATTCAACGGTATTCGACGTTCATACCGGCGTCCTACCTCGTCGGGCCATGAGCCGCGACAAGGGCGAACCATGTTCGCCCGACAGGAGGGGTGGGGCCCGCCTTCATGTGAGTTGTTCAGGAAGAAAGGTAAGGGCAAAACCCATATCCTATATGGCTTGATAAGCTGTCAGAATGAGCTGAAGGGGGGAGGGTGGAGTCCAGAGGAGGTTCCGGGGGGAAAGGGAGCGTCCGCGACCGTCCCCCCACACCACCTCTGGTCCCGCTGAAGGCGATCCGCTGGACTCAATACCTGTCAGGCGGTCCTTGAACTTTCTGGAAAGAGAGGGACTGACTTACACAACTCCTCTGGTCCCAGCAAAGCTGGATGCCTGGGCTCTGGACTACCCCGTCATCCGCGCAGGCGGCCTAAAAACACAACGACACCCTCAACTCAATCGTCAGCAGTCCTCAAATCACACCAAACGGAGGAGAATCAGGCTTCAACTTGTTCCTCTTCCCCACCGAAGAGCAAGCTGAAAGAGTCCGACTCCAGGCCGTTAAACAGGTGACTGTATTGCGCCACGGCGGCATAGGGGTCCTTGGCGTAGGCCGCGGCGAAGTCCAGGTATTCCTTTCCGGCTTCCACCATGGAGTCCAGGCCCGAGACCTTACGGAAATCGTTGGCCAGATCGGGCCGCTCTGCAAACAGCTGCTCGATTTGATCCTTTTGCGGGTGGTCACCTTTGACCCGTATGTGGCCCTCGCCGTCCGAGGTCAGTTCCACGGGTGGGGTGGTGGAAATTCCGTTTTCAATGAAGAGAGCGCCCACATCGGATTGCAGCTTGTCCCGGGATCGTTTCAGACCGGCCTCAAAATCGTCCAGGGTGATCGCTTTGCCGGGGGTATAATCCACCCCGAGATCAGCGAAGAAGCTGGACATCAACCGGCCCGCATCCGAGAAGTTGGCGCTGTCTCCAGATTGAGCGGGCTGGGAGGCAGAGATGTTTTTCTTTTGGGTCTGGGCCGGTTCGATGGCCTGGGTGGGGTACCCGGCCTGTACGGATTGGATCATGCTATTCTCCCGGAAAAGACTGTGGCGGAACAATATTCCCGGTGTAGAACAGAGCAAGATCGATGCCAAAAAACCGGCGATAAGATATGTAGAGTATGATGTCGCGCAACGGTCTCCGTTGGGTTTCGCTGCGGCGGTTCGGGGCACAGTGGGCTTGACGCCAACATCCGGACCCGGACTATCAGGCCATAACCCGCCTAGCCTTTCTGCGTATCCAGTCTTAGCCCATCCTGAGTCGTGCGAACTCGGCCAGGACAATGGCCCCGGCCTGGGCAACATTCAATGAATCAAAGGGTCTGGCCAAGGGGATGGTCACAAGCTGGGTGGCGCGCTTCAAGACATTGGGGCGTACGCCCTTTTCCTCGTTGCCCAGGACCAGGATCGCCGGTGTTGACAACCGGGCCTCATACATGTTGGTTGCTGTGGGACCGAGACCGGTGGCGTAAACGTTGAAACCCTGGTCCTGGCATTGGTCCAAGGCGCGCGCCAGATTCACGACCTTGGCCACGGGCAGCTTGGCCAGCGCCCCGGCGCTGGACTTGTGCGCGGCCGCACCCAGATAGGCGGTGCGGTCCTTGGGCACGAGCAGCCCCGCTCCGCCCAAGGCGTACAGGGTTCTCGCCAGGGTTCCGACGTTGCCGGGGTCCTGCACCTGGTCCAGGGCCACGATGATCGGCAGGGGCGCGTCCAGGGCCTGTTCCAGCAGGGTCTCCAGGTCAACGAAATCCTGGGGTGCGATGCGTGCCACCACGCCCTGGCTGTTGCCGGAATAGAGCTTGTCCAGTTCCTGGCGGGGGATGGTCCGAAAGCGGATGTTCGCGATCTTGCAGCGTTCGACAATGGCGGCAATCTCCTTGCCGTGCCCACCCTGCTGCAGGAAAATGGTGTCGATCCTTTCGGGGGAGGCATCGATCAATTCCAGGACCGGCTTGCGCCCGGGTACGATGGCCTGTGGATCTTCTTTTTTGTCGCGATGTTTCATAATATACCAAGATCCTTGTTTATTCAGTTATTGATCCGGCGAAAATCCAACCTGGGAATCATTGAAAGAGTAAGATTCTCTTGACGAAAGCTAAATATTTTTTAGATAGAAGCTAGAGTTACAGTGCGACAATGGGGTCTTTTTCGCCCCGTTCGCCTCACACATACACATGGAATGGGCATGAATCCAGAGAGTTTCAAACGACTGTTGCCGATGGCCTTGGTCCTTTTGGTGCTGCTTGTTCCGGCAGGCTGCGTCAAAAAGCCCGTAGATCGACAGCTTCAGGGCGTGGTTGAGCAACCGCAGGAAGAAGGCGCCGACTTGCAGCGCGAGGACGCCAACGCCGACACCTTGGAGCAGGAGGGCATTGAGGCCCTGACCCTGGCCGAGGACGGCACCCCCTTGACCCCGCAGGAAGAGCAAGCCCTGGACTCTTCTGCAGAGATTAGCTTCGAACTTGATTCGCATGATACCGCTGACGTCCGCACTTTCTTCAAATATTTCACACATCACGAAAAGGGTCGCAAGAACTTTGAGCGCTGGCTCGAGCGTTCGGCCAAGTATCTGCCCTATGTGCGTCGCGTCTTCGCCGAGCGTGGACTGCCGCACGAACTGGTCTATCTGCCCTTTGTTGAGAGCGGTTACAACCCCCATGCCGGGTCCCACGCCGGGGCCAAGGGCATGTGGCAGTTCATGCCCTTTACGGGCCGCAAGTTCGGTCTGCAGGTGGGCTGGTGGGTCGATGAGCGATACGACCCCTACAAGTCCACCGTTGCGGCTGCGGACTATCTGACCATGCTCCACGAGGAGTTCGGGGACTGGTATCTGGCCCTGGCCGCCTACAATGCGGGCGAGGGCCGCGTGGGCCGTGCCATCAAGAAGAGCGGTTGCGAAGATTTCTTCGAACTGTCTCAGAAGCAGACCAACAAATGGAGCCGGGGCCGCAGGCTGTATTATCTGCCCAAGGAAACCCGCCAGTATGTGCCCAAGCTGTTGGCGGTCATCAAGATCGTGCAGAACCTGGAATCCTTGGGCTTCAAGCCCCTGGACTGGAGTGCGCCCGACACCGTGGCCGAGGTCAGCGTGCCGCCGCGCACGGACCTGCGGACGGTGGCCAAGGCCTGCGGCCTGACCTGGGAAGAGTTCAAGGATTACAATCCGGCCTACGCCGAGCCGGGCAGCCATCCAAACGAAGCGTGTACGGTCTATGTGCCCACGGACAAGGCCGAGGTCGCTGAGGCCCATCTCTCCGGCGCAGGGCGCATGGAATACACCGCCTATTACAGCTTCTACAAGGTGCGCAACGGCGACTCCTGGTATCGAATCTCCCAGCATTACGGCGTCCCCATCGCCGTGCTCAAGAAGTACAACAACCGTTCTTCCAATCTGCTGCGGCCCGGCCAGTCTCTGAAGATTCCCGGCAAGGGCGAGTCCAGACTGGCTGCCGAGAGGATCAAGACTCAGCGCAGTAACCGCTCCAAGAATGCCCGGAATGTGCTTGCAGGCAAGGTCAATGACCAGGGAAAATATGAGGTCGGCAGCGGCGACTCCCTGTGGTCCATCGCCAAGGCCCATAAAATCAGCATCTCCCAACTGGCGGCAATCAACGGCCTGTCCAGCAAGGCCCGCCTGCGTATGGGGCAGTCCCTGAATCTTCCCGGTACGGCCTCGGTGCCCAAGACCACGGCCAAGGCCGCACAGCCCGAGGCAACGAACAGCAAGGTGCACAAGCTGGCGCAGTCGCGCTCCAACTACAGGGTCCAGAGCGGTGATTCCTTGTGGTCCGTGGCCAAGCACTACGGCACCACCGTGGGCACCCTGGCCAAGGCCAACGGCTTGACCAGCCGCACCGCCTTGCAGATCGGGCAGCGCCTGTACATCCCGGACCAGTCGACATCGGCCACGCGCCGCACCGCAGAGCGTGCCGAGAAGGCCAAGGAAGTCATCACCTATCGGGTGCGCAGTGGCGATACCCTGTACGCCATCGCCAGACGCTTCAGGGTCTCGGAGCAGAGCCTGCGCGAATGGAACGGCATGGACTCGTCGCGCATCTATCCCGGGGACAATTTGAAGCTGTATCAATAGCTTCGGTAGCCCTGAGTAAGACTATTAGGCGGGGCTGCGCAGGTGGCCCCGCTTTTTTGTGCAGGACACCTGCGCTGGCGAGATCACTTGTAATGGTTCTGAGGAATTGGTAACGTCAGCGCTTATTCCCGCAGACAAGGAGGAGGCATGCGTCTGATTATTGCGATTTTCCTGCCCTGGTTGCAGTTTTTTACTATTGGTAAGCCCATCCAGGGCATCATTTGTCTGTTTCTGCAGTGCACACTCATTGGTTGGATTCCGGCTGCGCTTTGGTCTGTCTATGCCCTGAGCCAGTACAATACCGACAGGAAGATTGAGCAGATGCAGCAGGGGTTGTAGCTGGTTCCTTGTCGCGGCAAGGGATGCAAAAAGGCGGGGCGCAATTGATGCGCCCCGCCTTTTTTTGTGAGGTCGGGGCCGCCTGCGCGGATCAGGCTGGTTACCGCTGATTGCAGGTGTCCGCCCTCGGCGGGACCAGGTAAAGAAGTGGCCCCGAACGCTTTCGGCTGGAGCAGGGGAAGAAATGGCCGCCTGCGCGGATGAGCGTGGGTGGTGTTGAGTTCAGGTGTCCAGCTTCGCTGGGACCAGAGGAGGTGTGGGGGGACGGTCGCGGACGCTCCCTTTCCCTCCGGAACCTCCTCTGGACTCCTCCCTCCCCCTGGAGCTAATGCGATAAGGTTATCAGGCCACGAGGGGTAAGGGGTTGGTCATGGTTGGAGCAGGGTGATGAGGGCCTTGCTGCCGGGCCCCGTCACTTCCTGAGGACGAACGTGATTCGTCCTCGTCGTGATCATGCCCCGATTAAGTGGGGCGATGATGTGCATGGTTGAAAGTCTGAGAAGTGGAAGGGGGCCTGGGGTGCTCTGATGAATGCCGCAGGGAGGGCAAAGCCCGGACCGCAGGCAAAAAAGTCTTCATTGTCAGGATTGCCAAGGGAATGATTCCCTTGGCCGGGGGTGCGGGGGCTGACCCCCGCAAAGACTAAGGCTTGGGGGCCAAAGGTAGTTTTCTGACTAGGCCAATGCCCTGGTCAGAAACGCTCGCTAAATAAGGCCAGATCTCCACGCCTGCTTCACGGGCCAGCCAGAACAGCCGCGCGAAGTCCGGGTCTACCATGTCCGCCGGACCAAAGCAGGAGCAGTCATTGCGCTGGATGAGATAGAACGAGGCCACGCGGATGCCCTGGCCCGCCAGCCCGATGAGTTCTTGCAGGTGCTTCTGGCCGCGCGTGGTCACGGCGTCGGGGAAGATGGCGATGTCGTCCTCCACCAGGGTCACGTTCTTGGCCTCCACATACAGGGTGCCCTGGGGGCCTTCCAGTCGCGCGTCCAGGCGAGAGTTGCCGATGCTGGCCTCGGCCTTGAACTCGGTGTAACCGCGAGTCTCGGGCAGGGCCCCGGCCAGGTGTGCGGCTTTGAGCAGTCTGTTGGGGGTCAGGGTGTTCACGCCCACGGTCACCCCGCCCAGGTCCAGGGTCTCCAGGGTCCATTTCAGCTTGCGCTTGGGACCCGGAGCCGGGGACAACAGTGCCTTTGCCCCGGGACGCAGCAGGCCGAGCATGGAGCCGGAATTGTTGGTGTGAGCCCATACGGATTCGCCCGCCACATCGGTTTCCACGCTGAAGCGCTTGACGCGGCGGATGAAGCGGCCTGTGATGCAGCCGTCGCCAAAGGGCAGCAGGATGTTGCTCACGGGGGAGAGTCCGGGTGGATGTGAGGGCGGGAGCCCGGGGGCGCGGTGCAAGGCCCGCAGCCATTTACCTTCGCAGCAATTTACCCTAAGAACGAACGAATTGGAACATGGGGCATTTGAGGCAACGCATAGCGCATGGACAGAACCTGTTTTGCTACCAGGCGGGAACATGAGAACTTCCAACAAACTGTCGAAGATCAAACCGTCGGCGACCTTGACCATCAGCGCCAAGGCCATGGACCTGCGAGCCCAGGGACGCGAGATCATCAGCCTGTCCGTGGGCGAGCCGGACTTCGGCACCCCGCAGCATATCTGCGACGCGGCCAAGGCCGCCCTGGACGAGGGGTTCACGCGCTACACCCAGGTCCCGGGAATCCCCGAACTGCGCCAGGCCGTGGCTGATTATTTCAACTCGTATTACGGAACGAAGGCCTCCCTTGAGGCGACCATGGTCACCAACGGTGGCAAGCAGGCCCTGTACAACATCATGCAGGCGTTCTTGAATCCCGGCGACAAGGTGCTGATCCCCGGTCCGTACTGGGTCAGTTATCCGGCCATGGTCCGCCTGGCCGACGCCGAGCCGGTTATCGTGCCCGCCGGGGCGGACAGGGGCTTCAAGATTACGGTGGGGGACCTGGACGCGGCCTACACGCCCGACGTGAAGATGTTGCTCTTGAACTCGCCATCCAACCCCACGGGCGTGCAGTACACCGAGGCCGAACTCTTTGCCCTGGCCCAGTGGGCCGTGGATCGCGATGTCTTCGTGATCTCCGATGAGATTTATGACCGCTTGGTCTTTGCCCCGGCCGAGCCCGTCTCCTTGGCCCCCTTGTGGGAGCGGCACCCCGAACACGTGGCCGTGGTCAACGGCCTGTCCAAGAGCTTCGCCATGACGGGCTGGCGGTTGGGCTTCGTGCTGGCGCATCCGGACCTGATCAAGGCCATGACCAAGATCCAGGGCCAGAGCACCTCCAACGTCAATTCCATCACCCAGAAGGCGGCCCTGGCGGCCCTGAACGGCCCCAGGGAGTTCATGGCGACCATGAACGAGGCCTTTGTGCGCCGCCGGGACAAGGCCCTTGAGATCGTGTCTTCCTGGCCGGGGGTGATTTGTCCCAAGCCCGACGGAGCGTTCTACCTCTTCCCGGACGTCAGCGCCCTGTATACTGAGAAGATGCCCGACTCCACGACCATGTGTACCGTGCTTCTGGAAGAGGCGGGTGTGGCGGCCGTGCCCGGGGCGGCCTTCGGCGACGACCGCTGCGTACGTTTTTCCTACGCCCTGGATGATGAAACCCTGATTGCGGCCCTGAACAAGGTGGGTGCGGTCATCCTGCCCTAGGCGGGTGGTCCCAGCGAGGCACATGTTGAAGAAGTCAGTATCGCCTTTTTCCGATCCGGCCCGGCCGTTCCAGCTGGTGAAGTTCCTGTCCTGGAGCTCGCTGGTGCTGATCCTGGCCACGAGTCTGATGATGTCGGTGCTGATCGCCAACACGGCACGCGAGACCCTGCTGGCCAAGCAGCGCGAATTCGCCCAGCTGCTGGCCGAGAATCTGAACCATCAGATCTTCCAGCGCTTCACGGTGCCCACGGTGCTGCGCTACGGCTACGTCGGCCTGAAGAACGAAGAGCAGTATCTGCACATGAACTCGGTGGTCAAGGACACCATCCACGGCCAGCACGTGCTGGAGCTTCGGGTCTACGACATCGCCAAGGTCGTGGCCTATTCCACCAACAAGGAGCTCATTGGTCGCGAGGATCTGGCGGGCAGCGCCGTGGACAACGCCCTGGCCTCCGAGCAGCATAGCTTTGAGATCGTCTCCAAGGTCTCGCCCTTGTGGGCCATGTTCCGTTTCGACATGGAGCCCGAAAGTGTGATCATGCGCTTGACCTATCCGCTCAAGACCGAGCGCAGCCTCTTCAAGGGCGGGCCGGGGCCCCAGATCATGGGCATTCTGGAGTTCACCCAGGACATCACCGGGGACTTCAAGGCCGCGGTCAATTTCCAGTGGGTGATCATCGCCATCTCCTCGGGTACGGCGCTGATCCTGTTCTTCATGCTGGTGGTCTTCATCCGCCGGGCCGACGCCATCAATGCCCAGCGCGTGACCCGGGTGCGCGGGCTGGAGCGCGAGCTGCTGCAATCCGAGAAGTTGGCCAGCATGGGCCGGGTGGTGGCGGGCATCGCCCATGAGATCCGCAACCCCCTGGGCATCATCCAGTCCAGCGCCGAGTTGCTGCTGAAAAAGGCCAAGGCCGAGAATGCCTCGCGCGTACAGATCCTGCAGATCATGTTCGATGAGATCAAGCGCCTGTCCCAGACCGTGAACGACTTTTTGGACTACGCCCGGCCCAAGACCCCGCGCCGCGACCCCGTGGACCTGTCGCTGGTCCTGGAGCAGGCCCGGGTCTTCCTGGACCAGAAGGCCCAGGAGGCGGGTGTGAGCTTCAAATGCGAGTACCCGGCGAACATGATGATCAAGGGCGACAAGGACCTGTTGTACCGGGCCGTGTACAACATCGTGGTCAACGCCATGCAGGCCATGCAGGACGGTGGCGAACTGCGCATCGAGGGCGAGGTCACCCGGCGTGAGGTCTGCCTGACCTTCACCGACCAGGGCACGGGCTTTGCCGCCGAGGTCATGGAAAAGCTGGCGGACCCGTTCTTCACCACCAAGGATACCGGCACCGGCCTGGGACTGGCCATCGCGGTCAACATCCTGGACAGTCATGGGGCCGAGATCGATTTTGCCAATGCAAGCGAAGGCGGCGCACAAGTGACCGTCAGATTTCCAAAAGCATAGGGAGCGCCAATGCCGAGCAATGTCCTCGTGCTGGACGACGAAAAGAACTACCTGCTCATCCTGGATGCATTGCTCAGCGACGCCGGATACAGCGTCACGGCCCTGCACGACCCCGAACTGGGGTTGGCCTACATGGAGGAGTCCGAGGTGGACATCGTGGTCACGGACATGAAGATGCCCGGTCTCACGGGTCAGGAAGTGCTGGAGCACGTACACCGTAACTATCCGCATATCCCGGTGCTGATCATGACCGCTTTCGGCAGCATCGAGTCCGCGGTGGAGGCCATGCGCCTGGGGGCCTTCGACTACATCACCAAGCCCTTTTCCAACGAGGAATTGCTGCTCTCTCTGGACAAGGCCGCCAAGATGGCCCGAATGCAGCGCCAGAACAGACTGCTGCGCGAAACCCTGGAAGAGCGCTACGGCCTGCACAACATCATCGGCAGGTCCAAGGCCATGCGCGGGGTGTTGACCATGGTCGACAAGGCCGCCCCCAGCCGCAGCACCGTGCTCATCCAGGGCGAATCCGGCACCGGCAAGGAGCTGGTGGCCCGGGCCATCCATTTTGCCTCGCCGCGCAAGGACGAACCCTTTGTGTCCGTGAACTGCATGGCACTCAACCCCGGTGTGCTGGAGAGCGAGCTGTTCGGCCACGAGAAGGGTTCCTTCACCGGGGCCGTGGCCAGCCGTCGCGGTCGCTTTGAACTGGCCCACGGCGGGACCCTGTTCCTGGACGAGATCGGCGAGCTGTCCGCGGCCCTGCAGGTCAAGCTGCTGCGCGTCCTGCAGGAACGGCGATTCGAGCGTGTGGGTGGGTCCACGGAGATCGAGGTGGATATCAGGATTGTGGCGGCCACCAATGCGGACCTGATGCAGGCCGTGGAGAATGGCACCTTCCGCGAGGATTTGTTTTATCGCCTGAATGTGGTCCAGATCCACATGCCGCCGCTCAGGGAACGCCGCGAGGATATCCCCGTGCTGGCCGTGCATTTCCTGGACAAGTACGCCAAGGAGAACGACAGCAAGATCACGGGTTTCTCCGCCGAGGCGCTGGATTATCTGGCCACCTACGATTGGCCCGGCAACGTGCGTCAGCTGCAGAACGTGGTCGAGCGTTGCGTGGTTTTGACGGGTGGCGAGACCATCAGCGTGGAGGACCTGCCCGGCGAGGTGCGCGACGAGGAATCCCAGTTCAAGAGCGCGGTGGATTTGATGCCGGCCAAGCTCAATCTGGCCGACACCCTGGAGAAGATCGAGGCCGCCCTGGTGCGCCGGGCCCTGGCAAAAAATGATTTCGTCAAGGTCAAGGCTGCGGAATCGTTGGGGGTTTCCAAATCGCTATTGCAGTACAAGTTGAAGAAGTACAATCTGACGGGGCAATAGGGTTGGGGTCCGCCTGCGGCGGTTTGCATTGAATATCCGAGGCCGCCTGCGCGAAAGAGCGTGGGCGGTTTTTCTTTTTATTGTTGGTACCTACGCGGATTGTCCTTATTGGTGCTGCTTCCATTGGTCCGCCTTCAGCGGGACCAGAGGAGGTGTGGGGGGACGGTCGCGGACACTCTCTTTCCCCCCGGAACCTCCTCTGGACTCCACCCTCCCCCCTTTTAGTCAAAGCTGAACGGTTATCAGACCATACAGGCCATAGGGTTTGCTCTGCTGGTGGCGTGGTGCTGACAATCTTGTTGCCGGGCCTCGCCACTCCCTGCGACCGAACCTGGTTCGGCCTTGTTGTGGCTCATGGCCCGATCATGAGGGCGAGGATGCGCCTGGCATAGGGTGAGCGGGAGGAGAGGGGCTACAGAGCTATCAACAGTGACCGCCTGCGCGGATAAAACACATGTATTGGTCAGTCTTCGCCGTGACCAGAGGAGGTGTGGGTGGAGGGTTGCCGTGCTCCCTCTGCCCCCGGAATCTCCTCTGGACTCCTTCCTCCCCCCTGTCGTCTATGCAAAACGGTTATCAGGCCATACAGGCCGGAGAATGTTGAATAGCCTCGTGGCCCGAGATGGTGAGTGAGTTTGAGAGGACGGAGAGGGTAGAACCAAGAGGGAGATGATGTTCAAAAAAAATCATCGGTAGGCTGGTTGGGGATGTGCGCAGCCAAGGCGCGAAAGAAACGGCCAGACCGAAGGTTTTGCTTTTGTGAGGCAACGAAGCAGGGGTGCGTTCCCGGCCAGCCTACCTACTTCAGCTCCTGTGCGCCATTATACAGCCGCTCTAAGCGATCGACGATGTCGATGTAATCTTCCTTGGCCCGGGTCATGGACTCCTGATGGGCCTGCCTTTGGTTGTAGAGTTCGCTCTTGACCTGCAAACGTTTGCCCGCATAGGTCGTATTCCACTGTTCCACCAGCTTGTTCAATTTCACGTAGGCGTTATGGGCATCGCGGCGTCGACCGTCGAAGCGATAGACCTCTTCCGGGGTGCGGAAGAAGACGGCACTGGTGTAATACAGCTCGTTTTCCTCGCGGGAAATGATGCCGCCGCTGGTGCATTCCAGGGCCAGCCAGCCCCGCTCCGGGGTCTTGGCCATGACCCAGGCGTGGTTGGCGAGGTTGGCGTAGTGCTCAAACCCCAGCCCCGTGATCTTGCGCTCCACGTTGCCGCCCGCCAGGCGCACATCCAGCCCTTTGACCCGCAGCCGGTACCAGATGGCCTCGCTCATCTGTTTGCACTGGGTCTGCGTCAGCTTAGAATACTTGTTCTTGGATGAATACTCGGCCAGCACTTCCTGGATGAGCTCCATGGTGGCTTCGTGGTTCAGGGAGGAGCTTGCGGACTGGGCCTGGGATTTCGTATTACGGATCGTAATCTTGACCGGCCCGTCGCTGTTGTCGATGACCACGTCATCGCCCAGCGCTGGCCCCGCCAGGCATCCTGCGATCAGGAAAACCATCAGAATCTTGAGCAGATAGTTGAACATGCAATCCCCCTTGCGGGCGGACTGTAGCCTACGCAAGGGGGATCGATCAATAGGGTAATCGATCAGTTCAACTTAATGGAGTTGAAGATTCAGGTGATTTCTGCTCGCGCGTCCCGGCGTAGAGCTCGTAGAGCAGCAGACGGCACTCGATGGGGCCGTTCATCAGCGGGATGCGCTTGGACGTCTTCAGACCGATGTGCTTGGACAAGGGCTTGCTGCCCGTGAACACCGCGCCCGTGTAGCCCCCGCAGCGCTGCTTCATGAAGTCGCCCAGGGCCTTGTATACGGCTTCCAGCTCGGCCTCTTCGCCCATGCGCTGACCGTATTCCGGGTTGCAGATCATCAGGTTCAGGTGGCGCTTGGCCGGTTCGGGCACCGGCGAGTCCCGGAAGTCGCAGACCTGGAACTCGATGAGTTCCTCCATGCCCGCCTCCATGGCGTTCTCACGCGCGGCCGTGACGGCCACGGGATCGATGTCCGAGGCGATGATCGGGTTGGCCGTGGTCTGGCGCATCTTGGAGCGGGCCTCGCTGCGCAAGGCCTTCCAGGCCTCCTCGTCATGGCCCAGCACGTGCCTGAAGGCGAAGTCCGGGCGCAGCAGCCCTGGTGCCGTGCCCGTGGCCAGCAACGCGGCTTCGATGGCCAGGGTCCCGGAGCCGCACAGGGGATTCAGCAACACGCCCTTGCCGTTGTAGCGCGAAGCCAGCAGGCAGGCGGCGGCCAGGGTCTCGCGCATGGGGGCCTTGCCGGGTTGCAGGCGGTAGCCGCGGTTGGACAGGGGCGAGCCCGAGGTGTCCAGGTACAGGACCGCGTCGCGATGCTTCCAGTACAGGAAGAGCATGGTCCCGCTCTTGTCCGGTCCGGAGTCCGGGCGACGGCCTTGTTTTTCGGCAAAGCGGTCCACCACCGCGTCCTTGACGCGCAGGTTGGCGAAACGCGAGTCGCGTACGGATTTGTTGTCCACGCTGGATTCCACGGACAGATAGCCGTCCTCGGGGATGATCTCCTCCCAGGGCAGGGGCAGGATCGCTGCGTACAGTTCGTCGGGATTGGTGGCCTGGAAGCGGTGCAGCTGGAAGAGCACCCGATGGCCGGTGCGCAGCCAGAGGTTCAGGCGCATGCAGTCGGCCAGGGTGCCGTTGGCCAAGAGGCCGCCTGGCTGCTCGGCTTCGGGCTTGACGCCCAAGGCGCGCATTTCATCGGCCAGGAAGGGCTGCAGCCCGCGGGCGCAGGTGACGAAAATCTTGCCTGTCTTTTGGATATCCATGGTTGCTGTGGCCTCTTCTCTACTGCGTTAGGAGGCGTTGAGGAACGCCAACTCCGGGCAGGTCATGCGGGGGATGAATTCAATGATTTCATAATCAGCCAGATTATGCCTGGAAAACGGGTCCAAAGCCAACTGTTCCAGCAGGGCCTCACGGCTCGCTGCCTGGGCCAGGAGGATGCCTCCGCTGCGTGGCTCGCGGGGGCCCGAGGCCAGGAACGTGCCCAACTCATAGTGCCGCTTCAGAAAGTCAAGATGCTCGGGCAGGTGTTGATCCACGGTTTCCAGGGGGACCTTGTAGGTCAGGATGACGATGAACATGGCTGTTTCTCGTGGTTGGAGCGCTTGGAACGAACCGGGGACACTAGGGCATCTCCCCAGCCAAGGCAACACGCCATGTGTAGCCCCCGGTTGACCTGCCTCGGCTTTTCGGTTGAACTGAGGCTTGGAACCCGACACGCGCACCCATCTCCCAGGGAGGTCGGCAAGAAATGCGGGACCGTTGTTTATAAGCCCATTACTAACAAAGGAATTATCATGATAGGTACCATGCGGCGACTCGGCCGTCTGTTTCATCCGCAAAGCGCCAAATCCGTGATCCTGGCGCTGGACCACGGAGCCAGCGAGGGTTTGATCCCCGGGTTGGCCGAGATCCCGTTGCTGATGGAGGGCATGAAGCACCTGCCCGTGCAGGGTGTGATGCTCAACAAGGGCCTGGCCCGGGCGTCGGTGGGCAATCTCAGTCTGAACACCAACGTCTTCGTGCACCTCTCCGCCGGCACCAAGCATGGACTGCCGACCTACAACCAGAGCATCGTCTGCTCGGTGACCGAAGCCCTGCGCCTGGGCGCGGATGCGTTGTCCGTGCACCTGAACATCGGCAACGATCTGGAAGACCGGATGTTGCAGGATTTCGGGATGGTCACCGACGAGGCCCATGGTCTGGGCATCCCGGTGATGGCCGTGATCTATGCGCGCGGCGGTCAGATCGTGAACGAGTTGGACCCGTCGTTGATCACGCATTGCATCCGCCTGGGCGGCGAGTTGGGCGCGGACGTGGTTTGCGTGCCCTATTCCGGGGACCAGCGCAGCTTCGCCCTGGGCGTGGCCTGCTGCCCGGTGCCCGTGCTCATCGCCGGAGGACCCGTTCAGACGAGTTGGAAGGCCACCAAGGCAATGATCAGCGAGGCCCTGGAGGCCGGTGCTTCGGGAGTGGCCATGGGCCGCCCCATCTTCCAACACAAGGACCCGCTGCGGGCCTTGGCCGAGGTCTGTCAGCTGGTGCATGGCGGGGTGCAGCAGACCGTGAGTGAACAAATCCCTTCTCCCCCGGCCCAGGGTGGCGCCACGGGCGACGATGAAATGGGCGAGGATGCCTTCGATGCGATGGCGGCCACCACGACCACCAGGGCCCGCAAGAGTGCCGTGAAATCCGTGCAGCGCAGGACGGCCGGCAAGTCCGTCTCAAGCACCCCCAAGGTCAGGAAGAAATAGGGAACCCATGTCCAGCATCAAAACCTTTGACGTGAGTTTTGCGGGCGGGGTGGCCATCGAGGCCCACATCGGCAAGCACACCGTCCGCACGGACCAGTCCACGGACGAGGGCGGGCAGGACAGCGGCCCCTCGCCGTTCGGCTTGCTCATGGCCTCGGTGGCGACCTGTGCCGGGGTGTATGCCGTGCGTTTCTGCGAGAACCGCGACATCGCCATCCAGGGCATGAAGCTGCGCGCGTTGTGCGAGTTTACGGACAAGCCGTTCCACATGGACAGGATGACCCTGGAGCTGACGCTGCCGGACGGCTTCCCCGAGAAGTACAAGGGGGCGATCCTCAGGGCGATGGATTTGTGTGCGGTCAAGAAGAACATCATCGATCCGCCTGAATTTGATACGGTTTTGGCGGAGCGTTGAAAAATCTGGATGAGAGGGTGTTTTTCGCCAACGCCAAACCGCCTATCAACCCAGACCAGCTAAGGCGTTGAGCGTCACGATTCGCATAAGAAAAAGGTTTTGGGGATGGGGTCCGGGGAAGGGGCCTTTTCCTCAAAAAGGCCCCTTCCCCGGAAACTCTTTCTCCTTCCCTGCCAACAGGTTCCATGGCCGACATCCACGAATACATCGAGGCGCTTGAGGCGTCGGAACGCCTGGGGCACCTGGTGGCCCACCACGAGGTCCTGCCCGCGCGCGAGGCCGAGTATGGCGAGTGCCGCAGGCCCTGGCCGGTGACGGTGGAGCGCGTGCTGCACGAGCGCGGCATCGACAAGTTGTATGCGCATCAGGCCCGGGCCATGGACGTGCTGCGCAGCGGCCACAGCGTGGTGGCGGCCACGCCCACGGCCAGCGGCAAGACTCTGATCTACAACCTGCCGGTCATCGAGCAGGTCCTGGCCAATCCGGACAGCCGGGCGCTGTACCTGTTTCCCCTGAAGGCCCTGGCCCAGGATCAGCTCAAGGGTTTCGAGGAGCTGGTGGCGGCCTGGCCCGAGGGCTCCCGGCCCACGGCGGCCATCTACGACGGCGATACCAGCGCCTGGTTCCGCAAGAAGATCCGCGAGACCCCGCCCAATGTGCTCTTGACCAACCCGGAGATGCTGCATCTGGCGCTGTTGCCCTACCACGAGAACTGGGCGGCGTTCTTCGCGGGGCTGACGCATATCGTGGTGGACGAGGTGCATACCTACCGCGGGGTGCTGGGTTCGCACATGGCCCAGGTCTTCCGCAGACTCACGCGGGTCTGCCGTCGCTACGGCGCGAATCCGGCCTTTGCCTTCCTCTCGGCCACGGTGGGCAACCCCCGCGAGCTGACCACGCAGCTCACCGGCCTGGAGGTGACGGGCGTCACCGAGAGCGGTGCGCCCCAGGGCAAACGGCATTTCCTGTTCCTGAATCCGGCCCGGACCATGGCCGACAGCCCGTCGCAGGTGGCAATCCTGATGCTCAAGGCCGCGCTGTCGCGCGGGATGCGGACCATCGTCTACACCGGCTCGCGCAAGATGACCGAGCTGATAGCCCTGTGGGCCTCGGAGCGCGCGGGCAAGTACAAGGGCAAGATCAGCGCCTATCGCGCCGGGTTCCTGCCCGAGGAGCGTCGCGACATCGAGGCGCGCATGGCCAGCGGTGAGCTCTTGGCTGTGATCACCACCAGCGCCCTGGAACTGGGTATCGACATCGGCAGCCTGGATCTGTGCATCCTGGTGGGCTACCCTGGGACCATCATGCAGACCCTGCAGCGCGGCGGGCGCGTGGGCCGCGCCCAGCAGGAGTCGGCCGTGGCGCTGATCGCGGGCGAGGACCAGCTGGACCAGTATTTCATGCGCAACCCGCGTGACTTTTTCGCTCGGCCTCCCGAGCGGGCGGTGCTCAATCCCTACAACCCCAAGATCGTGGAAAAACATCTGGTCTGCGCGGCGGCTGAACTGGCTATGAGGCCAGACGAGCCGTGGCTTTTGGAGGCTGGAGTGCGGCCTGTGCTCCAGGATCTGCTGGAGCGGGGCAAGCTGCTGCTGGCGGCGGATGGGGAGACCATCCACTCCCACCGCAAGCGCCCGCATTTCGAGGTGGACCTGCGCGGCTCTGGCGGCCAGTTCCAGATCGTGACCCGCGTGGGGCGGCGCGACGCCGACGATGAGGGGGGCGGCGAAGGCGACGCGGGCAAGGAGCTCAGCGTGGGCCAGATGGATGAGCAGCGGGCCTACAAGGAGACCCATCCCGGGGCCGTGTATCTGCATCTGGGCAAGACCTTCGTGGTGGACGAGCTGGACCTGGACGGGCGCACGGTGCGCGTGGTGCCGGCCAGGGTGGACTATTACACCCGGGTGCGCACCGAAAAGACCACGGAGATCCTGTCCATCGACGGGGTACGGGCGGCCTGGGGGATGCGCGTCTTCAAGGGCCGACTCAAGGTCACCGAACGGGTCACGGGCTATGACAAGCGCCGCACCCGCGGCGGCCAGTTGCTGACCCTGGTACCCCTGGACCTGCCACCGCTGACCTTTGAGACCGAAGGCCTGTGGCTGGAGATCCCGCGCGGGGTGCAGCGCCGGGCCGAGGACGATTTTTTGCATTTCATGGGCGGCATCCATGCCCTGGAGCATGCGGCCATCGGCATCCTGCCGTTGTTGGTGATGACCGACCGCAACGACCTGGGTGGCATTTCCACGCCGTTCCACCCCCAGGTGGGCGCGGCGGCGGTCTTCGTCTACGATGGGGTGCCCGGCGGGGTGGGTCTGGCGTTCCAGGCCTTTGAACAGGCCGAGGAACTCCTGGAGCGTACCCTGGGGGTCATCGCGGGCTGTGCCTGCGAGCTGGGCTGCCCGTCGTGCGTGCATTCGCCCAAATGCGGCTCGGGCAACCGGCCCATCGACAAGGCCGCAGCGCGTTTCCTGTTGGAGGTCATTCAGGCTGCGCCTGCGCCAGTGATCGACGCCGAGGCCCTGCTGGGTCCTGTGCAGCCCCTGGGGGGCAGGCAGGATCAGCCCGCCTCCGCCCCGGGCCACGGGCAGTTGCAGCGGGCCGCCGTGGATGGGGAACAGCGGTTGGCAGCGGCCATCCAGGCCGACGGTAATACAAATGGTAATACTAATCGTATCGAGGTGTCGGCCCAAGGTCCGGCAGAGGCCGCGCCCCGGGGCCTGGATGAGCCGGGACAGGGAGCGCAGCAAGGGCAGGAGGATGTCATGAAGGCCATGGACAACGGGCGTTACGGGGTGTTCGACCTGGAGACGCGGCGCTCGGCCGCCGAGGTGGGCGGCTGGCATAAGGCCGACAAGATGGGGGTGTCCTGCGCCTGCCTGTTCGACTCGGACACGGGCCAGACCCGGGCCTATCTGGAGGAGGAACTGCCCGAGCTCATCGAGGATTTGCAGGCCCTGCCCCTGGTGGTGGGCTTCAACATCAAGCGCTTCGACTACACCGTACTGAAGGGCTATTCGCGCTTTGATTTCAGGACCCTGCCCACCCTGGATCTCTTGGAGCGTGTGCAT
The DNA here is from genome assembly GCA_018816865.1 of Pseudomonadota bacterium. Classification (GTDB taxonomy): domain Bacteria; phylum Desulfobacterota; class Desulfovibrionia; order Desulfovibrionales; family Desulfovibrionaceae; genus Desulfovibrio_Q. The sequence goes on from JAHIUW010000034.1 coordinate 24,056, forward strand.
GAGCGCCTGGGCTACCGCCTGTCCCTGGATCATCTGGCCCAGGCCACCCTGGGGGCGCAGAAGTCCGCGGACGGCTTGCAGGCCCTTGAGTGGTGGAAGGAAGGGCGCATCGACGAGATCATCACCTACTGCAAGCAGGACGTGGCCGTGACCCGTGATCTGTTCCTGTATGGGCGGGAGAATGGCTATCTGCTGTTTACGAACAAGGCCAAAAATGTAGTCCGGTTACCTGTCTCTTGGTAGCTTCTTGCGCCCCCATTCCCGCGTATGCTGTGTTGCTTCAAGTCGCTCAAACCCTCGGATAGGTCTGACTATCCCTCGGCCTTGAGCGACTTTCGCGCCTAGCCTACGCGGTTTGGGAACGCAAGAAGCCCTAAAGCTGACCTCTCTTGTCTTCCAACTAAGGATTCTGAACGATCCTGGGAAAGAGTATCCATTTGAGGGGTTGAGTCGGTAAATGGCTCTTGGGTGATCTGCTTTGATTTGAGATAACTGAGCAGTTTTTGAACGCCCGTCGAAGAATTGAGTCGGTTCAGAAGCCGCAGGGTGTATCACCCCACTGGTTTTACATATCTTTGTCTGAACATTCGCGATTCAAGGGGCAGGCACTGCCGCCCCGCAGCAATCGCGCGGTTCAGCCCCGTTTCCTCTCTTCCCCCTGTTGCTCTGATCTTCCATTTAATTCTCCAAGCCCCTATCGGTTCTCTCAATCCTACACCCTGCCTCGGGGCATCGGGCCGCGATCCGGGCGGACCGTGACCGCCCGAAGAGAGCGGTCTGCCATGGCGACAAGCGAGTCTTTTGGGAAGCATCACCGATGGGAATCCACGGGCTGGTATGGCCTGATAGGCCGTTTCAACTGGAAGCAGGGTATTGTCCTAGCGTTTTGAAAGGGACTCCATCTCGCTCTTCATCGTGTGGTAGCTTTCAAACCTGTCCCTCTTGAGTTTTCCTGATGCAAGGGCTGAAATAACAGCGCAGCCCGGCTCATGCGTATGTTTACAATCAGAAAATCGGCAGAGTTCTGCAAGGGCCACAATGTCGGGAAATGCGTTTTCGACTCCGGTTCCGGCTTCAAAAAAACTGACCTCACGAATGCCGGGACTATCCATGAGCATCCCACCCTGTGGCATGTGGATCAGTTCTCTTTTTGTCGTGGTATGACGGCCTTTGTCCTCGGAAATGCTCACTGCCTGGGTCGCTTGGATGTCACTGCCGTAGAGTCTGTTCGCCAACGTGGATTTCCCCACACCGGAGGAGCCAAACATGGCAATGGTTTGTCCGCTGCCAAGGTAGCTTTCCAATTCATTCAAGCCCCTGTCGTCATGCATCGACGACAGCACGACGGGCACGTCGAAAGCGATGTTTTTGACCTCTGAGGAGAACGATTCTGGGCTTTCATGCAAATCGGCCTTGGTCAAAACGATTACAGGCAGAAGGTCGCAGTTGAATACCAGTGTCAGAGTCCGTTCGATACGGTTGATATTGAAATCACGATCCAGTCCACAAACAATAAAGACGGTATCGATGTTGGCTGCAATGGCTTGCTCTCGTGCAGGTCTCCCCGTCTGACGACCATGTGTCCCGGCAGCACCTCGAGACAGGGTGTTCTTTCTGGGGAGAACCTCGTTAATAACCGTATCGTCGATCAGTACCCAATCACCGGTGACCGGAAAAACTTTCTCACCCTTCTGTTTGAATCTGCCCGCAACCGTGCAGCTCCATTCATTTTCACCGTCACCAACAAGAAATGATTTACGTCGAACACTGAGCACGCGTGCAACACGGCCTTTCACCTCTTTCATTGCGGCCAGATGCTGAGCAAAGGTTGCATTCCAGCCTAACCTTTGCAGCGGTTCGCGCTGAGGGTTTGTGTTTGATTGTTGCTCGTTGCGCTCAGTCATTTGGACCCACCATGTATTTGTCGTTGGAATCGGCCAGCCCCGGCAGCTGCCCTCAACACTATCCTGCTCATTGCTGGGGAAAAAGCAATGTCTGGTAGCGGTTGCTAGGCCGATTCAGTAACTATTTTTGGGAGAGAGGTGTCCAGGGGAGGTTCCGGGGGGAAAGGGAGCCAAGCGACCTTCCGCACGCCTTTGGTCCCGTGGAAGGCGACTAGCGGAAGGGATTCCTACAGCCCTGGAGGTGTTGCCGCTGATCCGCCGAGGGCGATTCACAAGCGACATCATCCGTAAGGCCCATGCTCCGTCACTTGCGGGGGGGGGGCTGCGGGGAGACGGCGTGGTCTGCGAAGCAGAGGGTGATATTTATAGTTTGCGATGGGTCAGAATCACAAGCTTCAACTTCTGGTCGTAGTTCTTTAAATCCCGACTTTTGGAGTCTTTCGTAGCCTTGATGTAGTTGATTTGTTCTGCCGTATTTGAGTCTCGCTTGTAAGACTTGCCAGCGATAAGCTTGTTCCATCCATTGGTAAGAACGTTGTATTCCTCGAGAGCTGTGTTGTACATTTTTTTGTCAGACAAATATGGCTTGTATTCTGCGGGTCCAGAAAAAAAGATGGCACTGGTGTAGTAGAAAGGATTCTCCGCTTTGGACACCATGAATCCCCCCGTGCATTCCAGGGCGATCCAGTCATTGGGGCCAAGTTGGGCCATGACCCAGACATGGGTGACCCCCGTTTTGAAGGTTTTAAAGGTCTTGAGGATATCCTTTTCGTTATTCCCTTCGGCGATCTTGGCCTTGAAACCCTTGGTGGTCAAGATATTCCAGACGTCCATGGCCATGTCGCCACAGATATACAAATCCTTTTTCGTATATGTATGACTATTGCGATACTCAGTGAGGATGTTCTGGAGGAGGAGCAGATTGAGTTCGCGCGAAGAAGTTTTCTTGTCGGGTACGATCTGACGTTGTGTTGCCGAAGCCCTGGGCTGTTGGCTGGGTTGCTGCACCTGCTCCGGGGCTGAATCACAGGCCGTGAGCAGGCAGGCGGCAAGGAGCAGGGCGCACAACGGCGCCGGGGAAGAACGCGACATGGATTGATCCCCCTCTTTCCATGAAAAGTTTTCAGGTAGAGGCTTGCCTACCAGAAAGGCTGTGCGGGATCAACGCCAGGGGCGCAACACGCCGATCTTGCGCATCAAAGCGCTTGGCCCCTGTGGGCGGAAGCACTGTCCGAAGGCGAGAGGTGGACCTGCTCCCTCTCAAAATTCCTCCCCTCTAAACAGGATTGCCATCGGGAGGTCCGTTGCGGCCACCTGCCCCTTGCGGGCAGCGTAATCTCGTTACCGGCTGTCGCTGAGTCTTGCCCTCGGAGAGGCGGCTCCCGGGTGTCACTTATTGCCTTTCAGCCCTTGCAGGGCCTTGATCCGTGCCAACACCGGCGGGTGGGAATAGTGCACAAAGACATAGGCGGGATGCGGGGTCAGGTTGGAGAGGTTGGCCACACTCAGGGTCTTCAAGGCCGAGATGAGTGGCTCGGGGTCGCCCGTGGCCTCGGCGGCGAAGGCGTCGGCCTCGAACTCGTGGCGGCGCGAGAGCATCTGCGCCCCCATGCCCAGCATCAACGCCACGGGCATGTACAGCAGCATGAAGAAGATCAGCCCCGCGTGAATGGAGACCTGCTCCATGCCAAAGGCCGCGGCCAGTTCCGCATTGTCCAGGAACAGCGACATCAGGAACAGGATGAGTCCCATCTTGGCGATGCCCAGGGCCGTCATGCGCAGGATATGCCCGCGCTTGTTGTGTCCCACCTCGTGGGCCACCACGCCAACGATCTGGGGTGTGGTCATCTGATTGATCAGCGTGTCGAACAGGGCGATGCGCTTTTTCTTGCCGAAACCAGTGAAAAAAGCGTTGGACTTGGCCGAGCGCTTGGAGCCGTCCATCACGAACAGCCCGGAGAGGATGAACCCCGTGCGCGTTGCCAGATCCTCGATGGCGTGCTTCAACTCGCCCTCGGGCAGGGGCGTGAACTTGTTGAACAGCGGCAGGATCACTGCGGGCGCGAGGTATTGCAGGCCTAGCATCACCATCGTCACCCCCAACCAGGCCCAGAGCCAGCCCAGAGGCCCCGTGGCCTGGAAGAACCACAGCACCATGGCCGCCAAGGGCCCGCCGATGGCCACGGTCAACGCCCAGCCCTTGAGCTTGTCCAGCGCGAAGGTGGCCGCGTTGGTGCGGTTGAAGCCGAAACGCTCCTCCAGCACGAAGGTCCGGTACAGGGCCAGCGGCAGGGCCAGCAGATCGTTGAGCACGAACAGCAGTCCGAAGAAGGCCAGGCCCGTGGCGATGCTGCCCAGCTCCAGGGAGCGTGCCAACTGGTCCAGGGCATTGAACCCGCCCAGCAGGATGAACGCGGGCACGAGGACGATGGTCAGTGTCTCTTCCACGAGGTCCAGGCGGGCTCCGGCGCGGGTGTAGGCCTGGGAGCGGGCGTACTCGTCCGCGTCGAACACGTCGCGGAACTCCTCGGGCAGGGCCGGGTCCAGGGCGCGCAGGTTGAGCAGGTTGACCGCAAAGGTCAGGGCAAAGGCCGCCAGCATGGACCCGAGGATGATGATCAGGTAGAGATTCATGCAAGGAGTCTCCCGGATTTGGCACCTTTTGAAAAGGGCTTTGTGACCAGCCATGAACAACGACGAACCAGCCATCTTTCAGTTTTACGGCGAGTTGAAGCCGCTGCTCACCCCGGGCGAGCTTGCGCCCACGCCCGGGAGCGACGGGGTGCGCGAGGTGCGCCGCAGTGGAGTGGTGGCCTATCCCGTGGGTCGCGAGGCGTCCTTGAAGGATGTCATCGAGGCGCTGGGCGTGCCGCATACCGAGGTCGGGCGCATCGTGCTGTCGAGTTGGGGAGAGAACAGGGAGGCGGACGAGGACGTGGGCTTTGACCAGCGCCTGGCGTCGGGCCAGCGGATCGAGGTCCATCCCGTGGCTCCGCCCCTGGACGTGACCCGCGTGCACCGGCTGCGGCCCGTGCCCCTGCCCGAGGTGCGCTTCGTAGTGGATGTCTGTGTGGGCAAGCTGGCGACCCTGCTGCGGCTGCTGGGGCTGGACGCAGCCTATGACCGCACCTGGGACGACGCCACGCTGGCGGACATGGCCCAGTCCGAGGGCCGCATCGTGCTCACGCGGGACAAGGCCCTGCTCAAACGCGCCACGGTCAGCCATGGCCGTCTGGTGCGGGCCCATGAGCCCACCGGGCAGCTCTTGGAGGTCCTGGGGCACTTCGGACTCACGGGGTCGTTCAAACCCTTTGTGCGCTGCCTGCGCTGCAATCAGCTGCTGGAACCCGTGTCCAAGGCCGAGATCCTGCACCGCCTGGAGCCGTTGACCAAAAAATACCACGATGAGTTCCACCGCTGCCGGGCCTGCGGGCGTATCTACTGGCCCGGCTCGCACCACAAGGCCATGCGCGAGTGGCTCAAAAGCGTGGGCCTGGATTGAGTGCTGGCAAGGGCTGGTAGGCTGTTCAGCGGACGAGTTCTTCCCTTGTTTATGCTTTGAGTCAGACCCAAAAAAAGCCCGGCCTCCTTGCGGAGACCGGGCGGCATTGTGTCGAAGCTGTGGTGTCTGGGCCGGAGGCCCGAGCCAGAAGCCTGGACCGGAAACCCTAGACCTTGGCGCCCTGCAGTTCGTCCTCGGTGAAGTCCCAGGTGACGTTGTGCGGGGGCAGCTGCTCCTTGAACCAGCGGGGCAGTTGGTCGTCTTTTTTGGTGAATCCGGCGCGCTCGTTGAAGTCCTGCTCGTCGCGCAGCACGGACTCGCCCAGGCCCAGGATGTCGGCCACGGTGAACTTCTGGCCGAAGCGGGCGGTGAGCATGTCGGCCACCACGTCCAGGGCATCGGCGCTGTCCAGGACCGCGAAGGCCACGAACAGGCACAGACCGGCGGAGTCCACGGCGGCCGTGGCGATCTGCAGGCCCTTGGAGACCTCGACCTGACCCGCCTTGCCGTGGGAGTCAACATCGCCGCCGACCTTGAGCACGTTCTGGCAGACCGCGTAGCCTGCGGTGTGGTCCGCGCCCTGGGTGGTGGTGGCGTAGGTCACGCCAACGCCCTTGACCGCACGCGGGTCATAGGCGGGCATGGACTGGTTCTTGACCACGGGTACGCGGTCCACGCCATAGGCGTCGGCGGTGAAGACCGCGCCGTTGCCGATCATGCGGCCCAGGGGGTCCTTGGTGCCGACCTTCTTCAGCAGGGCCAGGGCGCCGGGGCCGTCGCCCCATTCGAGCAGGCCGCCTTCCATGGCCATGGCCATGGTGTTGCCCATCTCGATGGTGTCGATGCCCTTCTCGTCACAGGTGCGGTCCATTTCGGCGATCAGGTCCAGGTCGTGGACCAGGCAGTTGGGGCCGAAGGCCCACAGGGTCTCGTACTCGAACCCGGAGGTCACGTACTCGCCCTTGGCGTTGTTGTAGCATTGCGAGCACTGGATGACGCAGCCGGCGTGGCAGCCTTCCTTGGTCTTGCCGCCGCGTTTCTCGATGGTCGCGGCCATGGTCTCGCCCGAGACGTCGTTGGCAAACTCATAGCGGCCTTCGCGGAAGTTCTTGGTGGGCAGGGCGCCGGCCTCGTTGATGATGTTCACCAGGATGGCGGTGCCGTATGCGGGCAGACCCTGGGAGGTCACGGGGTGGTTCTTTAGGATGTCGATCCACTTCTTGCCGGCAACCTTGAAGGCCTCCTTGTCGGCGTATTCGATGCCGGCAGCGCCCTTGTCGTCCACGATCAGGGCCTTGACCTTCTTGGAGCCCATGACCGCGCCCAGGCCACCGCGTCCCGCGGAACGGGCCGGACGGCCGTCGGGGTCGGTGAACTGGATGGTCGAGGCCTTCAGGCCCTGGCAGCCGGCCGGTCCGGTCAGGGCCACACAGGCCTTGCCGCCGAATTTCTCGTCCAGGATCTTGGCGTAGGCGTAGTTGTCGGTGAGGACATCGCCGGGGGCGTCTTCGATGGTCACGCCGTCCTTGTCGAGCTTGATGATCATGAACGGGGCGTCAGCCTCGGGCTTGCCCTCCAGGATGATTCCGCCGATGCCCAGCTTGGCCAGCTTCTGGGAGACCACGCCGCCGGAGTTGGATTCCTTGATGCCGCCGGTCAGCGGGCTCTTGGCGCCCACGGAGATGCGACCGGAGTTGGCGGCGGTGGTGCCCGTCAGGATGCCCGGGGCGATGATCAGCTTGTTGTATTTGGAAAGGGCATGACAGTCGGCAGGGACTTCCTTGTTGACGATGCGCGAAGTCAGGGCACGGCCTCCAAGGCCTGCATACTCGCCCATCTCCTCAAAGGTGAAAGTCCGCTTGCGGGTGTTGATGCGAAGCAGCTTGCTCATAGTGAAGCCTCCTATGGAAGTATCTAAATTGGTGATTGCACACACTCCTACAACACCTTAGCATCTAGGCCCAAGGTCAATGAATGTCAAAGAAAGCAAGATAGTTGGAAGATGTTGTCGGGGGTCACTTCGCGTTTGACATATCACACAGACAGTCTGAGTTGACCGAAACAGACCATAAATGACCAAGGCCGACAGCATGAGGTTATCGATGGACCGCAAGAAGTCTGGAAAATATACCCGAGAGGAAGCCCTGGCTCTGGTGGCCAGGACCGGAATGTCCGACGGGTTCGCCCGTGCCTGGGCCTTGGCCCTGCACGACGGGTTTCTGCTGCGCATCCCCGGTGTCATGAGCCTGCGGGATATGCTCACGGAGTATGTCGGCCTGGACAACGCCTATTTGGAAGAGCGCATCAAGGCCATTTTTCTGGATGGCAAACCCGTGGACGATATCGACGCCGCCCCCGTGGCCTGCGGCAACGAACTGTCCCTGTCCGGGGCCATGCCCGGGGTGGCGGGTATCACCATGGGCCGCAACAACCCCATCGCGGTCTACCGCGAGGGCATCACCTTCCACTGCGGCGGGGATTGCGATGAGGGCGCGGGCCTGATCAGCGTCTGGCTTTTCAATTTCATCGCCAAGGAGGCCGCACCCGAGTTTCTGGCCCTGGGTGTGGGCTTGGACCAACGTGCCTGGCAGCGGGTCTGCGCCGACCCGGCGCCCGGGTTTTGGGAGCCTGTGGCCAGGGCAACCCTGGATGGCCGCGAGATTGCCCCGGGTGACCTGACCAGCCTGCCCGCGCCTGCGCCCGGGACCCTGCGTTGGCTGGTCATCTCCTGATCCCCGAAATCCTTACACTCTCTGGGTTGATAGGCAGTCTTTGTGCGTGAATGTGCGCAAGTTCCGTGGCGTTTCCTTTTTGGGGGGCATGGACTACATTCCAGTCTTGTGTAGGCTGCTGAAAAACCGCCGTCTGTTTCGTTGCTGCAAACAATTTGAAAACTCACGTATGTCTGGATACGCTTCGATTTCAAATTGTTTTTGCGCCTTGCATCCGACCCTTTTTGAACAGCCTATAGCGTCTTTGCTGTGGCCTGCTGAGATTTGGATTATTTTACAGATGCTCTGAGCGGCGAGTGCTTTCCCCATAGTTTGAGGAGGTTATGTGAAAGGCGGATTTTTCCAGGTAAAAAGCCCGGCCGAGTTTGTCGGACTGCTCCAAGATTTCCCTGTCCTTGAGGTCGAGACGGTCGCCCTGGCGTTGGCCCATGGGCGCGTTCTGGCCGCTGACGCAGTAGCCCCGCACGACCTGCCCCTGGTCAACCGCTCCTGCATGGACGGCTTTGCCGTGAGCGCCCGCGATGCCTTCGGTGCCAGCGAGGCCAACCCCGCGTACCTGGACAAGGTGGGCGATCTGAGCATCGACGAGCCTGTGGATCTGGTTCTGGAGCCGGGCCAGTGCGTGGGCATCGTCACGGGCGGGACCCTGCCCCTGGGCGCGGACGCCGTGGTCATGGTCGAGCACACCGGAGACCTGGGCGCGGGCACTATCGAGATCCGCAAATCCTCGGCCCCGGGCGACAATGTCATGCTGCGCGGCGAGGACGCCGTGGCCGGCACGACCGCGCTGCCCGCAGGCACCGTGCTGCGGCCCCAGGAGATCGGCCTGCTGGCCGCCTTGGGTTTTGCCGAGATTGCCGTCTACTGCCGCCCGCGCTGCGGGATCATCTCCACCGGCGACGAACTGGTGCCCGTGACCGAGACCCCGCGCCCCGGCCAGGTGCGCGACGTGAATTCCCACGCCCTGGCAGCACTTATCAATGCTGCGGGCGGAACGCCCAGCCTGTATGGTCTGATACCCGATCGAGAAGAGGAACTCATTGTCGCCGTAGCCCAGGCTGTGGACGAGAATGATGTTGTCTTCATCTCGGGAGGTTCGTCCGTGGGCCTGCGCGATCTGACCCAGACCGCCATCCAGGCCCTGCCAGATTCCGAGGTCCTGGCCCATGGCGTGGCCGTGTCTCCCGGCAAGCCCACCATCCTGGCGCGCGTGGGCGCCAAGGCCGTGTGGGGCCTGCCCGGACAGGTCACTTCCGCCCAGGTGGTGATGCTGGTCTTCGGCTGTCCGTTTCTGCGTCACGTGCAGGGTGAACCCCAGGCCTTTTCCCCGGCCCGCAGGCGCACGATTGCCACCCGTCTGGCGCGCAATCTGCACTCCAAGCCCGGACGTGAAGACTATGTGCGCGTAAGGCTGGAAGCCGATCAGGCGCATCCCGTGCTGGGCAAGTCCGGTCTCTTGCGGACCATGATCCTGGCCGATGGGCTGGTCTGCATTCCTGCGGATAGCGAGGGGTTGGAGGCTGGGGCTGTGGTCCAAGTCTGGCTGCTCGGGTAGCAGGGCGTTGATATGCGGTCATCTGCGGCGTTGTTTCGAAAAGCATGAAACTCTTGCGTATCTTAGATACGCGGCGACCTTCAGCTTTTCTTACGCCTTGCATCTGGCCACATCTGAACGCCCAGCGGGAAGAGCATCGGCCCTGTCGTTTCCTCGCGCCGCGCACCCGACCCTTTTTGAGCTTTATTTGGAAGAGGATGTCGAATCAAGTCAGCAGGTAAGTATGATTGATTGACTGGTTTTAAGGCGATTAATCTGCCACAGTGAGCATAACATTTTTTGTTGAGAATGCGGGGCTTCGACAGCCCGCGACCCTAGCCTGAAATTGGAGCATCCATGAAACGCAATATCTATCTGGACACGATCCCCATCGACGAGGCCCTGGACAGGGCGCGTTCTGCCCTGGACCGCGAGGCCCTGGTGGGCGTCGAGTCCGTGCCCGTGCACGAGGCCGCCGGTCGGGTTACGTCACACGCAGTGTATGCCGAACTGTCATCACCCACGTATCACAGTGCCGCCATGGACGGCATTGCGGTCAGGGCCGAGGCCACCTTTGGCGCGCGCGACGAACGGCCCCTGGAGCTGGTCCAGGGCGAGGGCTACCTTCCCGTGAACACTGGCAATCCCCTGCCCTCTGGTATGGATGCGGTGATCATGATCGAGAACGTGGTGCCCCGTGGCGAGGGTCGGGTGAGCATCGAGGCCCCGGCCTTCCCCTGGCAGCACGTGCGGCGCATCGGCGAGGACATCGTGGCCACGGAATTGCTCATTCCGCAGAACCATCTGCTCTCGGCCTATGACGTGGGCGCGCTGTTGTCCGCCGGCATTTGGGAATTGGACTGCTACGAGCGCCTGCGTCTGCACATCATCCCCACGGGCGACGAGGTCCTGGACTTCACGTCCCGGCCCAAGCCCGCACCGGGGCAGGTGGTGGAGAGCAATTCGCAGATCTTCATTTCCCTGGCCCGCGCCTGGGGCATCGAGGCTGTGCGCGTACCCCCCGTACCTGACCAGCCCGAGGCCCTGGAGGCCGCCGTGCGTCAGGCCCTTGAGTCCGACGCCCATGTGGTGGTCATCGGCGCGGGGTCCAGCGCGGGGGCCAAGGATTATTCCCGGGCCATCATGGAGCGCTTCGGCCAGGTCCTGGTGCACGGCATCAAGGCCATGCCCGGCAAGCCCTCGCTGCTGGCCGTGGCCAAGCCCGAGTTTGGCGGCAAACTCATGGTGGGCGCGCCCGGATACCCGGTCAGCGCCGTGGTCTGCTTTGAGGAGCTGCTGGCCCCGCTGGCCGCCTGGATGACCCGCAAGATTGGCGTAAGGCGGCCCCGGATCGAGGCCGAACTGACCCGGCGGGTGCCGTCCAAACTGGGCATGGAGGAGTTCATGCGCCTGTCCATCGGCAAGGTGGGTGGCAAATACGTGGCCACGCCCCTGGCACGCGGCGCGGGCATGATCACCACCCTGACCCGCGCCCAGGGCATGACCCGCATCCCGGCCAATTCCGAGGGTGTGGAGGCCGGACAGACCGTGAGCGCTGAACTGCTGGTGCCCGCTTCGGCCCTGGACAGCATCTTGGTGGCCGTGGGCAGCCACGACAATACCCTGGACCTGTTGGCCGACGCCTTGATGGGCCTGGACGAGCCCATCCGCCTGGCGTCAACCCATGTGGGCAGCATGGGCGGGCTGATGGCCGTCAAGAACGGCTCGTGCCATCTGGCGGGCACGCATCTCTTCGAACCCGACGCCGAGGACTATAATTTTCCGTTCACGGATAAATACCTGCCGGGAATGGCGCTGACCCTGGTCAACCTCGCCATCCGCCACCAGGGGTTGATCGTGGCCCCGGGCAACCCCAAGGGCATTACCCGGGTCCAGGATCTGGCTCGCCAGGACGTGCGCTTCCTGAACCGCCAGCGCGGCGCGGGTACGCGCATCCTCCTGGATCACCACCTGAAAGAGGCGGGCCTCCGCCCTGAGGACGTCACGGGCTACGACAAGGAGGAGTTCACGCACATGGCCGTGGCCGTGAACGTGCTCTCCGGTGCGGCGGACTGCGGGCTGGGCATCATGGCCGCAGCAAAGGCCCTGAAGCTGGACTTCGCGCCCCTGGCGCGCGAGCGTTACGACCTGCTCATCCCCAGCGCATTCCTGGACGACCCCAAGATCCAGGCCGTGCTGGATCTGATCCGCAGCCCGGATTTCAAGGCCCGCATCCAGAAACTGGGGGGCTACGAAACGACGCTCACGGGTCTGATCATGGAGCCCGGTATGGGTCTGGGCATCTAGGATCATTGGTGAATCATGTCGGCGCGCGGGTCTGAACCCGGGTCCGCCGCATGGAATCCGCTGTCGGGCGGTTGCATTGTCCCTTTACAAGGTGCATCCTTTATGGATATACGCCCTCTTTTGACATGACTTGTACATTTACTCTGGAGGAAATAGATATGGCTAGGCACAAGAGACACGAGCGCGCTAAGGAACTGGATCGTCGCCGCAAACGCCGCAAAGAGCGCATCAAGGAACGCATCAAGGAAGCCAAGGCCGCTCCCAAGAAGGCTTAGCTTCCGATTGGTGATTCGCGCCGGGGTGGCCAGGATGGCGTCCCGATCATTATGCTGTTCCGGCGCCACGTCCTTCCTTTAACGACGCCATGTTGACAGCCTGCTGCGGCGTGCTTAGGTTTTCGCCTGAAGCAAATGCCGTGGAGATAGGTGGAACAAATGCCGATTTATGAATATTGCTGTAAGGATTGCGAGCAGATCTTCGAGGAGTGGCAGCGCAATCACGATGAGGTCGAGGTCCCTTGCCCCGTGTGTGGCAATGAGGCCCAGCGCATCATCTCCAATACCTCTTTTGTGCTCAAGGGCACGGGCTGGTATGTAACCGATTACGCCAACGGACGCAGTGCACCGCCAAGCGCGGGTTCGTCCGATGCCGCTGGCGGCAAGGACAGTGCTGAGACCAAGTCGGACGGCTCGTCCGGCGGGTCAGAAGCCAAGTCAGAGTCCAGTGCCTCGCCTGCCTCCGGCGGATCCGGGGCCAAGTCCGAAGCGAGCGTCCCGCCTGCCTCCGGCAGAACCGCCGCGCCCAAGGCGGACAGTTCACCGGCGCAGTCGTAGCAGCGCCAGGCAGCTGCGGCTGCCTTTTTTTTTGCAATCTCCGGACTGGGTCCGCCCTGCCGGTCAACCCTGAACCACCCGACGGATCTCCCTATGATCGAACGCTACACCCGACCCGAGATGAGCGAGCTCTGGACCCTGGAAAACAAGTTCCGGGTCTGGCTGGAAGTGGAAATAGCCATCTGCGAGGCCTGGAACCGCCTGGGCGTGATTCCGGACGAGGACCTGAAGACCATCCGCGAGAAAGCGGATTTCGATCTTGAGCGCATCCTCGAGATCGAAGAGCAGACCAAGCACGACGTCATCGCCTTTTTGACGGCCGTGGAAGAGAAGGTCGGCCCGTCCTCGCGCTTCATCCATCTGGGCTGTACCTCCTCGGACATCGGCGACACCGCCAACGGTGTGCTCCTGTCCCGGGCCAGCGCGATCCTGGCGCGCGACATCGAGACCGTGCTGGGAACGCTCAAGGACATGGCCCACGAGCACAAGGGCCTGCTGTGCATGGGCCGGACCCACGGCATCCATGCCGAACCCACCAGCTACGGCCTAAAGCTGGCCGGGTACTATGCCGAATTCAAGCGCCATCAGGAGCGCTTCCTGCGCGCCGCAGACGGCGTGCGTGTGGGCAAGATTTCCGGGGCCGTGGGCACCTACGCCCATCTGAACCCCGAGGTGGAGCGCATCAGTTGCGAGATCCTGGGCCTGGCAGTGGACCCCATCTCCACCCAGATCATCCAGCGTGACCGCCACGCCGCGTACTTCACCACCCTGGCCGGTCTGGCCGGAGGCGTTGAGCGGCTGTGCGTGGAGCTTCGCCACCTGCAGCGCACCGAGGTACGCGAGGTGGAAGAGGGCTTCTCCCAAGGCCAGAAGGGTTCCAGCGCCATGCCGCACAAGAAGAACCCCATCTCCGCCGAGAACCTGACCGGCTTGTCCCGACTGGTGCGCACCAACTCCCTGGCCGCCATGGAGAACCAGGCCCTGTGGCATGAGCGCGACATCAGCCATTCCTCGGTGGAGCGCGTGATCATGCCCGATACCACGGGTCTGATGAATTACATCCTGAATCGCCTGTCCGGTCTGCTCAAGCGGATGCGCATCATCCCCGCCAATGTCGAGCGCAATCTGAAGGGATCCTTCGGGTTGTTCTTCTCGCAGCGGGTGCTGATGGAGATGCTCGCCCAGACCGACCTGGAGCGTCAGAAGGTCTACGAGATGGTCCAGCGGGTGGCTCTGCGCTGCTGGGACGAGGGCTTGCAGTTCCCGGACGAGGCCCGCAAGGATCCCGAGATTTCTGCCGTGCTCAGTGCCGAGCAGCTGGATGAAATCTTCGACTACGGCTATTACCTCGGTCAGGAAGATATGATTTTCAACAGGGTCTTTGGGGACTAGAATGCAGGAACTCAAAAAGAAACTGGCCAAGATACTGATCGAGAAGTCTTACAAGGAAGGGGATTTCACCCTGACCTCGGGCAAGAAGAGCGAGTACTACTTCGATTGCAAGCAGACCGCCCTGCATCCCGAGGGCTCCTACCTCCTGGGCCGTCTTTTTTTGGAAATCGTCAGGGATTATGCTATAGTCGCCGGCGTGGGGGGCATGACCCTGGGTGCGGACCCGCTGGTTTCCGCCGTGACCGTGGTTTCGTACATGGAAGGATACCCCCTGCCCGGGTTCATCGTGCGCAAGCAGTCCAAGGGCCATGGCACTGACCAGTACCTGGAAGGCCTGGCCAATTTCGAGCCCGGCGACATGGTCGTGATGCTCGAGGACGTGGTCACCACCGGCGGCACCCTGATCAAGGCCTGCCAGCGCGTCAAGGACGCGGGCCTCGAGATCGCGGGAGTCATCAGTGTGCTCGACCGGGAGGAAGGCGGACGTGAGGCCCTGGCCGAGGCCGGATATACCTTGAAGTCCATTTTCATCAGGAGTGAATTGCTCAATGCGGCAGCTGAGTAAAATCCTTGCCTTGATTGTGGCGCTGCTGGTCATGACGGCCTGCCAGCTGACGGACCGTCCTGCCGGGGATATCCTCTGGCCGGACCTGAACGACCCGTATGTGCTGTCCACCAAGGAGTGGACGCGCAGTGCTGCGGTCTATGACGGGGTCAACCTCAGATTCGTGGCCACGGCCACGGCCAAATCTCTGGACTGGCGCGAGGCCTTTGTTGCCCGCTACGCCGCGGCCTACTCCCAGACGCCCAGCGAGGCCGCCCAGGCCCTGGCCGACCAGATGCGGGCCCATGAGGCCGCAAGTGAGGTCATCCTGGCCCTGGAAAGCCCGAGCATGGATGTGGGCCGGCTTTCCGTCAGGGACGAGCAGTGGAAGGTGTTTGCACTCCAGGGGGAAAACAAGCTATACCCCCAGGAAATTCGGCGCTTGAAGAAAAGTTCCTGGCCCGAGACCAAGCTGGGGACGTTCTTTCCGTATTTCAATCCTTGGCAGAAGTTTTACTGTGTGAGTTTTCAGCGCGTGGCCCAAGGCCCCTTGACAGTAGTAGTTTCCGGGCCCGCAGGCCGGGTGGAGCTGGGATGGGAAGAGTTCAAGTAGGGGTGGCGTGAGAATCGTTCGACTATTCGCCGTCTTGGCCCTGATGGTCATGTGTGCGGCTCAGGCGCTGGCCGCCTCGGGTTGGGAGGCACGTTTTGCAGGGCATCCGCTCTTGCCGCAGAAGTTTATTGCGGTGGACAAGGATGCCCAGACCTTTTTCATTTACGACCACAAAAGTCCGCTGCGGGTCGTTGGCAGCTTTCCCTGCGCCACGGGCCAACGTCCTGGGGACAAGCTGCATGAAGGCGATCTGAAGACCCCCGAGGGCGTGTACTTCATCCAGGGCCGCCTGCACCGCAAGCTGGACTGGACGCTCTACGGAGACCTGGCCTACCCCCTGAATTTCCCCAATCCCGTAGACAGGATCAAGGGCAAGACCGGCTACGGCATCTGGGTCCATGGCCGGGGCAAGAAGCTCACCCCCAGGGACACCCAGGGCTGCGTGGCCCTGAACACCCCTGACCTGCGCGGCTTGGCCAAGGATTTGACTCCGGGGCTGCCCCTGGTGATCAGCAAGCATTTCGGTGTCTCCCCCGACCAGCCTGCCGACGGGGGGGCCGAACTGGATGAGGCCGTGCAGCGCGTCAAGTCCTGGGCCGACGCCTGGCAGCGCCGTTCGGATGAGTTCTTCGAGTTCTATGATGCCCCCAAGTACGACCAGGCCCATGAGGGCAGCTACAAGGGCTTCATGGAGCGCAAGAAGCGGCTGTTCCAGGACAACCGCTGGATCCGCGTCCTGACCTCCGATGTGCGCGTCGTGCCCGGCCCCGACTACCTGGTCACCTATTTCAGACAGTATTACCGGACTGCCAGCATGGCCAGCGAGGGCATCAAGCGCCTCTATTGGCAGCGCTCGGCGGATGGCAAGCTGCGTATCGTGGGCCGCGAATGGGTCCAGACCCCGCGCACCCTGGACGACGTCTACCTGCAGGCCATGTCGGCAGAGGCGGGCGAGGTCATCGAGGCCTGGCGCAAGGCCTGGGAAAACGCCGAGCTGGATGCCTATCTGAGCTATTACGCCTACGGGGCCGAACAGGGCGATCGCCTGGGCGTGACCTCCATCAAGGAGCACAAGATTGCACTCTGGGCGGGTGCCAAACCCGAAAAGGTTGCCTTCGGGCAGGACAAACGATACTCCCTGATTCCAGAGGGGATTAGCGTGACCTTTGATCAGCAGTACTGTGCGGACAAGGGTTATTCGGACCAGGGCATCAAGCAGTTGGTCCTGATGCCCACCGACACAGGTTGGAAGATCATTCGCGAAGAGTGGAGGGCCATGTAGATGTCCAAGGCCAAGTACAACGTGCTGATGATGCGGGACAACAGCCCGGTCAAGCGATTCCGCATGAGTCCGGCGTGGTTGAAGCTGGCCCTGTATGTGATCATTCTGCTTGTGGCCGTGGCCTGCCTGGGCGGGTATTTCGGGATGTCCTACTGGCGGCAGAGCGGGGGCCTGGCCGAGGAACTGGCCAATACCCAGCGTGAACTGCGCGAGGCCCGCATCGAGCTTGAGCGTCTCCAGAATATCGACAAGATCCTGAAGTCCAATGACCCCGAGGAATTGCAGGCCCTGTTCGGAAACGTCATTGCCGATCCGGGCGCAGCGAAGCCAATGGCCAAGCCCGTGCCCAAGGTCAATCTGACCTCGGTTTTCAAGCGTGTGGACCTGCAACAGGTCAAGGTGGACAACCTGCAGATCAAGCCCTCGGGTGCGAACTACAGGCTGACATTCAACCTGAACAACCTCCAGACCGAGGAGACCATCTCCGGCCGGGCCGACATGGAACTCGTGTCCAACGAGGGCCAGGACTGGCCTCTGGCCCTGAACCTCAACGACATGGTCTTTCAGATCCAGCGGTTCAAGCAGATCAGCACCACCTTCAACCTGCCCTCGAAGGTGATCCTCTCGGATGTGTTCGGCCTGCGCCTCATCATCAAGGATCCTTCAGGCAAGGTCATCTTCAGTGAAACCTACCCGCTGTCATACGTTATGTCTTAGCCTGCTGCTGGTCATGGCCCTGGCCGGCGCGCAAGCCTTTGCCGGGGATTTGTCCCGGCAGCATACGTTTTTTAGCGGCACCCAGTATCCCCTCACCGTCCATTTCATCCAGGGCACGGAACCCGGCCCCACGGTCATGGTCCAGGGCGGCATCCAGGGCGACGAGGTCTCAGGCTATCTCACCGCGCAGATCCTGACCCACGCCGAGGTCAGCCGCGGCAATCTGATCGTCATCCCCCGGGCCAACGTGCCCACGGTCCTGGCCGCAAAGCGCCAGATCAACGTGGACTTGAACCGCCGTTTCGACCAGGACTACGACACCTTCTTTGAGGATCGCCTGGCGCGGGTCATCAGTTTTCTCTTGAAGCGCAGCGACGCCTTCGTGCACCTGCATGAGGGCAGCGGGTTCTACCACCCCACCTATGTGGACGACCTGCGCAACCCCCGCCGTTACGGCCAATCCATCATCATCGACACCCCGATCTTCGAGGGGCGCATCAATCTGGCCGAAGTGGCCACCTCGGTGCTGGGCAAGCTGAATCATTCCATCGTGCCCGCCTACCAGTTCAAGCTGTTCAACACCAACACCTTCGCCAACAACACCACGCATCCCGAACAGCGCAAATCCCTGACTTTCCATGCCCTGTCCAGCGCGGGAATCCCGGCCCTGGCCATCGAGGTCAGCAAGAATATCCGCCAATTGGGCTGGAAGGTCCTGCAACAACTGCGGGCCACGGAACTGACCCTGGAGCAGTACGGGGTCGAATTGCGCCTGCCCGAGTTCACGGAGCAGGAGATCGACCGTTACGCCCAGGCCTCCTCGCGTATGCACATCAATGGCCTGCCCGTTGTTCCGGGGCAGGACATGACCCTGGCCCTGGCATCCGGCGGCACCGTGGAGGTGACCCTGGACGGGCCGCAGGAATCGGTGTTCGATCCCGTTCCTGCGGTGTTCGCCTCGGACCGGCCCGACCTGAATCTCGTGTCCACGCCGCGCCTGGCCCTGTCGCGCTTCCAGCGCCTGGACGTCTGGGCCGACGGCACCAGGCTCTCGCGGGTCAACGTGGCCTGGCAGAACGCTTCTCAGGCCGCCCTGTCGGGCGCAACCCCCAGGCTGGGGCCGACGCCGCTGTTCGCCTGCTGGCTGAACGGCAAGCTGCGTTTCGTCCCCGCGGGCGGGGTGCTGGAGGCCGTGAAGGGTGACCAGCTGGTTCTCGAGGGTGTCTGGGGCACCCGCGGCGAGCGCGAAGAGGTGCTCAATTTCAAGGGCTATGTCAGCCAGCCCCGGCGCAATGACGGCCAGGACGCGGGCGAGGAAATCATCCTGGACCCCGGCGTGTTCATCGGGCGGTACATCGAATCCGCCGCCGACGGTTCCTCCTGGAGCTGCCGGGTGGTGCGCGAGACCCCGGGCGAGGCCCGGGCCCAATTCCAGGTGCGTTTCGTGCCGCGTACCGTGGACGCGCTGCGCCTGAGGAACGGGGACGGCGAGTTGGTCATCGTGCCCTGGAACGAGGACGGGCGGTTTGCCCTGCCTGCGGGGGCCTACACCCTGGACGGGCTGTGGAGCAACGGTCCCCGCGACAAGGTCCTGGCCACCAGCGAGAGCCGCCCCCTGCCCTGGGGCGAGGGCTTGAGCATTGCCCCGGGCAGCGAGTCCGTCATCACCCTGCGTCAGGCCACCACGTTTCGGCCCATCAGCCGGATGACCCTGGCGGCAGAGTAGCCGCCACCCCAACACCGGATCGATCCATGCCCCAGCCCCTGTTCGTGAATCTGCCCTTGGTGTCCATTGCCCGGGGCGAATCCTATTTCGAGCTCTTTGCCCGGCGTGGCATCCATCCGGAGTTGGGCATCGACGCCTTTGCCCTGGATGAATTGAGCCCGCGTTGGCACGGACGCACGGCCCGCCGTCTGCGCGAGGCCGGGCTGTGCTGCGCTGTGCATCTGCCGTTCATGGACCTGCGACCCGGCGCGTCCGACCCCGCCATCCTGGGCCTGACCCGCGAACGTCTGGCCCGGGCCATGGACCTGGCGAGCGAATACGCTGCGGCGCACATGGTGGGTCACGCCTGCTTTCTTCCGGGCATGGATGGCACCCGGGTTCAGGACTGGTTGGAGACCTCCGTCAGCACCTGGAACGGGCTGCTGCAATCCCGGCCCGCTGGGCCGCCGCTGTATCTGGAAAACACCTACGAGACGACTTGTCAGCCCTTATGTGATCTCCTCTCCCTGCTTCCTAGGCAGCGCGCCGGGGTCTGTCTGGACCTGGGGCATTGGCACAGCTTCGCCCGGGGCTGGGAACGACATGATTTGGGTGCCTGGGTCGCGGCCCTGGGTCCGCATCTGGGGCACCTGCACCTGCACGACAACGACGGCAGCGCGGACCAGCATCTGGGCCTGGGCCAGGGGGCCATCCCCTTTGCTGAACTGTTCGCGGCCCTGGCCCGGCACGGCCTGACACCGACCATGACCCTGGAGCCGCACACCCTTGAGGATTATGAGCACTCCAGCCGCTTCATGGCCGTACACCCCGAATGGTTTTCCCGAGAGAAGGCATGAGCGCGCAACCCCATCGCTTCTACAAGCTGTCCCCGGGCGGCAACACCACGATCCTGATCATGGATGCCCAGGACCTGCCCGTGGCCGAGCATCCGGTCCTGGCCGCAAGGTTGATGGACACGCTGCATCTTGGGGCAGAACAAGTGGGCTTTGTGTCTCTGGAGGGGCCGTTGCCCCGGCTGGACATGATGGGCGGCGAATTCTGTGGCAATGCGGCGCGTTGTCTGGGGGCTGTGCTGGCCCTGGAGGGCCGCCTGGGCGACGAAGGGTTGATTTGTGTATCAGGGGTCGAGGCCAGCCTGGGCGTCCGTCTGAGACGCGAAAACGGGATGGTCTGCGCCGCGGTGCAGATGCCCGTGCGTGAGCAGGGTTCGTGCCTGACGGATCTGGCTTCGGGGGTAGCCCTGGCCGAACTGGACGGCATTACGCACCTCCTGTTGGACGAGGACGAACACCCCTGCCCGTCGGACCCCATCCGTGCGTCCGCCCGACTGCGCGAACTGTACGGCCTCACACAACGCGACGCCGTGGGCTGTATCTGGCACTCGGGCGATCCTTCCTCGCCCAGCATCCGGCCCGTGGTCTGGGTCCGCGGGACCGGCACCACGCACCTGGAGACCGGCTGCGGCTCGGGCACCATGGCCCTGACGCAGCTCCTGGCGAAGCAACAGGGTGGCCCCGTTACGGTCCGGGTCCAGCAACCCAGCGGCCAGCACATTGAGGCCTCGGTGCAGTATGACCCCCAAAGCGATAGATTTAGCGAGGGGTGGATTGACGGGCCGGTGCCGGTCATCGCCAAGGGGACGACCTATCTGTGAAGGCCGTCTGTAAAGGGTGCTGAAAATCCGCCATCTGCGGCGTTGCTGCAAACGAATCGAGACCTCACGTATGTTATGATACGCGTCGGTCTCGATTCGTTTTTGCGCCTAGCATCTGACGAATTTTGAGCACCCTTTTGGGAAAGAGACTGGATTCGGCAACTGACCCTTTTTGAACGGCCTTAAGGAGATAGAGAAAAGAGAGAAGAGGGCTGCAACCGAGGCGGGAGTGGCCTTTTTTAGTGGGCTTGGCAGGGGGAATGGATATCCTGATTCAAGTCCGGCAACCAACGCCCCATAAGGCTTGATAACCAATCAGCAAGGATGCCTGATAGCCGTTTAGACTCGCCCTATTTCCGGGTCAGGGCCAGGGCCAGGGCCGTGGTCAGTTTGACCAGCTCGGAGTTG
Source organism: Pseudomonadota bacterium (assembly GCA_018816865.1). GTDB lineage: Bacteria > Desulfobacterota > Desulfovibrionia > Desulfovibrionales > Desulfovibrionaceae > Desulfovibrio_Q. The sequence goes on from JAHIUW010000034.1 coordinate 45,204, forward strand.
TTCTTGCGCACCGTGGCCGTCAGTCGCTTTGAGAGCGCGGTCAGCAGGTGACAGCCGATCTCCGGTTCGTTTTTGACCAGGGCGAAGAAGCGGTCACGGTTGGTGACCAGGAATTCCGAGGGTTCCAGGGCCTCCACCGTGGCCGAGCGCGTGTCGCGGTCGATGAGCGCCATCTCCCCGAACAGCGGGCAGAGGCTGCCATCCAGGGTGGCCAGTACCTTGCGGGTGTCCTGGAGCTCCTGCAGGGGCAGGGTCATGCCCTGGATGATCATGGACTTGGTGATGCGCACCCGGCCCGTGACCAGGATGAACATCTCGTCGCCAAGATCCCCTTCGTTGATGACTTTTTCGCCCTTGTCCACCTTCAAGGTGGTGAAGATCTTTTGGACCTTGGCAATGTCCGGGTCGGGCATATCCTTGAAGATGGCGATGTCGTGCCAATTGAGGCTGTTCATGGGGCTGTCCTCGTCATGATTCCGTGCTCTGGGCCTTCAGGAACAGCAGGCCGTCGTAGGCCGTAAGCTCCAGGTCGTCCGCCGGGTTGATCATGATGCTCGGGCCCTGCTGCCCCAGCGAGGTTTGTTGCCCGGACAGGGTGAACAGCTCCAGGATGAACTGGTCCAAGGCCGAGCCCTCGTCCAGCATGTCCTGCAGGGTCAGGTCCTTGCTCTCGTGGCACAGGGCCAGGGGCAGGGAGCCGTCGCGGCTGCGCGAGGTGCGTATCAGTTCACCCCAGGTCATGGCCTTTTCATCGCTTCCCAGGAGGCGATAGTCCAGGCTGGACGGGTGGTTGCGTGATCCAACCAGCCCCTGGAAGAACGGCCAGACAGAGGGCGTCTTGCCCATGCGTCCGAGAAGCATGCTGGCTACCTCGCCCCGGGGCACGATCTCGCTGACCCCGGCGCGTAGCAAGTGGTCGCGGTTCTCGGCCAGCACCACCTCGGAATAGATGGGTGCCTTGAGGGCCAGGCTGCGCAGGGTCAGGGCGGCGTACAGGCTCTGCTGATCCGCGTCTGCGGCCGAGAGCCCTGCCTGGGAAAGGATGTAGACCACCCGGGCCGTGGCCGGACTGGAGCGGTGCAGGACGCTCTCGTGCGCGGGGTTGCCGTACACGAAGTGCAGTCGGTTGCCCATGTCCAGGTCAAAGGCCAGGGCGTCGCGCTCTTCGGGTGCCAGGCTGTTGACCAGGACCAGATCGCCTTTGGTCAACAGGCCGGTTTCTTGAAGTGTGCTGACGATGTTTCTGGCGTACGAGTTCCAGCCGATGATGATGACGTGCCCTGAAAGTTTCACTTTGAGCAGTCCTTTGCGGCGTTTGGCCCGATTCTCGACGATGATGGAGGCCAGGTTGCCGGTTAGGGTGGAGACCATCCCGATGCCGGAGATCATGACGAACAGCCCGAGGATCCGTCCCGACGTGCTCGCCGGGACAATGTCCCCGTAGCCGACGGTGGTCAGTGTGACCACCGCCCACCAGATGGCCGAAAGGTAATCGTGGTGCCCCTGGGGTCGAAGCTCAATAATGTAGAAGCCCACCGAGCTCCCGACCAGCAAGGTGGTGATGAGTACCAGCAGCTTCCTGAACGGAGTGCTAATCAGTGTCTTCGCTGTCAACCTCATCTTCAAGGTCTTCCTGACGCTTCAGCAGTTCTTCGAAACGAATGTCTGCTCCCAACACGCCCTGGATTTCCAGGTCCTCATCGTCCACAGGGGTGGCCACTGTGAGACACAGCTTACCAGTGAAATGCGACTTGTAGAAGTCCGTGACCATCATTTTACCAGTTTGCATGGGCTTGACGAACCATTCGCGGTCGGAAAAGTCCGTTTCATAGTCGTAGGTCTTGTACTTGGGTTGGTCTTCGGGGTGGCAGACAGAGCTGGCCACCAGTCGTCCATCCGTGTTCACCAGATACATGTACTGGATGAAGGAATACTCGGACAGGAAGTCGTCCATGCAGCGTTCCACCTTGTCCGAGGAGAGGCTGCGAATCTCGCAGTCCTGGGACAATTTCTCCACGATCTTTGCGGCCAGCTTGTGGGCCACGGCCTTCAGGTGGTCGAATTCCGAGGCGAAGAGCTCGGGCAGGTAGCGCTTGACCAGAGTCTTCATCTCCTTGTTGGAGAAGCTCGTGTTGCGGCCCCCTTCGTAGTCGACCATGATCCGATTGTAGACCTTGGTCACTGCGGGGTGGCGTTTGTCGATGATCTGGTCGCCTGTCAGGGCCAGGGACTGGTTGATCCAGTAAGCCACGCCCGCCTTGCCGGACTTGTCGGTGATGATGATCGGCACCGGGCGGTTCAGGATCTTGGTGGTGTCGAAGATGTTGTAGATCTCTTCGTTCTTGGCCAGGCCGTCCACATGGATCCCGGCGCTGGTGGCGTTGAAGTCGCGGCCGACAAAGGGGTAGTTGTCGGGGATCTTGTAATCCAGCTCTTTTTCGAAGTACTCGGCGATTTCGCTGATGACCTGGGTGTGGGCCATGTCGTCCTCGCCGGTCAGCGAGATGTATTCCATGACCAGGGCCTCGATGGGGGCGTTGCCCGTGCGCTCGCCAAAGCCCAGCAGCGTGCCGTTGGCTCCGGAGCAGCCATACAGCCAGGCCGTGGCGGCGTTGACCAGTACCTTGTGGAAGTCGTTGTGCCCATGCCATTCCAGCCATTCGCCGGGCACGCCGGCCTCGTCGGTGAAGGCTCGCACCACCCGCGCCACGGAGCGCGGCAGGGCGGCACCCGGGTAGGGCACCCCGAAGCCCATGGTGTCGCACAGCCGGATCTTCACGGGCAGGCCGCTGTCCTCGGCCAGTTCCATCAGGCGTTTGGCAAAGGGCAGGCAGAAGCCCCAGATGTCCGCACGGGTGATGTCCTCGAAGTGGCAGCGGGGCACGATGCCCCACTCCAGGGCCTTTTCCACCACCGCGAGGTAGTCGTTCATGGCCTGGACGCGGTCTTTCTTAAGCTTCAGGTAGATATGGTAGTCGGAGACGCTGGTCAGCATGCCGGTCTCGCGGATGCCCATGTCCTTGACCAGCTTCAGGTCTTCCGTGTTGGCGCGGATCCAGCCCGTGACCTCGGGGTATTTGTAGCCCTTGGACAGGCAGCGCTCAACGGCCCGGCGGTCCTTGTCGGAGTAGAGGAAGAACTCGCTTTGGCGGATCAGGCCGGAGTGCCCGCCCAGCTTGTGCAGATAGTCGAAAATCGTTTCGATCTGTTTGACCGTATAGGGAGGACGAGCCTGCTGGCCGTCGCGGAAGGTGGTATCGGTGATGAAGATCGGGTCCGCTGGGCGCGGCATGATGAAGTTGTCATCAAAGCTGATCCGCCCGACCTTGGTGTACGGGAAGTTGTCGCGGAACAGCACCGGTTCCTTGGGGTTGCGGACCTGGTGGTCGAAGGCGCGGTTGAAATGCAGAAAGGCCATGGTTCCAATTCCTCCATCAGAATAGTCGTGTTGCCGGCGGGCCACAGCCCCGGACGCAGCATGCTCATGCGTAGCAGAAACAGGGGCGGGAGCAAACGATAATCGTTGGCCCCGTTTGGCTGGGCGTACAGGGCCCGGGAGGCGTCCCGGGCGGAAAAGAGGTGAATGACCGGGCGGCGACGGGCGCCCGGCGAGCAAGCTCAGCTCAGTCCGTTGAGCTGAGCTTCGCGCAGCACATCCGTGCTGTGAGGGTTGATGCGTTGGGCTTCGGCCAGGGCGCGGGCGGCTTCATCGGCCCAGCCGCCAAGACGCAGGCTGCGCGCCGCCAAGAGGGGCAAAAGCTCGGGCGTCTCGCCGTAGATGTTGGTCACAAGCTTGGGGTAGCTGTCGCCGAAGACCTCGCGCACCAGATCGTTTTGGGCAAACAGGAAGCGCGCCAGCAACTCGTTGTCGCGGTGCAGGGGCAGATACTCCATGAACAGCTTGCGGCAGTTGAACAGCAAAAAGCGGATGCGGTTCACCTCGCGCTGGATGCTCTCGTTGGTCTGGTCCAGGACCCCGAACAGTTCCCGGGAAAAGGCCAGATGGCTGCCGGACAACTCCTTGTCATGCAGTTGCCGGAACCAGGGGGCGTAATTCTGTTGTTGATAGGCATCTTCCTTGAGCTTCATGGTGTCGTGGAAGATGTAACCCACGCTCCAGTCAAGGAACTGGCCCAAAAGACCCGCGCCCAGCGCCCCGCCGCTCTTGTACAGCACGTGGGCGGTGTCCTTGAGGCGCCAGAGCTGGCCCTTGTTCATTTCCTGGCCGACCAGGTTCTTCAGAGCGTTGAAATCCACGTGTCCGGTGCGGTCGAAGTGGCGAAACTCATGCTCCAGCAGTCTGCTGACCAGGCAGAAATCACGGAGCACGTCGCGTACGAATTCCGGCAGTTTTGATCTGATCCATTTTGACATTTGCTGGGGGATTCTCCTCGCGAATTCATCGGTATCGGTAGAGGAATCTAGCACAACACGTGGCAATTACCAAGACCAGCCCGAGAGTCACCCGGAGCGGCCCCTTGGCGCGGAGGCGTTGACCATGATATAGACAGGCGCATTCCACCCCCGGCCCCTGGGCCGCAGACCAGTGAACAAGGACCAACCCATGAGAAGCATCCGCGTTCCCGCCCCTGTCAGGGACAAGTGGCAGAGATGGACCGTTCTGTTGGCGGCGGCCACCCAGGCCTCCGCCGTGCGCCTGGCCCTGGTGGATGGCGATGAACTGCTGCTGGTGGCCGCCAGCGGCGAGCAACGGCCTTATCAGCCTGGGGAGCGACTGGCGCTGAGCGGTTCGGGCGGGTACTGCGAGTCCGTGATCGGTTCGGCAGATCGGCTCCTGGTGCACGGGCCCGAGGCGGACCTGACCTGGCACATGCTGAACCCAAACTGGAAGCTCAACCCGGACATGGAGCGTGGCATGGTCTCCTACCTGGGGTTGCCCATCGCCCTGCCCGCGGGGGGCGTGTGCGGCACCGTCAGTGTCCTGGACCGCCGGCCGACCCCCTTTGCACCGTTGGTGGAGGGCCTGCTGGGCGAATTCCGGGAGGTGGTCGAGCAAGACCTGAAGCGCCTGGCCTGCGAGGCCGTGCGCGCCGCCTTCATGCAGGGCTCGTCCCAGGGGGTGCTGCTGCTGGATTCCCGGCCTGGCATGCGGGACTGCAACCAGCGTTTTCTGGATCTCTGGCAGCTCTCGGGGGGCGAACTTGATCCCGGCGAATTCACAGGCACCATCCGCGCCCTGGCGGCCAAGACCAGCGAGCCCCAGGCCGTGGAACAGCATCTTTCCGGCCTGCTGGCCGATGGCGAGGAGGGCGGCTCGCACATCGCCCTGGCCGACGGGCGCACCCTGTGTGCCCGATCCCGTGCGGCGCGGGACGAAGCAGGCAATGTCTGGGGGCGGGTCTGGCTGTTCGGCGACGAGGCCGAGGACGGCGGCCTGGGAACCCAGGGCAACGTGGATGCGGCCACCGGTCTGGCCACCCGTCGCTACTTCCAGGAGATCGGTTACCAGGAGGTCAGTCGGGCCAAGCGTTACGGCAAGGAACTGTCCCTGATTCTGCTGCGCCTGGACGGGCTTGGACGGGCCATCCAGGACCATGGCCGCGGGGCTGGCGACCAGCTCCTGGCCGGGGTTGCCCGGTCCGGGAAGCAGGTGATGCGCAATCTGGATGTCTTCGGCCGCCTGGAGGATGACTTGCTGGGGGTGCTGCTGCCCGAAACCGGCCACGAGGGGGCGTCGGCCATGGTCGAACGTCTGCGGGTCGTGGTGGACGGGGCGGAGCATCTGGTCGGGGACGAGCCCGTGTACGTCAAGGCCTGCCAGGGCATCGCCACCTTCTCCCGGGAACTGACCACCTTCGAATCGCTCATGAGTCTGGCGCATGCCGCCCTGGACATGCGCGGGGCGGGGCGTTGAAAATCTCCCGCTGGCGGCGTTCAGTGAATTGTTAGCGAGTCGTCGAGCTTACAAGACCTGACGCCTTAGGTGCGTTGCAAGCCATTTCAAATCCTCGCATAGCGCACCTATGCGTCGGCCTTGAACGACTTTTACGCCTTGCCAGCGTGATTTTTGAACGCCCCCAAATAATTGAATAATCATGATGTCACAAGGTGAGGCAGAGCCCCTATATTTGCCGTTAGGCTTTGTCTGGTGACAAACCACGCCCCAGCCCGTACACTCCGGGTATCCCATGACTTGATTGAGGAGTTCTATGACCAAGCCGACAGATTTGCCCGCCAATCGCTTGCGAGCCACCCTGCCACCGGAGCGCATCCCCTACGCCGACAGCGATGCCATTCCCAGGAAGACCCGTTTTTCCCCGCCGCAACCCCGGGCCCTGATGGCCCTGGAGACGGGCTTGTCCATTGACGACCCGGGCTTCAACGTGTTCGTGGCGGGCGAGGCCAACCTGGGCCGGACCTATCTGGTGACCACGTATCTGGAGCCCCGGGCCGCGCGCATGCCGGTGCCCGAAGACCTGCTCTACGTGCAGAACTTCCTGGATCAGGACAAGCCCCGGCTGCTGCCCGTGCCTGCGGGCCAGGGCAAGCGCTTCAAGGAACTCCTGGGCGATGCCCTCGCCGCCATCCGCAAGGAACTGCCCAAGCGCCTGGACGAGGATTCCTTTGTCAAGAAACGCGACCGGCTGGCCCGGGGCTTTGCGGACCGCCGCGAGGACCTGCTGCGCGAGATGGAGGCCCAGGCCTCCAAGCAGGGCTTCGAGCTGGACATGGACGAACAGAGCGGCATGACCCTCTACCCGCTGGTGGAGGGCAAGGTGGTCTCCGAGGCCGAGTACGACCGCCTGGAGCCCCGGCTGCGTAAGACCCTGAAGGTCCGTGGCGACAGCATCCTGACCGAGATGACCAAATCCCTGCGCCTGATCTCCAAGGAGGAGCAGGACTTCCAGGAAGACCAACGCTCCCTGGAAAAGGGCGTGTTGGCCCGCGTGACGGACAAGCATCTCAATCCGTTGTTCCAGGAGTACAGCTCCCACGAGGGCGTGACCGCCTACCTGAAGGCCGTGCGCAAGGACATCCTGGAGAGTCTCGACAACTTCATGCCCCCGCCCGAGAATATTCCCGCCCTGGGCCATCTGGGCCTGGGCGACCCGGCCTCGGCCGAGGACTTTTTCACGCGCTACAACGTGAACCGCTTCGTGGACCACTGCTGTACCAAGGGCGCGCCGATCATCATCGAGGACCATCCCACCCAGACCAACCTCTTGGGCTGCATCGAGCGCGAGTCCGAGCTGGGCGCTCTGTACACGGATTTTTCGCTGATCAAGAGCGGGGCGCTGCACAAGGCCAACGGCGGGTTCCTGGTGCTGCGCATGGAAGACATGGTCCAGAATCCCGACGCCTGGGACGGCCTGTTGCGGGCCCTGCGTTCGGGCAAGGCCAAGATCGAGGACCCCGGCGAAAGCCAGGAGCATTCCCGGGCCAGGACCATCCAGCCCGAGCCCATTCCCCTGGACGTGCGGGTCATCCTGGTGGGCACGGACAACGTCTATGAGGCCCTGCTGGACATGGACGACCGCTTCCCCAAGCTGTTCAAATTGAAGGCCCATATGCAGGACACCGTGCCCCGCAATGCGGCCTCCATCCGTCAGTACGTGGACACCCTGGGACGCATCATTCGCAAGGCCGAGCTCACGCCCTTTGACCGAGGCGCATTGGCCGGTCTGGTGGACTACGCCTCGGCCATGGCCGAGGACCAGAAGCAGCTGTCCCTGCGCTTTCCCCAGGCGCGCGAGGTGATGATCGAGGCCGCGGCCCTGGCCCGCAAGGCCAAGAAACCCGTGGTCTCCCGCCAGGAGCTGGACAAGACCCTGGCCAACCGCAAGTTCAGGGCCAACCTCTACGAGGAGGAGTTCCTGGCCGACTACGACCGCGAACTGATCAAGGTCTCCACCTCGGGCCAGGCCGTGGGCCGGGCCAACGGTCTGGCCGTGGTCATGTACGGGGATCACGAGTTCGGGCTGACCCACCAGATCGCCTGCACCGTGGGCGTGGGCCATGGCGGGATCATCGACCTGGAGCGCGAGGCCGAGCTGGGCGGACCCATCCACACCAAGGGCATGATGATCCTGAAGAGTTATCTGCTGGGCCTGTTCGCCCAGGACAAGCCCCTGGTCATGACCGGGTCCCTGGCCTTCGAGCAATCCTATGGGGGCATCGAGGGCGATTCGGCCTCGGGTGCGGAGCTGGCGGCCTTGCTGTCGGCCCTGGCCAATGTGCCCGTGGACCTGTCCCTGGCCTTTACGGGCGCGGTCAGCCAGTCCGGGGCCATCATGGCCGTGGGCGGCGTGACCCCCAAGATCGAGGGCTTTTTCAAAATCTGCAAGCGTCGCAAACTGACGGGCAGACAGGGTGTGATCATGCCCAAGGATAACGTGGACCACCTGATGCTCTCGGACGAGGTCTGCGAGGCCGTGGACCAGGGCAAATTCCATATCTATCCCGTGACCAGCATCGAGCAAGCCATGGAGCGGCTCACGGGCATGCCCGCGGGCAGGCGCACGGCCAAGGGTGGGTTTGCCACGGAGAGCCTGTATCATCGAGTCAACAAACGGTTGGCGGAGCTGGCGGAACTCGCTGATAGCGGTAAATAGTGGGTTTGATGAGCCGCTGAAATTCTTGCGCCGGGTTCGTTGCTGCAAGCCGTTTCAAATCCTCGCATAGGTCTACTATGCGTCGGACTTGAACGACTTTTGCGCCTGCCCAGCACAATTTTTGAGCGGCTCATGAAGAGGTGGTGCGTTTTGAAGGGGTTTATTGATTGGAGGTCATGTGACTGATTATAACGAGGCGGGAATTCAATATGTCTATTCCAAGCAGGATGTAGGTTTACTGGCAGGCGGATACATGGAGACTGCCGGGATACATTTAATGATTGGATTGTATAGAGCAATTGATGGTGAGATTAAAAGCAATCCTAGTCGAGAATCGCTGAAGCCGTATGTTGGTGTTATTCATCACCATGATGCTTTTTTGATTTCTATAGAAAGGATAGTCGAATATATTACTGAATTACAAAATACGATTTTTAGTCCTGATCCTAATATAAAATTCCCCAAATTAATTATAAAACCGGCTGGCGGGATTGTTGATTTTTCATTGCCTCCTATGCTTGTTGGAATTTCATCCAAATATATAGAAATTGAAGTAGAAAATTTATTGCTGAGGTGTGTTAGCCTGCTGGAGAGGATCTCTGGTGTGATTGCGTCTGAGTGCAACATTTTAGAGAAAAGTAGTTTTTTCAAATTAGACGGTTTGTTATGCACTTGTAGTGATCCAAGGTCTCAAAAGCTGTTGAATGTTCTAAGGCAAGTCAAACCAGTTCTTGAAAATATTGTTGTTTCTATCGGCAATCAAGCTTGTTTGAGAAATGTAATAGCGCATAGAGCCTCTTCTCCTGAGATAATGGAGAGTGGTTTTAGTTTGAATTGGTATGAAAAAGATAAGCTTCTTGCTTTTGATGCTGAGCTGCAAGGAATTCCTCTTATTGGTACTGTAGTTAGTTTGGCTCGCGTTATCCCATATTATGTGTTTGAGACATTGCGAATACTGATGGCTCAAGGAAAGAAAGGGAGCAGTTTGCGCCTTTGGGCCGATGGAAATGCCTTTTCAGAAGATAGCTTTAAGCCAAGTTGGAAGAATCCTTTTATCCATTATTCAGATTTTATAGATGATAGTAAGCAGGGGAAGCTGGTGTCTGTGGTGTCATGGGATCCGGGTGGCTTTCATACGCATCAAGACCATCTTAAGGATTCTGTGTTCGATTTAGCTGTTGGTCCAGTTATGAAGTCTTGACTAGGCAGGACTGCCTCAAGTCCGAATGTGAGTTCGAACCACTCCCCTTAGTGAAACCCATTCATCTCCTTCGTCAGTCCCAATTCTTGCCATCGAGACAAGAGTGAGTGCAGGTGCCCCAAGTGGTCGGACCGATAGTGGTTCGGGGCGTGAGTCGAGTGGGGGCTGCGCCAAAGGCCTGGATGCATGGGGGCAGCAAGGGCAGCAAAGCCAGCGACCGGGCCAGCTCAGTTCAAATCCGTCCTGGTCATGGAAGTCGCCCCGGGCCAGCTCAAATCATAACGGCTTCGCTCACCAATCCCACCTTAGTTCCAGCCCACTTCTTCAAAGCGCGTGTCCATTTGCAGTTGGTCGAGCAAGGCCAGGTTTTGCTTCATCTTGCGTATCCGCAGTCTCAAGGTGACGCTGCACTTTCTCGTGTTGGGCTGGCAGGACACCTGGCGGTTGAGGATGTCGACCTGCTGCTGGTTGAGTTGCTCCGTCACTTCGTCGAGCAATGCAAGCTCACCGGTCCACTCCAGATGCAATGAAAAATAGTGGTCGCCGTGAATGGGCAGGCGGTTCAGGGCATACAAAGCCACCAGAACCAGCAGGGTCGAGGACACGGCAATGACATACTCGCCCATGCCCACCGTCACCCCGATGGCCGACACGACCCAGATGGATGCGGCGGTGGTCAATCCCCGGACAAAGTCGCTGCTCTTGACGATGGTCCCGGCGCCAAGAAAGCCGATACCGGTGATCACGCCGGCGGCGGTGCGGGCCGGGTCCATGCGGATGGCCGATTCCGCCCCCATGCTGAATCCCATGGAAAGCTTTTCAAAGGTGACGATGATGGCCGCGGATCCGAGGCAGACCAGAATGTTGGTCCGCAGGCCCGCCGCCCGTCCCCTGGTCTGGCGTTCGAAGCCGACCAGTCCTCCAAGCACCATGGCCATCAGCAATCGGGCCACAAAGACCCCGTCAGCGGTGATAAGTTCGACTATCTGGTCCATGGGAACCTCCTGATTCTCAGCAACTAATATGAACCCACAACGCGCCATTGTCACCCTTTGTGTGTGGCAGGTCGCAACGGTCGGGTCTGTGGTCGTGTGGTCCGGGGACCAGCATCCTGTATGGGCTGATAAGCAATTTGAGATTGGTGGAAAAAGATGCGGATCAGCTCAGCTCGAACCAGTCCTGGTCATGGAACTCGATGCGTGTCAGCGGCAGGCCCAGGGCCTCGTAGCGCGGCAGTTGGGCGCGCTTATGGCCCAGCAGGTCCGAGCGGTAGCGGCTGGGGGCCAGGAGCTTTGTGGGGGCTGATAGGCCGTTTGATCCAGCGCAGTTCAAACCATTTCAGGTCATGGAATTCGATGTGCTCCAGACTTGGCCTCAGCTGCGCTTAGCGAGGCAGAAGCGAGGGCCTCAGGTCTTGGATTGTTATTTGATATATCATTTAGCTTGAAGATTTCTTTTGAGTTGTGCCGCGAAGCATCTATGATGTGATTCTTATGCATGGTGAAAAAAATATACTCAGAAGATATCTGCTCTTCATCTGTCTGGTGGTCGGGTTGTGCCTATCGGCCATGTTCATGGCCCTGGCCCTGCGCAACACCAACCTGTTGCACAAGCAGTTGCTGACCCAATCCCGCGCCTACTTCAAGAGCATCGTGCTCACGCGCCGCTGGAGCGCCGAACACGGCGGTGTCTACGTCATCAAGCGCCCCGGCATGGAGTCCAACCCCTACCTGGAGAATCCGGACATCGCCGCAGCCGACGGCCGGACGCTGACTCTCAAGAATCCGGCGCTCATGACCCGCGAGATCTCGGAGATCGCGGGTGAGAACGACCTCTACACCTTCCACATCACCAGCCTGAACCCGCTCAATCCAAACAACGTCCCGGATCCTTTCGAGACTGAGGCCCTGCACTCCTTCGAAACTGGGTTGCGGGAATCTTTTGTCATTGAGGACAAGGACCAGGGCGCGCGCGTGCGCTTCATCGCTCCGTTGCTGGTCGAGCAGGCCTGCCTGCCCTGCCATGCCAAGCAGGGCTATGCCGTGGGCCAGGTGCGCGGCGGCATCAGCGTGTCCTTCGGCATCGACGAGATGAACCGCTCCATGCGCCAGAACAACCAAGTCATCATCGCCTTGGGCATCGTCACCGTGGGGCTGCTGCTGCTCTCCCTGTGGCTGTTTTTCCGCCAGATGCAACGGCGTCTGGACAAGGCCCAGGCTTTGCTGAGGGAGATGGCCACCGTGGACTCGCTGACCTGCGTGGCCAATCGCGCCACGATCATGGCGCGCTTCAGCGAGGGGTTTGCCCGGCAGCATCGGCAGGTGGCCTCCCTTGGCTGTCTGATGATCGACGTGGATCTTTTTAAATTAGTCAATGATCGTTTCGGCCACCAGAAGGGTGACGCGGCGTTGAAGGAGCTGGCAGCCATCGTCTCCGGCTCCCTGCGCCCGTATGATACCTTCGGGCGCTACGGGGGGGAGGAATTCCTGATGGTTCTGGACGGGGTGGATGCAAAGCGGCTGGCCGAGGTGGCCGAACGTACCAGGACCCTGGTGGAGCAGAAACTGAGTGCCGCTTGCGGTCTGCCCAGCCCTCTGACCATCAGCCTGGGCGGCACCCTGGTGTTCCGGGGGGACCAGGGCATCGATGACGTCATTCGCCGTGCCGACCAGGCGCTCTATCTGGCCAAGGATCGGGGGCGCAACCGCGTGGAGCTGATCCTGGATGAGGAGTCTGAACCTGTCGGGGCTTCGCCCTGCTGATCGGGGTTGTTTTTCGTAGACAGTCGGCCCGGAATGGAACCCATTGCGGGCCGTTTTCCATTGGGCGGGAAGCAAGTGGTCTCTGGGCAGCTAGCCCGTTTTGCCTAGCTCAGCTCGAACCAGTCCTGGTCATGGAACTCGATGCGTGTCAGCGGCAGGCCCAGGGCCTGGTAGTGCGGCAGTTGGCTGCGCTTATGGCCCAGCAGGTCCGAGCGGTAGCGGGTCGGGGCGAGGAGTTTCTTGGGGGCAGCGCCAAGGGCCTGGATGCGTGGGGTTAGAAAGCGCAACAGGGCCAAGGAGCGGGCCAGCTGGCCCAGCGCCGGGTGCGTGGGTCCGGCCAGGATGTCCTTTTCCAGCCCCGGTTCGGGGGGCAGGCCCATGCGGATCACGGGGATGCCCCTTGCCCACAAGGCCAGCAAGGCCTCGGCCAGGGCGTCCACGGTCGCGTCGAGGTCCCAGGGCGTGTACTGACCCTGATCCCAGGTCTTTGCGAGGCGGGTGCCGCGCAGCACCACGCAGGGGTAGAGGCGCACGCACTCCGGGTCCAAGGCCACGGTCTCGCGGATGTCGGCCTCAAAGTCCCGGCGGGTCTGCCCGGGCAGGCCGGGCATCAGCTGAATCCCCAGGTCCAATCCGGTCTCGCGCACGTTGGCGCAGCCCGCCCGCGCCGTGTCCGGGTCGTAGCCGCGCTGGCTGGCGTCCAGCGCCGGGCCTGAAAAACTCTGGATGCCCAGCTCCACCAGATCCAGCCCTCGATTTTTCAGGTCCTCCAGCAGGGCCGGATTCGTGGCGTCGGGCCGGGTGGAGCAGCGCATCCGGGTCACAAGCCCCCGTTCTCGATAACGCGCCCCCAATTCCAGAAAACGCTGGGGCCACGGATCGGGCAGGGCCGTGAAGGTGCCCCCGAAGAATCCCAGCTCCCTGGGCGCCGCGCCGCGGGTCAGGGCCTGCTCCAGGTCGGACTCCAGGCTGTGCAGGATCTCTCCCAGGGGCCGTGGACCGGTTCCGGTCACGGCATTCTGATTGCAGAATGCGCAACGCTGTGGGCAGCCCGCAAAGGGCAGGAACACTGGATGGATGCGCACAGCGGCCTTGGCCGGTTCTGGGTGTGCCAGGCCGGAATCCATGCGGGGCGAGCCCGGATAAGCTGTGCGTGTCTGGTGAATGCTGTGCATCTTGCTGGTAAAACCCAAAATAACTTGATAAAAAAAGAAACCTTAGGTAATAATCCTATAAGCACGACTGGCTTTTGGCCCGCAGGGTTGCTGCGAGGCTGGCCGGAGCAGCGGTTGAACGTGCTTATGATCGCGTCCGGCGGGGGGAAAGTGGCAGCGGACTGTATCTTTTGCAAGATCGTCAGCAGGGAGGCGCCTGGCGAAATCCTCTATGAAACGGACCAGGTACTGGCGTTTCTGGATATCGCTCCGGTGAGCAGGGGTCATGCCCTGGTCATCCCCAAGGTCCATTATGAGACGATCTTCGATTTTCCCGCCGCATTGGGAGAGGACATCATCACAGCCATGCAGCTTGTTGGCAAGGCCGTGATGCGGGCCACGGGAGGCACGGGCCTCAACGTCGGCCAGAACAATTTTCGCGACGCCTGGCAGCTGGTGGACCATGTGCATTGGCACATCATCCCCAGATTCGCGGGCGACGGACTTACGCTGTGGCCGCCTCAAGGCTATGACAGCCCTGAACAAATGGTACTTCTGGGCCGGAACATCCGGGCCAGGATCACAGAAGGGAAGACGGAGGTTTGACATGTCTGGGAAGACGTTAACCAAGGCTGAGATTGTAGACGACATCTACGAGCGTTCCGGACGCAACCGCGCTGAGGTCAAGAGCCAGGTCGAGGACCTGCTGGAGATCATGAAGCAGGCGGTCAAGAAGGACCACTCGCTGCTGATCAGCGGCTTCGGCAAGTTCGAGGCCTACGACAAGGATGCCCGCAAGGGGCGGAACCCGCAGACCAACCAGACCATTACGTTGCCTCCCAGGAAGGTCGTGGTCTTCCGGTTGTCCCGCAAGTTCCGCTCTGAGCTCAATCCGCAATAAGGAAGCAGGACGGATATTTTTGCCGAAGCCCGGCGTGGACTGTGTTCGCACGGTCCACGCCGTGGAACACGCCTGCCTGAACCCGCCAATACGCTTGGCCTGAAATCAGGACTCTATTCATGCGGCTGCCGTCGTACCCTGCTTGTTTCAGGGTGGCGAGCAGCCGCTGGGCGTTTTCCTGCTGGGTGAAGGCCCCCACCTGCACGTAATAGTCGGCGTCCGCCACGGCACGGGCCACGGAGGTTGTCTGGCTGCCCGCCACGCCTACGGCCTCCAGCCTGACCGGCGCGGTTCCGGGACCCACCACACCTAGGGCCTTGGCCCCCGCATAGGACAGGTCCACGATGCGCGAACCCACGAACGGCCCGCGGTCGTTGACGCGCAGGGTGGCGGCCTTGCCGTTGTCCCTGTTGGTAATGCGTACATAGGTGTTCATGGGCAGCACCTTGTGTGCGCAGGTCATGGCGTGCATGTCGTAGATTTCGCCGTTGGCGGTCTTTTTGCCGTGGAAATCGTCACCGTACCAGGAGGCCAGCCCCGTCTGCACGTAGCCGTCGGCGGAGGACAGGGGATAATACTGGATGCCCGAGATGCTGTAGGGTTTGAACGTGCCTTTGGGCACGGGTCCGGCCTGGCCGGGCGCCGGGGCGGAGGGGCGGGGTCTCTGGTCCGGGCTGGTGGAGATAACGCGCTTGCCGCAGCCGGGAAGGACAAGCAGCAGGGCGGTGATCAGCAGCCCCGTGGCCGCAAGGCGCAAGGGGGTGGAGCGGGTGTGGCGTTTCATGAATTGCTTGATACATGATCAAGTGGCATCCGTGCAACTTTCACTTTCCCACTTTTGTGCAACCCGTTATGCTTCCCGCCATGAAGGCAATCCGAGCAAGAACCGTGGTCATGACGCCAGAAAAGGTGTTGGACGACGGTTTTCTTGTTGTCGAGCAGGGGCGCATCGCGGCCGTGGGCCCCTGGCGTGAGCTGTCGCGTTCCTGGTCCGGGCCTGTCGAGGACCTGGGCGAGGTGGCCATCTGCGCCGGGGTGTTCAACATGCACACCCATCTGGAATTGTCGCATCTGCGCGGGCAGACCGTGCAGGGCCATGGCTTCAGCCAGTGGGTCAAAAGCCTCATCGCCCTGCCCATGGCCGAAGCGGATGACGCCACCCTGGACGCTGCCGTGGCCGAACTTGCGGCCGGCGGCACGGCCTGGGTCGTGGACATCACCAGCCGCAAGTCGCAGCAGGTGGCCGCCGCCCTGGAGCGCGCGGGCCTGGGTTACACCCTGGGCATCGAATTTTTCGGGCATCAACCCACGCAGGGCCTGGTCTGGCCCCAGGGCGCAAGCGGTCTGTCCGAGTCCCAATGGCAGCATGTGAGCGCCGCCGGTCACGCCCTGTATTCCACCAGCCCCGAGACCCTGCGCGCGGCCAAGGCCTGGTGCACGGAGCAGGGCCGCGTGTTCCCCCTGCATCTGGCCGAGCACCAGGGCGAGGAACAACTGCTGGCCAGCGGCGATGGTGAATTCGCCGAGCTGTTGCGGCTGCGGGTCCTGCCCCAGGACTTCACTCCGCCGGGATGCAGCCCCGTGGAATCTGCCGACCGTCTGGGCCTGCTGGACGGGCGCACCCTGGCCGTGCATTGCGTGCGCCTTTCTGAGGCCGACATCCGTCGACTGGCCGAGCGCGGAACAAGCGTCTGCCTCTGCCCGCGTTCCAACGAGTATATCGGCGTGGGCCGCGCCCCCTGGGCCGCCCTGAAAGCGGCCGGGCTGAACCTTTGCCTGGGCACGGACAGCCTGTCCTCCAACCAGGACCTCAACGTCTGGAACGAAGCCATTCACATCATTGAGAAAACGGGTGGCGAGATCGGGTTTGCCGAGGTCCTGCGCTGGCTGACCGTGAATCCGGCCCGCTTCCTGGGCCTGGAAAACACACATGGAACACTTGAATCCGGCAAGGTTGCAGGGTACAGCATAGTTCCAGACGGGATCGAGCGTTCATAGTATTGGCGCTGAGTTTTTTGGGCAACGATCCGTCCGGCCCCGCCATCTGGCTGACAAGACCTTCCATCAACTTCCGCGAGGACGCGTATGCACTGGGCGCACAAGGATCTGCTTGACGTCTCCGACCTTTCGACCGGCGACGTGGAGCGTATCTTCGAGGCTGCGGACTCCTTCATGGAGATCAACCGTCGGCCCGTGAAAAAGGTCCCCACACTCAAGGGCAAGAGTGTGGTCCTGTTCTTTGCCGAGCCGAGTACCCGGACCAAGACCTCCTTCGACATGGCCGCCAAACGACTCTCGGCGGACAGTTTTTCGCTGTCCACGAGCATGAGCAGCCTGACCAAGGGCGAGAGCCTCAAAGACACGGTGCTGACCCTGCAGGCCATGAACCCCGACGCCATCGTCATGCGCCACGGCGTGAGCGGCGCGGCGCAGTTCATCGCCGAGCGTCTCAATTGCTCGGTGATCAATGCCGGCGACGGCTGGCACGCCCACCCCACCCAGGCCCTCTTGGATGCCGTGACCCTGCGCCGGGCCTGGAGCGGTGATTTCGGCGGCAAGACCCTGCTCATCCTGGGCGACATCGCCCACAGCCGCGTGGCGCGCTCCAATGTCAACCTGCTCACCCGGCTGGGCGTGAAGGTCCGCCTCTGCGCCCCCAGGACCCTCTTGCCCGCCCAGGTCAAGACCTGGCCCGTGGAGGTCTTCTCCAATCGGGACGAGGCTGTGAAGGATGTGGATGCCGTGATGTGCCTGCGCCTGCAGCTGGAGCGTCAGCAGGACGGGCTGCTGCCCAGCCTGCGCGAATACGCCCGCGAATACGGGCTGGCCAAGCGCCATCTGCTGCGGGCCAAGGGCGGGGCCGTGGTCCTGCATCCCGGGCCCATCAATCGCGGCGTGGAGATATCCTCGGAGCTGGCGGACATGAGTGAGAGCCTGATCCTGGACCAGGTGGAGTCCGGCGTGGCCACGCGCATGGCCCTGCTGTATCTGTTCCTGACCCGCAAAGACCAGGGAGGCGAGCGTGTCCAATCCTGATTTCGTGATTCGCGGAGCCAAGTGGCAGGGCGAGGCCGTGGATGTGCTGGTGGCCGACGGCAAGATCATGGAGCTCAAGCCCACGGGCAACTACACCTACGGCGGCGCGGACAAGATCCCCGCCAATGGCGCGCTGCTGCTGCCCGCCCTGACCGACGCCCATGTGCACCTGCGCGAGCCGGGCTTCGAGTGGAAGGAAGACATCGCCTCGGGCCTTGCGGCCGCGGCCCATGGCGGCTTTGCCAATATCATGTGCATGGCCAACACCGATCCCGTGAACGACGAGGTCAGCGTCACCGAGATGATGCTGGAAAAGGCCCGTCTGGCCTGGCCCCACGGCCCGCGCCTGTTTCCCATCGCCGGGTTGACCCGTGGCCTGAAAGGCGAACAGCTGACCAACCTGGCCGAGATGCAGCGCGCCGGGTGCGTGGCCGCGTCCAACGACGGGCTGCCCGTGCGCAATACCCAGCTGTTCCGTCACGCCGTGGAATACGCCGCCAACTGGGGCGTGGTGGTCATCGACCACTGCGAGGACCCGGACATGGCCCCCGGGGCCGGGGTCAACGAGGGTGCGCTCAGCTCGCGCCTGGGCCTGAAGGGTGCGCCCACCGTGGGCGAGGCCATCCAGGTGGCGCGCGACATCCTTTTGGCCCAGTACCTGGACACCCCGATCCACGTGGCCCACGTCTCCTGCCGTCAGGCCGTGGAGATGCTGGCCGATGCCAAGAAGCGCGGGGTGCCCATCACGGCCGAGACCTGCCCGCACTATCTGCTGCTGACCGAGGACGCCGTGCAGGGCTATGACACCGCCGCCAAGGTCAATCCGCCGCTGAGGACCATGGACGACGTGCTGGCCGTGCGCCAGGCCCTGAACGAGGGCGTCATCGATATCCTGGTCACGGATCACGCCCCCCATGCGGACCACGAGAAGGAAGTGCCCTTTGCCCAGGCCCCCTGCGGCATCTCCGGGCTGGACACGGCCCTGGCCCTGACCATGCGCATGGTGGATGAAAAGATCCTGGACCTGGCCACCGCCATGCGTGCCTGGAGCTCGCGGCCCGCCGAGATCTTCGGCCTGCCCGCCTGTGCCTTTGCCAAGGGCGACAGTGCCGATTTTGTGCTCTTTGATCCCAGCGCCACCTGGGAGGTCCGTCCCGAACTGATGCGCTCCAAGGGCAAGAATACCCCCTTCATGGGCCAGACCATGCCCGGCAGGGTCAATGCCCTGTTCGTGGGCGGCAAGCGAATCGTTTGACGCGTGTGCCATCGATTCCTATAGTGATGTGATTATTTTTTGAACCGAATCCCCACGGAGCCCATAGATGAGTGATCCCTACAAAGAAGCCGTCAGCATCTGCAAGACCATCATGCGCAACGGCTATGACGCCTACGTGGTCAACGCCCGCATGCAGCATCTGGTCATGGAGAACGACAAGATCGAGCTGGATATCGCCACGGACATGGAATTCAAGGGCCTGGACAAGTTGTTTCCGGCCATTGAGTTTTCCAAGGAGCCCATGGCCATCGGCAAGCTGATCGAGGACGGCGTCCTGTTCCGATTCTATCCCACGGATATCGAGGACGGCTCCCACCCCGAGGAATGCGTGGCCCGGGTCACGCCCCGGCTGATGCGCAAGCTCGAGGAGTCCGGCGATATCCCGGCCAACCTGGCCTGCCCTTACATCCCCGAATCCGAAGACCGCTACAAGGGCTTCGAGGGCATGGAAGGCGGGGAGGTCAAGTTCAAGGGCATTCCCGATGTCACCCTGCGCCGCGACTATCTGCGCGGCATCCGGGCCATGCGCTTTGCGGCCAACTTCGGCCTGCCCATCGAGCCCAACACCTGGATCGCCATCGTGCGCGGCGCCAAGCGCATGCTGGACTACGTGGCCGTGTCCGACATCATGGACGAGTGGCGCAAGGTGGAGGCCGAGAACATGGCCAGCTTCGTGCAGCTGCTGTTCGACTCCATGGTCCTGCATGGCCTGATCCCCGAGATAGCGGCCCTGTCGCGCATCAAGCAGATGAAGAACGAGGACGAGGGCGGTGAGGAGGAGACGGTCTACGCGCACATGCTCAACGTGATGCGCTTCTACCCCGAGCACCTGCCCTACGACTGGATCGGGACCCTGGCCTGCATGTTCCATGACGTGGGCAAGCTCTACACCGCTGAATTTTTCGACGATCGCTGGACCTTCTATCAGCACCACCGCGTGGGTGCCAAGATCACCCGCAAGATCATGAACCGTTTGAGTTTCGACCCCAACGACACCGATCTGGTCTGCCATCTGGTGCGTCATCACAAGCGCTTCGGGTTCATGCTCACGGACAAGGGCATCCGCCGCTTCAAGGCCCTGGACGAGTACCCGCGCCTGATGGAGATGGAGCGTGCAGGCGTCAAGGCGCGTGGCGGCAACTACACCGAGTTCAACCACAATACCAAGATGCTGGAGCGGGCCGAGACGCCCGAGGAGATGCTGGAGCCGCTGCTGAATGGTCGTGAGATCATGGACTTCACGGGCCTGAACCCCGGCCCGGCCGTGGGCATCATCCGCGAAGCCCTGCTCCAGTCCCAGATCGCCGGGGACGTGGTCTCGGTGCCCGATGCCGTGGAGTTTTGTGTGCGCTACAAGGAGCGCGAAGGCCTAAGCTAGCGCGGGCGGCCCGCAGCGGTCCGTCTGCTTTGTTTCATTAAAAAAGTTGAAGGCCTCGCGTATGTTGAATACGTGTCGGCCTTCAACTTTTTCTCGCGCCTCGCATCCGACCCCCTGCGAACCGCCCGCGGGGAAGGAGAGAATGCTTTTGGGCTGTGAATGCTGTGTTGAGCAGCTTGAAATGGCATCAACATTTTATTGGTGTCAGGTTTTTTCTCACAGGCCGTTCAAAAAACGCGCTGGCAAGGCGCTAGAAAAGAGCCAGGCCGAGCGACAGTAACCCTATGCGAGGGTTGGTTCTTTTTGCGGCAACGACGCCAGTGCGGATTAATTATCGGTACAGGACCATACTTTACGCGCGCGCTAATAAACGATACACACACTCCCCCCGGGAAGGACTATCCGTGCCCCCCGGGGGGCAGTTGTAAACACCCCGCCCGGTTTTCTCCCCGCCGCAGTTGACGACCCGCAGGCAGATGCGCCCCCTCGTCCCTGCAGCGAAGCACGCCGTGCGAAAAACGATTATCCATCCTTGCCTTGGGCCGGATGCGGAAGACCATGAAGAATCTGTGCAACATGACCTTTGAGGAGCTCCGTGACTTCGTCACCGGACGGGGCGAGCCTGCCTACCGCGCCGAACAGGTGTGGCAATGGGTCTGGGCCAAGGGCGTGCGCAGCTTCGAGGAGATGACGAACCTCGCCAAGGATTTTCGCTCGGACCTGGCGCAAGTGACCGAGATACGCTGGCCCGAGGTGTCCGAAGTCCTGGTCTCCGCCGACACCACCGTGAAATTTCTGCTGCGCCTCACCGACGGCGCCCTGGTGGAGGCCGTGCTCATCCCCGGGCGCACGCATACCACCCTGTGCCTGTCCACCCAGGTGGGTTGCGCCATGGGCTGCACCTTCTGCTCCACCGGTGACATGGGCTTTGCGCGCAACATGACCATGGCCGAGATCCTGGGCCAGGTCCTTGTGGCCCGCCAGCACATGAAGGATACTGGCCGCGACGCCAAGGAAATCAAGAATCTGGTGTTCATGGGCATGGGCGAGCCCCTGCTCAATCTGGACGAGTTGATGCGCAGTCTGGCCGTGCTGAACAGCGAATCGGGCTTGGGTTTTTCGCAACGCAGGATCACCGTCTCCACGGTGGGCATCCTGAAGGGTCTGGAGGTGCTCGGAGACAGTGAGCTGGCTATGCTTGCCGTCTCGTTGCATGCCCCGACCCAGGAACTGCGCGAGCAGCTCATGCCCACGGCTGCCAAGGCCGTGCCCCTGGACCAGTTGATGGCCGCCCTGGACAGTTATCCCCTGAGACCCAGGCAGCGCATCACCTACGAGTATATCATGCTCAAGGGGGTCAACGACCGGCCCGAGCATGCCAAGGGCTTGGTGAAGCTGCTCGGCCAGCGCAAGGCCAAGGTCAACCTGATCGCCTACAACGCGGGCCCGGACGACCTCTATCAGGCCCCGGAACGTATGGATATCCTGACCTTCGAGAAGATCCTGCTGGTCAAGGGCCTGGTCGCGACGATCCGCACCAGCAAGGGCCAGGACATCAACGCCGCCTGCGGGCAGCTCAAGGCGGATTTCATCCGTAGAAAGCTAGCCAACCGTGACCCAAAGGACACGAACCAATGATACGACCCGATTTCGAGAAAATGAACGGACTGATCCCGGCCATCGCCCAGGACGCCGAGACCGGCGAGGTCCTGATGATGGCCTACATGAACGAGCTGGCCTGGGACAAGACCCTTCAGACCGGCGAGGCCCATTACTGGAGCCGTTCCCGCCAGACCCTGTGGCACAAGGGCGGCACCAGCGGCCATACCCAGAAGATCAGGTCCATCCGTATCGACTGTGACGACGACACCCTGGTGCTGCTCATCGAGCAGATCGGCGGGGCCGCCTGCCACAAGGGCTACCGTTCCTGTTTCTACCGTGAACTCAAGGCTGGCGAGGAAAGCATCTGTTCGCCGCTCATTTTCGATCCCAAGGAGGTCTACAAATAATGGCTGACAACAACGGACAGATTCTCAAATTCGGCATTCCCAAAGGCTCCCTTGAGGGCGCGACCATCGCCCTGCTGGAAAAGGCCGGCTGGAAGATCTGCCAGTATCATCGCAACTACTTCCCGGACGTGAACGACAAGGAGCTGAAGATCTCCATGTGCCGCGCCCAGGAGATGTCGCGCTACGTCTCTGACGGCACCCTGGACCTTGGTCTGACCGGCAAGGACTGGATTCAGGAGAACGAGTCCGACGTGCACGTGGTCTCGGACCTGATCTACTCCAAGGTCTCCAATCGCACCGCGAGCTGGGTCCTGGCCGTGGCCGGTGACTCTCCCTACAAGCGTCCCGAGGATCTGGCGGGCAAGAAGATCGCCACCGAGCTGGTGGGCTGTACCCAGCGCTATTTCGAGAACGCGGGTATCCCCGTGACCGTGGAGTACTCCTGGGGCGCCACCGAGGCCAAGGTGGTCGAGGGCTTGTGCGACGCCATCGTGGAGGTCACCGAGACCGGGACCACCATCAAGGCCCATGGCCTGCGCATCATCGCCGAGCTGATGCAGACCAACACCCGGATGATCGCCAACCACAAGGCCATGGCCGACCCCTGGAAGAAAGCCAAGATCGATCAGATCAACATGCTGCTCAACGGCGCGTTGGATGCCGAGTCCCTGGTGGGCCTGAAGATGAACGTGCCCGGCGACAAGGTGGACGCCGTCATGGACGAGCTGCCTTCGGCCAACTCGCCGACCATCGCCCATCTCTACAACTCCGACTGGCTGTCGGTGGAGATCGTGGTCGCCCAGTCCATCGTGCGCGACCTGATCCCCAAGCTGCATGCCAAGGGTGCGCAGGCGATCATCGAGTTCACCTTGAACAAGGTGATCTAGTCGGTCTCTGAAAAACGACCGTCTGCGGCGTTGCTTCGAAACGTTGAAACTCTCGCGTATGTTCATATACGCGTCGAGCTTCAACGCTTCTCGCGCCTAGCATCCGGCCATTTTTGAGAGACCTTGGGTGAGAGGTTGAAAATCGAACGCCTCGCACCGGACAGCAGATGAACAACCTTGAACGAGAGGTCGTTTGGGAATCAGTTTTAGAACAACACACGCCACAAGGGGCCGTTCGGACGTTTTGTCCGGGCGGCCTTTTTCATCGCCCTGAACATCTCTTCAGCAATCCATGGATGTCCCAACGATTTCGGCACGTATCTCAAGGGACAATGGGGGAAGTATTGCAACGCCAGACGCAGGTCAGGCCGCAAGGCAATATTTTCCTCCGCCCCGGCAAGGGGCGGGTAACCCACGGGAGGCAGAGATGTTAACAGGTGTTGAGTCCCAAGGCGCATTGTCCATGCAGGAACTGCTGTCGATGCTCAGCAGCAGCGGTTCCTCTGAGACGGCCTCGAGTACCGAATTTTCTTCGGAGATGACAGACAAGCTGATGACCGAGTTCGATTCCGACGGGGACGGGTCCCTGAACGAGGCTGAACTTACGGCGCTTGCTGAAAAGATGGCAGGCATGAAGGACATGATGGCCTCTCTGCAACAGGCCATGCAAAATCAGGGTGGCAAGGGCGACTCCTCCGGCGATGAACAGGAAGAAGAGACCGATCTTAAGTCCGCGTTCATGGAGTCCGTGTTTGGTTCCAGCGAATCCCTTGATGAGGCGGACACCAACGGCGACGGCGTGGTCTCCGCCGATGAACTGGCCGACTACCTGGGCACCCAGTCCGAGAACCAGCAGGTAGGCGTGGGCGGCACGTCGGGCAGCGGGACCCTGCGCGACCAGTTGATGGAACAGGCGCTCAGCGCCTATCAGCAGGCCACGGGGGACAGTATGTCCGACACGGCCCTGTCCATGGTCGGCGGCGATGCGGCCTACTCCGGGAGTGTGAACGCCATTGCCTGAGCAGGCGGCGCGGGCTGACCCCGAGAGTTGACGAATCATGAGCGGCCCCCTTCGGGGCCGTTTTTGTTTTGACCAAAGGTAACAGTAAATATTCCTGATAACGTGACAGGAGCTGAATTCTGTAGTATACAGGTTGCCTTGGCCCCCATGAGGGCCCTCTCAACTCAGTCATCAAATCAGGAGAATATCATGACAGAACGCAGCGGAATCATCAGCCTGCATGGCAACGGTCTGACCCTGACTGGCAACCCGGTCGAGGTGGGTGACAAGGCCCCCGAGTTCACCGTCCTGGACAACGGTCTGGCCCCCAAGACCCTGGCCGACTACAAGGGCAAGGTGCTCATCCTGTCCGCGGTCCCGTCCCTGGACACCCCCACCTGCGACATGGAGACCCGGCGCTTCAACACCGAAGCCGCGGCCTTGGGCGACGACATCGCCATTCTGACCCTGTCCATGGACCTGCCCTTTGCCCAGAAGCGCTGGTGCGGGGCCGCCGGGGTGGAGCAGGTCATCACCCTGTCCGACCATCGTGAGGCCTCCTTCGGCCAGGCCTATGGCCTGATCATCAAGGAGCTGCGCCTTCTGGCCCGCGCCGTGCTGGTGGTGGACAAGACCGGAGTCATCACCTACCAGCAGATCGTGCCCGTCATGTCCGACGAGCCGGACTACGCCGCAGCCATCGCCGCGGCCAAGGCCGCTTTGTAAAGTAGCATCATAGGCGGGGGCACTGCCCCCGCACCCCCGCTCAAGGGGATGATTCCCTTGAGAATCCCCGAATAATAAGGGCCCGCCTCCTGCCACGCAGGAGGCGGGCCCTTGCATCTGGACAAAGGGGCTGGTTTTGCCTGTAAAGGGTGCTTTCCCCAAGCGGGCAGGGCTTCGGGCTCAGCCGTTGGTCTGAGTCTCACTGGCCTGCGGCTTTTCGGCCAGTGTTGCCTCGGCCTTGGGCAGCAGCAGGGTGAACCGGGCGCCGCCGCCCGGAACCGTTTCGGCCAGGAGCTGGCCGTGGTGGTTCTGGGTGACGATAAAGTTGGACACTGACAGGCCAAGGCCAGTGCCCACACCGGGGGGCTTGGTGGTGAAGAAAGGCTCGAACAGCCGCGCGCGCGCCTCCTCCGCAAATCCAGGGCCATTGTCTTCGATCTCGATGCGTATCAGTTCGCCCTCCTGGCCCGTGCGCAGGATGATGGAGGGCTCCCTGTCCTGGTCGCTCATTTCGGCCATGGCCTGGGCTGCATTCTTGAGCAGGTTCAGCAAGACCTGTTCGATCTCCGCCGC
This sequence comes from Pseudomonadota bacterium, assembly GCA_018816865.1. GTDB lineage: Bacteria > Desulfobacterota > Desulfovibrionia > Desulfovibrionales > Desulfovibrionaceae > Desulfovibrio_Q. The sequence continues at coordinate 70,680 of JAHIUW010000034.1, forward strand.
CGCCGCCGTGATGGGAGGAATATCCGTTTGATATTCCCTCATGATCCGCACCTTTCTGAAATCATAATTATTGGTCAGATTGAAGTCGCTTCCGGCCAGGGCCAGCGCGTTGTCCAGCAGGATGTGCACATCGCACGGGGCACGGCTGGACTCGCTCCTGCGGCTGAAGGCCAGCATGTTGCGGATGATCTCCGCGGCCCGATTGCCGGAGTTCTGGATGCTGTCCAGGAACCGGGCGATGCCCCGCTCTTGGAAATAATCGTTCATGGCCACGAGGTCTAATTCCAGGATCTCTGCCGCCTCACGGTTGGCGGGGCTGTCAGGGTCGGATCGCCGCTGGATGTTCTGTACGCTTTGCAGGATGCCGCTCAGGGGATTGTTCAGTTCGTGCGCCATTCCCGCCGCGAGTCCCCCCACGGAGATCATCTTTTCGGTCTGGACCATGACCTGCTGCATGCGTACCTGATCCGAGACATCGTCGATGCGGATCACCGCCCCTGTATGTCCGTTGCCCTCCAGGGGGAAGACCAGGATGTTCATGGTGCGCAGGTCGTCACCCAGGAGGTTCTGTCGGGTCCGCTCCAGGGCCTCGCCGCGGCTGACGGCCTGGGCGATCTCGTCTCTCAGGTTCGCAGGCAGTGGCAGGACCTCATCCAGGGGATACCCCAGGGCGTCTTTGGCCGCGTGGCCTGTGAGGGTCTCTGCGGCCCGGTTCCACTGGGTGACCAGCAGCTCCATGTCGGTGCCGATGATCAGCGAGGGCATGGAGTTGATGATGTTTTCCAGGTAATTGCGCAGTGTGCACAGCTCGTCCTCCACCTGCTTCTGACGGGTGATGTTGGTGTGCGTACCGACCATGCGCAGGCCGCGACCGGTGTGATCGCGGGCCACCACCGTTCCGCGCCCCAGGATCCAGCACCATTGCCCGTCCCTGGTGCGCATCCGGAACTCCATGGCAAAGCGGTCGATGCGCCCCTCGATGCAGTTCTGGCTCACCTTGAGGGCGTTGGGCTTGTCGTCGGGATGGAGGCGGTCCACCCAGGCGTCGACGTTGCTGAACTCCGAGTTGTCCGGATAGCCGAGCATGGCCGTGTAGCCGGGGCTGAAATAGACCTCGTCGGTTCTGAGATTCCAATCCCAGACCCCGTCGCGCACGGCATCCAGGGCGAATTGCAGGCGCTCCTGGCTGAGTCTGATCTCTTCCTGCTGGTCAAAGGACTGCTTCAAGTCTTTGCTGAGCAGCGCAAAGACCAGGATCGCCGTGATCAGGATGTAGAACCAGCCCTTCCAGGTCTGGAGTAGGATGTAGGTCTCGTGGTTGGGGACGAGCAGAGCGAGGGCCTTGTCGGACAAGAGAATCCATAAGCCCCCGAGCAGGGCATAGAGGGCCGCCGATTTGAGGGCCGGAATGATCCATTGTCGCTTGCCGTGGTCCATGGCCTGGGGTGTCTCCGTATTTGATGCTCATGGTGAACTGAGGAACTTCTATCCTACCTGAGAGAAACGAATACTGCCAGTCAAAGACAGAGAAAGGCCAAACCCGCGCGGGAGAGCGGATCAGGGCGCAGCGCGAGGCGTGGCGCATGGAGCAGTGCGCGGGCGCTGCCCCCGCACCCCCGCTCAAGGGAATGATTCCCTTGAGAATCCCCATGATAAACGCCCACCCCCTGCGATGCAGGTGGCGGGCGCTCGGCTTATGTCAGTCTTTTTAGATGGGAAGGTTTGGGGGGCTGGGGAGAGGGAGTTTGAGGGAGAGGGAAATGCTAACCGCTGCGCCGGGCCAGCTTGTTGGCGAAGATGGAGATCAACCCGCCGAGTGTGACGTAGCCCAAGATGACCTCGATGGTGACGAAGAACGCCGCCAGCCCTGTCTTGGGCACGATATCGCCGAAGCCCAGCGTGGTGAAGGTCACGATGCTGTAGTATTGCAGAGCCCAGAATCCAGGAAGACCAGCTCCTGATGCGGTGTCGGCCAGTTGTGAGGCATGGAATGGTTGGGAGAGGAGGCCGAGCTTATGAAGAAGTCCTAACTCCCAATAAATATTGCCAAAGGTTACTGCCAGCAACAGCGACCAGAAGGCCCACAGGGTCAGAGAGCGCCCGCAGTCCGAGCTGTAGAGCCAGAGTTTGTAAAACCACCGCTCCCAAGGTAAATGGGAATCTCGCAATTCCTCCAGATAGGCTTGGTCCATGGCGTAGCGCCGAAAGCGCTGGTTGCCATGGCAAGTCTCGACCCGGATGCCTTTATACGAGGAGAAGGGTTCCTGGGCGATGTGCCTGAGTCTCAGTCCATTTCGGACCGAAAATTTGTAGAGGGAGGCATTGATTCGACGGAGCAAGGTGATTTTGCCAAGAACGTGGTGCTTCAACCGGGACGGGTGCAGATTCTTCTTTTCGATCCAGGTCTGGATTTGTGCGGCCCCTTTTGCTGCCAGGGTGCGCAAAAAGGATGTAGTGAGATGGTTATCACCTGACAGTTGGCCACAAAAGTGAAAGTGGTCATGCCGTCCTTGGCTGGGGTACGGTTGGAGTTGCAAAACTTCACCGGAACCTCAACACAGGAGAACGTCATGACCACGAGGAAGAA
>JAHIUW010000035.1 GCA_018816865.1 Pseudomonadota bacterium
ACTACACCCCCGACCGGGGGCTGCTGAAATACTTGTGAGGGATAGGTCTTTCACATACAGAAACAAGATTACAGCATGTGAAAGGAATAAGCCGGGGTAATTATCGCGAATTCAGCCGCGAGTTTTCGCGACCGGCTTCAGATGAAACAGTGATCATTGTGATGGGCAGGATGTCCTCTGAGTGGTTTATGGGGACGCAGGAGGGGGGGAGAAACCAGCCCTTGCTTTTCAACGTGCTGCCCTTTAATAGATTTTCTTCATCACAACGTTCAGGAAACGGAAGACGGTGAGAATCCGTCGCGGACGCGCCACTGTAACTGACATGAACCCGCCCTGACCACTGCTGCGAAAGTGGGAAGGTCAGGGCACCATGGGGTCAGAAGCCAGGAGACGACCTGAACGCTTGGAGCACGACTGTCTCGCGATCAGACAGGCATGCAGCAAGGCTGAATCAGGCGGAGCCATGGCTTCGTTATGACGTTGTTTTGCGCAGCCTTTACTCCGAGCCGTCGTTGCTCCTTTTAACCTCATAAAAGGAGTGGCACAGGTGGAACATCACATTCTCGGCTTCCCGCGAATCGGAGCCAAACGAGAACTCAAACTGGCCCTTGAACGTTTCTGGCGCGACGAGATCACTCAAAACGATCTGGAGCGTGTGGGGAATGATCTCAAGGAACGTCATTGGGAACTGCAGCGCAAGGCTGGACTTTCCTTCGTCGCAGTCGGCGATTTTTCCTTCTACGATCAGATGCTGGACACGGCTTTGATGCTGGGTGCCGTGCCCGCGCGTTTTGCTGGTGGCGGTCAGGCCACGCTGGAGACCTGTTTCAGGATGGCGCGCGGCGATGCGGCCAGGAATCTCCCGGCCATGGAAATGACCAAGTGGTTCAACACAAACTACCATTATATCGTCCCCGAGCTGTCTGCTGCGCAGGGGATTTCCCTGTCCACACGGACCATCATCGAGGACACGCTCAGAGCCGTTCAGCGTGGCTATCGTCCCAAGCCCGTACTGGTCGGGCCCATCACCTTTCTGGCCCTTGCCAAGGGCGTGGACGGGTTCGATTGCTGGCAGAAGCTGGACGATGTCGTGGCAGTCTATGCCGAGCTACTGGCTGAGCTGGGCCAGCACTGCCAGTGGATTCAGATGGACGAACCCGTCCTCTGCTCGGACCTGGGGGCCAAGAGTCGCTCTGCCTTTTCTCAGGCTTATGGGATCTTGAACAAGGCTGCGGGCAGTGCCAAACTGTTGCTGGCGACTTATTTCGATACCCTGGATGACAATCTCGATCTGGCTTTGACCTCGGGCTGCGCGGGGTTGCATCTGGACTTGGTCCGGGGCGGGGGCCAGTTGGAAGCGGTGCTTGCCAAGCTGCCGCAGGACATGGTGCTTTCCGCAGGAGTCGTGGACGGCCGCAATGTCTGGAAGACGGATTGTGCCCAAGCCCTGGTCCTATTGGACAGGATCAGGGACAAGGTGGGCGACGAAGGCCTGATGGTTGGGTCCAGCTGCTCTCTGCTGCACTCGCCCGTGGACCTGGAGAATGAAACGACGTTGGATTCCGAACTGAAGAACTGGATGGCCTTTGCCACGCAGAAGTGCGACGAAATCCACCTCCTGGGCCAGGCCCTGTGCGGCGCGGATTGCGCCGAGGCGTTGGCGGTCAATGCCCGGGCTATTGTGAGCAGACGCAACAGCCCACGGGTTAACAACAAGGCCGTGGCTCGCCGATGCGCAGCCGTTGACCAGGCCATGCTCAGCCGCAACAGCGAGTATTCCACACGGGCCAAGGCTCAATCCTGGCTTGATCTTCCCCTGTTTCCCACGACGACCATCGGCTCGTATCCGCAGACGGCGGAGATTCGCCGGCAGCGCAGGCTGTTCAATGAAGGCGAATCTTCGCCCCGTGAATACGAGGCCTTCATGCAGCAGGAAATCCGCCAGGTCGTGAGCAGGCAGGAAGAGCTCGGGCTGGATGTTTTGGTGCACGGCGAGGCTGAGCGCAATGATATGGTGGAGTATTTCGGGCAGCAGATGGACGGGTTCTGCTTCACCGCCAACGGCTGGGTCCAGAGCTATGGCAGCCGCTGCGTCAAGCCGCCGATCATCTATGGCGATGTCAGCCGCCCCCAGGCCATGACGGTCAAGTGGATCACCTATGCCCAGTCCCTGACCAAAAAGCCCATGAAGGGCATGCTGACCGGTCCGTGCACGATCCTGTGCTGGAGCTTTGTGCGCGACGACATGGAGCGCTCCGAGGTCTGCCGCCAGATCGCCTTGGGCATCCGCGACGAGGTGCAGGACTTGGAAGCCGCAGGTGTGCGCATCATCCAGATCGATGAAGCGGCCTTTAGCGAGGGGATGCCCATCAAGCAGAAAGACCGCGGTAGTTATCTGCAGTGGGCAGTGGATTGTTTCCGGCTGTCCACGTCCGGCGCCCGGGACTCCACACAGATCCATTCTCACATGTGCTACAGCGAGTTCAATGAGATCATCTCGTCCATCGCCGCGATGGATGCCGACGTGATCAGCATCGAATCCAGCCGGAGCGGGATGGAACTTCTGGATGCCTTCAAGGCCTTTTCATATCCCAATGAAATCGGTCCGGGCGTCTATGACATCCATAGCCCTCGCGTGCCAACGGCGGAGGAGATGATTGACCTTTTGCAGCGGGCCAGCGGTTTCATCCCCATGGAACGCCTGTGGGTCAATCCGGATTGCGGGCTGAAAACCAGGAATTGGCCGGAGACCCTGGCCTCGTTGAAGAATATGGTTGAGGCGGCGCATCGTCTGCGGGCACTCGTCAAGGAATAGGAGTCCCATCTCCCGTGCCCGCGAGGGCGCAGGAGGCTGGTTCGGTTTATAGGAGAAGCCAAAGGGGCTGCGTCGCTTGTGGCGCAGCCCCTTCTCAGTGCAAGGAGACCAGCCCTGAGGTGTCAGCCTGTGGCGAAGTTCCCCGGGCTTGACGTGGGCTCGGTATTGGTATTTTAGTTCGTACTTATTTATAAAACAAATACGGAGGCCAAGCCCATGCGGATTCTCAAGATGACCCTGATGTTTTGTTGTCTGATGTTGATTGCTGTGGCGGCCAGTGCCGCGGATTACAACTACATCAGCTCCGCTGACCTTAAAACGAAGATCGAGGCTCAGACCCCGCTGCATGTGCTGGACATCCAGGTGGAAGAGGAATTCAACGCTCATCATCTGTCGGGGGCCTTGAAAACCACGGCCTATCCCGTGAAGTCCGATGCGGACAGGGCCAAGCTGGAGGCCATTCTGGGCACGTTGCAGGGCGATTCCGCGCCCATCGCCATCATCTGTCCCAAGGGCAGGGGCGGAGCCGAGCGCAGCTATGACTACCTGCTGGGGCGTGGCATTGATCGTTCAAGGTTGTTCATCCTGGCGGGCGGCCAGGGCGGCTGGCCCTATCCCGCGTTGCTGAAGCAGGGTTCCTAGGGGCGTAGCCTCCCCTCGTCGGGCCTGAATAGGCTGTGAACTTGGAATAAACGGTCGGGATCAACAATCCCGGCCGTTTCTTTCGTCTTTGTGAGGGGGTGTAGAGGGGCGAAACTGGATTCAGTCAGGGTCAATCTGCCCCCGAACCTCGTGGCGTGCGCTTGGGGGAGGGTTACCTACCCAGTTCCGAGGGTAGGTGGTTAGGTTCAGGACCGTGCCCTGCCGGTCCGGTTGAGCCGATAGAGCTGCATTGCAAGTTCACAGGAAAAGGATATCTGGAAAAGATTGGGCCGTTTTCGGGCCTTGTTTTGTCCCTGCCTTGGCTCCGACGCGCAAGGTGAGCGGACTGATTCAATGATACCTGGACAACATCTTGACCTTTTGCCATCACCGTATCACAAACGGGTTGGTTGAAGGGCTCAACAGTAGGATCGTGGCCATCAAACGCAAGGTCTGCGGCGACAGGAACCGGGGGCACTTCAAGGCCGTCATCCACTTGTTCTGCGGCGGTTTGGACCTCTACTCGAGCAACTTGTCACAGGGGCTACCCACTGGAAACCCGGAAGGACCTGGATTGAAAACTCCATATTTCATACCAACTTTCAAAGTGAATATATTGCTCAGGTTGATTTTTATCGGATTTCTGTTGTTCGGATGCTCAAAAGTAAATTTTCATGGAAAACACGCCAATCTTGAAGAGGTGCTTTGCCGCCTTGATTCAAGCGCAGATTATTCTGAACTGCCATTAATCTCCCCCCTTGAATCCTCGATATATCCTCCCGAAATTTCTTCTCCCTTGTTTTCCTGGCAAGGACCAGCTCAAGGATTCTGGATCATTCGCATCTTTAAAGACAGCTCTTCAGAATCGCTGTATTTTTCATCTGAGAAAAATCCATGGGAACCTGCTCCATCAGAGTGGAATGAAATCAAAGAATTGTCTCCCGGATCAGATCTGCACCTAGAAGTGTCCGAAATACACGGCAACAAGATTACGCTCAAATCAAAAAGCGGCTTTAAGGTTTCAAAAGATCCGCTGAATGCGAATATCGTGTATCAGGAAATCCCGGTTCCATTTTCTCATGCATCTAAAAACACGAAAAAATTTCGCTGGCGCGTATTCGATCCGAAATCCTACACCGAGCCGCCCGTCATACTGCAAGGTCTGCCCTATTGCGCTAATTGTCATTTTTTCTCCCGGGATGGAAAAACATTCGGGCTGGATGTCGACTATCGCGGTGACAGGGGCGGCTACATGCTGTCCCCCGTGAGAAGCAGAATGGAGTTGCGGGATGAAACCGTCATCTCCTGGAACGATTACCGACCGAGTGACCCGCCGCAAAGCAGGGGATTGTTTGCAAAAATTTCTCCGCTAGGCGATTATGTCATCGCAAGTGTCGAGGAGCGCCCGTTTCTTATACGCATTGAAGACCCGGCATATTCGCAGCTTTTCTTCCCTTTAAGCGGGCACTTGGCATACTACTCCACCCGTGATGGTGATTTTCACCCGCTGCCTGGTGCCGACGACACAAGCGTTATCCAAATAAACCCGGCATGGAATCATGACGGAAAAACCATTGCCTTTGCCCGTGGGCAGTCCTCCGAGTTCCTGTGGAAGACATTGGGCGACAAGAAATTTCTGGATGCGGCAGTTGGCGAGGACATCCACACGCTCAGTGAAAAATACACAATGCGCTTCGACCTGTGGACCATCCCCTTCAATGACGGCAAAGGAGGAAAAGCCTCCCCCCTTCCGGGTGCAAGCGGGAATGGTTTGAGCAACTACTTTCCACGCTACACCCCCGACGGAAAATGGCTTGTTTATTGTCAGGCTCAAACAGGTCTGGTTTCTCTGCCCGACAGCCGACTGGCGATTATCCCGGCAAGCGGCGGGGAGCCACGAATCATGAAATGCAACCGGCAGGAGCTCAATTCCTGGCACAGCTTTTCGCCCAACGGCCGCTGGATGGTTTTTTCTTCAAAGCCCGACGGCAGTTCGCTTACGCGAGTATTTTTGAGCCATATTGACGAATACGGAAATGATTCTCCGGCGATTCAGCTTCACAGGATAGGATCCCCGGGCATGGCGGCGATCCTGCCAGAAGCTGTGGTCCAGGACTCGAGCGTGATCAAAAAGATAGTTTTTATTGAATAGTGGTCTTCTCAACCAAATGAATATCAGTGCGAATCATTCCTCTCTGTTGATTTATATTTTTATTATTTACAACTGGTCGCTTTTCAATTCAACCAACTTCAAGAAAAGGAGGACAAATGAGGAATTTATTATTGTGCATTCTTCTTATTTTCAGTTCTATCTTTCTAGGAGGCTGTGTTACAACCGTAAAATCGATGATGGATCGGAGTAACGGAGATACAGCATTCTATGCAAACAAAAATTATACAGAAGCAGCTAATTATTATAAAAACGCGGCAAAAAATGGAGATGTCGAGTCTTCATACATGCTCTCGCGAATCCTTTTGGATAAAAAATATGGAATGGAAAATATCGGACAGGGTCTGAACAGGCTTAATGAAGCTGCCGCTTCGGGCCATGTGCTTGCGAATCGAGACCTGGGCATCATCTACATGTCAGGCAGGCATGGTCTGGAAAAAAGTGTTCCGAGAGCCCTGCCATACTTTGAAATGGCGGCCTCCAAAAATGATGAAGTGTCTGTTTTGGCTCTCGCCATGGTTTATGGCAGCGGGATGGGAGTGGAAAAGAATTCCGTCCAGGCCGCTCGCTGGTATGCCAAAGGGCAAGAACTGGGCCTGCCAATCCCGGCAGACATGTCAAATCCCGAGGTCATTTCAGGCTTGCGCCCCCTTCCCGAGGGCACAAGAATGGTCAGCGCCACGTCGATTGACAGCAAGACTCTGGTGCGGGAAGCACAGTCAATGCTGACAAAGCTGGGCTATAATCCGGGGCCGGCGGATGGTGTCGCCGGCAAAAAGACACGCCAGGCCGTGCGGGACTTTCAGAAAAAACAAAGGCTCACGGTCACGGGCGAGATAAATGACCTGCTTTTGCAAGACCTTGAATCCGCACTGTCAAACAACTAGGAGTGAACAAATGAAATACATTGTATGCATTTTTATCCTGCTTGCACTTCAGTGTTCCGCCTTTGCGGAGGAAGGTGAGCTTGGAAAGCTGAATTCATGGAAGGCAACGGTCCAGAAGCAACTCACCAGTGACCGGGGCGAACTGGGTCTGTGGAAACTACGAGTGGCCAATACGGCATTGGCCAGTGCCGGGAAGTCTCCTGTTGGTTTTACCCATAACATCCCTGGCCAGGATCCAACCCTTGTACAGGGCTGGAGAGACCCCATAACCAAGAGCGGCGCGGAAGACAATTTCACGGAAGCCACCATGCACGTTCAGCAGCTTGAAGACAACATCAAGGCTGCGGAAAAGGATCTGGCGAAGGTCGATAAGAAAATCAAGGAAATCGAAAATCCCGGATCCAGCGGCGGTGGTGGTGGGTCGGGCGGTGGCGGTGGCGGTGGCGGCTACTAGCACTGATTTTTTCCAGACCGAATACGCAGTCAGGTGAACTCTTGATTTGGGTTTGGCTGTTTCGGGCTGAAGACGTCCCGGCCAAGCATCGGCCGGGGTTTGATGTCCTTAATGTCTGCACCCTCAAGGTGGCCAACGTTTGGGCCCGAAGGTGATTTTGCAGTCTTTTGAGGCCAGATGTCTCCAGGGTGGGAAGTAGATTCCTCAACCGCTGAATACAATAAGCTGATCGTTTATGGTTGTTCATCCTCATGGGTGGTCAGGGCGGCTGACCCTATCCCGAGATGGTGCAGCAGGGCTCCTAGGCTCGGGGGCACGTCCCGAGTGTTGGCCTGAACAGGCCGGAAATAGAGAATGGAACGGCCGGGAGCAACAATCCCGGCCGTTTTTTTGTCATTTTTTTGGGGAGGGGTGCCACTGGATTCGGTCTGGGTGAGGGCAACCTTCCCCGGAACCTCAAGGGCGAACCCAGGGCTGCCAGACAGTTCGGGTTGGGGGCAACATCGCTGCTGACGGGAGAAATAGAGATTGATACTGTGCGATCCAAAGGCTCGGTGTTGTTCTGGCTGCTGTTGTCCATTGTCCGCACAAACCAATGGGGTTGTTCCTTGAACGGCACGATTGTCAAAACCATCGCCTTACTCGTGGCATCCAACTTTTTCATGACCATCGCCTGGTATGGTCATCTCAAACATTTTTCAGGCCGGGCCTGGTACGTGGCGGCCATCATCAGCTGGCTGATCGCTTTTTTCGAATACATGATCCAGGTCCCGGCGAATCGCATCGGCTTTGGCGTCATGTCGCTGCCCCAGTTGAAGCTGACGCAGGAGGTCATCACCCTGGCCGTGTTCGCGCCTTTTTCCGTGCTGTACATGGGACAGCCCTTTAAGATGGATCATCTTTACGCGGCGTTGTGTCTGCTCGGGGCCGTGTACTTCACGTTTCGGGCCTAGCCTGCGCAGCAAATGAAACAGGCCGGGGTCATCGACTCCGGCCTGGTGTGATCACTCGAAGGTCCTGCGGGTGGCTGTGCCTTCCTGATTTTCGCCTGACGGGGGGGGGCTGCTACTTACCCAGTTCAAGGGGGTAGGTGATCAGGTTGAGGACTGCGCCCTGCGGGTCCTGGATGATGCAGAACCGACCGACCCCGGGCAGGTCCGTGGGGTCCAGGAGCACTGTGCCGCCCATGGCGCCGGCCATGTCGGCGCATTCGTCCACGTCGTCCACGGTGACGTAGCAGCGCCAGTGCGCGGGCACGCCCTCGGGCATGTTCTTGGGGCGTTGATACAGCCCGCCCACCTGAACGCTGTCCGCGGTGGCCACGTAGTAGGTCCCGCCGTCTTCCATGGGGGCTTCCTCGTACTGCCAATCAAAGAGTTCGGCGTAGAATTCCTTGGCCTCCTCCACGTCGGAGGTCATCAGTTCGTTCCAGCTGAACATGCCCTGGACCTTGTATCTGTCTTCCATATCGTTCCTCGCTCTTCTCTGTTTTGATGGTCGCGTTGTCGCGTTCCGTCTCCTTGGTAGCAGGGCCGGGGGCGGATGAAAAGCCCCCGTTACCAGCGGGTGCTTAGGGTACTTGAAAGTGCCTTCTTCCCATTCTTTCCCTACCGGCTTAAAAGATACCACGGTAGCAAAAAGACGCGCCGCATATTCCAGGCGAGAAGTCCGAATGTGGGGCCGATCATTACAGTCGGGAGGGAGAGATGCTCCAATTCAGGGTCGATAAGGATACTTGCATCCAGTGCGGCGAATGCGCCAAGGATTGTCCCTATATGGTCATCGAGATGGGCGAGGACGGCTTTCCCCGCAGCATTGCGGACCGCGAAGCCCTGTGCATCCAATGTCAGCATTGCCTGGCCATCTGCAAGCCGGGTTCGCTGTCCATTCTGGGCAAGGACCCGTCGGACAGTCTGCCCCTGAAGGGTGCTTTGCCCGACGCCGGCCAGATGGAGCGATTGATCATGGGGCGCCGCTCGGTGCGCCGCTACAAGGATGAGCCCGTGGACCCCGAGGTCATCGCCCGGATGCTGGAGGTCACGGCCCACGCCCCCACTGGCGTGAATTCGCGGGGGGTGTTGTTCACCGTGATCGATGACCCCACGATTATGACCAAGGTCCGCGCCCGAACCATGGGGGGCCTGCGCAAGGCAATAGATGGTGGAACGTTGCCCGAGAAGCTGAATTTTTTCGAAGGATTCGTAAACCTTTGGGAGCAGAAGGGCGTGGACGTGCTGTTCCGCGGAGCCCCGCATCTGCTGATAGCCAGCGCTCCGGCGGGCGCCCCCTCGCCCGAGGCCGATTGTCATATCGCCCTGACCAATTTCGAACTGCTGGCCGCGAGCATGGGCCTGGGTGCGCTCTGGGACGGCCTGTTCAAGTGGGCTCTGACCGCGATCCTGCCCGAGATGAAGGTTGAGCTCGGCATCCCCGAGGATCATCTTGTGGGCTATGCCATGATCTTCGGCAAGCCTGCCGTGAAATACCACCGCACGGTGCAGCGCAGCGGGGCCAGGGTGAATCGGGTGACGGCCATCTGAAGAGGATTGTGAAAAACCTGTTGCTCACTGTCTTGACAAACCAGGGGTTTTGGATACATATTCGCGCTCCGAACCGCGTGGGGCTGTAGCTCAGTTGGGAGAGCGCTTGAATGGCATTCAAGAGGTCGTGAGTTCGATTCTCTCCAGCTCCACCACCGATTATTCAAGGGATTCAGATAGTTATCTGGGTCCCTTTTTTCGTGGCAAATGGGCTGAAATGGGTTTTGAGTCCGCTCTATGTCCGCCGCTTAGAATGACTCTGAACGTGTTTGCTTCCTGCTACGCCAGATCACGCCGCCGAAACGAGCCGTGGTATTTCTTCCGTCCGGTGTCCGCCCCCAGAGACTACATAACGTAGTTATTCCTTTCTTGCGCAACCCCGCCACGGGAGCTGTTGCCCTAGGCTCGTCCCATGGGGCATCCGCCCGTCAATTCTCTCTTTTGTTGTCAATAAATCGCTGCAACCCCTTGGCACGGATGAGCTTTCTGGGGAGTGCGAACTGTGTGAAGTGCTGCTTTTTGAGGAAGAGATGGTGAGGGGAAGGGTGCAGGTCAATGATTTAATTCCAACGTGAAACAATGCAATGGTTTGCCGGTTGTATACGTGTGTTTCGCGTAGAATTTTCAAGTATGGAGGAGAATGATGGCGGATGGGTGAGTTTCTGAGGGGGGCGCGGAGGAAACCTTGACTGTTGGCCCCTGTGTGCGCGGAGCAACGAATTAACAGCATTAATTTTTAGCGTGAAACAAAATAAATTTACTATATGATTCTGGTGTTGCAATAATTATCGCCATTTGACTTGTGAGTTAACAATGAAAATCGAATGTTGCTGTAAATTTTTACTACATCATGTTTCTTTGTGTATAAATGTTCATAGCGATGTGTCATTGCTTTTGCATTATTCGTAAATTTGACATTGGTAGATTCGTGGAATAGAGATGGTAGTCGATTGAGAGCCTATTTTGAATTGCTCTCGAGGCGACAGGTAATAATTTATCATGGAAGACGGCTTGCGATTGTTGAAAGTGCTTGTAGTCATATTTGTGATTGTCGTGACAGGTTGGGTGCTGGCTGTTGCCGATTCCTCCGAGTGTGAGGGGCAGGTTGACGTGTTGACCCTCACCTCGGTGACCAGAAGTGGTCATTTTTCACATCCGGTCTATTCCTTTGAAGGACGTCTGGATGTCGACGATTGTCCTTCCTTGGTCGGCTGCGCGCCTTGCGATGGTGAGCCGTCACTCCAGGCCTTGAAGGCTCTGGCGCGTGAGCATTTCAATACCGGGGACAGGCCCATCGTCTTCAGGTTCCATTAATCCGTTTCCCAGGAGTGCGTATGTTTATTTGGCGGAAGGTTTCGTTGCTCTTTGTCATGCTTGTTGCCGTGGTTGCTCTCATCTCCGGATGTGACGACTCCGTAAAGGATTCCTTTTCAAGGGTGAAAGACGCCGGAGAAATCAGTTTTGCCATGAGTGGTGGCTATCCTCCATTCAATTTTTATAATTCTGAGAACCAGCTTGTCGGTTTCGACGTGGACGTTGCCCGTGAGGTGGCTAAGCGTCTCGGTGTCGAGCTCAAACCGGTGACCACCGAGTGGAGCGGCATCATCGAGGGGCTGCGTTCGGGGGTTTACGACGGCATTCTCGGCAGTATGGCCGTGACCGAGGAGCGGCTGAAGGTCGTCAATTTTTCAACTCCCTATTATTACTCGGGCGCCCAGGTCATGGTGAAGGCAGGTTCCGCCTTGGCCTCACCCGAGGAGTTGAAGGGCAAGATCATCGGCGTCGTGACCGGGACGACCTTTGCCGATGACGCCTCGCAGCTTGGGGCCGGGGACATCAAGCTCTACAAGGATGACACCCAGACGCTTATGGAACTGAACAGCGGCGTCGTGGACGGTGTGATCACCGACCGGGTCGTGGGGGTCAACGCCATGAATGCCGGGAAGTACGATATTGCCATGCTGGGTTCTCCGCTCCGCAACGAGGATATTGCCGTTGCCTTCAAGAAAGGGGACGAGCCCCTGCTTGAGAAGGTCAACGCCGTGCTTGCAGTGATGCATGAGGATGGCACCCTTTCACGCTTGAGCCAGAAGTGGCTCAAGGCCGATATCACCACCCGCTAGACGTCGCCTGAATGGGATTCGGGGTGCGGACGCATGTGCCGCACCCCGTCAATTGTCAAGTAACTTACCGGACTATCAATGTATTTCGATATCACTGTACTTCCGAAGTACCTGCCCTATTTTCTTCCTGCGGCCTGGATGACTCTAAAAGTCTCGGCCCTGGGGATTCTTCTCGGGTTGGGGCTGGGGCTCGGGACGGCGTTTATGAGGCTCTCCGAAAAACGGCTGCTCAATCTTCCGGCGCGTGCCTATATCTATTTTATCCGGGGCACCCCGTTGCTGCTGCAACTGCTGTTTATCTATTTCGGCCTTCGCAGCCTGGCGGGTCTGGATGCGTTGAATTCCGCCGTACTGGCCCTCGGGGTCCACAATGGAGCCTATATCGCCGAGATCTTCCGTGGGGCCATCGTGTCCATCGCCACCGGCCAGATGGAGGCGGCCCGCAGCCTTGGCATGACCCATTCGCGGGCCATGATCCGCATTATCCTGCCTCAGGCCCTCAAGCGGGCGGTTCCCTCGTTGGGCAATCAGTTCATCATTGCACTCAAGGACTCGTCCCTGGCCAGCGCCATCACCATCAATGAATTGCTGCTCAAGTCGCAACAGCTTGCGTCATCAAACTTCATGATGATGGAGATGCTGACCATCGCGGCCCTGTTTTATCTGTTTTACACCGCCATTTTCAGTTGGTTCTTCCATCGCCTGGAAGTCCGCCTGGACGTGAGCAATGCCTAGGAGATTGTGATGCAGGATCTGCCTGTTATCGAGATAACGGCGTTGAACAAGTGGTTCGGCGACAACCACGTGCTCAAGGGCATCGACCTGAATGTCATGCCGTCTGACGTGGTCGTTGTCGTTGGCGCCAGCGGGTCCGGAAAGAGTACGCTGCTGCGCTGCGTCAATTATCTGGAATCCTATGATGAAGGCCAGATCAAGGTCTCCGGCGAGCTCGTCCACGGAGGTGAGCGATTTATCAATGCCCTGCGCGCGAAGGTGGGTATGGTCTTTCAGCATTTCAACCTGTTCCCGCATATGACGGTCATGGGC
The DNA here is from genome assembly GCA_018816865.1 of Pseudomonadota bacterium. Taxonomy (GTDB): domain Bacteria; phylum Desulfobacterota; class Desulfovibrionia; order Desulfovibrionales; family Desulfovibrionaceae; genus Desulfovibrio_Q. Next base: position 12,679 of record JAHIUW010000035.1, read on the forward strand.
AACGTGACCGAAGGCCCCACGCAGGTTTTGAAGATGCCGAAGAAACAGGCCCGCGAGGTAGGACGATACTACCTGGATAAGGTTGGTCTGGGGGAGAAGGAGGACGCCTATCCCGGAACCTTGTCCGGGGGGCAGAAGCAGCGCGTCGCCATCGCCAGAGCCCTGGCCATGGAACCCGATGTCATGCTGTTTGACGAGCCAACCTCGGCCCTGGACCCAGAGCTGGTCGGCGAGGTGCTGGCCGTGATGAAGCGCCTGGCTGAGGACGGCATGACCATGATGGTCGTGACCCATGAGATGGGGTTCGCCCGTGAAGTGGCCGACTCTGTGGCATTTATGGATCAAGGAGTGATTTTGGAGCAGGACTGCCCCACCAGGTTGTTTGATGCTCCCCGCGAGGCCCGCACACAGGAATTTCTGGGCAAGATACTGTAACCAAGGAGGTTTTTTGAATATATATACGCAACATCAACAGGAATTGGCAGAAACGTTACGCCCTTCGGCTTCCCGATCGGACTGGACGGATTGGAAGTGGCATGTCCGTCATTCAATCAAGACGGTGGATGATTTCGAGAAGGTTCTGGGGGTCAGTTTTTCCGAGAAACAGAAAAAACTCTACAAGATGACCCTCGCAAAATTCCCCATGTCCGTGACTCCATATTACCTGTCGCTCATTGATAGGGAGGATTTCGAGAACGATCCGATCTTCATGCAGTCCTTTCCTTGCGTTGAGGAGTTGAAGATCGGCCGCTATGACATGACCGACCCCTTGCACGAGGACAGGGACAGCCCTGTGCCGGGCATTACCCATCGCTATCCGGACCGTGTCTTGTTTCATGTCAGCAACACCTGCGCCATGTACTGCCGTCACTGCACGCGCAAACGCAAGGTCGGCGACAGGGACTCCATCCCCACGCGCGAGGTCCTCGAGAAGGGCATCGAGTACATCCGCAACACCCCGAGGGTGCGCGACGTGCTCCTTTCTGGGGGGGACCCGTTCCTGCTGTCGGATGACCGGCTGGATTGGCTACTGACCGAGATCGGCAAGATTGAGCATGTCGAAGTGGTGCGCATCGGGACCAGGACTCCGGTCGTGCTTCCCTATCGCATTACCGAGGATCTTGTTGAGATGCTGAAAAAGCATCACCCTCTGTGGATCAATACCCATTTCAATCATCCCCGGGAGTTGACGGCCTCGTCCCGCAGAGCCTTGCAGCGTCTCGCGGACGCAGGCATCCCCCTTGGCAACCAGAGTGTTCTGCTGGCGGGGGTCAATGACTGTCAACGACTGATCAAGACACTGAATCAGAAGCTGGTGAAGAATCGGGTCAGACCCTATTACCTGTATCAGTGCGACATGTCCGAGGGGCTGACACATTTCCGGACTCCCATCGGCAAGGGCATCGAGATATTGGAAAGCCTGCGCGGACATACCAGCGGTTTTTCGGTGCCGACGTACGTCGTCGACGCTCCGGGGGGAGGTGGCAAGATCCCTGTGATGCCCAACTACATCGTTTCATGGGGCCCCAACAAGGTCGTGTTGCGCAACTATGAGGGCGTCATCACCACCTACCATGAGCCGACAACCTACGAGTCCAGCTACTGTGATCGTGAGTGCTCGAAGTGCAATCTTCAACTCAAGGAAGATGACGCCGAGGAGAAAGCGATTGGCATCGAGAAGCTGCTTTCGGATTGGGACGACACAACCAGCCTGACACCGTGGGACAATGAGCGGATGGGGCGGAGGGATGATGTTGCCTGATCAAGTCACAAGCCTCGGCAAGTCAACGATCCAGCATGGCCCGGCCAGTGATCGCGTGTATCTGATGAAATTGGATGAGGGCGATATGCCCGGTATTGTAGGTGATCTGATTGATCTTGGGCGGTTGCACGGCTATTCTAAGCTGTTTGTCAGGGTTTCCGCCCGTGAGTTTCCGCTCTTTAAGGCCAGGGGCTTTGTGCCCGAGGCCCGCGTGTCGGGGATGCGCAAGGGTCGTGAGACCGGCTATTTCATGAGCCGCTACCTGGACGACGAGCGAGAGCATCAGCGCAATCCGCAGTTGGTCTCCAAGGTGCTGGACCTGGCTCATAGCAAGGCCCCCGATCAGGCTCCCGAGGTTGGTGATCTCCAGGGACTGGAGCCGCTGGGCCCGGAGCATGCGCAAGAACTGGCAGCGCTTTACAAAGCGGTGTTCGCAACGTACCCGTTCCCCATCATGCGCTCGGACTACCTGCGTGAAATGATGGCCTCGAATGTTTCGTTCCATGGTGTCCGCTCTGGACCTCGGCTGGTTGCAGCCGCCTCGGCAGAGATCGACATTGATTGGCGTTGCGCCGAGATGACCGACTTTGCCACGCTCCCCGAGTGCAGGGGCCAGGGGCTGGCCGGGAAGCTGCTGCTCCACATGGAGCAACAGGTTCTGGAGATGGGCATCCGCACGGCGTATACCATTGCCCGGGCCGAGAGCCCCGGGATGAATATCGTTTTTTCAAGCGCCTGTTATCAATTTGGTGGAACCCTGACGAACAACACGCAAATCGGGGGCAAGCTGGAGAGCATGAATGTCTGGTACAAGCAGATCGTTTCTGGGTAAGGGGCCGAGTTTCAGGCTGGATTTCACCTATTCCATTTGGTGGAATCTGCTGCTGATTACGACGGGCTCCGCTCTGCTGGCCGTTGCCTTCAAGAGCCTGGCAGTGCCCCAAGGTCTGGTGACCGGCGGGTTGTTTGGTCTGGCTTCGCTCCTGTACTACGTGACGGGGTTGAGCACACCCGGCTGGTTGTACATGCTGTTGAATATCCCGCTGTTCATCTTTGCCTGGGTGAAGGTCAGCAGGCGTTTTTTCTACTACAGCGCCTTTGCCATGATCGCCACCACGGTCTTCTATGAGCTTCTGACAATCTCCATGCCCGTGAAGAATCAGTTGTACGCCAGTGTGGCGGCCGGGGTGCTTGCGGGATTTGGTGCGGGCATCGTGCTCAGGTCGCTGGGCTCCAACGGCGGACTGGATGTGATCGGGGTTTACCTCTTTCAGCGATACAATATCGGTATCGGCAAGGTGTATCTGGCGTTCAATGCGGTTCTGTATGGGTTGAGCCTAGCCTATCTTTCATTGGACTTGATCATTGCGTCGCTGATCATGGTGTTCGTCACAACCGTAGTCATGGAAAACACGCTGTCCATGTTTAACCAACGCAAGGTTGTGTTCATCATTTCCACTGCTGCTGACGAGATCAGCCGTGACATCCTGCATTCCCTGAAGCAGAGCGCGACGTTCCTCAGGGGATTCGGGGCTTTTTCGCGTCAGGAGAAGAATGTGCTGATGACGGTGGTCAATAATCTGCAGTTGAAGAAGCTGGAAGAAATCACCTTTGGGCATGACGAAAAGGCCTTGTTCATCGTGGAGAACACCTTCTCGGTGCTGGGCTCGAGCTTTTCCAGAAGAAAGATCTATTAGGGATGCTGTAAAGGGCCTTGTGGACAAGTCCAAGGGACTCGGGTCAAAAGCCCGGGTCCCTTTTCTCGTGGGGCACTGACGATGCCTGCACCGTGGGCGGCGGCCGTGCGAGCGGCGGAGCAGTAGGGGCGAAGCGGATTCCCTCGAGACGTCAAGGTCCCAGCCATCTGCTGATGACGGCGGTCAGATGCTCAATCTGCAGCGGTTTGACGAGGTAATCGTTCATGCCGATCGCAATGAAGGTGTCCCGGTCTCCCGGCATGGCATAGGCGGTCAACGCCACGATGGGAATCGGGGTATTGTGTGCCCCGGTTTTCCCCGAGCGGATGGCCCTGGTTGCCTCCACCCCGTCCATGATCGGCATCTGGATGTCCATCAGCACCAGGGAGTAGTCGGTTTCAGCCAGTGACTTGAGAGCTTCGGCTCCGTTGGTGACGGCATCGGCGCGATAGCCCGCCTTTTCCAGGATGGCCTTGGCCGCTATCCGGCTGACCGTGTCGTCTTCCACCAGCAGGATCGGCTTATGGACGTCGATACGCCCCGTCACAGAGGCCGGGGGTTGGGCTATGGCAGCCATTGCGTCCCCTCTTCCAAACGGGAGGCATAAGTGGAAGGTTGTGCCCACCCCGGGCTTGCTTGCCGCTTCGACATGGCCTCCCATCAAGGTCACCAGTTGGCGCACGATGGACAGCCCCAGCCCCGCGCCCTGGTAGAGCCGACCATACCCGCCGTCAGCCTGGACAAAGGGGTCGAAGAGTTTGTCGATGCCGCTTTCATCCATGCCTATCCCGGTGTCGGATATGGAAAACAGGAGCCGACAGTTTTGCGGTTCCTCACAGGGAAGTGGATACACCTCGAGTCGGACCTCGCCCTTGTCCGTGAATTTGATCGCGTTTCCAATCAGGTTGTTGATGATCTGCTGGAACCGCATGACATCGCCGACGACGTCGTGCGGGACGGCGTCGTGGACAAAGAAATTGCAGTTGATGTCCTTTTGTTGGCATGAAGGGGCAAACAACTGTGCTGTAAACAACAGCGCTTGCTGAAGGTTGAAGGGCTCTTTTGTGAGGCTGATCTTGCCTGCCTCGATTCTGGTCAGATCAAGGATGTCCCCCAGAAGGTTGGTCAGGCGCCTGGCCGACTGGATAGCCAGCTCGATGTATTCCTCCTGCTCCTGATTCAACGGCGTCGTCTGGAGCAGCTGGTGCATGCCCACAATGCCGTTGAGGGGGGTCCTGAGCTCGTGGCTCATGTTGGCGAGAAAGAGGGTCTTGGCATGGTTGGCGGCCTCGGCATTGGCCTTTTCCCGGGCGAGTTCCGTTTTTTGCAGCAGCAGACGCTCGTGGGCCTGGCTCAGTTTGGTCACCATTTTGTTGTAGGCCTTGCCGATTTCCAGCATCTCCGAGGGCAGCTTTCCAACTCCCACGGAGGCTTCGGGGTCTCCTCGGCCAAGGCTGTTGAAGGCCTGCTGGAAATGCTCCGTGGCCGCGGCGAGCAGGTCGTCTTTGCTCAGCACGGTGATGCAGATCCAGTCCATGGAATGCAGGTTGACCCAGTAGATTTGGTATTCGCCTTTGTCGGTTTTGGAGGGGCGGGTGCCCGATTGCAGCTCAAACAGTTCCCACGGATCGACGTCGGCAAACGCTGTATGGAGGTCTCTGAAGTTTGTCAGGGCTTGCTCTCCCTTGGCCATGTTACGGCACTCCACGCCCTGGCTGCTGGAAATGACCGTGCCGTCGCATAGCACCACGCAGGTCAGTTGCGACTTGCGCGTGGGAGCCAGGATGGTGGGGCGGATAAGATTCCCCACGCGCACATCGATACTCCACAGGCCGATGAATTCATCGGCCACATAGACCGGGATCGAGGCCGCAATGATCAATCCCTGCCCGGCATAATCGATGTGCGGCGGGGCCCAGCGCACTGTCCGTTCGGGATTCGCCTGGGGGTTGACCGAGGCGTATGTATGGTAATCCGACCATTGAAAGTCCGGAGTGATGGCCGTGATCTGGTCGATGTACGGAGACTGCAGGGCCGTGTTCGTGATGTCCTGATAGTAGACGCAGACCGTGCCTGGCAGGCGTTCTTGCAGGGTCATGAGCATGGACCCCATGTTCTTGTGGCAATAGAGCCGGTATCTGGCGGCCGGGTCTTGCGCCATCTCGGGGGGCCAGGAATAGCTCAACGCGTCCTTGGGCAGCGTCCCCGTTCTGAAGGCCTCCAGGTCAGGAAGGCTCAGGAAAAAACCATCCTCGCCCACGCCAAAGCCCTTGTCTTCCAGCCAGGCGTTGATGGCCTTGGGGTCGTCGGGTGTGATCTTGAAAAGCTCCAGCGTATGGCAGGCAAGATAATGCAGGGTGTCCTTGACCCGATCCAATTCGCACGAGATGACCCTCGCAACGGCTTTGAGTTGTGTCTGTATTTGTTGCAACTCGAGCATCGATGTTCCTCGCATGGCGAGTCATTTTGCCGGCGCTTTCCTGAGGTGATGAGCGGGGCGGCTTAGATGCTCCCCATAGTAATTCAATACGCACATCAGGACCAGTGTCGTTTGCTGCTTTGGCGTTGGGCAGGGCAAAAGATCTCTTTGGCCGGTGGGGCTGCCGTTGCGTTGGGAAAGCGCAGGAAGGGCATTCAAGAGGTCGTAACGTTGATTCCTTCCAACTCCACTAACGATTTTCATGGGGATTCAGGCGGTTGGCGGGGGAATTTTTCGTGGGCTTGGAGTGAGTATTGTGTCCGCTCTGTGTTTGGCGGTCCAGGCAGGGAGGGGGCTTGTGGCACGATCAACCACTGCCGTGCCACAAGACAATGACTGTCATAGCAGCTGTCTCTCCTGCTCCTGGCTATGTATTTTATTTGTTGAAGTTGTTCTCCTCGGATGGATCATCATGATCCCCTTTTGTGATTGTGATAATGTTCGCAAATGATATGAATTGATTGTGGTTGACTGCCCAGCAGGAAGTATATAGAGGACTCAGTCTCGCAAAGAGATCTTATATTTATGTTCGTCATTTCGATGTCCAGACCTGTCATGCCTCGTTCTGTTCTTCATAAATAAGACCATAATTTCAGATCAAGAGCCTTTAAAAAAGGCGTTTGCTGCGCGTTGCGAGACACGCGTTGTTTCAATGTTTGTGTCGATATTGTCGAAATGTCAGGAATTATATGAAAAATATGTGCTATATCACTGGCAAATTTTCCCCCTGCTACTGAAAAAGGATTTTTGATGGAATCAAATGCTATTATAGCCGCCAACTCAAAAGGCACTGCTTGTACAGAGATAGTATTTACCTGACACTGCCGCCCTTGGCGGGGTGATTTTTAGGCAGCGTTTTTGGCTGCCTTTTCCTTGGTCTTTTCATCTTTGGGCAGACCGTCCAAGAAGGCTTGGTTCGGCGTCCTGCCGTTCA
>JAHIUW010000036.1 GCA_018816865.1 Pseudomonadota bacterium
CCTTCTTCCTCGTGGTCATGACGTTCTCCTGTGTTGAGGTTCCGGTGAAGTTTTGCAACTCCAACCGTACCCCAGCCAAGGACGGCATGACCACTTTCACTTTTGTGGCCAACTGTCAGGTGATAACCATCTCACTACAAGCAATAGAGTTCAACACCGCCTTCCAAGAAAAATAAACATAAGCGGCGGCCCCGTCAGGGACCGCCGTTCATCATTTTGCATTCAGGCCGAAGCGAATCTATTCTTCCTCGTCCCCACCATTGCCCAAGCCATCCTCATCGGCCTGACGCGCGACTTCGCGCTTCAGGCGGGCGGCCTCCTGCTTGCGCTCGCGGGTGCCCAGGGTCTTCTGCCCAGGCTCCATGGGTTCCTGCTGGCGAGCAAAGATCAAAAAACCAGTGTGGGCGATCATACGATCTTCGGGGCGCAGGCGGTCTGGGATGGGCTTCCAGCGCCGCACCAAAATCTCCAGGACCTCGATGTCGTCAAAGGGCGCGGTCTCCAGGGCCTCCAGCAACATACTGACCTGGTTGACCACCGGGGCCAGGAAACAGACGGGCGCGCCGGGGCGCACGGCGTTGGCCACGTTGTGCACGTGGTTCCAAGGGTCGCGCACGTCCAGGAACAGCGCATGGGCGTCGTTCTGTTTGAAACCCTCAATGACGTCACCCTCGAACTGCTCCACGTTGTTGCCCAGGCCGCAGCGATTGAGGTTCTGACGCACCAGCTTGGCGAACTCGAGGCGGCGCTCGTAGGTATAGACCTTGCCCGTGTCGCCGACCACGTGCGACAGGGCCACGGTCAGCCCGCCGGAGCCGCTGCCCGCCTCGATCACGTGCGTGCCGGAACCGATACCCAGTCTGACCAGGATGTAGCCGATTTCCTTGGGATACAAAATCTGCGTCTGGCGCTTGATGCCGTATTTGATCAGGTCGTGCAGGGTGGGCCGCACCACGCGAAAGGACTTGTCCAGGTGCGTGATGGCGATGCCGCCGAATCCGGCCTCGGCCACGGCGGTCATTTCGATCACACCTTCGTTACAGTGCAATTGATCCGTGGGATCGAAAACTCGAACGTATCTCTTGCCCTTCGGGCTAATGAGCATTACCAATTGACCAGGGGTTGGCATAATATCCTCCGAAGGCGTGGGGTAGGGCTTTCGCGAAGTGCAGTCAACCCAATTCTGCCCCAGTGAAAAAACCAGTTTGCAAGGATCGCGCAATATTGGCATACAAGTATGTGTTCGGACCGGTACGTTCCGGCAGGCTCGGCCTCTCCCTCGGCCTGGACCTGCTGGGCACTGCGCTGTGCTCCCTGGACTGCATCTACTGCGAAGTGGGCCGGACAACACAGTTGGAAATGGACCGGAAGCCCTGTGTCCGGGCCGAAGTTTTACTTGAGGAGCTGGCGCGCTGGAAAAACGAGATGCGCCAGACTCCGGATTACGTGACCCTGGGGGGGCTGGGCGAGCCCTGTCTGAACAGCGAAATGGGCATCATCATCGAGGGAGTGCGAGAGATTTTTCCTAACACGCCCATCGCCGTTCTGACAAACTCCACCCTGCTGCACGATCCGCAGGTCCGGCGAGAGCTGGCCCTGGCTGATGTCGTGCTGCCCTCTCTGGATACCCTGGTGCCCGACGAGATGCGCCGCCTGAACAGACCGCACCACGCGGTCAATATTGATGCGCTGAAATCGGGACTCACGGCCTTTCGCCGGGAGTTCACCGGACGCCTCCTGTTGGAGGTGCTGCTTGTGGCCGGGATCAACGACAGCGAGGACAACCTCGCAAGGCTCAAGGATTTTGTGGCCGAGCTCAGGCCGGATCGCGTGGACGTGGAAACCATGACCCGCCCCGGAACCCTGAAGACGGCCCAGCCCGTGCCACCCGAAACACTCGCGCATTGGCGCACCGTTTTGGGCGGGCTCGCCGACAACGGCGGACAGGCACAACGGAAACCCCCGTCCCGCATGGGTGGGACGAGGCATATTACCGAGGACGCCGCATCCTCGCCCGGAGCCGAAGAGGCCCGAGTAGCGAGTGCTGCGGTGAACACCGTGTTGGATCAGGTGGCCGCCTCCATCGCGCGCAGACCCCAGACAGCTTCCCAGCTGGCAGACGCACTGGGCCTCCCCCTGGAGGCCGTAGAGCGGGCCCTGGACGATCTGGAAACGCGCGACAGGCTCTCCACCTTCACGAGCGCCGGGGCCCTGTTCTTCGCACTACGCGAAGACTGAGGCAGCGCGCCGCAAGGCGCCCCCGCGGGAAGACACGGTCCGTCCCGAACCATTTTCACATCGAGGTAAACCATGCCGAAGAGTAAACGGCAAAAGATGTTCATCGGGATACTGCCCGGCGAACAGGTCGAGGTGGTCATCACCGAAGACGGAAAGATTCTGGAATACTACGTCGAGATGCTGCACCAGGCCAAGACCAAGGGCAACATCTACAAGGGCGTCATCAACAACATCGATCCCAACCTCCAGGCCGCCTTCGTCAACTACGGTGCGGAGCGCAACGGCTTTTTGCAGATCGACGAGGTCCATCCCGAATACTACCTGGACGACGACGTCGCCAAGAAGGGCTTCAAGTACCCGCCCATGCAGAAGGTGCTGCGTCCGGGCCAGGAGGTCCTGATCCAGGTGGTCAAGGAACCCACCGGCAAGAAGGGCGCCTTCGTGACCACCTATCTCTCCCTGCCGGGTCGCTATTTCGTGCTGACCATCGGCCGTGAGCAGGTGGGCATCTCCCGCAAGATCGAGGACGAGAAGGAACGCGAGAAGCTCAAGATCGTGGTCGAGGACCTGAATCTGGGCGACGGGCTGGGCGTCATCGTCCGCACCGCCAGCCTGGACGTGGGCAAGACCATGCTCACCAAGGACCTGAAATTCCTGAAACGCCTCTGGATCGAGGTGCGCAAAAAGGTCAGCGCCCAGGAGACCCCCTCCCTGATCTATCAGGAGATGGATCTGGCCTCACGCGCCATCCGCGACTACATGAACAGTGACACCGCCGAGATCTGGGTGGACGACAAGGGCACCGCCGACCGCCTGAAGGAGATGGTCTCCCTGGTCTTCCCCCGGCGTCCCAGCCTGGTCCGCTACCATGACGACCCCGCCAAGAATCTCTGGGAGCGCTTCAATCTGGAGCGTCAGATCGAGTCCATCTATGGCCGCGAAGTTGACCTGCCCAGCGGCGGACGGCTGGTGATCGACGCCACCGAGGCCCTGACCGCCATCGACATCAACTCCGGACGCATCGGCGGCAAAAAGAACTTCCGCGACATGGCCCTGCGGACCAACATGGAAGCCGCCGAGGAGATCGCCCGCCAATTGGTGCTGCGCGACATCGGCGGCCAGGTGGTCATCGACTTCATCGAGATGAAGGACAAGAACCACTGCCGCGAGGTGGAAAAGATCATGCGCAGCGCCGTGAAGATGGACCGCGCCCGCACCGACGTGGGCCGCCTGTCCCGCTTCGGCCTGTTGGAGATGGTCCGCCAGCGCCTGGGGTCCTCGGCCCTGGCCGTGTCCACCGAGCCCTGCCCCTGTTGCGGCGGCACCGGCATGCGCCGCAACATGGAGTGGCAGGCCCTGCAAGCCCTGAAGGAAATCAACCAGAAGTTGCGCCAGAAAAAGAACGGCGACCCCGTCCAGCACCGCTGCGACACCGAGATTCTGGCCTACATGGCCAACCACAAACGCGAGCAGCTGATGGAGATGGAGCAGACCTACAACACCACCATCCAGCTGCTGCCCGCCTAGACCACGGCGCGAGGGCGACCATGCCCAGAATATTGCTGCATATGTGTTGCGGACCGTGCGCCATCGCGCCGGTCCGCGCACTTCAGGCCAGGGGCTTCGAGGTCACGGGGTTGTATTACAATCCCAACATCCATCCCCTGATGGAATACAAGCGCCGTCGGGATGCCCTGGCAGAGGTCTCCGCCCGTCTGGGATTCAAGGTCATCTACAAGGATGACGAATACGACCCGCAGGCATGGTTCCGAAGCATGTCCTTCCGCGAGGACAACCGCTGCTTTCATTGCTACGCCATGCGCCTGGAGCGCACGGCGGGCATGGCGCGGCGTGGCAAGTTCGACTGCTTTTCGAGCACCCTGCTCTACAGCAAATTCCAGAAGCACGAGATGATCGCCGGACTGGGCCGGGACCTGGCCGCTGCGGGCAGCTGCGAATTCCTGTACCAGGATTTCCGCGAAGGCTGGAAAGAGGGCATCGCCACGTCCAAGGACTGGGGCATCTACCGCCAGCAATACTGCGGCTGCCTGTACAGCGAGAACGAGCGCTACGCCCGAGAGCTTGACGAGCCACCCGCCACCGCGACCACTGGCGCACTCACAATCCCACAAGATGGAGACGATCATGCTTGAGCAGACCGTGTACCTGGCGGCCTTGTTCAAGGGCCTGGACGACATGCCCCGGTTCCTGCACTTCTCGGCGGTGCTCGTCCCGGCGCTGCTCCTGGGGCTAACGGCCATCAAGTCCAACCGCTTCCTGGCCGCCGTGGGCTTCACCACCTTGCACGGCCTGTTCTTCGCGGGTTTGCTGAAGCTCAGCGACGGCGGCTACTCCTATTGGCTCTTCACCCTGTGTCAGCCCCTGCACCAGACCGACTGGGCCGGGCTGGTGGCCCCGACCCTGGCCGAACAATTCATGATCTATGGCCTACCGGCCCTGATGCACGGCCTGGCCGTGCCCCTGCTGAGCCTGCTCGTCGCCGCCGGGACGCGCGCCGCCCGCAGGAACTAACCAGGGAAAGACTCAGGCCATGCTTCTCTACGTCCACGTCCCCTTCTGCCGCAGCAAGTGCACGTATTGCGCCTTCCACTCCGTAGTGCCCAAGGCCGGAGATGCCCTGCGCTATGTCGAACTGCTGCGCAAGGAGGCCGAGCACTGGGGCCGGACCCTGCGTCGCCCCACCGTGACCAGCGTCTACCTGGGCGGCGGCACCCCCAGCCTGCTGGAACTGCCGCTGCTGGCCACCCTGGTCTCGACCATCCGGAACAATTTCGCCTTGAAACCCAAGCTGGAATTCACCATGGAGGCCAACCCGGACTCCATCATGGACATGAACTACCTGTACTCCATGCGCGAAATGGGGATCAACCGGCTGTCCATCGGCATACAAAGCCTGCACGACAATTCCCTGAAGACCCTGGGCCGCGCCCACACCGCCGACCAGGCCCGGGCAGTGGTGCGTCTGGCACGGGACTGCGGGTTCTCCAACATCTCCCTGGACCTCATCTGGGGGCTGCCCAAGCAACGGTTGTTTACCTGGATGAAGGAGCTCAAGGAGGTGGTGCAGATGCGCCCCGAGCACCTGTCCTGCTATGGACTGACCCTGGAGCCGGACACCCCGTTGGAGCGATTGTCCCGCAAGACCGACCTGGAGATCGCCCCGGACGATGATCTGGCCAAGATGTTCATCTACGGCTCGCAGTACCTGGAGAGCGAGGGCTACCTGCAATACGAGATCTCCAACTTCGCGCGCATGGGCTTTGAGAGCCGCCACAACCAGGGCTACTGGGAAGCCAAGAACTACCTGGGACTGGGGCCTGCCGCGGTATCCACCATCAAGCACAACCGCTGGGAAAACCCGCGCGACCTGAAGGACTACGCCAAGGCCTTGAACAGCGGCATCCTGGGCGCGAATCACGAGGTGCTGGACAAGCGCACCCGCATCCGTGAGATGGTCATGCTGCGCCTACGCACCACCCAGGGGCTGAACCTGGAGGCCTACAAGAAACTGGCTGGCATCTCCTTCACCGAGGAATTCGGCCCGCTGATCCGCGCCCTGCGCCAGAACGAGCTGATCCGCCTCTCCGGGGGCTATCTGCGGCTGTCCAAGACCGGAATGCTGGTTTCGGACACCATCCTCGCCAACCTGTTCAGCGACGAGCCTCCTGTCCCGCAACCGCTGCCTCGCTGACCCACCCGCAGCGCCAGCCCCCGCCTCTGCGCTACGCCCTCTCCCGCTCCGTGCCCATCGCAGATTCCAAGACACAAAAATCCCATGGATGGTTTTTCCATGGGATGCTCATTCATTGATGCCCCGGACCGGCCCACAGGCCCGGCAGCGCACAATTCTTCCAGCCCCCCCTAAACTTATCCCTCCCCAGTGCCGAAAAGAAATTACACACGGCGCAATCCTAACACTGTTAAGCAGCACGGAAGCTGTACAACCATTCTATGGAGGGAAACAACACATGTCTCTGGTCATTAACAACAACTTGATGGCGGCTAATGCTGCGCGGAACCTGAGCCAGTCGTTTGGCGCTCTTGGGAACTCCGTCCGTCGTCTGTCTTCGGGTCTCCGGATCACTACTGCTGCCGACGACGCAGCCGGTCTGGCAATTCGAGAGCTGATGCGTTCGGACATCGCCGCCCTGAACCAGGGTGTGCGTAACGCCAACGACGCTATTTCGATGATCCAGACCGCCGACGGCGCTCTCCAGGTCATCGACGAAAAGCTCATCCGCATGAAGGAACTGGCCGAACAGGCGGCCACGGGTACTTACAACTCCGACCAGCGCATGATCATCGACTCCGAGTATCAGGCCATGGCTTCGGAAATCACCCGTATCGCTAACGCCACCGACTTCAACGGCATTTACCTGTTGAACGGCAACCTTTCCAGCGACACTCACAACGGTACCGGCCTGGTCTCCACCGGCAAGATGAAGGTCCACTTCGGTACCGCCAACGACAGCAGCGAGGACTACTACTACGTCCGTATCGACAACTCCACGGCCTCGGCCCTGGGCGTTGGCAACGGGGCGCTGTCCACCTCTGCTGGTTTCTCGATCTCGACCCAGTCCGCGGCGCAGAACGCACTGGATGGCATCAAGAACGCCATCGTCTCCAAGGACAAGATCCGCGCCAACTTGGGCGCTCTCCAGAACCGTCTGGAGAACACCATCTCCAACCTGCAGATCCAGTCCGAGAACCTGCAGGCGGCCGAATCCCGCATCTCCGATGTGGACGTGGCCATCGAGATGACCGAGTTCGTGCGTCAGCAGATCAAGTCCCAGGCTGCAGTGTCCATGCTCGCCCAGGCCAACTCCCTGCCTCGTATGGCCATGCAGCTCTTGGGCGGTTAATCCGGCAGGCCCAATGGGCCGCCTGATGCCGCAATAGCAGCTGCCTAACGGGCGTCACGGGCGCCCACTGGACGCATCACTTAAACGCCCCCCTTTCCGCAGGAAAGGGGGGCGTTGCCTTGAACAGCCATTCAAAAATCGGCGTGGCTCAGCCCAGATTCCTGGGCACCTCAACCAGCTCGCGGGTCAAGGTGCCATCATCCGCCACATGAACGTAGGCCAGGGTCGGCCCCTTGCCGGACTCGCGCAGGCTGCCGGGATTGACGACCCGCACACCGTCGTAGTCCAGCCAGGCAGGTTCGTGGGTATGGCCGAAGCACACCAAGTCATAGCCGGGGCCGAAGGCCTGGGCCACGGCCCCGGCCAGGGGACGGCCCGACAGTCCGAAGCCATGCATCATGCCAATGCGCAGCCCGCCGATGGTCATGGAGACGCGTGTCTCAAGCTCTTCGCCCAGGGACCAGTCGTCCATGTTGCCCGCCACGGCGTAAAAGCCGGGGTGCTGCATGAAAAAGGACCACAACTCCCTGCCGGTCATGTCCCCCAGATGCAGCAACAGATCGGCCCCGGCCAAATAGCGGTCATACACGGCCTGCATCCAGGGCGTGGGGGACGGGGCGTGGGTGTCGGAAATGAGCGCGATCTTCATGCCTAGTTGCCGGCAGAGACCGGCATGCTGGACATGATGTACTTCAGGTCCTCATCGGTGAACCTGAGTCCAAGTCCGGCAAAAAACGAGATGTTGCCCTTGTTGCTGGCAAAATCGTCCCAGCCGGCCGCGACATAGAAGTTCTTCAGGAAATAGATATTCACGCCAGCCTTGTAATGCGCCGGGTCTTCGTTGTCGAAGTCAAAGGCCTCGGCAAAGAGCTTGAACCGGTCTTCCCAGAGGTAGTACTCCGCGCCCACGCCGCCGGTGGACTCGAACACGCCGCCACGCAGCACGAAATCTCCCCAGCGCTTGCCGATCTGAGCGTTGAACAGCATCTGGTCGCGCTCGGTCTTCTCCTCGATCTCGCGCACCTCGGTGAAGGCCGCGCCGGTCCATGTGCGAGTCACGGTTTCGGTCTCGCGGGTCCGCCCGCGCGGATCGGAGACCACGCCCAGCAGGTAGAAATGGTCGCTGTTGGGATGCAACTCCATGTTCAGGTATGACTTGATGTCGCCGCTGTCAGCCTGGTGCTCGGCGTGGAAATCAAGCACGGTCTTGAAACTGTCCTGCTTGTCCAGGTACTTGTTGACTCCCTCCAGGGCCCTGTCCAACTCCTCGGCAGTGCTCTCGTCGTTGACCAGTTTGCCAAGGGTGCCCTTGCCCTCGTCGATCTTGCGAGCCACGCTCTCCAGCGAGGCCACGGTGCGCTTCAAGTCCTCGCCCATCTCCTGGTCGCCGACCATCT
The DNA here is from genome assembly GCA_018816865.1 of Pseudomonadota bacterium. GTDB lineage: Bacteria > Desulfobacterota > Desulfovibrionia > Desulfovibrionales > Desulfovibrionaceae > Desulfovibrio_Q. The sequence continues at coordinate 8,519 of JAHIUW010000036.1, forward strand.
TGCCCATGGCGCCCTCGCCGGAATCGATCTTGTCCAGGACCGAGCCCATCTTCTCCAGGGTGACCTTGAGCTGGCTCGAGGCCAGCTCGAAATTCTCGATGATGGCCCCGACGCTACGCTTGTTCTGGCTGGAGACCTGACGCAGGTCACCGGAAAATTCACGCATGTTGGCCACGATGACGTTCACGCTTTCCATGTTCGACTGGACCATCTGGTTCAGACTCAGGGACAGGTCACGCAGGCTATGGAATGTCAGGCGCAAGTCGCGCTCGCCCTCGGGACCGCCCATGACATTGGCCACGCTCTTGGCCACCAGGCCGATATCGTCGGCGATCTGCCCGACCTTTTCGAACAACACCTCAAGGTCGGCGGAACGATCGGACAGCTGAATGGATTGCCCCTCGGCCAGATAGTCATAGCCCTCGGTGCCGCCACGCAATTCCAGGAACTTGTCGCCCAGCACGCCACGCGACTTGATGCTCGCGGTCACGTCGCTACGCACTTTGACGTTGTCCCGGATGGCCAACACCAGGCGCGCCCGGCCGCCCTCAAGCCCGATCTCGCTGACCTGGCCGACTTCGATGCCCGCGATCTCCACCGGGGCCCCGGTCTTCAGGCCCGTGACATTGTCAAAGACAACGACCAGGTCATAGGTTCCCCGGCTGAACAGCGAACCCGACCCCACCTGCAGCGACATGATAACCAGCGCAACCAGGGCGATGAATACGAATATCCCGACCTTGATCTCTGTTCCCGTCTTAAAGGCCATGACAATTTTCCCCGCTTATCAGCCCGGCTGCGCCGGGCCAGTGATCATGAGATACGGATCGGCCCCTCGGCCTTGCCCTGAATGAACTGTTGCACCACCGGGTCTGCAGAGTTTTTGATCTCCTCCGGGGTCCCGCTGGCGATGATCCTACCGTCGTAAAGCATGAAAATCTCGTCCGCGATGGCGAAGGTCGCGCGGATGTCGTGGCTGATGACCACGCAGGTGGCGCCAAATTCATCGCGAGTCCTCAAGATCAGATCGTTGATGTTGGCCCCCATGACCGGGTCCAGGCCACTGGTGGGCTCGTCGAAGAGCACGATCTTGGGGTCCAGGGCCACGGCCCGCGCCAGCCCCACACGCTTGCGCATCCCCCCCGACAACTCGGAAGGCAGCTTGGCTCCATGGCCGGATAGGCCCACGGAGGCCAGCTTTTGGGCTACGATTCGCCCGATCTCCGACGCGTTCAGCCCGGTGTGTTCCACCAGGGGGAAGGCCACGTTTTCCTCCACGGTCATGGAATCGAACAAGGCGGCGCCCTGAAAGAGCAGCCCGAACTTCTTGCGAATCTCGGTCAGCTCCCGCTCGGGGAGCGGCACCGTGTCCTGCCCCTCCACAAACACCTGGCCCTCATCGGGCTTCAACAGGCCGATGACGTGCTTGAGCAGCACGGACTTGCCGCCACCGCTGCCCCCGATGATCACGCTGACCATTCCCGGGCGGATGGCGATGTCCAGCCCCTTGAGGACTTCATGCTCCCCAAAGCGCTTATGGATGTTTTTCAATTCGATGATCGGCTGCATCTTGTCCCTACATCATCAACGCGGTCATCACGTAATCGCTGGCCAGGATCAGCACCGACGAAAGGACCACAGCCTCGGTGGTGGCGCGGCCCACGCCCTCGGCTCCGCCGTAGGTGTAGAAGCCCTTGTAGCAACCCACCAGTGTCAGGATCACGCCAAACACGGCGGCCTTGTAGAGCCCCTCGTAAATGTCATCCAGGGTCAGCAGTTCGTAAATCTTGTTCATGAAGATGCCGCTGTTGATTCCCAGGGCCTTCACGCCGATCAGATACCCGCCGAGGATACCCACCAGATCCGAGACCACCGTGAGCAGCGGCAGCATCAGAAACCCGGCCAGCAGACGTGGCGAAACCAGGTACTGCACCGGATTGATGGCCATCACCGTGAGCGCGTCCACCTGTTCGGTCACGCGCATGGTGCCGATCTCGGCGGCAATGGCGGAGCCCGCACGCCCGGTGACCATCAGCGCCGTGATCACGGGCCCCAACTCGCGGGTCATGGACAGGGCCACCGTGGCTCCCACCAGGGACTCCGCAGAGAACAGGCGAAAGGCGTAATAGGTTTGCAGAGCCAGGACCATGCCCGTGAACAGGGCCGTCAGGCAGACCACAAACAGGGATCGAACCCCCACGAACTCCATCTGCTTGAAAAATTGGCGCATGCGCCACGGAGGACGGACCAGCCAGACGCACGCCTCGCTGAACAACGCCGCAATGCGACCGATCTCGGTGACCATCTCGATGGAAGAGCCACCGATCCACTGAAAAAATCGTTTCATACCGTCATCAGCCAGGATTTTGTTAACGTACCACGCCCCGCTCGCCGCCCACGCCGAAGAACCCTCTCAAGAGAAGGATGAGATTTAACATCAATCCCCAGACATTACCAGAACTCATGGGTTTGAAACAAGCGGGGACGGGGCTTGCGCGGAGAGGATGCCGTCCTTGACGCATGACTGAATTACCCTATGATGCATACCATAGGAATAATAGTTTTTGATCCGGCCAAGGAGGATCAATGCCCGACTCCAGCTCAGCTGCACGTTGCATGGATCAGTTCAACGAGATCCTGACCGTCAACGAGAAGCTCAATGAACTCAAGGATCTCGATGCCATCCTCGATCGGGTGCTGAGCGAATGCCGCAGACTGACCCGCGCGGACGCGGGCACCATCTACCTGCTGGACGAGGACAAACTGAAGTTCAGCTACGTGCATAACGACTCCTTCCTGAAGGTCGGAGAGACCAACAAGGACATCTACGCCAACTTCTCCATTCCCATCAACGACGCCTCCATTGTGGGCTATGTGGCCGGTCGGGGCGAGGCCCTGAATATCGAGGACGTCTACGACATGCCCCCGGACTCGCCGGTAACCTTCAACCCCTCCTTCGACAAAAAGACGGGCTACCACACCAGCTCCATGCTCACGGTGCCCATCAAGACCTCGCAGGGCAAGGTCTCGGGCATCATCCAGCTGATCAATGCCAAGAACGACGCGGGCAAGTCCATCCCCTTCTCCCTGGACTCCCAGAACATGCTGCCGCTGTTCGCCAACACCGCCTCGGTGGCCATCGAGCGGGCCATCATGACCCGCGAGCTGATCCTGCGCATGATGCAGATGGCCGAACTCAGGGACCCTTCCGAGACCGGCCCGCACGTCACCCGCGTGGGCACCTACTGTGCAGAAATCTACCACAAGTATGCATTGTTCAAGGGAATCCAGGAAGCCGAACGCAAAAAGACCAAGGACCTGATCCGCGTGGCCTCCATGCTGCATGATGTGGGCAAGGTTGGCATCGCAGACAAGATCCTCAAGAAACCGGCCAAGCTCGACAATGAAGAATTCGCCCAGATGCAGTTCCACACGGTGCTGGGGGCCAAACTGTTCACCAACTCGACCTCGGAACTGGACGCCATGTCCGGGCGTATCGCCCTTGGTCATCACGAGAAATGGAGTGGCCGGGGCTATCCCGGCAAGATCAGCGGCCTGATGGGCGAGGTGAAAGCCATGGGTCAGCCCCTGGTGGGCGAGCAGATCCCCCTGGAAGCCCGCATCTGCGCCCTGGCCGACGTGTTCGACGCCCTGGGCTCGCGCCGCTCCTACAAACCGCCCTGGCCCGATGAGAAGATCATCGGGCTCATCCGGGAGGAACGAGGCCAGCACTTTGATCCGGACGTGGTGGACGCCTTCCTGGACATCTTCGAAGTCATCACGGCCATCCGCGACAAGTACACCGAGGATCTGCCGGAGGACGAAAAGCCCAACCCTCAAGACGAGGCAGCCAAACAGGCCGCGGAAGCCCAGGACAAGGAACGGGGCAAAGACCACGGCTCCGAATAGACAACCAAAACAGGGCGACCCGATAGGGCCGCCCTGTGGATTGCATAGGAAAACACCGATCTAAGCCAGAACACGCTCGTTGATGTCGACCACGGTCTTGCAGCCCGTGAGCACCATGGCCTGCTCCAACTCGCCGCGCAGCTGATCCAGATACTTGCAGACCCCCTCGGTCAGTCCGCCCAAAGCAGCGATGGCGAAGGGACGCCCGATCATCACCGCGTCGGCTCCCAAGGCCAGCATCTTCAGCACGTCCACGCCCGTGCGCACACCACCGTCCACGATGACATCCAGGTCCCTGCCCGCAGCCAGGGCAATGGAGGGCAGCACCTCGGCGGTGCCCTGGGCGAAATCCAGAACGCGCCCACCGTGGTTGGAGACAACGATGGCATCCACCCCGGCCTCCACGGCCAGACGCGCATCCTCAACGGTCATCACTCCCTTCAGGATGAACTTGCCGGGAGTGCGCTTCACGATCTCCTTCAACTGGCTCAGGCTCTTGGGTGCCACCGGACGACCCATCTTGCGCAGGGTCACCAGCCCGGCGGCATCAAGGTCCATGCCGAAGACCGTGGCCCCGGCAGCGGCAGCCTTGTCGATCTTGGTGAACAGTTCATCGGACTCCCAGGGCTTGATGAAGGGGATGCCACCGAATTTGGTCAGGGCCGCGTTGCCCGACTCGTGGATCCAGTCCGGCACGCCGTCACCGGTGCAGCCCACAACGCCCCTGTCCCTGCAACCGCCAAGCACCGCTTCGATATAGTCCGCCTCGGAGATCTTGCCACCCATATTGAATGACACGCCACCGATGGGGGCGGCCAGCACGGGCATGGAGAGGTCCATCCCCAGCAGGCTGGTGGAGGTGTCAGGCTGGGTCGCGTCGTGCACCAGCCGCATGCGCAGGCGGATATCCTCGAGGGCGGACATATTATTGAAAAACGACGACCCCGTTCCCAGACCGCCCATGCCCGGCACCTCTCCGGCGCAGGCCTTGCCGTTGCACACCGGACAGACCCGGCAAAAACCCTTCATCAGTTCCCGAGCGTGATCCCGCACTTCCTTCATCGCTGTGTCTCCCGGGCGATTCGCGCCCTATTTCTTGAAGAACAGATACATGGCCAAGGCAACCAAAACTCCGGCCATAATTTTCTTGAACACGTCGGTGGGCACGTCCTGCAGCAGACGCGCACCAATCTGGGCACCAATGATGCCGCCGATACCCAGCATGATTCCGGCCCGCCAGTCCACTCCCGCCAGCTTGCTGTGCGCCACCAGGGCAGAACAGGAAATGACCAGAATGGCCACAAACGAGGTCCCTACGGCCTGCTGCGCCGCATAGCCCATGAACAGCAACAGCGGAATCATCAGGAAGCCGCCGCCCAGTCCGGTGAATGATGCACCAATTCCCACCAGGACGCCAAGTCCCGCGAGCATCAATGATTGGCCCATGTCTCTCTCCTCAACCTAGATTGTTATGGTTTGGCTGGCCGCTGGGCCTGCTCCTGGTCGCCGCAAATCATTTGCTCCACTTCGCTCAGGTGACGCTCCATCTCCCGGGCGGCGAGATCCGCATCCCGGGCCTCGATGGCCGCGAGCACCCGCATGTGCGATTCCAGAGAGGCCCTGTCACGCGCGGGACTGTCGAACTGCCTGGCGCGGGGCACATCAAACAGGCTGGCCAGGGAATGCACAGCTTCCACGGCCAGGGGATTGCCCGTGGCCTCGGCCACCAGACGATGAAACTGACGGTCCTGCCGCCGTCCGGTGCCGCCGGACTCGATATCCAACTGTTGCCGCCTCACCGCCAGACGCATCCGGTCCAGTTGCGTGTCCGTGGCGTTGGCCACGGCCCGGCGCACCAGTTGCGGCTCCAGCATACGCCGGAACTCGAAGACCTGTGCCACCCGAGTGCTTTGCCCTTGGGCTACTTCGGCCAGACGTCGCAACAGAATCTCCCCGGAGGCCGCGGCCAGATAGGTGCCTGCCCCGCGGCGGCTCTCCAGGATACCCTGTTCGGCCAGGGCCCGGATGGCCTCGCGCACGGAACTGCGTGCCAGGCCGAATTCCTCGGCCAACTGCCGCTCCGACGGCAGACGCCCGCCAGGCACCATCTCGCCGGAGCGCACCAGTTGCCGGATCAGCTCCACGGCCTTGGTAAACGCCGTCTGCCCTGTCATCTCTGTCACTTCCTCTGCTGGGGACATTGCCCGCTCCGCCTTGTGAACAACATTAATTGGTCTGACCAATACGCCTCCTTGCAAGCCGCGTCAATTGGTCAGACCAATTACTGTTGCGCCAAAAAAAACCAGCAACCGCGTTGCCGGGTCCCAAGCCTCAGCCCGACAAACGCTAGGTCAGTGTAACCCTGTTCCGTCCGCCCTCTTTGCTGCCATACATGTTCTCATCGGCCCTGCGGATGAGCGAGTCCTCGTCCTCGTCCTCCCGCAGCACGGCCCCGCCAAGGGAGATGGTCACGGCAATTCGCACTCCATCCAGGTCAAACCACGAGCGCTCCACAAACAGCCGCGTCCTTTCGGCGATCGCTGCAAGACCTGCAAGGTCCGTGTTGGGGATGATCAGCAGGAATTCCTCGCCTCCCCAACGGCAGGCCACGTCCATGTCGCGCAGTGCAGCCTCCAGTGAGCGGGCAACCATGGACAGTACCCGGTCGCCGACATCGTGCCCGTGGGTATCGTTGACCAGCTTGAAGTGGTCGATGTCGCCAAACAACACCCCAAAATTCACCCCATGCACCTTGCGCTCGGCCATGCGGGCGTCCAGGGTCAGTTGGGCGAAGCGGCGGTTGCCGAGTTGGGTCAGTTCGTCCAGGTACACATCCTGGCGGAGCTGTTGCAGTTCCTTGAGGACATCCTTGCGTCGGGACACATCATTAAAGACCTCCACCGCCCCCACGACATCGCCTTCGGCATTGAACACGGGCGCGGCACGCACGGAAACTGGGACCCGGTGCCCGTCCTTGTGGTGCAGGTAGACCTCCACCTCCCGGGTCCGGCCATCCTTGAGCGTCTGCTGGAGGGGACAACCCACGTCGCAAAGCTCGGTGCCGGAGTCATTGATATGGCGCAGGATGCCTTGAGAGCAGGAGGAGCCCAGCACCTCCTCACGCCCAAAGCCGGTAATCCGCTCCGCGCTCTTGTTCCAGTAGGTGATGATCCGGTTCCGATCGACGTAGTAGACCCCGTCAAAGAGGTTCTCCAGAAGCATTTCAGGCAGCTTCTCGACCTCTGAGTTTTGGTTCATCGGTGCATCCCTGTCCAAGGAGGTGACTCTGTTGCAAGCTTTTCAAGGCTAGCAAATAATCGCCATCGCAACAACGTCTTGCGTACAAATCAAAGTGATCTCGCCCAATAAACGAAAAAGGCGTGGGCCAAGCCCACGCCATGAAAATCATTCACGGTGCATCAGGGATGCGCGCCCTGCTCATTTCTTTCCGTTCTTGCACTCCCACCAGGACTTGTCAGGCCCCAGATACCACCAGTCGCTCTGGTCCGTGGTCGAGATGCGCAGCGCCAACTCCTTGCCCTGGGGGGTGCGCAAGCGTTCCAAGGCGCTCTCCATCCACTTGCCGGCGTAGCGGTTGCCCAGGTCCAGCTCTTCCTTCAGATTCAGGATCAGGTCGATCTGGTCGGCGTCCTGGGCCAGTTGGGCCTCAAGGGAGTCGTGACCTTCCAACTCCTCCCACATGCCCAGAATCGCCCGGGACAGGCCGGTGCCCGCCGTGGCGTCCTTCAGGGCCTGGGTCCGCTTGGATTCGTTGTACATCTTGTTGACGTAGTTGAAATCCCCGGTGCGGGCCTCGTGCAGGTCATGGAACAGGCACAGCAAGGTTGTGCGCGAGATATCCGCCCCGGCCATGTCCGCCAGCACGTAACCGATGACGGCGGTACGAAAACTGTGTTCGGCCACGTTCTCGGAGCCGCTGCCCAGAAACTGATAGCCGCTGCGCGGGGTCTTGCGCAGCATGCCCACCTCGAACAGAAAATCCGCCAAACGCTTCAGACGATCCTGATCCGGGTCCCCGGCGGCAACGTGCCCGCCGCCTCCCGAGTCCTGGCCTTGCTTGCAGCTCATGCGATCCTTGATCCTCGAACCCTCAGGTCCTGTAGTCGGCGTTGATGGTCACGTATTCATGGGTCAGGTCCGAGGCCAAAAGATAGGATTCACCCTCCCCGGAGCCCAGGATCACCTTGATCTCGACATCCTGGCGATCCAGGATCGGAGCGAACATGCTGTCGATATCCATGGGCACGGGCTGGCCCGCCCTGAAAATCTCGATACCGCCAATGCCGATGCTGACCTCGTTCGGATCGAACTCGGCCCCACTGCGGCCGAGCGCCGCGGCGATGCGGCCCCAGTTGGGGTCCTTGCCGTACATGGCGGTCTTGACCAGGGGCGAGTTGCCCACGGCCCGTGCGGCCAAGTCGGCCTGGGCATCGTCCTTGGCCCCGGTGACGTCGATCTGCACGATCTTGGTGCCGCCCTCGGCGTCCTGCACGATGAGGTAGGCCAGGTCCTGACAGACGTCGAGCACGGCAGCGGCCAGGGCCTCTTCGTCACCCTCAAGCACGGTCACGCCGGACGCACCGTTGGCCAGCCCGTAAATGGTATCGTTGGTGCTGGTGTCGCCGTCCACGGTGATCCGGTTGAAGCTCTCCTTCACGGACCAGCTCAGGATGCGCCGCCACAGTACAGGGTCAACCCCGGCGTCAGTCAGGATCAGGCCCAGCAGGGTGGCCATGTCCGGACAGATCATGCCCGCGCCCTTGCACATGCCAAGCACGCGCACCTCGCGCCCCTGGGCCTCGAACGAACGCCAGGCAAGCTTGGGAAAGGAATCGGTGGTCATGATGGCCTTGGCCATGTCCATGGGCTCGGCCTTACCGAAGCTCTCACGGATCTGCTCCATGGCCTCGGCCCACTTGTCCATCTTCAGCTGGTCGCCGATGACGCCCGTGGAAGCGGGCAGGATCTGGTCTTCCTCAAGACCCAGGTTCTGGGCGATGAGTTCACGGGTCACGCGACAGTTTTCCAGCCCCTGGTCACCGGTGCAGGCGTTGGCCTGGCCGGAGTTGATGACCACGGCGCGCGCGGTTTCGGATTTTTCCAACAATTCGCGACCGGCCAGGACCGGGGCAGCCTGAAAACGGTTGGTGGTGAACACACCCGCCGCTGCGGCAGGGAGTTTGCTTTCGACCACGCCGAGGTCCAGACGGCCCGGCTTCTTGAACCCGGATGCCGCCACGGCGAACCGGAATCCCTGGGGGGTCAGCATAATGGTCTCTCCAAAACTGTTGCGGTTTCATCCCGTCCGGGGCGGACGTGACGGCAGATCGTACATCCCACCGGCACGGGTGTAAATGGGCAGCAGCCTAAGGCTGGATATCGAATCCCGGACACGCTCCAACCCGAGGTGCCGAGGGGCGTACGTACAGATGCGACCGCGCCGAATTACCGCAGCAGACGCACACACATCTCACCAGCAGGCCGCTCAAAAGCGTGCGGATGCGAGGCGCAAAAAACCCTCAGGCCCGACGCGTATCAGAACATACGCGAGGGACTGAGGGTTTTTTAGCAACGAAGCAGACATGCGTTTTTCAGCGGCCTGCTAGCTGCCGCAACACTTTTTGTACTTCTTGCCTGAGCCACAGGGACAGGGATCGTTACGACCCACCTTGGGCGCCTCGCGGCGCACGGTTTCGGGCTTCTTGGACTCCTGACCGCCCTGCATCTTGACGTCCTTGGTGGTGTCCTTGTGCTGGAAATCATCCTCGGCCACCTCGGTCTTCAGGCGCAGACGGCACAGGGCGCGCAGGGTGTTTTCCTTGATCCGCTCCAGCATATCCTGGAACAGCTCGAAGCCCTCACGCTTGTATTCCTGCTTGGGATCCTTCTGACCATAGCCGCGCAGACCGATGCCCTCGCGCAGGTGGTCCATGCTCAGCAGGTGCTCCTTCCAGTTGCGGTCCAGACTCTCCAGCAGGAAGAAGCGTAGAATCTCGTTGTAGATGTCCGGCGCACCGGCCTGCAAGGTGCCCAGTTTATCCCGAATGGCGATGCGGGCTTCCTCCACGGAGGGCAATTTGAGCTTGAATTCCTGGGCCGGTCCGAGGTTGAAGATCTCGTCCAGCTTGACGGCGGCGAACTCCACGTCCTCTTCGTCGGGCTCCTTGACCGTGACGGCCGGAGCCAACATCCCGGCGAGGAACTCATCCACAAACCCGGAAACCATCTCGTCCAGATGGCCTTCCTTCGCGGCCATGATGTCGCGGCGCTGGGAGTAGATCGCCTTGCGCTGTTGGTTCATGGTGTCGTCGAAGTCCAACAGCTGCTTGCGAATGTCAAAGTTGTGGCCCTCGACCCGCTTCTGGGCGTTCTCGATGGCCTTGGAGACCATCCGATTCTCGATGGCCTCATCCTCGTCCAGGCCCAGGCGGTCCATGATGCTCGCAATACGGTCGGACCCGAACAGACGCATCAGCTCATCATCCAGGGCCAGATAGAACCGTGATTCGCCCGGGTCGCCCTGGCGTCCGGAACGGCCGCGCAACTGGTTGTCGATGCGCCGCGACTCGTGGCGCTCGGTGCCCAGGATGTACAGCCCGCCCAGGGCCCTGGTCTCATCGTCCAGCTTGATGTCGGTACCACGGCCCGCCATGTTGGTGGCAATGGTCACCTTGCCGCGCAGGCCGGCGTCGGCCACGATCTCGGCCTCCCTGTCGTGCTGCTTGGCGTTCAGGACGTTGTGCGGCACCCGGCGTTTGGTGAGCATCTGCGAGATCAGTTCGGACTTGTCGATGGTCACAGTACCCACGAGCACGGGCTGGCCCTTCTTGTTCAGTCTTGCGACCTCCTCGACAATGGCCCGATACTTGGCCTGCTGGTTCTTGTAGACCAGGTCGGGCTGATCGATGCGGACCATCTCCTGGTTGGTGGGGATGACCACCACTTCCAGCCCATAGATCTGGCCGAATTCAACGGCCTCGGTATCCGCCGTGCCGGTCATGCCCGAAAGCTTGTTGTACATCCGGAAGAAGTTCTGGAAAGTGATGGAGGCCAGGGTCTGGTTCTCGGCCTCGACCTTGACGTGCTCCTTGGCTTCCAGGGCCTGGTGCAGGCCATCGGAAAAACGGCGACCAGGCATCAGGCGACCGGTGAACTCGTCCACGATGACCACCTGGCCGTCCTTGACGATGTAGTCGTCGTCGAGCTGGAAGAGCCTGTGGGCCTTCAGGGCCTGGAGCACATGATGCTGCAGGGTGATATTGGCGGGGTCGAACAGGTTGTCCACCTGCAGGATTTCCTCGCAACGGCTCACACCCTCGTCGCTGAGCATCACGGACTTGGCCTTCTCGTCCACCGTGTAATCTATCTCTGCCTTCAGCTTGGGGACGATGCTGTTCATCTGGGCATACATGGCCACCGACGACTCGGCCTGGCCGGAGATGATCAGCGGGGTCCGGGCCTCGTCAATGAGGATGGAGTCCACCTCGTCCACGATGCAGTAATGCAGGGGCCGCTGCACCAACTGGTCGAGATAGAACTTCATGTTGTCGCGCAGGTAATCGAACCCGAACTCGTTGTTGGTGCCGTAGGTGATGTCCGCGCCGTAAGCCGCCTTGCGCTGCTCGTCGTCCATGCCATGGACGATGACGCCCGTGGTCAGGCCCAAAAAGGAATACAGCTGGCCCATCCATTCGGCGTCGCGTTTGGCCAAATAGTCATTGACCGTGACCACATGCGCGCCTTTACCTTCCAGGGCGTTCAGGACCACGGGCAGGGTCGCCACCAGGGTCTTGCCTTCACCGGTGCGCATCTCGGTGATCTTGCCGGAGTGCAGCACCGCACCGCCGATGATCTGGACGTCGAAATGACGCATGTCCAGGGTCCGACGCCCGGCCTCGCGAACCAGGGCGAAGACCTCGGGCATCATCTCGTCCAGGCTGCGACCGCCTTCCACCTGACGGCGATACTCGGCGAGGCGGACGGGAAAATCGCCGTCCGCAAGCTTGCGCAGCTCGCCTTCCATTCCGCCGACCTTGGCCACCAGGGGCTCCAGCGTCTTGAGATAGCGTTCGTTCTTGGTGCCGAAAATCTTCCGGCTGATGGCGCCCAGCATCGAGTTCTCCTGGTTGGTATTCGTTGCGAACCGCCCGCTACGGGGTCGGCGTCTCAATCTCTTGCAGGGTGTCCAGCCAATGTCCCACCAGCACCCCTTGGGGGGCCGTGGAGGCCAGTTGCAGCCAGCAGCCGCTGCATCCGGTGATCACCTGATCGCCGGGCTCGGCCCGCAAGCGTTCCCATAAATTTCCGGCCACCCGGGAGGACAGTTCCGGGGCAGCCAATTGCAACACTCCGCCCATGCCGCAGCAGGCCTTGCCGTCCACCGGCGCCAATCGTCCGCCCGAGACCCTGGTCAACCAGACCCGATCCGGGTCGGGAACAGGGGCGTGGCAGGGCTGGTGGTAATGGACCCGGTCCGGCGCGCAGTCCGTCACGGCGAACCAGGCGCAGGCTGCAAGCCCGGACAGGGGCGTCAAGGCCGCGGCCCAGGTCTTGGCCTCATCGTCCACGAACCCCAGCCCGTCAAGATCCGGGTATGCAGCAAGACCGTGATGGCAGGAGGCACAAAAGGTGACGATGGTCGGTCGGCCAGCCTGACGCCAGGCCCGGACATTGGTTCGGGCCGCCTCGCGCTGCTGTTCCACAAGACCCGCATGGCCCAGGGTTCCGCCGCAGCAGGCCCAGTCCGGGGCGTCCAAGAGCTGCGCACCGAGCCTGCGCACCAAGGCCACGGCCTGCTGTGTCCAATCGGTCCTGACGCTCCGCGCCAGACAGCCCGGGAAAAGTACGACCTTCGGGGCTTGAGGGCAAGCAGCGAAACTCCGGGGGACGATCCAGGGGGCAAATGCCCCTCCCCGGCTCATGGTTGCCAGCTTGCGGGCCAACCCGGCGGCCACACCGTCAGCCGCGCCGGGGATCTTGCCCCGCAGGGCAGCACCCAACCGGGCCGCCGCAGGCCAGAGCAGGCCCGAACGCTCGATCCAGGTCTTCCACAGCCAGCGCTGAAATCCGGGATATTTGGCCCGCAGTCGCGAGACCTCGGCGGGCACGTTGGTGCCCTGGGGACAGGCCCTGACGCAACGCCCGCAGCTCAGGCAGAGCGACGCCAGGCGTTCGGCAGCGGCCTCGGACAGCGTGTCCGGGGCCTCGGCCAGGCGCGACAACAGCAGCAGCTTGCCCCGGGGCGAGAATTCTTCCCGACCCGTGGCAGCCAACAGCGGACAGACCTCCAGGCATTTGCCGCAGAGGATGCACTGCGGCTCCCGCTTGATTTCCGTAAGGTTCTTGTCTTGTTGCATGCAGATCTGTCCGGCTTGCGCCCGAAGTACGATAAGTACGGACCCTGGCTGCGTCAATGCGCTACGGCCAAGAAACGGATGGACAGGACAATACTGCCCAGATAGAAGGAAGCGCCTGGCATATCAGACGGCACCCTTTAGCCCCAACGGTCTCCCATGAACCCAACGTCCCCGTTGATCGCCTACCTGGCCCTGACCACGGCCTCCCTGCTCTGGGGCGGATCGTTCATTGCCATGAAATACGCCTTGGGAACCTTTGATCCGATGATCATCATCTTCGGGCGCATGGCCATGGGTTTCGCACTCCTGCTGCCCTTTGCGGGCAAAATTCGCACGGCCTGCTCACCGCGGCCCGGCGACCTGAAGCTGCTGCTGTTCATGGCCTTGTGCGAGCCCTGCCTGTACTTCCTGTTCGAGGCCAACGCCCTGCAATACACCTCCGCATCCCAGGCGGGCATGATCACGGCCACACTGCCGCTCATGGTCTCCATGGCCGCCATCCCCATCCTCAAGGAAAAAGTCAGCCCTGGGACCCTCTTCGGATTCGGGCTGGCCGTGGCCGGAGTCGCCTGGCTGTCTGCTGCGGGCGTGGCCACGGAGGACGCCCCCAACCCGGTGCTGGGCAACATTCTGGAGGTCCTGGCCATGGCTTCGGCCGTGGGCTACATCATCACCTCCAAACACCTGTCCACTCGCTACTCGCCCCTGTACCTGACCATGTTCATGGCCGGCGCGGGAACGATTTGCTTTTTGCCCACCCTGCTGCTGCCGGGCACCCAGATCCCCACATCCTTCCCTCTGGGTCCCTGTCTGGCCGTGGCCTTCCTGGGCATCTGCGTCACGCTGGGGGCCTTTTTTTGCTACAATTTCGGGGTCAAGTACCTGCCTACCAGCCAGGCCGCGGCCTTCGTCAACCTGATCCCGGTGTTCACGGCCTTCCTGGGCTGGCTGCTGCTGAGCGAGTTGTTCACGCCCCAGCAGTTTGCGGCTTCGGCCCTGGTACTGGGCGGCGTGTTCATCAGCCAACGCAAAAAATAGAGCCTTATTTATTTTCCTCTATCGGCATTCTCTTTTGTTCCAGCCCGTGCTAGGCTTGCCCTAGATTATCGCCCCGCAACCGTCCGGGAAAGACACTGCGGAACCATGGGAGCGCACAAAAAGCATCAAGCCGACGCCACTGAACAGCAACGCAAGGACCATTGCCCGGATTCGCCAGCCTCCGGCAGCGAGGACCTGCGCTATCGTGCTGTTTTCGCCCACATGACCACTTCCCTGGCGGTCTGGGTGCCCAGCGAGAATGGCGACACCTTCATCCTCCAGGACATGAACCCCGCCTCCGAGCGCCTCAACGGGCTTGAACGCGAACGATCCATTGGCCACCCAGTGAGCGAACTGCTGCCCAACGCAGAGAGCATCGGCCTGCCCGCCGCCATCCAGCAGGTTTGGGAGACCGGCGAGACCCTGCATCTTCTTCCTCAGCTCTATCAAAACCAACAGCACAGCAGTTGGCGGGAATATACCATTTTCCGACTGCCCTCCGGCGAAGTGGTCACCCTGACTGATGACATCACCGACCGCAAAAAGGCTGAGATCAAGATGTGCGAAAGCCTGGAGCTGTTCTCGCGCATCTTCGAGGACTCCCCCTCGGTGATGCTGCTCCTTGACCCGACCACGGGACAGATCGTGGAGGTCAACAACAAGGCCTGCGAATTCTACGGCTACTCCCGGGGCGAACTCAGACAGCTCAACCTCTCCGACATCAACCCCCTGCCCGCCGCTGAACTCAAAAATGTCTTGGGGCTGACCCGCTCCAGAAAGCTCAATCACCACCACATGCGGCACAGGCTGGCGACGGGTGAGGTCCGCGAGGTGGAGGTCCACTCCGGCCCCGTCAAGATCCTGGACCAGGAACTGCTCTACTCCATCGTCCACGACATCACCGAGAGCAAGCAGGCCGAAGAGGCCCTGCGCCGGAGCGAGGCCGCCCTGCACGGCATCTTCCGCGCGGCCCCCGTGGGCATCGGCGAGGTCAACAACCGCATTCTTGGACGGGTCAACGATCACCTCTGCCTGCTGACGGGCTATTCCCCCCACGAACTGGATGGCCAAAGCGCCCGTATGCTCTACCCCGACGAGCAGGAATACCTCCGGGTCGCTCGAATCAAGCATCCAGAGGTCCAACGCACGGGCTACGGCAGCGTGGAGACCGTCTTCAGGCGCAAGGATGGCGAACTGCGCAGCGTGATCCTGGCCTCGGCCTGGAAGGACGAGCAAAACCACGAGGCAGGCATGATCTTCACCGCCTTGGACATCACAGCGCGCAAACAGGCCGAACAGGAGGTCTTCAAGGCCCGACGGGATCTGCACGGCATCATCGACGCCATGCCCTCGGCCGTATTTTGCGTGGACCCGCAGGGCAGGATCGTACTCTGGAACAGTGAAGCCGCCAGCCTGGCCGGCCGCGAAAATCTCGTAAAATGCCCGTTCGCGGTGGCCGTTCCCGGCATCTCGGAGTTCGATTCCATGCTCAGGGAAACCATCAGAAACCGTACGCCCATCCACTGCAAAGCCCTGCCCATAGAGCGGGACGAGGTGCTCTCCTTCTGGGATATCCTGATCTATCCCCTGCCCGAGGGCGACATCAAGGGCGCGGTCATCCGTCTGGACGAGGTTACCGAGCGCATCCATTTTGAGGAGATCATGATCCAGTCCGAAAAGATGCTCTCACTGGGGGGACTGGCCGCCGGCATGGCCCACGAGATCAACAATCCCCTGGGAGGCATCCTGCAAGGGGCGCAGAACATCACCCGCCGCTTCGATCCCCAGCTGCCTGCCAACCGCCGTATCGCCGAAGAATTGGGGCTTTCCCTCGAAGCCCTCCAGGAATACCTGAACCGGAGAAATATCTTGCGCATGCTCTCCGGAATCAGGAACTCTGGAGAACGTGCCGCGCAGATAGTCTCCAACATGCTCGACTTCAGTCGCACCAGTTCTTCCCGCTGGGCACCGGTGGACATCGGCCAGTGCATTGAGCGTACCCTCGACCTTGCGGCCAACGACTACGACCTCATGAAGAAATACGACCTGGGGCGCATCGAAATCCTCCGCGACTTTGCGGACCTGCCGCCGGTGCCCTGTACCGAAACGGAGTTGCAGCAGGTGCTGCTGAACCTGCTGATCAACGCGGCCCATGCCCTTGGACCCCAGGACATGCGCGGCGCAAACCCGAGGATCACCCTGCGCACGAGGCTCGCATCCTCGATGGCGATGATCAGCGTGGAAGACAACGGCCCGGGAATCGACCCGGTACATAGAAAACGGATCTTCGAGCCGTTCTACACCACCAAGGCGCCGGGTGAGGGCACCGGGCTTGGATTGTCCGTGGCCTACTTCATCATCACGCGAAACCACGGGGGCACGATCTCTGTGGATTCAACCCCAGGACAGGGCACCTGTTTCACCATCACCCTGCCCCTGACCCGGGGCTAGATTCCAGCCCCAAAAAAAAGCGCCTGAGGGCGCTTAGTTGGGGCTTTGCAATCACAAACTATCGTTTCAGGAGGGGACCTTGGACTTGGCCAGGGTCAACTCGGCCGAGGTGATCACATCCATCATCAGCAGAACATCGCCTAGGCCATAGGGGCTCTTGGAGTCCTCCTTGAACTTGGCGGCCTTCTCGATGTCCGCGGGGGTGATGATCTTGACAGCCAGCAGGAAATCCTCCGGGGTTTCGAAGACCTCGTCGCTCCCCAGCGACGGCAGTCCGCGGCGCGCGCCCAGCAGGGACACCCGCTCGTTGACCAATTCGCCCTCTTCCTCCTGGAGTCTGGCGCGCTCGGCAGTCAACTCCTCGATCTTGACCACAAACCGGGACACACTCTGCCGCAGGCGTTGGGCCTCATCGCCATAGGCTTTGGTCATCTTGATGTAGAGTACGGGCGTACTCAGCAGCACCAGTCCAAGAATGAGATAGATATAGATGGTCATCAGGCATTCACCTTGTTCATGACAGTTCCTGTGTGGCGCGTTCCATGTCCTCGGGAGAAACGATCCCCAAGATGACCAGGGCCTCCTCGACGGTGGACAGGCTCTTTGTCTCCTCAAGATGCTTGGAGACCCGCAGCAAATCCTGGTCGGTCAGCTTGCCCATGGTCTTGAGGACGCCGATGATGTCCTGCTGCGGGGCGTCGGCATTGGCCGCGGCCTGTTTTTCCTGCTCGATCATCTGCCGCAACCCAGCCAGTTCCTTACGGATCAACTCAACCCGCTCCTGCCTGAGCAACACATCCCTGGACAGGGACTTGTAATCCTTCTCCAGCCCCTTCAGATCGCCCAGCAAGGCGCGAATCTCATGATTCAGCTTGCGGCGCTTGTTCAGCGCCAGCCCGCCCAGCACGATGAAATAGACCAGCAGGGCAACGCACATCAGTGCCACGATCTGTATATCCACGCGAATCCTCTCCTGGTTGATCAGCCTTGCAACGATACATCATATCAGCAGTGCAAGGCAATCGCCAGCACACAACGCACAGTCCTAAACACCCCGAGGCATGTCCACTCAACGGCCCCTCCCTCCTCAGCCACCGACCTTGGACTTGGCCAGGGACAGTTCAGCCGGGGAGATGGTGTCCATCATCACCAGGATCTCGCCCAGATCATAGGGGCTTTTGGAGCCATCCTTGAACCGCGCGGCCTTGTTGACATCCTCTGGCGTGATTATCTCCGCCGCCAGCAGATACTCCTGGGGAGTCTTGTATTGTCCTTTATCCTCGCCACCCAGGGAGGGCAAGGCCCGGGCCGCCTCGACCAACTCCACATGCTGCCTGTGGAGATCTTCCTCCTGGGCCACAAGCCCGGCCAGATCGACATCCAATTCGTCCCTGGCCACCGCCAACTGCGCCACCTGCTGCTCAAGACGCCGGACCTCGTCTGCGTAGGCCCGGGTCATGCGAACGAAGTACACGGGGCACATGACCAGGAGCAACAGGCCGATGATGGAGAGATAAAAGATCATCATACCGTGTTCCTCACATGACCTCCCGGGACGCGTCCTGCATGTCCTCGGAAGTGACAATCCCCAGGATCAGCAGTGCCTCCTCGACCGTGGAGCCGCTCTTGGCATTTTCCAGATAGGTCCTGGCGCGCAGTACATCCTCTGCCGTCACCCTGCCCATGCATTGCAATGCCTGGACCAGGGTGCGTCTGGGAGCGTTTTCTGCAGCAGCGGCTGCAACGGCACGCTCCTGCTCCCTGATCAATTCCAGATCTTGAATTTGCTTAACGAGATTGGAAATCTTGGCCTCGCGAATCAGCACATCAGCCTTGAAGTCCTTGACCTCGTTGTCCAGATCAAAGGCCTGCCGACGCAGTGAGCGAATCTTGCTCAAGTAATTTGCGCGAACGTTGCGGACGATACCACCAAAGACGATGGCGATTATCAGTAGCACGACGCATGCCAAGGCAGCAGTAAGCATCAATCCCCCCAAAAAAGCCAAATCATCTTCTCTGTCTAACGACTACACCACACCTGCGGAATCAATCAACTAGGAAATTGATTTTTCCTGAAAAATAGGTGTGTTGAAGAAGGAAGAACCAACAGAGGAGATGGATCAGTATCCCTTGCCGGGATTCAGGAGTCCTGAGGGATCAAAGGTCTTTTTGATGGAGCGCATCAGTTCCAGCTCCAGGGGAGAGAGTTGCTTCTCAAGCTGCGCGAATTTGGTCAATCCCACCCCGTGCTCGCCGGACATGGTCCCCCCCAGGGACAGTACCAGTTCGAGCACCCGTCCCTTAACCTGGAGGGCGCGTGGGCCGTCGCCAGCAGCGTGATCGTGCATCACGTTGACGTGCAGGTTGCCGTCGCCCAGGTGCCCGAAGACCAGCACAGTCAGCCCGGACTCGGCGGCAATCCTGCGGATGCCTTCCACGGTCTCCCGGACCTGGCTGCGGGGCACGGTGATATCGTCGGACAACTTGTCCGGGGCGACCTTGAAGGACGCTGGATTGATCAGCCGGCGCACCTCCCACAGGGGTTCCTCCTCCTGTGCGCCCAGGCCACGGCGCATAAACGAGGGCGAGGTCCCACGCACCACACGCTCCAGGCGCTCCAGATCGGCGGCCAGGGCCTCGCGCCCACCGTCCAGGCGAAGCAGCAGGGCAGCCCCTGTTCCCTCGGGCCAGGGGACTTCCCCGACCAGCGCCACCGCGCTCAGAACATCGTGGTCCATGAATTCCATGGCTGCGGGCAGGATGCCGGCGGCAAAGATCTCCCGCGCCGCGGCCAGAGCTCCAGCCGTCTGCGGCCACCCGGCCAGGACCGAGGCCGTGGCCTCGGGCTTGGGCAAGAGCTTCAGGGTGATTTCAGTCAACAGACCAAGGGTCCCCTCGGAGCCCACGAACAGCCGGGCCAGATCGAGTCCCACGACGTTCTTGTGGTTGCGCCCGCCGGTGTGCAGCACACGCCCACCGGGCAGCACGGCCCGCACCCCGAGCACATAGTCGCGCGTCACGCCATATTTCACGGCGCTCATGCCCCCCGCGCAGGTGGCCACGTTGCCGCCGATGGTGGAGATACGCACGCTGGCCGGATCAGGTGGATACATCAGGCCACGTCGACCCAACTCGGCCTGCAGGTCGGCGGTCACCACCCCGGGCTGGACCACGGCCACAAAATCCTCGGCGTCGATCTGAAGGATGCGGTTCATGCGCAGCATGGAGACTACCACCCCTCCGCCACGGGGGACACAGGCACCCACCACATTGGTGCCCCGGGCCCGGGGAAACAGCGGGACGCCCTCGTCCTGGGCCCAGGTCAACAGCCCCACCACCTGCTCCTCGCACTCGGGCCGGACCACGGCCCACGGCGCCTCGAACAGACGGCTGGCGTCCGCCCCGAAGGCGCACATCTCCTCGGGCACGGCCGTGAAGCCGTCCCCGGGGAAGCGGTCCCGCAAGGACCTGGTCTGCGCTGGGGTCAAGCCGGGCATGGAGGTCCTACTTGTTGTAGCTGGTCAGTTCGCGGGCCGTATCGCGCGCGATGTCGCGCTGCTTTAAGTCGTCGCGCCGGTCAAAGGTCTTCTTGCCCTTGCCCAGCCCAATCTCCACCTTGACCCTGCCATGCTTGAAATACAGCCGCAGGGGGATGAGCGACAACCCCTTCTGGTCCACCTTGGCGGACAGGGTGTCGATCTCGCGGCGGTGCATCAGCAGTTGGCGCGGGCGCTCGGGCTCGTGCCCAAAATGCGTGGCGAACTCATAGGGCGCGATGTGCACGCCCACCAGCCAGGCCTGACCCGCTTCGATCTTGACGTAACCGTCCTTGAAACTGACCTTGCCGCCACGCATGGATTTGACCTCGGAGCCCATGAGGGCGAGGCCTGCCTCCAACGTCTCCAGTATCTCGTAGTAGCGGCGGGCGTTCTTGTTGGTGGCGATCAACTTGGTGCCGGATGTGCTTTTCTGACTCATATCGTTATACAAAGTCCTCATTGTCCAGAAGGGAGGAATAAAATGCCAGCTCCTCGGGGAAGCGCTGGAAGATGGTCTCCATGACCAGCTTGTTGATCTTGGTCACTGTTCGACATTCCAGCACGCGCCTGAGCAATTCCTTACATTCGTCCATGGTGGTCTGGCGGATGATGCGTTTGATGCCCGGGATGGCCTGGGGGTTCATGGAGAGCGAATCGATCTGCATGCCCATCAGGATCGGCACGCAGAACGGGTCCGACGCCACCTCGCCACACAGGCTGACCTCGATGCCGTTCTGGTGCGCCGCGTCCACCACGTGCTTGATGGAACGCAGCACCGCCGGATGCAAGGGCTGGTAGAGATACGAGACGTGCTTGTTGGTGCGGTCGATGCCCAGCGAATACTGGATCAGGTCATTGGTGCCGATGGAAAAAAAGTCGGTCTCCTTGGCCAGCAACTCGGCGGTCATCACCGCCGAAGGCAATTCCACCATGATCCCGACGGGCAGTTCCTCATTGAAGGGGATGCCTGCCTCATGCAGCTCGGCCTTGGCCTCGGCCAGCACGCGGTTGGCCTCGCGCAGCTCGCGCAGGCCGGAGATCATGGGGTACATCATGGCCGTATTGCCCGCCGTGCTGGCGCGCAGGATGGCCCGGATCTGGGTCCGGAAAAGATCGCGATGCTTCAGGCACAGTCGAATGGAGCGCAGGCCCAGCGCCGGGTTGCGCTCATCAAGGGCGCCGTAGCCGGAGATGAACTTGTCCGCGCCCAGGTCCAAGGTACGGAAAACGACCTTGGCCGGGGACAGAATGCTGGCCAGATCGCGGTATTCTTCGAACAACTCGTCCTCGGAAGGCAGCACCTCGCGGTTCATGTAGGAATATTCGGTGCGGTACAGACCCACCCCCTCGGCGCCATGGTCCAGAACCGCCGCCACTTCCTCAAAGATCTCGATGTTGGCCTGGACCTGCACCCGATACCCGTCGATGGTCTCGGCGGGCAAGTGGCAGTTGCGGACGATGGTCTTCTGGTAGCCCTCGAACTGGTCCTGAAGGGCGATGTACTCGGCCAGCTCGTCCTCATCCGGCTCCACAAGGATCCTGCCCTTCAGGGCGTCGATGATCACGAATTCACCGTCCTCGACGGTTTCATCCAGATCCTTGACGCCCACGATGGACGGGATTTGCAACGAGCGGGCGAGGATGCCCGTGTGCGAGGTCTTGCCGCCCTCGGCTGTGATGAAGGCCATGATCTTGTCCACTTCGAGCCCAACGGTGTCCGAGGGAGCCAGGTCATGGGCCATCAGGATGATGCGGCCCTCGATCTCCTGCATCTCATGGGTGAGGCCCATGAGTTTTGACTGCACACGATCGGTCACCAGACGCACATCCTGGATGCGCTGGCGAATGTAGTCGTCCCGGATGATGGAAAACTTCTTCTCCATCTCCTTGACGGCCTTCAACAGCGCCCATTCCGCGTTGATGCGCATACTCTCGATGTAGCCAAAGGCCAGATTCCTGAACTTCAGGTCGCCCAGGATGGCGATGTGCGAATCGATGATCAGCCCATGTTCCTTGAACTCGAACGGCACCTGCCCGCGCACGACCTCCAGCTCCACCGCGGCCTGATCGATGGCCTGCTTCAGGCGCGACTTCTCGGCTTCCACGAAGTGTTGGGCAATGGATTGGCGCGGAATACGCTCGTACAGGCGGCGGTTCATGAACAGGGCCTTGCCGATGGCAATCCCCGAAGAGACCGGGATACCTGTCAGGATAATTCTGGACACCGGCTACTCCTCACCGAAGCGGCTCTTGAACAGTCCGGTCAGGGCCTGCAAGGCCTCAGCCGCGTCCTGCCCAGTGGCACGGATCTGCATCCTTCCACCGTGCTGGGCCGCCAGGGTCAGGATATCCAGGATGCTTTTGGCATCCACTTCCTGATCGCCGGACACCAGGAAGATATCGCAGTCGAAACGCTGCGCCTCCTGGGCCAGTTTGGCGGCCGGGCGCGCATGCAGTCCGAGCTCGTTGCCGACACGAACCTCAGCGCTCACGGTATTGTCTGTGCCAGTCACCTGGTCGGTCACGCGCCCCCCTCCTTCTCCATTGCTTAGTGCAACATCCCACCTGCTCGCAGACATCAGAACAACGACCCGACAAGTTTCTTCAACCAGGGCAGCCCGAGGTAGACGGCCAGCACTCCGGCCATCAGGATCTCCCGGGACAAACCGCTGGACGAGACCAGTGCGGCTGCGCCCCCGAACAGGAACGCCACAGGAAGCCATTCGTACCACACGATGGACCCAGGCCAGGCCAGAACCCACACCGCCACCAGAAGCGCTGCGTTGACCAGCTTGAAGCGCTGCCCCCAGTTGATGAGGTTCCAGCGCCCCAGTCGATGCAGAACATTGAGACCTTCCCTGAACCCGAGCCAGAACGTGCCGCACTTAAACACGATCAGGCCGGCAAAACAGACCAGGCCCAGAACCACGGCGGCGGAGGCATTGCCGCTCAAAAACAGGCAGGCCGTGGTCAGGGACCAGAGCACCAGGATGCTCCCCCCGAAGAATGAATCCCCGATGGCGGACAAGGTGTAGATGGTGGTGTCGCGTACGCTCTCGTACAATTCGACGGTCAGTATCCCCTGGGAAATCTTTTTTTCCATGCCCAGAAAAATGCCCACCAGCAGCGGCGTCCAGAACGGATGCGTGTTGTAGTGCTTGGCGTACCGCTTGCGGGCCAGACGCAGACGTTCGCCACCGCCGTAGAGGGCCTTCAGGCCCGGGTCCATGGCGTAGGCCAGCCCCAGGTTCTGCATCCCGCGCGTGTTGATTCCCGCGCCCACCAGCCAGGTGCGCAACAGACACGCCAGCAGGATGCGAGCGGTGGGAAACACGGTGGGAGCCAGCGCACGGCGCTCCCCTGGAAGTGGTCCGCTATGGGCGTTCAAC
This sequence comes from Pseudomonadota bacterium, assembly GCA_018816865.1. GTDB lineage: Bacteria > Desulfobacterota > Desulfovibrionia > Desulfovibrionales > Desulfovibrionaceae > Desulfovibrio_Q. The sequence goes on from JAHIUW010000036.1 coordinate 32,222, forward strand.
TCGACTCCGACTCCGTCCGGGGCTCTCTTAGCCCTTGGCGATCCATTTTCAACAACAACTCGTAGGCGGTCTTGGCCGTCCAGCCCGGGGCCTGCGCGGAGGCCCGGCGCGCAACTTCCTTGGGCTTGCCCCCGAGCTCACACTCGCGGACCAGAAGAGCACGCATCCGGTCCTCGGTCGTTTGGTCTTCGGCCTCGGGCGGGCCGATGACCACGGTGAACTCGCCCCGCTCGGGGATATCCAGTTCATCCAGGGCATCCAACCGACCCAGAATAAATTCCTCGTGCAGCTTGGTCAATTCCCTGGCCAAACTGAGCTCGCGTCCCCCCAGGGCCTCGAACGCTGTTTGCAAGGTGGTCTGCAGGCGATTCTTGCGCTCGAAGAACACCAGCGTGGCCCCGCTGGCTCCATAACGCTCGAACATCCGCCGCTGCTCTCCGGCCTTGCGCGGCAAAAAACCCAAAAAAGTAAAAGGCTGAGGGGCCAGACCGCAGGCCATGAGCGCAGTCAGCGGAGCCGATGGTCCCGGAACCGGGACCACTTTCAGCCCGGCCTCGCGGCAGGCGCGCACCAGGGTGAATCCGGGATCGGACATCAGTGGCGTCCCTGCATCGGAAATCAGGGCCACGGACTTGCCCTCGGCCAGCATGGACAGCACCTGGGCACGCTTACCGTCCTCGTTGTGCTCGTGGAAGCTGACAAAGCCATGGGACTTGATGCCCAGACGCTGAAACAGCAGCCCGGCCCGGCGCGAGTCCTCGGCCAGGACGATATCCGCCCCGGACAGCACCTCGCGGGCACGGGGCGAAAGGTCGCCGATGTTCCCCAGGGGCGTGGCCACGATGTACAATGCCCCGGGGAGTACGGCTGCGGTTTCGTCGGTCATCATCAGGCCTCTTACCAGGGTTGCCAGTTTCCGCCTTGGGGCGTCAGGGAACAGGCGTTTTCGACGTGTTCGATGACGGGTTCGGCCCCGTCCCCGATCTCGACTCCCAGCAGGTCCAGCCGGCAAGGCCGCTGCCAGAGGTCGCCCTTGGTCAGATACTCGGAAACGGTGCGCATCAGCACACTCTGCTTGTTGGCCGTCAGGCCCTGGTACGGCTTGTTCATGGGGCCGGGGGTACGGGTCTTGACCTCCACGAACACGATCACGCCGCCCTTCTCGCAGACCAGGTCCAACTCGCCACGGGTCCCCCGCCAATTGCGGTCTAGCACCTTGTAGCCCTTTTTGCCCAAGAATGCAGCAGCCACGTCTTCGCCTCGCAGGCCGAGGACTAAATGCCGGGGAGGCATAGCGACTGCTCCTTGGATGGCCGTTCTGGTTTCACACCGCGAAAGGTCAGGCGATGCATGCGGCATGGGCCGAGGAGCACAATGGCGTCCATATGGGCCTGGGAGCCATAACCTTTGTGCCCGGCAAAGCCATAGCCCGGGTATTTGCGGTCCAGCTTGATCATGATCCGATCGCGCAAGGTCTTGGCCAGAATCGAGGCCGCCGAGATCTCAGGCACCTTGGAGTCGCCCTTGACCACCGTGACTTGGGGGATGCTCGAGGGAACCCGCTGGTTGCCGTCCACGACCAGGAAGACGGGGGCCGACTTCATGCTGTCCACGGCAAGGCACATGGCCTTCAGGCTGGCCCGCAGGATGTCCGTGCGGTCAATCTCGCGCGGCCAGAGAACGCCCACCCCCCAGGCCACGGCCTGGGCCTTGATGAGCGGTTCCAGCTCAAAACGATGTTTTGCGGTGAGTTTCTTGGAATCGGTCAGACCGGGAAGGTCATACGTCGAGGGCAGGATCACTGCGGCTGCAACAACAGGCCCGGCAAGGCAACCTCGCCCGGCCTCATCCAAACCGGCAAAAGGCCGGGGAAAGGATTCCCCGGCCAGTTCTGTCGTCTCAAATAGCGGCATGGCTACTGCCCTGCACCGCACCGAGAACACCGAAAGGCGAGCCTTTCGGCAAGCACCCGCAGGATTAATCCCACAGATTCTTGGTCTTGATGCGCGCGGCCTTGCCCCTGAGCTGACGCAGGTAGTAGATGCGGGAACGGCGGACCTTGCCTTCGTTCACCACTTCCACGCGCTCCAGATAGGGGCTGTGCATGGGGAAAATTCGCTCAACGCCAACGCCGTCGGAAACCTTACGCACGGTGAAGGTCGCGTTGGTGGTCCCACGACGGACACGCAGCACGGCGCCCTGGAACACCTGGATGCGTTCCTTGCCGCCCTCGAGGATGCGGGTGTGGACCTTCACGGTGTCGCCGGCCTTGAACCGGGGCAGGTCAATGCGAAGCTGTTCGCTTTCGATTTTCTTGATCATATCCATATCAGAACTCCTTAAAAGGACGATTTTAACGTCGAGAACTTGTCTCTATAGCGCGTCGCCAAGCAGACGGTCAACCATTATAGCTGTGGCCGAGCGGACCGAAAGATGATTGTAGCCACTCATGAACCGAACCGGCCGTAAAACACCGTCCGCCCGTTCCAGGACCTCCGGTGCCAGCCCGTGCGCCGTGCCCATGACAAGCAGCACCGGGCCTTCCCCAAGCCATTCCCGCACCTTTGTCCCAGTCAGATCCCCCGCGCCGCGTGCCGAAGTGGCAACGACCTTGGGCATCTGTCCGCAGCACTTTTCCACATCCCGGACGATCTCTTCCAGGTCCGTAGCCGCGCGGACGGTGCCGATGGCTTCCGAGCGGTCGCTGTTGGCCCTGCGTCCGGGGCCGTCCAGCCAATGTCCGATCAGACGCTCCAGGAGCTTCCGCTGATCAGCAAGGGGCGTGGCGATGTAGTATCCACCAAGTCCACACGTGCAGGAAACGCGGGCTATATCGTGGATGTCAAGGTTTGTCAAAGAGACAGACACGGTCTGTCCGAATTTATTCACCACCGGCGCGTGCAGCAACGCCAAGTACAGATTGCGGCCCAGGGCACGTCCCTGCCCGCCCGCCTTGGCGCGACGAAGATAGCGCACGTCGTCCTCGTCCAACTGGGCCTGCCACAGCAGGTCCGGACGGCTTGCCAGGGTTTGATCCAAGGCGCGCTCATGCCGCCAGGCGGCAATGCGTTTGTGATCGCCGCCGGTCAACACCTCGGGCACACTCAGACCCCGATACTCCTCAGGCCGGGTGTAGTGAGGGTATTCGAGCAGCCCCGTTGAAAAGCTTTCCTCATCCGCCGAATCCTCGTGCCCCATGAATTCGGGGACCAGCCGGGCCACGGATTCCAGCAGACACAGAGCCGCACTCTCCCCGCCGTTGAGCACGAAATCGCCCACGGAGACCTGCTCGATGGGGAACAATTCCAACAGCCGCTCGTCCAGCCCCTCGTAGCGTCCGCAGATCAGCGTCAGGTCCTGTTCCAGGGACAACTCCTGAGCCAGGGACTGGGTCAGGGGCGTGCCGCGCGGCGAGAGGTATACGATGCGTCCGGGCTGCGGCAGACTCTCGATGGCCTGGGCCAAGGGATCGCACATCATGACCATGCCGGGGCCGCCGCCATAGGGACGATCGTCCACAGTGCGGTGCCTGTCCGAGGTGAAATCACGCGGGTTGAGCAATGAGAAATTCACCAGACCCTGCTCCGCACCCTTGGCCAGCAAACCGCAGGACAGGGGTGAGTCGAAAAACTCGGGAAACAGAGTAATGATATTGAAGCGCACTGGGGACCCGCTACTTGACGCTATCGTCGGTCAGGTACAGTTCCAGCAATCCCGGCGGCGGCGCTATGATCACCTGCCCCGCATCCAGATCCACCGCAGCCACGAACTCCTGGGCCACGGGAAACAGCACTTCCTTGCCGTCCTCGGTATCGATGCACCACAGTTCCTGCCCTGCCGGCAGGAGCTGCACCTCGCGGATATGCCCCAGGATCGAGCCATCCTCCAGCAGCACGGCCAACCCCTCCAGCGCATAGAGGTAGAGTTCGTCCTCACTGGGTTCGGGCAGATCCGCCTCGCGCACAAGGAGCTTGGCACCGCGAAGCCCGTCGGCGGCGTCGCGGTCCGCGATGCCCTCGAAGGTCACCAGCAAGCGATCCTTATGGGAGCGCCAGGAGACGATCTTCACGGGCCGGGGGCTGGGGGCCGCAGCTTTGGCAACGCCCTTGTCCGCTGTGCCTTTGGGGCCACCCTTGGGGGCAGCCTTGTCGGATTTGCCCGGGGCGACCTTGTCGGACTTGCCCTTTGCAAGCGCACTGGCCAGGGCCGCCTTGGGCTGCAAATAGAGGATGGGCAACTCGTCCAATAGAAAAGGGGAGTCCCCGTGGTAGACCACAGAGACTTCCCCTCGAATTCCATGGGATTTCACGACCTCGGCGATCAGCACGAGGTCCTTTGTCGACGTCGTCACTGACTGCCTCCGGCCTTCTTACCTTGTTCTGTCCCGGCCCGGCACCTGCGCATGGGCGCACTCCGGAACGGTAGCAACCAAAATGGCCGCCTTGCGAAGCTATTCGAGGATTTCGAGCACGGCCCGCTTGCGGGCCTTGGTGGAGGCGGCACCAATGATGGTGCGCATGGCGCGGGCCGTACGGCCCTGCTTGCCAATCACCTTGCCAAGGTCTTCCTTGGCCACCCTCAGCTCGAGCACCGACGTTTGCTCACCCTCGATTTCCGAGACGACAACATCATCAGGATTGTCGACCAACGATTTGGCAATGTACAAGATCAGATCTTTGAGCATGGTACCCTCCGCAGCAAGTTCAAAGGGGGACGTCTCGCAGGAACTTCAACACATTGCCGCCATGATCGACAATGGAACAGGACTCGGCAGATTCGCGAACTACTCAGCCTGGGTGGCTTTCTTGATCAGCGAATTGACGGTGCCGCTGGGCTTGGCGCCGCGGTCCACCCACTTCTTCACCTTGTCCATGTCCACCTTAATGTCCGCAGGCTCGACCATGGGGTTGTAGTAACCCACATACTCGAGTGCACGGCCGTCACGGCGGGTGGCGCTGTTCATGGCCACGATACGGTAAAACGGACGCTTCTTGGATCCCATTCTGGTCAGTCGGAGCTTAAGAGCCATTCGTCTATCTCCCAATTGGTATAGTATTACAATTTAAATAACAAAAGCAAGTGGCCGAAAAATGTCGGCGAATCCCTTCCTAATCCTTGTATGCCAAGGTTCGCACGAAGCAGCCGCGTCCCGGCGAACCGTCCTATTTCTTCTTCTTTTTGGTCTTCACAGGCTTCACGCGCTTCTTGCGCTTGGCCTTGGCCTTGGTGAACTGCGCCCGAGCAGCCTCCTCGGCATCCATGCCAGGCATACCAGGCATGCCTTCCATTCCGGGGGGCATCCCGGGCATGCCACCGCCCAATCCGGGCATCTTGGGCATCTTGGGCATCCCGCCCTTCTTCTTACCGCCCATCATCTGCTTCATCATCTTGCGCATCTGCTCGAAGTTCAGGACCAGCTTGTTGACTTCGTCCAACTGGATGCCGGAACCACGCGCAATGCGCTCCTTGCGGCTGGGATTGATCAGGCTGGGGTTCTTGCGTTCCTCCATGGTCATGGAATTGATCATGGCCTCCACGCGGCCCAATTCCTTGTCCGGAACCTTGAGTTCCCCCAACTTTTCCTTGAGTCCGCCCATGCCGGGGAGCATCTTCAGGATGCCCTCCAGCGAACCGAGCTTCTTCATCCGCCGCATCTGGGTGCGGAAATCCTCAAAATCAAACTCTGCACGCTGAAATTTCTTGCCGATCCTTTCGGCCTCTTCCTCGCTGATATCCTCTTGGGCCTTCTCGATCAAGGTGAGCATATCACCCATGCCCAAAATACGCGAGGCCGCACGGTCGGGGTGGAAAACCTCCAGGTCACCAACCTTCTCGCCCATGCCCACAAACTTGATGGGCTTGCCCGTGACGTGCTTGATGGACAAGGCCGCGCCGCCCCTGGCGTCGCCGTCCATCTTGGTGAGCACCACGCCGGTCACGCCCAGCAGATCGTTGAAGCTGGCCGCCACGGTCACCGCGTCCTGACCGGTCATGGCGTCTGCCACGAAGAGAATCTCCTGGGGCGAGACCGCGGCCTTGATGGCCACCAGTTCGTCCATCAGCTTCTCATCAATGTGCAGACGTCCGGCCGTGTCCAGAAGCAGCACGTTGCAGCCCTGTTCACGGGCGTACTCACAGGCCTGGTTGGCGATGTCCACGGGGTTCATCTCCGGAGTGGAGGCGAACACCGGCACATCCAGCTGCCTGCCCAGGGTGGTCAGCTGTTCGATGGCCGCAGGACGGTAGACGTCCGCCGGCACCAGCAACGGCTTGAACTTCAAGCGCCGCAGATGCAGGGCAAGCTTGGACGAGGTCGTCGTCTTGCCCGAGCCCTGCAGGCCGACCATCATGATCACGGCGGGATTCCCGCGCAGCTCCAGGCCCTTGGTCTCGCCGCCCAGCAGGTCGATCAATTCCTCATGAACGATCTTGACCACCTGCTGACCAGGACTCAAACTCTTGAGCACATCCTTGCCAAGGCAACGCTCCTTGACCCGGCCGATGAACTCCTTGACCACCTTGAAATTGACGTCCGCTTCCAGGAGCGCAAGACGTACCTCACGAAGGCCTTCCTGGATGTTATTTTCATCCAGACGGCCCTGCCCCTTGAACTTTTTGAAAACTACGTTCAGGCGGTCTTGGAGATTGTCAAACATTGTCAGCGCACCATTTCCAAAAATAAAAGAGGTTCCTGTTAAAGAACCCCGAGAGTTTCGTCAAGTTCAATAAGAGGCGTGGTTGTACCCGCGCCCGCCTAAGGAGTCAAGCCCGGAGACTGCCCAGAAAATCCGGCTTCGCCATCACCTGCGCAGGTTCCCCTCCATTGGGCAAATCCCCCTGCACGCAGGACGTGCAGGGGGCTGAATCATGACCTTGGGAAGCCCTGCCTCCATCCAAATGGTCTAGCGGAACCCGGCAGGATGGTGGGCCATGTCCGCAGCCTTGTAGGTCGTATTCAGGTGACAGACGTTACAGTTGCCGTCCTTGCCCAGTTGCTTGGCCTGCCCCATGTACTGCATGGGCCCGATGTTGTCGCGATTCGCACCATAGCCCGAGTCCTCGCGCGCCGGATAGATGGCGTGGGTGGAGCCGTGGCAGGCCTCGCACATCAGCGCCCCCATGTCGTCGCTGCGGTTGCGGAACAACTGTGAACCGTCGGCGGTCCAGGTGTTGAAGCCGTCCATGGTCTCGGGCGGCTCAAAGCCCACATGGCAGTTCAGGCAGTCGGGTTCCTGGAGCCACGGAGTGCGTCCGTTGACCTCGGCCAGACTATCCACCGTGCGCGGAGCCAGATTCTGCATCAGGCGTGCCGCGCCCTTCTTACCGGCCTCGGCCTCCGGCTTCAGCAGGGACAGGGCGTGGTCCTCCATGGTGCCGTGGCAGTTGACGCAGGTCACGCCGATGTCGTCGTGCACCCCGCGCAGGCAGCGCGTCGGTCCAACCGGGTCGTTGGGGTGACAAGCCGCGCAGGCGTCCTCCTGACGACCGGTCAGATAGTTGGCGTGCCAGCCATGCAGCGCCGCCGGGAAGTTGAGCAGCTCAGGATTGCCCTCGGTGCCCAGCACAGGATCGGCGTGGCAGCTCTGGCAGAGCACCGGATCGCCCTGGTCGGCCAGCTTCAGCAGATCGGTCTTGTTGATTCTGTCATGCACGGCCAGGACATCGCGCGAAGTCTCGCCCGTGAATCCGGCCACACCCTTCACGCGCCACTCGCCGCCATGGCAGTTGCGGCAGCCCATCTCCGTGGTGGTCGGGGCCACCATGCGCGTGGTCGCCAGGACCTTGCCCGTGGCGGTATCCACGGCCTTGACCGTGAACAGGGGATAGGGGTTGAACCCGCCGCCGTCGGGATACGGCACCACGGGGATCAGATCCGCGTGGAAGGCGCGACGCTCGGCATCCAGGTCCATGTCGCCATTCAGCCCCTTGCCCGCCAGCCCAACATTCTTAGGCAGGGCCTTGCCGAACAGCTTCTCGACGAAGTCCCAGAATTCCACGTGCTCGGAGGAGTTCTCAAAACCCTGCTCCACTTCATAGGTAATGGTCACGCCCTCGGTCACCAACTCGGGCACATCGCCGCGCCGCACCAGCTGGGCAAAGAGATCGTTGGCCGGGGGCAGCAGCGTCCACCAGCGATCGGAATCGGAGATGCAGTGCATGCCCAGGTTGTTCCAGGCCAAAAGCACATAGTCGTCCTTGTGCTTGTCAAAGGCCGGAATCTCCACCGGCGTTACCACCTTGGCAGCTTCCACGGCCTCGGCAGGGTCAGCGCCGACAGCGCCGTACAGTGGCTTGTCGCCACCGTGCAGTTCCAGAACGATGTACGAGGCCAGAGCCAGACGTTCCTCGCCCGTGCCCGCAAAGGGCGGCATGTAGTTACGGATCTTGCCCTGGCCGTCCAGTTGCGCATCCAGGCCGAACACGCTGAACTTGGCAGTCCTGGGCAGGATGTCGTTGGTAACACCGCCGATGCTGTGGCAGGAAAAGCACTGGCCGTAGAACAGTTCGCGCCCTGCCGCCAGGCGGTTGTCGTCGCTGATCTCGCGGTTCTGCACCCATTTGGCCAGCTTCAGCCAGCCCTGTTCGTTGATGGTCTGGATCTCCCCGGGATGGATCTGGTTGGAATAGGTATGCCCGGCCAGGACATACGGCTTGCGGGCGATCTCGCGCGTGTACTCGAATCCGCCCATCTGAACCTGACCCAGGATGAGCAGCAGCAGCGCAATCCAGCGCCGCGCCGAGGGCGGCAGCTTCAAGGTCATCAGCAGCGCCAGGGCCAGGATCGCCGGGGAGGAGATCAACAACGCCTGGGTAAAGGGCACGACCTCCGTGTTCCAACCCAGAATCATGGCCTGCGGTCCCTGGGGCAGGACGGCGAAGTACCACCAGCCCGTGGGGACCATGAGCAGCAACGGGATGCAGGTCCACTTGGCGTTGTAGCGGGCCAGACCGTCACGGATCTCGGGGTCGCGGCTGAAGGAGGCCGTGAAGAACCCGAACAAGCCGGCAAAAGAGAACCCCAAAAACGCCCGGAAGAACAAGGAGGGCCAAAAGCTTGGGTTGAAGAACCCGTCCCAAAAATTCTGGGTCTCAAGCCAGTCGCCGGGGGTCAGCATGGAGCCGATGATGGCGCTGATCATGAACAACGAGGAAAACCCGAAAAAGAAATAGAGATAACCCACGGTCTGGTGGTCGCGCGGGTTCATCTTGCCGAAGGTGTAGTAATAGACCAGTAAGGCCACGATCTCACCCAGGAAAAAGACCCATTCCGTGGCCCAGGCAAAGCCGTAGGTATGGATCAGGGTCAGGGTGGCCGTGGGGTTGGTCAGGCCGATGATGAACCAGATGGCCACGCCGGTCAGGCTGCCGAAGACCATGGTCAGCAGCAGAAAGAACTTCGTGTGCTTCTTGCAATAGGCCAGGATGGCGTCGGACTTCTCGGCCAGGCCCTTGCGCTCGGTGAGCACCAGGAACAGACCGCCGCCCACGGCCAGATGCGCCACGTAGACGTGGACCACGGCGATGATGGCGATGAGCAAGCCACCGCCGAACTCGGGGATGTGCCAGACGGGATAATCCATGACCTAGCCCTCCTTCCGGGCCTTGGCGGCCAGTTTGAGAATGTAGGCCATGAGACCCAGGCCGACGACCAGGGCAACCCCGAACATGATCATCGGCGAATACTGGCCCGTGACCTCAATCGTCGAGGCCTTGAAATATGGGTTCATGGTGCCGATGCGCGCGAACTCGCGCACGCCGGTCATGGCCGCCACCGTGCAAACCAGATAGAAGGCCCCCCGGCCGGGCTGTTTGAAGAACCCGGCGTGCAGGCACATCAGCACGCCCATCAGCGCGGCCAGGAACAGGGCCGTGGCCAGCCCGGAATGCCCCATGAACTGCAGGATCACCTCGCGCTCGAAACCCAGCAGGAACCATGGCCCCACGATGAGCTGCGCCAGAGTCCCCCGGAAGAACCACTTCATACCCTGGTCCACATACCAGTCGGCCAGGGGCTCAGCCTGCTTGGAGGCCCGGCTCCAGTTGAGGGCCGCAGCCAGTCCACCCACGGCCAGCGAAGCCATCACGAAATGCAGGTAGCGCGGGATGAGCGTGGGCTCCCCGAAATTCAGGAACGTGCCACCTTCGGCGGTAAAGTACCTGGGCCACTGCACCGGGTTGCCCAGCAACGAGATATTGTTGGCGAACAGAAAACCCACCAGCAGCAGGACCAGGGCGCAACACCCGATGACCAAGCCCCGCAGCGAACCCAGGCCGTCGAACTTGAAATCATAAAGATAGGCCGCGTAATAGGCCACGATGATCAGGAATGGCACGGCCAGCCACCACCAACCCATGAGGATGTCGCTGACGTAGAACATGTGCCCGTACAGGGTCTGTAAGAACAGCAGCGGAGCCACACCAAAGTTCACGGCCAAGGCGATGACCGTGGGCAGCTTTACGGAGATGTCACGGCCCACCGGTTCGGTGCATTCATGGCGACACCAAGTGGTGGCCAAGGCCACAAGCGCACCGCCCAAGGCGATATTCACCAGTAGAATATGTACAACGAAGGTCAGGGACAGGAGCCCCTGAAACCAGCCCCAGGGCACCTGAATGGCATCAGGGATCGGGACAAGCAATGTCGGGTCCATGGCGTTCCTCTTGAATCAGTGCGGTTATGATCGTGCCCGAAACGGTCCAGGTGATGCAATATCGCCTCCGGCCCGAAAGGACAACCCACAGGCCAGGCAAATCAACTACTTGAATTTCCCTCTGAAACCATTACATTCCGGGGAGCGGAAACAGCGTACACCGTCAGGGCAATCATGAGCAAGACACATCTCCTTTTGATCGATATCGGCAACACCAACGTCAAGGCCGTCATCGCCGGTTCGGACGGCCTCCCGGCCAGCCACGACACGGTGATCGTGCCCACGTTCGCGGACCCGGTGGCGGCTCTGGAGCCTGGGTTGTTGGCGGCCTGCCAACGCGCGGGCATCGCCCCGGAAGACATCACTGCCTGTGCCGTGTCCTCTGTGGTGCCGCGTGCGGACGCCCCTCTGGCCGAAGCCGTTGCGCGCCTGACAGGCGTACGTGCCCTGTTCGTGCCAGGCGATCTGCCCCTGGGGTTTTCCAACATGGCCTCGATCCCCGACAATGTCGGGGCCGACCGCATCGTCGGCTGTTTCGCTGCCCGGCGGCTGTACCCCGAGGCCGCGAACCTGATTGTCATCGACTACGGCACCGCCACCACCATGGACTGCGTGCGCGGCGACGAGTACCTGGGCGGCCTGACCTGCCCCGGCATCGAAAGCTCGGCCCGGGCGCTGGCCACAGGCACGGCCAAACTGCCACACCTGACGCTGACCCTGGACGGCCCATTCCGTCTGGGTTTCGGCACCATGCTCAGCCTGAACCAGGGATTCATCGTGGGTTTCGCCGCCATGACCGAGGGTCTGGTCCGGCGTTTGAAGAATCTCCTGGGACAAGAGGCCCTGGTGGTTGCCACCGGCGGACTGGCCGCCAGCGTGGCCGACAACTGCGAGGCCATCGACCACGTCCGGCCGGATCTGATCCCCGCAGGCCTGTACATGGCTTTTCTGGAACGAAGCGATAAATTCTGATATCGTCGGCAGGATGCGCGGGTCGTACCGACGCCGTGCAACGCCGACACCATGAAAAAGTACATACATTCAAGAGGAGCGTTGTCATGAGTACCATCGTCAATGTCTGGGCAAGAGAGATTCTCGACTCCAGGGGCAACCCCACGGTCGAGGTGGAAGTGACCACCGAATCCGGCGCCATCGGCGTCGCAGCCGTCCCTTCGGGCGCGTCCACCGGAACCCGCGAAGCCCTGGAGCTCCGCGACGGCGATCCCAAACGCTTCGGCGGCAAGGGCGTACTCCAGGCCGTGGAGAACGTGAACACCGAGATCGCCGAAAATATCATGGGCATGGACGCCCTGCGCCAGACCACCCTGGACAATCTGATGATCGACCTGGACGGCACCGAGAACAAGGGCCGCCTGGGTGCCAATGCCATTCTCGGCGTATCCATGGCCACCGCCCGCGCAGCCGCCAATTTCATGGGCATGCCCCTGTACCGCTACCTGGGCGGTGTCAACGCCAAGCTGCTGCCCACCCCGATGATGAACGTCATCAACGGCGGCGAGCACGCCCCGAACAACCTGGACATCCAGGAGTTCATGATCCTGCCGCTGGGCGCGGAGACCTTTGCCGAGGCCCTGCGCATGGGTTCGGAGACCTTCCATGCCTTGCAGAAAATCCTGAAAAAAGACGGCATGGTCACCTCCGTGGGCGACGAGGGCGGCTTCGCCCCCAACCTCCCGAGCCACAAGGCAGCCTTCGAGTATCTGATGCGCGCCATCACCGAGGCGGGCTACGAGCCCGGCAAGGAAATCGCCCTGGCCATCGACTCTGCCGCCAGCGAGTTCTACAAGAACGGCAAGTACATCTTCAAGGGTGAAGGCCGGGAGTTCGACGCCGCAGGGCTGGTGGACTTCTACAAGGAGATGACGAGCACCTTCCCGCTAATCTCCATCGAGGACGGTCTGGCCGAAGGCGACTGGGACGGCTGGAAGCTCATGACCCAGGCCATGGGCAATACCATTCAGCTGGTGGGCGACGACATCTTCGTCACCAACCCGGACATCCTGGCCCGGGGCATCGACGAGGGTGTGGCCAACTCCATCCTCATCAAGCTGAACCAGATCGGCACCGTGACCGAGACCCTGGACACCATCGAGATGGCCAAGCAGGCCGCCTACACCACGGTCATCTCGCACCGCTCCGGAGAGACCGAGGACCACTTCATCGCGGACCTGGCCGTGGCCATGAACGCAGGTCAGATCAAGTCCGGCTCCCTGTCGCGCTCCGACAGGCTATCCAAGTACAACCAGCTGGTGCGCCTGGAAGAGGACTTGGAGGACGACGGCATCTACTTCGGCCCTATCATGGGCGAGCAGTGGTTCGACATGGACTAAACGCGCTTTGATTCTTTCGAGGGCGTTGTTGCTGCGGGGCATGCAGAGCCTCACGTATTCTTTGATACGCTTCGGCCCTGCATGCCCCTGGCGCCTAGCCCTCGAAATTTCAAAACGCGTTTAGACATCTGAAAACGATCTGCACCTAAATCGTTGAAAATGACGGGGCCAGTCCGCCTGGCCCCCGAAATTTCAAAATGCTTTTGAACTGGGGAGCTTTATCCTGTTGAGCCATTTGGCTCCTGAATCTTAGAACAGTTTTAATGCTGGAGGCTTTCGCAAAGGAATCCCTCCAGCATGACATTTTTAGTGTTAGGCATCGCGAGTGGCCGTTCAGAAATGGTCAGATGCGCGGCGCAAGAAAGGTTCAAAATCGTAGCGTATCAAAACATACGTGAGAGTTTGAACCTTTCGCGGCAACAAAGCAGATGGCCGCTTATCAACAGCCACCTCACGGAGAAATGAAATGATACTATTGGATGGAAAAGCAACGGCTGCTGCTATCCGCGCCGAAATCAAGGACCGGGTCCAGGCCCTGGAAAAGACCCATGGCCGCACCCCTGGCCTGGCAGTGATCCTGGTGGGCGAGGACCCGGCGTCCCAGGTCTACGTGCGCATGAAGGAAAAGGGCTGCGCCGAGACCGGCATCCGCTCCCTCCCCCATCGCCCGGAAGCCTCCATCTCCCAAGACGCGCTCATGGACCTGATCCGCGAGCTCAACGCCGACGACAGCGTGGACGGCATCCTGCTGCAACTGCCCCTGCCCAAGGGACTCGATTCCCAGGCTTGCCTGAACCTCATTGATCCCGGCAAGGACGTGGACGGCTTCCACCCCATCAATGTGGGCAAGCTGGCCTTGGGCCTGCCGGGCTACCGCTCCTGCACCCCCGCCGGGATCATTGAGCTGCTCAAACGCTTCGATATCAAGACCAGCGGCAAGAAGGCCGTGGTGCTGGGCCGCTCCAACATCGTGGGCAAGCCCATGGCCTTGATGCTCATCGAATACGGCGACCAGGGCAACGCCAGCACCACCATCGTGCACTCGCGCACCCCGCTGGAAGACCAGAAGGCCTTCTGCCAGGAGGCCGACATCGTCATCGCCGCCGTGGGCCAACCCCTGCACGTCAAGGGCGACTGGATCAAGGAAGGGGCCGTGGTCGTGGACGTGGGCATCCACCGCAGCGACGACGGACTGGTAGGCGATTGCGACTTTGCGGCCATGAAGGACAAGTGCTCGGCCATCACCCCAGTGCCCGGCGGCGTGGGCCCCATGACCATCGCCCAACTACTGCTGAACACCATGCAGGCTTACGAGGACCACGTCGGGGCCTAGCCACGGCATCGGTGGGAACCGCACGAGCCGTTCCCACCTCCTCCAAACCCAGAACCCGCTCATCCAGCACCGGGCTTATTTGTTGGGAAACTCTGGGGAAAGACCTGGATTACTCAGCCATCCTGAACCCGTTGCGCCCATCCTGCTTGACGCGATACATGGCGTCATCCGCCTGCTTGACCAACATTCGGGCGTCAGCGCCATGCTCGGGATACTGGCTTGCGCCAACACTCACACTCACGTTCACCGTGCCCACGGACAATTGCACTGGGCGACCCACAGCCGCCACGATCTCAGCGGCGATGCCGGAGACCACCCCACTGTCGGACGGATTCCAGAGCAGGAGGCCGAATTCGTCGCCCCCCAGACGGGCGGCCACATCCGACTCACGCAGCCTGGCCCGAATCCGTTCGGACATCTCCACGAGCAACTCGTCACCCACCTGATGCCCATGGCTGTCGTTGACGGACTTGAAATTGTCGAGGTCCATGTACAAAACGGCCAGCCGTTCCCCCGAGCGTTTGGCCTGGGCCAGCATCCGCTCCAGGGTCTGCTCGAACAGGAATCGATTGGGCAAGCCGGTCAGGCTGTCGGTGGTGGCGCGGCGGGTCAGTTCATGCTCAGCCATCTTGCGCCCGCTGATGTCCTCGGCCACACCTTCCAGGCGAATCAATTCATCTTCCTTGCCGAGGGTGGCCTTGATGTTCAGCGAAACCCAGATACGTGAACCGTCGCGCCTCATGATTTCCAGTTCCTGGTCCCGGATCTCCCCGTCGCGGTGCAAAGAGGCCAGGAGCAGTTCCCGCTGGTTGGCATTGGCATAAATCTGTTTGGCGATGTTCTGCACCTCGGCCACCATCACGTCCGGAGTCTCATAGCCCAACAGCTCAGCCATGGCCGGATTGACGGTCAGGAAACGGCCCTCCGGGGTGGAAGTGAAAATGCCCAGGCCGGAGTTCTCAAAAATGTTGCGGTAAATCTCCTCGGCCTCGCGCAGACGGCGTTCCACGCGCTTCAACTCGGTGAAATCCGTCAGTACCCCGACAATACCAATGCGCTTGTCCCTGGAATCGCTGACCAGCCCTTCCTGCACCACCACGTCGCGTCTGCCGCTGCCCCGGGTACGGACCCAGGACTCGAAACGCTGCATGGCCGCCCCGCTGGCCGATAGCAAGCGGTTGTCGGCCTCTTCCCACTGCTCCAGGGTCTCGCCCGGGATCAGCTCCGAGGTGGGCTTGCCCAGCACGGCCTTGCGCTCCAGGCCCATGAACTCCTCAAAGGCCTTGTTCACGTGCCGGATGCGTCCGGTACGGTCCTTGAAAAACACCGGGTTGGGCAAGGTATCCATGACAGCCTGCAGGAACAGATGCCCGTCGCGCAGTTCGCGTTCGGCCAGCCGGGCGGTGGTCACATCCACCACAGCGCCCTCCACACAGCCGTCCTCGGGATGGATATGGGCCCACAGGGAGACGATCTTGCGCTTGCCGTCAGGCCGTTTGATCGTGATCTCGAAGCCCTCGACCCGGCCCTCCTTGTTCAAGGCGTGGACGAGTTCCAGCTGCTGGTCCGGTTCGGCATAGATGTCCTTGGGTGTGCAACGCTCCACGAAGTCGGCCTCGCTCTCGTAGCCGAACATCCTGGCCGCGGCCGTGTTGCCCATCAACACGCGGCTGCCGTCCACCAGGATGCGCAAAATGCCCACCGGGGAGGCCTCGTACAGATGTCTGTACTGCTCCTCGCTGCGGCGCAGGCCCTCGTAGCGTTTCTCGCTGTCCCGCAGGCGCTGCTCAAAGGCCGCGTTGCTGTTCCTGCCGGAAAACAACCGCTTCAGAACCAGCCCCAGGGCCGTGCACAGCCCGAGCAGGGTCAACCCCAGCAGGAGCAGCTGCCAGACGGGAACAAGATATGTGCTTGCAAACAAATCCATAATCACTGCCTGTGAGGATTCTGTGGATGAGCCGAAAAATGATTCCGACTGCTGCCTCATTTACCCCTGAAACGCAACTTCCGCAAACATGGAGCAGTCCCCTTTTTGCATATTCCCCCTGTTCATTGTACGTCGGATGCGCAGCAAAGACCCGCTTTTCAGGAGGGCCTCATGGATCTTTCGATACTCGACGGGCTCGGTCCCCAGGGCAAGAACGACTATCTCCGTTTCCTGCTCTGGCACTATCGCGTAGTGGACGCCTTCTGGTTCATCCGCGTGGAGGAACAGTTCGGCCGGGAGACCGCCGAAAAGCTCAACGAACGGGTCTGGGGCAAATGCGGCCAACTGGGCGCGCGCGAACTGACCCGGAGCTTCGATATCACCGGGGGCGGCCTGTCCGCATTTGTGCGCGCCATGCGGCTCTTTCCGTGGTGCATCCTGGTGGGCTACGAGATCCAGGAAAACGAGGACGAAGTCATCATCCAGGTCCCCCACTGCCCGCCACAAGAGGCACGTCTGGCCCGGGGGCTGGGTGAATATTGCTGCAAGGAGATGCACCGGGCCGAATTCTCGCAGTTCGCCACCGAGGTGGACCCGCGCATCAGAACCGAATGCCTCTTCGCCCCTCCCGACCCGCACCCCAAGGAAGTCTTTTGCAAGTGGCGGTTCACTCTGGTATCCGATGCTCAGCAACACGACCAGCAAGGAGAAACCAGCATATGAAACTGATCAGCCCATCCTTTGACGAAGGCGCGGCCATCCCCATCCAGTACACCGGCGACGCCAGCGATTTCTCTCCCGCCATGGAGTGGGACGAGGCCCCCGAAGGAACCGAAAGCTTCGCCCTCATCTGCGAGGACCCCGACGCCCCGGCCGGGACCTGGACCCATTGGCTCATCTACGGCATCCCGGGTGCGGCCTTCCGCCTGTCCCCCAAGATGCCCGTCATGGGCGAGCACCCCTCGGGGCTGCGTCAGGGACTGAACAGCTGGGGACGCATCGGCTACGGTGGTCCCTGCCCGCCAAGCGGCACCCACCGTTACTTCTTCACCCTGTATGCCCTGGACAGCATGCCGGACCTGCCCCCCGAGGCCAGCCGCGCACAGCTGGAACAGGCCATGGAAGGACACGTCCTGGCCACGGCGCAGACCATGGGCACCTACACCCGCTAGCTGTTTCCCCGATCTTTTTTTTTCCGCCCAGGCACCACAGGTGCCTGGGCGGCTGTTTTTTTGCTCCTCTTTCTGGTAGCTTGCGCCAATGATCCCCCAGCTCTTGCACGGAGGTCCCATGCCACACCAGAAACTCCTGATCCTCAGCCTCGTGCTGCTGGCCGCTCTTCTGAGCTGCACCCCGGTCCCCACGACCCTGGCTCCCGTGCCCGACGACCTGCCCGAGGAGGCATCGGCCTATCCCCTGGACGCGGTCCTCGCCATGCGGGGCATCGTCGGCCACCTCCAGGGCAAGACCCTGAGCGGGGTGAACTTCAGCCCCGATGCGCACCATGCCCTGGCCGCCCACGGCTTCGACTACCCTGACTTCCGGGTCCAAGATCACAGGTTGCTGCACTACACATCCCGCGAAGACGGCCCCGTGGGCCGCTACGCCAGCGGCGCGGTCACCCTGACCGACCGCTACGAACGTGGGGCCGGGTTGGTCTACAGCACCCTGTATACCCTTGGGGAAAAGGGACTGAACATCGACGTGGCCCAGGCCACCCCCTTCTATACCACGACCCCGAAGATCCGGGTCTTCCTGGTGCCAAAGGATGGCCTGCCTGCGCCGGCAGCGGCTTGGACCGACACCTTCGAAGCCATGCGCAGGCTGAACTCCATGCCCAAGGACGGCCTGGCAGATGCCCGGCTCCTGGATACCCACGCCCTGGCCGTATTCCTGCTGGACCGCACCGCTCCTGATGCGGTCGTCCAGTTGTCCTTGGACATCCCGGAGCTGAGACGCATCCTGCCCATCGTCGACCTGAGTCCAGAGGACTACCGCGATTATAATGGTTGGCGCGTGGCCATCGTGCAGGTCAAGCCTGCCATGCAAGCCGGGCTGTAAGTCCCTTTCAGAAAACGAAAAAACCGGTCCTGCATCGCCATGCAGAACCAGTTTGTAATTGCGAAGACAAACAAGGGGCTGTCCTCAACCTCACGAATATCCACGGCCACATCTTCCTGCCGGACTCAGGACAGGCGATTCAAAAGCGTGTGGATGCCAGGCGGGGGGCGAGGCGAGGCCATGACCCTATCGGCGAGGATTCAACCCCTCCGATGCAACGAAGCAGACATCCGCTTTTCAAACACCTGACAACGCGAAATCCACCGCTGCCAAAGCATGCAAACGGGTGGTGTCATGCAGGGGCAGTGGTGAATCCTGCGGCCCCACCAACAAAGGAATCTCGGTACAGCCAAGCACCACGGACTGCGCGCCCCGGGCGGCAAGAGCAGCGATGATCTCAACGTACCGGGCTCTGGATTCGTCTCGCAGCTTGCCCTTGACCAGTTCCTCAAAGATGATGCGATCCACATCGGCCCGCTGGCCCGCATCCGGGACAAGCACCTCAATGCCATGCTGCCCGCTCAGCCTGCCCGAATAGAAATCCAGTTCCATAGTGAAGCGGGTCCCCAGCAACCCTACACGTGTCTGCCCGGCGGCCTTCACGGCCCTGCCCGCAGCATCGGCAATGTGCATCAGCGGCACGGAAAGGCGCTGCTGCACCTGGGGGGCCACGTTGTGCACGGTATTGGTACAAATCAGGACACAATCAGCCCCCTGGTCAACCAACGATTGCGCGGCGTCGCCCACAACCCCAGCCAGACCAACCCAATCGCCGCCGCACATCAGATCGTAGATTTCCTGAAAATCAAAGGAACGCATCAGGAGATCGGCGGAATGCACACCGCCCAGCCGCGCCGCCACCTCGCGGTTGATGATGCGATAGTATTCGATGCTGGATTCCCAACTCATGCCGCCCAGCAGTCCGATGGTCTTCATCTCCACCTCCGATGAAATGTCATCCAGTCACGCCGCCCACCGGCGTTAGGCCAGGGCATCCCCCGGGCGGACACCCGTTCGACTCTCTTCGCTCTTACCGACTCAGATAATAATAGCCCACACCCACCAACGTCACCGCTGCAACACGCAGGGCCTGGTTGGCGGCGATGAGCTTCAAGGCCAGACGAGGTTTGAAGATGCCCGCGTAAAAGGGGAACTGATGCCTAAAGGCCCGCATGGGCGAGGACAAGACGTTGCCCAGCAGTAGCGCCAGCACGATCTCACGGGTGCCCAGACTGCCGTCGGCCAGGAGCGCCCCGGCCGTGGCCAGTCCGGCCGTGAACTCGGCGGCCACGTGAAAGACCACGATGCCCATGGCCTTGGGCGGCAGCCAGGAAAACACCCCCACATGATCGCTCATGAACTGCTCCATGAACGTAAACCCGCCCAGCTTGTTCACAAAGAAAATCAGGATATAAATGGGTACGGTGATGCGCAGGATCTTATGGATGCGCTTCTTGAACCGTGCCCAGGTCTGCACAAGGGCGTCCCTCCAGTTACGGCTCTGCTGCTCGTCCAAACGGCAAACCACGCAACCCTCGGGCAAGGGCGGCAGCAGCAGACGTCCCATGACCAGAATGAATGCGGTGCGCAGGAACGCAGCGAACAGGGTCAGCCCCACATAGGTCACCGCCGCGTCGCCGATGAACGGCACGGTGATGAAGAACATGGTGGGCAGATGCAGGAAATAGGTTGGCAGGCTGTTGAACAGGTTGGAGAGCATCAACTCGCGATCGGAAAGCTTGCCCTGTTCGTGGGCCTCGGCCAGCATGGTGTTCGCCGTGATCCCCGAAAAGAAGGCCATGGAAAAAGACGCGCCCGTGATGTCCTTCAGACGTGCCACGCGCGTCAGCGGCTGGGCCAGTTTGGCCACGACACGAGTCCAGTTCAGGGCCTCGATGAGATTGCCCACCATGAGTCCCACGGAGATGAAGAACATCAGGCGCAGCAGAGGCCAGCCCAAACCATTCCACAACGTTTGCAGATCGAAATCCATGCCTACGGCCTAATCCTTGAGTTTTTCGATTTCAGCGGCGGGCATGTCAAAACAATGTTCCTCCGCCGGGAAGGTCCCTTCCTCCACCTCCTTGCGGAAGTCCTCCATGGCGGCCACGGCGGCACGGCCCAGTTCGGCATAGCGCTTGACGAACCGGGGGGTGAAGCGATCGAAGAGCCCCAGCACATCGTGAGTGACCAGGACCTGACCATCGCAGTGCGGGCCGGCTCCGATGCCGATGGTGGGGATGGACACGGCCTCTGTAATCAGCTGGGCGATGGGTGCAGGCACGGCCTCCAGCACCAGGCTGAAGCATCCGGCCTCCTCCAGCAGGCGGGCCTCATCCACCAGGGCGCGCCCGGCCTTTGCCGTCTTGCCCTGGACCTTGAAGCCACCCAGCTTGGCCACGCTCTGGGGCGTCAGCCCGATATGGCCCATGACGGGGATATCCGCAGCGACGATGGCCCGGACGCGCGACAGCATGCGCGCCCCCCCCTCAAGTTTGATGGCACCGGCCCGGCCTTCGGCCAGAAAACGACCGGCATTGCGCACGGCCTCTTCATCGCAGGTCTGATAGGACATGAACGGCATGTCGCCCACCACCAGTGCCCGCTCGGTGCCCCTGGACACGGCGCGGGTGTGATGGACCATGGCGTCCATGCCCACGGCCAACGTGTCCGGCTGCCCCAGACCGACCATGGCCAGCGAATCTCCCACAAGGATCATGTCCACACCGCTGGCGTCAGCCAATCGGGCCAGCACGGCGTCATAGGCCGTAAGCATCGAAAGCTTGCGCCCCCCCTTGCGGGAAACCACACCCGGAACCGTCATTTTGTCTGTCATCTCGATCTCCTTGTTGCCCTGGCCCCGTCGGGGCGCGGCGCACAGCCTAACAGCCTGCACACGCCAATGACAAGCACCGCGCAGTCAACGAAAAAGGCCCCCCTCTCGCGAGGGGGGCCTTTCAGCATTCTGCACTACCGCCGCAACGCTTGCTCGCACTGCGGCAGCGAATAAGGTAACCGGTTACACTTCCTGCATCATCCAGACCATGCGGCCCAAAATGCGGTCCTTGTACTCGTCGAAGGTGAAGTGCTGGTCCGCGTGGCCCTCGTTCTCGGCCCGCAACACGAAGCGAGTCTTGTCAGCCTCCAGGAACACACGACGAATGACCAGCCCCTCGAAGGGCAGCAGAACGCCGTAGATCTCCCCGGAAAGCACAGTGAGTTGATCACGGTCCAGGCCCACGAATGCGCCTCGGCGGATCATGGGTTCCATGCCGCCGCCGTCCATCTTGACCACGAGCAGGGACTTACGGTCAAAGCCCATGGGAATTGTCAGTTTCCCGGCTGCCACAGGTTTCCACTGACCGGACTCGGAGGTCCCGCCAGCCATGGCGTAATAACTGACCACCTTGGCCGAGGCCATGGGGTCGCCATAGGGGGAGGCATCTTCGCGCACAGTTTCGGACAAGGCCGGCTGATCAAAGGGTTGATACCCTTCCTTGGTCTTGATGTGACGAGGGCCTCGGCTTGAAGCCAACCAGTCGGGGTTCAACCCGAACTCACGAAAAAGGGTGAGATACCAGTCTGCGGGCACGGAATCCCTGCGCTTGGCATCGGAGATGCTGGACTGGCGAATGCCGAGGACTGTGGCGAGTTCTACCTGAGTCCTCGTCCCTGTAGCTTCCTTAATCCGATCCACCACGGGGCCGAATCCTTCTCCATATTTCTTGCCTGATTTTCCCATAAACATTCCTTCCCTATCTTTTCCCAGATTTTAACTATTGACAGCTTATTCGTTAACCTTATATAGGCTTTAGCAATGACTATCCAATCAAAAGAAACAAGTCAATTACTTGAAGCAAATACCCCCCCGCGTCAAGCCAAGCTCCGTGCCTGGCTTGTGCTCAACGGGTTCGCCATGGGTGAACTCGCCAAGCGTCTCGGGGTACATCCGTCCATGATCACCCGCATCGTCAAGGGTGAATCAGCCCCGGCCAGACGCATCGAGCAATTGGCCGAACTGGGTGTGCCACAGGAGCTTCTACCTGTTCCGTCCCGTCCACCGGGACGTCCACCCGGCACGAAAAACAAATAGCCTACCCGCCTGACTCAAAAGCGTGTCCGATATCCGTGCAGAGCATCGATGAGGAGACAAAAAAAAGATTGTTCGAAGACACGTCCCAGGGGACTGCTGGCCTGCCCAGCCGATAGGTCCGGTGCACTACATCTCTCACCGTCCTCTACCAATACTATTATCCCCTCAGCGCGACCTGAGGCCACGCTATAATGTATACAAGCTCTGCCATTGTCAATGTCTTTCCGTAGTAAAAAGATCGGATTTACCCATAGGGTAATTCATAACCTCAACGTATAGACTGACTTAGACTCTACAAAAAAAATCTGCCCCTGATATTGCATTTTCAATGCTGCACAAAAAACCCGCCCCCCCAAGAGGGAGCGGGCTAATCATTCATCATGGGTCCAACTTGAACATCTATCTCATATATCTGAAGAACTCACTCTTAGGCGTCAGGATGACACGGGTATTGTTCTTCAAACTCTTCTCATAGGCTTCCATGCTGCGTTTGAAGGCGTAGAAATCGGGCGCCTGATTCAAGGCCTGGGCGTAGATAGCAGTCGCCTGACCGTCACCCTGGCCTTGCAGCATGGCGGACTCGCGTTCCGCATCAGCCAGGATCAATGCCCTGTCCTTGTCGGCATTGGACTTGATCTTGGCCGACTCTTCCTGACCCTCGGAACGGTACTGCTTGGCCTGGCGCTCGCGCTCAGCGCGCATCCGGCCAAAGATGGCCCGCTCATTCTCTGCGGGCAAGTCCGTACGCTTGATGCGCACGTCCACGATCTCGATGCCGTAATCCTTGACCAGTTCGGAGGCCCTGGCGGACACTTCCTGCATGATCTGGCCGCGTTTCTCGGCCACGACCTCGATCAGGGTGTATCCACCGAGCGCCACACGCAGCTGGGCGTAGACAATATCGTCAAGCCGGGCCAGGGCCCCGCGCTCATTGCGCACCGTGAGGTAATACTGCAACGGGTCCACGATGCGGTACTTGGTGAAATTGTCCACGATCATGTTCTTCTTGTCCTTGGTCAGGATCTCCTCGGGGCGGGCGTCGTACTCCAACACCCGGGAGTCGAAGAACAGCACGTTCTGAACAAACGGCTTTTTGACATGCAGACCGGGGAGCATGACGCCGCCCACGGGCTTGCCCAACTGCAGGACAATGGCCTTTTCGGTCTGATCCACGGTATACAGGCACTGCGTCAGCAGCACAAAGCCCAAGGCCACCACACCAAGGAGGATTATGGTCTTTTTACCCAACATTATTGCGTCCCTCCCTTGGTCGTCCCCTGCACCCGATCCAACGACAGATAGGGCAGAACCGAGCCCGCCACATCATCGCTGATGATGATCTTGTCCAACTCGGGGTTGGAAAGAATCTTTTCCATGGTCTCCAGATACAGACGCTTGCGGGTCACGTCCTTGGCTTTGTTGTATTCACGCATCACGGACAGGAACTTGTCGGCCTCACCCTTGGCAACCCTGATCCGGGTCTCCTTGTAGGCACCGGCCTGATTGATCAGCACGGCCGCCTGACCACGGGCCTTGGGCATCAGATCGTTGCGGTAGGCATCGGCCTCGTTGATGAAGCGGCTCTTGTCCTCCCGGGCGGAGGCCACGTCCTTGAACGCATCGACGACTTCCTTGGGCGGATGGACATTCTGCAGCTGCACGGCCAGCACGTTGATGCCGCATTCGTACTTGTCCAAGATGGACTGGAGCTGCACGCGGCATTCGTTCTGGATCTCAAGCTTGCCGGTGGTCAGCACCGCGTCGATCTTGTTGTAGCCCACAACCTCGCGCATGGCCGCCTCAGCCACGGACTTGACCGTGGCTTCCTGACCCTTCAAATTGAACAGATACTTCGCAGGGTCATTGATCTTGTACTGCACGATGTACTGCACATCCACGATGTTCTCGTCACCGGTCAGCATCAAGGATTCCTCAGGCGTCAGACGCGACTGCTGGGTAAACTCGCTGCGCCCCAGGCTCTGGAACCCCACCTCGACGCGGTGGACCTTGGTCACCTGCGGCTTGAGCACGGATTCGAAGGGAGCCGGCCAGTGGTAATGCGGACCGGGTTCAGTCTGGCTGTCAAATGCGCCAAAGCGCTTGACCACGCCCACCTCGTCGGGGCCGACGATGTAGATCCCCGATGCCAGCCACAGGAGCACGAGCACCCCAATCAGAATCTTCCAACCCGGAAAGCCCATGTTCTTGAACTTGTCGAAATTCACGTTCAGGTCGCCCAGGTTCGGCCCGCCGGGGCCGCCGGGGGGTCTCTGCCGTCGTTGCTGCAATTTTTCCCAATCCCAATTCATAATAGCATCCATTAAGTTTTCAATGTTACCAAGACCAAGGGCGGAAAGGCCGCTTCCCCGCGAAACCTTTCGTCTTTTCCACGTAATAATCGTGTGGTACTCACCGTTCACGGTAAAATGCGACTTGATTAATCACATAGCGGGGTTTAATCCTTATAAGTAGGAAATCCCTGTTGCGCCATGATAACGTTATATCACACGAGAGGATAGATGAAACCCGTCAATCGAGAGATTTTTCGCGCTTACGACATCCGGGGCGTCGTGGACAAAGACTTCGACGATGAATGGGTCGAGGTCCTGGGCAAGGCCTGTGGCACCTATTTCCGCCGCCAGGGCCTGACCCAGGCCGTGGTGGCCCATGACTGCCGCCATTCCTCGCCGGGCTATCAGAGGCGCATGATTAGTGGCCTGACATCCACAGGCGTGGACGTGGTTTACCTGAATATGGTGGCCACCCCGCTGCTCTATTTCGCGATCAAGAAGCTCGGCCACAAGGCCGGGGTGATGATCACCGCCAGCCACAACCCACCGGAATTCAACGGATTCAAGGTCTGGGCCGGAGAGTCCACCATCCATTCCGAAGAAATCCAGGAAGTTTACCGCATCATGGCCTCCGGGGAATTCGAGACTGGCAGCGGCCTGGCCTCGGCCCACGACATCGTGCCCAGCTATCTGAACGACCTGGCCTCACAGGTGACGCTGGCGCGCCCGGTCAAGGTCGTCCTGGACGGCGGCAACGGGTCGGGAGGCGAAGTCTGCGCCGAGTTGCTGCGGCGTATCGGGGCCGACGTCATCGAACAATACACCCGTCCTGACGGTAATTTCCCCAACCACCACCCCGACCCCACAGTGCCCAAGTACATGACCGACCTCATCAAGCGGGTCCCGGCAGAAGGCGCTGAACTGGGCATCGGCCTGGATGGCGACGCCGACCGCATCGGCGTCATCGATGAAACAGGCAAAATGATCTACGGCGACCAACTGCTGACCATCTATGCCCGCGACATCCTGACCCGCCTTCCCGGCGCATCCATCATCGGCGAGGTCAAGTGCACCCACCTGATGTACAAGGACATCGCCGAGCACGGGGGCAAGCCCATCATGAACGCCACCGGACATTCGCTGATCAAGGCCAGAATGCAGGAGACCGGCGCGCTCCTGGCAGGCGAGATGAGCGGGCACATGTTCTTCGCAGACCGCTACTACGGTTTTGATGACGCCCTTTACTCGGCCATGCGCATCGTGGATATCCTGGCGCGCGCTCCGGGCAAACCCCTCAGCAGCTACCTCGCCGACTGGCCCAAGACATTCAATACCCCCGAGCTCCGCCAGGACTGCCCGGACGCCATCAAGTTCGACGTGGTCAGGCGGGCCCAGGAGTTTTTCAAGGGCAAATTTGATGTCATCGACGTGGACGGGGTGCGCATCGTGTTCCCCGACGGCTGGGGCCTGCTTCGGGCCTCCAACACCCAGCCCGTGCTGGTGCTGCGCTTCGAGGCCGAAAGCCCTGAGCGCCTGGAAGAGATACGCAAGGTCATCGAGGTTCCCCTGGCCGAATGGATCAAGGAAATGAGCTGACCGCCAGCGAGGCGGAGGAAAAACACCATGCCCAAGATACTCGTCGCCAATGCCATGGAACGCTGCATCGGCTGCCATTCCTGCTCCCTGGCCTGTGCCCGGCTGGTGCACGACAGCCTGTCCTGGACCCGCGCCGGCATCCGCATCGGATCGGCCGGCGGCCTGTCCACGGGGTTCGAAGCCACACTTTGCGTGGCTTGCGACCCGGCGCCCTGCGCCGAGGCCTGTCCCACAGGGGCCTACAGCCAGCGCAAGGGCGGCGGGGTCAAGGTCAAGCGTGAGGTCTGTATCCGCTGCGGCGAATGCGCCAAGGTCTGCCCCGTGGGCGCCATCAGCATGAGCCTTGAGGACGGCTTCCCGTACGTCTGCATCCACTGCGGACGATGCGTGTCCTACTGCCCGCACGAATGCCTGGAATTGACGGCGGTAATCAAACGCCGCAGCCGCCCCCTGCCCGGGGAAACGATCAAGGGAGACCTCCATGAGTGACCGTCCGTTCCACATCATGCATCTGGACATGGCGACCGGGCGCGGCGAGCGTTCGGATTTCCTTTCCCCGGCCCAGTGCTTGGGCGGATCCGGGCTGGCGGCCAAGCTCTTTGAAAAGTTCGGCCACACCGACCTGCCCGCCCTGCATCCCGATCAGCCGCTGATCTTCGCCATCGGCCCCCTGACCGGGCACTTCCCGCTGATGAGCAAGGTGGTCTGCGGGTTCAAGTCCCCCTACAACGAGCAATACGCCGAGTCCCATGCGGGCGGACGACTGGCCCTGTCCCTGCGCTTCGCGGGCTACGACGCCCTGGTCATTACGGGCCGAGCGGCGCGCCTGTCCGCGCTGTTTGTGGCCGGACAGAGGCTGCGCCTGGACGACGTGGAATACATGCGCGGGCGTGATGTCTTCACCACGGGCAAATACCTGCGCCACCGGGCCGGGTCCGGCGGACACCGCAGCATCTTCCGCATCGGCCCCGCGGGCGAAAACCTCTGCTCCTACGCCTGCATCAATGTGGACTCCTTCCGCCATTTCGGACGGCTGGGCTCCGGCGCGGTCATGGGGGCCAAGAACCTGAAGGCCGTGGTCGTGGAAGGCGACCGCGAACTGCCCCTGGCCGGAGGCAAGGAGTACAAGGAGCTCTTCAAGTCCATCTATGCCGACCTGACCGCCACGGACATGATGAGCAAGTATCACAACCTGGGCACCGCCGAAAATCTGCTGGCGCTGAACGAACTCTCGGCCCTGCCCTGGAACAACCTCCAGAAGACCAAAAGTCCCGAGATCGAGGGCATCTCGGGAGAGCGCATTGCTGAACAGCTACTGCTCAAACAAACCGCCTGCTCGGGCTGCCCGGTGGGCTGCATCCACATCGGCCTGTTGCGCGAAAAATTCGCCGACGAAAACGAATACCTCTACCGCCAGGTCTCCTACGATTACGAGCCGGTGTTCGCCTGCGGCTCCATGCTGGGCTTAACCAACGCCTCGGAGGTCCTGGCCGTGCTGGACGCCTGCGAACGCCAGGGCATGGATGTGATGAGTGCGGGGGTGGCCCTGGCCTGGGCCGCCGAGGCCTTGGAAAAGGGCCTGATCAGCGAACAGGAGACCCTCCTACCCCTGGCCTTCGGCGATTCCAAGGGCTTCGTCGCGGCCATGGACTGTCTGGGAGGACGGACCAACGATTTCTACGAGATCCTGGCCCGCGGGGCCATGGTCGCCGCCGAGCACTACGGGGGCGAGGACTTCGCCTGCGTCTTGGGCCAGGAGATGGCCGGCTACGCCACGGGCGAGGTCTTCTACGTCTCCCAGTCCATGGGCTTTCGGCATTCGCACTTGGACAGCGGCGGCTATTCCTACGACCAGACCGCCAAGGACAAGGACGCGGACAAGGCCGTGGACTTCCTGGTGAAGGACGAACGCGGTCGGGTGATGTTGACCAGCATGGTCTCCTGTCTGTTCGCGCGCAAAATCTACTCCGGCGAGCGCGTGGCCGAGGCCCTGTGTTCCGTGGGCCTCGCCGACACCGCCGCGAACCTCGACGCCAAAGCCGACGAGATGCAGCGTCTGCGCTGGCGGCTGAAGCTGGCCACGGGCTTCGACCCCACCGAGGCCCGCGTACCCAAGCGCTTCATGGAGGTGGTCACCTGGAAGGGTGCCATGGACCCGGCCTATCTGGCGGCATTGCAGACGCGCTACACGCAGTCCATCCTGGAGCTTGGTGCAGCCCCGGCTCCTGAGCCTGGCCCAGACCCGAAGTAGTCCTCGATCTCCAAGACTGCGCGCCCCGGGTGCTGCCTGGTCACAGACCACACCTCCCAGCGACGTCGCCGCTGCGGGTGGTCCAGGGCCGGGCTGGACCTTGGAGCCGTGGCGTCGTATTCTTTACTCGTACAACCCCTGAAATACTCGTCATCAATCTTCGAGAGTGGATACGTGCGCAAAAAAATCATCATCGCCATCCTGCTGTTCGCCGCGTCGGCCCTGGCCCTGTTCTGGACCACCCATCGCGGTACCGGCAAAATCGAAATCCTGAAGACTGTCAGGGTGGAACGCGGAGAGGTCCGCAACCAGTTGGAGGCCACGGGCATCATCAAGGCCCAGGTGGGGGCCATCGTCAAGATCGGGGCCCAGGCCACCGGACGCATCACCCGGATGAACGTCCGCGTGGGCGACCCGGTCAAACAGGGCGACCTGATCGCGGCCATTGACGACCGCGAGCTGAAAGCCTCCGAGGCCGAAGCCGAGGCCCGCCTGGATCGCGCCAGGGCCGATCTGTCCCGCACCAAGACGACCGCCCCCTTGCTGATCACCGAGGCCGAGGCAGAGATGGAGGCCGCAGCCGCCCAGCTGAACTACGCCGTGCTGAGCTTCGAACGCCAGCGCCAATTGGCCGAAGCCGATCTGGTGGCCAAGGACGCCCTGGACGACGCGCGCCAGAACGCGGCAGTCAAGAAAAGCGCCCTGCGCGCCAAAGTCTCGGCCCTGGAACGGATACGCTCCGAGACCGCCGAGGACCAGCGCAAGGCAGCCAAGTCCCTGGCCCAGGAGCGGGCCGCCCTGGACTCCATCCGCACCAAACTCTCCTACACGCGCATCATCAGCCCGCTGACGGGCGTGGTCAGCCAGGTAGCCGCCCAGGAAGGCGAAACCGTGGTCACGGGCCTGGAAGTGGCCAACCTGATCACCGTGCTCGACCCCACGCGCCTGGAGATGTGGATCTACGTGGACGAGACGGACATCGGTCGGGTCATCCCGGGCCTGCCTGTGGATTTCCAGGTGGACGCCTACCCCGGTGACGTCTTCAGCGGCAGCATCGACCAGATTTACCCCGAGCCCGAAATCCGCGACAACATCGTCTACTACCAGGCCCTGGTGCGTCTGGAGAAGGAGCAGGCCCTGCGCCTGCGCCCGGAGATGACCACCCAGTGCCAGGTCATCGTGGAGATCAAAAAGGATGTTCTGGCCCTGCCCAATGCCGCCCTGAAGTGGGTGGATGGACAGCAGGTGGTGTTCGTGTCCGACGACTCCGGGGTGCGCAAGGTGAGCCCGGAACTGGGCCTGTCCGGAGTCACGCACTCCGAGGTGCTCTCGGGCCTGTCCGCGGGCGATGCCGTGGCCACCCAATTGGTGCTGCCCGGCCAGAAAAAGAAGGAGGACTAGCCCATGGGCGACGCCCCCCTCATCCGTCTGGAAGGCGTGTCCAAGCGCTACGTTCAGGGCGAATTGACCACCGAGGTCCTGAAGGGGCTCGACCTGACCATCAACCGGGGTGATTTCGTTGCCCTGCAAGGCCCCTCGGGCTCGGGCAAGTCCACTTTGTTGCATATTCTTGGCCTGCTGGACCGGCCCACCACGGGCCGCTACCTGCTGTCGGGCCAGGATGTGTCCTCCATGGACGACGACGCCCAGTCCGGAGTGCGTAACACCCAGTTCGGCTTCGTGTTCCAGAGTTTCTACCTGATCCCCTACGCCTCGGCCCTGGAAAACGTGCTGCTGCCCGGACTGTACGGAACCAAATCACGTCGCGAGCTCACCCTGCGCGCCCAGGAGATCCTGGACCAGGTGGGACTGACGGACCGGGCGGGGTATCGCCCCTCCCAACTCTCCGGCGGGCAGCAGCAGCGAGTGGCCCTGGCCCGTGCGTTGCTGAACCGGCCCGCCGTGATTTTCGCCGATGAACCCACGGGCCAACTCGACTCCACCACCAGCGGCGAAATCATGTCTCTGCTGGCCCAGATCAATGCGGGGGGCACCACCGTGATCATGGTCACCCACGACGAGGAGACGGCCTCCTACGCAGCCTCCTCCATACAGATGCTGGACGGGGCCATTGCGCAAAGCGACTGAGACCCTCGTCACCCTGGGCCGTGTCTTTGGTTTCGCCCTGGAAGCGGTCTGGGCCTACAAGCTGCGTAGCGTATTCGTCACAGCGGGCATCGCCATGGGCATTGCCGCGCTCACGGTGATCGTGACCAGCGTGGACGGTGCCCAGCGCAAGGCCCTGGAGATTGTGGACATGTTCGGGCCCGATGCGGTCTTCGTCCTGGGCGGGGACATCAAGAGCCGCGCCGTGGGCAGGCGCACCATGACCCTGTCCTGGGAGGACGCCCGCAGGCTCAAGCAATCCCTGCCCGGGGCGTACCTGGTGGTGCCCATGCGCGCCAAGACCGGCGTCATGGCTCGCCACGCCGGCAAGAGTAAAGAGATCCCCGTGGTGGTTGGCGCCACCGAATCCTACGCCGAGGTCTGGAACTGGCCCCTGTCCGAAGGTCGGGACATCAACCTCCAGGATGTGTCCCTGGGGGCCAAGGTGGGACTGATCGGCGACCAGGTCGCCGAGGAACTCTTCGGGGACGAGTCGCCCATCGGCAAGGTGGTCTTCCTGGGCGATCTGCCCGTGCAGATCATCGGGCGGCTGTCCTACCGGGGATTCACGGGCGGCGGGTCGAGCATCGACGAACGCATGATCATCCCCCTGACCACCCTCACCCAGCGCTTCAACATGAATCGCAAATACTTCCGCGCCCTGCGCATCAAATTCCACGACCCGGAGCGCATGAGCGTGCATGTGGAGAACACCCGCTCGCTGCTGCGGCACCTGCACGGGCTGAAGGATGGCGAAGACGACGACTTCAGCATCCTGACCGCCGACGAGATCCTGAAATTCATCGGCATGCTCAAGGGCGGACTGGTGGTCTTTCTGGGGGTCACGGCCACAGTGGCCATGCTGGTCGGCGGTTTCGTGCTGGCCAACCTGTTCTACATCAGCGTCAGCGAACGAACCTCGGAAATCGGGCTGCGCAAGGCTCTGGGGGCCAAGGCCTGGACCATTACGGCGCAGTTCCTGTTCGAGGCCGCCATCCTGACCATCGCCGGGGCGCTCATCGGCATGGGCCTGGGCCTGGGCCTGGGACAAATGCTGACCCGCTTGGGAATTCTGGAAATCCAGTTCTCGCTCAAGGCCTTTGTCCTGGCACTCAGCTCGTCCGTGACCGTGGGCATGGTCTTCGGCATCCGCCCCGCACGCAGTGCCGCCCGGCTGGATGCGGTCACCGCCCTGCGCGGCGACAGTTCTTGACTTGACGCCCGCCCGGAGCGCCCGATAGAAAACACCCGGCCCCAGGCCCTCAACTCACAAGGATCAGCCCATGAAATTCACTCCCGTGAGCAATTATCGAAAAGAGTCCGGAGGCACCCGCTTTCTGCGGTCCATGCTCCTGATCTGCGTTTTCATCGGCGTGGCCTGGCTGTATACCAAGCACTTCGACCATGCCATCGAGGACATCCAGACCCGATCCTCGGTGTTGGACAAGTCCGGCTCCCTGTCCAGCAAACAAAAATCCCAGTTCAGGGATTTCGCCAAGCTGTTCCGTGATGAACTGGGCATCGATCTGGTGCTGCGCGTGGCCAGCGGCACACCGGAGCCCCCCCAGCTCAAGTCCAAAAGCCTGTATATCGGCATCGACAGCACCGGCGGGAAAATCATCGTCGTCTTCCCGCCCTGGATCGAGAAATCCCTCGGTCCGGGATTCAATGACGAACTCCAGGAGCATATGCGACCCTACTTCGAATCCAACAGCTGGCCCACGGGGCTGATGAAGGCCCTGCAACTCATTTGGGAACGCGTGACCGGCCTGGCCACAGGAGGCCAGGGCTGATGGCAGACAACGACATCGACAAGGTCACCATCTACACCGACGGTTCCTGCCTGGGCAATCCCGGCCCCGGCGGCTGGGGTGCGGTTCTCAGATTCGGCGAGCACCGCAAGGAGCTGTCCGGCGGCTTTTGCGCAACCACCAACAACCGTATGGAACTGATGGCGGTCATCGAAGCGCTGTCCATTCTGACACGGCGTAGCCAGGTGGAACTGTTTTCCGACTCCAAGTACTTTCTGGACGCCATCCGCGAAGGCTGGCTGAAGAACTGGAAGAGGAACGGCTGGAAAACTGCGGCCAAGAAGCCGGTGAAGAACCAGGATCTGTGGCTGCGGCTGGACCCGCTGCTGGCCGAGCACGACATCCGCTACAATTGGGTCAAGGGCCACAGCGGAGTCCCGGAGAACGAGCGCTGTGACATCCTGGCCCGCAACGAGGCCGGCAAGTCCGGCCAGCCCAAGGACCCCGGGGCCTGACCGGCCCTTTCCCTCCAGCCGAAAACGTGAATCAACGGGTCAGTCTTGGCAAGATTGCAAATCAGTCTTGGTGAGATTGGTGGCCTTGTGTTAAGCTGAGAGTAGTTGGCGAACATAGATCCCCCGTTGAAAACTTGCTGTTCCTTGCCGAAGAAAAGGCAGTGAGTGAGAGGCTTTGGGCTTAACCACTCTTCAAGAGAAGCAGACCGGTCGGCAAACCATAGTCTCCAATAGAGCCAGCCATTCAGAAAGAAGCACAGAGGAGGCTCTATGCCCAGGGTACTCATCGTCGAAGATAGCCGCACCTTTTCCTCCTTGCTCTCGCGACGCATCACCGAAGAACTGGGACACCAGGTGGTGGTGGTCGATTCCAAAGCCATGGCCGAAGACCTCTTGTCAGAGGACACCGAATTCTTCGTGGCGTTATTGGATCTAAACCTGCCCGATGCGCCCAACGGGGAGGTGGTGGCCCTCGTGCTGAAGCATGACATCCCGTCCATCGTCTTCACCGGGGAAATGAGCGACAACCTGCGAGACCAGTTCTGGGCCATGAGCATCGTGGACTACGTGCTCAAGCAGAATATGGAGAATGTGCACTACATCCTCTCCTTGGTGGGACGTCTGGAACGCAACCCCGACATCAAGGTACTCGTGGTTGACGACTCCAAGACCGCACGCCTAGTGCTCGGCGAACTCTTGCACACCCACCGCTACCAGGTGTTGGAGGCCGCAAATGGCCTTGACGCCCTGGCCATACTCCAGAAAAATCCAGATGTGCGCCTCGTCATCACAGACTTCAATATGCCCGGGATGAATGGGGCCGAACTTGTGCAGACCATCCGCCAAAGCCACGCCAAGGACCAGTTGGCCATCATCGGCCTCTCGGGGGCGGGGGGGGGCGGACTCTCGGCCAAATTCATCAAGAGCGGGGCGAACGACTTCCTGAACAAGCCCTTCCTGAACGAAGAATTCTACACTCGCGTGAACCAGAACATCGAGCTTCTGGAGTACATCGCCCAGATCAAGGAACTGGCTGAAAAGGACTATCTGACGAGGCTCTATAACCGCCGCTACTTCTTCTCTACCGGTCCGAAGCTCATCGCTGCACAAACGCGACGGGAGCAGGGCGTCGTTGTGGCCATGCTCGACATCGACCTCTTCAAGAAAGTCAACGACACCTTCGGCCACGACGCTGGTGACGCTGTACTGCGCCAGATGGCCGCACTCATGTCCGCTCGCTTCCGGGCCTCGGACATTGTCTCGCGCTTCGGCGGGGAGGAGTTTTGCATCCTGGCCACAGACATAAACACTGCGGATGCAGGCAAGGTCTTCGAGGACTTGCGCCAGGCCTTTGAGGCCAACCCGGCGACCTACAACGGCCAGAGTATCCCGTACACGGTGAGCATCGGCCTCTGTGCCAGCCCCTTGGGGGGGCTGGAGGAGATGGTCAAGGCTGCGGACGAAGCGCTCTACATGTCCAAGCATGAGGGCCGCAACCGCGTCACCATGTCCGCGATGTCGCCCCCCGGGGCGACTGAGTAAATTGCCCGGACCCACACCAACCGGGGGGCAATCCTCAAGAATCGAGAGGTCCAAAAAATCCGGCAGAGCACCCCAGGGCCCAGGACCCGGCAGCCAGCAGAGTTCCCAGCTGACACGCCGCATGGTAGGCACCAGGCCCCGCGCAGCAACACGATGCGCGGGGCCTTTATTATCGGAAAAAAAACCACATCCCTCGCGCAGATTCCGCGCGCATCCCCCCGCCAAGTCCTTCCACCCCAAGACGCACCCTCCCGTCCAGCCCTGGCACAGTCCTTGCGAACCATCCATGAGACGGGAATATTTTTCCGTCGGTTGTGTGTGTATCGGCTGAAGGAGATCGGTATGAGCTTTCAATCACTGTACGTCGGGACCACGGGAATGGTGTCCCACGGCACGCGGATGCAGAACATCGGCAACAACATCGCCAATGTGAGCACCGTGGGCTACAAGAGCACCAACACCCATTTTCAGACGCTGATCAGTGACTCCCTGGCTTCGGGAAACTCGGGGGCGACCTCGGGCCCGTCCCAGGTCGGACTGGGCGTCGGACTGGGCGCCATCCTCACTGATTTCAGGACGGGTGCCATGATCGGTGGCAGCGACATCACGGACCTGGGGATTTCCGGGAAGGGCTTCTTCCGGGTGGTCGGCCCGGACAACAACCTGACCAACTACACCCGGGCCGGGAACTTCCGCTTCGACAATTCGGGATTCCTGGTCGACCCAAGCGGCTCGCGCCTGCAGGGCCAGGAGATCACGGACGGAGTCAACGGCGCCACCACGGACATCCAGCTGCGCGGCGACGCCAACGGGCAATTCAGCGTGGCCCCGTCGGCCACAACGGAGGTGTCCTTCATCTCCAACATCGGCCTGGAACACAGCAAGGCCTCCAGCACGGCCAACCCCATGTTCTCCATGTTCGAGAACTGGAACGGCGCGGCCACCCCGCCGCTGGGCTCGGGACTCTACGGGTTCCAGAGCGCCATCAAGGTCTACGATGAAAGTGGCACCCAACAGACCCTGAACGTCTATTTCGACAAGGCCGACGTGAGCAATGCAGGAAGCAGGGACTATTTCGAGTTCATGGTGACCATGAATCCGGCCAACGACGCTCGCGCAGGCATCACCGGGACCTCCGGGGCAGGCGTGTTGATGACCGGCGTCATGACCTTCGACTCCACAGGCCAGATGGTGGACCTGGCGGCCTTCAGCTATGGCGGGGCCGGAGATACCAAGGTCCTCTCCAACTGGACACCCACGTCCTTCACGGCCAACGGCTACCCACAGCTTTCGGCATCCTTTGCCGACAGCGGGGACAGCAGCACCATCGGCATCAATTTCGGCCTCTCGGCCAGCGCCTACAGCGCAGGCGGAGCCTCCAATGCCGGGGCCGTGGGCACCGTAGCGGGCAACCTGCCGTCCATGGCCTCCGCCACCAGAAACGCCCTGACGACCACGGCCTTCCTGGGCACCTCGGCCGTGTCCTTCCAATCCCAGGACGGATACGCCGAAGGCTTCCTGGTGAACCTCGACGTGGACAAGGACGGCATCTTGCTGGGCAAATACTCCAACGGCATCCAGCAGGAACTCTACCAGATCACCCTGTACAACTTCCCGGGGGAATTCGGCCTGCGACGCGAGGGGGGCAACCACTTCTCGGAGACCATGGGCTCGGGGGCCGCAGTGGAGGGTTTTGCCGGTCAGGACAATTTCGGAGGCATCAACTCCAACTCCCTGGAACAGTCCAACGTCGACATCGCCGAGCAATTTGTAAAAATGATCATCACCGAGCGCGGCTTCCAGGCCAACTCCAAGATCATCACCACCGCCGACGAGATCATCAAGAACGCCATCCAGATGAAGAGATAAGGCCTTCAGGCCAGCGACACGCACAACAAAGGCGCACCCCGAGGGGTGCGCCTTTTTCTTTCAGGAGGACCTTGGTCCCGGACTAGATGCCCAGGCTCTTCTTGATAAATTCATAGTCGATATTGGCACTGACCAGCTGCGCACCCTGACGGATCTTGATCACGTCGCGCAGCTTGTGGCGCGAAAGGATGGCGTCCATCTTCTTGGCCACGGAATAGGTGTCCTCGCGCACGATGATGATGGGCACCTCAAGCACCTCGGAACGGGTCAGGATGATGTCGTTGGGATAGAGGTTGCCGGTAAGCACCAGGCACGGGCAGTTGCCCTCCAGGGCCACCAGCTGCACGTCGGATCGGTCGCCGCCCACGATCACCGCGGAGTTCTTGTTCTTGCGGAAGTGGGTCATGAAGTTCTCCACCTGCATGGTGCCGATGAGGAAGTTCTCCACCACCTTTTCCGCCTTGTTGTGGGCGGAGATGACCTTGCCGCCCAGGCGCTCGGCCAGGTCCGAAACCTTGATGGCCCCCATCAGCGGGTCCTTGGGGATCACGCCCAACACGCGCACGCCCATGCGTTCCAGGCAGGGCCGGAGCATGGTCTCCACCTCGTCCATGAAGGACGGCGGGATATCGTTCAGAATGACGCCGACCAGGTCTTCACCCAGGGCTTCCTTCATGACCATCAGATAGTCGTATTTCAGCTCTTCCTGGAAACGGTCGATGACCACGACCTTCAGGCCCAGAGATTTGGCCACTGTCACGCCGTCCACGCTGCAATACTTGCCGGAGTACATGCTGCCGGAGCCAGCCACCAGGGTCACGTCGTGCCCCGCGCTGATCTTGTCGTAGGCACCCTGGATATCACCCATCAGGTTGCCGCACTGCCCGGAGAAGGCCTTGACCTTGAAATCCTGGGTGACCAGCACAGGGGTCACGTCCTGCGCGCTGCTCTTCAGGCCCAGAATGCCCTGCACGAAGAAGGCGTCCTCGTCCCAGGGGACCCCCTCGATCTCGGCGGGCATGGCCCCGACGGGCTTCATGTAGCCCACGGAAAGACCGTCTTTCTGCAGTTTCAGCCCCAGGCCCATGACAACCATGTTCTTACCGGAAAAGCCCGAAGTCGAACCGATGTATATGCCAGCCATTTCGTCCTCCTGAATATCCGTACTAAAAAGTGTGTACACCTTTTTATTCACAAAGAAAATGCCGCGCTCACCGTCGAATCCACGGTGAGCGGATCAAACCGCTATCCGCCCGAACACAACGTAACGCGCACATCGGCCACCACCGCCCCCTCATGATTGACCAGCACGGGGTTGAATTCGGCCTCGTAGATCTCCGGAAAATCCTGGGCCAGTTGGGACATGGTCAGCAGGATGTCCTCGATGGTCTTGAAATCAACGGGCGGCTCGCCGCGCACCCCCCGCAGCAGCGGGTAGGACTTGATCTCGCGGATCATCTCCGCCGCGTCATCCATGGAGAGCGGTGCCA
This sequence comes from Pseudomonadota bacterium, assembly GCA_018816865.1. Taxonomy (GTDB): domain Bacteria; phylum Desulfobacterota; class Desulfovibrionia; order Desulfovibrionales; family Desulfovibrionaceae; genus Desulfovibrio_Q. The sequence goes on from JAHIUW010000036.1 coordinate 70,050, forward strand.
GCCTGAAGGCAATGTCCTTCAGGACCTCCACGTAGATGCCGCCCAGGCCAAACATGATCAGTGCCCCGAACTGCGCGTCCCGCTTGAAGCCGATGATGACTTCCTTGGAGCCCTTGGGCGCCATGGACTGCACAAGACAGCCGGTGATGGCGGCATCCTTGCGCAACCTGGCAGCTCGCGAGGTAATGTCCAGAAAGGCGCTGCGCACGGCGGCCTCATCCTCCAGGCCCACACGCACGCCACCCACGTCCGACTTGTGCGAGATATCCTGGGAGGCGATCTTCAGGACCACGGGGTAGCCGATGCGCTTGGCGGCCTTGACGGCCGCATCGGAGGTCCGCGCCAGCTCGGTTTGCGGCACGGGCAGCTCGTAGGCCTTGAGCAGGTCCTGGGCCTGAAATTCCACGATCTCCACACAGCCCTTGTCACGGGCGGCATCCAGGACCTTGGCCGCCCGGGTCTTGTCGCGACGGTAACAGACGCCCACGGGTGCAGGACGATGACGCCAGAGATGGTACTTGTACATGGCCTCGATGCTGCGGATGGCAGGTTCCGGAAAGGCGTAGCACGGAATCCCGGCCTGCTGCAGCAGCTTGCGCCCCGGGGCCACGCGCTGCTGCCCCATGAAACAGGCGAACACTGGCTTGCCGCAGCCCTTGGTGACGTCGATGATGGCCTGGGCCGTGGCCTCGATCTCGGCCGAGGCCGTGGGCGTGAGCATCACCAGGATGGAGTTGACCAGCTCGTCCCTGACCACGGCCTCCAGGGCCACGCGGTAACGCGCCGCATCGGCGTCACCGATGATGTCCACGGGGTTGTAGAGCGAGGCAAAGGGCGGCAAGGCCTGCCGCAGGGTGTCCACGGTCTTGCCCGTGAGCGTACCCATGAGCAGGGCCGATTCCTCAGTCACGTCCGCGGCCATGATGCCCGGCCCGCCGGAGTTGGTGACAATGACCAGATTCGGTCCTGTGGGCAAGGGCTGGGTGGAAAAGGCCTGGGCCAGATTGAAGAGCATGGCCACGTCGCGGACACGGATGATGCCCGCCTGGTTGAAAGCCGCGCTATAGGCCTGCTCCGACCCGGCCATGGCACCGGTATGGCTGGAGGCCGCCTTGGCTCCGGCAGCGGTGGTGCCCGACTTGATCATGATCACCGGCTTGTCCATCGTGACCTCGCGGGCCACGCGGGCAAAGCGTTGCCCGTCCTCCACGCTTTCGACATAGCCCAGGATGACCTGGGTCTCGGGGTCGTCGCGCAGGTAGTCCAGCATATCCGACTCGTCTAGCACGGCCTTGTTGCCCAGGCTCACGAACTTGGAAAAACCGATGTTCTCGCCCAGTGCCCAGTCCAGAATGGCCGTGCACAGTGCGCCGGATTGAGAGAAAAAGGCGATATTGCCCTTGGGCGGGGTGCCCGCGGCAAAGGTGGCGTTCAGGCCGGGACCCGTGTTATTAAGTCCAAGGCAGTTGGGGCCCAGCAAGGCCATGCCGTAACGGGCGGCCACCTCCTTGAGTTGCTGTTCGAGTTGATAGCCCTCGTGCCCGACTTCCTTGAAGCCTGCCGTGATGACGATCACCGCCCGGGTCGAAAGCTTGCCCAACTCCTCCAGGGCCTGGATCACGAATTTCGGCGGGATGCAGACCACCGCCAGATCCAGCGCAGGGGGCAACTCGGCAATGGAGGCCACGCAGGGCAGCCCGAGGATCTCGCCCGCTTTGGGGTTGACCGGCAGAATGCGCCCCTGGTAACCGGCCTCCAGCAGATTGGAGACAACGCTGTATCCGACCTTGCCGGGTGTACCCGAGGCGCCGACGACGGCAACCGCCTGTGGATTGAACAATGCATTGAGACTGGCTTCCGACATACCCAATATTCTCCAGGAGGAACGAGATGAAGCAGAATTTAGAGGCCTTGCAAGAAGTTATTTCGCATCGGTTTTCTCAAGTCAAGCTCCTTCGCACGGCCTTGACCCACAGTTCCTTCGCCAACGAGAGTCCCGATGCCAACTCGGACAACGAACGCCTGGAGTATCTCGGAGATGCGGTGCTGGAGCTCTGCATGTCCGAGATACTCTACCGCAAGTTTCCCGAAGCCCCGGAAGGCTCGTTGACCCGCATGCGCGCGCGGCTGGTCAGCGAACCCGCCCTGGCGGACGTGGCCCGCGACCTGGGACTGAGCGAACTGCTTTTTCTGGGGAAGGGCGAGGAAAGCCAAGGGGGGCGGGAAAGAAATTCCCTGCTGTCCGATGCGCTGGAGGCCATCTTCGGGGCGGTGTTCATGGACGGAGGATACGCCGCAGCCCAGATCGTAGTGGCCAAGGTCTTCGCGTCCCGGCTGCCCGAGATGCACGACATCCGCCGTCGCAAGGACTCCAAGAGCAGCCTGCAGGAGCTGACCCAGGAACGCTTCAAGGAGCGCCCCGTGTACTTCCTGAAGAGCAGCGAAGGCCCGGAACACGCCAAGAATTTCGAGGTGGAAGTACTGCTTCCCGAAGGCACCCGGATCGTCGCCCAGGGCCAGAACATGAAGCAGGCCGAGCAGAATGCCGCGGCCAAGGCTTTGACTTTTCTGGGTGAAAAAACCAACTGAGATCCCCAGCCTGCGCCGGACCACTCAGACTCACTGCCGTGAAGGATGCAGCTGGCAGCGTATTCAACGGGGGAGCCCTTGCGGACTCCCCCGGGATACGTCTTTGGCCGCGTCATGAGCGCGTTAATCGGCCCTAGGCCGCGCGGTCATTAACCACCGCCGATGAGCTGCATCGCCAGTCTGGGCAGAGAGTTGGCCTGGGCCAGCATTGCCGTGGCGGACTGCGTCAGGATCTGGTTGCGGACGAACTCGGTCATTTCCAGGGCCACGTCCACATCGGAGATACGGGATTCAGCAGCCGAAAGGTTCTCGGCCTGAATCTGCAGGTTGGTGATCGTGTTCTCCAGACGGTTCTGGATCGCACCAAGGTTGGCGCGGATCTTGTCCTTGGAGATGATGGCCTGGTCCAGGGCAGCCAGGGCCGCCTGCGCCAGGGACTGGGTGGAGATGCTCTGGCCGCCGACAAAGTTGCCGCCCAGTGCATCCGAACCGAGTCCAAGACCGAAGTGGGACGCCGTGGCCCCGCCGATGGAGATGAAATAGTAATCCTCGGAAGAGTCGTTGCCCGTTCCGAAATGAATCTTCATGGGGCCGGTGGGCTGCATGCCGGTACCGTTATGGTCCGTGGGGATGGTGCCCGAGAGGGTACCGTCCAGCAGATGCACCTGGTTGAAGTCCGTGGCCAGTGCGATTCGGGTAATTTCCGAGGCCATAGCCTGGTATTCCGAGTCGATGATCAGACGCTGGTCCGAGTTGTAGGTACCGGTGGCCGCCTGTTCTGCAAGCTCCTTCATGCGAATGAGCTTTTCATCAATGACCTGCAACGCGCCATCAGCCGTCTGCACCATGGAAATGGCGTCGTTGGCGTTGCGTACGCCCTGGTGAAGGGTTTGGATGTCGGAGCGCATCAGCTCGCGAATCGCCAATCCAGCGGCGTCGTCGGCGGCAGTGCCAACTCGCAGACCGGAAGACAGCCGCCTGGTGGACGTCGAAAGCCTTCCATAGCTCTCGTTCAGATTCCGAGCGGCATTCATTGCCATCAAGTTGTGGTTAATGACCAAAGACATATCTCAAAACCTCCTTGTTTTGACTTACCTTTCCCTAAGCAATCACAGTGCCAAACACATAAACTTCAATTATTACAGGGCATTAATGTCTAGACATTGTCTAAATGATGCATCTTTTTCAAAGAGATGGACTATTTTTCCCCGATCTCATCCTTCACAATTCTTGATCATCTTCACCCAACGGGCTGAAACAATTCCATTCTCCTGTTCCCCACAGCCCTGTTCCAGACCATTACGGACACGATTTGATCAGCACCCTAAAGAAAGGGCCAAAAGGTCCGATAACGAGACTGAGAGTAGTGATACTAGATGCTCCAATGCGGCATCAGGGAGAAGGACGATGGAATACGCAACCATTCAGCTCGTGGCACAAGATGGCTATGGAAAGAATTTCCGCATCCAGAAGGATGCGGGCGCACAGTTGCGGCCCGTTGCGGAATCCAACACCGAGCCTCGCACGGCGGAGGCCCAGTCGGCCGCAGCCAGGCCTGTCGACACGCTGCTGAAAATGACGGCACCCGTGGAGCGGTTCATGCAATCCGTGGGCGTGACCATCAAGTTTCACATCAACGAGGAAACCGAACAGATCCAGGCCGAGGTCAAGAGCGCGGACGGAGAAAAGACCATCCGCAAAATTCCCTCCGACGAGATCATGAAGCTTGCCGCATCCATCAAGGAGCTCACCGATTCCGAGCACCTGGTGAGCAAGACCCTCTGACGCCCCTCTCCTCTCCGCGAGCACGAACAAAAACGCCCCCGGCATCCTGCCTGGGGCGTTTTGTTGTCTCTGTGCCCGGCCAAGAGGCCGGGCACCGGGTTATGGTGAAGGAGATCGGTTATGTGTGCTTCGTTAATTGCCCTAGCGCTTCAGCTGGATCACGGTCATGAGCATGTTGTCCGTGGTGGAGATGACCTTGGAGTTGGCCTGGAAACCACGCTCGCAGGTGATCATCTTCACGAACTCCGTGGCGATGTCCACGTTGGACTGCTCCAGGGAGTTGGAGGCGATGCTGCCAAGACCGTTGGCATTGGCGGGGCCGGGCGTGGCCTCGCCGGACTCCCGGGTCTGGGAGAAGAGATTCGAGCCCTCTCTGCGCATGCCCCACTTGTTGACGAAGTCGTAGAGCGTGATCTGGTAGAGTTCGATGACCACGCCGTTGGAATATCGGCCCGTGAGGATGCCATCGCGGTCCACCGAGACGTTCTGCAGGAAGCCGAAGGTATAGCCATCCTGAGACTGGAACTGGGTGGAGCTGGAGCCCGAGAAACTCGTGGTCGCGTTGGCGTTGACCTCGAGACCCGCGAATTCCGGCAGGTTGGCGATGGTCGTACCGATCAACGAGGCGTTAGCCACTGAACCGGTGGCCCAACCCGCGTTGGGCGAGGAGTTGGTCAATCCGAAGTTGATGCCGATGTTGCGGGTATTGGATTCGTTGGTGGCGCTGGCCCCGGGCTGCCCTGAAAAGTTGGGGGTAAACACGGGCTGACCCTCGACATTGAACTGCGCCGCGGTCCACTGATCCAGGTTGCTCAGGTTGCCCGAAGCGCTGGAGAGCAGGGTAAAGGCGCTCTGGCTGCGGATCTGGCCGGAAGAGTCGAAGGTCATGGTGCCAATCATCATCATCCCGGCGACACCGGAGTTGGCCAGGGTCTGGCCGTCGATGATGCGCCCGTCCTCGGAGGGATCCACAGTGACCATATATTCCCAGTAGCTCAGGCCGCCGGAGTTGGAGACATGGTCGTAGTACGTGGTCACATTGTGCGAGGATCCGCCTTCGTCGTAGACCTTGACGGTGCTCTGGTAGGCGTACTGGCTCTCACCGATGGGGGTGTCGCTCTGTCCATTCCAGGTCTCGAACATGGCGAAGAAGGGGTTGGTCGCGCTGGTGGTGTTGTTGTTGCCGTCCCGGGCGTCCAGGTTGGTGATCATCGTGATGTTGGTCGTGGCCCGGGGCTGCGCGGTGAAGCCTTCCAACTGGACATCCGTAGGCAAACCAGAACCCTTGATGGCCGAGGCCACGCTGGAGCTGGAGGCGCCCGAACCGCCGGCCAGGGCCGTGGCCGTCGAGTTGTCGATGGCCCAACCCTGGAGCACGTACCCGTGCGGATCCACCAAGTAGCCGTCCTTGTTGAAACGGAAGTTGCCGGCGCGAGTGTAGTAGGCCCCCTCCTCGCCCAGCGGCGAGACCTTGAAGAACCCGCGACCGCCGATGGCCAGGTCAGTCGGTTCATTGGTGGTCTCGAAGGCCCCTTGACTGAAATCGGCATACACGGCACCGATGCCCACGCCACGGCCGACCTGAGCGGTTCCCGCAGCGGTGTTGATGTCCTGGCTGATAAAGTCCTCGAAATACATGCGGGCACCCTTGAAGCCCACCGTATTCACGTTGGCTATATTGTTGCCGATGACGCTCATCTTCTCGCCGTGGGCGCCCAGACCGGATACACCGGTCCACATTGATGCTGAAAGACCCATAACCGAACCTCCTTAGTCCTCATATTCCTTTGCCGCGGAAGACCCTGCCAAGACCCGTCCTCTTCCTGAGTAGCGACGTTGGAGACGAAAATTCCCTTTTCCGTGGCGCCCCCCTTCCTATTCGGAAGAGGTATCGCCCGTATCGTCGGCCACCACGTTGGGAGCCACGACTTCCTTGACGTAGTTGAAGGCCACGACTCGCCCGTCGTCCAGGCGGAGATAATGCATACCGCCATCGTACATGACACCCGCGACCCTGCCGCTGACCTCGGTCTGCGTGAGAATCGGAGATCCCTCGGCGTCCTCGGCAGCCAGCGCCACATAGTAGGTGCCTTCGGTGAGCTTTTCGCCCTTCCAGTCCTTGCCGTCCCACACGTATTCGTGCTCGCCGGAGGCCTGGGCCCCCATCTCCACGGTGCGGACGATATTGCCATCCTTGTCGAAAATATTCGCGAACACGTTGGTCGCGTTGTCACCCAAGAGATAGTAGAGGCTGCTCACAGAGCCGTCGTCGTGGATGCTCAGGTTGTCGCCCACCGCGCGGACATCCTTGCCGATGTAGGACGCGGCGTTGACCATCTGCTGCTGGGCAGTGGTCTTGGACAGCCCCCCGATACCCTCGTTGATCTGGGTCAACTGCTCAAGCTGCGAGAACTGCGCGAGTTCCCCGGTGAACTGATCGCCGTCCATGGGCTCCAGAGGATCCTGATGCTGCAACTGCGCGACGAGAAGGGTCAGGAAGTCTGTCTTGTCCATTTCGGACTTCCCCGTGTACTTCTCCATATTGAAGTCTTGTTCGGCTCTGCCCGTGATATGGCTGGAATCATAAACTTGCATGGTTCACCTCAGTCCTGTCTTAGGCGACAACGTAAAGCCCATCTTGGGCAATTCTTGCCGTTCGAGGATCATTGAGCAATTCCTGGGCCACGCCTTCGCCATCCTGACGCAACAGGCGCAAAATCCCACGCCGTTCGATCAAATTCTTTTGTTCCTGGGCCATGTTGTGCTGGTCGGTTCCTTGCCAGCCCTGCCCAAGACTCTGGTCCTGCAACTGGGTCTGGACCTCCATCTTGCCGACCTTGATGCCCTGATTTTCCAGATGCGTCTTCAACTGGGCAAGTTGTTCCGAAAGCACGCGACCAGTATCCTGGTGCTCGGCGCGGAACACGACGCTGACCTCTCCGTCCTTGGACTGGAAAACAACGTTCAGCTTGCCCAGATCCCCGGGATTGAGCTCCAGGGTCAGCTGCTTGCGCCCTTCGCTCATGTTCTTCAGCAGCCCCGACTCCACCTGCTGCATCATGCGCCCGGAGGTATTCTGTCCCCACTTCTGGATCAGGGCATCCGTCGCGTCGAGCTTGCCGGAAGGAGAAGTCACGTCCTGGGCCAGAACAGCTGCAGCCTGGGGTTGCAGCCCTTCCACCTTGACCTTGCCCCACATCTCGCCCCAAGCCTTGCGAGCCTCGCCGTCCTTGGCACTGCCACCGTGCTCGCCGGGGTCCTTGGTCTCGGATTCGGGCTTCTCGCCGACGAGTTGCCCGTTCCTGGCGGCAAGCCCGTCACGGAGGCCCTTGGCGTCGGACTTGCCCTCGGCCTTGCCGTCCTTACCGGACTCGTGTCCATCGCCCGCCAGGTCGGCCTTGGCATCGCCCTTGCCAACCACCAGAGCGGCGGCCCGGGCCTGCGCGTTGTTCGGGTCGGCCTTGAGCAGACGCTCGGCATGACCCTCCTGACCCGTCTCGGCTTTCTCGGTGGTCTTGGACCCCTCAGCCTGCTGCTCGGCGCGTTCGCGACGACTCTCTTCAGCCAAAATCTTCTTGTTGCGGACGCTGTTGTCCGGATGGTCGCCGGCCAGTTGCTCGTTGCCCGCCTTCTCCGCGGCCACGGTCAGCACATCGTTGACCAGGGTCATCAACTGCTTGCCCGAACCCTGAGCAGCCTCACGGTCAGCGGCGACCTCGGACTTCAAGGTCACCATCACGGTCTTCAGCTGTCCTGCGGACAGCGTAGCCGATTCCGCGCCGCCCAGAAGAGACATCAGCCGGGTCGCGCCGGTCTCGGACAGACCGGCCACCTGGGCCAAGATGCCCAACTCGGAGGCATCGAAATCGATGGTTGCATCGGCGGGAAGCGTGGCCAGCTTGTCGCTCACGGCCTGCCAGACGCTGCTGGTCTTGCCGCTGCGCAGATCAGACAACATGGATTCGGCCTGCTCGGTGGTGAAGCCGATCTTCTGGAACAGGACCTGCAATTCGCGCGACTCGAGGTTGTTAATGGCAATCAGGTCCTGGCCCTTGCCCAGGGATCCGAGCTTGTCCGACAGCGAAGTCACGAACCTGCCCCAGGTCAGACCTTCAGTACTGGAAATCTTTTCCGCCAGGGCCTCGATATCCACCTCGGACAGTCCGGCCTGCTTCAAGCCGTCCTTCATGGCGGCGAAGTCCTCGCGGGTCATTTTGAGAGTGCTCATGTCCTTCAGGCTCATGGGCTTGGCCCCCTTGCCCGAGAGGATCGCGCGCAGATCAGCCACGGGGTCGCCACTGGAAGTCGCTGACCCTTCCGCCTTGCCCTGCACGCCCGAGAAACGGCGGCCACCAACGTCGGAGGTAAAGCCCTTGATCCCGGAACAAGCCTTGTCCCACATGGTGGGAACCTCGTTCCTGCCGGTCGTTTCCTGGAAGAACTCGGGACGCAACTGATTCTTCTGACCCTCCAGCAACGACGCAAACGAACCTCCGACCTGCTGGCCGGTGGATCGGATCGTTTCTGTTGCGGTGGTTCCAGTGCGGGTTGAGTTCAATCCGCCGGATTCAACCATGAAGGGAAAATACTGCATTCGTTGGCACCTCGAACCCCAATACTTCAAGGGCCGTGCCAAATAATACAGCTAATAATTCTAGGATGTTAGATTAATGAGGAAGGATACAGACAGGTCCTTTCTTGCCGCTCGGGCAAAAAACTCCGCAGAAGGCGGGCTACATCAGATCGAGGAGTTCCTCCACCAGCCCGAGACACCCCGCCCAGGCCTGGGGAGCCTGATCGCCGTTCTCCAGATAGAGTTGGCAATAGCTGCGCGCCGGTTGCAGGGCTGCTTCCGAGGACTGCCAGAAATCCTCGTGCAGAGCGCGGCCTCCACGGGGGCTCAACCCCTTGCGCAAATCCCGCGAGAAATGCCCCAGCCCCTTGCGCATGGAGTCGCGCAGGCGCGGGTACTGCTCCCGCAGAACGGCAAAGGCCGAAGCGGCCTCGTCCATGGGCCAGAGGCCGAAGTGTGCGCCCCAGTACTGCTGCCAGAACCGGCCCAGCAAATCCCGAGCCGAGGACGGCGCGTCCGGGGAGACAACATCCAGGGAATACAGGCCCTGGCTTGAGCGGCCCGTAGCCATCAGCTCCAGGTCCGGGAGTCTGCGTTGCGCAAAGCGCCCCTGCTCACCCTGATTGATACGGTCGATGATGAACGCCACTTGGCGGGGTAGGAACCGCTCGTGGCAATGGGTCCTGTCCCTGTGGCAATTCCAGCAGCCCACGCAACTCATCCGGGCCCTGAGCACGAAGTGCCCGTTCTGGTAGGGGCCCGTCTCCCAGCAGTTGACGTTGCCCATGGACAGGTTGACCGCCCGCAGTCCGGTCCAGGCCGCAAGGTGCATGGGACCTGTGTCCGGGGTGACCAGCATGCCCAGGGTCTGCCCGAAATAGGCCAGCTCCGCCAGGGTCTGCTTGCCGGCGTAATTGATGACCTTGGCCGGGATCCCTCGGGCGACCTGGCGGGCAAAGTCCACTTCACCGGGGCCGCCAAGCAGCACGGGCCGCAGATCGCGCTTCAAGAGTTCGCGGCCCAATTTCTGCCAAAAATCCAGGGAAGGCCGCTTGGCCTCCTGGCTGGCTCCGAGAAACAGGCCGATCTTGCGGCTGGCGACCTTGGTGATGGTCCGGGGCTCATTCCAGCGAGTGGCTGCGATCTCATTCAGAGGCACGGCATCCAGGGCGTTCATATCCGCCCAGTGGAAGCGGTTGTGGCGATTGCTCCTGACCAGCGAGGCCCGATACAGATGCCAGTTGCCCCGGATATAGCGCACTCCGTCGGCACCGGCCACAGGACCGAAGACCTCCTCGGCCTCCACCTGCCCTGCCAGGGAGGCCGCGCGAGGATCGTGAGAAAGATTGATCACCAACTGGTACTTGTGGGAACGCAGATGCGTCAGGCTGCGCTCCGCCCAGGGGAAGAAGGTCACAACCCCTGGATTGACCTGTATCAGCTGCTTGTAGAAAAGCTCCTCGGCCATCATCCAGATGGGATGCCCCGGATACCGGCGCGACAGCCAGAGCACCAGGGGATAGGACAGGATCAGGTCCCCCATGCGCTGCATCTGCAGGATCAGGATGGGTCGGTTCGAACTCAAATCTGCTCCCTACCCGTAGATTTTCTGCATGGTCCTGAACAGGGACTCCAGGCGATGCTCATAGGTATGCTCGGCCAGGATGCGCTTGCGGGCGGCCAGGACGATCCGCTCCCGCTCGGCGGGATGATCCAGATAATGACGAATCATTTCAGGAACATCTTCCGGGCGTTCATAGTAAGCGACCTCCCTGCCCGGCTCAAGCAGGTGTTCCATCTGCACGCGATGGTCCGTGAGCACGAAGGCTCCTGCTGCGGGCACATCGAACACTCGCTGATTCACCGCGCCCTTCATCTGCTGGCTGGTGCAGTTGAAGTTGACCTCGGACAGGGGATAGAAAAACGGCAGTTCCTCATAGTAGTTGAGTTCCTTGTGCCAACGCCAATCCCGTGTCTCGCCGGCGAAGGTCGTCTTCCAGCCCTTGTCCCCGGCGATGAGCGGTTCAAAACCGAGAATTCCCTGCACGCATTCATTGCGGTACTGACGCGTGGCCTCCCAGGTGATCATGGTCTCGTAGCACAGACGACGCTCATTATCATTTAGTGCATCGAAGGCCTCGGCCAGGTCCGGGTGCTCGCGGCGCAGATAGACGCTGACCGAACGGTCCGATCCTGCCCGGAATCCAGCGGCCACCTGCTTGAAGGTCATGAGCAGTTCGCGTGAAAAACGCCCGGCCTTCATGCGCGCGGCCACCTTGTAGATCATGGAATTGCCCACAAAGGAGACCCGCGAGCGCCAGGGATGGCTCTCGGGCAATCGGGACTGGGGCCGAAAACGGGTGCTGTCCGTGGCCAGGGGCAGATAGCTGACGTGCGGAAAACCCAAGGCCTTGAGCGAGTCGATGTTGTCTGCGTCCCAGGTGAACAGCGCTGTCCAAGGGCTGACGAGTCTGTTGTAGAGGTAGAGGATCAGGTGCGGGTTATCCACGAACCACGAGGCCAGGGGCAGGCGCAGACGCTCCATGAGCTCCACCAGAACCCCTTCGCGGTCCACACCCAGGTGGTTGATGGTAAAGATAAAGTCGGGCTTGAACTCCACCACCGCGGCCAGCAGTTGCTCCACAAACTCGGCGCAGCCCGTTTCCTTGGAGTTGACGTTCAAAAAGAAATGCGGCGTTCCCAGACGCTCACTGGCGCGCACCAGTTCACCCACCAGGAAATAGTCGCTGGTCAGATAGAGCACCCTGGGGGGCCAGCTCTTGAACTTGGGGTAATCAGCCTTTTCCCAAAAATTGAACGTGTGGCTGGCGGCCAGCTGCTCGCCCAGCCAGCCATAGTAATCCCGATCAATGCGCCGGTAGGCGCTCACGGGCAACGGAGCAAACGGTCTGCCACCTTGTTCCATCTGCCAGAGAGTCAACTGGCGCAAGGCGGTTGCGGCATCAGCGGCGTCCACCCACAGCACTTGTGGATGCGCCCCATAAAGCTCGCGGCAACGGGTCAGCCCCAGGATGGGCGTCTCCCTGTCCACCACGGCCAGCGGCCCGTCCCAATGTTCCAACAACCGCGCCAATCCGCGCCCCAGGCCCGTGCCCAAGAGCACGGGGAGAGCCCCGGCGGCGGGGTCAAAGCCCTCCACCGCGCGCAGTTCCATCACCTCTCCGGCACTCCCGCAGAGCGGCCAGCTGCGCTCGGGGAAATGCACGAGCACGTCTTCAAGGGCCTCGGCGCCGCCCACGGCCTCGGCAGTATAGAGAAAGACGGGCATGGGGCGCTCCCCTTCATCGCCAGCGCGCTTACCGCTCACTACCAGGTCTCCATTTCAGGCCGATGGAGCAGAAACTCCACCCGTCGGTTGCGGACCCTGTCCACTTCCTTATCGTTGGGCACCAGGGGTCTGGTCCCCGCATAACCCACGGCCTTCAGACGGCGGGGATCGATTCCACCCTGCTCGACCAGATAGCGCAAGGCGGCGGCGGCCCTGGCCGCGGACAATTCCCAGTTGGAAGGGTAGATGCCGGTTCCGGTATCCACGTCGGCCGTATGGCCGCGGATGACACAGTTGAAATTATACTCGCTCAGGATTTTCAACACGTTTGCCAAGACCTTCGGGGCCTCGGCGGAGAGCTTGGCCTCGCCTTCCTTGAACAGGTAGGCGGCCTCGACACGCACCAGGACGCCCTCCCGCTCTGCGGAGACACCGGTGGAGCGCTTGAGCTCGGTGTCCTCCTCGATCAGGGCCCGCAGCTGCATGGTCAGGTCCAGGACGACCTTCTGCTCCTGGTTCAGGTTGACGCCCTTTTTCTCGAGCCGCGTGGGGGAATAGGCCGCGTGCGTCGCCTCGGGGCGCTCGGTCTGCACACCGAAGGCGTCCTTGACGGAGCCCATCAGGGTTCGAAATTTGGCGACATCCTGGTTGGCGAAGGACAAAAGCAGCACGAAAAAGCACATCAACAGGGTCACCAGGTCAGCAAATGTGGCCAGCCATGGGGGCAGCCCTTCATCGGGCGGTGGAACAAATTTCTTGGCCACGGCCTACCCCTCCCCACGCAGGGCGGGGGACAAATAGGCAAAGAGTTTTTCCTTGACGATGGACGGGTGCTCGCCATGCAGGATGGAGATGATGCCCTCGGTGGCGATCTCCATGTACAGCGCCTCCTCGGCGCTACGCTCCTCCAGCTTCTTGGCCATGGGCAGGAACAGGATATTGGCCAGGACCGCGCCATAGAAGGTGGTCAACAGGGCCACAGCCATGGCCGGGCCGATGGAGCCCGGGTCGGACAGGTTCTGGAGCATCTTCACCAGACCGATGAGAGTTCCGATCATACCCATGGCCGGGGCCATGGTGCCCATGCTTTTGAACACGCCCTGCCCCTGGGCATGTCTGCGCTGCATGAAAGCGATCTCCGTCTCCAGCACGGAACGGACCAGCCCCTCCTCCGTACCGTCGGCCACCAGCTGAATCCCTTTCTTGATGAACGGGTCGTCCACCGGGACTTTTTCCAGGGCCACCAAGGATTCCTTGCGGGCTTTTTCGGCCATCGTCACGACCTGGGCGATCAACGCGGCGTAGTCGCTGGGCTTGGCAAAAAAGGTCTTCATGCCCACCTTGACGGAACCGATGACCACGCCCATGGGAAACATGATGAAGGTCACAGCCCCGGTGCCACCGATCACGACCAGGACCGAAGGCAAATCCACAAAACCGCCAATGGCCCCACCACCAAACATGATGGAACCGACGATCAACCCCAAACCAGCCAATATTCCAACAAGAGTCCCGATATCCATATGTGCGCTATCTCTTCATTGCAGGAGAAGTGATGACTATTTCATAGTCTTTGTAGGTAAAGCAGACGTCTTCCAAATACTCGTTCACGGTCAGGCAAGCCTCGCCGATGCAGACCTCCACCCCGGGCAGGACCTTGCCGGGCACGACTACCCGGCAGGCGTCCACATCCTCCAGGCTGCTGATCCTGGACCAGATCTTGCGGTGTTGCCGCAGCAGCGTTTCGAGGCGTTCGCGTTCAGCGACGATGCCGGCCATGAGCTCGTCGCCCAAATCCTTGTGCTTGGCCAGCAGAGCCTCCCTTTCCTTGAGGCGATCCTTGCTGACCTTGATCCGGGCTTCCACCAACTGCGACTTGTTCAACAGCATCGCATCGTAGCCGAGGATGAGCGTCGTCTCCGTGCCCAAGGCACCGCCCAACTGCTCACCCACAAAAATCAGCCGCGAACTCACGGCCATGCCTCCGGCCAAGCGGCCTTTGACGGCCAACTGCTCGCCGGAAAAAACCTCGCAATGCATGCACGCGACATCGATCAGCGTCCGGCCTCCGGCCAGAAGCATGGCGTTTTCGGCATACGAGGCGCGGAGGTTGCCCGAGGCCTTGACCACGCCCTTGCCGCCGCCCTTGATCCCCGCCTCGGCCACGATGGACTCGTCGGCCCGGATCAGGGCGGCTTCCACCGTGTCCTTGATCATGATGTTCAGGCCCTGGACCTGGAAGCCCGAACGCACACCCCCGTGGATGATCACGTTGCCCGAAAACTTGATGTTTCCCGTGTGGAAGTCCACGTCCCGAGGGACGTTGAGCGTCCGTTTCACGTTGATCAGGCCTTCCTGGTAAAAAACGTACCCCGGCACGGCAGCCAGCAACCTGCTGCTGTCCTCGGGGTCCACCAGGGTGTTCTTGCCTGCGGGGAAGACCCTGTCCTCATAGGCCAGTTGATTCCCGTTCCCGCCGGCCTGTTCGACCGAGTCCACCCACTGGGCAAGAACCTGCCCCTTGGCCACGTTCTGGACGTAACCCAGATTGTAATGATCCACCCTGCCGTCGGCCGACTCGCGGGGCTTCAGACGCTGATGATTGAAATCAGGATCAAAGAAGTGTTTTAAATAGTAGGCCATGCGTGTGCGCGCGCCCCTAGAGCATCAGGGGAGCGAGTTCCTCTTCAGTCCCAATGATCTTGAAATACTTCTTCAGCTGCACAAGCTCCAATGTCCTGACGACTTGCGCGCCGGGTCGATACAGATAGAACGACTTGGCCTCGTTTTCAACCCGAGAGGCAAGGGACACGAGAAATCCGATACCCGAACTGTCGATGAACGACACCCCGGACAGATCGAGAATCAGGCATTCGGCATCAGCCAGGATCGCGTCGAAGGCAACTTTCAGCTCCCCCGTGACATCAAGGGTCATCTCCCCCCGATACTCGGCGAGAACCGCATTTCTCGTACGTTCTATTCGCAGATTATCCATGCGCCCTTCTCTATATTTTTTATGAAACTGACAACGTTTTTCCCGTCACGACGAATCACATCCAGAGCATCGACCAACTGGGAGAGGATGTACACCCCACGACCCGACTCCTCCCGAGGGCCTGGAGGACAGAGATCCCTGCCCGTGGGGTCGAACCCGGGACCGCCGTCCGCGACCTCCACAGACACGCTGCGACCGACGTCCACCCTGACCCTGACCTCCACATCTCCCGGCTGGCCCTCCGGGTAGGCGTGTTCCACGACATTGACCACGGCTTCGGTCATCGCCAGGTCCAGGTCGTAGAGCACATCCTTGTCGGCGATCAATCCCGCCAGATCCCCCACGGCGCCGCGCACCATCGCACGCGCGGCCACGGCCTCGGCCAGACAGTGATAGCTGGACTCGAGCGGCGAAGCAAACGCGATCCACAATGCCGTCACATCGTCGCGAAAGGCGGGGGCACCGCCGTTCTCGGCACACATGGAGTCCATCAGGCTGTCAGGAAGTTCCCCGTGCTCGGCAACGACCCGCGCGGCCAGTTCCCTGAACGAATCATAGTCGAACAGACCGCCGCCGCTGCGTTGCCAGTCGTAAAAACCATCGGTGTACATGAACAACCCACCACGGGGGGGAAGCTTGAGCCTGCGTTCCTGATACGGTGCCTCGAAGAACCCGAGCACCGTGCCCGTGGGCAAGAGATCGTCCACACCACTGTCCGAGGAGAGCATTCCCGGGCAATGCCCCGCATTGATGTAGCGCAATTCGCCGTGCCCGAAATCCAGATCCACCGCCAGCACCGTGGCGAAATCATCCTCCTCGCCGATAATACCGCACAGATGGGTATTGATGAGCTGGAAGGCGTCCGCCAAGCCCATATAATGGGACTGGGAGACCCGGAACAGCGTGCGCACGATGCCCATCAGGAACGCAGCCCGAGCACCGTGGCCGGACACGTCGGCCACCACCACCCGCAGCACCCCCTCCCCCACCGGGAAGAAATCAAAATAATCTCCGCTGGCCCTGCCGGACGGGTGATACAGGCTCTTCAACCGCACATCGGACATGCCCGGCCAGGACACGGGGACCAACTCCACTCCGGGCAGCAGCCGACCCTGCAATTCAGCCACCATGACCAACTCGTCGTCAATGGTCTCAAAGGCTTGGCGCAGGCGCCGGTTGAGGCGTACCTGGCGAGCGCCCACGCCTACCCGCGCCAGCAGTTCGGCCCGGTCAAAGGGCTTGTACAGAAAATCATTGGCCCCGGCCCCAAAGGCCTGAAGCTTGTTCTGCGGGGAGCGATCCGAGGTCAGCATGGTGATCAGGACATCGCTATCCTCCTCCACCTCGCGCAGGTACTTGATGACCGCCAGGCCGTCCATCCTGGGCATGTTCATGTCCAGCAGAATGATGTTCGGCCTGAACTCGTTGTAGCGCACGATGGCCTGTTCCCCGTCCTCGGCCGTGTCCACCTCATAGGCGAAGTCCTCAAGCATCTCCCTGAGCGCCTCGCGCAGGGCTTCCTGGTCATCCACCACCAGGACCCGGATCGAGTCTGTCTCGTAGCGCTTGCTCACGTCCGCCGAACTCCTTACAACGCCTCGCTGTCCAAGAGGATGGTCACCGGCCCCCAGTTGCTCAAGGAGACATCCATCATCTCTCCAAAGGCTCCGCTGCTCACGCGGCCGGGAAGCAATGCCTCAAAATCCTTCAGCAAGCGTTCATACAAGTCTAACGCATCTTCGCCACCAGCAGCAAGGTGGAAGGACGGCCGGCGGCCTTTTCTGCAGTCCGCATACAAGGTGAACTGCGAAACAACCAACAACTCGCCACCATAATCCCTGAGCGACAGGTTCAGCTTGCCCTCCCCGTCGGGGAAGATGCGCAGGTCCAAGACCTTGGCGAGCATCCTGTCCCACAACGGCGATCCGGGCAGCTCCACCCCGTCCTGGGACGAGAATCCCGCCAGCACCAACAATCCGGTGCCGATCCGCCCCACTGTGGTCCCGGCCACATCCACCTGGGCGGCAGTGACTCGTTGCAGGTGCAGACGCACGCTAGTTCTCGAAATAGGTCGCGGACTGGCCCGGTTTTTCCGACACCGTCACCGAGGCCACGGCAACGCCCGCTCCCGCGACTTTGGCGGCCAATCCCCGGTAGATATGCCTGGCCAGATTCTCCGAGGAGGGATTGCACGTGGTGAACGGCTCAACCTCGTTCAGGTGCCGGTGGTCCAACTCGGCAAGCACGGATTTCAAGTGCCCTCGCAGCTCCTTGAAGTCCATGAGCAACTCCGTGTCCGGGGTCAGCGTATCACCCTGTACCGCCACCAGGACCCCGAAATTGTGGCCGTGCATGCGTTCGCACTTGCCCTCGTAATGCCGCAACTGGTGCGAGGCGGCAAAATCCTCGGTGATCTCAAGTCTCCACTTCCCTTTCTTGCTCATATCGCTACCCCATATGGAAAAATAATTTCTTTGATCAACGAATCCGCCCTGATGATTTGCATACCAAGCTCCTGGGCGATTCAAAACGTGCCGGATGCCAAGCGCGGCGGGGTGCGTCGGACCGAATCGCATCACCCTCTGCCCTCTGCCGCATCCCCGCTCCTGCCTCGGAGGCGATTCAAAATGTGCCGGATGCCAGGCGCGGTGGGATGCGCCGGACCGAATACTATCAAAACATAGATGAGGGTCGGCGCAGCCTGCCACAACGAAGCAGACGGTGTTTTTTCAATCGCCCCGTCACAACGTTTCGATCTTCTTCCAGAATTCACGGCAGGCACTGACCTTGTACTGCGGTCCCAGGGCCAGCTTGCAGCTGAATCCGTCCACCACGAGCCAGAGATGGACCTCGGTCTTGCCGGGGAATCCCGCCAGGACATCCTTGAGCCGATCCATGCCGCCGTTGTCCAAGGCCCTGGCCGACAGATGCAGATTCACCGGCAGGGTGTTGGCGGACAGGGCCTCTGTCAGGATCTTCACCTCCTCCAGGATCAGCTTGGCGCGCTTGGGCATGCCTTCTTCCTGCGGCAAGCCCCCATCCCGGTCGCTGACCCGGGCCACCAGGAGCAGCGGCTCGTCCCGGTCAATGATCTCCTTGACCTCGGGCCAGGCCCGGGGAAAGACGGTCAGCTCACCGCTGCCCACCAGATCCTCGACCTCCAGAAAGGCCATCTTGTCGCCCTTCTTGGTGATGATCTCCTTGCGCCCGGTGACGATGACCGCGGTGCGGACCTCGGCCTCGTTGGGATAGTCGGCGGCCTCCTGAAGATTGACCAGATTCATGCGCCGCATCTCGTGCCGGTAGGTGAGCAGAGGATGGCTGGACAGGAAGAAGCCCAGGACCTCCTTTTCCAGGTGCAACTTTTCATCGTCGCTCCACTCTTCGCTCACGGCCCCCTCGAGCTGCAGCCCGAGTCCCGGCAGGGACGGCCGCTCCATGCCCGTCATGCCCAACAGCGACATCTGACCGCTGTCGCGATCCTTGGCGCGCTTCTGGGCCTGGCCCACGACCTTGTCCAGACCATCCACCAGCAAGGCGCGCGGCACCCCCAGGCAGTCCATGGCCCCGGCCTTGATCAGGTTCTCAAGGACGCGCTTGGTGACCTTGCGCAGGCTGACCCGCTCGCACAGGTCCAGCAGACTCTTGAAGGGGCCCTCCTCCTGACGCGCGGCCACAATCTCGCGTATGGCCTCGTCGCCCACGGTCTTCACGGCCGCCAGCCCGAAGATGACCTTGCTTTCCTCGGGCACGGTAAAGTGTCGCATGGAGCGGTTTATGTCCGGAATCAGGACCTCGATGTCCATGTCACGACAGGAGTTGATGTATTTCAACAGCTTGTCCGTGTTCGAGACTTCCGAAGTAATCATCGCGGCCATGAATTCCGTGGGATAATGGGTCTTCAGATAGGCCGTATGATAGGAGATCAGGGCATAGGCGGCGGAGTGCGACTTGTTGAAGCCGTAGGCCGCGAACATCTCCATCAGGTCGAAGATCTCCTTGGCCTTTTCCTTGCTCACGTCGTTTTCGGACGCACCTTTGTAGAACACCGCGCGCTGCTCGGCCATGGCCTCGGCATTCTTCTTGCCCATGGCGCGCCGCAAGAGATCCGCGCCGCCCAGGGTGTAGCGGGCCACGACCTGGGCGATCTTCATGACCTGTTCCTGATAGACGATGACGCCGTAAGTGTCCCTGAGCACGGGCTCCAGCGAGGGCAACGGATAGATGACCGGGACCTCGCCGTGCTTGCGCTTGATGAACTCGTCCACCATGCCCGAGCCCAGCGGTCCGGGGCGGTACAGGGCAAGCATGGCGATGACGTCGTCGAAACAGGAGGGCCGCAGCATGCGCAGGTACTTGCGCATGCCATCGGATTCCACCTGGAAGATGCCGTCGGTGTCACCCCGGGAATAGAGCTCGTAGGTGGCCTTGTCGTCCAAGGCCAGGGTGTCCAGGTCCGGGACGTCCTTGCCCTGCTCGGCGATGATATCCAGGGTGTCCTGGATCACGGTCATGGTTCGCAGGCCCAGAAAGTCGAACTTGACCAGCCCGATCTTCTCCACCAGCTTCATGTCGAACTGGGTGACGATTTCACCCTTTTTCCCGCGGTACAAGGGCAGATATTCGTTCATCGGCCCATCGGAGATGACCACGCCCGCAGCGTGGGTCGAGGCATGACGATGCATGCCCTCCAGACGACGAGAGACATCGATGAGCTTGGCCACCCGGGAGTCGTCGCGCATCATCTGGCCCAGCTCGGGCTCCATCTCCAGGGCCTTGGAGATGGTCATCCCCAACTCGTCGGGGATCAGCTTGGCGATCTTATCGGTCTCGGCAAAGGTCATCCCCAGGGCCCGGCCCACGTCGCGCACCACGGCCTTGGCCTTCATGGTGCCGAAGGTGGTGATCTGGGCCACGGAGTCTTCGCCGTACTTCTCGGCTGTGTAGCGGATGACCTCGGTCCGCCGGCGCTCGCAGAAGTCCACATCGATGTCCGGCATGGACACGCGCTCGGGATTCAGAAAGCGCTCGAACAACAGGTTGTACGGCAGGGGGTCCAGGTTGGTGATCTTCAGGGCATAGGCCACCAGCGACCCGGCGGCGGAACCGCGCCCCGGCCCGACGGGGATCCCGTTGTTCTTGGCCCAGTTGATGAAGTCCTGCACGATGAGGAAATACCCGGGGAAGCCCATCTCCAGGATGACCTTCAGTTCCAGCTCCAACCGCTCCCAGTAGACCTGCTCGTCCACCTCGTAGGGCATGTTCTCCAGGCGTTCCGTCAGGCCTTGACGGGCCAGATCGCACATCTCGTCGCCCAGGGTCTTGCCCTCGTCCACCTCGTAGACCGGGAAAAAATACTCCCCCATGGGGATTTCGACATTGCACGCTTCCGCGATGCGCACGGTGTTGGCGATAGCCTCGGGGCAATCGGCGAACTCGCGGATCATCTCCTCGGGCGAGCGATAATACAGCTGCCGGGTGTCCAGACGCATGCGCTTCACGTCATCCACGCAGGCGTTGGTCTGCACGCAGAGCAGAATGTCGTGGGCCTCGGCGTCGTCGGCGGTCAGGTAATGACAGTCGTTGGTGGCCACCAGGGGCAGATCCGTGGCCCGGGCCAGCTCCTGCAACTGCTGATTGGCACGGATCTGGTCGGCGATACCGTTGGCCTGCAGCTCGATGTAGAACCGTCCCGGAAAGATGGACTCGTACTCCCGGGCGGTGGCGATGCCCGCGCCCATGCCCTTGTCCAGCAGGTCACGCACCACCTGCCCCTGCAGGCAGCCCGACAGGGCGATCAGCCCCTCGCTGTACTTACGCAACACGTCTAGGGACACCCTGGGCTTGTAGTAGAAGCCGTTCAGGTAGCCTTCGGTGACGATCTTGGTCAGGTTCTTGTAACCGAGCAGATTCTGGGCCAGCAGCACCAGGTGATAGCGCCGCCTGGCGTTCTCGCCTTCCTTGACGTTGTGATCGCCCAGGGAAACGTAAATCTCCGAGCCGATGATGGGCTTGATCCCGTGCTGCTTGGCTGTCAGATAGAACTTGGCGGCCCCATACATGCTGCCGTGGTCGGTGATGCAGGCGGCAGGCATCCCAAAGCCCTTGGCCGTGGAGCAGAGGTCGTCAAGACGGATGGCGCCGTCCAGCAGGCTGTATTCCGTATGACAGTGCAAATGAACAAAATCAGGCATGTGGCTCGGGGATCCTCCTGGGGTTGGCGGGCCGGGCTCGGCCTCCCACAGGGAGTAGCAGAAAAAGCCCAGGGGGCCAATATCGCCCTCGGCCTCTAGCTCGGCGTTCTGGACTAAAGAATCATCATTTCAGATAGATAAACAAACAAAAGATCCTTCACCCTAAGACCGCTCCTCGATCCCGTTGCCCCAGGCCTGACCCAGATACGGGACAGGGGCACACCCAGGCGGAGCGGACAATATACACCTCGGTCGGACAGCGGCGGTGCGTCGCGCAGATCTTCCCGCTCCAGGTCCCCAAAACTCAGGCCGCCCCATAAAAAGACCCCGCTCCGTTACACAACGAAGCGGGGCCAAAAAACAGGATTCATCCTGCATCAATCATCGTAGGGTGTGCCTGATTCAGTAAAACCGTGATCCTTCAACCAATTGATGGACATGTCCAGCTGCCAGCGTTCATCGATGTCGCAGCCGTCGCCGTTGACCACGGGCAGGATATTCTGGCCCATCCAGCGCTGGGGCAAGAGCCCCTCGGCCATGTTGGCCAGACATTTTCCCCGGCACACGGAATGGCTCATGTCCGCAAAATAGGCAGTCCCCTGACTCCTGCGATCACAGGAGAGGGTCTTGGGATCGCCCAGGGCCTCGAAGGGCACAAAGGGATTCAGATAACCACTATCACCCAGCTTTCTGGCACGGAGCGGGCTGTACATGTCGAACACCGAAACCGTCACTGCGGAATCCGCCTCGGGGTTAGCCTCGAGTTTCTCCACGCCCTCGTCGATGAGGGCAGCGTTGATGGTCACGGCATTACACATCAGCACCACCACATAGTCCGGTTCGCGACCCAATCTGGAGGATGCCTCGAAATAGGCATGCTCCAGGGCGTCCTCGAACAGCGCCTCATCGGTGCACAGCTCGGCAGGACGCTCGATGACGTCCAGCCCCATGCCCTGGGCCGCCTCAATGATCGCCTCGTGGTCCGTGGACACGAAGATGCGGTCCACGAATCTGGAATTTTGGGCCGCCATGATGGGATAGGAATACGCGGGACGGCCAAGGATAGTCATGGAGTTCTTGCCCGGAAACCCGGATGAACCCTTGCGCCCCAGAAGCAAGGCGATGGTCGTCTTGTCGCTCATAACATGCCTCCGTTGACGTCAAGGCAGGCCCCAGTGATGTAGGCCGCCGCATCGCTACACAAAAACAGAATCGGACCGACCTGGTCGGCCACAGTGGCTACCCGCCCCATGGGAATCTTGGCCTCCAGAACAGCGATTTCTGCTGGGGTCATGGACTCGCGCAGCATGTCCGTCATGGTCTGGCTCGGACAATGGGCATTTATGTTCACCCCGTGGGCTGCTGCCTCGAAGGCCAGCTGCCGGGTAAGACCGATGAGCCCGGCCTTGCTGGCGACATAATGGACCCCGCTGACAACGCTGCGGTGCCGCCCGGCAATGGAAGAGATGTTCACGATCTTGCCGGTCTTTCTGGGCACCATGCGCGCCAGGGCCTCCCGGCAAAGCAAAAATGCCGCCCCTAGGTTGACGTCCAGCACGCTATCCCATTCGTCCTTGCCGATCTCCTGATTGACCTTGCAAAAATTGATGGCAGCGGAGTTGACCAAGATGTCCAACGGAGCCATGGCATCGATGGCAGCAAAAGCCGCTTTGACCTGGGCCTCGTCCGTCAGGTCTGCAGCCAAGTGCTGGGCTGCGTCCAGGCCTTGCCCCGGCTTTCGCGACAGGTAAAAAACACGGGCTCCGGCACTGAGCAGTTCTTCCACCACCGCCTTGCCGATGCCCCGGCTTCCGCCGACCACCAGTGCCGTCTGCCCGGAAAAGTCAAATCTGATATTCTTGAATCCCATGCCCTACTCCGCGTAAACGTGATTGACATCAGGCCGGGTGATGGCAAAGCGGATGGCGGGTTTGTCGCCCACACATCTGATCTTGTGCTTCACGCCCTGGGGCACGGTGACAATGTCCCCAGTACTCACACGGCGGTTGCCCTCGCCATCGATAAACCATTCCCACTCGCCTTCCATGATGACCCAACACTCGTGCGCGTCAGGATGAAAATGCAAACGATTGCCCTCACCAGGCAGTTGCTGAATCAGCACTCCGCCGAACACATCATTATAAACCAGACGCACTGCCCAGGACCCTTCGCCCATCTCTTTCTTGATGGCGGCAAGATTGGTGACAGGCACGTTTTCAAAGGTCTTCAGGACAGTCTTCTCGACTCCGTCGTCTTTGAGGACACGGGCAACATCGTCATCGTGGCGTTCTTCATTGGACATCAATATTCTCCTTTTCAGCCTCGTCTGCCAATAATTCCGTTGAACATAATGAAGGGATTCGTAATAG
Source organism: Pseudomonadota bacterium (assembly GCA_018816865.1). GTDB lineage: Bacteria > Desulfobacterota > Desulfovibrionia > Desulfovibrionales > Desulfovibrionaceae > Desulfovibrio_Q. The sequence continues at coordinate 93,844 of JAHIUW010000036.1, forward strand.
GGATGAGACTCTATTCTTCCCGCGCGGATGGTGTCAACCGGGCCTTGCCCCCCTGGAACAGGCAGGCTATGGCGACCAGGTCATGGCAGAGCGTTATCCCATCCCCTCCACCGCCCAACGACAGGAGGACTCCATCAAACGCAGCCGCTTCAACGTCAGCGCGGCTCATGCCCCGGACGCTGAAACAGCCAAGGCCTTCATCAATGATATCCGTGCCGAATTTCCCGACACCACCCTCAATTGCTGGGCCTTTGCCACCGGGCGATACCCGCACCGTGGGCATGAGCGATGACGGCGAACCCCATGGCACAGCCGGACGGCCCATGTTGCACGCCCTGATTCATTCGGGAGTGAGTGAAATAGTGGTGGTTACGCGCTATTATGGTGGAATTAAGCTGGGCACCGGCGAGCTGACCCGCACCTATTCGGGCATGGTGACGAAAGTCATGGAAGAGTTGCCGCGCTCCGAAAGGGTGGAGACCGTGTGCCTAAGGGTGGAATTCGCTTATCAGGCTGTAACCCTGGCCAAACGACTCTTCCCGGACTTTGAAGCCAAGGTAGTGGATGAGAGTTACGGAGAGAGCGTGATCTATGTGCTGGAGCTGCCAGACGAGCAGGCTGTCCCGCTTTCGGCGGCACTCATCGAATTGACCGACGGGCGGGCCGTCATCACCCCTGAATAGAACGCATGTTCCTATTCCCAACAGGGCTAGCTGGCATCAGCTGACTAACCTGCACGACTAAAAATACGGCAGGCGAGATAGGATATTGTCATGATGGCACCTGTAATCAGGCTCAAGCCGATGACAAAGGGGATCTCCTGACACCACGAATATCCATAGGGCATGCCATAGTAGCTCTGATTGACGATGCGCTCCATAACTACAGTAAAAGCCTCGACCCAAATGAGCTGAGCCCAAAAGACCCTCCAGAACAGCCACTTCAGGCTTCGTTCCCCACGCTGGCTTATTGTCATCAGAAAAAGACCGAACAAAATCGGCCCAAAAAACAGAATCCTCCACCGCAATAGACCATCCACGCTATCACTGTGACGCCAGACATCCAATGGAACCTCGATGAACCACAACCAGAAATCATAGTGTTCCCAATCACATGGCAGATACATCATTACTCTTTTCTTTCTCCTCCCTTGGCGGTTTGGTGCTGTTCCGGTGGAATCGCTCCGATATGGCGCCTGAACTCGACCTTGCCTTTTTGACCAAGCCTGAACCCCCAATCGTTTACAACGATCTCGTTGGCACTGGCTGAAATCGACGTTCCCGCCCCAGACACAAACTCGGCCTGCCCGCTGGAATTCGTACCCCTCTTTGTGATAGCAGCAACGTCCTCAGCCCTAGGCCATTCATCGTCTCCCAACACCCTCCAGCCATTGATCGTCCTGCCTCTATCTGCCCAATCCGATGCCTGCGGGCCAATATAGCATAGTCTGTACAGTTCATAGCGCTAAATATTCCTCAATTCCAGTGCTCTTTATTCAACATTCAACGAGCCTATTCCTTTCGACCGCGCTTGAGCAGAGATGACTAATTACCCAGCCTCACCCGCTGGCTGTAGTAGGCGGTGCCCCCGCCCAGATCGGTCTCGGTGGGCACGACCAGAGGATTCAGCCCCCGCCCAAAGCGCATCCAGCCGCCACGGCGCAGCACCACGGCCTCCGGGTGCACGGTCTCGTCCAGGACCAGGCGCACCTCGGCCCGCCCACGCGGGGAGACGATGAACACCGGCCTGTCCAGGTCCAGGCCCGCCAGCGCCGGGCTTCGCTGCGCAATGAACGCCTCGGGCAGTCCCGGCCCCTCGTCGGGCGGGAACTGGGAATGGATGGTCTTTTTGCTGATCAACGTCAACAGGTGCAGGGGATACTCGCCCGCGATCTTCGGCTCCGGGCTCAGGACCTCCACGAACCGGAACCGTCCGTCCGGGTGCGCGAACCTGAGCCCCTCGAAGGCCACGGGAGGCCTGTGCGCCTTGGCAAAGCACCTGGCGCGCAGTTCGCCCAAGGTGATCTTCAGGCTCGGGGTCGCCACGCCGCGGGCCAGGGTCTCCTCCCGATCCGGCAGCACAACGGGCTCGGCGAGCCGCCTGCCCAACTCCTCCAAAATATCCCAGTCGTTGCGGGCCTCGCCCGGAGGGTCCTGGACCTTGGCGGAATGGGCCACCCAGTCGTGCATGCAGGAACCCAGCACGTCCTCGCGCTCGGTCATCAGAGCGCAGGGCAGGATCAGGTCCGCACGCAGCGCCGTGTCCGTAAAAAAGGCCTCCACCGCCACCACGAAACCGCACTGGCCAAAGGCCTCGATGATCACGTCCCCGGCCGGGAACTGGTTGATGCAGTTGCTGCCGTCCACCCAGATCATCTCCACAGGCGGGTCGGCGCGCAGGATCGCCCGGCCGAGGTCGTGCACGGGCAGGGTACGCCGCGGCCTGCCCGCAGCACCCTCGTCCGCCCATGGGGCGAAGTTGCGACCCGAGGAGATATTGTAATGCGCCCCACCGCCGGACAGGCCCACATTGCCCGAAAGCAGGGCCACGGCGTCGATCCAGCGCACGTTCTCGCCGCCATGCACGTAGCGTTGCAGGCCCCAGCCGATAATCGTGGCCGTGGGGCCGTCCGCTGCATACCAGTCCAGGACGGTCTCGTAGTCCGTGCGCGAGATGCCGCAGGCAGCCAGCAGCTCGTCCGTGTTCCGACCTGCCAACAGCCGTTGCAGCTCAGCGGTGTTGGCGGCAGCGTCCAGGACGCCCTGGGGCACGCCCCGGGACAGCAGCCCCCGGCACAGGGCCGCGGCCAGGAAACGGTCCGTTCCCGGCCGGATCATGATGATCTGGTCTGAAAAATCCTCGTTGCCGCTGGAGGCCGGGGAAATGGTCAGCACCCGGGTCCCGGCCTTGCTCGCGGCCTTGACGATGGCCGCCTGATGCACCGAGAAGCGCGAGAAGTCCCGGCCCCAGTTCACGATCCGCGCCGCGTGCAAAAGGTCTTCCGGCTGGTTGCTGTCCAGGACCCCGAAATCGGCGATGGAGGCCTCGATGCCGGCCTCGTCGCAGGGCGAGCCACTCAGGGTGGAACTGCCCATCCGTCCGAAGAACCAGTTGGAGACGCCCGCCAGCACCCCCCGGTAGCCGTGCCCCCGCAGATGCAGGATGCGTTCGGGCCTGTCGCGCAGCTTGTTGATGCGCCGGGCGATGAGTTCCAAGGCCTCGTCCCAGGTCACGGGCCAATAATTGGCACCCTCTCGCACCAGGGGCTGGGTGATGCGTTCCGGGTGGGAGAGCATCCGGGGATACTTGGCGGTCTTGGCGCAGATAAAGCCCTTGGTGAAGGGATGCTCGGGGTTGCCCTTGAACGAACAGCTTCCGTCCTCGTTTTTGGTCACGAGGATGGAGCAACAATCCGGGCAGTCACGGGTGCAGGCGGAGACATACGAGGTGGTGCTCATGCCCCTTCTGGTAGCCCAACCTGCCCCGGGGCGTAAAGTGCCAATCGCTCACGGACTCAGTCCGGGACTCGTCACCCCCTTCGTCCCTCCTTCGCTCTGCCCCCGGATCAACCTTTCGGCTCATGACGCTGCATCATAAAGGCTCCGCCCCCGCAGCCCTCGACCACGGGTGCAGTCCTGAGGATTCAGGCGGCAGCGGCACGACCACGCAAAAAGAAAGCCCCCGTCTCCGAATCTCGGAGGCGGGGGCTTCAGCAGTTCAAATCACGGACCTACAGATCCTTGGCGACCAGCTTCATGAAGCGCAACAGCTGATGGGTGAAGCTACTCTCGTTGTCGTACCAGATGACCAGCTTCAACTGGGTGCCGTTCATGACGTGGGTCAACAGGCCATCCACCACGCCGCCGTTCTCGTTGCCCGTGTAGTCCACGGACACCAACGGGATCTCGGTGTAGCCCATGTAGCCCTGCATGGGGCCCTCGGCCGCGGCCTTGAGCATGGCGTTGACTTCCTGGACGGTCACAGGCCGTTCCAGTTCGCAAACCAGATCCACCAGGGAGACGTTGGGGGTGGGCACACGCATGGACATGCCGTCCAGCTTGCCCGCAAGCTCGGGGATGACCATGGTCACGGCCTTGGCCGCGCCGGTGGTGGTGGGCACGATGCTCATGGCGGCGGCACGACCCCGGCGCAGGTCCTTGTGGGACCCGTCCAGGATGCGCTGGCTCATGGTGTAGGAGTGGATGGTGGTCATCTGGCCATGCTTGATGCCATAGGCGTCGTTGACCAGCTTCACGGCCGGGGCCATGCAGTTGGTGGTGCACGATGCCGTGGACACCACGTGGTGCGTGGCCGGGTCGTACAGCTCATGGTTCACGCCCATGACCACGGTCAGGTCCACATCCACGCCCGGGGCGCTGATGATGACCTTCTTGGCGCCGCAGTCGATGTGCTTGGCCAGCCCGGCCTTGTCCTTGACCGCACCGCTGGACTCGATGACCAGATCGATGTTGCCGTCTTTCCAATTCCACTGCCCGATGGGCTGGCGGGTGACCACGATTTCCTTGCCGTCGATGGAAAAGCCATCGGCCGTGGCCTTGACTTCCCCTGGATAGGTCCCGTGCACGGAGTCATACTTGAGCAGGTGCGCCAGGGCCTCGTTGTCGGCACGAGCGTTGACCATGACGACTTCCAAAGCGGTTTCGTGGGCCAAAAGACGAACCAGATACCGGCCGATGCGGCCGAAACCGTTGATACCAATGCGAACAGCCATCTATCTTTCCTTTGCGTTGCGTTAGATCTTGTTGGAGCAGCCAAGGACATTCTTGATCTTATGCTGCACCATGTCCTTCACGGCCTGGCGCGCGGCACCCAGGTACTTGCGCGGGTCAAATTCCGAAGGGGTTTCCTTGAAGACCTTACGGATGACGGCGGTCATGGCCAGACGAATATCCGTATCGATATTGATCTTGCAGACGCCGAAGGTCGCGGCCTTGCGCAACAGGTCCTCGGGCACGCCCTTGGCCCCGGGGATGTCGCCGCCAAAGGCGTTGGCCATTTCCACGAGCTCCTGTGGCACCGAGGACGAACCGTGCAGCACCAGGGGGTAGCCCGGCATGATCTGGGTGATCTTTTCCAGGCGCTCGAAGTCCAGGCGGGGTTTGCCGCTGAACTTGTAAGCCCCATGGCTGGTGCCGATGGCAATGGCCAAGGAATCGCAACCCGAACGCTCCACGAACTCCACGGCCTGATCGGGGTCGGTGTAGACGTTTTCCTCGCTGACCACATGCTCCTCGATACCGGCCAGGCGGCCCAACTCGGCCTCGACCCAGACGCCCCTGTCATGGGCGTAGGCCACCACCTGCTTGGTGATCTTGATATTCTCGTCAAAGGACAGGTGCGAGCCGTCGTACATCACGGAGGTGAACCCACCGTCGATGCAGGCCTTGCAGATTTCGAAGTCCGCACCGTGGTCCAGATGCACGACCACCGGCAGATCAGCCTCCAGCAACGCGGCCTCGATGAGTTTCATGAGATAGGTCTGGCTGGCGTATTTGCGGGCGCCGGCGGAGATCTGCAGGATCAGAGGGGCCTTTTCCGCTTCGGCGGCCATCATGATGCCCTGGATGATCTCCATATTGTTGACGTTGAAAGCGCCGACGGCATAGCCGCCCTTGTAAGCCTTCTCGAACATCTCTTTGGGTCCGGTCATGGGCATGGGGTCCTCCTCGAAAGGCTATGGTTCAGGGAAAGGTGCACGCGGCCCCTGTCCGGATAAATGCACGGTGAAGCCGCCGAGGCCGCCCCCCCGGGGTGCGGCACTCAAAGTGACATGCTGAAAGGACTTATTTTATAGACTGAGCCCGGCAGGCTGTCAACGAAGGGCCAGTGCACGAAGCCGAACCAGCATCTCGCTGTCCGTGAAATTGAAGCGCAGGGGCGTCAGGGTGATATGCCCGTCCCACAACAGCGCCCGGTCCGTATCCGGGGAGACCTTCTCCCGGGGGATTTCGCCCTCCAGCCAGTAGTAGTCCCGTCCGCGCGGGTCCTTGCGGGCCACATACCAGTCGCGGTAGGCAGCCGTGGTCTGGCGGCACACGGTCAGCGGCTTGGCTTCGCCCAGGGGCAGGTTGGGAAAATTCAGATTCAGCACGCTCTGCGCGGGCAGTTGTCCCCAAGCCATGCGTCCCACGAACTCGGCGGTCCAGGCCGCCTGCTCCGAGGCGTCGGTGAAATTCCAGTCGTCCAGGGACACCGCCAGGGCGGGCAGGCCCATCAGCGCCCCCTCGGTGGCGGCGGAGACCGTGCCGGAATAGATGATGTCCACACCCACGTTGCAACCCGAGTTGATGCCCGAGACCACCAGATCCGGGGCCTGCTCCAAGAGCTGGGCCAGCGCCAGCTTCACGCAGTCCACGGGGGTGCCGTTGACACCGATGCCGCAAAAGCCGTTTTCACGAAACTGCTTCACCTTGAGGGGCATGGCCATGGTCACGGCGTGGCCCACGGCGGATTGCTCGGACACCGGGGCCACCACCTGCACGGTGTGCCCGGCGTCGCGCAGGGCCTTGTCCAGGGCGCGCAGGCCAGGGGCCTGGATGCCGTCGTCATTGGTCAGCAAAATATTCATTCTGTCCTGATATCCTTCGTATTTCTGATTGGTGCCGCGCACAACAGGCCTGGCGGACTGTTCTCCCCCAACCTAGCCCAGCAGGGCCGGGTTCGCAATCCCGAGCCCGCACCTTCTGCAATTGCACCCACGGGGCATGTCTGGTATCCAAATGCAACCATTGTCCTCAACGTAACCACTGACCCCACTGGAACATGACGCAGAAAACGACCTTCATCCGGGATCTGATCCCCGGACAGCCTGTGGACGACATCTTTCTTTTGGCTTCGGCTCAGCAGGGCCAGGCCAAAAACGGTCCGTTCTGGTCTCTGACGCTCACGGACCGCTCCGGCGAAATACCCACCAAGATCTTCAGCCCCCAGGCCCAGGCCATCACCAGCCTGGCCGCCGGGCAGTTCGTGCGAGTGCGCGGACTTGTGGGCACCTACCGCGACCAGCCCCAGGTGGTCGCCGACTCGGCCCAGGTCGTGGACCCGTCCGAGAACGGCCTGCAACTGGCTGACTTCGTCCCCGCCAGCGAGCGCGACCCCGAAGACATGCTCGCGGACCTGGAAAAGCTCTGCAAGGACAACATCCGCCACAAGCCCTTGCGCGTGCTGGTGCGCAATGTGCTCACCGACCAGGCCATCAAGGAGCGCATCATGCCCGCGCCCGGGGCCGTGAGCATCCACCACGCCTACGCTGGGGGGCTGGTGGAACACACCCTGGCCGTGTGTCGCCTGTGCATGTCCTTCTGTGAACTCTACCCCGAACTGGACCGCCAGGTGCTCCTGGCCGCCGCCGTGTTCCACGACCTGGGCAAAGCCTGGGAATACGCCCAGGGTCCGGTGCGCCAACACACCGACGAAGGCCGCCTCCTGGGCCATATCCAACTGGGACTCACCGTCATCGAGCCGTTCATCGCCAAGGCCCTGGAAAAGGGGTTGGAACCCGAGGTGGCGATGCACCTGAAACACATCATCGTCAGCCACCACGGCGAGCTGGAATTCGGCTCGCCCAAGCGCCCCAAGACCCCCGAGGCCTTTGCCCTGCATTTTGCGGACAACCTGGATGCCAAGCTGAAGACGGTGGCAGAGGCCATCGAGCCCACCGTACCCGAGGAAGAGACCGGCTGGAGCCCATTTGTGCGCTCGCTTGGCCGGTACGTGTACAAGCCCCTGCGGACCCCCGACCCCGTCGAAAGCAACGGCGACGACAAAAAGGATGAGCAACAGTGTTTATTACCTTTGAAGGCATAGAGGGCTCAGGGAAATCCACGGTCATGGCCCGGGTACAGGAACACCTGGAGGCCCAGGGCTTTGATGTGTTGCGCACCCTGGAGCCCGGCGGCAGCCGCCTGGGCCGTCAGCTGCGCAAGATTCTGCTGGGCATGGAGAGCCGCGACCTGACCGGCGAGAGCGAGCTGTTCCTGTATCTGGCGGACCGCGCCCAGCACGTGGCCTCCATCATCCGCCCCGCCCTGGAGGCCGGAAAAATTGTGCTCTCGGACCGCTACGCGGACTCCACCGTGGTCTACCAGGGCTACGGACGCGGCCTGGACCCCAAGCTGCTGCACACCTTGAATGACGTGGCCACGGCGGGCCTGTGGCCCGACCTGACGCTGCTCTTCGACCTGACTCCCGAGGTGGGCCTGAAACGCGCCCTGACCCGCAACCTGCGCGAGGGGCTGGCCGATTCCGAAGGCCGCTTCGAGGCCGAGAGTCTGGAATTCCACGAACGCATCCGCGAGGGCTACCTGACCTGGGGCTCGCTGTACCGCAAGCGCTTCCGCATCGTGAACGCCGAGCAGGGACTGGCCGAGGTGGTACGCGACGCCATCGAGACCATCGACCAAAACCTGGTCAAACGCGCCGACTCCGGCGAAGGCCCCAAACCCAAGACCCTGCGGGACTAGCCCATGCCTGCGGCGATCACCGGCGTGATCCTGACCTTCAACGGCGAGAAATGGCTGGAACAGACCCTGGCCAGCCTGGACTTTTGCGACACGCTGCTGGTGGTGGACTCCGGCAGCACGGACAGAACGCTGGCCATTGCCGAGGCCGCCGGGGCGCAGGTCCTGCACCGCGACTGGGAGGGCACCATCCCCCAGTTCAGATTCGCCTTCGAGCACGTCAAGACCCCCTGGATCATCACCCTGGACCAGGACGAATTCCTGTCCCCGGAGCTGAAAAAAAGCGTCACGAGCGCCCTGGACGCACCGGGAGACACGGGCGGCTTCTGGTGCCCGCGCCGCTCCTGGTATCTGGACCGCTTCATCCGCCACAGCGGTTGGTATCCGGATCTGTTGCTGCGGGTCTTTCGCCTGGACCAGGTGCAGATCCGGGGCATGCTGCCCCACGAGGAATTCCACCCCACGGGCACCACCGCGCGCCTGACCGGCGACATCGTGCACTACCCCTATGCCGATCTGGCCGAGCACCTGGACAAAATCAATGCCTACACCTCGCTGGCCGCCCGCGAGATGGCCGCCAAGGGCAGACGCGCCAACGTGACCAAGGCCCTGGCCCACGCCGTGGGCAAATTCACCAAGCAGTACCTGCTCAAACAAGGCTTCCGCGATGGTCGCGCCGGGCTGGTGCTGGCCGTGCATTCCTTCCTCTACGCCTTCCAGAAATACATGAAGCTGGTGGAGCTGAACCGCCGGGATTCCTGAGCGGCCCGCCCCATACGACGCGAGACCAACCCGCCACAGCACCGAGCCGCCCCCCTGCGCACCACAAAGCCCAGCTGCACGGAATTCCCTCCCCTTTGACCTGCCCTGCGGTTACTTTTTGCATACCGCGTTCTCATTTCTCTACTTTTCTGCTAGGATGTGACTCCCACATAGGGCAACCATCATGATCCATACAGCACACGCATACCAACCCGAAAGACTGCGCCAGACCTCCCTGGTCTTCTTCGGTCCGGGCGGTGGGCCAAACAACTTGTTCATCTCCGGTGGCCACCCGCTGCGCGCGACCACCGTTTTCCCACCCCGCAACGCACCCATCCCCCGACCAAAAAAAATTGCCCGCCTGCAAGACCAGCTCCCCGGCAAGAGTTTCCTGCCATGACCGCCCTCAGCCAAATTCCGGGCCGCCCCCCGGACCGCAGCCTGTCCCTGGCTCGCAGCCTGCGCGCCCACTACAAGGACTTCGCGCTCTACGCCCTGCTGCTGGGGGCCGTGGCCTGGTTCATCGCCTCGGGCGAACAGGGCCTGGGCTACCACTGGAAGTGGTACCGTATGCCCCGCTACCTGTTCACTTCCGAGGGCGGCGTGTTCGGTGCCGGGCCGCTGTTGCAGGGACTCTTCGTCACCTTCAAGATCACCGGTCTGTCCATGGTCCTGGCCATGGGTTTCGGCCTGGGCGCGGCCATGCTGCGCCAATCCGAATCCTTCAGTGCGCGGCTCATGGCCCGGGGCTATGTGGAGTTCATCCGCAACACCCCGCTGCTGACACAGATCTTCTTCATCTACTACGTCATCGCCCCGGTGCTGGGCATGGACGGCTTCGCCTCCGCCGTACTGGCCCTGTCCTTGTTCGAGGGGGCCTATGCCTCGGAAATCTTCCGCGCGGGCATCGTCTCCGTGCACGAGGGCCAGTGGGAAGCCGCCTACAGCCTGGGCCTGTCGCGCTTCGACACCTACCGCACCGTCATCGTGCCCCAGGCCGTGAGGCGTGTGCTGCCGCCGCTGACCGGGGTGGCCGTGTCGCTGATCAAGGACTCATCCCTGGCCAGCACCATCGCCATCTACGAACTGACCCAACATGGCAACGTCATCTCCTCGGACACCTTCATGGTCTTCGAGGTCTGGTTCACCGTTGCCGCCATCTACCTGTGCATCACCCTGCCGCTGTCGCTCACCGTGGCCGCCATGGAAAAACGCCTAAAGGTACAAGAGTAACCATGAAGATGAACAACCTGACCAGCGAGGCCAAGTGCCTCGGCCAAGAAATCATCTCGGCCCAAGGGCTGACCAAAACCTTCCCCAGCGGAGTACGCGCCCTGGACGGCGTCTCCCTGTCCGTACGCCAGTGCGAGGTGGTGGTAGTCATCGGTCCGTCCGGGTCGGGCAAGTCCACCCTGCTCAGGTGCCTGAACGGCCTGGAGGAGGTGGACGAGGGGCAGGTGTCCATCGGGGGCACGCGGCTGGACGACTCCCCGGCCAATCGCCTGCTGATCCGCACGGAGACGGGCATGGTCTTCCAGTCCTTCAACCTCTTCCCGCACATGACGGTCCTGGAGAACATCAACCTCGCCCAAAAGCTGGTGCGCAAGAAGTCCACGGCCCAGGCCACGGAAACGACCCTGGAACTGTTGGAACGCGTGGGCCTCGGCGACAAGCGCGACAGCCACCCGGCCCAACTTTCCGGGGGCCAGCAGCAACGCGTGGCCATTGCCCGCGCCCTGGCCATGAACCCCAGGATCATGCTTTTTGACGAGGCCACCAGTGCCCTGGACCCGGAGATGATCGGCGAGGTGCTGGAGGTCATGAAGGACCTGGCCCACGCAGGCATGACCATGGTCGTCGTGACCCACGAGATGGGCTTCGCGCGCGAGGCCGGGGACCGCGTGCTCTTCATGGAGGATGGCCGCGTGGTGGAAGAAGCCCCGGTGGCCGAGTTTTTTGACAACCCGCAACAGGAACGGACCCGGCTGTTCCTGAGCCAGATTTTGTAGAGAAGGAACGCCCCCCCCAAGGGGGCAAGACCCCATAAGGAGAAGACACATGGCCAAAGTATCAAGACTGACCCTGGCCCTGGCGCTGGCCCTGCTTGTCTGCACGGCCACGGCCCAGGCAGCCAGCACCGGAATGCAACTGACCAATGAAAGCACGCTCACCAAGGTCATGGAGCGCGGGGTGCTGCGCGTCGGATTCGACACCTTCGTGCCCTGGGCCATGAAGGACAAGACCGGCCAGTTCATCGGCTTCGAGATCGACGTGGCCCGGCGCTTCGCCGAGGACCTGGGCGTGGAGATCGAGCTGGTGCCCACCGCCTGGAAGGGCATCATCCCCTCGCTGCTGGCGGGCAAGTTCGACATCCTGATCGGCGGCATGTCCATCCGCGCCGACCGCGCGCAGCAGGTCTATTTCAGCCTGCCCTACTACTATTCGGGCCAGTCCCTGGTGGCCAACAAGAAGCTGGCCGAGGGCTTCAAGAGCCTCGAGGACTTCAACAAGCCCGAGGTGACCATTGCCGTGCGCACCGGCACCACGGCCCAGAAAGCCGCCGAGCGCTTCCTGCCCAAGGCCCAGCTGAAGCTCTTCGACAAGGAGCCCCAGGCCGTGCAGGATCTGCTCATGGGCCGCGCCCACGCCTTCATCAGCATGGCGCCCCTGCCCGCCCAGGAGGCCGTGAAGAACCCGGACAAGCTGTTCATGCCGCTGACGGACAACCTGACCAACGAGCCCAACGGCATCGCCATCCGCAAGGGCGACCCGGACTTCCTGAACTACATCAACAGCTGGATTCTGGCCGTGCAGGGCGAGAACTGGATTCAGGACCGCTACCACTACTGGTTCGAGACCATGGATTGGAAGGGTCAGGTGGAATAGCCTCGCGGCCTCAAGGAACGGGAACGGCTGCTCGCGAGAACAGGCGACTCGACCCACAATGACACTCAGGCGCGCCCGCACGGGCGGGCGCGCCACACATTTCAAGCTTGGTTTGCATGAAACGGAAAACAATTCGTTTTACAACGCTGGACGCCATCATCATCGGCTTTGGCCTGACGGCCATCGCCCTGTTCCTGTGGCGGGTCGAGGCCACGCTGGACTATACTTGGCGCTGGAATGTGCTGGGGCAATACCTGCTGCGTTTCGACAGCGATGCCGGAAGCTGGGTGCCAGGACTGGTGACCGAGGGGCTATTGACCACCATCCGCCTCTCGGCCTGGACCATGCTCTTTGCCACGCTCATCGGGATGGTCATGGGCCTGGCCCGCACCGCCCGCGGGTTGCTGCCCCGGATGCTGGGCCGGACCTATGTGGAGCTGGTGCGCAACACCCCGCCCCTGGTGCTGATCTTCATCTTCTATTTCTTCCTGGCGGACCATCTGATGACCGCCCTGGGCGTGGACGAGGTGATCCGCGCCAGCCCGCTCTGGTTCCGGGAACTGCTGCCCTATGTGGCGACCCCGATCCCGCGCATCTCCAATTTCCTGGCGGCGCTGTTGACCATGGCCGTCTACGAGGGGGCCTTCATCACCGAGCATGTGCGCGGGGGCATCCAATCCATCGAACGCGGCCAGCACGAGGCGGCCTACGCCCTGGGACTGACGCGCTGGCAGCAGATGCGCCACGTAATCCTGCCCCAAGCCCTGGCGCGCATTGTGCCACCCCTGGCCGGGCAGTTCATCTCCACCATCAAGGACACAGCCATCGTCTCGGTCATCTCGGTGCAGGAGCTGACCTTCCAGGGCATGGAGCTGATGGCCGCCACCTACATGACCTTCGAGATCATGATCACGGTGACGGTGCTCTATCTGCTACTGACCCTGACCTGTTCGGCCCTGGCCAGGAAGCTGGAGTTGAGGCTCAGAAACAAGTCCTGACCACACCCGGATCATCGGAACCCTCACCGCCGCAGCTTCGCTCGGGCTGAGGCTGGCCGCTCGTCTCGTCGAGAATCATGGCGTTGGCAGCGTGGCTTGAACGTCGAATCAAACGCCTACTCGGCGCAGTCAACGCACAGAACCTTCTCTGGAAGTGCCAAAAGACGCCTCAGGGCAATGGGCTCGCCGCCGTTGAGGCAAAGACCGAATTCTGGATCGTCGATTCGCGCCAAGGCATGCTCGAGTTGTCCCAGACGCAGTCGGGCCTTGCTCATGGAGTTCATGGCGATGCCCTGATTGGTCAGGGAAGCCATGCGGGAGAGCCTGCCCATGGGCTGGTCGAGCTGCACTGTCTCTGCCCCATTCTTGAGAGGTTCCAGCGCGTTACCGACGCTGCTGATTTCGGCCTCAAGGGCCGTTCTGATCCGTTGCGAAGTTTTGCTGTCCCTAAGCCCCCCCTACCTGTGCTCCTTGACCGTCCGCAGATCAAGGTTCGGGAAAGATTCCTGAACATGCTCCAATCCCCACAGGCTCTTGACCAGATACACCTTGTCGCCGTCGATATCCTTCGCGATATCGGCGGCATACCGCTCAAGGAAGCGCGGCGCATCACTGCCGCCGGCGATCCAGCGCACCGAGCAAATGCCCAGGCCCTCGTACGCGGCGTCCACCTTGTACTCGCCCTTGAGGCGCAGCATCGTCACCTCGAACTGCAGCGGTCCCACCGCTCCAAGGATATAATCGGCAGACAAAAGCGGTCTAAAGACCTGGATGGCCCCCTCTTCCGATAACTGCTTCAATCCTTTTTCCAGTTGCTTGGAACGGAGCGGGTCAAGCAGCCTGACCCGCCGAAAATGCTCCGGCGCGAAGCTCGGAATGCCGGTGAACTTGAGCGGGGCATGGTCGGTGGAGAAGCTGTCCCCGATCTTGATCGTCCCGTGGTTCTGGATGCCGATGATGTCTCCGGGCCAGGCCTGCTCGACACCTTCCCTGTCCTGGGCCATGAAAATGGTCGCATTATTGATCTGGATGTCCTTGCCGAGCCGGTGATGCCGAACCTTCATCCCCCGGACAAACCTTCCCGAGCAGATGCGCAGAAAGGCGATTCTATCCCGATGCGCCGGATCCATGTTCGCCTGAACCTTGAACACCATCCCGGTGAATCCCTCCTCAAGGGGGGAGACCATTCTGGATTCAGCCGCCCTGGGCCTCGGAGAAGGAGCGAGGAGCACGAACGTGTCGAGGAGTTCCTGGACTCCGAAGTTGCTCAAGGCGCTTCCAAAGAAGACGGGGGTCTGGGAGCCCTGAAGGTATCGATCGATATCGAAGGGATAACCGGCCCCGGCCAAAAGTTCCACGTCACGGCGCAACGAATCGGCGTCTGCCGACCCGACAAGTTCGTCCAGCAGGGGGTCGTCAAGCCCACTCACGAGGACCGTCTCCTTGGGCAGGGCCGATTTCGCCCCCGCAGGGACAAAAAACCGCAACTCATGCTTCCTGAGATCATAAACTCCCTTGAAATCCTTGCCCATCCCAATGGGCCAGGTCAGGGGGGCGGCCTCGATTCCCAGGGTCTGCTCGATATCATCGAGGAGTTCGAGGGGCGATCGTCCGTCGCGGTCCATCTTGTTGATGAAGGTCATGATCGGGGTGGAACGCATCCGACAGACCTCCATCAGCTTTTTTGTCTGCGTCTCGACCCCTTTGACGGAATCAATGACCATGACCACCGAATCCACGGCAGTCAGGACACGATAGGTATCTTCGGAAAAGTCCTGGTGGCCGGGGGTGTCCAGAAGGTTGATCTCGTAACCTTCGTATTCGAACTTCATGACCGAAGAGGTAACGGAAATGCCCCGTTCACGCTCCACGGCCATCCAGTCGGAGGTGGCATGCTGGGCTTTTTTGGATTTGACTGCGCCGGCGAGGCGGATCGCACCGCCGAAAAGCAGCAATTTTTCTGTCAACGTGGTCTTACCGGCGTCAGGATGGCTGATGATGCCAAAGGTTCTGCGCCTTGCAACTTCTCGATGCAATTGCTTCATGTCAAACCTTGATAACTGTTGTGAATTAAAAGAATAAATCCTGAAAAATCGAGCTGTTTTTTTTGGAGGAGGCGATCAAGAATTGCGGAGCTGTTGTCTTTCTGCCGGAGGCGATCCGTGAAAAATGGCGGTCTTCGCTCACAAAAAAATATGTCTAGGATGTTCTTCCAACGAGCGCAAGCCAAACTGCCGACGGCCAAGCTTTACAGCGTAGTGTGCCACTCCTGCCTCAACCCCCTCCACAAACACATGGTCCCGCGCATCTCCAATTTTCTGGCAGCGCTGTTGACCATGGCGGTCTACGAAGGGGCCTTCATCACCGAGCATGTGCGCGGGAGCATCCAACCCATTGAGGCGGCCATCGTCTCGGTCATCTAAGTGCAGGAGCTGACTTTCCAGGATATGGAACTGATGGCCACCACCTACATGACGTTTGAGATTATGATTACGGTGACGGTGCTCTAGATGCTGCCGACCCTGACCGGCTCGGCCCTGGCGAGACGGCTGGAGCTCAGGCTGCGAGGCAATCTCTAAGCCACCCCAAAACGCACCATTGCTTCGTTGCAGCGGGCAATCCAATCCCTCGTGTACCATAAAAATATACACGTCGGGCCTGAATTGCCCTTACGCCTCGCACTGTCACATTTTGGAACGTCCTACAAAAAACATTTGATAGCCTTGGCAATGGCCTTGGAGAATAGCTATCTCCCC
Source organism: Pseudomonadota bacterium (assembly GCA_018816865.1). Classification (GTDB taxonomy): domain Bacteria; phylum Desulfobacterota; class Desulfovibrionia; order Desulfovibrionales; family Desulfovibrionaceae; genus Desulfovibrio_Q. The sequence goes on from JAHIUW010000036.1 coordinate 109,726, forward strand.
GCGCAAAGCTCCTGCTCCCATCCCTTCCATCGGGGCATCAGGCCGCGATAAGGGCGGACCTTGGCCGACCGGATAAGCGGTCAGGCCCGGCAACAAGCACGACCTTACGGGATGATTGAACACCGCCGAAACGACTCGCTCGGCGGTTGGGACAACTCATATCCTCGACTAGAGGGGGGAGGGGAGGAGTCCAGAGGAGGTTTCGGGGGGAGGAGCGCCAGCGATCCCCACCAACCTCCTTTGGTCTCGCTGAAGGCGGACACCTACAATAATCGGGCACCAAAGTAGGCGCATCCGCGCCATTACTTTTCCATCATCAGCCAGCGCGACCGCTCCTCTTTCCAACCGCTCCTCTTCCCCCGCAAAAACCGAGGCCACTGGCCTTCTCACCCCTCGCCCCTCTTCTCTCCGGCCAGCTGTTGACCTTCATCGCTTGAATACATACAAATATAAGTCTGAGAGCACCGCTGACGGCCCCCAGCCGCCACCCTTTACAGGGCCAACCACATCAGGAGAACCCCATGGCTGAAAAGCATGTCAAAGTCTACGCGCTGACCACCTGCATCCATTGCAAGCACACCAAGGAATACCTGGACGAGATGGGCATCAAATACGACTGCGTGCATGTCGACCAGCTGACCGGGGACGAGCGCAAGGAAGCCGTGGAGCAGGTCAAGAAATTCAATCCCTCCGCCTCCTTCCCCACCGTGGTCATCGACGACAACTGCGTCATCGTGGGCTACAAGAAGGACGAGCTGAAAAAACACCTCGGCTAGCCACCCAGCCCCATAAGGCACGGCAACGGCTGCAACAAAGGGGAACCGCACATGGACGCCAAGCAACTGTACATCGCGCTGAAAAAAATCCAGGAACCCAGGGGCTGCTATTTCAACAGCGACCTGGAGAACATGACCCTGCCGCTGCTGGACAGCCTGCTGACCAACAAGGAGCGATACGGGCACATGGCCTGTCCCTGCCGCCTGGCCACGGGAGAGTTCGAACAGGACAGGGACATCGTCTGCCCCTGCGAGTACCGCGAACTCGACATGCAGGAATATGGCTCGTGCTTCTGCGGGCTGTACGTCACCAAGGAGTGGAACGAGGGCGATATCGAGCGCCAGTTCGTGCCCGAACGCAGGCCCCCGGATAAAGTCCTGGCCGCCCTGGGTCTGGGTGACTAGCCCCGCGGCATCAATACAACAGTAAGCGCCCTCCCGGTCTGACCGGGAGGGCGCTTTGCTTATCGATCGCACCTAACGCTTGTTGAGCAAGGGTCAGCCCCGCAGGGTCAAACCATATTTCTTGAGCTTGTATTGCAGGGTCCGGCGGCTGATGTTCAGGGCGTCGGCGGTCTTCTGGCGGTGGCCGCTGTACATAGCCAGGGTCTCCAGGATGGCCTGCTTCTCGGCCTCGTCAAGGGAGGGTGGGGCTTTGGTGACGGACGGGTCCGCAAAGGCGGTCCACCCGTTGGCCGGGGCGCTTGCCGCGCCAAGGACACCGGGGGTAGCCGGAGCTGATGCCGGACGCGGGTCCAACACCTGCGGAGGCAGGTCCTGAGGGGCCAGGGAGTCGGTGCGCGAGAGCACCAGCGCCCGTTCCAGGGCGTTCTCCAATTCGCGCACGTTGCCCGGCCAGGAGTAGCGGGACAAGGCCTCCACAAAGGCCGGGGACAAGCCACGGATGGCCTTGTGATTCTTCTCGCAGAGGCGGCCCAGCAGCCGGGTTGTCAACAACGGCAGGTCATCCATGCGCTCACGCAGCGGCGGGAGGTCTATTTCCAGCACGTTCAACCGGAAATAAAGGTCCTCGCGAAAGCGCCCGGCCGCGACCTCGCTTTGCAGGTCGCGGTTGGTGGCGGCCACGATACGCACGTCCACGGGAACCGGTCCCACCCCGCCCAGGGGTTCCACGATGCGTTCCTGCAGCACGCGCAGCAACTTGGCCTGAAGGTTCATGGGCAGCTCGCCCAACTCGTCCAGAAAAATCGTCCCGCCCGAGGCCAGCTGGAAGCGCCCGGGCTTGTCCTTGACCGCACCGGTGAAGGCACCCTTGACGTAGCCGAAGAGTTCGCTCTCCAGCAGGTCGGCGGGCAGGGCCGCACAGTTGACCTTGATCAGCGGCCCCTTGGAGCGCGGACTCACGGCGTGCAGGGCCGCGGCCACCAGTTCCTTGCCGGTGCCGGATTCGCCGCTGATGAGCACCGTGGCCTCACTGGGCCCGGCCTGCTCGATGAGATCCTTGACGCGCAGCATCGCCGGAGACTGGCCCACGATGTTCCGCGTCTCCACGGTCATCCCGGCCTCGCGGCGCAGATCGGCGTTTTCCGAGACCAGGCGCGAATACTCGTAGGCCTTGCTCAGCACGGCCACCAGTTCCTCGTTGTCGGCAGGCTTGGTCAGATAGTCGAAGGCTCCGAGTTTCATGGCATCCACGGCATGGCCCACGGTGCCAAAGGCCGTGAGCATGACCACGGGCACCCCGGGCACCTTGACGCGCAACGCCCCCAGGGCTTCCAGGCCATCCATGCCCGGCATGCGCATGTCCAGCAGGATCACGCTGGGCGCGGCCTGGGGCAGCATCTCCAGGGCCTGCTCGGCGCTGCCCGCCTCCAGGACATCCCAACCCTCGTCGCGCAACACCGCACCCACCAGCAGGCGCAGCGCGGGTTCGTCATCCACAACCAGCACCCGGCGTTTGGCCTTGGTACCCGTCATGATTCACCCCCCTCGTTTGATTCGTTCAGATCGTCGGCAGCGGGGAACAGCAGGCGCACCTCGGTGCCCCTGTCCTCGCCTGCGGTCCTTGTCATGAGTTCCACATGGCCGCCGTGATCGCGCATGATGCGATGCACGATGGCCAGGCCCAGCCCGGTGCCCTGCTTCTTGGACGTGAAGAACGGCTCCAGGGCATGCTCGCGCTCCTCGGGACCCATGCCCGAGCCGTTGTCCGCAACGGCCACGGCCACCATGTTCTCGTCCACAAAGGAGGAGAGGGCGATGTGCCGGGGCCCTTCCACTCCGCTCACAGCGGACAGGCTGTTCAGCACCAGGTTGATCAGCGCCTGCTTGAGCATGTCGGGATCGGCCAGCACCAGCCCGGTGCGGGTCTCCACGGTCAGATCCGCCCCCGCATGCTCCAGGTCGAAACGCAGCAGCCCCCGGAGATCCTCGCCCAGGGCGGCAAAATCAACCAGGACCTTCTCCGGTTCCCTGGGGCGCGACAGAAACAACAGGTCCGTGATGACCTTGTCCAGGCGATCGGCCTCGCGGACCATGGTGTTGGCGTATTGCTCCTCGGGATCGCGGCCCTTGAGCTTCTTCTGAAAGAATTGGGCGAACCCGCGCAAGGCCGAAAGGGGATTGCGGATCTCATGGGCCAATCCGGCAGCCATGCGCCCGATGGCGGCCAGGCGCTTGGCCTCCCCCAGATCATCTTCCAGGGCCTTCAGTTCCGTACGGTCCCGCACCAGCAGCAGACGTTCGCCGCCCCCGCCATCCTCGGCGGGAATCGGGGCGGACATCACCTCCAGGCTGCGGCCACCGGCCTGACACTGCACCCAGCCTGCACCCAGGGAACAGACGTCGTCATCGCTCCAGCCGTCGGTACAGGCCAGGGGCAGATCGCGCCAGCGCGAACCCACCAGCGCGCTCTCACCACCCAGCAGGCGCTTGGCCGCGGGGTTGGCGGCCAGCACCAGCCCATCGCAGTCCAGGGTCAGCAGGCCATCGGGCATGGTGTCCAGCAGACGGGAGTGAAAACTCTCCAGACGGTGCAAGGCCTGGCTCTGGTCGCGACGGCGCAGATAGGCCACGGCCAAGGCCCAGATAAAGGCGGCCACCACCAGCACATAGCCGGTCTGCAGCAAGGCCGTTCGCTTGAATTTTGTAAAATTGGCCAGATGTCGGCCGGGATCCAGACCGACCATCAGGATCGGGAAACTGCCCGGTTTCGGTGGGCACTTGAGATTGGGGTCCAGGTTGCAGAGATTGGCCAGGCCCTGGCGGACGCGGATACCGGAGACGAAGACATCCATCTTGCCACCGGTATACATGGCCGCCCAGTCTCCATTCGTCTGCATGGCGCGCCAACCCGACGCCGGGAGCATGGGAATCGAGGTCTCGTCGTCCTGGACCCCGATGATCATCGTGGAATCCTCTGCGTAGAAGGCGATGAAGACAACGTCTTTCTGCGCCACCAGCTCGGTGAACATCTCGGTCAGTCGCGGTTTCAGATCAACCGGGGCGGATGGCACCCTCCGGCCATGCCCACCCATGAACCCGCCAGGCATCTGCCCCTTGAGCTCGCGCATAAGGGAGGCCTCGATGCCCCTCAAAATGGACTGCGAGGCCAGGAACATGTGCTCTTCGACGGTTTCACGCTGCCGACGCAGATTCTGGAAGGTCAAAAAGGACAGGCCGAGGCCAAGGACCATCAACGCCAAAGCGGCGGTCAGCAAAAAGCTTCTGTCCTTGACTCGCAGACCAATGTCCATGGGGGTGCTCCCTGTTGTTGCGGCGGCCGAATATGAATGGCCCGGGGGCCCGTCTGCGGCAGACGGGCCCCCGGGTATACCTAGTGAGACGAGGGGCTGGATGAAGTCTTGTCCGAGCTAGCCATTGGTTCCCGGGCAGTTGGGGGTGCCGCCGCAGGGGCCGCTGCCATCGCGCGGTCCGTTGCCCTGGCCCTGACCGGGGCAATTGCCCGGAGTGGCACCCTTGCCCTGGCCGGACCTGCCGCAGAAGCCGCGCCCACGACCGAAGTCCTGGATGCCCGCTTCACGAACCTTTTCGCGGAACGTGACGCTTTCCTGGAACATCTTGCCCTTTAAGTCCACCAACTGCTTGGTCACGGCCTCAATCTTGCCCTTGTCCATTTTCGTGGCGGCCAACAGGGCCTCGAGTTCCAAGTGCTTGGCGTAGGTTTCCTGGCGCAAGGTCTCGGTCCTGGCGAAGAAATCGTTCTGCAGGGTATCCAGCTGCTGCTGTTGTTCGGGGGTCAGGGTCTGAGCGGCACCAATGGCACCGCAGCCGCCGCGGCCCATTCCGGGGCCCATTCCAGGGCCGTAGGCAAAGGCCATGGCGGAGAGGGACAAAACCGCCACGGTCGTGACTACGATGGTCAATGCTTTACGGTTCATGATGTACTCCTTGTCGTTGCGTTGCATTCAACGTGATTGAGCATCACAAAGCATACCCCGTGCCAAACAAAAACAACCAATAAAACAAGACTACTAGATGCATATAAAGATTTCAGCCGGGGATAGTGTGCAAGCATCGACACACTATTCCTTGCACATGTGTGCAATATAATGCACGCAAAAGCAACCCTGCACATGCCGGGTCCGGAACGGTGCCGACGTTGCCTCGCGCCGCTTTCGAAGGTACAAGCTTGCCTCAGCGCAAACCACAACCGCCCGGATGACACAGATGCCCAGCACATCCACCCCCGAGGGTTCAGCCGTCCTCCCGCTGCGCGGGGCCCTGCCCTACCTGCTGATCTTTGCCGGGCTGTTTTTCGTGAACTTCGCCTCGCGGGTCATCCTGGGGCCGTTCCTGCCCCTGGTCGAAACAGAATTCGGCATCAGCCACGCCCAGGCTGGCGGACTGTTTTTGCCCATCTCCCTGGGCATGAGCCTCTCCATGGCCCTGTCCAGCGTCGTCGCCCGATGGCTCAGCCACCGGGGGGCCATCCTGCTGTCGACCTTCGCCATCGGCCTGTCCATGATCGCGGTTTCACGCGCCCCGAGCATGCCGCTGCTGCGCCTGGACCTGCTGCTGATGGGCATGGCGGGCGGACTCTATTTCCCCTCCGCCATCTCCGCCATCACCAGCTTTTTGGAGCCCCGCCACTGGGGCAAGGGCATCGCCGTGCACGAACTGGCCCCCAACGCGGCCTTCATCGTCGTGCCTGCCCTGGGGGCCGTGTTGACCGGGATTCTGTCCTGGAGGACGGTCTTCGCCGGGTTCGGCGTACTGGCCTTGTGCATGGGGGTGCTGTTCATCGTCAAAGGCCGCGGAGGCGAGCACCGGGGAGAGACACCCAGTCCCTCCGTGGTGCTTCAGGATGTGCTGCTGCGTCCCGCTTTCTGGGGACTGGCCCTGCTTTTTTCCCTGGCCATCGCCGCCAGTTTCGGCCCCTACAGCATGCTGGCCCTGTACCTGACCGACGAAGCGGGCATGGACGTGGAGCAGGCCAACATGGTGCTGATGGCCTCGCGCCTGGCCGGACCGGTGGTGGCCCTGACTTCGGGGGTCATCGTGGACCGCATCGGCGCCCGCGCCACAGCGGCCCTGTCCCTGGGGCTGACGGGCATGCTCACGGTCTGTCTGGGGCTGTTCTCGGGCTGGGCCCTCATCGCCTCGGCCATCGGCCAGCCGATCCTCGCCGTGTGCTTCTTTCCGGCAGGACTGACCGCCGCCTCGCTGGCCTTTCCCTTGCGGGTGCGCAACATCGCACTCTCGCTCATCGTGCCCGTGGCCGTGCTTCTGGGGGGAGGGTTGACTCCGCCTGCCCTGGGCTGGTTCGGAGACAGGGGGGATTTCGCCGGAGGCTTCATCTTGCTCGGCGCACTGATCATCGCCGGGCTGCTGCCCCTGAAATTCATGCGCTTTTCCAAGGGCGACTGATCAAGACACTTTGGGTTCGGGACCACGCTGCCGGACATCTTCACCAGCAATGCAAACGGTCGGAGCAGACCTGCTCAGGACCCGCCATCCGTGCCTTCTCCGTCCGCGCCAGGTCTGGATCCGGGACACACCGACCCACCGGGCTGGAGCGCATCGTTGAAGACCTCGCCGTAGATTCGCAGCATGACCATGGTGAACGAAAGGATCAACGGGCCATAGAGCAGCCCCGCAGGACCGAAGGCCTGCAGGCCGCCGATCACCGACAGGAAGATATACAGCAGCGGCATGCCCGAGGCCTCTTTCATGAAATAGGGGCGCAGGAACGTGTCGATGCTGGTCACGCCCAGCCCACACCACACCAGCAGGAACACCGCCGACTGCCACTGACCAACGATGAACAGGTAGACCGTGGCCGGGACCCAGACGATGCCCGTGCCAAGCACCGGGACCAGGGAGGTGAAGCCCATCATCGTCCCCCAGAACAGAGACGGAATGCCCACAAACGACAGCCCCACACCGCCCGCAACCCCCTGCAGCAGGGCTACCAGCAGCCCACCCACCAGCACCGAGCGCGACACGTTGCGCAGGTTGTTGATGATGGTGTCCTCCTGGTCCTCGTGCAGCGGGGAGAGATACTTCACATACTCGATCATGCGCCGCCCCTCCTTGAGCAGAAAGAACAGCACGAACAGCATGATCACGAACTGCAAGAGCACGGTGAAGGCGTTCCCCAGGATGCTCGTGCCCATGCCGATCATGGTCTGGCCCACATTGCGCGAGAACTGGATCAGCCCCGACTGGAAGTCGATACCGGCGAAATCGATGAAGGGCAGTTTCTGCTGCAGCCAACTCAGCACCATCTCCACCCGGGCCTTGGTGAGCAATTCCTCGAACCCCGGACTGCGCAGCCAGGTCGTGATCTCGGAGATGCTGGTCGCCGCCTGGGTCACCAGCCCGGTCAGAAAGAAAAACGTGGGCAGAAACAGACAGAAAAACACGATCAGCAGCACCACCACCGCAGCGAAGGTATCCCGGCCTCCCATTGTGCGGGAGATTCGTGTAAACAACGGATAGAAGATCGCCGCCAGGACGCTGGCAAGCACGATGGGCGTCAGAAACGGGCTGAAGACCCGGTACGCAAGATACAGGGCAAACAGGATCAGCACCGCCAGGGTCCATTTATACATGCTGCCCCCGACAAGGCGGGGGGAGTTGCCGTTCTCGCTCAAGACCGTTTCTCCGTGTTCGAGGATGGTGATGTCCACTCTGTATCAGGCTCGGGCATGTCGCGCCAGAGGCAAACCGAAGCGTTGCCTCATCCATTTGGCGCACGGGTTTGACAACCCGGGGACAGACCGTATACCACCCTGACAGCTTTTAGAGGAGGGCAAGATCATGCGCGAGAGAGTGGAACAGGCCCTGGCCAAGGTCCGACCGGCCCTGCAGGCCGACGGCGGCGACGTTGAACTGGTGGAGATCACCGACGACGGTGTGGTCCGGGTGCGCCTCCAGGGGGCCTGCAAAGGCTGCCCCATGGCGCAAAAGACCCTGAAACACGGTGTCGAGCGCATCGTCATGAGGGAAGTCCCCGAAGTCCAACGCGTCGAGGCCGTATAGCTCCCCATTATCCTTAAAAAGAGAATCCCGTGGCCGCCCGGCCACGGGGAACCGGCCTGTTGCGCCGGAATATTCCGTCAGGAGACCCAACCCATGCCCAAAGTGGTGACCCGCTTCCCCCCCAGCCCCACGGGCTATCTGCATATCGGCGGCGCCCGCACCGCGCTGTTCAACTGGCTGTTCGCCCGCGCCAATGGCGGCGAGTTCGTGCTGCGCATCGAGGACACGGACCAGGCCCGCTCCACCCCTGAGATGACCCAGGCCATCGTGGACGGCATGACCTGGCTCGGCCTGGACTGGGACCACGGTCCCTACCTGCAGTCCGACCGCACCGAGCTTTACAACCAGCACATCGAAAAACTTTTGGCCTCGGGCCACGCCTACTACTGCGACTGTACCCCCGAGCAGGTGGATGCCATGCGCGAAAAGGCCCGCGTCGACGGCACAAAGCCCAAATACGACGGAACCTGCCGCAGCAGGAACCTCGGTCCCGGCGAGGGCCACGTGGTGCGCTTCAAGGCCCCGGAGGGTCTGTGCGCCTGGAACGACCTGGTCAAGGGCCCGATGCACATGGACTATCAGGAGATGGTGGACGACTTTGTCCTGCGCCGCTCGGGTGGTAGCCCCATGTACAATCTGGCCGTGGTGGTGGACGACGCCGACATGGGCGTGACCCACATCATCCGCGGTGAAGACCATCTCTCCAACAACCCCAAGCAGATGGCGCTGTACAACGCCCTGGGCTACCCCATGCCCGAGTTCGGGCACGTGCCCATGATCTTCGGCTCGGACCGCAAGAAACTCTCCAAGCGCCATGGGGCCATGAGCGTCATGGACTACGAGAAGCTGGGCTTTCTGCCCGAGGCCATGGTCAACTACCTGGTGCGCCTGGGCTGGGGCCACGGCGACCAGGAGGTCTTCAGCCGCGAAGAACTGGTCAAGCTGTTCACCGCCAAGGGCCTGAATTCCTCGCCCTCGATGTTCGACCTGACCAAGCTGACCAGCGTCAACGCCCACTACATCAAGGAGTCCCCCGTGGACGCCCTGGTGCCGTTGTTGGCCCGCTACCTGAAGGACCTGGGGTTGTCCGCCGACGACACCCTGCTGGCCAAGATCGTGCCCCTGTATCAGCCCCGCGCCACCACCATGGTGGAAATGGCCGAGCAGTGCGCGTTCTTCCTGATGGACGACGAACAGCTCGAATACGATCCCCAGGCCGTTCAAAAGAACTTGAAGCCCGCGGCACGCGAGATCCTGGCGGATGTGCGCACCCTGCTGACCGGGCTGGACGAATTCAGCGAGGCAGCCCTGGAAGGAGCCCTGCATGCCTTTGTCGAACAGCGCGAACTCAAATTCGGCATGATTGCCCAACCCGTGCGCGTGGCCATCACCGGCCGCAGCTTCAGCCCTGGCCTGTACGAGACCCTGGCCGTGCTGGGCAAGGACAAGGCCCTGAGACGCATGGAGCGCGCCCTGTCCCTGCCCCAGGACTAGCGCCAGACACGTTCAAGACGAGCACCGGACGAGCCCGCAAGACGGCACAAGACCGGCGCGCCCTGCCCCGCAAGCAATGCCAAAGCCCCGATCAGTTCCTGGTCGGGGCTTTTTGCGACGAGACTGGCCGCCTGCGGCGGATGGGCCTGTCAAAGGAAACAAGAAAAGCCCCACAGGGATCCCTGTGGGGCCATTTTCCATTGTCTTCCGCGGCGCTTAGGCCGCCGGGGTAACAGCGGGCTTCTTGATGCTGCCGGAACGGATGCAGCGGGTGCAAACCTTCAGGCTTTTGACCTCGCCGGAATCCAACTGCACACGAACCTTCTGCAGGTTGGGCATGAAGCGACGCTTGGTCTTGTTGTTCGCGTGGGAAACGTTATTGCCAACCTGGGGGCGCTTGCCGCAGATCTCACAAACCTGGCTCATGGTGATCCTCCTGTATTTCTCCGGCGGTGCACGCGCACAGCGCAGCCCGCTGAGTGATTCCTAAAATTTGGTCGGGCGGCGGGGACGGCCCGCTTGCACCCAAATCGAATTCGGTTGCTTATACCAGCCAGATCGAAAACGCAAGCGTTTGGCCTTGACAATTCGAAATTTTCACCTATAGGTATGTCCTCCTGCGAGGCAAACTATGGAAACATTCTGGATAGACATTACAGACATCCCGGCACAGGGCCGGGAATTTTCGTTTTCGGACCCCGAAATCTGGGCAGTCCCGGCGAAACACTACGCGATGGAAGCCGTGCCCGGTAAGGGCATGGAGGCCACGTTACTTGTTATTCCCCAGGGCGACAAGTGCCTGGTCACCGGCCGCATCGCCGGCACGGTGAGCATTCCTTGCGACCGCTGCACCGAGCCGGCCAGCTTCTCCTTCGAACAGCAGTTCGAGACCTTCGAGGAACTGGTCCCCGATACGCAGGACGACCGCGAACCACTGCTTCGTGAACACGAGGGCAAGTTAGAGCTTGACGCGGGGACGATCCTCTGGGAACAGTTCGTCCTCGCTTTGCCGGTCAAGCCACTGTGCTCGGAAGACTGCAAGGGCCTTTGCCCCCACTGCGGTGTGGCCCTGAACATGCACAGCTGTGATTGCGGCTCCAAAGAGGGCGATCCCAGACTGGCGATCCTCCGGGGCCTGAAGTTCCCGGACAAAGACAACTAGAGACGAACGCCGCCAACAGGTCGGCGACCGCATACAAGACATCAAGAACGAGGTAATACCAATGGCAGTACCCAAGAAGAAGACGTCCAAGTCCAGGAGAGGCATGCGCCGGTCCCACGACCACGTAGCAGTGCCCACCGTGATTTTCTGCGAATGTGGCGAACCCACGCGCCCCCACCGCGTCTGCACCAGCTGCGGCGCCTACAAGGGTAAGCAAGTGCTGTTCCAGGAAAATGCCGAGTAGCAAGCCGCGCATAGCCGTTGACGCCATGGGCGGCGACAGCGGCCCCAGCGTGGTTGTCCAGGGCGCACTCGACGCCGCGAAGGAGATGGGCTTGGCCCTGATCCTGGTGGGTGACGAAACCATACTTCGGGGCGAGTTGTCGCGTTCGGACACGTCCGGGCTGGACATCGACGTCGTGCACACCACCGAGGTGGCGGGCATGACGGACAAGCCTTCCGACGTCCTGCGTCGCAAGAAGGATTCCTCCATCCAGGTGGCCTGCCGCCTAGTGAAGGAAGGCCGCGCCGACGGCGTGGTCAGCGCGGGCAATTCCGGGGCTTCCGTGGCCTGCGGGATGTTTGTCATCGGTCGCGCCAAGGGTGTCCTGCGGCCAGCTTTCGCCGGCATCCTGCCCACGGTCAAGAGACCCATGGTTCTCTTGGATGTGGGCGCCAATGTCGATTCCAGACCAGAACACCTCTTCCAATTCGCTTTATTGGGAGAGGTGCTGGCGCGCGATGTGCTGGGCTATGCGCAACCCCGCGTGGGTATCCTGTCCATCGGCGAGGAGGAGGGCAAGGGCAACAGCCTGGTCAAGGAGACCTTTGACCGGCTCAAGGCCTCGTCCCTGCGTTTTGTGGGCAATATGGAAGGCCGCGACGTATTCACGGGCGACGTGGACGTCGTGGTCTGCGACGGTTTTGTGGGCAACGTGGCCCTGAAGCTCTCCGAGGGCTTGGCCTCCAGCATGGCCAAGGTCTTGAAGCGCGAACTCATGAGCAGCTGGCTTGGCAAGATCGGAACCTTCCTGGCCAAGGGCAGGCTCAGAAGCTTTGCCCGCTTTGTGGACTACGCCGAATACGGCGGAGCACCGCTGTTGGGCCTGGCTGGCATCGTCATCGTCTGCCACGGCGCATCCAATCCAAGGGCCATCTCCAGTGCCGTGAAAATGGCCGGACGGTTCGTGGAAAGCGGTGCCAACGAGCACATCAAGAAGGCGCTGGAAGAACATCAGGGCATCAACGGCTAGACCAACGCCCCCTTGTCCCGCGCCCTTCAAACCGACGGGATACCATGACACAACAAGTATATATCCGTGGTTTCGGGTTCAATGTCCCGGACAAGATCGTGACCAACGCCGAATTGGAAGGTTCCGTCGATACCAGTGACGAGTGGATCACCTCCCGCACGGGCATCAAGCAACGGCACATCTCCGAGGGCGAGGTCACCTCTGATCTGGGCGCCAAGGCGGCCCGTCAGGCCCTGGCTGACGCGGGCATCGACGCCGCGGACGTGACCCACATCATCTGCGCCACCTGCAGTCCGGACTCCTACTGCCCCAATACCGCCACCCAGATCCAGCACAAGCTCGGCATCTCCGGGTGCATGGCCTTTGACCTGAATGCGGCCTGCTCCGGATACCTCTACAGCCTGCAGACCGCCCGCGGCTTCATCTCCGCCGATCCCGATTCTGTGGTGTTGATCGTTGCCTCGGAAGTGCTCTCCGTGCGGACCAACTGGCAGGACCGCACCACCTGCGTGCTGTTCGGAGATGGCTCGGGCGCTGCCGTGGTCTCCGCCGACAAGGGCGAGAACGGGGTCGAAATCCTGGACGCGCTCATGGAATCCGACGGCCAGTACGGTGATCTCTTGACCATCCTGGGCGGCGGCGCCGAGCACCCCTACAAACTCGGCGACACCGTGGACGAGGCTTTCTTCATCCAGATGAACGGACGCGAGGTCTACAAGGTCGCCGTGCGCAGCATGACCCAGGTCTGCCAGCGCCTGATGGAAAAAAGCGGCCTGACCGTGGACGACATCGACGTACTGATCCCCCACCAGGCCAACCTGCGCATCATCGAGGCCGTGGGCAAGAAACTCGGCATCCCCGAAGAACGGGTCTTCACCAACGTCCAGAAATACGGCAACACCTCCGCCGCCAGCGTGGGCATCGCCCTGGCCGAGGGCCGTACCCAAGGCGATCTGGAACCCGGCACCTTGGCGATGGTCACCACCTTTGGTTCCGGATTCACCTGGGGTGCGCTGCTCCTGCAATTTTAGCTGATATCGCAACGATCACTATAAGTTCCTGGATTTGATCACGTTTTCCAATAAAAGACAGGATTGAAGTCAAGGCTGATTTAGGCTACAAACTCAGCTTCAATTCATTGAAAACGAACCGGGTGAAACAATGGGCGATCTCTCAAAAACTGTTCTGGTTACCGGCGGCTCCCGGGGCATCGGCAAGGCCTGTGCCCTGCGGATGGCCAAGGAAGGCTATCAGGTCTACCTGACCTATGTCAGCCGACCCGAAGAGGCCGAGAAGGTCGTCGCGGAGATTGAAGCATCAGGTGGCAGCGCCACGGCCTTCCGACTCGATCAGTCCGACCGCGAGGCCATCGTCAATTTCTTCAACGACGAAATCAAGGGCAAGGTCTTTCTGTCCGCGCTGGTCAACAACGCGGGCATGACCAAGGACGGCCTGATGATGCGCATGAAGGACGAGGACTGGGACAAGGTCATCGCCGTGAATCTGACCGGGGCTTTCGCCTGCCTGCGCGAGGCCTCCAAGATCATGGGCAAGCAGCGCACCGGACGCATCGTGAACATGGCCTCGGTGGTCGGCCAGATGGGCAACGCGGGCCAAGCCAACTACGTGGCCTCCAAGGCCGGACTCATCGGCCTGACCAAGACCGCGGCCCTGGAACTTGCCCCCCGGAATATCACCGTGAACGCAGTGGCCCCCGGTTTCATTGAAACCGACATGACGTCCGAGCTTTCCGAAAAAATAACAGAGACCATGCTCAGCCACATTCCCTTGAAACGCCTCGGTTCCACCGAGGACGTCGCAGGGGCCGTGGCCTTCCTGATCTCTGACAACGCAGCCTACATCACCGGCCAGGTTCTGTCTGTCACCGGTGGCATGTACATGTAATTCTAACTCAACATCGAACGTATTGAAATTGGAGGATACCATGTCCATTGAAGCCAAAGTGAAAGACATCATTGTCGACCAGCTCGGCGTTTCCGCTGAAGAAGTGATCAACGACGCCTCCTTCGTCGAGGACCTCGGCGCCGACTCCCTGGACCTGACCGAACTGATCATGGCCATGGAAGAGGAATTCGGCATTGAAATCGACGACGACGATGCCCAGAAGCTCCTCAAGGTGCAGGACGCCGTCGACTATATCGAAAAGAACAAATAAGGGTTACACCCTTTTTGATACCTCTTCCGGAGCGTCTTGTGGCCGGCCATAGGCCATAAGACGCTTCCCCCTTTTCTTCACAGACACACCGGTCGAAATCCCCGTCCGGATTTTGCGAGGCTTTATGTCCAGAAAAAGGGTTGTCATCACCGGCTTGTCGGCCATCACCCCCATCGGCAACGACCTGCCCACCAGCTGGAAGAATTTGCTGGCGGGTGAGTCTGGCGTGGGGCCCGTGACCCGATTCGACGCCGCGGATTTCGCCACTCAGATCGTCGCCGAGGTCAAGGGATGGGTCGCCACCGACCATATTCCCTTCAAGCAGGCCAAACGCATGGAAATCTTCACCCAGTACGCCGTGCATTGCGGCAATGTGCTGATGGAAGACTGCGGCCTGATCATCAATGATGCCAACTCGCATCGCGTGGGAACCATCCTCGGCTGCGGCCTGGGCGGACTCGAGACCATCGAGGCCACCCACGCCAAATACCTGGAAGGCGGCGCGCGACGCGTCTCACCGTTCTTCATCCCCATCGTCATCGCCAACATGGCACCGGGGCAGGTTTCCATCTTCACGGGCGCGCGCGGCACGAACCTGGCCACCACTTCTGCCTGCGCCTCGGGCACCCACGCCATCGGCTACGCCTTCTCCGAGATCCTGCTGGGCCGGGCCGACGCCATGATCACCGGAGGCGTGGAGTCCACCATCAGCCCCCTGGCGCTGGGCGGATTCTCGTCCATGAAGGCCATGAGCACCCGTAACGACGACCCCCTGCACGCCTCGCGCCCCTTTGACAGGGACCGCGACGGATTTGTCATGGGCGAAGGCTGCGGTATGCTGATGCTCGAAGATCTGGAGCACGCCAAGGCGCGCGGCGCCAAGATCTACGCCGAGATCGTGGGCTTCGGAGCCTCAGGCGACGCCTACCACATGACCGCCCCTGCCGAGGACGGCATCGGCATGAAGCTCTGCATGCAGGGCGCCCTGAACGATGCGCGCCTCGCGCCCCAGGACCTGGACTGCATCAACGCCCACGGCACCAGCACGCCCTTGAACGACCTGGCCGAATCCAGGGCCATCAAAGCCGTGTTCGGCAAGCACGCCTACGACATCTCCGTGACCGCCAACAAGTCCATGATCGGGCACCTGCTCGGCGCGGCCGGCGGCGTGGAGGCCGTGTTCTCGGCCCTGTCCCTGAACCAGGGCATCATCCCCGGCACCAGAAATCTGGACAACCCCGGTGACGAGTGCGACCTGGACTACACGGCGGGCGACTCGGTCAAGCGCCAGGTGAACTACGTGCTGTCCAACTCCTTCGGCTTCGGCGGCACCAACGCCAGCGTGCTGCTCAAGCGTTACGAGGACTAATCCGCCGGGCCTGCACCCGGCTGAGCCAAACCGATAAGGAAGACCGTCATGGAAGAACTACTCCTTCAGGACCGCGACGTCGCCAAGGCGATGTGTCAGGAAATCGAGCGCCAGATGACCAACGTCGAGCTCATCGCCTCGGAGAACTTCACCTCCGCCGCGGTGCGTCAGGCCATGGGCAGTGCGCTGACCCACAAATATGCCGAGGGCTACTCGGGCAAGCGCTACTACGGCGGCTGCGAGTACGTCGATGTGGTCGAAAACCTGGCCTGCGAGCGCGCCAAGGAACTGTTCGGCTGCAGCTATGCCAACGTCCAGCCCCACTGCGGCTCCAGCGCCAACATGGCCGCCTACTTCGCCGCGTGTGAACCCGGCGACACCGTGCTGGCCATGGACCTCTGCCACGGCGGCCACCTGACCCACGGCAGCCCCGTGAACTTCTCGGGCAAGCTGTACAACATCGTGCCCTACGGCGTGTCCAGGGACAGCGGCCTCATCGACTACGACGAACTGGAGCGCATCGCCAAGGAATGCAAACCCAGGATGATCATCGCCGGAGCCACCGTGTATCCGCGGATCATCGACTTCGCCCGCTTCCGCGCCATTGCCGACGAGGTCGGCGCCACCCTGCTGGTGGATATGGCCCACATCGCGGGCCTGATCGCCACGGGCGATCACCCGACCCCCATCGGGCATGCGCACATCACCACCACCACCACGCACAAGACCCTGCGCGGCCCCCGCGGCGGCATGATCCTGGCCGAAGAGGACCTGGGCAAGAAATTGAACTCCCAGATCTTCCCCGGCATGCAGGGCGGCCCGCTGATGCACGTCATCGCGGCCAAGGCCGTGGCCTTTGGCGAGGCCCTGCGTCCCGAGTTCAAGACCTACCAGAAGCAGGTCCTGGCCAACTGCAAGGCCCTGGCGGCACCCCTCAAGGCGGCCGGGTTCAACCTGGTCTCCGGCGGCACGGACAACCATCTGATCCTGGTTGATCTCTCGGCCAAGGGCATCACCGGCAAGGACGCGCAGATCGGCCTGGACAAGGCGGGCATCACCGTGAACAAGAACACCGTGCCCTTTGACACCCAGTCCCCGTTCGTGACCTCGGGCATCCGCCTGGGCTCCCCGGCCATGACCACCCGCGGCTTCAAGGAAGCCGACATGGAGAAGGTCGCGGACTGGATCGTCAGCGCCCTAGGCACCCTGGACAACGAGACCAGGCTCAAGGAGATCAAGGCTGAAGTGGCCGTCTACGCACGCCAGTTCCCCCTGTTCGCCTGGTAGACAGAATTGACCGTGCAGCGGGGCGGTTCCTGTGCCCGCCCCGCTGCCATTTTTGCCCCCCCGAGGGCCTGCCACAGGGTAAAACGCCGGGACCTCCCCGGCTTTGACAGTCAAATCACGGCGGCACCCGCTGCCGACAAGGTGGAAGCGCTCATGTCCAACCGCATGTCCTGGCCCGACTACTTCATGAGGATCACCTACCTGGTGGCCGAACGCTCCACCTGTACCCGCCGCAAGGTGGGCGCCATTGCCGTGCTCGACAAACGCATCCTGGCCACCGGCTACAACGGAGCCCCCGCCGACACCCCCCATTGCCTGGATGTCGGCTGCCTGCGGGAGGAACTCGGCGTCCCCTCGGGCCAACGCCACGAAATCTGCCGCGGCCTGCACGCCGAACAGAACGTGATCATCCAGGCCGCGCTGCACGGCGTGAGCATCCGCGGTGCGGACCTGTACTGCACCACCCAACCCTGCCTGATCTGCACCAAGATGCTGATCAACGTGCAGGTCAAGAACGTCTTTTACACCGAAGCCTACCCCGACGAATTGGGCGAACGCATGATGGCCGAGTCAGGAGTGAACTTTGCGCGCATCGAGTATCAACCCTAGCGACGCGGCGCGTTTCATGCGCCACGCCGCCATGCTCGCCGAACGCGGGCGCGGCACCACCGCGCCCAACCCCTGCGTTGGGGCCGTGCTGGTGCGTGATGGCCACGTGGTTGCCGAGGGCTGGCACCAGCAGTTCGGCGGCCCGCACGCCGAACCCAACTGCCTGGCCGACGCCCGCGCCAAGGGCATCGCACCGGCGGACTGCACGCTCTTCGTGACCCTGGAGCCCTGCAACCACCACGGCAAGACCCCGCCCTGCTCCCAGGCCGTGTGTGAAGCCGGGGTCAAACAGATTTACGTGGGGACCCTGGACCCCAACCCCAAGGCCGAGGGCGGCGCGCAGTACCTGCGCGCGCAGGGCGTGACGGTCCATGTGGGCACCGAGGAACAGCTCTGCCTGGACCTGACCTGCGATTTCAGGACTTGGCAATTCACCCAGAGGCCTTATGTCTTCCTGAAGCTGGCCTCGACCCTGGACGGAAAGATCGCCACACGCACGGGACACTCCAAGTGGATCAGTTGCGAAGAGTCCCGGGCGGACGTGCATCGCCTGCGGGCACTTTGCCAGGCGGTCATCGTTGGTGGCGGCACCCTGCGCGCCGACAACCCGCGTCTCAACGTGCGCCGACCCGAAACCGGAGTTGAACCCGGGGCCGACCCGCTGGCCGTGGTGGTCACGACCAACCTGCCCGATGCGGGCCAAGACCTGTTTCTGCTCAGGGAACGCCCGCAGCAGACCGTGTTCTGGACCTCGCAGCAGGCAGCGGACTCGGACAGAGCCCAGGCCCTGGCGGCCCTGGGCTGCCGCGTCTGGGGACTGCCCGCGGCCGCTCAAGGGGGCCTGGAACTGGAACGGGGACTGATCCGCCTGCGTACGGAGTGCGGCGCCTGGTACGTGCTCTGCGAAGGCGGTGGGCAGCTGGCCTTGCGTTTCATCGAAGCCGGGCTTATGGACGAATTCCGGCTGTATGTGGCCCCGCGCATCGTGGGCGACGACCAGGCCAAGGGCCTGTTCGCAGGCAGGGCCCCGCAGACCATGGACCAAGCCCTGGACCTGCGCGTCACTGATTCGCGCCCCAGCGGCGTGGACACGTTGCTGACCTATCGCCCCAAAGACAAGGACGCCTAGATGTTTACTGGACTCGTGGAATGCACCGGCAACGTGCTGGCCGCCGAAAAACGGGGAACCGAGACCCGACTGTGCATCGCCCCCGCAACCATGCGCGACTTCGTCATGGGTGAAAGCATCGCGATCAACGGCACCTGCCTGACGGTGGAAAACTTCGGGGGCGACTGGTTCAGCGCCTACGCCTCGGCCGAGACCATGGGTTGCACCAGTCTGGGC
Source organism: Pseudomonadota bacterium (assembly GCA_018816865.1). GTDB lineage: Bacteria > Desulfobacterota > Desulfovibrionia > Desulfovibrionales > Desulfovibrionaceae > Desulfovibrio_Q. The sequence continues at coordinate 128,664 of JAHIUW010000036.1, forward strand.
AACCTGCGCAGTGGTTCCCTGGTCAACCTGGAGCGGGCCCTGGCCCTGGGCGACCGCCTGGGCGGGCATCTGGTCTCCGGGCATGTGGACTGCATCGCCAAGGTGGCCTCCGTGACCCCGGCGGGAGAATCGAAGATCTACCGACTGTCCTACCCCGGCGAATACGGACCGCAGGTCATCGCCAAGGGCTCCGTGGCCCTGGACGGCATCTCGCTGACGGTCAACGCCTGCGGGCCCGACTGGCTGGAAGTGAACATCATCCCCGAGACCCAGCGTGTGACCAGCATCTCCAAATGGACCGCCGGGACGGGGGTGAACATGGAGACGGACTTGATCGGCAAGTACGTGCAGCGTATGATCGCGCCCTGGTCGGGTGGCCCTTTGCCGGGCACGTCCAAGGACGGCCTGACGGAAGAATTTCTGAGAAAGAACGGTTTTTGATCCAAGACAGCATCACCCCGCCGCACGGCGGTTCGGGCGCGGCCACAAGGCCAAACTGACGCCCACGTAAGGAATAACGACTATGCCTATCATTTCGGCCGAAGACGCCATTGAAGAAATCCGCCAGGGCAAGATGATCATCCTGGTGGATGACGAGGACCGCGAGAACGAGGGCGACCTGACCATCGCCGCGGAATTCGCCACCCCCGAAATCATCAATTTCATGGCCACCCATGGCCGTGGACTGATCTGCCTGCCCATGGCCCCCGACATGGTTGACCGCCTGAAGCTGCCCATGATGACCAACAAGAACGAGTCCGGGTTCGAAACCCCGTTCACGGTCTCCATTGAGGCCCGCAAGGGCGTGACCTCGGGCATCTCGGCCTATGACCGCTCCACCACGATCATGACGGCCATCCAGGACGATGTGCAACCCGCGGACATCGTCATGCCGGGCCACATCTTCCCCCTGCGCGCCAACCCCGGCGGGGTACTGGTGCGCTGCGGCCAGACCGAGGGCGGCGTGGACCTGGCCAGGCTCGCCGGATTGAAACCCGCCGCCGTGATCTGCGAGATCATGCGCGACGACGGCACCATGGCCCGCATGCCCGACCTGAAGGAATTCGCCAAGAAACACGGGCTGAAGATCGCCACCATCCGCGACCTGATCAAGTACCGCATGAAGTTCGGGACCATGGCCGTGCAGCGCAAGGCCGAGGCCAAGCTGCCCACCTGTTTCGGTGGCGATTTCACGGCCTACGCCTTCTACTCCGAGGTCGACAACAAGGAGCACCTAGCCCTGGTCAAGGGCGAGATCAGCCCCGACAAACCGGTGCTGGTGCGCGTGCATAGTGAATGCCTGACCGGCGACGTGCTGGGTTCCCTGCGCTGCGACTGCGGCGGCCAACTCCAGACCGCCATGAACATGATCGCCGAAGAAGGCGAAGGCGTACTGCTCTACATGCGCCAGGAAGGCCGGGGCATCGGCCTGTGCAACAAGATCCGCGCCTACGCCCTGCAGGACGGCGGCATGGACACCGTGGAAGCCAACACCAAGCTCGGCTTCAAGGCCGACCTGCGCGACTACGGCATCGGCGCCCAGATCCTGGTCTCCCTGGGCATCCGCAAGATGCGGCTGATGACCAACAATCCCAAGAAGATCGTGGGCCTTGAGGGCTACGGCCTGGAGATTGTGGAGCGCGTGGCCATCGAGATGAAATCCTGCGAGTGGAATTACCACTACCTGGAGACCAAGAAGAAAAAACTCGGCCACATGCTGGACCTCGACAAATAGCAGCGGACCGATCACTATTTTTTTTAAAACTCACGGAGAGAAATATGCTCAATCTGAAGACCATCGAAGGTAAATTCGAGGCCCAGGGACTGACCGTCGCCATCGTCGCCAGCAGGTTCAACGATTTCATCGTGGACAAGCTCATCGGCGGCGCAGTGGACTACCTGGTCCGCAACGGAGCCGCCAAGGAAAACATGACCCTGGTGCGCATTCCGGGTGCATTCGAGATGCCCCTTGTGGCCAAAAAACTGGCCGCCAGCGGCAAGTATGACACCGTCATCTGCCTGGGTGCCGTGATCCGCGGCGCCACCCCCCACTTCGACTTCGTGTCCAGCGAGGCCACCAAGGGCATCGCCCAGGCCATGATGGACACGGGCGTGCCCATCGGTTTCGGTCTGCTGACCACCGACAACATCGAACAGGCCATCGAGCGCGCCGGTTCCAAGGCAGGCAACAAAGGCGTCGACGCCGCTGCCGCCGCCCTGGAAATGGTCCGCGTCATGGAGCAACTCTAGCTCATGCAGCAGAAAAACAAGGGTGGTCGCCGAACCGGAAGACGCCGCGCATTAGAAGTGTTATTCGGCGTTAACTTCGCAGCCGTCGAGTCCATGGACGAGCTACGGCGATCCTTCAATCAGACCCCGGAGCACAACGAAGAGCAGGAACCGTCCACGGACGGCGGCCGGCTTGAATTCGCCTGGATGCTTGTGGCCGGCGTCTGGGAAAACAGCGTGGAGCTCGACGAGACCATCACCAAGTTCTCCCAACACTGGAAGATCAGGCGCATCGCCCGCATTGAACTGACCATCCTGAGGTTGGCGCTGTTCGAGATGCTCTATCAGGATGATGTGCCCCTCAAGGTCGCCATCAACGAGGCCGTGGAACTTGCCAAACGATTCGGTGACGACAACTCCAAAAACTTCGTCAACGGCATCCTGGACGCCGTTGCCAAAGCCATCGACAATGGCGAGCTTAGGGTTCGTTAGGGACGCGGCCCACTGCCCCGGGGGCACCCCCCGGGTCTATCTGCGCCGCAGCGTGGCCGCGGGATCGGCTATCCGCGCCTGGTCCGACAAACGCCGCAAGGGTGGCGTGGAGTTGCGCTGGGACGTCCCACAGGGAGATCTGGAGATCTGGACCAGGGGCATGGCCGACGCCATCTCCGACCTGGGCTGGCGCAGTTGGTGGCTGGACACCGCCAGCGTGACCAGCACCCTGGGCGGCTCACCCCAAGAGGCCCTGACCCGCTGGGGATTTGCGTTCTGGGGTCATTACCGCCGCGTGGGTTCCGTCTACCTCCTGCTGGGCGATCAGGACCGCAAGGAACTGACCGCAACCGTCAAGGCCTGGGAACAGACCTTCGGTCATGTACGGTACAACGAGCGACTCGACATCGACCTGCAGATGATGCAGAAAGTCGAAGAATTACAGAAGAAACCAGTGCGGCGCACCTTGGTGAAGTACTTCCCCATATTGTTCAAAAGCCTGTAAGGGAATAGATATGTCGCAATTCGGATACGATCCGGAAATCATCGAGACCAAGTGGCAAAAGACTTGGAAAGACAAAGGCATCTTCAAGGTCTCTCCTGACCCGGACAAAGAGAAATACTATGTCCTGGAGATGTTCCCCTATCCTTCAGGGCGCATCCACATGGGTCATGTGCGCAACTATTCCATCGGCGACGTGGTGGCGCGCTTTCAGCGCATGCAGGGTTTCAATGTACTGCATCCCATGGGCTGGGACGCCTTCGGACTGCCCGCCGAGAACGCGGCCATCAAGAACGATACCCATCCCGCCAAGTGGACTTACGAGAACATCGCCTCCATGCAGGTCCAGCTGAAGCGTTTGGGCTATTCCTACGACTGGGACCGCGAACTGGCCACCTGCCATCCCAAGTACTACAAGTGGGAGCAGCTGTTCTTCCTGAAACTCATGGAAAAGGGCCTGATCTATCGCAAACAGTCACCGGTCAACTGGTGCTCGGACTGCCATACCGTGCTGGCCAACGAGCAAGTGGTGGACGGCCTGTGCTGGCGTTGCGACACCGTGGTGCAACAACGCGAACTGGAACAGTGGTTCATGCGCATCACCGACTACGCCGACGAACTGCTGGAGGGGCTGGACGACCTCCCGGGCTGGCCCGAGCGCGTCAAGACCATGCAGCGCAACTGGATCGGACGCAGCTACGGCTCGCAGCTGACCTTCGACGTCGAAGGCACCGGCCAGACCGTGGACGTCTTCACCACCCGTCCGGACACCCTGTTCGGCGCGACCTTCATGAGCATTGCGGCCGAGCATCCGTTGGTGGATCAGATTCTCGCCTCCTGCACGGACAAGGCTCGCGCCGACGAGATCCGCGCCTTCGCGGATAAGGTCCGCAACATGGACCGCATCGTGCGCGGTGCCGAGGACCTGGAAAAGGAAGGCGTGTTCACGGGCGTCTACTGCCTGAACCCGGTGACCGGGCTGAAGATGCCGCTGTGGATCGCCAACTTCGTGCTCATGGGCTACGGCACCGGCGCGGTCATGGCCGTCCCGGCCCACGACCAGCGCGACTTCGAATTTGCCAAAAAGTACGATCTGCCCATCCAGGTGGTCATCCAGCCCGAGGGTGAAACCCTGGACCTGGCAACCCTGGAGGCGGCCTACACCGAACCCGGCGTGCTGGTGAATTCCGGCAGGTTCGACGGCCTGCCCAACGGGGAGGCCAAGGAAGCCATCACCGACCATCTGGCCGAAAGCGGCAAGGGCCAGAAGACCGTCAACTACCGCCTGCGGGACTGGAACGTCTCGCGTCAGCGATACTGGGGCGCGCCCATCCCTGTCATCTACTGCAAGACCTGCGGCGCGGTACCCGTGCCCGAAGCCGACCTGCCCGTGGAACTGCCGCTGGACGTGCGCACCCGCGAGGACGGCCGCAGCCCCCTGGCCGAGACCGAGAGTTTCGTCAAGACCAGTTGTCCCAAATGCGGGGCCGATGCCCGGCGCGAGACCGACACCATGGACACGTTCATGGAATCCTCGTGGTATTTCCTGCGCTACGCCTGCGCCCGGGACGACTCCCAAGGGCTGGATCCCGAGGCCATCAAATACTGGCTCAACGTGGATCAGTACATCGGTGGCATCGAACACGCCATCCTGCACCTCTTGTACTCCCGCTTCTACGTCAAGGCCCTGCGCGACCTGGGGTACGTAGACATTGACGAACCCTTCGCCAACCTGCTGACCCAAGGCATGGTGCTCATGGACGGGGCCAAGATGTCCAAGTCCAAGGGCAACGTGGTGGACCCCGACAAGCTCATCGCCCGCTACGGAGCGGACACCACCCGCCTGTTCTGCCTGTTCGCCGCCCCGCCCGAGAAAGACCTGGAGTGGAGCGACAAGGGCGTGGAAGGTGCATCCCGGTTCCTGGGCCGCCTCTGGCGTCTGGTGGACGAACTGCTGCCCAGGCTCTCGGCCATCGGCCCCTGCGCGGGAGTGGACGGCCTGACCCTGTCCGACGAGGCCAAGGACCTGCGCCGCAAGGAACACGCCACGGTACAGAAGGTGCTGCGCGACGTGACCAGCAGCTTCCAGTTCAACACGGCCATTGCCGCGGTCATGGAGCTGGTCAACACCATGTATCTGTGCAAGGACAAATTAGCTGGCACCAAAGACGGCGACCATGTGCTGTCCTCGGCCATCAGCTCGACGCTGACGGTGCTGTCCCCCGTTGCCCCGCATATCTGCGAGGAGCTGTGGGCCAAGATGGGCTACACGACAATGCTGGCCCAACTGGGCTGGCCCCAGCATGACGAGTCCGCCCTGGTCGTGGACGAGGTCACTGTGGTGGTCCAGGTCAACGGCAAACTCCGAGCCAGGGTCAATGTGCCCGCCCAGGCCTCCAAGGAGGCCATCGAGCAGATCGCCCTGGCTGAGGAGAATGTGCTCAAGCATCTTGAAGGCGCGACGATCCGCAAGGTCATCGTCATCCCCGGGAAACTCGTGAACATCGTGGTAGGCTGACATGCAAACTCTCCGAACATTCCTGGTCATGGCCCTGGCGCTGACGCTGTGGAGCTGCGCTGGCTACCGGCAGGCTGCAAACAGCGACGCCCCCCTCGACCTGCCCGTTGAGGCCCGCGCGCTGTTCATCAAGAGCGTGGAGAACCCCACCATGGACCCGGACCTGGAATCCATATTGCGCGCCGAGATCCGCGACGAATTCACCCGGCGCGGACGTGTCGTGTGGGTCGATCGCGACCAGGCAACGGCCTACATCAGCATCAAGGTCAACAGCTTCAGGACCGCCACCTCCCTGACCGACGAGGACGACACCACCATCAGGTCCAGCTCGTCCATCAGCCTGGAGGCCTGGATCACGTCCAAGGACAACGGCCAGGAGCTTTGGCGGGGCTCAGCCTCGCACAGCGAGAGCTTCACCTCCGACCAGGAGGGGGCCGAGGCTGACGTAATGGAAATGGCCGCCAGGAAGCTGGCCGACAGGCTGAACCAAGGGTACTAAGCCTTGGCCGTCCCCCGGTCCTGTGGTCAGGGGGGCTCCCCTGCACCGACCGTCAACCGGGAGCGTCATGTCAGACAGGCCGGGATTTTCCTTTCTCCTCTGCCCCGATCCGGAGCTCATCCGCCTGGAGGTGGAAGCCCTCATGGAACGCCACGGGCAGGACAGGACCTGGGTCCGCAGGGTCTACTGGGGCGATGACGAACTGCCCGGGGCCTTCTGGCAGGATCTGTTCATTCCCGACCTGATGGGCACCCCACGGCTGGTGGTGGTCCGTCGGGCACACAAGTTCCTCGTAGACACCTGGACCAAGCTCACCTCTTCCCTGTCCAGCTTCAACGCCCAGATCTGGCCGGTGTTCTGTCTGGAAGCCGCCCCGGACAAGAAAGGTCAGCTCAAGCCCCCGGCCGTGCTCAGCAAACAAAAATTCTGGCCCGTGGCCGAAAAGCGTGGCTGGGTCTGGATCAGCCCGGGGTTGACCCCAAGGACCATGCCCGATTTCGTGAATAACTTCGCCAGACGCCGGGAGCTGACCATCAGTCCGCCCGTGACCCGCGCCCTGGCCGAGGCCCTGCCCCAGGACGCCATCGGAGCCAGCAACGAGCTGGAAAAGATAGCCCTGGCCGCAGGCGACGCCGGCAAGGTCGCCATGGAGCACTTGAGGCTCGTGTCCCACCAGGCGGATATGGACGTCTTCGAGTTCATCTCCACGGTCATGGAAGGTCAATCCCCCGAACGGGTCTGGCAGAAGGTCTTCGACAACCGGCTGGTGTCCTCGTCGGACAGTATTTTCTTCTCCTTTCTGGCGCTTATGATCCGCGAGGCTCGCATCCTGTGGGAACTGGGCCAGGGCGAAAAAACATCGGCCTGGGTGCACCATTCGGTCGTACAACGCAAGACGGGCTTGGCCAAGCGACTGGGGACCAGCCACCTGGCCCAGATCTGGAGCCTTGTCCTGGAGGCGGAATTCGGCGTCAAAACCGGACAGCGTACCCCCGAGCAGGCCTTCGAGGCCATTGTCGGCGGTCTATACGCACTTTTAAGCCCCAAAACAGCCCAGGCCAGCCGTTAATCAACGGTTTCAGCATTGCATCCGCACCTTCAAGCAGCTACAACCAGTTGCAGATTGTAGGAACCTGTTTTTTTTGCCCTTCCCCTTGCCCAAGGCCTGATGCGGACCTATTATGAGCGGTAAGAAGCACTTTCAAGGCCATCGCCACAGGCTGCGCGAACGCCTGTTGCGTTCGCCCCGCGAACTTGCAGAGTACGAACTCCTGGAGCTGTTGCTGGGGCACGTGTTGCTCAGGCAAGACACCAAGCCCCTGGCCAAGGAGCTTGTGGAACGCTTTGGGACCTTGGGCGGTGTCTTTGCGGCGCGCGGAGAAGAACTGCGCAAGGTTCCCGGTTTCGGCCCTTCTCTTGAAGCTTTCTGGGGGTTGTGGCGCGAGACCTGGGCCCGGATGTCCGAAGCGCCCGTGACTCGGCGGGAGATGCTGGACAGTCCGCAGGCCGTGGCCAAGATGGCCCTGGCAAGACTCGGCGACAAAACCACCGAAGAGTTCTGGGTGGCCATGGTGGACACCAAGAATCGATTGGTGGCCTGGGAACCGATCAGCCAAGGCACAGTGGATCAAGCCCCCGTCTATGTCCGGGATGTATTGGTCATGGCCTTGCGCTTCGATGCCAGTGGACTGATTCTGGTGCACAACCACCCGGGCGGCGGTCTGGAACCGTCCCGCCAGGACAGGGAACTGACCAGACGTTTGAGCGCCGCAGCCCAGGCGCTGGGAATACGCGTCCTCGACCACCTGATTGTCGGGGATGGCACACATTACAGCTTCAGGACCGAAGGATTGCTGCCCGAATAGGGCCTGCCGCACACCTTAGACGAGGGAGGGCGCTCATGATTCGCAGCTTGCAATGCATCATCCATGGCACAGTCCAGGGCGTGGCTTATCGCGCCTGGACAGCGGACCAGGCACGCAGCCTGGGCGTCAAGGGCTGGGTGCGCAACCTGGCCGACGGCACCGTCGAGGTGCTGGCCCAGGGGACCGAGGACAATCTCAAGGAACTCAAAATACGCCTGCTGACCGGTTCGACCCTGTCCAGGGTAACCGATCTGCAAAGCAAGTGGCTTGACTACGACAAGGAATTTGACGAGTTCCAGCTCCGGACCTGAACCGGACCACACCGATCAGAAACATTGACCGCCGATAGCGGCGGACAAATGGGTGACGCACCAATTCCGGCCGGCACGGGATGCCGGTCTGGTAAAGTGCGGCCTCTCCATATTGAAAGGAACAATCATGAGCGACGAAAAAAACGACCTTGAATCCATCCTGATCCTCGGCGACGCCCCCGACGGGGAACCCGCCAACGGCGACAACGGAGGTCCCTCCCCCTCGGACATCCCCTCCGTCCTGCCCGTGCTTCCGGTCAGGGATATTGTGGTTTTCAACTACATGATCCTGCCGCTGTTCGTAGGACGCGAGAAATCCGTGGCCGCCGTGGACGCAGCCCTGTCGGGAAACCGCTACATCCTGATCCTGACGCAGAAGGACGAAAGCGTCGACGATCCCGGCAAGGACGACGTACATGAGATGGGCACCGTGGCCTCCATCATGCGCATGCTCAAGATGCCCGATGGCCGCCTGAAGATCCTGGTCCAGGGCATCTCCCGCGCCCGGGTCACGGAATACATGGGAGAGGAGCCCTTCCACTCCGCCCGCATCGAGGTCGTCGAGGAAAAAGAGATCAAGACCCTGAGCCCCGAACAGGAGGCCATGGTCCGTGCCGCCAAGGAGCAGAGCGAACAGATCATGAACCTGCGCGGCATCTCCTCGCCGGACATCATGAGCGTCTTGTCCAGCGTGGACGACCCCGGCCGCCTGGCCGACCTTGTGGCCTCCAACCTGCGCATGAAGGTCGAAAACGCCCAGGCTATCCTGGGCTGCGCCGACCCCGTGGAGCGCCTGACCCTGGTCAACAACCAGCTGGCCAAGGAAGTGGAAGTGGCCTCAATGCAGGCCCGCATCCAAAACGTGGCCCGCGAGGGCATGGACAAGGCCCAGAAGGACTACTACCTGCGCGAGCAATTGAAGGCCATCCGCAAGGAACTGGGGGAAGATGCCGACGAGGACGAGGAGCTCGAACTGGTCCGCGCGGCCCTGGACAAGGCCAGCCCGCCCAAGGACGTGCGCAAGGAAGCGGACAAGCAATTGAAGCGCCTGTCCTCCATGCATCCCGACTCCTCGGAGGCCACGGTCATCCGCACCTATCTTGACTGGATCGCCGAGATGCCCTGGAAAAAGCAGTCTCGTGACCGGCTGGACATCAAGCAGGCCGAGGATATTTTGAACGAGGACCACTATGACCTGGAAAAGGTCAAGGAGCGCATCCTCGAGCACCTTTCCGTGCGCAAGCTGAACCCCAAGATGAAGGGCCCCATCCTGTGCTTTGTCGGCCCTCCCGGAGTGGGCAAGACCAGCCTTGGCCGGTCCATCGCCCGGGCCCTTGGACGCAAGTTCCACCGCATGTCCCTGGGGGGCATGCGTGACGAGGCCGAAATCCGGGGCCATCGCCGGACCTACATCGGTGCCATGCCCGGACGCATCATCCAGGGCATCAAGCAGACCGGCACGCGCAACCCGGTGTTCATGCTCGACGAGATCGACAAACTCGGCGCCGACTTCAGGGGCGACCCCTCCTCGGCGCTGCTGGAGGTCCTGGACCCCGAGCAGAACTTCTCGTTCACGGACCACTATCTGAACGTACCCTTCGACCTCTCCAAGGTGATGTTCATCTGCACGGCCAACACCCTGGACACCATCCCCAGGCCGCTGTTGGACCGCATGGAGACCATCAACCTCACGGGCTACACCGAACACGAGAAGCTCAAGATCGCCCGGCGCTTCCTGCTGCCCCGACAGTGCGAAGAAAACGGCCTGACCGAAGAGGAAGTGCAGCTGTCTGACCCCATGCTCTCCAAGATCATCAGGGGCTACACCCGCGAGGCGGGCCTCAGAAACCTGGAGCGGGCCATCGGCTCGATCTGCCGCAAGCTCGCCCGCCGCAAGGCCCAGGACGAATCCGGCCCCTACAGACTGACCTCGCCCACCATCGAGAAACACCTCGGACCCGAGCGTTTCCGTGATGACGAGATGGAGAAGACCCTGCCCGCCGGCGTGGCGCTGGGCCTGGCATGGACCCCCTACGGAGGGGAGATCCTGCACATCGAGGTCACCACCATGCCGGGCAAGGGCAAGTTGATCCTGACCGGACAGCTGGGTGACGTGATGAAGGAATCGGCCCAGGCCGCCCTGTCCTACGCACGCAGCCGGGCGGACCTCTTCGGGCTGGACCCAGACTTCACAGAGAAGTTGGACATCCACGTCCATGTCCCCGCCGGAGCCACCCCCAAGGACGGACCTTCCGCAGGCGTAACCCTGGTCACGGCCCTGGTCTCGGCCCTCACCGAGACCCCTGTGGCCAGCGACCTGTGCATGACCGGCGAGGTCACCCTGCGCGGGCGCGTACTGCCCGTGGGCGGCATCAAGGAAAAGATCCTGGCCGCCGTGTCCCACGGCATGAGGCAGGTGCTGATCCCCAAACAGAACGAGCGCAATCTGGTGGACATCCCCAAGGAACTGCTGCGCAGGATCAAAGTCACTCCCGTGGAAAACATCGACGATATCTGGCCCCAGGCGGGGGGACCCGGCAAGGGTTTCAAGACCAGCAAGAAGAAATGATCCGCGGCGGCCCGCAGGCCGCCTGCCTGATTTGAGCTGGCCGCGCAGGAACCATTCGCACTGCATGACTGCACCGAGACTTGACCTGAACAGGAACTCTGGTCTACCCAAGCATCGGTCAGCCGGCGGCGACAGTCCCGCAGTGACGAAAAGACATCAACAGCATCCAATCGATATATCGACATCGCTTGAAGGAAGAAGCCCATGAACAGCATCCCTATTTCCTCTGAAGGCTACGAAAAGATCAGGAAAGAGCTGGAAGAGCTCAAGAAGGAACGCCCCGGCGTCATTTTGGCCATCAAGCTGGCCCGCGAGGAAGGTGATCTGCGCGAGAACGCCGGCTACCACGCCGCCCGCGAACGCCAGGGCATGCTCGAGGCCAAGATCAACTACATCGAGTCCCGGGTGCCCAAGTTCGACATCATCGACATGAATACCCTGGACGGCGACAAGATCATGTTCGGAGCCACCGTTGAGGTCGAAGACCTGGACACCGATGAGGTCAAAACCCTGATCCTGGTCGGCCCTGACGAGACCGACCATGTGAAAAACGCCATCTCCGTCCTGTCTCCCGTGGGCCGAGCCCTGCTGGGCAAGGCAGAGGGCGACGAGGTGGCCATCGATGTGCCCCGCGGCAGCATCGAATACGAGATCCTGTCCGTGTCCTACAACGGCCCGGCCATCAAGGACTAAGCCCCTTTTCGCATTCCCTGCGACAATAAAACCCCCCGGTTCCATCAGGTCCCGGGGGGTTCTTGCATTCTGTGATCAGCACAAGGATGGCGCACCAACCGTGACGGTTAGCGCTCGTCCAGCAGTCCTTGCTCGGCGGCGTAGTCCACCAGCCCGACCACGACCTGCTCACTGTCCAGAAACATCTCGATCAGTTCCTCGGAGCTGAGCCCGGTGAGCTTGTCACGGACGTAGCCCTTGATGCCCAAGGCCAGGGTCATCTCCAGAAGATCGGTATACTCATTGCCGTCTGTGACCAGTTCGAACAGCCCGCCTTCGAAGACGTCCAGCAATTCCTCCCTGGACAGGCTCTGTAATTCTGCGCGTTCATCGGCGTCCATGGGTGCTCTCCCTGCGTTGATGGGTTTGGGTCCCGTTTCACATGCGGGTACTGCAAGCCTGCCCGTCAGTCAACAGAATCGGGGCGCGAGGGTTCAGCTACCGGCCCCTGCGCCTGCTGTCCACCGAGTTGACTTACCGCCCCTTTACAGGGAAAGTATCAGAGAATTACAAATCCATCATCAACGGTGAGGCCGTTCCATGAGAGATCAGCAACTCTGCATCCATGGTCATTTCTATCAGCCCCCGCGCGAGGACCCCTGGCTGGGCGATGTCCTGCCCGAGGGCAGCGCCGCCCCGGGCCTGAACTGGAACGAACGCATCTGCCGCGAAAGCTACTCTCCGCTGGCTTTTGCCCGTCTTCTGGATGCCAAGGGGACCATCCGCACCATCGTCAACAGCTACGAGTGGATCAGCTTCAATTTCGGCCCCACCCTGCTGTCCTGGATGCAGCGCCACGCCCCACAGACCTACGCCCGCATCCTGGAAGGCGACCGGCTCTCCCGCTCGCGGCTGGGGTTCGGCAATGCCATGGCCCAGGTGCGCCATCATCTGATCCTGCCCCTGGCCACGGAGCGCGAGAAACGGGTGGAAGTTGCCTGGGCCGTGCATGACTTCGAGGCCCGATATGGCCGCCTGCCCGATGGCATGTGGCTGGCCGAGACCGCCGTGGACACCCCCTCGCTGGAGATCCTGGCCGAGGCGGGAGTGGCCTACACGGTCCTGGCCCCGCGCCAGGCCAAGGCCATTGCCGACCTGGGGAACGACCACTGGCAGGAGATCCACGAGGATTCGCTGGATATCATGACCCCCTATCGGGTGGAACTGCCCTCGGGCCGGTCCATTTCCGTTTTCTTCTATCACGGTGGCCTGTCCCAGGCCGTGGCCTTCGAGCGCCTGCTGGAAAACGGCGAAACATTCTGGAGCCGAGTGCGCGGAGCTCTGGCTCCGGGGCTACTGTCCCTGGCCACGGACGGCGAAACCTACGGCCACCATTTTACCTTCGGCGAGATGGGGCTGGCCTATCTGCTGGACCAGGCCCACCAGGACCCCGACACGGGGCTGACCAACTACGCCGCCTATCTGGCCGCCAACCCTCCCACGCGCAAGGTCCAACTGCATGAGGGTTCCTCCTGGAGCTGTGAGCACGGCGTTGAACGCTGGCGCGGCAACTGCGGTTGCTGCACCGAAGGCCGCCCCGGCTGGAACCAGCAATGGCGAGGGCCGCTGCGCCAGGCCCTGCGGCAGGTCAAGGAGCAGTTGGACAGCCACTTCGACAAGCAAAGCCCGATCCTGTTCAACGACCCGCAGCAGGCCCTGGAATCCTACGGCCAGGTCCTGGCAGGATTGCCGCGCGAAACCTTCGCCAGCGCCCACTTCGCCCTTGATCTGGACCAGGAGGACAAGGCTCGGGCCTGGACCCTGCTGGACATGCAACGCTTTGCCCAGGCCTCCTTTGCCAGCTGCGCCTGGTTCTTCGATGACCTGGACCGCATTGAACCCCTCAACGCCATGGCCAATGCCCTGCGCGCCATGGAACTGGCGGGGGACAGCGGCATCCCCATTGGCTGCGCCGAGCTGGAACGCCAGTTCGCCAAGTCCCTTGAGGCCGCCCGCTCCAACCCCACACGCCGCCATCCACGCGGGTTGCGCGGGGACGAGTTATTCCGGACCGATGTCCTGCCTCGCCGCGAGACGCAGGCCAGCCTGCTGGCCCAGGCCCTGCTCATGGGCTGGGGATTGTCACTGGGGGAATTCAGTTCCAAAAAGATCAAAATCGTCTGGCCAGAGGTGACCGTCAGCTTGGGCTTTGGCAAACGTAGCGAAGCCCATACCGCCTCGGGCACTGCCGGCATCGAGTTCGCCGGGGGGCAACTGCGCCGGGAAACGACCTGGCAATGGAAACCCGCTGCCGGGACCCGAGTCCTGCATGGGCGCTTCAAATCTGGGGACGAAGAGGACTGGTTCGCGGCGCAAAACCTTTCCTGGGGCAAGCGTCAGGCCCTGGCGCTGGCCTGGGCCAAGACCGCCGAAGAGCGCTCCTGGGAACGGGACCTCTTGCTGATGCAGACCGGGCGGGACCTGTTCCTGCCCCGTGCCCAGTCCCAGGACAACCAGAATCAGGCCTGGCACTGGGGCCGCTTCCGTCCGGTCCTGGCCTGGAGTTGGATCACGGCGCCCACGGGGGACGAGGAACTGCTGGAGAACTTCCTGAAGGCCGGGGAAATGGCCGCAGATGCCAGGGAGGCTTTGGAGCTCCGGCTACAGAGCCATCTGCTGGGCATGCTCGACGCCGAGACCCCGGACTGGGACGCCGCCGAGATGGTGCTCGTCCGCGCCCAGACCATCTGTCCTGGCCTGAACTACTGGCCGGTGCAAAACCGGGTCTGGCAACTGCTGGCCGAGACACAGGACGCAGGACGCCTGGCACGCCTGCTGGGCATCGCCGTCTAGCGATCCTCCCGGTGCGGAGCAGCGACGCACACGACAGCGGCGCGCATGGCCCGGAGCCTAGTAGTGCGGCGGGGCCTCGTCGGGCGGGCCGTCCATGGCCGAACCCGAATCGTACATGGCGTGCAGCTTGGTGGCCACCGCCTTGAGCATGCGCTCGTTGCTGTCGATCTGCTTCTGCTGATCTGCAATGACGTCGGACAGGTCGTCGATGGTCTTGCCCTGCAGGCCCACGATCTCTTCCAAGGTCACGATGCGGTCTTCCAGGTTCATGGCATCCTCCCGCTACGAACCGCCGCCGCAACGCGGCGCGGCCCGATCAGTCAAATCATTGCGGCCAGGCTTATTCCCGGCCACCCCGGTCAGCGCCGTGCGCAAGGTCGAGGATCACCTCGAACTCACGGGTGCGCACCGGCTGCACCGACAGACGGCTGCCCTTGCGCAACAGCTCCATGTTCGCCAAGTCGGGCACGGTGCGCAAGAATTTGAGCGCCAGGGGCGAGGCAAAGCGCTCCACCAGCCTGATATCCACCATGAACCACAGAGGCCTGTCCGGGGTGCTGCGGGCATCGAAATGCTCGTGGCCCTCGTCCCAGGCCGTGTGATCCGGATAGCCCTCGCGCACCACCTCGGCCAGTCCCACCACTCCGGGGTCGGTCACGCTGTGGTAAAACAACACGCGGTCGCCCAGCTTCATGGCATCGCGCAACATATTGCGCGCCTGATAGTTGCGCACCCCGTCCCAGGGGGCGGTCCGGTCCGGCGCGGCCTCCAGATCCAGGATCGAGAACGCCCCGGGCTCGGTCTTCAGCAGCCAGTGGTTCATTGGCCGGCTGCGGCGCAAGCATGGCGCTCCATCCAGTCCGCCCAGGCCTGTTCGGCCCGCGCGGCGTAGAGCCCCTTTCGCTGGCGCTTGTTGGCCTTCTTGCCCAGGGGCGGCATCAGCCCGAACTGGACGTTGGAAGGCTGGAAATTCTTGGCCTCGGTGCGCAGATGCAGCAACAGTGCACCAAGAGCAGTCTCGGGCGGCGGCGGAGGGACCTCGCGTCCGCTCAGCTTCCCGGCCAGATGCAGGCCCAGCCACAGCCCGCAGGCCGTGGACTCCACATAGCCCTCCACACCCGTCACCTGCCCGGCCAGATACACGCCCGGACGACCCTTGAGCTCCAGGTTCTCGCCGAGCACCTTGGGCGCCTGCACATAGGTGTTGCGGTGGATGCTGCCCAGGCGTTCAAAGACCGCGTTCTCCAACCCGGGGATCGTGCGAAAGACCCGCTTCTGCTCCGGGTAGGTCAGCTTGGTCTGGAAGCCCACCATGTTCAGCCGGGTCTTCTCCGTGTTCTCGGGGCGCAGCTGGACCACGGCGTAAAAGCGCTCCCCGGTCTCGGGATGTTCCAGGCCCACGGGTTTCAGAGGCCCGAAGGACAGGGTCTTCTCCCCGCGCTCGGCCATGGCCTCGATGGGCAGGCAGCCCTCGAAGTGGACTTCCTTCTCGAAGTCCTTGGGCTGGACCTTTTCCGCCTCCAACAGGGCGGCGTGAAAGGCCATGTACTGTTCCTCGGTCATGGGGCAGTTCAGGTAATCCTTTTCCTCCGGGTGGTAGCGCGAGGCCCAAAAGGCCTTGCCCATGTCCACAGAATCGGCCTCCACGATGGGCGCGATGGCGTCGTAGAAATACAGACGCTCGTTGCCCACAGCCTCAGCCAGACTGGCGGCAAGTCCGTCGCTGGCCAATGGCCCGGCGGCCACCACCACGGCCCCGAAGCCCGTAAGCGCCGGATCGTCCAGAGACTGGATCTCGTGATGCTCCAAGCGGATCAGGGCATGGGACTCCACGACCTCGGTGACGTAGTCGGAGAAACGCTCCCGGTCCACGGCCAGTGCCGTTCCCGCCGGGACACGCGTGGCCTCGGCAGCCTCCATGATCAGGCTTTCCGCCTCGCGCATCTCGCGCTTCAACTGGCCCACCGCCGTCTCCCGGTCATCGGAACGGAAGGAGTTGGAACACACCAACTCCGCCAATCCTTCGCTGATATGGGCCGGGGAGAAACGCTCGGGCTTCATTTCAAAGATCACGGCGCCAACGCCGCAACGGGCCAGCTGCCAGGCGCACTCGCACCCGGCCAAGCCACCGCCGATGATCGCTACTTTCGATTTATTCAATGGAATCAATACCTCGGTTTCAGACGCGTCTGCGCAAGAAAGGCTTCCAGCCCGACCTCGCGCATGCGCTCGTTGTTTCGTTGCCAGCGCTCGTGAAGCACCGCTGGCAGCAGGGTCCTGTCGCAGGGGAATTCGCCGCACTCGTGGCAAAAGTCAACACTCCGCTCACGCACGCAGTCCTTGACCCCGCAGCTGGTGAGCAGGCAATTGCCGCTGCGGCAGCCCGTGCAGCCGCCCTTGCCCAGGCGTTCCAGCAGCCTGTCGAAGGCCTGATATTCCTTAAAAACCGGGTCCATGCCCGCAAATCGCCCGGCCAGGGCCGCAAAGCCTCCCAGTTCGCCCTTCAGTCTCCGGGACAACCCGCAGATGGGGCTCGCGGGATTGTCCAGGCAGCGGCCGCAATCCAGACCGCAGGGGGCCACCTGGGCGACCAGCTCCTCATAGCGCATTGACAACTCCTTGAGCGCGCTCCAGTATAGCCCGCGGCTCAAATTTACTGTCCCATATTATCCATAACGAGGCAACGCGACACATGGCCCCGATACTCGACATCCGCGATCTGAGGACCCACTTTTTCACCACCCGGGGCGTGGCCCGCGCCGTGGACGGCGTGAGCCTCACGGTCCCTCGCGGGGAGACCATGGCCGTGGTGGGCGAATCCGGTTGCGGCAAGACCATGCTCGCCTTGTCCGTGCTGCGCCTGGTGCCCGAACCGCCGGGCCGCATCGTGGGCGGCGAGGTCCTGTTCGACGGGGTTGATTTGCTGTCCCTGAGCGAAAAACAGATGCGCTCGGTGCGCGGCAACCACATCTCCATGATCTTCCAGGAACCCATGACCTCCCTGAACCCGGTCTTCAAGGTGGGCGACCAGATCGCCGAGGCCATCGAGCTGCACCAGAAGACCACCCCGGCCGAGGCCGCCGAGGCCGCAGTGGAGATGCTCAGGCTGGTGGGCATCCCCAATCCTGAGAATAGCGCCCAGAGCTACCCCCACGAAATGAGCGGGGGCATGCGCCAGCGCGTGGTCATTGCCATGGCCCTGGCATGCGACCCCGAGCTGGTCCTGGCCGACGAGCCCACCACCGCGCTGGACGTGACCATCCAGGCCCAGATCCTGGAGCTGATGCTTGGCCTTACCCGCGACAAGGACGCCTCCATCCTGCTCATCACCCACGACCTGGGCATCGTGGCCCAGTCCTGCTCGCGGGTGGCCGTGATGTACGCCGGCAAGGTGGTGGAGCAGGCCCCGGTGATCGACCTGTTCCGCGAGCCGCTGCATCCCTACACCCAGGGCCTGATGCACTCCATCCCCCGACTCGGCACCCGGGGCGGAAAGCTGACCCCCATCCAGGGCATCGTGCCCAGCCTGACGGACCTGCCCCGGGGGTGCCACTTCAACCCACGCTGTCCCCACGCCTTTGACCGCTGCCGCAACGAACTCCCGCCGCTGATCATGCGCAACGGCCAGGGCGTGCGCTGCTGGCTGCACGAATAGCCCGGCGCGGCGGACCTACGCATGAGCCTGCTCGCCGTGGACCTGGGCCTGCGCACCGGCCTGGCCCTGTACGGCCCCGACGGCAGACTCATCTGGTACCGCTCCCACAACTTCGGCACCCAGGGCCGCCTGAAACGCGGGGCCCACGGCATCCTGAACAACATCCCTGACCTGAACATCCTGGCACTGGAAGGCGGGGGCGCGCTGGCGGACCTCTGGTCCCGCGAGGGCGACAAGCGCGGCCTGACCGTGCGCCGGGTCACGGCCGAGAACTGGCGGCAACAACTGTTGCTGCCCCGCCAGCAGACTTCCGGGGCCAAGGCCAAGCAGCACGCCGACGAGCTGGCCCGCAGGGTCATCGACTGGTCCGGAGCACCGCGACCGACATCCCTGCGGCACGATGCGGCCGAGGCCATCCTGGTGGGGCTCTGGGCTGTCCTGGACGCCGGATGGCTCTCCCAACTGCCTGCCGAGCTCAAGGCCTGACCCGCAGCTCCGGCGTCCTGCCACTTCAGTTTCCTAAGAAATATCGGTTTTTCTGAATGTTCGGGAGCGATTCTTGCTTTTCTCCTGCTCAAGCAAAAGATCGGGAAATCTTTTCCCAGGAGAGCAGAGATGAGCATTCACGGCATCGGTTACGACACCGCCAGCGACAAGATGATCCTTCAAGCCCGTCAGACCACCGAAGAGGACCTCACGGCCGCCGAACAACGCGCCGCCAAAGCCGCCAAGGGCGATGAGCTGCTGGACAAGCTCACCCTGTCGTCCCTGGCCGACAAGCTGTCGCGCATGGTCCAGTCCAATCCCATGGGCAACGTCGCCGAGGCCATGGCCAATGACCTCGCCACCCTGCAACAGGAATTCGTGGGCCAGCTGACCGACACCCTCCAGGCCATGGGCGTGAACGTGACCCAGGATTTCATCCTGAAGCGGGACGCCTCGGGCATGATCGCGGTTTCCGGTGACCATCCGGACAAGGAGGCCATCGAGGCCGCCCTGGATGACCCCAAACTCCAGCAGGCCTTTGCGAATATCGAGGAGCAGTCGGAGACCCTGACCAAGCTGGCCAACAACCGCACCTTCAAGAATGTCCGCTCGGGTCTGGCGGCCTACATGAGCCAGGTCGAGGATGACGAGAGTGACCCCTTCCTGGTACGCTATCAGCAAGGCACAATGAATCAGCTGGGAATGAAGACACTGGTCGACTACCTCTAGCCCTGCGGTCGCGCCGGGGCTCAACCCCGCCCCGCCCTGAGGCACACAAGGAGATCGCCGCGCATGAAACGCTTCCCGCTCCTGCTGGCCGTGGTCTTCGTCATCTACTGGGCCGTGCTGGCCATCGCACCCGTGTCGCGCACGGTCTGGTGGGCCGAAAACCTGCCGGTCATGGCCGTGTTCGCCTTCCTGGCGTTGGCCTACCGCAACTTCCGCTTCTCCAATACGGCCTACGCCCTGATGGCCTTCTGGATGTTCTGGCACACCATGGGCGGGCACTACACCTTCGCCAATGTGCCCTTCGGCTGGTTCAGCGACCTGTTCGGGTTCGAGCGCAACCACTTCGACCGCATCGGGCATTTCTCCGTGGGCTTCTACGCCTACCCCATCGCCGAATACCTGCTACGCAAGCGGCTCTGCGGGCCGGTGCTGGCCACGCTGTTCAGCCTATTCAGCATCATGTCCGTGGCCTGCGGCTACGAGATCATCGAGTGGTGGTTCGCCGTGCTGGAAGGCGGGGATGCGGGTCTGGAATTCCTGGGCAGCCAGGGCGACATCTGGGACGCGCAAAAGGACATGCTGCTGGACACCCTGGGGGCCATGGCCAGCCTGGGACTCTATCAACTCATCCGGCCGCACAGGTTCCTCGCGACCCAACAGGACTGAACGCTCCCTGCGCCCTCGGAGCAGCGGCCTGCCCGCGAGGGGAGGACGCCAGCCCAGACCACGAAACAACACGGCCTTTGGCCGGGGACTGCGAGGGTTCGCCTGTGTCGCCCCTTGGTCCATGACAACAGGCCGTCCCGGACACCCTGACGGTCTCTCGCCCCGGGCGCCTTCATTGCCTCAGCCCCGGGCGCACAGGGCCGCACCCAGGGCCCCGATCATGTCCGGCTCCTCGGGGATCAGCGGCATGACACCCAGGGCCTCGGCCAGCAGGCGCACCATGCAACTGTTGTTGGCCACCCCGCCCGCAAAGACCAGCGGCTCCGTGAGGCCCACCCGGCGCAGCATGTTCAGCGTGCGCGAGACCACCGAGGCGTGCAGCCCCCGGGCGATGGCCTCGGGAGCCGCACCGCCCGCCATGAGCGAGGTGGCCTCGGTCTCCGCAAAGACCGTGCACATGCTGTTGATGGGCAGGGAGACAGCGGCGCCCAGGGCGTAGTCGCCGAACTCCTCCACCGGAATCTGGAAGACCGAGGCCAGATGCTCCAGGAACTTGCCCGTGCCCGCGGCGCAACGGTCATTCATCTCAAACCTGGCGACCTTGCCGTTCTCGGTCAGGGCGATGGCCTTGGTATCCTGCCCGCCGATGTCCAGCACGGTCCGGGCCTCGGGGCAACGGGCGTGGGCACCGGCGGCATAGGCCTTGATCTCCGAAACCGTGCTCACGGGCACGCCCAACCCGGCAGCGGCCACCAGCTCCCGGCCATAGCCAGTGGCCACGACGCGCTCCGGGTTCAGACCCTCCAGCAGCAGGGCCAGCTGCCGCCGGGGATGGAAGGTCGTGGGCAGACGGCGTGACACCGCCACGCCTCCACCGTTGAGCACCACCAGTTCCATGGAGCGCGAGCCTACGTCGATGCCCGCAATCAGGCCCCCAATCGTGCCCTGGCTCATGCTCAGGACACCATCTCCACAAAGGCCTCGATGCGGGTCTTCAACTGCTCCACGTCCTCCATGCTGTAGTCGGTCTCCAGGGACAGGGTCGGCACCTTGCCCTCCAGGGACTTCTCCATCTTCATGGCCTCGTGGGCATAGGGCTGACAAAACATCAGGGAATAGTTGATCACGCCGTCCACCTTCAGGGTCTTAGCCATCTCGGCCACGTTCTCCTGACGCTCCTCGTTGGGGGTGAAGCAGGCGCAGTCGATCTTCATGTAACGGTCCACCAGGGCCTCGATCATGTCCTCCACGCTCTCGCCCGACTCGTCCACCAGGTCGCGGGTGTTGCGCGAACCGATGCAGGATTCCTCGCCCACGATGACCGCGCCCGAACTCTCGATGACGTAGGGCAGCTTCCAGTTGGGCACGGCCATGGGACAGCCCGAGACCAGCACCCGGGGGGTGCCTGCCGGGGCCACGCCCTGCCCGGCGGCCACGCGGGCCTCCAACTCGTCGCACAGCTCACCGATCTTGGTGGTGAAGCGCTGGGGGTCGTCGTAGAAGCTGATCTGGTTGATGAGCAGCGCATCGCGCCCGGAGATGGGTGCGGGGTCGGCGGCGCGCAAGGCAGAGAGACGTTGCAGGACCCGACGCCTGTCGTTGACGATCTTGATGGCGGCGCGCAGGCGCTCGGCGGTGATGGTCACCCCGGTCAGATCCTCCAGCACCGCCATGTAGCGCATGACCTCCTCGTACCACAGATCGCGTGCCGCCAGGGACTTGGTCTGGGGCACCTCCATGACGTGTAGCGGCGCAAGGTCGGCAAAGGCCTCATAGGCCTTCTTCTTGCCATCGCAGGTGGTCTCGCCCACCACCAGGTCACAGGACTCGAGATACGGGCACAGGCGCGCCAACTTGAAACCGATGAAGGACTTGATCAGCGCACAGGTGTTGCGCGGCACCAGCGCCTCGGCCAGGTCGCTGCCCGCCTCGGCCCCGGCACACAGGCCCACCTGCAAGGCACCCGCCGCCAGGGTCAGCTCCTCGGGCACGAACACGCAGAAGGTGCCCACCACCTTGTGGCCCTGGGCCTTGGCGTCCTGGATTTCCTTGATCCGCAACCCGTGGACTTCGGACAGGACGAAATCCATGTATTCCATTCCTTTGAGGCGGTTTTCCTGGGACATGTAGATGTCGCCATAGAATTTCCCCAAGACCTCCAGCAGCCCGTCGTGGGCCGTCAGGTCCAGGTTCAACCGCTCCCACATGGCTCGATGCGCGTCGCTCATTGCTTGCCCTCCTCAGGGTTGGATGCATGGTGGCGTCCGACCGCCCTGCGGACGGAACCAGCACACCTTGCATTATCAGACCATGCTATGGCAAGTATTTGCAAACTTGATTAACGATTGACACCTGAGACCCCGGGTCCGAAGGTCCAAGGCACCAGTGGCGGAACCAATCCCAAAGCACGTGCTCCGGGCTGGGGCAGGCGGAGATGACGGGCGCGACAGTCCTTGGAATCACGTTCACTGGAGTCGATGCCCCTCCCCTCGCATACGCCGATCACGCGCATGATGAATCGGCGGCATTGCGCCGCCCCGCCCTTGCGGGCTATCACCAATCCGTGCCAACTCACCACCCAGGAGTCCCCATGAGCAAGCCTCCCACGAACCTGTGCATCGTCTGGACCAGCCCGCAGCGCGAGGTGGCCCTGCATATGGCCTTCATGTACGGCGGCAACGCCGCTGGCCGCGGCTGGTGGGAACAGGTGCGGTTCATCGTCTGGGGACCGAGCCAACCCCTGCTCCTGGGCGACGGGGAATTGAAATCCCGACTGGCCGGGATGGCCGAGGCCGGGGTCGAGCTCATGGCTTGCAAGGCCTGCGCCGAGAACTACGATATCGTCAAGGACCTCGCGGACCTTGACCTGAACGTGCAATACACCGGCACCCTGCTGACGCAGATGCTCAAGGCTCCCGACTGGAGCGTTTTGACCGTGTAATAAGGGTGCTCAGAACCAGCGCTTGCGCACGATGTACCAGACCATGCCCAGGGCCGTGAGCAGCATCACCCCCAGGGCCGCAGGATAGCCCCAGGCCAACTCCAGTTCGGGCATGTTCTTGAAGTTCATGCCGTAGACGCCCGCGATGAAGGTCAGGGGAATGAAGATGGTGGCCACGATGGTCAGGACCTTCATCACATTGTTCATGCGCATCCCCGCCAGGGAGATGTGCACGTCCATCATCCCCCCCAGGATATCGTGCAGCACCTTGGCTGCCTCGGTGGCGTGCAGGGCATGCTCCAACACATCACCGAGGTAATGGACGGCCTCGTCCGAAGCGGCGAAGACCTCATTGCGCTTCAGGGCCGAGAGCACCTCATGGGTCGGCAGGAGCACGTTGCGCATCAGCAGGATACAGTCGCGACGCACACGATAGACCTCCAGCAGGGCCTCTTCCCCGTGGCTGCGGGCCAGGCTGGATTCCAGGTCCTGGACCTCCACCGAGAGCTTGCCCAGGGTGTCCATGGCCCCGTCCACCAGGGAATCCAACAACGCCACCACCAGATAATCCACCCCGCCGTTTCTGATGCGCTTGCCGCCCTTGCGCAACCTTTCCAGTACCGAGGCCCAGGCATCCTCCTCGCTCTCCTGGAAGGCCAGCAGCAGCTTATGCGACCAGAGCAGGCTGACCTGCTCCTCCTGGATGCGCTTGTCCCCGGGATCATAGTTCACATTGCGCAGGGTCACGAAAAACTGTCCGTCCTGCTCATTGAGCTTGGGGCGCTGGCCGGTATTGAGGATATCCTCCATCATCAGGGGATGGGCGTTGCCCCAGGCACCCAGGGACTTGACGACCTCCACCTCGTGGACACCGGTCAGGCTCAGAAAATGCACCCGGCCATCGCTCATGTCCGGGGCTTCGCCCAAGGGATCGAAGGCCTGCTCCACCAGGCTCTCGCCATCGTAGGAGAAGTGGGTCAGGTAGGGGGCGAACTCCCGCTTGCGGCCTGCGTATTCCAAGGTGCCCGGGGGCGCCCCCCGGCGGTCACTGAACAATTTCATGTATTCAAACATCAATGCTCTCCTCGGGGACAATGGTTCGCTTTGACTTGCACCAGGCGCAGGCGGCGATCACGATCCCCCTTGGCCCTGGCCTGCACCCCGGCAGAATTCTCGTCCGTCACGGCTTCAGCCCTAACTAACACAGGGCCCGGAGCGAGCCAATCGCTGGGAGCAGGAAGACAACGACAAAGATCGACCTCTTGACCTCAGGGCCTGGAACCATTAACAAGACCTTACAGTTGATCAATTGCTCACATGTAAAAAGGAGGATGTATGGCCCACGACCTGTGCGAAGTGCATGGACTGCACCCCGAAGCCTTGGAGCGCGTGCAGGGCGAGATGCCCGATGGCCAGACCATGCTCCGCCTCTGCGACATCTTCAAGGCCCTGGCCGACCCCACCCGGGCGCGCATCCTCTTCGCCCTGTCCAGGGAGGAATTGTGCGTCTGCGACCTGGCATCCCTCACGGGCCTGTCCTCCTCGGCCATATCGCATCAGCTCAGGCTGTTGCGCGCCAACCGCCTGGTGCGCTTCCGCCGTGAGGCCAAGATGGCCTTCTATTCCCTGGACGATGAGCACGTTCGTCTGCTGCTGGACCAGGGCCTCTGCCACGCAAGGGAATAACCCGAACCTCACCGGAGCCTGAACCCGATGTCCGATATCCTGCTGACATACGCCACCGAGACCTGGGTCCTGCTGAACGAGGCCGCCCCCTGGGTGCTGCTGGGCTTTTTTGTGGCCGCCCTGATCAAGACCTTCATCTCCGATCAATTCATCGCCAAACACTTGGGCAAGAACGGTGCGACCTCGGTCCTCAAGGCCTCGGCCCTGGGCGTGCCCCTGCCCCTGTGCTCCTGTGGGGTGGTGCCCGCCGCAGCGGGACTGCGCCGCCAAGGAGCCAGCAAGGGCGCGACCGCGGCCTTCATGATCTCCACGCCCGAGACCGGGGCCGATTCCATGGCAGTGACCTGGGCCATGCTCGACCCGCTGATGACCCTGCTCCGGCCCCTGGCGGCCTTTGTCACGGCCACCGTGGCCGGGCTGGCCATCAACGCCTTGGACAGGGACGACGCCCCGACCAAGGAGCTCCTCGCGGAGGCGATCCCGGAAGCGATCCCAGCCAGGGAGAGCAGCATGCTCTGCACCCCGGGCGAAGACGTCCCTCCCCCTGCGGACCCGGCCTGCGGCTGTTCCGCAGGTTGCGGCGGACAGGGTTCACCCAGCGCTCAGGCCCCGCTCTCCCTTCGTCTGCGGGAAGCCTTTGGCCAGACCTTCGGCGAGATGCTCCAGGACATCGGAAAGTGGCTGCTCATCGGGATTCTTCTGGCAGGACTGATCTCGACCTTCGTGCCTGACGATTTCTTCCAAAGCTATCTGGGCAACGAATGGGCCTCGCTGCTGATCATGCTCTTGGCGGGCATCCCCCTGTACATCTGCGCCACGGCCTCCACTCCCATCGCGGCCACCATGGCCTTGAAGGGCCTGTCTCCGGGCGCGGCCCTGGTCTTCCTGCTCGCGGGGCCGGCCACCAATGCGGCGACCATCGCCGTGGCCACCAAAATCCTGGGCAAACGCGCCACGGCCATTTACGTGGGCTGCATCGCGCTCTGCGCCCTAGGCATGGGCTGGCTGGTCAACCGCATCTACTTTACCCTGGGCCTGTCCGTCAGTTCCTGGGTCCGGGCCTCGGAATCCGACCATGTCACCGGGCTGAGCATCGTCTCGTCCGTGCTGTTGCTGGCTCTCATTGCCCGGCCCCTGATCTGGCGCACAAAGGGAGCGGCCCACGCCGCCGGCTGTGGCGGTGGCTGCGGTTGCGGCAACGCGCACCTCCCGCCCCTCGGGCCACTGGATAGCCACGATTTTCGCGTGAAGTGAAGCAAGCGGGGAGCCCAAAGGGCCCCCCGTTTTTTCAAGGCATGGAGATCAGATCGCTGCGCGTCAGGGTGATCACTTGGCGGGTGCCCGGCCCGGTGAGCAGCAGCTGTACCGTGGCCTGCTCGCTGTAGAGATCCTCGGCGGACAGGCAGTCCACGGGCAGGACCACCTTCAGCCCCCGGAAGCCCGCGGCCGTGGCCGTGTGCAGGACCGCGCCGTGGGCGGCGGTGCCAGTGACGATGACCGTATCCACGCCCTTCTCACGCAAAATGAATTCCAGCTCGGTCGCCCAGAACTTGTCCACGCCGGAGTCCACCACGGCTTCGCCCTGCTCTGGCGTCACAAGCCGCAGGATGGGCGTCATCTTGGGTGTCAGGCTGTAGACCACGGGCAGACCTGCAACCCGCGCCCGCCGGGCCAATTCGGCGATGCGCGGCACGGTTTCCAGGCAGCGCGGCCGACGTTGGGCGTTGCAGGTCAGTTCCTCGATATCCAGGATCAGCAGGGCCGTGGTCGCGGGATGCACGCTCACGGCTTTGATTTCAGGCGCGGGCGGCGGCGTGACCTGTCCCCACAGCGCGTCAATGGACTGGGCCGAGGCCGGGAGCGCGAACAAGAGCGCGACGGCCAGAATCAGCAATGTCTTTTTCATGGGTTTCCCCCTCCTCGGAGTTTGCCCCAACATACACCAAAGCCGCGGCCCTGCCACCCGAAAACCAACAGGCCGTGCCCCAAGAGGGACACGGCCTGTGTCAATTCGCAATCAATGATCATCTTTGAGGCGTTTCAAGAATGTGCGGGTGCAACCTCAGCCGTTGGCGAAGCATGAGCCCCTACGGATGAAGAGAGCAACACGGCAATCGTGGGTTTTTAAACCACCGCCCAAGCCGAGACAAGCTCCTTGAGCTTGGCCAGGGCCGCAGGAATGCCTGCCGGGTTGGTGCCTCCGGCCTGGGCCATGTCGGGCCGTCCGCCACCGGAACCGCTGACCTCGGCGGCCACGTCCTTGATCAGCGCCGGGGCCGTGAAGCGGCCATGCAGATCCTTGGAGACGTAGATGGCGATATTGGCCTTGCCGTCGGCCTCGCAGGCCAGACAGGCCACACCCGAGGGCAGCTTGGAACGCACATCGTCCATCAGCGCGCGCATGGCGCCCATATTGGCTGCACTGGCCTTCACAGCCAGGACCTTGACCCCGCCGATCAACTCAATGCTGTCCATGATGTCCGCGCCTCCTGCGGAGGAAGCGGCCTGGGCCGAGACCTTCTCCATCTCCTTCTTGAGCTTCTTGACCTCGCGGCTCAGGGCCAGGACCCGCTCGGGCAGGTCCGTGGCGCTGCCCTTGAGCACCTCGGCGGCCTGCTCGGCGGCCAGGCGGATGGCGTTCAACTGGTTCAGGGCATTCCAGCCCGTGGCAGCCTCGATGCGCCGCACCCCGGCGGCCACGCCGGACTCGGATAGAATCATGAACGGACCGGCCTGGCCCGTGGCCGAAAGATGCGTCCCTCCGCACAGCTCCACGGACTCCCCGGGCACCGAAACCACACGCACTGTGGCATGGTACTTCTCGCCGAACAGGGCCATGGCACCCTTGTCCACGGCGGCGGTGTAGTCCATCTCCTCCACTTCCAGGGAGATGTCCGCCAGCACGGCGCGGTTGACCTCACGCTCCACCTCGGTCTTTTCCGCCACGGTCATTGCCGCGATGTGGGTGAAGTCGAAGCGCAGGCGATCGGGACCCACCAGGGAACCGGCCTGCTTGACATGCTCGCCCAGGACCTTGCGCAGGGCGGCGTGCAGCAGATGGGTGGCGGTGTGGTTGCGTGCCGAGGCCAGCCGCTGGCCTTCTTCCACCAAAAGATTCACTTCCTGATCGGGCAGCACCTGGCCCTCGGTGCAGGTCACGGCATGCACGATCAGTTCGGGCGCGGGTTTCATGGCCAGGGTCACATCGACCCGGCCGGAGGGGGTCTGGATGGCCCCGCTGTCGCCTTCCTGACCGCCGGACTCGCCGTAGAACGGGGTCGCGCTGGTCACGATGAAACCCTTGGCGCCCTTGTCCAGGCTATCCACGGGTTCGGCTGATTCGCCCAGCAGCGCCACGATGCGCGAATCAGCCGCCAGGGCATCGTAGCCCACGAACTCCGAACGCAGGCCGTCCTCCAGCAGGGACTGGAAACGGGAAGCCAGGGTCTGCTCATCGCCACCCTTCCAGGCGGCCTTGGCGCGGGTCTTCTGCTCCAGCATGAAGGCCTTGAACCCGGCCTCGTCCACGGAAAAGCCCTGCTTCTCGGCCACGTCGTTGACGATGTCCAGGGGGAAGCCAAAGGTGTCATACAGCTTGAAGGCGAACTCGCCCGCGACCACGGCCTCGCCCGCGCCGCGCATCCGCGCCAGCTCCTCCTCCAGGATGGACAGCCCCTTGTCCAAGGTCTGGGAGAAGCGCAGCTCCTCCTCGCGCACGACCTTGGCCATGAACTCCTGGATGCTGACCAATTCGGGGTAGTGGTTGCCCATCTCGTCCACGACCTTCAGGGCCACCTTGTACAGGAAGGCCTCGTCCTGGCCGATGAGCTTGCCAAAGCGCAGCGCACGACGGATCAGGCGGCGCAGTACGTACCCCCGGCCCTCGTTGGAGGGCAGGATGCCGTCGGCGATCATGAAGGCGATGGAGCGGCTGTGGTCGGAGATGACGCGTAGCGCCGTGTCCACGTCCTCGCTCTGCTGGCGGTACTTCACGCCAGCCTGTTCGGCGGTGAAGCCGATGATGGCCTGGAACAGGTCGGTATCGTAGTTGGAATTGACGCCCTGACAGACGGCGGCGATGCGCTCCAGACCCATGCCCGTGTCGATGGACGGACGGGGCAGCGGTTTGCGCGTGCCGTCGGCGGCCTGGTCGTACTGCATGAACACCAGGTTCCAGATCTCCAGAAAGCGGTCGCAGTCGCACTGGCCGATGCCGCAGTCCGGGCCGCACTTCATGTGCTCGCCCTGGTCGATGTGGATCTCCGAGCACGGGCCGCAGGGGCCGGTGTCACCCATGGACCAGAAATTGTCCTTCTCGCCCAGGCGGAAGATCCTCTCGGGGGCGACCCCGGCGACCTTCTGCCACAGTTCGCCCGCGTCATCATCGTCCTTGTAGATGGTGATGTAGAGATGCTCCTTGGACAGGCCGAGGTCCTCGGTCAGAAAGTCCCAGGCGTAGCGGATGGCGTCTTCCTTGAAATAGTCACCGAAGGAGAAGTTGCCCAGCATCTCGAAGAAGGTGTGGTGGCGCGCGGTGCGGCCCACGTTTTCCAGGTCGTTGTGCTTGCCGCCCACGCGCAGGCACTTCTGGGAGGTGGTGGCCCGCACGTAGTCGCGCTTTTCCTGACCCAGGAAGGTCTTCTTGAACTGGACCATGCCCGCGTTGGTGAACAGCAGGGTCGGGTCATCCTTGGGCACAAGCGAGGAGGAAGACACGGCGGTGTGCCCCTTGCCCTCGAAGTAGTCGAGAAATTTCTGGCGGATTTCAGTGGCGGTCAGCACGATGCAAAATCTCCTGATGCGAATGAGTTTACTCTTGTGACGGAACAGGAAACGGCGAGACTGGCGGGGAAGGCGGACAGGGCCGCGGCCGGGGGCGCCCCCGGCCGCTCCGTTTCTGATTCGTGAATTATTCGGTGGCTACGGCCTCGGCAGCGCTGCCCTTGGCAGTCACTTCCTTCATGCCCAGGTGGATGAGCAGCTTTTCCTCAATGGTGTTGCGCAAGGTGTCGTTCTCGACCAGCATGGCGCGGACATTTTCCCGGCCCTGGCCCAAGCGTTCGTCCCCGAAGGAATACCAGGCGCCGGACTTGTCGATGATTCCCGCATCCACGCCCATGTCGAGGATCTCGCCCTCGCGGGAGATACCCGTGCCGTAAAGCACGTCGAACAGGGCCTCGCGGAACGGCGGGGCCACCTTGTTCTTCACCGGGCGGACCCTGGCCCTGATGCCGTAGGATTCTTCCTTGTCCTTCAGGGTCTGGATGCGGCGGATGTCCAGTCGCACCGAGGAATAGAACTTCAGCGCATTGCCGCCGGTGGTGGTCTCGGGGTTGCCGTAGCCGGTCATGCCGATCTTCATGCGGATCTGGTTGATGAAGATCACGGCGGTGCGCGAGGTGTGGATGATCCCCGTCAATTTGCGCAAGGCATGGGACATCAGGCGCGCATGGCCACCCACCTGGGTCTCGCCCATCTCGCCATCAAGCTCGGCCTGGGGGATCAGCGCGGCCACGGAGTCGATGACGATGACCTCCACCGCGCCGGAACGCACCAGTAGGCTGGTGATATCCAGGGCCTGCTCGCCGTAGTCGGGCTGGCTGATGAGCAGTTCGTCGGTCTTCACGCCCAGGCGCTTGGCGTAGTTCACGTCCAGGGCATGTTCGGCGTCGATGAACGCGGCATTGCCGCCGCGCTTCTGGGCCTGGGCGATGATATGCAACGCCAGGGTCGTCTTGCCCGAGGATTCCGGGCCAAAAATCTCACTCACACGGCCCCGGGGGATGCCGCCGATACCCAGTGCCAGGTCCAGCCCAATGGAGCCAGTAGGGATAAACGGAATGCCGACGTGGGCCTCGTCGGACAGCTTCATGACGGAGCCTTGGCCGTACTTGCGCTCAATGCTGGTCAGCGCGGTATCCAGGGCTTCCCTGCGGAGCTCTTCGGGGCTTTTTTGGGGGCTACGGGCCATGACGGTCTCTCCTTGTGAGGTATTGGATGCTTAAGACGCCTCCACATAACAGAAGCCTTTGTGGCGGGCAACCGCACTTTACAGCCCTCGCCACGGTTGGCTTTTCCTGTTCCGGGCACTGCGGGCGGTGCCGTTTTCGTCGCCCCGGGCGGTGGTCCGGCCCCTTGCCTTGACCCCGGCTCATGGTTATAGGCAGCTCACACATGAACAATACAATACTAAAGTACGACGCCGTGGCCCTGTTCTCCGCCGGGCTGGACTCCCTGCTGGCCGCCAAGATGATCATGGCCCAGGGCCTGACCGTGAAATGCCTGCACTTCACCTCGCCGTTTTTCGGCAAGCCCGAAAAGATCCCCCACTGGCGCGCCATCCACGGTCTGGACATCGAGGCCGTGGACATCGGCGAGGCCTACGTCAAGATGATGCTGGCCGGCCCCAAGTTCGGCTTCGGCAAGTTCTTCAACCCCTGCGTGGACTGCAAGATCATCATGCTCTCCCATGCCCGCCGCCTGATGGAGCGCTTTGGTGCCACATTCATCATCAGCGGCGAGGTGGTGGGTCAACGTCCCATGTCCCAGCGCCGCGACGCCATGAACAGCGTGCGCAACGAATCCGAGACCAAGGACATCCTGCTGCGCCCGCTGTGCGCCAAGCAACTGGACCCGACCCCCATGGAGGAATCCGGGCTGGTCGATCGCGAGCGCCTCTGCGGCATCTTTGGGCGCGGACGCAGCGAACAGCAGGCCATGGCCAAGGACTTCGGCATCACCGAGATCCCCACTCCGGGGGGTGGCTGCCTGCTGACGGAATCGGCCTCGGCCCGGCGCTACGGCCCGGTGTTCGAGCACATCAAGACTCCCACGGCCGATGATTTCCACCTGGCCAATGCGGGCCGCCAGCTGTGGGCCGGAACCCATTGGCTGTCCATGGGCCGCAACCAGGGCAGCAATGACCGCCTGAGCGCCCTGGCCCGCGAGGACGACCTGATCTTCGATGTGCGTGATTTTCCTGGTCCCCGGGGTGTTGGGCGTCAAATCGGTGACGACTGGTCCGCAACCGCCGTGGCCGAAGCCGCCGCCCTGGTGGCCAGCTACGCCCCCAAGTCCGTCAGACTTGGCGGCCCGGTGGTGGTCACCATCAGCCATAGAGGAGCGCAATACACCGTCAGCGTTGAGCCTTCCCGTACGCCGGCCATGGGCTGGGTCGAGACCTCCTGGGAAGATGCACAGCCCACGCGCAACCGCATGGACACCCAGGACCGATAGTGGCACGCAGCTTGCTAGTATCTAATCGAAACCTAGCAAGTGCGACAGTTCGCGACTTGAGACAAATCAACAGCAAATAAAGCAGCCACCGCCTGGGACACGCAAGCACCGGCACCGGCGAGACTTTTATTAACAAGATTTGACTCCCAAGCATGAACATCGGCTTCGCCGGGTTTCTTCTTTTTCTCGACGAAACGTCCATTCTCGCCAGACAGCCTCCAAAAATCCATTTTTCCCAGACAACGCGAACCGCTTTCGATTGTACCGCCCTTGCCAGATTCGAGGTTCGGTATTATTGATGGACCATCGTAATTACGAAACTAATTTGCATCCGGAGGATACAATGAGTCGATTCCAGACCGTTTCCATGCCCAGACAGCGCACCGAGGTCCTCAACGCCTTCATGCGCGGGGTCTATCAGTGGATGGCCCTCGGCCTGGCCCTGACCGCTGTCGTGGCCTTCTTCACCGCCTCCAGCCCGGCCATGCTCGAGGCCCTGTTCAGCAACCGGATCATGGGCTTTGTGGTCATGCTCGCGCCCTTTGGCCTGGTCATTTACCTGTCCGCCAAAATCAACACGATGTCCGCGCAAATGGCCACGGGCATGTTCATGGTCTACAGCGGGCTGATGGGCCTGTCCCTGTCCACGGTGCTCATCGTCTACACCGGCCAGAGCGTGTTCAGCGCCTTCGTCACCGCGGCGGGCATGTTCGGTGCCATGAGCGTCTACGGCATGGTCACCAAGAAGGACCTGACCTCCTGGGGCAGCTTCCTGTTCATGGGCCTGATCGGCATCATCATCGCCAGCGTGGTCAACATCTTCCTGGCCTCCAGCCAGATGAACTTCATCATCTCCTTCTTGGGAGTGATCATCTTCACCGGCTTGACCGCCTACGACACCCAGAAGCTGAAGGTCATGGGCGAGACCGCCCCGGCCAATGACGCCACCGCCGTACGTCGCGGCGTCATCCTGGGCGCGCTGACCCTGTATCTGGACTTCATCAACCTGTTCCTGATGCTGCTCAGACTCATGGGCTCCACCAGGGACTAGCCAAAGGACAACCCACGGGGGCGGTTCACCGCCCCCGACTTATTTATGCCGACCGTCACCCCGCTGCAGCGCAAGCTCTTTCCCCTGCTGTACCTGCCCAGCAGGCTCTACGCCATGGCCATGCGCCTGCGACGCCAATGGTACGAATCCGGCGCCCTGATTTCCTACCGACCCGATCGCCCCACCATCAGCATCGGCAACATCTGCTGGGGCGGCACGGGCAAGACCCCGCTCACGGAATGGATCGTCCAGTGGGCCTTGAGCGAAGAGCTGACCCCCGCGGTGCTGACCCGGGGCTACAAGGCCAGCCCTCCTGAATTGCCCTATCTGGTGCACGAACAGTCCACCGCCGACGAGGCCGGGGACGAGCCCCTGCTGTTGGCCCGCTCCTGCCCCGAGGCACTCATTGTAGTGGACCCCAAACGCGCCCGCGCGGCCCGCTGGATCGGCGATCGATCCAAGCCCGACCTCTACCTGCTGGATGACGGATTCCAGCACCTGGGCATCGACAGGCATCTGGATCTTGTGCTGCTGCGCCCCCAGGATCTGACGGACGACTGGAACCGGGTCATCCCCGCAGGCCCCTGGCGTGAGGGCGAGGAGGCCCTGTCCCGGGCAGCGGCCTTCCTGATCAAGGCCCCCCTGGATGAGTTCCGGGCCCTGGAGCCATTCTGCAAGGAACTGCTGGGGCGGTTCAAGGCCCCGGTCTTCCCGTTCACTTTCTCCCCCAAGGGCCTGACCCGCCTGGACCGGCACGAGTCCGCCAGGGGCTTCGGCGACGAGCCCTATCTACTGGTCTCGGGCGTGGGCGAACACGAACAGGTCCGGCTGACCGCGGAAAAACTGTTGGGCCATCCGCCGGTCAAACACCTGCGCTACGACGATCATTACAGCTATCAGGAAGACGACTGGACATTCATCCGCCACCAGGCCGACCGGATGAATGCAGAACGCGTGATCTGCACCGGCAAGGACGCCGTAAAGCTCTCCCGGTTCAAGACCCACAATCTCTGGACCTTCGACCACACCCTGGACTTCGGACCGGGGCTGTTCACCAGCCACAGTTTCCCGGACTGGTGGAGGGCGACCTGGCCGCTGCTCTAAGCGCCCTCCTTGGACCACCGGACCGCCCGCAAGCTTTTCCCGGACCAGGACAGCGCCCTGCACGCACGCCCCCATTCCACTGGCCGGACAGCATCCCGCGCCTCAATCGTACGCACATCCGGTCGGTGAGCCCCCACACGGCCCCATTCTGCAGCCCGGAAGCATCCCGAACCTCCTGGCACAGGGTCGGCGGGACCGCGGCCCCTGTGCGCCGCAGCGGCGCGGGGAAGCCCGCGCAGCGGTGGCGAATGCGTGACATCCGCCAAAACTGGCGGGGAGCCGTATCCATTTTTATAAAACTGATGTAATTTTACAAAAACACAACGCTATCTAACCATATGGAGCCATCATGGCGAACAAGAAGAAGAAAGATAAAACACAGCCGGCCCCGCCGTCTGTTGGCCCCAAGAGTGTGCTGCGCGCCCTGAAAGAGGCCAAGCGCCCCATGCGGCGCACCGAGATCCTGCACGCGCTGGGCGCCTACAAGAAAGACAAGCAGGATCTGAAGGCCACCCTCAAGGTCCTGATGGACGAGGGTAAGATCATCAAGACCCGTGGCGGGTCCTTTGGCCTGACCGAGAGCATGTCCCTGGTGACCGGTGAGTTGCAGGTCCAGCGCTCGGGGGTGGGTTTCATCCTGCCCGAGGACAAAGACCGCCGCGACATCTTCGTCAACCGCAGCAACTTCGGCGATGCCTGGCACGGCGACAAGGTCGTGGTGGCCATGATGCCCGCACCCCGCGCCAAGGGCAGGGACATGAGCCCCGAGGGCCGGGTGGTGCGCGTGCTGGAGCGCAAGAACAAGATGCTGCCCGTGCGCATTGAGCGCAAACTGGGGCCGAATCTCTACCTCTCGCGGCCCACGGACCCGCGCCTGGACTTCGGCATCATGACCGACACCAGTCCCCTGGACACCCAGCCCGCCAGCGGCGAGATCCTCTATGTGGAGCCCGGCGAGAAGCTGGACAACAGACTCTGGGCAGGCAAGGCCAGCGAGATCCTGGGCAACGAGGAAGACGTCAGCGTGCAGGAACAGCTGGTCAAGGCCGCCCACGGCGTTCCCATCCGCTTCCCCAACGACGCCTTGCACGAGGCCGACAGCCTCCCCGCCGAGCCGAACCAGGCGGATTTCGAGGGACGCAAGGACCTGCGCAATCTGCCCTTGGTGACCATCGACGGGGCCAAGGCCCGCGACTTCGACGACGCTGTGCACGTGCGCCGCGAGGGCGACGGCTGGCGGCTGACCGTGGCCATCGCCGATGTCTCGCACTACGTCAGACCCGGCAGCGCCCTGGACCTGGAAGCCCAGAAACGCGGCAACTCCTATTATTTCCCGCAATCCGTGGAGCCCATGTTCCCCGAGGCCCTGTCCAACGGGCTGTGCAGCCTGAACCCGGACGTACCGCGTCTGGCCATGGTGGCCGAAATCTCCTTCGGCCCGGACGGGCGCTACCATGACGAGGACTACTATGCCGCGGTGATCAAGAGCCACAAGCGCCTGACCTACATGCAGGTCCACCGCGCCCTGGAAAAGGACGATCCCAAGGACCAGGAATTCATCGGCCCCAAGCTGATGCCCATGCTGCGCGATGCCGAGGCCCTGGCCCGGGTGCTGCATTCAATCCGCGCAAGCCGCGGCTCCCTGGACTTCGACCTGCCCGAGCCCGAAATCCACTTCAACCTCTTGGGCGAGACCACGGACATCCGGCCCAGGACCCGCAATTTCGCGCACCAGATCATCGAGGAATTCATGATCGCGGCCAACGAGTCCGTGGCCCGCAGGCTGACGGAACTGAAGCTGCCCTGCCCGTACCGCATCCACCCCAAGCCGGACTCCGAGAAGCTCGCAGGGGTCTTCAAGCTGTTGTCGCGCACGGGGATCACCCCGGCAGCGCCGCCCAGGGGCACCATCACCCCGGCGGATCTGCAGGACCTGCTGGCCGCGGCCGAAGGCACGGAGCTGGAGTTCATGGCCGGACGGTTGGTGCTGCGCTCCATGATGCAGGCCGTGTATTCGCCCTCGAACGAAGGCCACTTTGGTCTGGCCTCGGACTGTTACTGCCACTTCACCTCACCCATCCGGCGCTACGCGGACCTGCTCGTGCACCGCTCCATGAAAAAATCCATGAAGCTGCATGCCGAGCCCCTGCCCAAACCCGAAACCCTGAGCAAGATCTGCGAGCACATCAGCACCCAGGAACGCGTGGCCATGAAGGCCGAACGCGAGATCATGAAGCGCCTGACCATCCTCTTCCTGACCGACAAGGTGGGTGAGGAATTCACGGGCGTGGTCAACGGGGTCGCGGAATATGGATTCTGGGTGGAACTGAACGAAGTCATGGCCGAGGGCATGGTGCGGCTGTCCACCATGTCGGACGATTACTACCACTTCATCCCCGAACGTCAGGAAATCGTTGGCGAACGCACGGGGAAACGCTTCCACCTGGGGCAGACCGTCAAGGTCCAGCTCTACAGCGTCAGCCTCGCCCGACTGGAGGTTGACCTGGAACTTCTGTCCTGACCCTCTGAAATGATATGAAGACATTGGCCCCGGCTCCCAGCCGGGGCTTTTTGTTTCTACTTTGTGAATTTGATCACATAACTGGAACATGATCTTTAGAGGCCCGGCTGCGCTCAGACACGTTAATAATCCCGTCCCACAAGGACTTTCAGGAATTTTCAGCCATTTCTTTTAGGCCATCCGCAGGAAAAAGCCGAAAACAACAACTAACTACTTAGAATATAGTAATAATACACCGTGCAATAAACCCAAATGCCCCCTGTTGCCAAGTCATGTGAAATTTAGTACATGAGAGTTAGCGGCGCCTGAATGGCGGTGACACACAGCACAGGAGCACCCCCATGATCCAGATCATCAAGAATATCCCCGCGTTGATTGCTCTGAACATTCTGGCACTCATCAACGGCTTTGCCGGTGGCATCTTCGACTCCTACTTCGAGGCCCAAACCGACAACGTCACCCGGCCCGCCAGCTTCTAACAAGCCCAGCGGCCAAGCACCTCCGGCCCGGCGTGCACCTGCGCACCGGGCTCCTTTTTTTGATTCGCCCAATGAATGGCCCCGAAAAGGGATGATGGAGACGAGCCTGCCAACGGGTTGAACACCCTGAGACGGCTGTGCAAAAACAGTCGAATGCGCGACGCAAAAAAATCAAGCCCTCAGGCATCATTGAATGCCTGAGGGCTTGGATCATTCGCAGCAACGATTTAGGCGGATATTAATCAGCAGCAGCCGCAGGCGGCAAGATGGTCATGCCCCGCAGCTTATGCAGTAGCAGGCCGTCGGGCCGGTCCAAGTCGCCCAGTTCCGAGCCGGGGGTCAGCGTGGTGATCACCGTGGCCCCGATGAAGTGGCGGCCCTCGCGGCCCCAGGCCTTGGTCTTCACGCCCCAGGTGGTGTGCAGGATCATGGGCTGGCCCTCGTACTCCCCGATGTAGAGCATGATGTGCCCTGGCTTCCAGAGCAGGGTCTGCCAGGGGCGACCCAGGGTCACAATGCGCTCGGCCTTGGCCCTGTCGGACAGACCCTCCAGGGACTGATAGCGCCCAGCCTTGGCCTGTTGCGAGGAATTGCGGGGCAGAGCCACACCCAGGGCCGTGAACAGGTCCTGGACCATGGACGAGCAGTCGCGGTGGCCGTACATCCCGCCCCAGCCATAGGGCTGGCCCATCAGGTCCCGGCTGAGCAGCGCGAGATTGGCCGGGGTCGATGCCAGAGGAAACTCGGCGGCTGCACCCTGCGGGACCGAAGAACTCGCCAGCACGGCGCGGCCCAGGGAATCGCGGACCCCGATCAGAACCTGGAAAGCCCCGTCCTCACGGCCGATAAGCGGCAGCAACATACCCACCCGGCCCTCAAAACGGAACTGGCCGAAGTCGCCCGCCAGGGGCACGCGGTCCGCCGTGAAGGTCAACAACTCGGACTGCTCAAAGCTCGCGACGAATTCCTCGTCCACCAGGGCGATATCGCTCACGGGCACCCAGCCATAGGCAAAGCGCGATTCGCACAGGGCCCAGGCCCCGTCGGCCGAGTAGTGGGAGACGAACAGCGGAGTCTGTGCCCAAACCGCCGAATTCTGGAGGTAATCGAAGGGATAGCCCTCCCCGGCCTCATAAAAATTCAGGAATGCGGGCTCGGCAGTGGGCAGCACGCGCATGGAGGTATTGACCACGCTCACGGCCCGCAGCCGCGCGTTGGGGTAGCTGTCCAGCGACGACTGTCGGCGCTGCCCTTCCAGCCAGGCCGTGGGCCGCAACTGACGGGTCTCGCCATACATCAGGGCCGAATCGTAGCTCGCCAGGCCTGCAAAGACCTTGGCGCTGTCATAGACGGGCCAGGAGCGATGCCAGGGCGAAAAATGGGCCGCCAGGAACTGCCGAGCCAGGGCCTGCGCCTGCTCCGGAGCGATCAGCGGCTGCCCTGCCGTGGCCGGGTCCAGATAGGCTGCGGGGTCCTGGGGCAATTCCAGCAGGTCGCGAATGGGGCCCTGCTTGGCCGGGCCCGCGGCGCAGCCAATCAGCAGCGAACACAGCAGGGCCATCATCAAAGCGGCCCCGGCCAGACGCCGCCCCTGCGGATTCATGTTGGTATGACTCATGCCACCGGTTCTACGTCGACCGTCCTGAAATGGCAACCGGGCGCTTTGCAAACGAGGCGCGAGGGATTATAGCAAGCCCATGCACATTGCCGGTTCCAGACACGACACCATTGCGGCCATCGCCACCCCGCCGGGCAGCGGCGGCGTGGGCATCATCCGGGCCAGCGGGCCGGACGCCCGAGCCATCGGCCAGCGCCTGTTCAGCTCCGCGCACGCGGAGTTCAACGGGTTCAAACCCTACCGCCTGCACCACGGCTGGATCGCGGATGAACGCGGCAAGCGCCTGGACGAGGCCCTGGTGGCCTTCATGCCAGGCCCGGGATCGTACACCGGCGAAGACGTGGTGGAATTCAACTGTCACGGCGGCCCAGCCGTGCTCCAGGCCGTGCTCGCGGCCGTGCTCACGGCCGGGGCGCGCACCGCGAACCCCGGTGAGTTCACCTACCGCGCCTTCATGAACGGACGCCTGGACCTGACCCAGGCCGAGGCCGTGGCCGAGACCATCGCCGCCCCCACCCGCGCCGGGCTGACCCTGGCCCAGGCCAAGCTCGACGGCGCCCTGGGCAGGCAGATCACCACGCTACGCGGCCAACTGGAAAACCTGAGGATCAAGCTTTGCGTGGCCGTGGACTTTCCCGAAGAAGAGGTCGAATGCCTAAGCCCCGAGGAATTCCTGGACGGGGTCGCTGCCGTGCGCGCTGGACTGGCCGTCCTGTTGGGCAACTATGAACGCAACCGCTGCTGGCGCGAAGGGGCGTTGACCGTCCTGGCCGGGCAGGTCAATGCCGGCAAGTCCAGCCTGATGAACGCACTCCTGGGCCGCGAACGGGCCATCGTGACCGATATCCCCGGCACCACCCGCGACTATCTGGAGGAGGCCCTGAATCTGGAGGGGCTGCCCGTGCGCCTGGTGGACACAGCCGGGCTGCGCGAGACCGAGGACGTCGTGGAACGAGCCGGGCTGGAGCGCTCTCGGGCCTTGGCCGCACAGGCTAACCTGGTGCTGCTGGTGGTGGACCGCCAGCGCGCCCTGGCCGCGGACGACGTGGCCCTGGCCCAGGACATCGGCCCTGCCAAGACCCTGGTGGTGCTCAACAAGACGGACCTGTCCGCCCAGCCGATACCGCTTTCGGGATCCACCCCTGTGGCCCAAGAGCTGAAGACCTCCTCTGAAGCCCCCTTTCCCATGGACACGGGTTGGTTCGCTGCGGCCGGATTCGAGACCCTGGCCATCTCGGCCAAGACCGGCCAGGGGTTAGACGCCCTATGCAATCGCATCCGCGAACGCATCGTGGGCAGCGGGACCGAACCCGACGCCGGGGAACTGGTGCCCAACCTGCGCCAGTCCCAGGCCCTGTCCAGCGCCCTGGAAGAATTGCAGGCCCTGGAGACCGATATCCAGGCCAGACTGCCCTACGACCTGCTCGGGGTGCGCCTGGAAACGGCGTGTTCCATCCTCTCGGAAATCACGGGCGAAATCGCCCCCGCGAGCGTGCTGGAGGCCGTGTTCGGCCGGTTCTGCATCGGGAAATAGGCCCGCCAGGACAGGGGGCCAGGGCTGACCGCCCTAGATTTGCAGCGGACGCGGGGCCTGGGACTTGTGCGGGAGATGAACCCGACATTCCAGGTCCGGGGCGATCTGGGACGCACTGTTGGCCTGGATAAACGAATTCAGATTCCTGCTGATCAGATCCAGCTGTTTGGGACTGGTCACGCAGAAGACCTCTCCCCAGTTGGTTCCGTACAGCAGGACCACGTCACGGATGTCCTTGACATCGCGATCCGTGGCGAAGTTGATCACCACCAGCGCCCGCACCACCTCCTCATCCCGCAGGGTCTCTTCGATCTCGGCTTCGAAGACCTGCTTGGGCGCGAAGAATTCTGCCAGTTCATCAAACAGAACGCGCAGGTCAGGGGTGGAGATGGGTGCCTGCAGGTTCGTGCCCTGGAACTGCATCCCTCCCTCGTACAGCTGGTTGGCCACCAGCCAGGCCAACAACTCCACAGGATTCTTGGTGCGGTGCAGATCCTCGAAGGGGACCTTCTTGCCCTTGCCAGCCACGGGTTCGCCCTTGGCCGCCCACAACCTGGGGGTCCCGGACTGCCCCTGGCACTCGATTTCCAGCGACTGGAAAAGCCGCCGGGGCGAATCCATGAACGGGATGTGCAGAATCTTGCCGGGCTTTTTGTCGAAATGCCCGAAGATCTTGCGCCCCAACTTGGTCAGGTCCTGATCGCTGATCCGGACCTCCGTATCCAGTCCATCCGCGCCCTTGCTGATCTGCTCGTAGGTCCTGAACATATACCGGGCCACCATCTG
This sequence comes from Pseudomonadota bacterium, assembly GCA_018816865.1. Taxonomy (GTDB): domain Bacteria; phylum Desulfobacterota; class Desulfovibrionia; order Desulfovibrionales; family Desulfovibrionaceae; genus Desulfovibrio_Q. The sequence goes on from JAHIUW010000036.1 coordinate 169,666, forward strand.
GCCCAACTCGTTCAGGTCCGCAAAGGTTTCCGCATTCCAGGCCCCGGCCTTGCCCTCCTTGGGCATACTGCTACGCTCATTCACGCAGTAGGGATAAAAATACTCCAGCCAGCTGGTGCCGAGCATCTCCGTCAGCCGCCCCGTGGTCCTGCCCAGGGAGGAGAATCCCGTCTTCTGCTCAAAGGCCATGCGCATCAGTTCCCGGGCTTCTTTGTTGCCGGTTTCCTGGTAGTGCCCCTCCACCTCGCTGAACAAGACGGCGTAGGGGTCGACACTCCAGAAATCGTACCGCCCGGCCTGGATGTTGCGATTCAGGCGGTTGCACAGCAACACGTCGGCGCTGCCGCCCGCAATGTACTTGTCCAGCAGGGCAAATTTCATGATGGACTTGAAGGGGCTCTTCAAGGCCTTGACGATCTGCCACAGGGAGGCCCCGAAGAATTCATCCCGCGGGACCCGGCTCATGGCTCCCAGGTCCACAACGTCGTCCAGGGGCAGGGTCTTGGCCGAGGCAATGCGGGCCAGCCCCTTGGCGTAGGCCGCGTCGCCGATGTCGGGCGCCAAGAGCCACCAGGCCAGCTTCTTGCCCCCCAGCAGCACTGCCGTGCGGTAGAACTCCTCCTTGAGCAGCAGGGCCTGGCTGGACCCGGCACTCTCCTTGTCGCTGAATCCAAAATTGTTCTCACGCACCTTGGCCATGTCCATGACGAAGAAATGCAGTTCCAGACCGTATTCACTGTCGACCCAGCGTTCGATGGCCGCGAGCTTGTCCTTGAATCCCCGGACCTCATCCGGGTCCACCCCGGTCTCGTCAAAGCAGACCCACATGTCGATGTCCGAATTGCGGGTCTGGGCGATGGTGCCCACGCTGCCGATGGAATAGAAGGCCTCCACGCGGATGGCTGGCGCGGGCTGTTCGTCCGGAGAGGGGGCGTGATAGCTGCCAACGAAATGCTCTTCAAGATTTTTCAGGACCGAGTAGCCCGGAGTCCAGCCCTGGATGATGCACGCCGCTGCGGGCTTGGACTGGCCTGCGTCGCGGATGACACCAGCCTGCACCAATCCCGGCAGCATGGACAGAACCCCTGCGGCCTCGTCCCCAAGCTTGCCGGCGCACCAGTCCAAACGGCGGCGGTTGGCGGCCAGGGCCAGCCGCCTGTGCCTGGCCAAATCCCGTTCTTCCAGCCAGTCCCGTACGATCCCAAGCATGGTCACCTGGGCCTCGTCGCCGGCCAGCACGCCCTCCACGGCAACGGGTCGCTCCTTGGCCGTCACGCCGACGGCCAGGGCCTGGGCCGAGCGTTCGGCCTCCAGCAGCAGGCCCGGTTCGTCGCTCAACAGGCCGGTCAGGGCACAGGCCCGATACACGCAGCCCCGGGCCACGGCGTTCATGATCCGCGAGTCTGAGGCGAACAGATGCCGGAACAGACAGTCCGTGAACTCCACACCGTCAAAGTCCGCCCGCTCCAGTATGGCATAGGAATAATCCACCCGCGTGAACAGACAGGAGCGCACCGTGGCCCCCTCCAGACGCGCGCCCCACAGCGACGCGTCCTCAAAACGACAGCCTTCCAATGTCAAGCCAGTGGTCGAGATCCCGTCCAAAGAGGTCATGGTCAGGGAACAACGCACCAGACGCACCCCGTCCCAGGCGCAATCCGAGAACCGGCAGCCCGAAAAATCGCACTCCTCAAACAGCGTATCCTTCAACCGCGAGGCCGACAGGTCCACCCCGGCGAGACGGCACTTCACGAAGCGAGCGCCCTCCAACCTGGACTGGCGCAGGTCCAGCGCGCCCAGGGTGCAACCCGAAAATACCGTCCTGCCAAGGTCCTTGCCCCTGGCTTCGGCGTCCTTGATGATCTTGCCCTGGGCATGGGCTCCGGGTCCAAGGGTGTCCAGAAAGGCCTGTCCCGCCGAAAAACCCGCCGTGGAATCGCCACCGATGATCTTCTTGACCTTGCCCAACAGGGACTGCGGCTGGTCGGGGGCCGTGCGGTAGGGGGCCGGTTCCTGCGGCGTGAACAGGGGCCGATGCAGCGCCCGCTTGCGGCCTTTGACATGCCCGGCCATGGCCACCGCCAAGGCCCCTCCCACAAGCTTCAGAGCCTCTTGCAGCCAGGTCGGTTCCAGCCGCGCCAGGCAGAGCAGCAGGGCTGCCAGGACCTCGGACCGAGCCTGTGCAGGCAATGCCTTGGAGAAACGGGCGAATTCCTGCGCTGGCAGCATCAGGGCCACGCCCAGCAACCCGGCCCGGATCGCGGGAGTGGCGGCGTAGATCATGGCCAGCACCTTGGCAGCCTGGGGCGAACCGAGCCGCACCAAGGCCCGAGCCGCAGCGAGCCTGACCTGGGGGTCCTTGTGTTTCAGGAACAGCAACGCTGCCTTGACGGTGCGGCCCCCAGGATCGCTCCAGGACGGCTCCACCAGATCGAAGATGGCGGGCAGATTCTCGGGCCCCGCGAACTTCAACAGGCGCAGGATATTGCCCGTCAACGGGGGCCAGTCCAGGCGCGAAGCCGTATCCGCCATGTAGCGGGCCTGCTCGGCATCCAGATCCAGGCAGAGCAATTCCTGCAACCAGAACCCGAACCGTCCGTGCAGCATCTCGCGCTGCACGGCAAAAGCCGGGCGTTCGCCCCCCTGCGCCAGACCGTCCAGGAACAGCAACGCTTCCTCGGGGTCATCGCCTTGCAGTTCGTGCACCTTCTCCGTGGCCCAAGCCAGATCCTGAGGCCGGACGGCACGGGGGGTGGCCAGAAAACGGTTGACCACCGCCAGCTGTCGATGGGCGGGCAACCTCTCCTGCGCCAGACGCAGGCTCTCTGCCGTCAGCTTGTTGGAACCGACAAACGAGGCACACAAGATCTCACCCAGGGCACCCTGTCCGGCCAGTTCCGAAAACAGCTTGCGGACGATGGCGTTGTCTCCGGACGAGGCCACCAGCTCAGCCATGAGGTAACACAGTCGCGAACCCAATCGGGCCGACTCCGGGGTGCCGTCTTCCAACTCATGGCCAAAGGACAGGGCCTGCTCCACGATCTCGCCCAGCACACCAAAGGCATCCGTGGGCAGATGCATGGCGCGCCACAGCTGGTCCAGGACCTGCGTCAGAGGGGAGGCGGAAGAAGGTTTGACCACGGGCGGATTCCTTGCAGCGGTTTGGGGAGGGCAGGTGCGCACGGTGCGGGGCGACTGCCGCTAGGCACCGTCACCCACGGCCTCGGCGTAGTAATTGATCGTGCGGCTCGGACTCAAATAGGAGTAAACATCGCGGGGCAGTTCCTCGGGGCGGAAGGTCTCGGTGACGTTCAACTCCTCTTCCAGCACCAGATCCACCAGCAACGCCTCATCCTTGGGGATTTCCGGGTGGTACATGAGCACCGTGGGCCGGGAGGCCTGCTCCGGATTGACGGCCGTGACCATCCCGAACTGGCCATTGGACAGCTTGACCACGGTGCCCGGCGGGTAGACGCCCATGTTGCGGATGAAGATGGCCAGAATCCTGGAGTCCATCTTGCTGCGCATGCTGGCGTACAGGGTCTTCAGGGCCTGGTGCGGCGTGGACTGGGTCTCGGACCGGTAATCGTTGATCAAATTGTCGTAGCGGTTGACCACGGTCACCACCCGCGCCAGCGGAGAAATGGCCTCGCCCTTCAGACCCTTGGGATAGCCGGACCCATCCAGCAATTCATGATGCTGCAACACGGCCTGGGTCGCCAGCTTGGGGAACCGGGCAAACCCGTTCACCAGCCGCGCCCCGATCAAAGGATGTTCCTTGATGTACTTCTCGGCGGCCCTGGCCAGGGTGGTCGCCCCCATACCGCCCACGGCCTGCATGGGCACACGGCCCTTGCCGATGTCGTGGAACATGGCCCCCAGACCCAGGGCATGCATGACCTCGCTCTTGAGGCCCAGTGCCTTGCCCACCATCATCGCGAGCACGGTCACGTTCAGGGCGTGGTAATGCTTGGCCTCTTCGCTGGGCTTGGAACTCATGAGATTGATCATGGTGTCGCGCTCGGACAGGAAGGTCTCCACCAGGGTCTGCACGAGGCTGGAGGCCTCCTCGGCCGCCTCATCGGAATGGCCCGAGGCCCGGCGCAGGATGGTGACCACGCTGCTCATGGTCGTGTCGTAGCGTTTTTCCACCTTGCGGAAGCGCTGACGGCGCTCCTTGTTGCGTTCGATGGTCTCGCGTTTGAGCCCCAGCAACTGCACAGAGACCGGAGTCTTCTGCCCCGTCTTGGCCTCTGGGGACCGACCCTTGGACACATTGCCAGAGCCACCGGCTGCCGCATCCGCGTTGCTGGTAGGCGCACCGCCCGAACGTTTGTTCCTGGGCGGCAAGGGCATGCGGTCCGATTTTTCCAGGACGCAGATCACGTGCTCCAGCCCCAGGCCCTGCACGGTCTTGAGCTGCTTCTCGGTCTTGATCTTGAATTCGGACTTGCGAAACGGATTCTGCCCGTCTTCAAGCTCAAGGCGTATGAACAGCCCGATCACGAGCTGCTCCACGTGGATGGGATATTCCGTCTGCTCCATAATGGGTCCTGACCGGCCACAGCCCCGGCTTGCGGGGCCTAAACAAGGTAGTTGTGCTAATCTAATGACCTACGTTGCAGTTTCCGGCGTGTCAATACTACCCCGGTACACGCCGGGACCTCAGGCCGCGTCCCGGCCATTGGCCGCTTGCTCTGCGACCCCGCCTGAGGCCCGGCCTGAGGCCTGTTCATAGGTCTGACCCCACTCGCACATCGTACGCATCACCGGCATCACGCTGTTGCCCAGTTCGGTCAGGGAGTATTCCACCTTGGGCGGCACCTGGGGGTAGACCTCGCGATGCACCAGCCCGTCGGCCTCCAGTTCCCTGAGTTGCTGGGTGAGCATTTTCTGGGTGATGTTGGGCATAGCCTTCTTGAGTTCCCCGAAACGCCGGGTCCCATCCGTGAACAGATACCACAGGATGATCGGCTTCCACTTGCCGCCGATGACCTGCAGCGTGAGTTCCACCGTGCAGTAGTATTCCTTGTCGCCGCAGCGTTTGAGTCCGCATCCCATCTGCACTTCTCCTTTGGCCCCTGAAGGGGTATTGTTGGGCGGCAGGGCCCACGGGCCCATTAGTACCCCGAAGGTAACTACATGATCAAAAGGTGCCTACTTGCGATTCTATCTGTATGGCGTACAACAAACCCCATCGGACAGGCAACCCAAACACACGGGAGAACCCAAATGGATATCCTTGAAGCCATTCATACCCGTCGCAGCATCCGCAAATTCACGGACCAGCCCGTCGATAAGGAGCTTGTGACCCAGCTGCTGCAGGCGGCCATGGCCGCCCCCAGCGCGGGCAACGCCCAGCCCTGGCACTTCGTGGTCATCGAGGACCGCCCGACCCTGGACAGGATCCCCGAGTTCCACCCATACGCCGCCATGTGCCGTCAGGCCCCCCTGGCCATCCTGGTCTGCGGCGATCCGACCCTGGAAAAATACCCCGGATTCTGGGTCCAGGACTGCTCCGCCGCGGTGCAGAACCTGCTGCTTGCCGCCCGCGGCCTGGGGCTTGGTGCCGTCTGGACGGGCATCCATCCCGATCAGCCCCGCAGCACAGGCATGCGCAACCTGCTGAACCTGCCCGAGCATATCCAGCCCCTGGCTCTGATCCCCGTTGGCCACCCGGACCAGCCCTCTGCCGCGGTTGACCGCTTCCAACCCACACGCATCCACCACGACCGCTGGTAAGGGAGTCTATATGTCTCAAGTCGCCGTCACCGCCCTACTGACCATCACGCCCGGCCTGGAGGCAGAGTTCGAGGCCCTGCTCGCCCCCCTGGTCACCGCCACCCGCGCCGAACAGGGCTGCCTGCGCTACGAGCCGCACCGCACCGAAGAGATCGGCCGCTACTGCATCCTGGAACAGTGGCAGAGCCAGGAACATCTGGACCGGCACCTGGACAGCGAACACATCGCCACCTTCCGCCAGGCCTCGGCCAAGAGCTTAGGCGCCGCCGAGATCACGGTCTGGCGGGCCTTCGACCCTGCCTGACCCCGGGTTCGATCTCCGGGACCCGACCCCGAGCCCCGGGCTACGCTGCACTCCGCCGCCGGGCTCGCCTCTGCCGGCCACCACGCCGAACAGTTGACAGAAGCCACGGATTGGGCTCTCTCGTGAGAGCGGTCCCGACCCGCTGATCTGCAATCAACACCGAACCAAAGGATACATGCCCCATGCCCACCCCCTTCGAACCCGTCCGCATCGGCTCGCTGGAACTCACCAACCGTTTCGTGCGCTCCGCCACCTGGGAAGGCATGGCCGCTGAAGACGGCTCTTCCAGCACAAAGCTGAACGCCCTGATGGGCCATCTGGCCAAGAACGAGATCGGGCTGATCATCACCGGCCACGCCTATGTCTCGCCCGAGGGCCAGGCCGGGCCCTGGCAACTGGGCATCCACAGCGACGCAATGCTCCCGGGACTTACGGAAATGACCGCCAAGGTCCATCAGGCCGGAGGCAAGATCTGTTGCCAGCTGGCCCACGCCGGCAATCGCGGCGCACGGGCCCTGACCAATCTTGAGCCCTGGGGCCCCTCGGTCCAGGATTTCAAGGGCAAGGCCCGCGACTGCCGCGCCATGACGGCGGACGATATCCAGACCCTGATCCAGGCCTTTGCCGCCGCTGCTGCCCGCGCCAAAAAAGCCGGGTTCGACGCCGTACAAATCCACTCGGCCCACGGCTATCTGCTCGGGCAGTTCCTGTCCCCATTCTACAACCTGCGCCAGGACCAGTACGGGGGCAACCGCGAGAACCGCGAACGCCTGGTCATGGATGTCTACGCCGCTGTGCGCCAAGCCGTGGGTCCTGACTATCCGGTGCTCATCAAGCTCAACGCCCACGACTACATGCTCTATACGGAGAACTCCTACACCCCCGAGGACATGCTCTCCATCTGCGCCCGACTGAGCGCGGCGGGCATCGACGCCGTGGAGATGTCCGGAGGCACCATCGACTCGCGCCAGAACATCCCCTCGCGCATGGGCATCATCAAGTTCGACCGCGAGGGATTTCACCGCAAGGCCGCCTTGATGTACAAGGAGCAGATCAAGGACACCCCGCTGATGCTGGTGGGCGGTATCCGCTCCATCGAAAAGGCCGAGTCCTTCATCAAGGACGGCATCTGCGACTTCATCTCCCTCTGCCGCCCCCTGATCCGCGAGCCAAACCTCATCAAGCGCTGGAAGGACGGCGACCGGGCCAAGGCCGAGTGCATGTCCGACAACCTGTGCTACAAGCCGGCGCGCGCAGGCGAGGGCCTGTACTGCCTGCTCAAGAAGATGCAGCTGGAAAACAAGAAAGAAAAATAGGGCCGACTCCCAAGACCACTTTACATGCCCCCCCGGCTTCGGCCAGGGGGGTTTTTGTCTGGCCCGCCCCCCTTGACTGTCCCGCCCACGGTCCTATCTATGCGCCACGACAATGCTTAAAGGAGGTCTTCCATGGCAGCGAAAGAACAAAAGAAACAATTCAAGGCTGAGATCAAGCAGCTCTTGGACATCATCACTCACTCCATCTACACCAATCACGAGATCTTCCTGCGGGAGCTCGTGTCCAACGCCTCAGACGCCCTGGACAAGCTGCGCTTTTTGACCGCGGGCGGACAGGCCGTGGCCGATGCCGACGCCCCCCTGGAGATTCGCATCAGCGCGGACAAGGACGCCGGGATGCTGACCATTGAGGACAGTGGCCTGGGCATGACCGCCGACGAACTGGTGACCAACATCGGCACCATCGCTCACTCCGGCTCAGCCCAGTTCATGAAGGAGGCCAAGGCCTCCGGCGAAAGCCTGGACAACATCATCGGACGCTTCGGCGTGGGCTTCTATTCCGTGTTTATGGTGGCGGACAAGGTGACCATCACCACCCGTTCGGCCACCCCCGAAGCCGCCCCCGTATCCTGGACCTCCAGCGGCACGGGCTCCTACACCATGCAGGAGCTGGAAGCCGACGCCCCCCGCGGCACCAGGATCGAGATCCACCTGAAGGACGAGGCCAAGAAATTCGCCGAAGAACGGACCATCAAGGACATCCTGCGCCGCCACTCCAATTTCATCAATTTCCCGATCCTGGTGGCGGGTGAACAGGTCAACACCCAGCCCGCGCTGTGGCGCGAACCCAAGTTCAAGATCAAAAAGGAACAGTACGACGAGTTCTATTCCTTCCTGACCCTGGACCAGACCCCGCCCTTGGAAACCCTGCACATCGCCGTGGACGCGCCCGTGCAGTTCACCAGCCTGGTCTTCATCCCGGCCAACTCCTCCAGTGGGCTGTTCGACAACCCGGACAACTACGGCCTGGACCTGTACGTGCGCCGGGTGCTCATCGAGCGCAAGCACAAGGACCTGATCCCCGAATACCTGGGCTTCGCCCGAGGACTGGTGGACACCGAGGACCTGCCGCTGAACCTCTCGCGCGAGACCCTGCAACAGAACCTGTTGGTGGACAAGATCAAGACCACCATCACCAAGCAGGTCCTGGCGCAACTGGCCAAGCTGGCCGAGGACAAGGAGCGTTACGCCGAGTTCTGGAAGAACCACTTCAAGGTCTTCAAGCTCGGCTACTCCGACTTCATCAACCGCGACAAATTCGCTGAATTGCTGCGCTTCAACTCCTCGGCAGACGAGGACCAAAAGGGTCTGAACTCCCTGGCCGAATACGTGGCGCGCATGAAGGACGGCCAGAAGGCCATCTACTACGTCTCCGGCCCCAGCCGCGAGGCCGTGCGCCTGGACCCGCACCTGGAGATCTTCACCCAGCGCGGGCTTGAGGTCCTGTATCTCTATGAGCCCATCGACGAATTCATCATGGATTCCCTGCGCAGCTACAAGGACTTCGACCTGGTGGCCGCCGAACAGGCCGACATCGGGGAACTGGAGAAATTCGAGTCCCTGGACAAGGACGAGGCCCAGCCCGAAGCCCTGAGCGAAGAGGATTCCAAGACCTTCGAGGACATGCTGCTGACCATCAAGGAGCTGCTGGGCGAACGCGTGGAAGACGTGCGCGAGTCCAAGCGCCTCAAGGGCAGCGCCGCCTGCATGGTCACCCCCGACGGGGCCATGTCCTCCCAGATGCAAAAATACATGCAGCTCATGACCAAGGACACCTCGCCCCCGGTGCGGGTCATGGAGCTGAACCGCGACCATCCGCTGACGCGCAACCTGCTGCGCATCTTCAAGCACGACCAGGGCGACGGCTTCCTGAAGACCAGTGTGGAGCAGCTGTATGAGTCCGCCCTGCTGCTGGACGGTTATTTGAACGACCCCCATGCCCTGGTGGGCCGCATCAACGCCCTGCTGGAGCAAGCCTCCGGGTGGTATGCGGAGATCAAAAAAGCCTAGTCAGATCGCCCCAGCCCGCACGATTGCGGCGTTGCTTCGGGCCTGACACTCGTACGGGCTGAGACGATCTGTAGCTTGGGGCGGTGAAAAGCGTTCGTCTGCGGCGTTGCTGCGAGCGATTCAGCCCCTCGCGTATGTCTGAATACGCTTCGGGCCTGAGTCGCCCTTGCGCCTAGCATCCCGCCGTTTTTTGACCGCCCCGGTTTCGTCTGAGTCAAGTTCACGCAAAGACGGAAAGCCCCCGTTTGGAAATTCCAAGCGGGGGCTTCATATCGTAAAAGGATGTATTATGCCTTTCTCGCGATGGCTCAAATGGTGTCGGAAGCCAGGAGCAAAAAAGAATCGACCTCGACGCGTATCTGGACATACGTGAGAGGTCGATTCATTTGCGGCGACACCGCAGACGACATCATTTCAGCCGTCGCCCCCCCCTAGATATCACCATTGTCCCTGATCTTGACATCTTCGTATGGAGAGAGACGCTTGCGATACCATTCCAGCTTGGCGTGCTCCATGGCCGAGGAGCACATGGACAGCTTCTCGTAGGACGGGCCGATGCGCTCGATGATCAGGGTCGAGAGCTTGTAGATGCAGTAGTTCAGCTCGCCCTGATTGCCGACCTCGGCGGCCAGCTGAGCCAGGGCCTCGTCAAAGACCTCGCGGCGGTCCTGGGTGATATAGGGCATGGATGCCTCCGGACGGCTAAAGGGTGTGGACGGTCAACGTGTCAGCAGGCACGGCCTGGCGCGCCAGGTCCAGCAGATGCGCATGATGGGTGAAGAACACCACCTGGGTCCGCCCGGCCAGTTCGGCCAGTGCCGCCAGCGTGGCGCGGGAGCGATCGTCGTCGAAATTCACCAGGATGTCGTCCACGATGAACGGCATGGGCGGATGGTTGTCCAGGTAGCGGTGCAGCCCGGCCAGCCTGAGGGCCAGGTACAGCTGATCGCGGGTGCCGTCGCTCATGGCCGCCGCGCCCAGACGTTCGCCATTGGCACGTGCGCCGAGCAACACGGGCTCACCCTTGGCGTCGAAATCCACCTCCAGCCCGCTGAAATTCCCGAGGGTCAGGGCCTTGAACAGCAGGCTGGCGCGATCCAGGACCGGTCCTTGGTTGTCCCGGCGGTAGCGTTCCACCTCGCGGGCCACCACGGCCGCAGCCAGGCGCAAGCGCACCAGGCGGTCCACCCCGGTCTGAATCTCGGCGGCCAACCCCTGGGCCTCCTGGGCCTTGTCTGCGGCCAGGGAAGTGCCATCCAGGTCGGCCAGCTGTTTCTTCAGCCCGCCCAGTTCCTGCAGCAGGGTCTCGCGCTCGGCGCTGCGGGCCGCGATGTCCGCGCCCAGGCGGGCGATGTCCGCGGCTGCGGCATCTGGGTCCTGCTCCATGGCCTGGAGCGCAAATTCATTCAGTTCCTGACCGCCGCACAGGGCCAGCAGACGTTCTTCGGCGAGGGTCAACGCATGCTCGGCCTCGGCCCTGCGCCGTGCGCTGACCTCGGCCTGTTCCAGGCCCTCGGGGGCGGCACAACCCGCCTCGGCGCACAACAGGCCAAGGGCCTCGCCATGCTCGGCCGCGGCACGCCGGGCCTCCTCCAGAAGATGCTGCTGCCGCTCGCGCTGGGCGAGAATATCCCCATGCTGTTCGGCCGCGGGCTGGACCTCCATCAACAGCCTGAACAGTTCCGTGGCCGCAGCCGCCGGGTCCGGGGCGTCCACCTCCGGGGCCAACGTGCGGCAGGTCATGCGCACTTCGTTGGAATAGGCCTCGTAATCGGCCTGCATGGCCCGCACCCGGGCCTCCAGCTTTTCGGCCTCGTCCAGGGCCGCAAACAGGGAGGACAGTTCATCCAGCACGGCCTGGGCCTCAGCGGGCAACGCCTTGGGCCCAAGCCCCAGGGGAGCGACGGCCTGTGCCCAGGCAGCGGCCCATTCACCCAGGGCGGCAAAGGCCTCCTCGTCCGTGGTCTGGGCCTCGGCCATGGTGCGCTCCAGACCGGCCACGCGTTCGGTCAAGGCCGTCGCCACAAGTCGTTGTTCCGTGTGACGTTCCAGGACAGCCTGAGCCACCGCCAGCAGGGAGCCCAGTGCGGCGTCATCGTCGGGCGGAGCCTCGCCCATCCGCTCCAGGGCCGCGCGTAGGCCCTGGCCCAGGGTCTTGGCCTCGGCCTCGATGCGTTCTTCCACGGCACGCTGCTCGCGCACGAGCTCAAGCATGTCACACAGGCGCTTCCAGCCATTGAGCCAGGACAGCATCTCCGAAGGCCCCGCAGGCTCCACGCCCAAGGGCTCCCACAGCGCCCGCCACTGCACGTTGACGGCCTCGTCCTCTGCCTCCAGGTCGCTCAGACGCTGGCGCTCGGCCTGCAGCTGGCGGCCCTGACGGTCCAACGCGACCTCAAGCTCCGCCCTACGCGCCACCCGGTCCGCATCGCGATACAGGCCATCGGCCACGGCGTCCGAACGCTGCACGCAGAGCTCATAGGCCTGGGGCAGATCATCGGCCTCGGACACGTTCTGTAAAAAGATACTGCGCTCCACGTCGCCGGGTTCGGTCCCGGCCAGGGTGCGACGGATGAGCGACCAGCCCGAGTCGCGCAGTTCGCGGGCCAGGCGCAGGTCCTTGGGGCGCGGCACAGGGCCGTCATCCATGAACCGCTGCAGATCAGCCTTGGACTCCGCCAAACGCCCGGAGGTCTCCCGTTCGGCCTGGGCGGAGTTCTTTCGAGCGGCGTTCAACTCATTCAACCGGGCCTCGAGACGATGCAGCACACCCTCGTCGGGCACGGCCAGGGTCTCCACATCGGACAAGGCACCCTGCCAGCGTCCCAGGCGCGCCAATTCGGCCTGGGCCCGCTGCTCCTGGCTCACGCGCAGGGCGTGGGCATCGCGCCAGCGGACCTGGGGGTCGCCATCACTGGCCGTACGCTTCAGCAGCAGCGCCAGTTCCGCGGTGTCCGCGCCAACCGGAGTCGCTGCCAACTCAGCCCGTGCCGTTTCCAGATCCCGTTGCTGACGGCGCAGATCACCTTCAGCCTTGTCCCGACGTTCCACCAGGGCCTCATGGCGTCGGCCAAGTTCCTGAATGCGGACTTGGTCCGCACGGTTCAGGCGCAAAAGCCCTGCCTGTTCCAAGGTCAGGTCCGGGCGCAGGGAGGCCAGAATCCGGGTGGCCTGACCCAGCAGCAGACGCCGTTCATCCCGGCGCTTGTCGATATCCACCAGGGCCTTGGTGTGCTGCGAGATGTCCCGATACAGGGCTTTGACCTGCTCGGCGGCGGCCACGAGTCCCGGGTTCAGGGTCAATGCGGCCAGGCGCTGGTCCAATTCGTTCACGGCCTGATGGGCCTTGTGCTCATCGCGCTGGGCCGCATCGCGCCCCAGGAGCGCGGCGGTGCGCCGCCCGGGGAAATCGGGGCCCAGGGCCGGGGCGTCTCGCAATTCGGCCAGCCGTACCAGGACCTCGGCTCGCTGGCGGGCCGGGGCTGCGGCCTCCAGGTAGCGCTCCAGACGGCTTTTGTTCCGGGTGGCGGCATCCAATTCGCCCTGCAAGGCCTCCAGCCGCACCGTGAGGTCATCGCGCAAGCGGATCAGCTCCTGCCATCTGGCCGGGCTGACCAAGGCTTCGCGCTGTTCGCGGCGCAATTCCTTCAACTGGTTGAGCTGCGCGTTGACGCGCTTGCCCGCCCCACCCCGCGGCGTGAACAGGGCCTCTTCCTCGTCCTTCAAGCGGGCCAGGGCATCGCGCAGATGCACCACGCCCGAGGCCGCGGCGAACAGCGTTTGACCCAGGGCACCGCCCGTGGCCAGCACGTTTCCGCCTCCGGCGGACAATTCATGATGGTCGAAGCCGAACATCACCCCGAAGGCCTCTTCGCCGACCCCGCCCAACAGCGCGGTCAAGCGGGTCTGGTCCAAGGGGTTGCCGCTGACGAGATCCACAAGGTCGTTCTTGAGGGCCTTGCGCCGCCTCAGTTCCAGGCGCTCCCCGCCAGGCAGGTCCAGCGCGCCGCGGATCTCGATGGCCTTGTTCTCGTGCAGGAAATTGTCGCTGAAGCGATGGGGGATGCCATAGAGGAAATTCTTTAGCGCCCGCATGGATGAGCTCTTGCCCGCCTCGTTGGCGCCGCAGACCAGATGCAGCCCGTCTCCTTCCCCGAAGTCCAGGACCGTGCCGGTGAACGGCCCGAAGGCCACCAGCTCCAACCGTCTGAGCTTCATCGCCCGTCCCCTTCGGCGGCGTCCAGCAAGAGCGGCAGCACCAGTTCGCGCACGTCCTCCAGCAAGGCCGCCAGGGCAACAGGCTCGCGCAGATCAGGCAAGTCCACACCCGATCCGGGCACAGCCCGCAGTTTGGCCTCGATGTCCGTCAGGTCCAGGCCCAGCCCGGCCAGGGCCTGCGGGTCCGCGACCAGCGCGTCCAGGGAGCGCAGCAGGTCACCCTGGGGCGTATCGCTCGCGCGCAGGGCTTCCAGGTCCACGGGCGAGGCCGTGCGCAGCACGACCTTCTCCACCCAGGCACGGCCACCCGAAGCGTCCTCGGCCAGGGCGCGCAGCTCGTTGACCAGCCGTTCGGGTTCGGCGGCGAGCCCCCCGTGCGCCGGGGTGCGTCCCGTGACGTGCACCCGCACGCCCAGCGGAAGGTCACCGCCCAGGGCGGTGCGCAGGGCCTCGACAAAGCGCGCGCCCAGCTCATGGCGGTCCATGACGCCCTCGGCGTCCACCAGCACTTCCTCCCAGCCCATCACGGCCAGAGGCAGAAATTCGAGACTCGCGGACCCTGTGTGGTCGGCCTGCACCAGCACACAGCCCTTGGGCCCAGGCTCGCGGATGTGGCGGCCCTGGATGCAGCCCGCGTAAACAACGAAGGGCTCCTGATGCAGGACCCTGTAATTGTGCACGTGTCCCAAGGCCCAGTACTGATAGCCCTTGGCCAGCAGTTCTTCCAGGGTGCAGGGGGCGTAGTTGGGGGCCGAGCCGTGGTGCCCGCTGACCGCGGTATGCAACAGACCGATGTTGAAGCGGTCGAGCAAGGGCTCAGGGTAGCCGGGCACGAGATCGTCGCTCACGTCCCGGGTGGCGTAGCTCTGGCCGTGGACGGCGAGACCCAGTTCCGGAAAGTCCACGGTCTCGGCATGTTTGGAGGAAAGAACGCGCACGTTGGCAGGCAGGGGCAGGGAGCGGGACATGACGTGAGCGGCGTCGTGGTTACCGCGAATCATGACCACCTTCACGCCCGCCCGGTCCAGACGCGACATCTGGGCCGCGAAGAACAACCCGGTCTGGAAATCCTTCCAGTCCCCCTCGTAGATGTCACCGGCGATGAGCACCAGGGGCACCGCCTTTTCAATGGCCGTGTCCACCAGCCGCACCAACGCCCGGCGCGTGGCGCTGCGCACCTCATCCACGGGAGCGCCCTCATAGCGGCGCAGCCCCTGAAGCGGGCTGTCCAGATGGATGTCGGCGGCGTGCAGGAATCGGAGCATGGCCCTGGATTATCCTCGGTGTTTCAGGCGGTTGACAGTGCCAGAAGCTGTACACCAAATCCCCCGCAACCGCTACCGTCCAGGCAGCCGCCAACGCCTGCCTCCAGCGTTGGAGTCAGGCCTGGCAGCAGGGACGTGAAGTGCACAAAAATCCTCGCCCCGGAACGATATGGGGCGTTGACATTCGTCGAAGGATGATTAGAAAAAGGTAAGGGCGGAAGTCCCGCCCGTCCAGATAAGGTGGCCAATCTCAACAGGAGGGTTGCCGAAATAAATCCTTCCCCCCATAACGGCGCAACGAGGCGCCCTAAAGACTTGCCAGCGCTGCTCGCCCCCAGGGTGCCCAGTCGGTGAACCCGGGGAAATAGCCTTATGTTTTCGGCTCCCAGCGCAGATTGGCAAGTCTTCTTTTGTGCCAAGCAAAGCCCCGCCCCGGAGGGTTGGGGACAAACAGCACGATTCCGGGGGTGGCCGCAAAGCCAAAAACCGTCAGGACGACACCGCGCGCGGCGTACAGCACAACGAGCGCAGCCAGAACCCCAGACCGCCGCCGACCACGATGCCCAGGATGTTAGCCGAGGCATCAATGAGCTCGCAACGCCGGTGGGGGAGATACAACTGCCAGTATTCCATGAAAGATCCGAGCAGCATCAGTGCGAACAAGGCCCCAAAGGCCCGGGTGCCACGCCTGAAGGCCAAGGGGGCCACCACGCCCAGCATGGCGAAAGCCACAAAATGCAGCACGTTATCCAGGGATATGCGCCAGAACAGCCGGTGATACGCGGGCAAGAGTTCCGAGAACAGGGACATGAACACCAAAAACAGGATGCCCACCACAAACAAGATCAAGAAGATCCTGGATACTCGCCGGGACGGGGAATCGTTCACCATTCGCCTTACTCGCCCTTTTTCTTGCGGCCATCGATCTTGTACTTGGTGTATCCGGCCAGCAGCCCGGCAAAGATGCCGATGCCGAACGCCCGGGGCGGGTCCCAGTTCAGGATATAAGTCGCCAGGACACCCAGCGCGCCGCCGATCATTAATCCACGGAATAGAGCATCTTTCATGCATTGCTCCTGACGGACAAGCCGCCAAAACGGTTGAGGTGAGGGCACACCTTACCTGTTTGCAAGGCGATGGAAAAGAGGGAATTCGTGGCGATCGCGCGCCCACAGGACAAAGATCGCGGTGGGATCAGAGGCCGGAGGCCTGACGCTCCGGCAGGTCCTGCGCAGCCTTCGTCGCCTTGCGCTCAAAGAGCCTTTCATCGGCCCGCTTGAGCAGCATGGCGGGGGAGGTCACGCTCCCGTCCTCGGTGGAGGACACGCCATAACTGAAGGACACGTAGCGCTCAATGCTCGGGACCGGGGACAACGCGAAGAAACGCTGTACCCGTTCCATAAAGGCCGAGGCCTGCTGGCGGTCCGTGTTGGGCAGGATGACCACGAACTCGTCACCGGCAAACCGGGCGCAGGCATCGATCTTGCGAGCCATCTTCTGCAGACGCTGGGAGAAATAGACCAGCATGGCATCGCCCGCATCGTGCCCTAGGGAATCGTTGACCTTCTTGAAGTCATCCATGTCGATGAAGGCCAGAGACAGGACATCCCCGTAGCGCTGGGCCCGCAGGAACTCCTCGTGCAGCTTTTCCTCCATGACCCGACGGTTCAGAAGGCCAGTGAGCGAATCACGCGAGGCCAGACGGGCCAGCCGTTCATGCGCCGTGACATTGGACAGGCACAGCGAAACCTTGATGGCCAGCTGAGACAGGAGCGTGGTGTCCATCTCCGGGCTGAACCGGTCCGCCCTGGTGTCGGCCTGATTCAGGCAGCCCACCAGCTTGCCATCCAGGGTCAACGGGGCCACGGCAACGGAGCGGATGCCCATGGGCGCGGGGTCGGGCAGCAGGGGAGAGAACAATTGCAGGGAACGATTTTCCAGGATCGGGCTCTCGCGGCCTTCCAGCAAGGACAGCACGGCCTCGTTGTCCACCAGGACCAGCTGGCCACGAAGCTCACCCGACGCGTCCAGGTTGTCGAGCATGGCAGCCAGGTCTCCGCCACGGATGATGGAGATCCAGACGTAGGGGACGTCGAACTTGGACCTGATCAGAGACACCAGGCGAGCGAACAGGGCCTCGAAATCAAGGATGGTCAGGACAGCCGTTTCGATCTCGAAGAATTTTCGGCAGATCTCCTCGTTTCGCTTGAGCACCGCGAATATCTGCTTGTTCTCGCTCATCCTGAATAGCCCCCCACAGCAACAGGTACCCACACCACAGGTCTAAAATTTTTCTGGAGTATCTCTTATCACTTTTCAAATAGCAAGGCGGCGAGGAAAAATCCTCGCCGCCTTGGTCAATTTCTCAGTATCAGTATTTGAATATTCTTTACTTTTCCAAATCCTGGGCCCTGATCTCGGCACGCTTGATCTTGCCGGAGATGGTCTTGGGCAGCTCAGCCACGTAGGCGATCACCCGGGGATACTTGTAGGGAGCGGTGATCTTCTTGACGTGATCCTGCAGCTCCTTAGTCAATTCCTTGGTGCCCTCGAAGCCGGGGGCCAAGACGATGGTCGCCTTGACGGCCTGACCGCGCACCTCGTCGGGCACTCCGGTGACGGCGGCCTCGACCACGGCCTCGTGGGAGATGAGTGCGCTCTCGACCTCGAAGGGTCCGATGCGGTAGCCGGAACTCTTGATCAAATCGTCCACCCGGCCCAGGAACCAGTAATAACCGTCCTCATCGCGCCAGGCCTTGTCGCCGGTGTGGTAGAAGCCGCCTTCCATGGCGTTGGCGGTCTTCTGCGGTTCGTCCAGATATTCGCTGAACAGCCCCAGCACGGGCTCCTCGCCCAGGCGAATGCAGATCTCACCCTCCTCGCCGGAGCCCACCTCCTGGCCTTGGCCATTCAGCAACACCACGTCCCAACCGGGGGTGGGCCTGCCGATGGAGCCGGGCTTGCTCTCCATGAACGGAAAGGTGGCGATCTGCAGGGTGGTCTCGGTCTGGCCATAGCCCTCGAAGATGGGCAGCCCCGTCATGCGCTGCCAGTCCTCGAAGACGCTGGTGTTCAGCAGTTCGCCGGCGGTGGTGCAGTGCCGGAGCCTGGAGAGGTCGTACTTCGCAAGATCCTCGCGAATCAAGAAGCGATAGATGGTGGGCGGGGCGCAGAAGCTGGTCACGCCTTCGCGGGCCAAGACGCCCAAGAGATCCGCGGGGGTGAACTTGCCCCTGAAGTCGTAGACAAAGACGCTGGCCCCGGCCATCCACTGGCCGTACATCTTGCCCCACACGGCCTTGCCCCAGCCGGTGTCGGCCACGGTCAGATGCAGGTCGCCGGGCATAAGGTCGTGCCAGTAGGCCCCGGTGACGTAGTGCCCAATGGGGTAGCAATGATTGTGCATGACCATCTTCGGAGGCCCGGTGGTGCCCGACGAAAAGAAGATCAGCAGCGGATCGTCGCCGCAAGCCGCGTCCGTGGGCCTGGGGAACTCGTCCGCGGCTGTGGCGCAGAGGGCGTCGTACTGCACCCAGCCCGGCAGGAGCATGCCCGGCCCGGCCTGGACCAAGACCTTGAGTCCCGGGCTTTCGGCGCGCGCGGCGTCCACGGTGGCGGCCACGGAATCCTCGGCGATCACGACGGAGATGTTGCCGGTGGCCACGCGGTAAACGATGTCCTTAGTGGTCAGCAGGTTCGGAGAGGGGACGCCCACGGCCCCCAGACGATGCAGGGCCAGCATGGTCACCCAGAACTCGATGCGCCGGTAGAGGATGATCATCACCCGGTCCCCCTTGCCCACGCCCTGTGCCTGCAAGGCATTGGCGAGACGGCAGGAGGTGGCGGCCAACCAACCAAAATCGTATTCGCGCCGGTAGCCGTCGGGTCCGACATGGACGATGGCGCAGCGTTGGGGGTCCTTGGCGGCGATGGCGTCCAGGACATCGAAGGAAAAGTTGAAGTTCTCGGGGACCTCGGCGCTGAAAGCGCTGATAAATTCCTTGTAGCTTGCAGGTTTGAGCTTGTTCATGGCTCCTCTCGGCGGATGATGGTTCTTGGAATTCTGTTTCGACAATCGCTGTCCAGAGCGGGGCGCTCCGCCGTGCGCGGCGGTGCGCCTAGATAATGACGTCGATGAATTCCGCGTCCTGTCCATCGAGGGCGCGCAGGGAATGCGGGGTGTGCGAGCTGAAATACAGGCTGTCTCCCGGCTCCAGGGTCACGGGGTTGCCGTCGAGCATTAGTTCCAGACGGCCCTGGAGCATGTAGATGAATTCCTGTCCCGAATGGGTCACGGCCTTGACCTCATCGGCCTTTTTGGCGGGCACGCGGATCTTGAAAGGCTCCATCTTGCGACCGGTGAACTTGTAGGCCAAGCTCTTGTAGTCGTAATCCTTGCGGCGCTCCACGGACAGCCCCTCGCCGTCCTTGACCAGGGAAAAGCTGGTCAGATGGGCCTCGGCCCCGGAGATGAGCACGGTCAGATCAACGCCAAAGGCCTGGGCCACCTTGAACAGGTAGCTCACCGGGATCTCGATGACCCCGGATTCGTAGGCGACCACGGTTTCGGGTTCCATGGAGAGCCTGGAAGCCATCTCCTCCACGGAGAGGTCCAGCGCATCGCGCAGACCGGCGAGCCGGGGCGCGATTTCCTTGTATGCCTGTTCCATATCCTCCTCCTTCAGCTTGTAGGGCGCGGGGGAGCCGACACAGCCGCCCCGGTCTTCAATCCGCCATGGATTCTGCGGCCACACTCCGAGCCCCTAGGCGTTGGGAAACAACTCGCTGGCCAACTCACGCAACTTGTATTTCTGGATCTTGCCGCTGGCGGTCATGGGATACTCCTCCACAAACACCACATAGCGGGGGATCTTGTGGAAGGCGATCTTGTCCTTGCAATAGCCCTGGACATCCTCGGGGGTCAGCTGCGCCCCGTCCGCGAGCTTGATGAAGGCCCCGATCTCCTCGCCGTATTTGAGGCTGGGCACGCCCGCCACCTGCACGTCGGAGACGCCTTTCATGTGGTACAGGAACTCCTCGATCTCTCGGGGATAGACGTTCTCGCCGCCACGGATGATCATATCCTTCAACCGTCCGGTGATGGCCAGGTAGCCGTCCTCGTCCATCACGCCCAGATCGCCGGAATGCAGCCAGCCTTCGGCGTCGATGGCCTGGGCCGTGGCCTCGGGCATGTTGTAGTAGCCCTTCATGACCAGATAGCCCCGGGTGCAGACCTCGCCCTGGACGCCGTGCGGGCAGGGTTCGCCGGTCTCGGGGTCCACGACGCGCACCTCCACGGCGGGCATGGCGCGGCCCACGCTCTCGGTGCGCCGGCGGATGTCGTCGTCCATGCGGGTCTGAGTCATGACCGGGGATGATTCGGTCAGGCCGTAGCAGATGGTGATGTCCTTCATGTACATCTGCTCCATGACCTGATTCATGACCCTCACCGGGCAAGGCGAGCCGGCCATGATGCCCGTGCGCAGGCTGGAGAAGTCATAGTCCTTGAAGCGCTCGTGCTGCAACACGGCCATGAACATGGTGGGCACGCCGTAGAGCGCCGTGCACTTCTCGCGCTTGATGCTGCGCATGACCAACAGGGGATCGAACTTCTCCAGAATGACCATGGCCGTGCCGTGGGTCACGGCGGCCAGCACCCCCAACACGCAGCCAAAGCAATGGAACAGGGGCACGGGCAGACACAGGCGGTCCAACTCGGTGAATTCCTGGTTCTCACCGATCCAGTAGCCAGTGATCGACGGTGATCATCTTGCCCAGGGCAATGACCTCGGGCACGGAGTACATGCCCCGGTGCTTCTGCGGCCCCAGGTAGGCCACCCGCTTCAGGTGCGGAAACTTCTCGCATTTGAGCGCCCCGCGCTCCTGGGTCTTCAGCTCGGGCACCAGCTCGTACATGGTGCGCACGTAGTCGGTGTCGTAGAAACCATCCATGACGAAGATATTTTCGCATTCCGACTGTCGGAGCAGATAATCCAACTCGGAAATCTTGTAACTGGTGTTCACGGTCAAAAGCACCGCACCGATTCTGGCGGTGGCAAACTGCAGGGCCACCCAGTAGGGCACGTTGGTGGACCAGACCGCGACCTTCTCGCCCTTTTGCACACCCAGGGCCATCAGCCCCTTGGCAAAGCGATCCACCAGGGAGTTGAACTCGCTCCAGGTGAGACGGAAATCGCGGTCCACATAGACCACTGCATCCCGGTCCGGGAACTTGGCGGCGGTTTCATCCAGGATCTGGCCGAGGGTCAAGTCCACGACGTCGGGGCGTTGATTGTCCATAGTTCCCATCCCCCTAGAACGGCACGTAGACGACGGCGTGGATTTCAGCGGGACCGGGGCCCTTGCTGCCCACGTGATGAGGCACCACTGAATTGTAGTACATGCTGTCGCCGGGGGTCAGGATGTAGGTCTCCTGCCCATAACGCAGCACCACTTCGCCGGAGACCACCACGATGAACTCCTCACCTTCGTGGGAGGACATCTCCGGTTCGTTGCCTTCGGGTTCCAGACGGATGAAGAACGGCTCCATATGCCGGTCGGCCTTGCCCTTGCCCAGATGCTGGTAGGTCATCTCGGGACACTTGGCACCGCTGGCCAGAGGCTCGGATTCCAGTTTGCGGTCCGCCAGGCGATGGATCAACGGGTCGTCGCTCAGGGCATCGTCAGTGAAAGTACCCAGCCGGACGCCCAGGGCACGGGCGATCTTGACCAACGGCCCCAGGGCCGGAGATGCCGTCTGAGCCTCAATGGCCGCGATGAACGTGGCATCCAGCCCCGTCCTCTCGGCCAACTGTTCGACGCTCAACTCCTTGCTTTCGCGGTAGGATTTGATGCGGATGCCGATCTTTCCGTTCTCCATGGGCTGCTCCTTTTCGCAGGCAGGGGCAGGCCAGGCAATGCCCCGCTTTAGTGGTGACGATGACAGGAAAGGCCCGCCAGACATGGCCGGACCTTCCCGTAGCGCGACACCATACGGAAACTGTGGACGACGCGCAATATTGTAATGATCTTGAACAGTTGATAGATAATCTTTGATATATCACCGCAGGAAGGAACAGGCCCGTAACGGGCTGAAAAGACTAGTTGCCGACCATGGCCCGGCTGCTGGTGTCGATGATCACGGCAGCGTCCCGGGGACCGAGACGCCGGAGCACGAAACGCCCCGTATAGACCCCCGCGGGCCAGCGATCCGCGCCGCGCCGACTGCCGACATACTGAAAGAACTGAACCTTGGACCTGTCCATGAGCTGCTCATGACGGGCCAAGAGCTCCCCCTCCGGCCCCGAAAGGGAAAACTCCAGGACATCCCCCTCGAGCAACCCCGCCACCCGGATCCAGTACACTAGGGCCTCGCTGTCCACGGGAAACACGGATTGTTCAAGGAGCCTGTGGGCCACCTCTTCGTGGCTGGGGGGCCTGGAGGCAAAACCGGACCCCAACAACCGGGTTGGCTCGTAAGCCAATAGCCGCAAAGCTTGAGGGGACCAGAGAGGGGCTTCACCCGGTCCGCAGGGCGGACCACCGGCCAGCCCCTTGAACGGGTCCACGGGCCGACCATCGACTCGCACCGAGAATTCCAGATGCGGAAATTCTGTCCGACCCGAAAGGCCCACCAACCCGAGAATCGTGCCTGCGCGGACTTTCTGCCCCTTGCGGACACGCACACTGCCTTTCCTGAGATGGCTGTATTGGGTCTCGACCCCTCCACCGTGGGAGACAACCACGGAGTTTCCGGCAAAACGCCCATCCAGGGACGCGGTCCCTGTCTCCCTGACGCTCACGTCGTCCATGCCGTCGCGGATGGCGCGCACCGTCCCCGGCGCGGCAGCGAGCACGGGCACCCCCTCGTCCATGTGCACCAGATCACGCACCCGGAAATCCGTGCCCGTGTGGCCGTCGTAGGACAGTCGGCCACAGGCATAATCCTTGTAGCCGCTGCCGGGATCGGCATCGAAATACTGCTGGATGAAGCAGTCCGTTTGCATGTCGCAGTCCAGGGGCAAGTCGAACTGCGGCGCTGAAGCGCAGGCGGCGCCCCACAGCACGGCCAGCGCCAGCCAGGCCATGCCCAGGGCGAGGAAGGATTTCGCAACGGGTCCCATTTCGCGTCGGAGGGTCATCATCTCCGTCTGTATATCGCACTTGGACAAACCATGAAAGCCCCAGAGGCCCAACGCCTGATTGCCAACCCGAACCCGTGTGTGTCAGGGTGCAACAGGGGGCTACGCACCGGATACCAAGACCAAACTCGGGAGAACTGCATCGCATGAGCGAAGACTCACTTCAGCCCCATTCCGCCCAGACCGGACCTGACCTGACCATTGTCCTCAGCGAGGACGGCATGACGGCCATTGTCGAGACATACACTCCGCCGCCTTCCAACGCGCCGGCCCTTTCCCTCGAAACCCTCCACGAAGCCATGCGCCGCGTGGGGATCATCAGTCCACAGACCCCCCTGCTGGACAAGGTGCTGCTGCGGGCACGCCTCAAGAAGGACATCACTGGCATGACCGTGGCCGAAGGCAGGCCGCCCTCCGACGCCAGCGATGCCCGCATCGAATTCAAAGGCGACATGGCCCATCCGGTCTTCCATGGCGACATCTTCGCGCACCTGATCCCGCCCGGCAAGCCTTCACCCGGCGCCACGGTCACCGGAACCCCCGTCCCGGCAGCATCCGATCGCAAGCCCGCAGAAATCCAGATCGACGAGTCCTCAGGTGCCCTCCTGGACCAAGGCACCATGGACATCCAGGCCAAAGCCTATGGCTTGGTGGATTACCGCCAGAAAAAGCTGCTCATCAAGCCACTGCTCAGGGTCGCCCCGAACAAGTTGAAGATCACCGGGACCATCTATCCCCAAACCTTTCAGGGGACCCCGGTCTCCGTGGACATGATCAAGCGCGACCTCTGGGCCATGGGGGTGCACACCCTTGAGGAAGCACCCCTGAAAAAGGCCTTGGCCAAGGCCACAAAAACAGGCGAACCCCAGGAGGGGGTCACCGTGGCCAAGGGCACGGCCCCGATCCACGGCGAGGATGGCCGCTTCGAACTGGCCTTCATCGGCTCCCAAGACCTCTTGGCCGCGGACGACTCCAACGTGGTCGACCCCCGCGAGCGCAGCAAATTCGAGCCCATCAAAGAAGGCACCCCGATCGGACGCCTACTCCCGCCCAAGGAAGGACACTTCGGTCGCGATGTCTTCGGCGAAGACCTGGTGCCCCGCAAGGGCCGACCGGCCGAGGTCTTCCCCGGGGACAACGTCGACATCTCCGCCGATGGAGTGGAGTTCAGCGCCGCCATTTCGGGCATGATCACCTGGGACGGGAACCGGGTCTCGGTCCTGGAAATGGTGCATATCAAGGGCGACATCAGTTACCACTCGGGCAACCTGCGCCTGGATAACGGCTCGGTGCTCATCGATGGCTCGATCCGCGACGGATTCAAAGTCACGGCCCCGGGCGACATCTGCGTGGGCTCGGCCATCGAAAGCGCCTTCGTCAATGCCGGAGCCAACGTCGGCGTCAAAGGCGGCATCGTCATGGGCGGCGAGGGCCGTGTGCTGGCCCGGGGCGACGTGTCCTGCAATTTCGCGGAAAATGCCGTCATCGAGGCGGGCGGCAACGTCAACGTGGCCCACAACCTGTCCACCAGCCTGATCACAGCCAAAGGGCACGTGCTCTGCTTTAAGGGCAAGGGCATCATCCTCGGCGGGCTCATCGAGACCGGCAAGGGAGTGGAAGCCAACGAAATCGGCTCGACCCTGGGGGTCAAGACCAGGATCCGGCTGGATGTGGGCATCGAAATCGGCGGCATCGAAAAGCTGATTTCAGAGCGCAAAGCCCTGCGCGAGCAGAAATCGCACCTCGACGGAATCCTCGGGACGGAGCAGCCCAAGGCGCTGCTGGAACGCACCCCCCGGGAACAGCGGGGGGAGATGGCCGAACTCATCAAGGAGCGAATCGGCATCGTGGACCGAATGAAAGAGGTCGAGAATGCGCTGGAGGAACGTCGCGTCGCCCTGGAGCAGCTGAGCCGGTTGCGCGTCAAAGTCCGGCGTATGGCCCATCCCGGCACCATCATCAGCATCGCGAATAAAAAACTCGTGCTGTATGAACCCCAGGAAGGGCCCTGCCAGTTCTTCTACGATCCGGACACCTCCGCCATCGTTATGGAATAACACGACAGCATGCCACACCAGAATGACGAATACGCCCAGGTCGCCCGGCTCTACGACCCACTGACCGGCCCCTTCCTGCGGGGCGTGCGCCAGGCGGTTGTGGCCCTGGCCCGAGCCCGCAACGCGCATACGGCCGTGGACATCTGCTGCGGCACGGGGGCCCAGCTCATCGCCCTGGACCGCGCAGGATGCACCTGCACGGGGGTGGATCTCTCCCTGCCCATGCTGGCCGTTGCCCGACGCAAATCCCCCCCGTCCATCACCTACGTCAACGCCGACGGCACCCAAATACCCCTGGCGAACGAAAGCTTCGACATCACCATCCTGGCCTTTGCCCTGCACGAGAAACCAGCCCCTGTCCGCAAGTCCTTGCTGGCCGAGGCCATGCGCCTGCTCAAACCGGGGGGCACCCTGGCCGTGACGGACTACTTGGCGCCCCGGGGGCTGCTGGGCCTGCTGGGCCATCTGGGGGTGGGGTTGTTCGAGCGCGCCGCCGGGGCCGAACACCATGCCCAGTACCGGGAGTACTTGGCCCAGGGCGGCACCCTGGGGCTGCTGGAGCTCAGGGGATTGCATCCGGAACAGGTCAGCCCCTCCCATTTGGGGGCCGTGGGCCTGGTCACCCTGCGCAAACCATAAAAGCCCAGGGCACTCGCCACGGGCTTTGCTCATCCTGGAGCAGAGAATGCCCCTTGATCATGCCTGCTTTCACAACTGCCTTGGCGACCGGCTCCTCACGACACACCCTCCGAGATCGTCAGAGGCGCGGTCCGCTCAGCGCTGCTTGGCATAGCCCAGTTCGGCCAGCCGCAGTCTCCAGGCCTGTTCGTCGAACTTGGAATAGTCACTACGCTCACAGTCATCGGCCTTGGGCAGGAAACCCCGCTCCTCCAAGGCACACAGCACCTTGCGCACGCTGGCCGTCACGGTTTCCCTGTCGGTCTCACAGACGATATCGGCATTCAGGGGCGCCTCATAGGGCGAGCTGATACCGGTGAAGGCCGCGATCTCCCCCGCCCGCGCCCGGGCATACAAGCCCTTGACGTCCCTGGCCTCCACCACCTCCAGGGGACATTTGCACCAGACCTCGACATAATTATCCAACAGTTTTCGATTCTGCTCTCTGGCCTGCTCAAAGGGGGCGATGGCGGCCACGACGCTGTTCACTCCATTCTTGTTCAGCAGATGGGAGATGAAACCGATGCGCCGGACATTGAGATCTCTGTGCTCCCTGGAAAATCCGAGTTCGGAGCTGAAATTGGTACGGATCAGATCGCCGTCCAACAGCTCGGCCTTGAGCATCCGGCGACGTATTTCGAGATAGACATGCATGGAGAGCGTCGACTTCCCCGCTCCCGACAACCCCGTGAACCACAGCGTAAACCCCATTCCACCACTCCTTTTTATCGTGGAATATTGACCGTATCAGGCAGCTTTGTCCACCACCTCCGGTCAGCGGCTCAATCCCGACCAGGCCACTCGAGCAAGGCCTGCGCCGCGCCACGCCCGTCATCCGCAACGAGGTCCGCACCCGCACCCAGCAGGTCCCGGCGCGAGCTGGAACCCGTCAACACCCCGACCGTCAGGGTCCCGGCCCGTTTGCCCGTCCTGATGTCAGAGACGTGATCACCGACCATGGCCGCCCTCCCGGGGCTGACCCCCAGCGCCTCCAGCGCGGCCAGGAGATGTCCGGGATCCGGCTTGACCCGGTGGACATCGTCACGGGTGAAGACACCATCGGTCAACTCCGCGGCATCGGGAAACACCTGGTACAGGGCCTTGGAACAGTTTCTGGTAATGATGGCCGTCCTGACCCCCTTTCCCCGCAGGCGGGTCAGCATCGGCCGCACAAAATCAAACAGCGCCCCGCACTGGGCGGCGGCGACCTCGATGTCCACGATGCGGCACTCCAGGCGATTGCGCAGGGCCTGCGCATCACCGGGGGCAATCCCCGGCTGGTGCACAAAAAGACTGTCCAGCCATTCCAGGGCCGGGGTGTCCCCTGCTGCTGCGATCCCGGGCAAGACCTCGCGGGCCAGGGCCAGAAGCTCTTCCTTCATGCCCCTGAAATCGATGGTCAGCGTTGCCAGGGTCCCGTCGAAATCGAAGACCAGGGCCTGAAGCTGCCTGCGGGGCCTCACGTTCCGGCCCCGGAAGGAGACATCAAGCCTTCCCCCAGTCCTGTCCCCGCTCAAAACAATGTCCCGTCATTGCCCTGGCGGCCCCAGACGTTCGTGTAGGGATAAAAGGCCTTCCAGGCGAACCACATGCAATCCATGGCCGCCACCCGCTCCAGGGTCATGCCCCGCAAGCGGCCCTCGGTGGACTGACCCATGACGTTCCAGTGCGAGCGCGTCTCGATGTCCACGATCGCGGAACCGGCCGTCTCGAAGTGCAGATTCCGGCCATCGGCCACGGCGCTGAAGACCCGAACCGCGTCCAGGGATTGGTCATAGATGGCCACCACCGGCGACAGGCCGAATTCCACGCTGGCCACCCCTTGCCGCTTGATCTCGGCCTCGATCAACGCCAGCGAGACCTCTCCCTCGGCCAGTCCGAGGATTCGCTCCTTGGGGTGCAGGCTCGTGTCCACATGGGACAGCGGGTAGTAGGACCCACCTGTGTCGTAATAGGTCCCCGCCTTGGCGTACGACCCGTAACGGTCCTTGCCGTACCGCACGCGATGGCCCGTCCGCCGGGAAAGCACCTGGGCTTGAGGATATTTTTTACTAGCCAGTTTCCAGCGGGTCCAGAGCAGGGGGAACCTTTCCAGTCGTTGCCCCTTGAGCGGTCCCTTGATGGCGATGCCCAGCAACTGCGGCCACCAGCTCATGGTGGCCCGGTCGTAGACCACGCGGTTTGAATTGATCAACAGGCCCATGGTTCCGAAGGTCGTGGAGTGGGGCCCGGCCTTGGCCAGATAGCCCGCCACGGATCCCGTCAATGGAGAATAGGTCACGCAGCGCCTGCGTCCCTGCTCGCTGATATTGAGCACCTCGTGCATCACCAGGATGCTCTGGGGATAGATGATGGCCTCGCCGCCCCCCCCGGGGGATTCCTCCACGAACACCACCTCGTTGGGATCAAGGAACAACGCGGCATCGGTCACGGGGATGAATTCGGGCCGGTCCACGGCAGGCGGCTTGTCACGCAGTTGGTCATCGCCCACGGTGACGCGCGCAAGTTCCCCGATCGCGGATTCGGAAAGCCCGTCCTGGGCCCAAGCCGGAGAGCCGCAGACCTGGACCAGCAGCCCCAGCATCAACGCCAGACGAAACAGAGACATATAATGGGTATTGATCATGACATCCTCATCGGACGGCAGACCCCTCGGCTTTACCGTCCCCCTTCCAAGCTGCCCTCAGGCATACGTCATCCCGGGCATTTCTCAAAGTCCGGACAGAGCCGCTCCCTTCCCCAGACCAAACTTTTTTTCTTCTCAATACCCAGATATTCATAGACATGACATTAAAGCCAGCAGAGACAGTTCAACTGTCTATTTACATTTTAATGTCAAGTATGTTAAATCCTGCACAGTCAAATTGATACGGGCGAGAGGCTTTGATTCCAGGCAGTTACACGGACAGCCCTCGCCACCCGGTTCGGGAGAATGTCATGGCCGATGAGGACAAAAAGCAGCTCACACTGCGCATCCCTCAGGAAGTGCACAAGAAACTGCGCATCTTGGCGGCCCTGCACGACCAGACCATGACGGATTACTTCATTGAGTTGGTTGAAGTGGCTTACCGGAAAGAATCCAAAGACACCGGGCCGGTCCAACTCAAACTTCCCACGTAGGGGCAGGAGAGGGGCATGAGTGAAGCAAGAACCGCAGGAGTTACGGGTCCCATGAAATCCATCACATTGGATAACGATGGCGGTGCGAGCATCTCCTTCAGGGGGGCGCTCTATGCCCAGACCTCCTTTTTCGAGGAAAACACCGGGGTTCTCACCAAGCAGGAACTCTACTCCACCGAGGAGGGCGAACAGGCCTTTGCCATCATTGCCTCGGACGGCGACACCAAGCGCAAAAGCGCCTATCTGGTCAAGCGCCGGGGAGAGAACTGCCTGATGTCAAATGGCGAGCAGGAGCTTTCCCTGCCCTACGAATGGCTGATGATGTACACCCAGGCCCTGTGGGACATCGATCTGGACCAGCAGCGCAAGGCCTGCAACGCCGGCAGCGCGGTCTCCGATATTTCCGCCAACCAATAGCCTTCCCCCTTTGAATCCAAGCCCCCGCCTGCGGGGGCTTTTTTTTGCCGCTTCACGGCTTTGTCACAGCCGCGCCACACGATCGACGACCAAAGAGCGCAGAACTGTCTGCAAATGTAAGAGAAACACAACCAGAGGAGGAAACTGGCGTGACGCTCCTTTTCCCCAACGCCCAGGACAGAGGCAAAGTGATTGAGGTGCCCTGCCCCTGTTGCAACGCAACACTTCAGACCCCTTACGCCGAGAAAAAACGCACCGCTGAGGTCTGCGGCCGTTGCAACCGTCTCTTCCACGTCCAGATCTTCAGGAGTGGAACCATCATCGTTGAATAGCCATCCAATTCCCTCGTGGCCGCCCAGCGCAGCACTTGCACCCGCCGCCCCTCCCAGGCGGCGTGTTCCGTTTCCTCGCCAAGATTGCCATCGCTCCCGAATCGAGGTAATTGACGCGGCCTATGCAGCCACGCGCCATCAAAGCCAATATCTTTCTGCTGATCACCGCCATCGTCTGGGGTACCGGGTTCGTCGCCCAGCGCTCGGGCATGGACTATGTCGGACCCATGATCTTCAACGCCGTACGCTTCGCCATCGGCGCGTTGTCCCTGGTACCGCTGGTCATCTGGTCCTCACGCCGGGGCCCCACACTGCCTCCGGGCGAGGCGGCCAGCAGAGGATTCGCCCTTCGCGGCGCCATGATCGCCGGAACGATCCTCTTCCTGGGCGTGGCCCTGCAACAAATCGGACTGGTCCACACCACAGCAGCCAAAGGCGGCTTCATCACCGGCCTGTACGTGGTCTTCGTGCCTTTTCTCGGACTGCTCATCGGCCAGCGCCCCGGCCTGGGCGGCGCACTGGGAGCGGCTGTTGCCGCGGCAGGCCTGTACCTGCTGTCCGTGACCGCGGACTTCAGCCTGGCCCCGGGCGACTCCTGGGTACTGGTCAGCGCGGTCTTCTGGGCAGTGCATGTGCTGACCCTGGGCTGGCTCTCCCCAAAAATGGACTGCATCAAACTGGCCTTCGGGCAGTTTGCCTTCTGCTCACTGTTGCACTTCATCGCCGCCTTTCTGACCGAAGAGGTCACCATCGCCTCCCTGCAGGCGGGCTGGTTCCCCATCGTCTACGGCGGCATCATGCCCGTGGGTGTGGCCTACACCCTGCAGGTCGTTGCCCAAAAGGACGCCGCCCCGACCCACGCCGCCGTGATCCTGAGCCTGGAGGCCGTGTTCGCGGCCCTGGGCGGTTGGTTGATCCTGGGCGAATCCATGTCCGGCCGCGGGCTCTTCGGCTGCGCACTGATGCTCTGTGGAATGCTCGTCGCCCAGCTCTGGCCAACCAAGCAAAGGCCAACGGAAACCGTTTAAAACCAGCTGGTTTCCCGCCCCTCCCCGCCAACACTGGCCTCAAGACAGGCGGCATAGCCCTTGGTTTCCCCGTTGACACGACAACACCCCCCCGGATAGTTTCGCCTACAACTATTTCACTCACAGGAATCGCATCCATGTCTGACACTAGGTTTTTTCTCGACGACTCAGTGGCCTATGCCATCGCCCGCACGGGCAAGGCCATCAAGTTCGAGCTGCGCCGCTATTTCCGCGAGGCCGGCATCGACGTCACCTCCGAGCAATACGCCCTGCTGTGCCGCCTCTGGGAAAGGGAAGGCCGCTCGCAGAAGGAGTTGGCCGAATGCTCCTTCAAGGACACGGCCAATATCACACGCATGATCGACGTGCTTGAGGGCAAAGGCATCGTCTACCGCGAACGCGATTCCAAGGACCGCCGCACCTACCGCATCTTCCTGACCCCGCAGGGCAAGGAACTGAAGGAGACGGTCACGCCCATCGTGCTGGCCCAGGGCGAACGCGCCTACTCCTGCCTGACCGAAGAGGAACAGCGCAACCTGCTGGAAATGCTCAACAGGCTGTACAATCACATCAGTTATATGCGCGACAACGACTAGTTGCCGCACAGGGGGAATAATGAAGACCTTCTTCCGTACGCTCATTGCGCTGATCGTCCTGACCCTGCCCGCAGGGGCCATTGCCCAGGACAAGCCCCAGGGCCCCCCGCCCTCTCTGGTTGAAACCGCCGCATCCAGAACCGACAATGTGGCTCCGCGCTCCAATTTCGTAGGCACGGTCTATTATCCCGAAGTCTCGGAAGTCGCCTCCGAAGTGGCGGGCCGGATACTGGACGTGCATTTCGAGGAAGGTCGGCGCGTGACCGCCGGAGCCAACTTGGTGACCATGGACACGGTCCTGGCCGCCAAGCGCCTGGCCGTTGCCCAGGGCTATCTGGACGAAGCCAAGGCGGCGCAGAAGCTTGCAGCAATCGAGCTGGAACGCCGTGAAAAACTGCTCGCAAGCGGGTCCATCGCCACCCAGGAATTCGACAACGCCTTCTATTCCATGCAGGAAATCCTGAGCAGGACCCGCGCCCTGCAGGCCGAAGCCGACAGGCTGCGCCTGGAGATCGCCAAGTCCGGGGTTCCGGCGCCGTTTTCCGGCATCGTCCTGCAGCGCAAGGCGGATCGGGGGGAATGGCTCACCGCCGGGGCCGTGGTGGCCACCGTGGCCCTGGACAAGGCCATGGACGTGATCATCAACGTCCCGGAAACCGTGCTGCCCTTTGTGGCCCAGGGCCAGGATGTGGAAGTCACCATCGGCGACACGAGGATCAAGGGCTTGGTGCATGCCGTCATCCCCCAGGGAGACGTCGGCACCCGCACCTTCCCGATCAAGATCCGGGTGCCCGGCGAGGGCCTTGCCCAAGGCATGCAGGCCACGGCCCACCTGCCCGTGGGCGCAGAGGTCCAGGCAGTGATCGTGCCCCGAGACGCGGTGGTCATGCTGCGCGGCCAGAACATGGTCTTTGCCGTGGCCCAGGGCCAGGCCCAGATGATCCCCGTCCAGGTGATCGCCTATCAGGGTCTTTGGGCCGCAGTGGAAGGTCCGGGACTTGCCGCAGGCCAGGATGTGGTGATCAAGGGCAATGAACGTTTGTACCCCGGTGCTGCCGTCCGCACGGCTGGCCCCAAGCAGTAGACAACCTCCCCAAGCCGCATCCCGGAGATGCGGATGGAGCGCCCCATGGATATCATCCGCTCTTCCATCGACAAGCCCGTCACGGTCCTGGTGGGCATCATTCTGATTGTGCTCTTCGGACTCATCGGCCTGTTCGGCCTGCCCTACCAGCTGACCCCCACGGTCACGGAACCCGAGATCACGGTGACCACCACCTGGTCCGGGGCCACGCCCTACGAGATCGAACGGGACATCATCGAAGAACAGGAAGATGTGCTCAAGGGCATCCCCGGCCTGAAGGAGATGGAGAGCACTTCCAAAAATTCCTCGGGCGAACTGACCCTGACCTTCAAGATCGGCACGGACGCCGACGACGCCCTGCTGCGGGTCTCCAACAAATTGAACGAGGTGCCGTCCTACCCCGCCACGGCGGACAAGCCTGTGATCACCGCCACGGGTTCCGCCGCGTCCCCGGTGATCTGGCTGATCTTGAAGACCGAGCCCGGCAACGAACGGCCCATTGAGACCTACAAGACCTTTTTCGAGGACCGGGTGCGCCAGTATCTGGAGCGTGTGGAAGGCGTGGCCGACCTGTTCATCGGCGGCGGCACCGAACGAGAGATGCACGTTATCGTCGACCCCGCCAAACTGGCCGCGCACGGCCTGAGCATCCCCGACATGATCGCCGTGCTGCAGTCGGAAAACGTGAATATCTCGGCCGGCAACATGAGCCTGGGCCGCCGCGAATACCGCATCCGCTCCGTGGGCGAGTTCAAGACCCCGGAACAGATCGAAGCCGTGGTCATCCGCTCCACCGGCCAGGAGCGCACCACCGTGGGCGACGTGGGCCGGGCCGCATACGGTTTTGAGACCCGCACCTCGGCCATGATGCACAACAACGAGCCGGGCATCGCCGTGGGCGTCAAGCCCGATACAGGGGCCAACATCCTGGAGATGACCGACCAGGTCTCCGAGGTCGTCGCCGAACTGAACAGCGGCATCCTCAAGGACAACGGCATCCGCATCGACTGGACCTATGATCAGCGGCCCTACATCAACGGAGCCATCGGCCTGGTTCAGCAGAACATCATCGTGGGCGGCATCCTGGCCGTGCTGGTGCTGATCATCTTCCTGCGCAGCCTGTCGTCCACGGTCATCGTGGCCGTGGCCATCCCCATCTCCATCATCGGCACCTTTATCTTCATGAAGCTCTTCGGGCGCAACCTGAACGTGGTCTCCCTGGCGGGCATCTCGTTCGCCGTGGGCATGCTCGTGGACAACGCCATCGTGGTTCTGGAAAACATCGACCGCCACCGCAAGCAGCTGGGTAAGAAAGCGGCGCTGGCGGCCTACGACGGCACCAGGGAAGTCTGGGGCGCAGTGCTGGCCTCCACCCTGACCACCGTGGCGGTTTTTTTGCCCGTGGTGTTCATCGAAGAAGAGGCGGGGCAGCTGTTCAAGGACATCGCCATTGCCGTGACCTGTGCAGTGACCATCTCCATGTTCGTCTCCGTGTCCGTGATCCCCATGTTCGCCAAGCAACTCTTCAGCCTGTCGGAAAAACGGGCCAACGGAAAAGAATTCGAACTGCGCATCCTGAAACCCCTGACCGGACTGGGCAGGGGCATGGCCGACTGGATCATGGGACTGGTGCAGACCTGCATCAGCAACACGGCCACTCGCCTGACCACCATCCTGGTCCTCACGGGGCTGGCCATCGGCCTCTCCTGGCTGTTCATGCCCAAGATGGAGTACCTGCCCCAGGGCAACCGCAACCTGCTGCTCTCCGTCCTGATCCCCGCCCCGGGCATGTCCGTGAACGAACGTCTGGACTGGGGCGACCAGATCTTTAACATGGCCGGCCCGTTCCTGGGCCAGGACGAGGTCAACGGTCTGCCCGGCATCAGAGATCTGTTCTATGTGGGTACGCCCGGATTCAACATCTTCGGCGTGGTCTCCACTCGGGATCAACGGGGCAAGGAACTGCTCGGCCCCATGATGGGCTGGTCCAACTCCCTGCCGGGGGTCTACGGTTTCAGCTTCCAGGCGGGCATCTTCCAGAACCAGATTGGCGGAGACCGGACCATCGACGTGGATCTGACCGGAGCTGACCTGGAAACCATGGCCGGGGCGGCGCAGAACTTGTTCCTGACCATCCCCGGAGCCATGCCCGGGTCCCAGGTGCGCCCGGTGCCGTCCTTCGAGTTGACCTTTCCGGAAGTCCACCTCGCCCCGCTGCGCGACCGCCTGAAGGCCGCGGGAATGACCGCCCAGGGCCTTGGCATCTCCACCGACGTGCTCATGGACGGACGCAAGGTGGGCGACTTCAAGGAAGAGGGCCAGTCCTCCATCGACCTGGTGCTCAAGGCCTCGGAGCAGGACATCTCGACCCCCGAAGAACTCTATGGGACGATGCTGTCCACCCCGGACGGCAAGCTGCTGCCCCTCTCCTCCCTGGCCCAATTAACGCGCACCACCGGCATCAACGAGATTCGCCACCGGGAGCGCAACAGGACCTTCACCCTGCAGGTCACCCCGCCCGAGAGCATCCCCCTGGAAGAAGCCATGGACATGATCCAGGACACCATCGTCCCTGAGATGCGGGCCAAAGGCACGCTTCAGGGGATCAAGATCGGGCTCTCCGGGGCTGCCGACAAACTGACCGTCACCCGGCAGGCCCTGCAATGGAACTTCATCCTGGCCGTGGTCATCATCTACCTCTTGATGTCCTCGCTGTTCGGCAATTTCTTCTACCCGCTGATCATCCTGTTCACCGTGCCCCTGGCGGCGGCGGGCGGATTCATTGGCCTGAAGCTGGAGAACCTGCTGCTCGCCGCACAACCCCTGGACGTGCTGACCATGCTGGGCTTCGTGATCCTGATCGGCGTCGTGGTCAACAACGCCATCCTCATCGTACACCAGTCCCTGAACAACCTGCGCGAAGGCGGCCTGGCCCCCATGGAGGCGGTGCTCGAATCGGTGCGCACTCGCCTGCGGCCCATCTATATGAGTGCCATGACCTCCATCTTCGGCATGCTGCCCCTGGCTGTCTGGCCCGGTCCGGGTTCTGAACTGTACCGCGGGCTTGGCGCGGTGATCCTGGGTGGATTGGCCCTGTCCACGGTATTCACCGTCTTCGTCATCCCCTCGCTGTTGATGTTCTTTATCGGCATGGAGAAACAGGGGACCGCACCCGCCAGCCCCCGACCATAGGGAAATCCGGCAACTGCGAAACGAAGCGCCATGGCGGACAGTCCAAAGACCTCGACCTTCGCGAAGCCCAAAGTGCGGCAGGGATGGGGAGTGAACCGAGGGGAGGGGAAGTGACAAGGGAATGGTGCCTGGAGTTTCCCGGCCCTGGCCGGAGCCAGAAAACAGGGGCAGACCCGACATGGCCTACCCAGCAGGACATCAACGCCAAGGGTTGAGGTGGCCTAGAAGGGCGACGGGGCCAAATCTTCCGCCCCGGCAGACAAACGCCTGACCCAGGCCTCGCCCGTGGAGGTCAGGAAAAAGACCTTGCGTCCGTGCCGGCCAAGCACGTCTTCAGAGGCGATCTTCAGGCCGTATCCGGCAAGTGCCTCGCGGGCCGCTTCAACGTTCTTGCTGCCCACGTCAACGATGTCGCGCATCAACCCCTTGCGTTCGGGTTCGATGGTGAAACCGCCCCCGAACAACTTGACCTCCAGGTCCCCGGCCTTGATGCCCAGCCTGCCAAAACGGACCATGATCTCTTGCACGGCCACGTCCGCATACTTGCAGGACCGTTCCTCGCCCGGACGATCAGAGCCTGTGGGCAGCATGGCGTGGCAGATGGCAGCAGCGCCCGAAGGCCCATGGTGAAAAGTCGCACTGACGCACGAGCCGAGCACCGTGGTGATCATGGTCGGCCTGCGCGTAAAGATGCACTCCCCAATTCGCAGATGCTCTACGGGATAATCCTGTCTGGAATACTGCTCCGGATTGCTTGGGGTGGAGGGGGTGCGGGGCTGTTTCATGGCCTCAGCCTATCCCTTTTCCAGGGCGGGTCAAAGACCTTCATGGCCACCCCGGACGGGATGACACTGACATCTTGCGCCATCCGCTCAGACCTTCACCGGACTGCGAAAGCAACCCCCGAAACACTCCGCCCCAGGGACACAGCCCACAAACGATGAGCGGCCTCCGGGAATTCCCCAGAGGCCGCTCACAATCTCACGGTGCCATTATGCTTTGGGTTTGGTCTTCTTGACCCGCTTGGTCCAGAGCTGCATCTCCTTCATCTTCTTGCGCCGTTCGCGCTGCAGCCCCTTGCAGATCAGGGGGGTGCCCTTTTTGTAACCCCACTTCTCGCGATACTCGTCAGGGGTCAAACCAAATTTGATCAGGTTCTTTTTGGTCAGTATCTTGTAAGCCTTGCCATCCTCAAGGTTGATGATGGATTTCTCTCGAATGGCCTTCTTCGGGTCCGTTGCGGGGACATGCTTTTCTTCCACATGTTCACCGTCGCCAAGTCTTCTGATACCCTCCGCCAATTTCCTAACCATGGAGGTGATCTCCTCCTCCGCCATGGTCCTGACACCTGCCTGGGCCTTTACGATATCCAAAGCTTCCTTAAGATAATCATCCATGCCTTCACTCCTCCGAAATATGTCACCCTTAACCAACAACCGCACCGGCGGAACACCAATCCATGCATCTCGCTTCGCCACGACACGCCTGGAATCAAATTGCAACATCGTTTTCTTAACACACCCACAGGAAACAGTGCAACCAAATTAATTGATAGTACATCAAGCCAATAAAACAATGCAGATTTGCATTATTTTTTTCACAACAGCTGGTTCAGCCTTGCTTGTTCCGGCAAAGGTACACGTGGACAAGTTCTCAACGGCTGGTCACATCAATTTACATCCATCACAATTCATCCTATAAAAATTACAACACCACGCACCGACGACCATCGTCCAATCAGAGGCAATAGATGAAGTACATCATTTTCGAGGATTTCTCCGGACAGGCCATTCCCGTACTGTTCCCCGACAGGATCAACCACGACGAACTCAGGGAGCAGATGCCCTATGCCACGGTCCTCTCGGCCGGGTACGTCAACCACACGGGAGGAGGCTTCATCTGCCACGGGGAATCCAAGGCGCTGGGGGCCGCGGCATCGGTGACCGACGCCGCCGTGATCGAGCGACATTTCCAGCAA
Organism: Pseudomonadota bacterium; assembly: GCA_018816865.1. Classification (GTDB taxonomy): domain Bacteria; phylum Desulfobacterota; class Desulfovibrionia; order Desulfovibrionales; family Desulfovibrionaceae; genus Desulfovibrio_Q. Next base: position 207,165 of record JAHIUW010000036.1, read on the forward strand.
GGGACCGACTAAGCCCCCCCCCCACTCTTTTGCGCACCACGCGAAAAAAAACGCCACCGCCGCAATCATGCAGCAGTGGCGTTTTTCAATTGATGGATGCGGAACGACTTAGGCCAGGGCCTCGGCGATGACCCCGCAGACCTCGTCCACCTGCTCGTCGCTCATGTAGGGATGCATGGGCAGGCTGAAGATGTTCCGGGCCAGATGCATGGACACGGGCATGTCCTCGGCCGTGTAGCCCAGGTCCGCAAAGGCCGTCTGGATATGCAGCGGCTTGGGATAGTAGACCACCGAAGGAATCCCGGCCTCCTGCAGGGCGGTCTGGATCTCTTCGCGACGCTCATGGACGATGGAATACTGGGCCCAGGCACTGCGGCAGCCCTCGGGCACCTTCTGGAAGGTGAACCCGGCCAGCTTGGACAGCAGCATGGAATAGCGGTCCGCCACGCGCTGGCGTTGATCGAGTTCTGCGGCGAAGACCGAGAGCTTGGGCAGCAGCACGGCGGCCTGCAACGTGTCCAGGCGACCGTTGATGCCGATGCGGTCGTTGTCGTACTTGTGGGTTCCCATGCCATGCACCATGAGTGAGCGCATCAGCTGAGCCATCTCGTCATCGTCGGTGAAGACCGCCCCTCCGTCCCCGTAGCAGCCCAGGGGCTTGGCCGGAAAAAAGCTGGTGGCCGACACATGGCCCAGGGCCCCGGCCCGCACACCGTTGTACTGCGAGCCAAAACTCTGAGCCGCGTCCTGAAGCACGAACAGGCCATGGCGGTCGGCCAACTCCATGATCGAATCATAGTCCGCCGGCACCCCGAAGATGTCCACGGGGATGATGCCCTTGGGCGTCAGCTTCCCGGCCCCCGTGGGCAGGGGGTACTTGCCCGCATCACCCATCTTCACGGCCCGGATGGCCAGACGCAGGGCCTCGGGATCGATGTTGAAGGTCTCGGGGTCCACGTCCACGTACACGGGGGTCGCTCCCAGCAGGGAGATCACTTCCGCGGTGGCGATGAAGGTGAAGGGCGTGGTGAAGATGGCGTCGCCCGGCCCCACCCCGTGGGCCATCAGGGCCAGCAGCAGGGCGTCGGTCCCGCTGGAGCAGGCAATGGCGTTCTTCACCCCCGCAAACGCGGCCAGCTTCTCTTCCAGCTCCTTGATTTCGGGGCCCATGACATACTGGCCATGGGCCAGCACGGCGTCCATGCGGGCGCGGATATCGGTCTCCAGTTCCCGGAACTGGGCCTTCAAATCAATGAAAGGCATCGTCATTCTTTTTTATCTCCCTAGACGAACCGGCCCAGACGGCAGGTCCGTTTCACTGCAATTATTCGCTTTTTCGCCACAGATTGTCTCCTATTGGACAATCAAATCAGTCCTGCCCGTCCCCGGTCTCGTGCATCTCTGCCAGGCAATCGAGCAGTCCCTGCCCCATGTCCGTGTACGACTCGCCCACCAGCTTGGTCCCAATTCGGGGCAAAAATCCGTACGGCGTGATCTTGTAATGCCCGCCCAGCGGTTGATTCAGGAACTCGATGTCCGGCTTGTTGCCCAGGATCTCGCGCACCATGTCCATCAGGTCCCGCACCCGGTAGGGGTATGGCCCCGTCAGGATCACGTGCTGGTTGGCGTACTCTTCTTTCAAGATGCGTACCGAAAGCCTGGCCGCATCCCGGACATGGATGTACTCGCGCTGCTCCTCGCCGCTGCCGGAATAGGTCACCTTGCCCTGGGACAGGGCCGAGTGCAGAATCCTGTAGATACCGTTGCGCATGTCCGCCCGACGGCCATAGAGAGAACCGTAGCGCAAAATGGTGTACTCAATCCCGTAGCGTTCCTTGTAGGCCTCGATGATCCGTTCCGAGGCCTGCTTGCTGGCACGGTAGAAGGAGCCCTTCTCGCTGTAGACATAGACCGTGCTGGCGAAGACATAGCGCTTCACGCCGGTTTCGCGACAGGCGTCGAGGATATGGGCATTGCCCAGCACATTGAGCTGGATGGTCTCGATGGGCTTGTTGCGGGCCTCGTCGATATCGGCCAGCCCGGCGAAGTTGTAGACGTAATCCGCCCCTTCGACGGCGCGACGCATGGACTCGGGGTCCAGGATGTCGCACAGGAACATCTCCTGGCCTTCGCGGATATAGGGGGACTCCACCAGGTCGCAGACCCGGACTCGGAATCCGGCCCGGACCAGCTCGTCGCAGACATGGCTGCCCAGAAATCCAGAACCGCCAAAGACTACTGCCAGTTCACTCACGTCGTTCTCCTCATTATGCGTGCATCATCGCGATGCCCGGCGCTCATCTCGCCCTGACGGACAAGGTCACCGACTCTCCTCTCGGCCCCGGAAAACATACGGACCCAATGATCCATTTGTCACGCCGCTTATGGCGCAATTCAACCGCATGTCCCGCGCGCCAATGACCAAAAGGCAATGCGGCGAGGCATGGATAAACCTGCTCAGGACCTTCATTCCCCAGATGCAAAAGCCCCCTCACTCAACCGCTCAGTAATCAACGGCACCGGAAATGTCTTCCTTTGCCGCACAGCTCTTGTCAACCGTTTTCCCCAAAGGATCGTTACAGTCCGGAGCTTCCCGAACATGAAACGGCCCCCGGAAAACAATTTCCGGAGGCCGATGGCTCAAGAGACGAAAATCGATGGCTCAGGCAATCGACACGATCTCGATGTCGCTGTAGTCCAGGTCGGCCGAGTTGCCGAGGTCGAGATAGGTGCTCGAGCCAACACCGTCGTCCCCGTCGTCGTCGTAGTAGAGGTAGTCGCTGACGTCGTCGAAGATGAACACCGCGCCATCCTGGGCCACGTTTGCGCCCACGTAATTGCTGACGGTGAAGAACCGCCCAGAATCCAGTGTGCCCACGGCGAGATTGCCGAAGCCCGAGGAATCGAGCTGCAGCTTGTCCTGGGCCCAGTCGCAATCCCCGAGATAGTCCACATCGTAACCGGCGGCGGTCATGTACAGGTAGGTGTCCGAACCGCTGCCGGAGTAGACTGTATCAGCCCCCTCCCCGCCGCACAGCGTGTCGTTCCCGCCGCCGCCGGAGAGGGTGTCGGATCCCAGAGATCCGTAAAACTCGTCGGCGCCCGAGCCGCCAACCAGGGAGTCATCCCCCTGCAGGGCGTTGACGTAGCTGCCGCCCGTCCCGGCGCTGAAGGTGTCGTCGCCGGTGCTGCCGGTGAAATGCACAGAACCTTCATATGAGGTGGCATCCACCCTGGTCACATCGGTTACGTCCACGCTGTTGGCCGTTCCGGAATCCATGGACTCCGTCGCTGTTTGGAGATTGACCGTCAGTTCGTCCGAACTCTCCTGCCCTCTGACGGTCAGGGTCCTGGAGGGGGCCGTTCCCGAGAGGGTCAACAGGGTCGAATCCGCATTGGCGGTGAACTCGTTGCCGTAGACCACGTACACCTCGCCATTGGTACCGGTCCCATGCCCAGACACGCCGAAATCGGCGTAGCCGTCCCCGTTCAGGTCGCCCAGATAGCCGACGCTGTAACCAGTTGATGTTCCGGAAGTCTTGCCCAGCAGGATCATGCCGTCTTCTCCACCCAGCAGGTCCGGATCGAGTTCGGCCTGCTTGGCACCCCAGCCATTGACTCCATTGGCACCGCCAAAGACAAGGTAGGCTTCTCCGTTTTCGTTACTCGCCGCCGTATATCCGCCGACCATGAAATCTCCGTAGCCGTCGCCATTCACATCACCTGCGGTCTGCACGGAAAAACCCAGACGATCAGTACTGCCCGCGTTGCCCTCGATGACATAACCATAGGTGCCATCGGCCCCATTGGAAGCCAGCAAATTGATGAGCGATATGTCGCCGTCGGTCACTCCATCCTCAGCATCTAATGCAGCGAGTTGATCACCATAGGCCACGAAGACCCTGCCGGGGCCGGCCAAGCCTGTATAATTATGAGGCGCACCAATGATCAGATCACTGATGCCATCGCCATTCACGTCGGCGTAGGTCACCTGCCCCGTGAGGTCATTGGCGTTCACGCCGCGCAACAGATATCCGTTGGTTCCATCCAGTCCTGCCACATTGAATCCGCTGGAGAGAGCACTGGATTCTCCCTTGACCCCATTGGCACCGCCGAACACGAGGTAGGCCTTGCCAATCCTGAAAGGATTCGATCCGTGCCCCTCGTTGGCGCCGATCAGCACCTCGCCAAAACCGTCACCATTCATGTCCGGGACACCGCTCACGCTGCTGCCCATGAATTCACGATCATTGGTATTGTAGAAAAAGACGCCGTTGCTGCCGTCCACATTGTTCTGGCTCCACTCGGCCCCACCGGAATAGCCGTTGCCTCCGAACAGCACGTAGACCTCTCCACGATCCGAATCGACTGGCTCTCCAGCCATAAAGGCGGATTGAATCACGTCTGAATATCCATCTCCGTTGATGTCACCGTAGCTGGCCGAGTTGCCCCCCTGATCATAGGGCGTGAACCCGTTGAGGATGAAGCCATTGCTGCCGTCGCCACCGTTGCCCGAGGCCAGATAGGTCACATTGAGGGTTCCGTCCGCCGTACCGTCCATGGCGTCCAGATCATCCAGAGCCGAGCCTCCGAACAGCACATAGCCCTCTCCCGTTGCCGTGGAAAAACCTATGGCACCCAGAGAAAAATCGTCATAGCCGTCGTTGTTGAAATCCCCCACGGTACTCATGTTCTTGTTGCGGCCATAGACGCCCATTTTCCCATCGGTGCGGTAGCCTTGCAAAACATAGCCGTTGCTACCATCCAGATACGAAATATCGATGTTGCCGTCCGTGGTCCCGTCCGCCGCGTCCATGGTGGTGAGATTCGACCCGCCGAAGATGAGATAGGCCTCACCCGCATTGGTCACGCCGCCCGGGTCGGCGTTTGCGGCTGAGACAATGAAGTCGTCCTTGCCGTCGCCATTGACGTCGCCAACCCAGGCGAAATCCGCGCCGTAGGTCACGCCAGCCGTGTCCCCCTGGATGGTATACCCCGTTGTCCCATCCAGATCGGGCAGGGCCGGACACTCGCTGGACGGAGTGGAATCCCCCCCACCCGAACCGCCGCCATCGCTGTGGCCGTCATCGCCTTCCGCTGGAGTGGTGCCCCCGGCAAGAGTATCGTCATCATCGTCATCGCCGCCGCCTGCCAGCGAATCCGCAAAGGGGTCGTTCGGCTGCCCCCAATCGTCCGGGTCATTAGAACCACTCCCACTCCCGGGCAGGCTGTCACCCCCACCCAGGGTATCGTCTCCGGCACCACCCTGCAGGGTGTCGTCGCCCAGAAATTCCTCCATGGCGCCGGCGATGAAGGACATGATATCGCCCTCCGTTGCTCCCCCCTCGGGAGTCAGCTCCACGCCGACCTCATCCTCGCCTCCGCCACCTTCGCCCCCATCGCCTTCGCCGTCGCCATCGCCCCCGTCGCCATCGCCCCCGTCGCCATCGTCACCACCTTCACGGGTCACGGGGATGGACAGAATCGGGGCCACGGCATCGAAGAAGGCCTTCTCGAAATCGCTGTAGGAGCGTAGTTCGCCAAAGGACCCGTCCGCAAAGACGTCGAGGATCAGGTTGGCGTTGTTGATGACCATGGTCCCAAACGGCGTGGTCACGGTCAGGTCCTTGCCGTCGTACTGAAAAATGCCGACCTTGATCCCGTCCGCACCGATCTGCAGGTCCGCACCCGTGCCCCGAATACCGATGGTCGCCATGGGCGAGACCATGGACACACCCTCGGGATTGCTCGCCGCGATCTCGCCGGTGACCATACGGAAGGTTCCCTCGGCCATGTTCAGGATCATGTTCGAGGCAGCGCTGTCTTGCGGGGCGTACACAAAGGAATCGATGGTCAGACGGGCATTTTCACCCTGGGACAGGACACTCTGATCGTTGAAACGGATCTCGACATGGGCCCCCTGGGAGGTCAACAGGACGTCGGCAGGAAAGATCTGGCCCCCAAGCTGCAACGCGCGCAGCCCGTCCGCGGACTCGGCAGACACCTCGCCCCTAAGCCCAACCACATGACCAATGGCATCCATGGCTCCCCCCTCGGCTTTCACTACGGACCAATCCACAGAGAATTAGTACGATATTAGCAGCTTGAGCGAGCCTGCGCAACGCCAAGTCCAAATTCACTGGCATACCAGCATTTTTCTTCAATATTATACCAATTTATAAAGACAAAAGCCTGGACGGTTTCCCGCCCAGGCTTGCTGACACATCATTACCGGCCAGGGACTAGGCCTTGGCCACCACGCATTTGATCTCCACCAGGCCGCCCTTGGGCAGGGCCGAGACCTCGATCACCGCGCGCGCGGGTTTATGGTCGCCAAAAAATGCGGCGTAAATACCGTTAAAGACCGGAAACTGCCCCATGTCGGTGACAAAAACGTCCACGGCGGCCACATCATCCACGGTCCGTCCGGCGGCTTCGATGATGGCCTTCATGTTTGACAGGGCCTGCCTTGTCTGGGCCTCGAAACCTTGGGCCAGCTCACCGCTCAGGGGCGAGAGGCCCAACTGCCCGCTGACGAAGACCAGCGCGCCGGTGTCCGCAGCCTGGGAATAGGGCCCCACTGCGGCGGCGGCCTTGTCGGTCTGAATGAATTGCATATTCTCCTCCAGGGTTGGATTGTATGGTCTGCTCCCGACCTAGCATATCAGGTCAGAACCCACCACGGGAAACACGCGGGCCCTTGCAATTCGTATAAAAATGATCATCTATATCTACAAGAAGACTACGCGGCGCCAACACTGTGCCGCCCAAGGAGAGACAAACATGGATTGCGTGATGATCAATAATTGGCAAAAGAGTGACACGGCCCCGGGGGCGGCGGAACAAGCCGCCGAACTGACCCGCAGGCATTGGCAGGAAATCGCCCTGGACCACGGCTACAACCCCGAGACCAATGTCTGCCTCGCCGAACGCGACGGCATGGTCATGGTGGGCCTGTCCGAGGAGATGTACGAGGACTTCCGGGAAGGCACCGGGGGCTGGAGTTTCTACTAACCGGTTGCTGAGGAAGCCTTCATTCAGGCTGCTTTTGGCAGTCAGGCAAGCGCCCTCGGGCGCTTTTCATTTTCCGGGCTGTTGCAATCCCCGTAGCCGCTCCAGGGTCCGGGCCTCGTGTTCGGTCTCGCCAATATTGCGAAAGCACAGCGCCGCATAGTGCAGGGCCTGGGGGTCGTCCTCGAAGGGCAACAGGAAGGACAGGGCCTTGCCGAACTCGCCCAGATTCATCAGCGACACGGCCAGGGCCAGGCTCAGCTTGGGATGGCCATCGTTGACGGTCAGACCCAAAGCCAGGGCGCGCACGGACTCGGGATAGGCCCGGCGCTTTTGCAACAGCAACCCCAGCCCCAGGGCGGCCGTGGCGTCCGGGTGGTATTCAAGGGCGCGGCGATAGAGGGCTTCGGCCACCTGCAAGGGCTCGCTGACCAGCGGGTTGGCGGCGTAGTCGCCGTCGTGGAAGGTCATGCCCAGGCGCGCCAGGAAATCGGCGTGGGACACGGCCAGCTCAGGATCGGCGGACAACTCCACGCCCACGGCATAGGCGGGCAGGCGCGCACCGTAGGTCTGGCGCAGGCGTTTCCCGAAACCCTCCACGGTCGCGATATCCAGGGAGTCGTCGATCTGGAAATGCTTGAGGTCCTCGATGCGCTCCAGCCAGAGATCGTCGGTGGCCCCGCTCTGTTCCTTGTAACGCTCGTACAGAGCCGTGCCCGGGAAGATGGACAGCACGAAGAAATGGCAGACCAGGGGCCGGATGCGCTCGATGAGCGCCAGGGTCCGGTCCACCGTGGCCTCGGACTCGCCGGGGCAGCCATAGATGAAATAGGCCCGGGCCAGGATGCCCAGACTGTGACACAGCGCAAAGGCCCGGACCACGTCGTCCTCGCGGATGTTCTTGTTCAGAAAGTCGCGGATTCCCGTGTCGCCGCTCTCCACCCCGAAGCTGATCTGGATGCATCCCGCCCGGCGCATCCAGCCCAAGACCTCAGCGTCCACGGCATTGACCCGCGAGATGGCCTGCCACTGGACATCCAGTCCCCGGGCCAGAATCTCCCGGCAGACCTCGACGACCCGTGCCTTGTCCAGGGTGAAGGTATCGTCGGACACGAATAGGTAGTCCTCCCCCTGCTCGGCCAACAGCTGCATCTCGTCCACGAAATGCCTGGCCGAGCGAAAGCGCACCTTGGGCCCCCAGAAGGCGGGGGAGCCGCAAAACGTGCAGCGCCCCGGGCAGCCCCGGGTCAGGGCCAGATGATTGTAGCGGAACCAACGCGCCGCAATGGGCAACTCGTCCAGGTCGGCCACCGGGGCCCGAGTCGCCGTGCAGCATGGGCCGTCCGGGCCACGATGGGCGATGCCCGCCACCTGCGCCAGGTCACGCCCCGCGCAGAGGGCAAAGACCAATTTGGGCATGGTCACGTCGCCCTCGCCCAGGACCACGGCGTCCAGCTGCGGGTAGTGCCTCAGAAAAAAGTCCCATAAGGCCGTGGCCGAGACCCCGCCAAAGACCACGGACACCCCGGGCAGCACCCGCTTGGCCAGGGCCGCGATCTCCAGAGCCCCGAAACGGTTGGCCTGGAGCACCGTGAACCCCACCACGTCCGGACCAAAGGCCTTGAATTCGGCCTCCATATCCGCATCGAAGCCGCGCTTGCCGTGCCAGTCAAAGACACGCACCTCGCACCCGGCCTGGAGACAGGCCGCGGCCACGGCATAGCTGCCGATGGGGACGCTACGGACATCTTCGGTATGGGTGCGCTCATCCAGCCAATAGGCATAGACAAGGGCCACCTTGGGCGCGGTCATGGTTCCTCCTTCAGGACACTGGCCCTGCTGTAACCGAAGCGGGCCTCGAAGGCCATCCCGCAACCGGGTGGTCCGCGCATCTCCTTCTCCGTCAAAAGGCCTCTGCCATACGAAAGCAGGTTGTGAAAATGTGCACGAATCGTTTGACGAAACCTCTGAATTTTCATTATACGCGAGGACAGTTAACTATGCAGGGTTTTGGGGGTCTGGGGTGTTCTGGGCGGCACAAGCCGCGCCTACCTCCCGCTGAGAAACGTTTTCAACTGTTTACAAATCGCGCAGGATATTTCACTCCTGTGCAGATTTTTGTTTCTGGCTAACACTTTCGAATATCATTACTAATACAAGAGACACCCAACCACCCATGCACCTCACCGAACTGCTACGCGAACACAGAGAAGCCATTCTCGACCGTTGGTTCGACCTCATCGTCAAGACCTACCCGGGACTCTCCTCGGTGTTTCTGCACAAGAAGCAGCGCTGGGGCAACCCGGTGGGCACCAATATCGAAGACGCCATCGCTGGACTGTATGACGAATTGCTGAAGGACGAGGCTGGCGAGAACCTTGCGCCCCAGCTGGACAGGGTCGTGCGCATCCGCTCGGTCCAGGAATACTCCCCGTCCGAAGCGGTGGCCATTTTGATCTTCATCAAGCACGTAGTGCGCGAGCACTTCACCGAGCAGATCAATGCCGGGGAGGTCCCCGTGGCTGAGGTCCTCAGATTCGAGTCCAAGGTGGACTCCATGATGCTGGTGGCCTTCGACATCTACACCAAATGCCGCAACCAGTTGTTCGAGCTGCGGCTCGAAGACTTCAAGCGCCACTTTTCCGGAGTGCTCCGGCAAAAGGGGATTACAGTCGATTACCCGAAGTTCGAATGATCTTCGGAGTCCGGTGACGGGGAAACTGGCACTGTAACTTAAATCGAGGTAGGGGCTTATGAACGCACTGTATTCACTTTTCGCCGTATTCGCGCTCATCCTTCTTGGGATGGCCGGAGCCGCGGCGGGGATGACCTTCTCTCTTGGGGTGGTCATTCCGTACTTGGCGATCGCAATCTTCTTCGTGGGATTCGTCGCCAAAGTCATCGGCTGGGCCAAATCGCCCGTGCCTTTCAGGATTCCCACCACCGGGGGTCAGATGAAATCGCACGATTGGATCCAGCACTCCAAGCTGGACAACCCGGCAACCACGGGCCAAACCATTTTACGCATGGCGCTGGAAGTCCTGTGCTTCCGCTCCCTGTTCCGCAACGTGGCCGTGCAACGTTTCGGCAGCACCCAGGACGGAGTGGACATGAAGGTCCGCTACGCCTCCACCAAATGGCTATGGGGCTTCGCACTGATCTTCCATTACTCCTTTCTGATCGTGTTCGTGCGGCACTTCCGCCTGTTCACCGATCCGGTCCCGGGCTTTCTGGTCGGCCTGGAGTTCGCCGATGGCCTGCTGCAGATCGGCGTGCCCACCCTGTACCTGACAGACCTGTTCCTGATGCTGGGTGTGACGCTGCTCCTGCTCAGACGGATGGTGCTCCCCCAGGTCCGCTACATCTCGCTGGTGGCTGATTATTTCCCGCTGTTCCTGATCCTGTCCATCACTTGCTCGGGCATCATGATGCGCTACTTCGCCAAGACCGACATCATGGCCGTGAAGCAGCTGACCATGGGCCTGTTCAGCTTCGCGCCCCAGGCGCACATCGAAGGGATCGGCGCCATCTTCTACATCCACCTGTTCCTCGTCTGCGTGCTGATCGCGTACATCCCGTTCAGTAAGCTGATGCACCTGGGTGGCGTGTTCCTGTCTCCGACCCGGAACCTTCCCAACGACAACCGGGCGAAGCATCACCGCAACCCCTGGAACGACGAAAGCATCAAGCCTCACAGCTACGCGGCCTACGAAGACGAGTTCCGCGAGAAGATGATCGAAGCTGGTCTGCCCGTCGAGAAGGACATGGATGAGGCCGCTCAAACCGAGGCCCAATAGCCATAAGGAGTAGACGATGGCTTGGAATGTTAAACCTGAAGAACTTTTGCAGTACGACTTCAAAGTTCCGCAGAAGAATTGGATGGATGTTCCGGCGGAATTTCGCCCGGGTAACTGGTGCTACCCCGGCAAGCCGGAAATCGTTGAATATCTGAACAAATCCACCAAAGGACAGTTCCCCTACGCCCGTCAGTGGGTACCCACGGACGAGGACTGGAAACTGCCCGAGAACTGGCGCGAGATCATTCGCGACGGGTTCCGCGAACGCCTGGACAAGTACCGCTCGTTCAAGGTGTTCATGGACATCTGCGTGCGCTGCGGCGCCTGCGCCGACAAGTGCCACTTCTACATCGGCGGCGGCGATCCCAAGAACATGCCCGTGCTGCGCGCCGAGCTGTTGCGCAGCATCTACCGCGGCGAGTTCACCCTCGCCGGCAAGATCCTGGGCAAGCTGGCCGGTGCCCGCAAGCTGGAAGAAGACGTCATCAAAGAATGGTTCCTGTACTTCTACCAGTGCACCGAATGCCGCCGCTGCTCACTGTTCTGCCCCTACGGCATCGACACCGCCGAGATCACCATGATGGCGCGCGAGCTGATGCACCTGGTGGGTCTGAACATCAACTGGATCATGGAGCCTGCTGCCAACTCCAACCGTACTGGCAATCACATGGGCATCCAGCCCCATGCCTACTACGACATGATGGAGTTCATGTGTGACGACATCGAGGAGATCACCGGCGTCAAGGTGAACTGTCCGGTGAACGAAAAGGGCCACGAGGTCCTGTTCATCACCCCGTCCGGCGACATCTTCGCCGACCCGGGCACCTACACCTACATGGGCTACCTGATGCTCTTCCACGAGATCGGGTTGGACTACACCTGGTCCACCTATGCCTCCGAGGGTGGCAACTTCGGCCTGTTCACCTCGGACGGACTGATGAAGAAACTCAACGCCAAGATGTATGCCGAGGCCAGGCGCCTGGGCGTCAAGTACATCATCGGCGGCGAGTGCGGCCACATGTGGCGCGTGGTGAACCAGTACATGGACACCATGAACGGCCCGGCGGACTTCCTGGAGACCCCGGTCAGCTCCATCACCGGCACCCGCTTCGAAAACGCGGCGGCCAACTCCATGATCCACATCACGGAGTTCACCGCCGACCTGATGAAACACAACAAGTTGAAGCTGGACCCCAGCCGCAACGACAACCTGCGGGTCACCTATCATGACTCCTGCAACCCTGCCCGTGCCATGGGCCTCTTGGAAGAGCCGCGCTACGTCATCAAAAACGTGTGCAACAACTACTTCGAGATGCCCGAGGAAACCATCCGTGAAAAGACCTTCTGCTGCGCCGGCGGCTCGGGCCTGAACACGGACGAGTACATGGAAATGCGCATGCGCGGCGGTCTGCCCCGCGGCAACGCCCTGCGCTACGTGCAGGAGAAACACGACGTAAACATGCTCGCCACCATCTGCGCCATCGACCGTGCGACCCTGCCTCCGCTGGCCAATTTCTGGGCCCCGGGAGTAGACGTCACCGGCGTCCACGAGATGGTCGCCAACGCACTGGTGATGGAAGGCGAGATTCCCAGAGAAGTGAACCTGCGGCAGGAACCCCTGCCGGGTGCCGAGTAAGGGAGGACTAACCTATGTTTGACGGTGGTAAGATCATTGCCGGAATCATAGTCTTTGTCGGCCTGATGACGTTCCCGTTCTGGTACAACGTCGGTCAGGCCGCCTATAAAACGCCCGAGCTGCAGCTTCCTCCCAAGGATGTCGCTACCCAATGTGTTGAGTCCGCGGAATATATGCGGGCCGAGCACATGCAGCTCCTTAACAATTGGCGCGACTGGGTCGTGCGCGACGCAAATCGCGTTTACACCAGCAAGCAAAACGGTGCTCATTTCGAGATGAGCCTCCAGAAGAGCTGCATGAAGTGCCACACCAGCAAAGAGCAGTTCTGCGACAAGTGCCATACGGCAGCCGCAGTCGCTCCCTACTGCTGGGACTGTCACATTGCGCCTCAGGAGGTGAAGTAATGAAAACCAATAGAAGACACTTCCTCAAAGTCGCCGGTGTGACGGCCTTGGGACTTGCCGCAGGTGCAGGCACCGCGGCGGCCTCCTATCTGCCGCACTACGACCATGTGACCCCCAACCACGACCACCTCGTGGCCGGGCGCTGGGGCATGGCCATCGACACCAGGAAATTCCACTCCAAGGAAGACTTCCTGCCCTTGGTCCAGGCCTGCCACAAGGATCACAACGTCCCGACCATCCCGGGCAAGCAGGAAGTGAAGTGGCTCTGGACGGACAGCTTCCACCACAGCTTCCCCACCGAGCCCAACGAGTTCCTGTCAGAGGATATTCATCACAGGAGTTTCCTGCTGATGTGCAACCACTGCAAGAACCCCCCGTGTGTGCGTGTCTGTCCCACCCAGGCGACCTACAAGCGCGCGGACGGCATCGTCATCATGGACATGCACCGTTGTATCGGCTGCCGGTTCTGCATGGCGGGTTGCCCTTACGGTTCCAGAAGCTTCAACTTCCAGGACCCGCGCCCGTTCATCGCCGAGCAGAACAAGGAATACCCCACTCGGATGAAGGGTGTGGTCGAGAAGTGTAACTTCTGCGCCGAGCGTCTTGCCGAAGGCAAGCTGCCCGCCTGTGTAGAAGCCTCTGAGGGCAAGTTGATCTTCGGTGATCTGGAGAATCCAGAATCCGAGATCCGCCAGGCCCTCGCGGAAAACTACACCATCCGCCGTAAACCTGACCTGGGAACCGACCCCAGCGTCTTCTACATCATCTAAGGTGGTGCGACATGCTTGAATATGCACTCAAGGGTGACAAGAAATACTGGATGTGGATCGGCTTCCTCGGACTGCTGATCTGCATCGGCGCCTACAATTACCTTCAACAGTTTCAGGAAGGTCTGGTCCTGACCAACATGAGCCGGGACGTGTCCTGGGGCTTCTACGTCGCCCAGCTGACCTACCTGGTCGGTGTGGCCGCATCGGGCGTCATGCTGGTCCTGCCCTACTACCTGCATGACTACAAGAAGTTCGGAAACCTCGTGGTGTTCGGCGAGTTCATGGCCATCGGCGCCATCGTCATGTGCCTGCTGTTCGTGGTCGTGGACCTCGGCCAGCCGCTGCGCATGCTGAACGTTGTCCTGCACCCGACCCTGAACTCCGTGCTGTTCTGGGACGCCACCGTCCTGAACGGTTACATGATCCTGAACATCGTGGTCGGCTGGGCCTCCCTGGAAGCCCAGAAGAAAGGCGTGCCCTACGCGAAATGGGTCAAGATCCTGGCCATCGTGTCCGTGCCGTTCGCCTTCTCCATCCACACGGTGACGGCCTTCCTGTACGCAGGCATCCCGGGCCGCCACTTCTGGCTGACCGCCATCCTGGCCGCCCGCTTCCTGTCCAGCGCCTTCTGCGCCGGACCGGCCATCATGCTGCTGGCCCTGTTCGCCATGGAGAAAACCACCAAGTTCGAACTGGGCAAGGAAGCCGTGCAGACGCTGACCCGGATCATCGCCTACGCCATGGTCTTCAACGTCTTCTTCTTCGGCCTTGAACTGTTCACCGCGTTCTACTCCCAGATCCCGGGCCACATGCACTCCATCGTGTATCTGTTCTCGGGCCTCGAAGGCCATCACGCCATGGTGCCCTACTTCTGGGCCGCCGCGTTCATGGCCATCCTGTCGCTGTGCCTGCTCATCCCGAGCACGACCCGCAACTGCAAGCCTGTCCTGATCTTCGCGCTGATCATCCTGATCGCCGCCACCTGGATCGACAAGGGCATGGGCCTCGTGGTCGCCGGTTTCATCCCCAACATGTTCGAGGGCGTGACCGAATACATGCCGTCGAGCACCGAGCTTCTGATCTCCATGGGCATCTACGCCATCGGCACGCTCATCGTGACCGTGCTCTGGAAGATCGCCGTTTCCGTGAAGCAGGAAGCCGCCTAACATCCCCGTCCGTTAGGCCCCTCTACAGTGCCGAAGGCCCGTTCCCGCAAGGGGGCGGGCCTTCTTTCTCCTCTCCCGAACCACACCTGCGCACCACTCCCGGCCCTCCCCTTGCGCCTCCTCCCCCTGGACGGCAAGTTGCAGCGTCCTTCGTTCCTGCGCACCTCTCCCGGCCCTCTTCTTGCCCCCGGGGGGAACTGCCCTGATCAATCATTGTGCATGCGCCCAACGGCTGCGCTGCATGACCCCTTCGGCACAGCCAACCGGCCCCGGCCAGACCATATAAAAAACCGCCCGATGCAGCGCTGCATCGGGCGGTGGAATGGACGACGGGAGAAGGTTCCCGGGGCTTGCTGGTTGACTAGCTTACTGGGCAGTCTAGCCAAGCATTTCCCGGACCCACCCTGCACGCAGCTCTAGGGCGTGACGGTCAGGGTATAGCCCTTGTCCCAGATCAGGTACTTCTGGGCCAGGGCCTGGAGGTCCTCGGGGGTCAAGGTCTTGGTCTTTTCCAAGTTCGTGCGATTAAAGTCCAGGGGGAAGCCGCTGACAAGCAACCCGGCGGCCTCGCCGCTGCGCGAGGACAGGCTTTGGTGATCGCGGTAATAGTCACCCTCCAGCAGATTCCTGGCGCGATCGATCTCCTCGCCGGAGAGCGGAGTGGCATGCAGATTGGCCACGGCCTCCCTGAATCCGCCCAGGGCCAGTTCGGTCTTGTCGGGATACGTACCGATGTAGAAGGCCAGGAACCCGGATTCGGGCGCCTGCCACAGGAACGCGGTCACGGTGTAGCCCAGGCCCTGCTTGTCGCGCAACTCCCGGAACAGCATCCCACCCTGCCCGGCCAAGGCCTGGCGCAGCAGGTCCAGGCCCACGGAGTCCTCATGCCGGGACCCCGGCACGGGGAACGAGACCACGATATGCGACTGGTTGCGGTCGGGCATGGTCAGGTGCTTGTTGAACTCCTTGCCCCAGCTGGGCGTGGAGAACTCAAAGTCCTGGGCCTGGCCCTGGGCCGCCAGTTCACGGGCCAGGGTCAGCACGGCCTCGCGGTCGAAATCGCCGCACACGGCCATGATCCAGGACTGGAGGCGCTGACGGCCCCAGAACCCGGCGATCTGTGCGGTGTCAAAGCCAGCCACACCCTCCACGGTGCCGCGATGGAAATAGGAATAAGCCGTATCGGCGTAGAGCATGGGGAACAGGTTCCTGAAGGCCAGCCCCGTGGGCTGGTCTTCACGCTGCTTGATGTCGGCGATCTGTTCGCTCTTGGCACGGTCCACTTCCTCGGGGGCCAGGGCCGGGGCCGTCAGGGTCTCCTTGAACAGCGGCAGCAACTCAGCGGAGAAGCGCGAGGGGAACTTGGCCCCCACCACGAACAGGTCGCGGCTGGCCGAGGCGCTGAAGGAGGCCGCACGGTCGGAGAGGTAGTCCTCATACTCCGTGGCGCTGAGGCCTTGCGTGCCTCGGGTCAGGGAACGAGAGGTCAGGTCGGCCAGACCCTGCTCATCGGGGAAGAGCAGGGAATCGCCCCCCTTGAAGGCCATGGTCACGGAGGTATAGGGCAACGTGCCGTCGGGCAGCAGCACCAAGGTGTGCCCGCCGCCCAGGTCGATGCTCTCGGTCTGGCCCAGCCCAAGGGTGGCGGCCACCGGGGCCTTGTCGGCCTTGGCCGAGGTCCAGGCCTTGTCCATGGAAGCGGCCATGCTCTGCTCCAGCTCTGCGGGGTCCTTGTCATTCTCGGGGATCAGGGCGGACACGGCCAGGGCCTCGCGGGTCAGATACTTGCGAGACAATTGCTGCATCTCAGCGGTGGTCACGCCGCCAACGTTGTATAGATAATTGCTTTCAGCCTCGAGACTGCCCTCGAAGAACTGGAAATAGCCGATCTTGGAGGCCAGTCCCCCCAGAGTCTCCTTGGAGGAGTACAGGGAGTCCTCGATGTTCAACCGCCCGCGCTCAAGCTCCTGAGCGGTGAATTTGGAGGTGTCCAATCCGGCCAATTCGCGGTTCAGGGCCTCCCAGAACTCGGGCAGCTTGTCGCCGTCCAGGGTCGCGCTGATGTACAGCAGGCCGACCTGGTCCAGGGTCAGGGTGTAGGCCGACACGTCGTCCACCAGTCCCAGTTCGTACTTGAACTTGCGGTACAGCAGCGAGGTGTCGTCACCACCCAGCAGGTGCCCCAACATGTCCAGCCCCGCGACCTCGCCGGAATGCAGGCCCGGCACCGGGAAGGCCACGGCCACATAGGCCTTGTTCCAGGGGCCCTTTTCCACACGGATGCGCGGGGCGGCATGCTCGGCCACAGGCAGCGGCCGCTTGGGGGTCACGCGGCCGGTGTTCGAAAGCTGGCCAAAGAACTGTTCCACCTCGGCCACAGCGGCCTCGGGCTGCACATTGCCCACCACCACCATGAGCATGGACTGGGGCTGATAGAACTGGCCGATGTAGTCCAGGATGTCCTGACGGGTGATGCCTTGGACGGTTTCACGGGTGCCGATGATGGGCCGCGCATAGCCATTGCCCCCCCAGACCAGGGGTTGCAGAGACTTGAAGCGACGCGAGGACGGGCTGTCCTCTCCGCGTTCCAGCTCGGCCAGGACAACCTTCTTTTCGCGTTCTAATTCGTCGGGATCCAGGGCTACGTTGAAGATCATGTCCTGCAACACGTCCAGGCCAAGGGTCAGACGGTCGGCAGGCAGGTCGATCTTGTACATGGTGTAGTCGAAGCTGGTGGCGGCGTTCAGAGATCCACCGGCACCCTCGATGCTCTCGGCGACCTCACCAGGGGCGCGTCTGCCGGTGCCCTTGAAGACCATGTGCTCCAAAAGATGGCTGATGCCGGACTGTTTGTCCGTCTCATAGGCAGACCCGGCGCGCACATACAGCCGCAGGGAAACCAGGGGGAAACGGTTGTCGGGCTGGACCAGCACGGACATGCCGTTGGGCAGCTTGGTCAGCACGGTTTCGGCCGCAGCTACGCCAGTTGCCGAGGCAACACCAACGGTCCCGGCAACCGGGGCCGCACTGGCGGAAAGGACACTAGCGGCGACCATGGTCAGCGCTCCCATGAGAATAAATATCTTTCTGAGCATCTACGATCACTCCTGGTTCTCCTTGTGCTGTGTGGCCATCCGCAGGCAGGTGGCAAAAAAGCGAGGTGCACGCACCCCGCTTTTGATTTGATAAGGCCTGACACCAGAAATGCAAGGGCAATGCACCCCGGTTCTTTGGGATTTCCGACGGATGGATTCAAGCCCGGCCCCTGTACCGCGACACTGGCTGCGTACCATTTGCAAGCACCCCCTAGGGCAGGTGCATCCACTGGCGCATCTTGGTGAGCATGTACCGCTCGGGCGACAGATCGGGATTCACCAGTTCCACGATGCGCAGCGGCGAGAGGTATTTGTCCGTCCAGTTGAAGCGCAGGGCCATGGCCTTCATGCCCTCGGGCTCGGCCTGGGCGATGAGCGCCCGGATATCCGTGGTGCGCTCGCCCTTCTTGGTCATGCGCGTCCAGGGCATGGACTCCAGTTCCAGGACAGCTTCCCATTCCCCGCGCCGGGCGGCCACGATGTCGAAATCCTCATGGAACTCCAGCAGGTAATCCTCGGCCACGGAGTGGGTAAACTTCTTGCTTATGGGCAGGGTCTCAACCATCAGCAGCTGAAAGCCTTCGGGCATGTGCGGCATCAGCCGCTCGGCCAGTTCCTGGGGTCCCAGTTCACGGCGCAGGTAGACGTCGAACCACTCGCGCTCGCTGGCCACGCCCACGGGCAGGGCCCGTCCGAAGGATACGCGCGGCAAGGGGTGGAACCCGGCGGAAAAGCTGACGGGAATCTTGGCCCGGCGCAACAGATGCCCGATGAGCGATTGCAGCTCAATGGGTGACAGAAAACGTGTCTCCTCCAGCTTGGCATGCCAGATACGGTAATGGCAGGCCTTGTCGGACAGCTCGCCGATGTCGGGCGGCAGGGGCCTGCCCCCCTTGGCGCGTTGTTGCCCGGCATCCTGGGGCACCAACTCCGGCGCTGCGGGGGCGGTGCCGGGGGCCGTCTCAGTTGGAGAAGCCTCTGTGGGCAGGGCGTCCCCGGAAATGCCGGGGGCCTCTGCGGTGGTCGCGCACTCGGGACCGCCCGACTCATCCTTCGCCGCAACGGACCGGTCGGCGGCCGGCGGCACGGGTTGCACAACCTCGTCAGCGGAATCGAGTCCCTCCTGGGCCAGGGCCTCGGTCTGGTGCGCGGCCCCACCGCTGGCATCGTCCTGGTCGCGCTGGGAGCAGACCACCCGGGGTCTGATCTCGACCCCTTGGGCTTGGCTCGCAAGCTCGGATTCGCGCCCGTCGAGGTTGCAGACCCCACAGTTGCGGCAGGCCAGATAGCGACAGTCGTCGGTCAGCTTGACCGCCCGGGAGCGGTGCAGCTCGGTGAGCAGGAATTTCTTGGTCACGCCGCAGGACAGATGATCCCAGGGCAGGGGCCCGTCCTCGTCGCGCGCAGCCAAAAAATCCATGGGGTCCAGCCCCTCGGCCTCCATGGCCTCGAGCCACGGCGCCAGCCGCATGTGGTCCTTCCAACTGGTAAACAACGCGCCCTTGTCATAGGCCCGCAGCACCACCGGGGCCAGGGAGCGGTCCCCGCGCGAGAAGAAGCCCTCGAGGAAGCTCATCTCCGGCAGGTGGGAACGCAGCTGGAGACGCTTGTGGGGGCGGAAAAGGTCCTTCAGATAGCCCACGCGCTGGCGCACCTCGTCCATGTCGATCTGCCGCTCCCACTGGAACGGAGTGTGCGACTTGGGCACAAAGGGCGAGACCGCGGCCGTGACCTGCAACCGCTTGTCATACTTTCCGGCGCAGTCGCGGACCTTGAGACACAGGTCCAGGATGGCCTCGATGTCCTCGGGGGTCTCGGTGGGCAGACCGATCATGAAATACAGCTTCACCTGCTGCCAGCCCCGGTCGAAGAGCTTCTTGACGTGCTCCACCAGGGCCTGCTCGGTGATGCCCTTGTTGATCACGTCGCGCAGGCGCTGACTGCCCGCCTCCGGTGCCAGGGTCGCGCCCGTGCGACGGATGGAGGCCATGAGCCCCATGATGCGTTCGGAGACCGAGCCCACGCGCAAGGAAGGCAGGCTGATGGCCACCTGCTCCGAACGACAGCGCTCGAAACTCTGGGTGAACAGCTCTTCCAGGGCGGAGTAGTCGCCCGTGGACAAGGACAGAAACGAGAGGTCCTCGTACCCGGTCTGCTCCAGGCCCTGGGCGATGAGCCGGTCCAGGGTCTCGGGTGAACGCTCACGAGCCGGGCGATAGATCATGCCCGCCTGGCAGAAGCGGCAACCACGCGTGCAGCCGCGGGCGATCTCCACGGCCAGACGGTTATGCACGGCCGAGGCGAAAGGCACGATGTGATTCGTGGGAAATTCGCAGCTCTCCATGTCGACCACGATGCGCTTCTCAACCCTGGTATAGTCCGCCAGCAGAGGTTCCGGGGCCTTGCCCCGGCCACGCGAGGCAAAGAGCGAAGGCACGTAGACCCCGGGCACGTGGCGCAGCTCCTTGACGATCTCCCCTCGCGGGGTGCCCGCCTTCCTGCCCTGGGCGATGAGCTCCATGACCTCGGGCAGGACCTCCTCCCCGTCCCCGAGGATCATCAGGTCGAAGAACGGGGCCACGGGCTCGGCATTGAAGACGCAGCCGCCTCCGGCCATGACGATGGGGTCGTTCTCATCCCGACCCACGGCCATCAGTGGGATACCGCCCAGATCGAGCATATACAGGATGTTGGTGTAGCAAAGCTCATGGGTGATGTGAAAGGCCACGGCATCCATCTTCGACAGCGGAGTATCGGACTCCAGGGTGCACAGGGGCTCGTTGTGCCGCCGCAGGATAT
Organism: Pseudomonadota bacterium; assembly: GCA_018816865.1. Lineage (GTDB taxonomy): Bacteria > Desulfobacterota > Desulfovibrionia > Desulfovibrionales > Desulfovibrionaceae > Desulfovibrio_Q. The sequence continues at coordinate 227,843 of JAHIUW010000036.1, forward strand.
CGCCCACCTCGCGGTCCGGCGCAAAGACGCGCTCGGCCCAGAGGTTGTCTCGGGAGTTGACGATGCCATAGAGGATCTTCTGCCCAAGGTAGGACATACCCACCTCGTACATGTCGGGGAAGGCCAGAGCCAGACGACCCTCCACCTTGGCGGGGTCCTTGTGCACGGAACCGGGTTCCGTGCCCAGGTAGCGGCTGGGACCGGTAAACAGGGGCAGCAGCTTCTTCATCTCGTCTCCCGGGCAGAGGGCCCGTGGTGGGGGCGCGGCGAGCCACGCAAAAAGGGCGGCCCTCGGGCCGCCCGCAAAGGTCAAGCTCAGCGGTCCAAAGGGCCTATCTCTTGAGCATCTCGGCGAAGTCCGACACGCCCTGAGTGGCGCCGCCCGTCATGTTTTGCAGGCTGGACAGATCACGCGCACCGGCCATGGCCAGGCCGCTGGCGGCTTCCAGATATTTCTTTTCCAGATCCACGGGGATTTTCTTGTATTGATAAATCACGTGCTTGTAATCGATCACGGCGTCAATTTCATTGTCAAAGGGATAGCCAAAGGGCAACAGCATCATCTGCACACCCTGCTCGGTGGGCACGGTCTGCAGCACGGCGGCGTCTTCCAGATTGGCCTGGCCGTCCTTCTCGACGTATTTGCCGATGATCATTTCACCATTGACCAGCTTGACCAGGCGGATATCATAAGCCATTGAATTCTCCTTGGTGTGGGTTGAGGCAGGAAAATAGGAACTGCCGCCAGCTTAGTCAAGCCACGCGGCCCATCTCCCTGCGGCGACGGGCGCAATCCTTCCTAGGATGACTTGGCGGCCTTGGCCTCGACCTTGCGCAAAAACTTCTTCACAACCACCAACTCACCATCCAGAGCCAGGGCCTGCTTGCAGAGCTTCACGGACTCCATGAACTGCTTCTTGGCGGCCGAAAGCTGGGCCATGGCGAAGAGCAGATGCGGTGCATCGCCCTGCTTCTCGCGAATCTTCGTCAGCAGGGTCAGGCCCCGATCCGGGTTGCCGACCTTTTTGGACGCGGCAACCAACATCTCGCAGGCCTTGCGGTCGTTGTTGTTCTTCTGCAAAGCCGGGCGCAGGTACTCGAAGGATTCCTTGAAGAACTCGCCAGCCTGCAGCTTAGTGGCGATGATCAGGAACATGGCGTCCTCATCCACGTACAGATGCGCGGCCTGGCGGAAATACTCCTTGGCCTCGTCGAGCTTGCCCGCGGACAGGGCGTTCTGGGCGTGGTTGATGGCCCGGTCGATATTCAGCTTGCGGGCGCGCACGGCCTCCATGGATTCCTTCTTCTTGTCCCCATGGATGGCCTTGATCAGTGGCACCAGCTGAGCAAGGAGCTGCTTCTCCTCACCCTTTTCATAGACAAAGGGCTCTTTGCGCCGGGAGGAGACGACCTCCAGCTTGGAGATATTCTGAAGAATATCACGGAGCAACGAACTCACCTGCTGCATCTCAGTGGAATGCAACTGGGCCGTGAGCATCACCTTCAAGGCTTCGACCACGGAAACCATGGGCCGAAGGGTCTCTCCCTTGAGAAACGCCGATTTTGCACGACTGAGGTGCTGCACGATGGTCTGTACAGGCTTGGTCATAACGCGTTCCACTCCCTGAAATATGGGGCCTCGCCCCGGTACAGGCAACACTAGTTACACGATTTGCCTTCGCTTTAAAAGAACCTTCCCTGCCCCTGTCCGCAAAGGTTGCCGCAATGCGACGTTCCATGTCATTGTCCCAATCTGAATCCCTTCCCTCATCAGAGATGCAAGGACAGCACAGTATGCAGGAATCAGCCTATCTTGAAGGCCACGAGGAATACCTCGCCAATCTGCGGCGGATGCCACTGCTCCATTCCATGGACGACAATCAGCTCAGGGCAATGCTCTCGCTTTCCAAACTGCGTAAATACGACAAGGGCGAGATCATCATCAGCGAGGGCTCCATCGACGCCTGGATGTATTTCCTCATCTCGGGACGGGTGCGCGTGGAGAAAACAGGACGCAAGGTGGGTGAGATCTGCGGCACGGGGGCCGTGTTCGGCGAGATGGGCGTACTCGGCGAGAAGGAGCGTTCCGCCACAGTGCGCGCCCATACCGAGGCCATGTGTCTGGCCGTGGATGGCTCGTTCCTGGAGCGCCTGGACGACAAGGACCGCAACGCCTGCTACACGGTGCTCTACCGAATGTTCGTGGACATTCTGGCCGAACGCCTGCGCGAAACCACCACCGAACTGGCCCGGGCCAAGGAGAAGATGGCCCTGCTGCGCAAAAAAATAGTGGATGGTGAATAGCCCATGCTTGGCGCCGATGTTGTTGCGTTTTCCGCACACGCAATATAGCTTTCATTGATAACTTAGCGTCGCAGCACCTTGGGCGATGCATCCGGCCCCCCCATCTGGAGTAGAGTGATCATGCCAGACCTCAAGTCCTCCGCCTCATCCGCAAGCACCTGGATTCTTGGTGTGGCCTTCGCCGCACTGACCATCGCCTCTGCCGCCACAAGCTCCTGGTGGGTCGCCGGAATCGGGGCCGCCATCGGCCTGTGCCTGACGGCCTGGGTGGCCACAAGCACCACCGCCGCGGGGCGCCGGGAAATCCAGGCCGCCCGAGAGGCACTGGACCAACTGGAAACCGCCAATTCAGAGCTGGAAGCCCTGTCCCTGGCGGTCAACGCCTGCCCCCTGCCCCTGGTTGCCCTCGGGCAGAACATGAAGGCCCGCGTGGCCAGCGAGAGCTTCGCCCGGCTGACGGGCCGGCCCGTGAATGGGCTGGCAGGGCTGGACATGGCGACCCTGCTCGGTCCCCAAGCCGCGCAAGCGCTCCAGAAGACAGACGAGCCCGAAGGCATCCCGGTCGACACCGCCGGGGGCGAGACCGTACGACTCTTCTCCACCCGCACCGGGGGCAAGGCCACCGTGGTCCTGGCCGTGCCCTGCGCCCGCGAAATGGCCGAAAGTGAAGGCCACAGGAGCCAACTCGAGGCTTTCCACTCCGCCTCCCAGGCCATCAACGAACTGGCCCAACGCATGGCCGGATCCTCCGAACTGATGAGCGCCTATGCCGACGAACAGGCCACAGGCGCAAACCGCCAGAAACAGCAGACCGAAGCCGTGGCCCACTCCATCGATAAGATGATGAGCGCGGTCATGGAAGTGGCCACCAACGCCTCAGCCACCTCCGAGGCCGCCAGCGAGGCCCGCGAAGTGGCCGTAGACGGCACAAACATGGTCCACAAAGCCGTGGAGGGCATCAACACTCTGGCCACCTCCGCCAAAGAATTGGCCATCGTCCTGGCAGGTCTGGATACTCAAGCCGGGGAGATCGGACGCATCATCGGCGTGATCACCGACATCGCCGACCAGACCAACCTGCTGGCGCTCAACGCCGCCATCGAGGCCGCCCGCGCCGGCGATGCCGGACGCGGCTTTGCCGTTGTGGCCGACGAGGTGCGCAAGCTGGCCGAGAAGACCATGCAGGCCACCCGGGAAGTGGAGTCCGCAGTCAAAAACATCCAGGCCTCTTCCAAGGATGCCATGTCCTCCATGGACCGCACCGGCAAAATGGTGGAGGAATCCACGGACCTCTCCAACAAGGCAGGGCAGGCCCTGGAAAAGGTCATGGAGCACATCGAGGGCATGGTGAAACGTGTGCACCACATCGCCCAGGCGGCGGAAGAGCAGTCAGCCGCAGCCGAAGAAATTTCCGCCAGCGTGGAGGAGATCGCAGAGATCGCGCGCGACTCCGACGAAGGTGCCACCCAGCAAGCCTACGCCACCAAGGACATCGCCACTCTCTCCGCAGAACTGCTCGGCCTGGCGCAAGGCCTGTCGGGCAAGCAAGGCGCCGGCCCGAAACTGGCCAAATCCAAGGGGTTGATGAAGGGGGTGCTGCCCAAACTGATGCAGGACTATGTGCAGGACAAGTTTGGCCGAAAGGTGTTCGAGTCCGTCCAGAAGGAGATGGGCGACCCGACCTTCCTGCCCGGGGAGAGCTACCCCGACAGCGTACTGCAGCAGATGGCCTCCCTCGTCAGCGACGCCACCGGCACCCCCAAGCGCGAGGTGCTCTACGGGCTGGGGCTCACGACCGTGGACGGTTTTCACAAGCTCTACAAGCGCTACTTCCGCACCAAGGACTTGAAGAAATTCTACATGAGCATGAATGACGTCCATGCCGAGGTCACCAAGGACATGCCCGGGGTCAGACCGCCCAAGTTCACCTTCGAGGACAAGGGCAAGACCCTGTTCATGAACTATTCCTCGCCGCGGGCCCTGTTCGATTACTTCGAGGGCATCCTGAACGGAGTGGCCCGCTTCTTCGACCAGAAAGTCAAAATCCATGTCAAACCCCTGGACAAGGAGACCGCCCGCGCGGAGATCCATTTCCTGGAGCAGGACAGCAAGAAACACTGAGCACGGGCTTAAGAATCGTAAGCACACTTGCCAAATCGGTACAGGTTGCTTAATATCCTTGAATACAGCCTTAGCACGCAGCTTCCAGGATGGAAGCCGGAGTGAGGCGGCCGCATCGAGGACCGGTGCCACCGCCCGAACCCACGCCCCCAAGGGCACGAGCAACCTAGCGCAACGCCCGCGCAACACAGGCTGCTCGGGAAGCTGCGATGATCATCCACAACGCCACGCAAACCGCCCAGGCCGTTGACGCCTACTCCCGCATCGCCAGCCAGCGTACGGTGGAAGCTCGCGCGCAACGAGCCGCGCAGGACGCCCGGGCCGCCACCGAGACCGCGCGCGTCCGCAAGACAACCATCGGCTTTTCCCTGGGCAAGTTCGGCATCGACTTCACGGCGCAGGATGTGGAGCTGGATACCCAGCGACTGGCCAACGACCTGAAGGCCGGACAAGAGCAGACCCTGCGCGCCCACTCCGAGACCTTCAGCTCACACCTTGAGGCCGCCGAGATTCTGAGCACTGCCGCAGACCAACCCACGCGGCAGGCCGCCTCCGATCAGCCGGACACCAGCAGCCTGACCCGCAAGCGAGCCCTGGAAGCCTACGCCGAAGCCTCCCTGAATTTCGACAATCCCCTGCCCGGCCGTCTCGGCACCATCTAGCAGAGCGCCCACAACGGCTGTCTGCGTCGTTGCCGCAAAAACCACAACGCCTCGAGTATGATGAATATACACTTCGGCCTTGTGGTTTTCTTGCGCCTGGCATCCAACCGTTGTGGGCGCTCTGCTACCGCCATTCAAAAATAGCCCAGAAGAATGGCTCCCGACCATTCTGTAAACCTTGCTCCATTTTCCATTTTAAGACTTCAGTTTATCCCTGCGGCTGAAGAAACCCTCCGATTCTGAGACCTTGCCTCTCGGAGTGATACGATGATGCCCAGGTCTCATTTCCACTTGTTGCGCCCTGGATCGAGCACCTCGCGTCCCTCCCCGGGATAGACCGCGCGTTCGGCCTCAGGTTCAATGACCCCCTCGGGCCACTGGCCGGACTTCGGTTCCGGACCCTCCAGGGTCACGGACGAAGGAGCTTGGTCCACCATGGCCGGATGCTCGCGCAGATCCGCCCCCGGCACGGCCCAGGAGAACTCGATGGGCACGTTGTTGGGGTCAAAGGCGTACACGGAGTGGATGAAACCGTGGTCCACGACCTCCGAGGGTTCGAATCCGGCAGCTTCCAGACGGCCCTTGACCTGCCACAGATCCTCTTGGCCGAGCACGCCGATGGACACATGGTCAAAGCCAAACGGGCCACGCACCGGGAAGCCGTGGTCCTTCATCCGGGCGGGCTCCACCCCCGGCCATTCGAAAAAGGCGATCATGTCCGATCCGGAGATCTCAAAGAAATAATGGCGGTACCCCGGCCTGCCCAGTCCCGCCACCAGGCGCATGCCCAACAAGTCGCGCCAGAAACGGATGGTGGCGTCCATGTCGCCCGTGGCCATGGCCAAATGGTTGATCCCTGCGTAACGCGGCATAGATGACTCCAACTGATTGTGATTCCTTAAATGATTACCCAAGACCGGCGATCCAGGCAAGATATGTGAATTGCGGCGCGAGGTTTGGACTTGCTACAGTCCCCTGCCAGCGGTATGGAACGAGACCGGATAGACATCGGCGGGCCATGGGCACGTCGTGAAACCAAGGAGATTATCGTGGGCTTTCTTTCCGCCAGCACCAGCTTTACCCGCTACCGCATCATCGGCGAAATCCCCGAGACCCTGTGGGCCGAAATCCCCGACAGGCTCAAGAAGAACGCCTTCCAGGACATCGATCACACCTCGGACGAACGCTCGTTCGGCTGGGTCTGCTTTGATGAGATGCTTGATTCCCAATGGCATACCGCCCCCCCTGAAAAGGGTGAATTCATGGCCTTTGTCCTGCGTCTGGACACCCGCCGCATCTCAGCGGCAGTCATGAAGAAACATTATACCCTGGCCCTGAACGACGAACTGCAACGCGTGGAAAAGGAAGGCAAGAAGTTCGTCTCCCGGGACCGCAAACGCGAGATCAAGGACCAGACCAAACTGCGCCTGATGTCACGCAGCCTGCCCATCCCGGCGGTCTTCGACGTGATCTGGAACGTGCGTTCCAACGTGGTCTATCTGGCCTCCACCCAGGCTAAGCTACTCAGCCTGTTCGAGGATCAGTTCACCCTGACCTTCGACCTGCATCTTGAGCTCCAGACCCCCTACTACCAAGCGTTGCAGCTGCTGGGCGAGAACCGCCAGCATCAGCTGGACGACGTTGAAGCAACCCTCTTCGTCTAGCCGGAGGACCCGATCATGGAAGACGCCTATCTCGGACAGGCCAACGATATCATCCTGGGCCAGGATTTCCTGACCTGGCTATGGTACAAGAGCGAGGCCCTGGGCGGCACCTTCGCCACCCCCGACGGCGAGGCCTTCGCCCTGTATATGGAACAACGCATCTCGGTCCAGGGCGGCGAGGGCGACGCCAAGGAAACCACCTCCGTCTCCGGGCTGATGAGTGAATTGAAGGAAGCCAAGGCCGGACTGGCCCTGGGCAAAAAAGTCTGCAAGGCGCAGATCAAGATCGAGGTGGACTCCGACGCCTGGCAGACCACCTTGAAGGCCGAGGACTTCAGCCAGACCTCCTTCAAGACGCCCAAGGTCGAGTTCAAGCAGGAGGAAGGCGACGACCCCGATGCCTCGTTCCTGGAAAAGATGTACCTGCTCGAACGCGGGCTGGGCTTCCTGGACGCCGTGTATTTCGAATTCCTGAAGCTCCGGTTTTCCGAGACCTGGGATGAGGAACGCAAGAAGGTCGGTCGCTGGCTCAACAAGGACTCCCAGAGCAACTAACCCGCGGACGTTGCCGGAGACACCATGCTCACCTATCCCCGATTCGATCCCATCGCCATCTCCCTCGGACCACTGGACATCCACTGGTACGGCTTGATGTATCTGGTGGGATTCGCGGGCGGATGGCTGCTGGGACGCTGGCGGGCCTCGCGCCCCGGGTCCGGCTGGACAACCACCGAGGTCGACGACCTGGTGGCCATGTCCATGTTCGGGGTGATCCTGGGCGGCAGACTGGGCTATGTCGCCTTTTACGAGCCCCTGACCTTTTTGGCCGACCCGCTGTCCATCTTCAAGATCTGGAACGGCGGCATGTCCTTCCACGGCGGGTTGCTGGGGGTACTGTTCTGCCTCTGGCTGCACGCCCGGCGCACGGGCCGCACCTTCTGGGCGGTGTCCGACTTCATCGCGCCGCTGGTGCCCATCGGTCTGGGAACCGGTCGCATCGGCAACTTCATCAACGGCGAACTCTGGGGGCGCATCAGCGACGTGCCCTGGGCCATGATCTTTCCAGGCTGGGAAGCCGGGCCCTACCCCCGCCATCCCTCGCAGTTGTATGAATTCGCCCTTGAAGGAGTGGCCCTGTTCATCATACTCTTTGGTTTTTCCTCCCGTCGCCCCCCTGAGCGGGCCGTGTCGGGAGTCTTTGCCGCAGGGTACGGACTCTTCCGTTTCCTTGTGGAATTCGTGCGCCAACCCGATGCGCACCTGGGCCATGTGGCCCTGGGCATGACCATGGGACAGCTTTTGTCCCTGCCGCTCATGATCTTTGGGACCTATCTGCTGTGGTCGGCCTATCGCCGCCACGCGCAACCAAAAACGGATAGATAATTATGCCGAGCAACCCGATCCTGGAACAGCTTCTGGATGAGCATCTCCCGGCCCTGGCCAAGGCCGAGGCCCTGGATGAATCCGTCATCGCCGCAGCCATCAAGAAAGGCACCATGGTACTGCTGGCCAATCCGGCCCACAAGAACGTTCAGCCAACCCTGATCGGCCAGCCCGCTTCGGTGAAGGTCAACGCCAACATCGGTACCTCCCCGTTCATCGAAGAGCCTTCCAAAGAGATCAAGAAACTCCTGCTGGCCGAGGCCGCCGGGGCTCACGCCGTGATGGATCTCTCCACCGGCGGCGACCTGGATGCCATCCGCCTGGAAATGCTGGCCGCCACCCGGCTGCCCCTGGGCACCGTGCCTCTGTACGGCTGCGCCCAAAGGCGCATCAAGGCCGGAGGACACCCCGCCTCCTTCACCGCCGACGGACTGTTCGAGGAGATCCAGACCCAGGCCGAGCAGGGCGTGGACTTCATCACCGTGCATTGCGGAGTCACCCGCCGCGCCTCCCAACTGATCGACAATGCCCAGCGCATGCTGGGCGTGGTCTCGCGCGGCGGTTCCATGACCGTGCGCTATATGAAGGAGACCGGCAAAGAAAACCCGCTGTTCGAACAGTATGACCGACTGCTGGAGATCGCGGCCAAGCACAACCTGACCCTCTCCCTGGGCGACGGCATGCGCCCAGGCGCGGGTGTTGACGCGGGCGACACCGCCCAGTGGGACGAGGTCGTGACCCTGGCCGAACTGACCAGACGTGCCTGGGACGCCGGCGTGCAGGTCATGATCGAAGGCCCCGGACATGTGCCCCTGCACCTGGTCCAGGCCCAGATCCAGGGCATCAAACAGCTGTGCATGGGCGCGCCCCTGTACGTGCTCGGCCCTCTGGTCACGGACAGCGCCCCGGGCTACGACCATATCGCAGGAGCCATCGGCGGCGCCCTGGCCGCCTGGTTCGGAGCGGATTTCCTGTGCTACCTGACCCCGGCCGAGCACCTGACCCTGCCCGACGGCAAGGACGTCTACGCCGGTGTCATGGCCTCGCGCATCGCCGCCCAGGCCGCCGAAAACGCCCTGGGCCGTCCCCTGGCCGTGGCGCGCGACCTCGCCATCTCCCAAGCCCGTGCCGACCTGGACTGGAACAAGATGGCCGAACTGGCCCTGGACCCGCCCATGGTCCGCCACCGCCGCGAAGACCACAAGGATCGCGAGGAATGCGCCATGTGCGGCGAGTTCTGCGCCGTGAAGATGCTCAAGGACTTCGAAGCCTCTTGAACTGCACGAGGGGATCGACCCCCTGCTTGAATGACAAATACAAAACGGCCCCCGGACTTCTGTCCGGGGGCCGTTTTCCTTCGTCCTCGCCAAAAGGGGAAGACCGCCTGCCTTCCTGGCTGACGGCCCTTCACATGTCTCCGGAAAGAGACGTCACACGGTGCGCCCTAGCGGGCGCAGCTCCCACCCCTGAAATATCCGCTAGTTGACGCTGGCGCTCTGTTGGGGCGCGATGGCCAGCATCGCCACCTCGTCCACGGAGGAGGACTCCTCGATCAGCACGCGAAACCGCTGGCCGCTCGTGGAGAACCGAGCCAAAATATATTCGTACTCGTCGGCCTGTTCCCCTTGCAGAACCGGAGCAAAGCTGGATTTGCGCAGCAGCTTGATCAGGTCGCTGGAGGCCGTGGCCAGGTCCTTGTACTCGTTGATCATGCTGTCCCTGATGCCCATATGCATGACCTCTTCCAGCACTTGGGGCTTCAGGCATTCCTTGAGCCGGGCAAAGGTACGGTTCAGTTCTTCCTGCGTGGGTTCCATGTTCAGCGCTCTCATCACCCTGTCTCCTTCCGGCCGGATTCAGCTCCGGGTTGTTGTCGGTATGGATGGTGATGAGCAATTATCGCGCCACACATGGATGGACCCATGTTTTGCGCCGTATAACAAGGAGAAATGGCGGGCAGGGAAGAACCATCCCCGGCAGGCAGACAAGACGCCGTCGGAAAATCGACACCGTTTCAGCCCATGTCGCAGTAATGTTTTTCGCGCTTTGTCCGAAGAGATTACATAGGCGTCAAGCGCCCCCCATTCCCGCATTGCCGGGAGCACACCATCGGACCTCGGGAGGAGGCGGTCTATGGGCACAGTCATTGCCCTGGAGCAATACAGACAACGGCAAGTACCGGACGAGCACCTGGACTCGGTGCTCTACCCGCGGCCGCGCATCAACGACAGCGAAATCTTTTCCAAGGACTATTCCAGGCTGGAGAACGTTGTCTTCGCCATCCTGAAAGTCCGCGAGATCTTGCGCTATCACATCTTTACCAATGAGGAATGGCATTATCTCATCCTCTGTGTGCTGGATGCGGCCTATTATTTCGACACCGAAAAGAGCCAGCTGCTCAAGGAAGCCACGACCTCGCTCAAGAACTACATCCTTGATGAGATCAACGCCCGCAACGGCAAGGACATGACCGCCGCCCTGCTGTTGATGGATCTCATCGAAAAATCGCCGAGGATGAAGAAGACGGCGGCCACGGACTGAGGGACGCTCCCTCTCACGCAACAAGAACGCCCCCGGAGATCTCTCCGGGGGCGTTCTTGTTGCGTGCAAGAAGCTGGTTTCGGCGGGCTTCTTCCCTCTGGGCGGAGAAAGCCGAACAGACCGCAGCCGGGCTGCTTGGCCCTACTGCCTGATCCTGCCACCCGGAGCCGCGAGTTCATCCCCGCCCCGGCAAGCTTCGCAAACACCATAAAATTCCGACACCCCATGGGTGATGGTGAACCCGGGAGCGGAGACGCCGCTCACGTCCGGTTCTGGCAGGGCCTCCTGCACATCTCCCACCCGACCGCAGCTCACACAGCGCACGTGGCAGTGCTGACTGACATCGCCGTCAAAACGCTTCTGACTACCGGCCGATTCCAGCTTGAGCACCTCCCCGTTCTCGGAAAGTACGTCCAGATTCCGATACACAGTCCCCAGGCTGATGCGCGGCAAGCGCTGGCGCACGATTTCGTACAACTCGTCGGCCGTGGGATGGCTGGTCAGCTTGCGCAGTTCATCAAGGATGATCCGGCGCTGCTTGGTCATTCGTTGTGACTTATTTTCCATGAGATGGCTCCTCTCTACTAAATAAGAACTATTACCATTATAAGATTTGGTCAAGGGATAATTTCTGCCATATGGTTATTACACCAACCGCCTTGAATCAATAAGATACTCGTTGGAAATCAGAGAAAAAACCCAGACAGGGCCACAGGCCAAAAGACAACGCTCAGGCTACAAACCCCGCAGGTGCTCGCTCTTCAGGGAGACCCCGCCGGCCAGGGCCCGGTCGATCCATTCCAGGGCAACCTGTTTGCCCGAGGGCAGGCGCACCTTGAGCGGCAGATAGTTGGAGGCATGGTTGGCCAGAAACAGGCCCCGCGAAAGAGTGGTATGGATCAGCATCTCGCGCAGCTCCAGAAGCATGCCCCGGGCGTCGGGAAGCTCGAACTCGCCGCGTTGCCAGTCCGCATACAGAGGGGTGTTCTCCATCAGCATTAGGGTCAAGGCCCCCACGTGCTGCGGGTCCATCCGCGTCAGCGCCTCGCCTGTGGCCCGGGCGTGAATGCTTGAACGACCACTGCCCGCCAAACCCAGGAGCACGGTCACGGACAGCCGCAGCCCGGCCTGCTTGACCCGCAGTCCCTGCTGAACAATGGCCTGGGAGTCGCCATGTTTGCAGACCCGGACCAGGGTCTCGTCATCCCCGGATTCCAGTCCCATGTACACGATCCCGAGCCCGGCCCCGCGCAGTTCGGCCAGTTCGGCGTCGCTCTTCAGACCCAAGGCCTTGGCGCTGCCATAGGCCCCGACACGCGTGACCCAGGGCAGCTGTGCCCGGATCTGCCCGAGAATCTCCAGCAGCCAGACCTGGGGCAGCACCAGGGCATCACCCCCGCACAGGAACAGTCGACGCTGATCGCCGCACTGGCGGGCGGCAGAGGCGATGTCCCGGGACACGGTCTCCCGGTCCTTGATGCGGAAACGTTCCCCCTTGTAGGCCCCGCAGAAGGTGCATTTGTTGTGGGAACAGCCCACGGCCACCTGAAGCAGGATGCTGCCCGCCTCGTTGGGTGGTCGGATGATGGTGCCCTCATACTGCATGACGTCTTCCTTTTTCCTGCACAGCGTTCATGGCCGAGGTCTCCCGGTCGGCGCTCCGGGTCCCGGCCCCTGGGCACACAGCCTCTCAGGTGCAAGGCTTGGCAGGTCACGACGCAGGAGCGCGGAGCGCTACCCTATCGCAAAGGCAGGGGCGCTGGACGCAGCCAGGCCGCCGGACTACTCGGCCTTGGTCCAGTAGGGGTTGGAAATATCCTCGAACACGGCCAGGGCAGCGGTGGAGCCCTCACCCACTGCAGTGGCGATCTGCTGCACCCCGCCGATCACATCACCGCAGGCGTAGATGCGCGGGATATTGGTGCGCATGTTGCGGTCCACCTTGATGTAGCCCCACTGGTCCAAGGTCACGCCCACCTGCTGGGGGATCTCGGTGTTGGGGTTCCAGCCGATGGCCAAAAACGCCCCGTCCACCTTCAGCTCACTGAGCTCCCCTGTCTTGAGATTCTTCAGACGCACGCCCTTCAGGCCCGTCTCGTCACCCAGGAACTCCTCTACGCCGCAGTCCCAGATGACCTCGATGCCGGCCTTCTTGATGCCGTTCTGGAGGTGTTTCTCGGCGCGGAACTCGTCGCGACGATGGACGAGGGTCACGCCCACGTCCATGTTCTTGAGGTGCAGGGCCTCGGTCAGGGCGGTATTGCCGCCGCCGACCATGATCACCTGCTTGCCCTTGTAGGCCCAGCCGTCGCAGGAGGCGCAGACCGACACCCCGCGCCCGAAGAGTTGCGCCTCGCCTGGCACACCCAGAAGTTTGGCGCTGGCGCCCGTGGCCAGAACCAGAGACTTGGCCAGATAACGGCCCTTGGCCGTGATGACCTCGATCTTCTTACCGATCTTGATCTCGTCCAGGCCTTCCCCCTCATGGATCTCGCAGTAGTCACGGGCCTGGGAGGCGATCATCTCCATCAGCTGGACGCCACCCACGGTCTTGAAGCCGGGGTAGTTCTCCACCTCGGGGGTCAGGATGACCTGCCCGCCGACCACGCCCTTTTCCAGCACCAAAGTCTTCAGCCCGCTCCGCTCGGCATAGATGGCCGCCGTCAATCCCGCGGGACCGGCACCGGCCACGACCACGTCGAATTCACCGGCCGGCGTCAGGCCCTCGGCCATGGCCAGCCCCGCAACCTCGGGCACCATGTCGGGGTCATTCTTCTGCATCTCCTCCAGCAACTGCTCGGCGTGCTTCAGATAGACCATCTCCAGCACGAAGCGTTCCTCGGGCAGCAACCCCTTCTGACGGAAGGTCTCGTTGGTCACGGTCAGGGGCACGGATTGCGCATCATACTTGTCGGCCAGTTCCGGGTTCTCGCCGGTTTCCACGCACTCGGCGGAGATCAGATCCGGGCGCTCGATGGCCGTGCGCAGCACCTGGCCAACCTGGCCAGGACAATAGGGTCAGGTGGGACTGATGAAGACCTTGAGTTCGCGCTGCTCCTTCAATCCGGCCAAGACGTCCCGCGAGGACTGGGACAGGCCGCTCTTGCCGTGGGAGACGAGCATCATGGTCTCGATAAAGACGCGCGCCTCCTCGCCCAGGGGAGTCCCGGTGTAGCGAATACGGTATTTATCGGGCTGCACCAGCAGGCTGGGGGAACGGCTCACACCGTAGGTGGAGGCCTTCTCACCATGCAAATCGTTGAAATTGAGGCTGATCTTCTCGCCAAGCCTGTCGATGTCGCGCATGAACGCGACCATGGCCTCGTTGTAGGGGTCATTCATCCCCGACTGGGTGAAGACCTCCAGGGTCACGGGCTCGGGCATCTCCTTGAACAATTTCTCGAGATGGGTCCTGCTGTCTTGGGGCAGATACCACTGCTCTTCGGCCTTCTTCGGTGTCTTCTTGCTCATCTCTCGCTCCTCCAGGGATCTCGAAATCAACTGTTCCGCCAGGTTGCGGGCAGGCTCACTGCACAACCTAGCACAACCGCATGGGAGAACAAGCCCGAGGCGGGAGTTGTTCTGCAAGGGGCCGCCCTGACCGGAGATTCATCCGGGCGTCGGTCCCCAGCAAGGGATCCGATCCTGGGCTATGCTCCCCGCAACGCCCGGCTGACCCGGGGAGGAATCAGCCGTTGACCACGTTGATGGGCGCACCCTTCAGGAAGGCGGCGATGTTGCGCGCCGTCTGCTCCATGAGCCGGACCCTGGCGGCCTGGGAGGCCCAGGCTATATGCGGTGTCAGGAGGCAGCCCGGTGCCTGCAGCAAGGGGTTGTCATCCCGCACCGGCTCGCTGGACAGGACATCCAGGGCGGCTCCGCCCAACAGCCCTTCGTTCAAGGCCCGGGCCAGGTCAGGCTCGTTGATCAGCGCCCCCCGGGCGGTATTGACCAGCAGCGCCCCGGGCTTCATCTTTGAGAGCAGTTCCCAGTTCACAAACTGTCCATTGTCCGCGGTCAACGGGCAGTGCAGGCTGACCACGTCCGACTCCTCGAAAATTTCCTGGAGAGTGGCAAACCCGAAAGGCTTGTACCACGGGGCGGGCTTGGGCCGCGGCGCATGGACCAGGACGCGCATCCCGAAGGCATGGGCCAGCTCCGCCACGCGCGAACCAATGCCCCCGAAACCCACGATGCCCATGGTCATGCCCGCCAGCTCCACCTGGGGCTTGAGCCAGTAGCACCAGTCCGGTCCCTGGCTCCAGCGCCCTTCACGGACGCTGGCGTCATGGCCGGCAACGCCGTGACAATGTTCCAGGATCTGGGCCATGACGAACTGGGCCACGGCATTGGTTCCGTAGCCCGGCACATTGGACACGGGGACGCCCCGCTCCCTGGCCGCAGCCACATCCAGCACATCATAGCCCGTGGCCAACACGGAAATGAACTCAAGATCAGGCAAGGCATCCAGCAGCGCCGCATCCAAGGGGGTCTTGTTGGTCATCAGGATCCGGGCCCCTTGGGCGCGCTCCAGAACCTGCGCGGGGGTCGAGCGCTCATGCACGACCAGCTCCCCCAAGGCCTGCACCGGAGTCCAGGGGATGTCCCCGGGGTTCAACACAAATCCGTCCAATACCACCATGCGCGAGTTGTGCATCGCTTCACCCCCTATCAATGGTCATTGCGCCCAGGGCATTGAGATAACTATCGCGGACCTTGCGGGCAAGGGGCGATCCGCTGGCCCTGTCCGCCGCGGCCTCCATGCTCCAGCCCCGCAAGGCGGCAAGGGCTGCGGGGTCGATGCCCCGCAGGGTCAAGCGGCCCTCGGCAGCCAAGGCTGCCATGGCCTGGGCGTTGCCAGCCGTAAAGTCCGCAGAGAGCCTGTGGTCCTCCTCGGCGGCGGAGGCATTGATGATGATCCGCAGCATGGCGGGCAGGGCCTCAAAGGCCTCGCGATTCAGGCAGAGCATCATCCGACCCGCCGGGGCCTGCCAGCTCGGCCCCCAGGAATAGCGGGCTGCCTTGTGGAACCCCAACTCGCGCTCGTGGAACGCCCCGTACCACGACGCGACATCCAAGTTCCCGGAGGCCAGGGCGCTGACCGTGGCCCCGCCGTCGGCCAAGGCCACGGGAATGGCCCCGGCACGCGCCAGCACATCCGCAGCCACACCCTGGGCAGGCACCCGCAGGCCCTTGAAATCTTCCAGCCCGAACACTGTACGATTGGACCAGCCGAAGCGCACCGGCCCGGTATCCCCCATGGACCGGGGGTAAAAGCCCAAGGGTTCGCAGGCCTGTTTCCACAACTGCTCGCCGCCCAGGCCATAGAGCCAGGCGTCGTATCCCGCCGGGGACAACCCGAAGGGCACCCCGCTGAACCATTCCATGGCCGGAGAACGCTGCGCCAAATCCCTGGCAAAGCCATGGGAGCAATGGATCTCGCCCCGCTCCACCATGGCCAGGACCTCCGAAGGGCCCACCCCGGCCGGGGCCACGGACACGTCAATGGCCAGGCGACTGTCGGACAACAGGGAGACCCGGTGCGCAAAGCGCATGGCCCCCGCCTTGAACAGCTCCATATCCCTGGTCCAGGTCAGGACCATCTTCCAGCGCACCTTGGTGCCGCTGACGGCCTTGGCCGCCGCTGTCGCCGCCAGCGGCATTCCCGCCAGCATGCCCCCTGCCATCCAGGCCGCGCCTCTGAGAAACCCTCTGCGGTTCATCGCAACTCACCGTCCATGTTACTTTTCGTGTCTGTCTCAGACCCCTTTGTCCCTAGCACAGCACCCGGACGAACGCGACCCCGCACCACTCATGTTTTCCGTTTATCCAATTGTTTAATCGGCCTTTTCTTGATATTGAAAACTTATTGATTTGCCCACCAGGGAGCATTGATGACACGCAGATTTCGGACCGCCATCGTTACCATCCTCGTCCTTGCCACCCTGTGTATCGGCGCGGCGCGCTGCCATGCGGGCCAAGACCTCGTTTTGGGCATGTCGGCGGCCTTCACGGGCCCCACCAGGGACCTGGGTCTCGAACTCTACCGGGGGGCCCAGGCCTATTTCGACAAGGTCAACCAGTCCGGAGGCGTCCTGGGCAACCGGATCTCCATCCTGCCCCTGGACGACGCCTACGATCCGCACCGCTGCCAGAACAACACCGTCACCTTCATCCAGCGCACCCAGGTCTTCGCCCTGTTCAACTATGTGGGCACCCCCACCAGCACCCAGGTCCTGCCGCTGCTCAAACGATACGCCGACAGAAACATGCTGCTGCTCTTCCCGCTGACCGGGGCCGAGCCCCTGCGGCGCCGGCCCTATGTGGACAAGATCTACAACCTGAGGGCTTCCTACAACGACGAGGCCCGGGCCCTGGTCAACAATTTCCTGGATGCCGGACGTGAAAAGATCGCTGTTCTCTATCAGGCGGATGCCTTTGGCCGCAACGGCTGGGACGGCATCCGCCAAGCCCTGGCCTCACGCCATCTGGGCATGGTCGCCGAGGCCAGCTACCACCGGGGAGCCGTCTTCGGCGACGACATGACCCCCCAGGTGGACATCCTTAAGCACCAAGAGCCCCAGGCCGTGGTTTGCGTGGGCACCTCGGCGGCTTGCGCCGCCTTCATCCGCGACGCACACACCCAAGGACTGGACGTGCCCATCGCCACCCTGTCCTTCGCCAACCCGCAGACCATGCTCGAACTGCTGAAAAACCAGAAGCAGCCGGAGCACCGGTACAAGAACATCATCGCCTCCCTGGCCGTGCCCTGCCACAAGGACCGTTCGCTGGCCGCCGTGCAGGAATTCCAGGAACTCATGAAGACAACGCCTCCGCCTCCGCCGGGATTGACCGATGCCCCATACTCCTCGCCGGACTTCAGCCCCGTGGCCTTCGAGGGTTTCCTGAACGCCAAGGTCCTTGTCCAGGCCCTGGAGCGCATCGGCCCGCACCCGAACCGCACGGCCCTGGCCCTGGCCCTGGAGGACCCCCAGGGCTTCGATCTGGGACTCGGCCACCGGGTGGCCTTCAGCCAGGACCGGCACCAGGCCCTGAGCACGGTCTATTTCGTCAGCCTGGATGACGGGCAGCTGGCCCCCATCCAGGACTTCAGACGGTGCCGGCCATGAAGATGACCCGCCTGTTCAAGAAGACCCTGCTGTTCATGCTGCTGGCGTTTGGCGTCATCGCCGCCGTGTCCTCTTCCTATTCGGCCTGGTCGCTGCGCGACCGCATGACCGCCGAGTACGAATCCAAGGCCCTGGCCATTGCCAAATCCATGGCGGATTCCAGCGCTGAGCTGATCCTCTCCCAGGATGCGACCTCCATCCAGTCACGCATCGACCAGTTCCTGGACATCAACGGGGTCTCCTATGTCCTGGTGGCCTCCCACTCGGGCGAGGTGATGGCCCACACCTTTGTCCCGGAAATCCCGGAACCGGTCTCGGCCTTGCTCTGGGACCTGCGCACCATCCACTCGGGTCGCATCAAGGCACCGGTCAGCCTGTCCCTCTCCCTGCCCGGCAGGGGGGAATTCATCCACGTCGCCCACCCGGTCCTGGCCGGGGAAATCGGCAGCGTGCACATCGGCATGGACAAGGGCCTGATCAACCGGGCGATTCTGGGCACCATCCTCAACCAGCAGATCCTGACCCTGATCCTGTTCCTGACCTGTGCCTTCGCGGCCTATTTCTTCATGGAGAACATCTCGCGCCCGCTGATCAAGCTGACCGAGTACGCCCGCAAGATCCGCAACCGCGACTTCGGGGCCACGCTGGACATCGACTCCAAGGACGAACTGGGAGAACTCGCCGGGGCCTTCCATTCCACCTCCCAGGAGCTGTCAGGCCTGATCAGCGAACTGGAACAGGCAGTGGAAGACACCACGGGCGAATTGCAGGACACGCTGTCCACGGTCTCGGCCATCGTGAACAACATGGCCGACGGATTGCTGGTGACCGACGCCGACGGCACCCTGCTGCAATTCAATTCCGCCCTGCTGGAAATGTTCGGAGCAACCTCCGGGAATCTCACGGAGCGCAATGCCCGTGAGCTATTGGGGACGGACATGCCGTCCATGATGAGCCGGGCCGGGCTGGACCGCTGCACCCTTCCCACGGGTGACTCCAGCGCCCTCCCTTCCGGGAAACGAGCCACCATCGAGGTCGAAGGACACCGCCAGGACGGCACGGCCTTCCCGGCCGAGATGTCCCTGGCGGTGCTGCCGATGCACGGCGACATCAACGTCGTGGGCATCATCCGCGACATCAGCAAACGCAAACAGACCGAACTCAAGCTCCAGCTGGCCCACGCCGAGCTGGAGGACCGCGTGGCCCAGCGCACGGCGCAGCTGTCCGAATCCAACAAGCGCCTGGAAGACGAGGCCGCGGAACGCAATGCCGCCGAGCTGGCCCTGCGCCAGGCCGAGGGCAAATACAGGGGCATCTTCGAGAACGCCATCGAAGGCATCTTCCAGCTCGCCCCCGACGGCACCTACATCGCGGCCAACCCGGCCCTGGCTCGCATCTACGGCTACGCCACCCCCATGGACCTCCTGGGGGCGGCGGGCAGCGGCATGGCCTCCTTCCACGTGGACGAATCCCGCGGCCAGGAATTTTGGTCACAACTTCTGGAGAACAAGGAGATACGCGGCTTCGAGTCCCAGGCCAGAAAACGCGACGGGCGCATCGTCTGGCTCACCCAGAACGCCCGGCCCGTGCATGACGAGAACGGCCAACTCCTGTTCTACGAGGGCTCGGTGCAGGACATCACCGAGCGCAAGGAAGCCGAATCGGCGCTGCGGCACCAAGCCTTCCACGATCCCCTGACCGGATTGCCCAACCGCATCCTGTTCCTGGACCACCTGCGTCTGGCCATGGAACGCACCAAACGCTCCAAGGGCTTCGTGTACGCCGTGCTGTACCTGGACCTGGACCGCTTCAAGATCATCAACGACAGCCTGGGCCACAACATCGGCGACGAGCTGTTGAAGCATGTGGCGCGCAAACTGGAAGAAGCCGTGCGCACCATGGATACCGTGGCCCGCTTCGGCGGCGACGAGTTCGCCGTACTCCTCGAGGACATGCGCGCACCCCGCGAGGCCATCAAGATCGCCAGGCGCATCTGCGATCTGGTCAAGGAACCGGCAATGCTGGGCGGCTACGAAGTGCATACCTCGGCCAGCCTGGGTATCGTGCTGGTCAAAAAGGACTATGATCGTCCCGACTCCATCCTGCGCGACGCCGACACCGCCATGTACCGGGCCAAGGAATCAGGGCGTTCGCGTTTCAAGGTCTTCAGCCAGCGCATGCATGATCAGAACGTGCGCCTTCTGGAGCTGGAGACCGAACTGCGCAGATCCCTGACGCGCGACGACTTCGTGACCCTGCTGCAACCCATCGTGGACCTGGACAACAAGCGCCTGGCGGGTTTCGAGGCCCTGGTCCGCTGGAACCACCCCAAGCTCGGCATGATCTCGCCCGCGGAATTCATCCCCCTGGCCGAGGACACGGGCCTGATCCACCCCCTGGGAGAATGGGTGTTGCGCAACGTCTGCGGTACCATCCGCGACTGGGAGAAGCAGTTCCCAGCCGACAAGCCCTTGAACATCTCCATCAACCTTTCGGCCAAGCAGTTCGTGCAGCCCACCTTGATCCCGCAACTGCGCGAGATCCTGGAACTGACCGGCATCACCCCCTCCAACCTGCGCCTGGAGGTGGCCGAGACAGTGCTCATGAAACACGCCACCATCGCCATCGAAATGCTCGGCCAACTCAAGAACCTGGGCATCTCCCTGTCCATGGACGACTTCGGCACGGGCTATTCCTCGCTGTCCTACCTCCGCCAGTTCCCCATCGATGCCCTGAAGATCGACCGCAGCTTCATCTCCCGCTTTGGGGAGGACGCCGAATCCCAGGTGCTGGTGCGCTCCATCATCGCCCTGGCCAAGAACATCGGCGTGGCCGTGGTGGCCGAGGGCGTGGACACCGAAGTGCAACGCGTGATGCTCAAGGACCTTGGCTGCGAATACGCCCAAGGCTACCTCTTTGCCCGCCCCATGACCCGCGAACAGGCCGAAGGCCTGCTGCGCGGCGATGAAGTCCTGGACATCTAACGGACCTCCAGACATTGAAAATCCCGATGCAATCCCCTAGGATTGGATCGGGACACTCAATGAAAGGAGAAACACCATGGCAATGATCATCTACGGCAAACCCGGCTGCCCCTATACCATCAAGGCCAGGTCGGCCCATCCCGAGGCCGCCTATGTCGACGTCACCATGGACCCCGCCAAGCTGGACGAAATGCTCAAGCTGACCGACGGGGCGCGCAAGGTCCCTGTGCTGGTGGAAGACGGCAAAGTGACCATCGGCTTTGGCGGCACCTGAGGCTGTTGAAACCAGCCGGCAGGTTGCCGACTGACAAAGGACTGGAATGATGACGCCCGGGCTTGTCAGGTCCGGGCGTCGTCGCGTCTGAAGGCTTTTTTGTTCCGGGGCTTTCTTTCCCTAGGGCCTTTCCGGCGTGCGGATGAACTGCACACAGGCCAAAGACACCAAGGACAGCCCGGCGCCCGCATAGAAGACCACTGCCGGGTGCAACAGCCACAACAGTCCACCGGTCACGGGCACGATCACGGCGGCAATGTGGTTGATGGTGAAGCCCACGGCCATGCTCGGGGCGATATCCGCCGGATCGGCGATCTTCTGAAAATAGGTGCGGATGGCAAAGGCGCAGTTGAACAGCAGGTGGTCCAGCACGTACATCACAGCCACCACCGCCTTGCTCCCGGTCGTGGCGTAGACCAGAAACACCAGCACCAGCCCCGCATACTCCACGGACAGGATACGCCGCTCACCCAAGCGCACCACGGCCCGGCCGATCCAGGGTCCGGCAAACCAGTTGATGGCGTTGTTCAGCACGAACAGGGCCGTAACCTCGCGCACCGAGAACCCGAACCGTTCGACCATCAGAAAGACCGAAAAGGCCACAAAGATCTGTCGCCTGGCACCGGCCAGAAAGGTCAGCAGGTAAAACAGCCAATACTTGCCGCGCAGGACCATGGTTTTGCGTTGCGGCTGGGTCTCTGTATCGCGCGGATTGAACCAGAGCAGCGCCGCCCCCACCAGAGCCACGACAATGCCCACCAGGGCAAAGAGTTGCGCGTACTCCAGATACGGCGACAGCAAAAAGATGGCCGCGCCGATGACCAGGTTGCCTACGGACGCCACCCCCCGCAAACGCCCGAAGACCATCGGGGCCGTTGCCCGGTCGAAGTGCTGCAGGGTCAGGGATTGGTTGCAGGTCTCGAAATAATGAAACCCGAAGGACATGATCAGCGTCGTAAAGGCCAGCCCCCAGACAGACGGAAACAGCCCCGTGGCCGCCACCCCAACCCCCATGATCAACACGGACAACGCGGCAAGCCGCTGTTCACGGATCACCAGCAGCAGATAGACCACCAGCAGGGACAGGAATCCCGGCACCTCGCGCACGGACTGCACCACGCCCATACCCAGGCCGTCCAACCCAGCGGCTTCCACCGCAAAATTGTTGATCAGCGTGCGCCAGCCCTGCAACCCCACGGTGGAGGCAACGGTCAACACAAGTAAAAACAGGTAGATACGTCTCTTCTGAGACAGAATGTCCATGGTTGCTGCTCCGAATGACAGAAGGGGCGCTTGGGACGCGCAAGCTGGTCCTGTGCTCAAATCAAGCCTGAAATGCAAGTTTTTTCTCCATGCATGACAAGCGATTATAAATTAAAAACAAAAAAGTTGCGGGCCTGCCCTAAAGGAATTGCTCTAATGCCCGATAAGAATTGTACCCAGAAGGCAAATCTTACCCATCGCATGGACGCGAGAAGAACATGGCAAGAATCATCGACATCACGCCCCGGGCACAGGAAGTCAGACCCGTCCTGATGCTGCTCACCTCCCACCGGGTGGACTGCCTCCTGTTGTGCCTCAAGTGTCTGGAACTGTTCACTGATCTCGACCGTTTCAAGAAGATTTACATCGTCGCCAACGACGTTGGCGATGAGCACGCGGTGATCATCAAGTCCTTCCAGCGCAAGCACGCCAACGTGATCGACGTTCACGCCACGCCACGTGGTCAAATCCCGGCCATGCTCTCCATGGAAAATTTTATCCTCCGGCGCCACAAGGACGATGTTGTGCTGCGGCTGTCCGAGGATGTGTTCGTGACCCCCTATTGGCTGGAGCATCTGCTGGCGACCTACAAGCTGCACCGGGGGCACGAGGACATTGTAGCCATCTCGGCCCTGACCCCCATCAGCCGGACAGGCCGACAGCTCATGGACCGGGTGCTCCGGACGCACTATCCCGACCTGCGCAAGCGACTGCCCACGCTGCCCCTGGAGCAAAACGCCGTCTATCATCGTTTTGTCTGGGAAAAGATCCTGGGCGACGGCCTTGCGGCGAAGTACCTGGAACTGACCCGCCCCAAGCATATCTACATGAGCCGGGTCTCGGTGGACTGCCTGCTCTTCGACGGACAGCTCATCGAACGCCTCGTGCCCATGCCGCTGCGCCTGCCCGAGGGCACCACCAGGGCCGACGAATTCTACATCAACAGCGTCCTGCGCAGCGACGGCCTACGGGTCGCCGTGGTCACCGACGCCCTGGTGCACCACTTCAGCCATGCCGGACCCGAGGCCTATCTGCGCAAGCACATCAGCATGGATGACATTTGGTGGCACATGACCTTTCTGGAGTCTCACGGGTCTGCCTCCCCCAAGGCGGTCTTCCGGCCGCGTCCCGGCAAGGGCAACAGGCTCGAACTCCTGCGCCTGATAAAGGAACGGGAACTCAGAGTGCTCCAATAGACGAGCAGTTTACCAGAGACACGTGGGAAAGCCAGGGGAGGGGAGAGACTTCACTGGGCGACCCACCACCCGGAGACAGCCGGGCTGGGAATGCGCCAGAGGCCGGGGACATCGGGTCCACCGGCCTCGCTCGTTTGGATCAGGCGGGGGAACGGCCATAGACCCCCAGCCGCAGCCCCAGGCCTCGCAGCCAGCCGCCACCCTTGGCCGATTGATCCATCATCCTGTGAATGCTGGACAGGTAATCCAGGTAACCGACCATGGCGTCGATCTCGAGCCGATTGATGGACCCTGCATCCAGGATATCCTGTTTCATTTTCTGATAGTGCTGCTCGAAGACCTCCACCTTCTCCGCCAAGCTCAGGCTGGAAAAATTCGCGTCCGACGGATCGGCGTGCAGAGACAGGGTGACCGCGCTGTCCAACAGCGTTGCCAAGGACTGCTCAAGTTCGAGATCGCCCGTGGGCTCCAGTGTCTGATAAATGGTCTCGGCCTCCAGGGCGGAGTCACCCGTCATCACGAAGTACCTGAGGGAGCGCAGCACGTCCGGGACCAGTTCGGCTGTTTCCTGGGGCAGGCCCTGCTTGCGCAGTCTGGCGGAAAACATGGTGATCTCGGCCTGCAGCTTGTCCAAAACCGCCTTTTCGCGATGCAGTTCCAGGCACGGCTTCGCCTTGCCCCTGCAACGCAGGGCCGCATGGGCCATGCGCTGGGCCGTCACCCCCACGCGGGCCACCTCCTGGACCATGGCCCCAACGGCCATGGCCGGAGCGGCGAGGACGGTATTGTCCAGATACCGAAGGGTCCCGGCCTCTTCCTCCGCCGTCCGAAACCAGTTTTCGACCTTCCGGGTCAGGCGACGGGTAAAAGGCCCCACCAGGAGCACCCCGAGAACATTGAAACTGGTATGGAACAACGCCAGCACGGGCACAGGGTCCAGAGTCATGCCCAGCAGCAGACGCAGGTGCAGGATGCCACCCAGGATCAGGGACAGACTCGCAAAGGCCGCCAGCCCCGTGACCAGGTTGAAAATCACATGCATGGCCGCCACGCGTTTGGCGTTGGAAGTGGCCCCCAGCACGGCGATGACGGCGGTGGAGGTTGACCCCAGATTGGCGCCGATAACCGCCGCTGCGGCCAATTCCAGCGGCACCATGTCCTGAGCCGCAGCCGTCAGGATCAGGGCCATGGAGGCGCTGGACGACTGCATCAGAAAGGTCATCACAAACCCCAGCCCGCACAACGCCAGGTGGCCGCCGATCCCGTCAAAGACCCACTGCTCCGGGCGAACCGTCTGGCTCAAGCCGACGAAAACCTCCTGCAGGCCCTCGATCCCCAGAAAAAACAGACCGAATCCGGCCAGAGCCTCACCCAGTGCCGAACGGCGGGTCACCCGCCTGGACAACCACAGGGCTGTGCCCACGGCGATCAACGGCAGAGCCAGGATCTTGATGTTGAGCTTCAGACCCATAAAAGCCACGATCCAGGCCGTTGTGGTGGTGCCGATATTACTGCCGTAAACCACCCACACGGTCTGGCCCAGGGTCATCACACCCGCATTGACGAAACCGATGGCAGCCACGGTCACGGCGGCCGACGACTGCACCGCCGAAGTCATCATGAACCCGGAGGCCAGTCCCCGCAGCGGCGTCTTTGTCCAGGAGGACAGGATCCTGCGCAGCACCCCGCCCGCAGCCATCTTCAGGCCGTCACTCATCAGCTTCATGCCCAGCAAGAGCAGGCCGAGCCCCCCGGCCAGGGAAATAATCATCTGCAAGTCGTCGCTCCTTGGCTCGTCAATGGGGCTCAAGCCAAAGCAGAGCCCTGTAATTGCTGCATCTTATAGCCTGGGAACAGGAAAAAGAAAAGCAAAGTCGAACGACAGGGGTGAAACCCTCGCCGCACTCTCAGCACCGGGCTGCAACCCCTGACCACTCCCACTGTGCGCGCACGACCTTTGAGCCTCCCCAGGCCCAAGGGCACCAAAGACCTGCGGGCCTGGCCTGCGCGACATTCCAGGCAGCGCATCGGGTCGGGCCAAGGCCGCATCCCTGACGCAGGGCACACGGCACGCCAGCTGGACAGCGATCAAACAAGCACATCCTTTTTACTGCACAGAACACGATTAATCAGTATATTGAGCATATGCCTTCCACAGACAACAACTGCCTCCCCTTGCGTCCCTTGCGCCTGTTCATATTCAGCGCCGTGATCTACGCCCTGTTCGTCGCCAGCTTTGCGCTCTGGTATACCCAACAGGCCGAGACTCAGATCCTGGCCGACATCGACGCCAGACTGCTCAGCTCCGCATCGACCCTGAAGCTCCTCCTGTCCAAGGATTTCCACGACCGCACCCAGGACAAGGACTCCATCAGTTTCGAGGAGGAGCTGGTCAATCGCGAGCGCCTCAACGCCTTTGTCCGGCAGAGTGGCCTGACCTATGCCTACACGGTCATCGAAGACAAGGGCCGCTTCTATTTTTCGGCCCCCACGGTCACGCCCGAGGAGGCCGAGGAGCTCAAACGCTGGTACTACTATCCCTACCTGGAGATCCCCGGGGAATTCATCGCGGCCATGGACGGCGACAAGCCCATCTATCTGACCTACACCGACGAGTGGGGAACCTTCCGCTCCGTGGCCCTGCCCGAGCATTCCCCGGGCGGCCGCAAGTACCTGGCCTGTTCCGATTTCGCCGTGCCCAAGCTCGAAACCATGCTGCACAAAAAACGCTGGGAGGCCGTGACCATCGGCGCCCTGTTCCTGCTGTTCTCCCTGCCGTTCTTCATCCTCCACTGCAGGCAAAACACCCGTTATTCAGCCAATCTCAAAAGCGCCAACGCCCTGCTCACAAGGCACAAGGAACAGCTGGAGCAACGGGTGAAGCAGCGCACCCTGGAATTGCAGGTGGCCAAGGACCGAGCCGAGGAGGCCGAGCAGGCCAAGGGCCGCTTCCTGGCGGTCATGAGCCATGAGATCAGGACCCCCCTGAACACGATCCTGGGCATGGCCGAGGTCCTGGAAGCCCCGAATCTCACCCCGCGCCAGCGCCGGGGGCTTGAGAACATCTCCACAGCCGGCGGGCACCTGCTGGAGCTCATCAGCGACATCCTGGATATCTCGCGTATCGAATCCGGGGTCATCGAGCTGGAGGAACGCCCCTTTGACCTGCCCGAACTGATGCAGGCCTGCTCCAGGGTGGTGCGCAACGCCGCAGGGGCCAAGGCCGAACAGTTGGGGTTCAGCATGAAGATCGATCCGGTGGTTGCGCCATTCAGGGTCGGGGACCCCATGCGCCTGCGCCAGGTGCTGGTGAACCTGCTGTCCAACGCCTACAAATTCACCCACCGGGGCGAAATACAACTGACCGTCATGTCCCAGGGCGACCACGAACTGCACTTCGTGGTGCGCGACACCGGCATCGGCATCCCACCGGACAAACTGGTTACCATCTTCGAGGACTTCACCCAGGCCGACTCGACCACCACCAGGGAGTACGGCGGCACGGGCCTCGGGCTGTCCATCTGCCGCAAGCTGGTCGAGGCCATGGCCGGACGATTGTGGGTGGAAAGCGAACCGGGTCAGGGCTCACAATTCCACTTCACCCTGCCCCTGCTGGTGACCGACCGCGCGCAGGACTTCCCCACAGAGAACAAACCAAGTCCCACCGACAAGGACGTGCCAGCCGTCCGGGTGCTGGTGGCCGAGGACCTGGCCTCCAACTATGAGATCATTGAGCTGTTTCTGGAAGGCACCCAGGCGCAGCCCGAGAGGGCCATCAATGGCCGGGAAGCCGTGGAAAAGGCGCTGAGCAACGACTACGGCCTGGTGCTGATGGATCTCCAGATGCCCGCGCTGGACGGAGTGGCAGCGGTGCGCGCCATCCGAGACCAAGAACAGGCCCAGGGCCGCCCCCGATTGCCGATCATCGCGCTCACGGCAGATGCCCGACCGTCGCGCCGCCGGGAAGCCCTGGCCGCAGGCTGCGACGAGGTGCTGACCAAACCCCTGAGCCGCGCCGAACTCCTCGCGGCCATGACAACGCACGCCAACATCACCTCTGACCCCAGGCACCAGGCACAGGCCATGGCCGCCCCCTGGCTGGAACCGGGTATGCAGGCCCTGCTGCCGGTGTTCCATGAAGAGCTGGAGCAAGGGCTCCAGGCTATGGACCTGTGGCTCAATCAGGGCGACTTCGAGAGCATCGCCCGCATGGCGCACGGGCTGAAGGGCGCAGCCCGCAGCTACGGATTCAATGACCTGGGCCAAAACTTGCGCCGCCTGGAGCAGGCCGCCCTGGCCAAGGACCACGCCCTGGCCCGCAATACCCTGGAAGCAACACAGGCCATGGCCCGACGCGCCCGCAGCACAGAGCAGAACTCGGCTTAAGGAATTTCCACCCCGCCCGCAGGGCCTGAGCACGTCATCCCGCCCCAACCGCAACGCACAAGCACTGGTCTCACCAGGGCCGCGCTTCCCGTTTTCGCGAACAGACACCCGCCCCTGGCCGTCAGGCGACCGGGGCTGGAGGGTCCCTGGCCCTCCGTCTCCTCCACACGCCGGAGACCAGAGTCCTGGAGGGCGTCCCCAGCTCTCCGTGGGCGCTGCCCTTCGCCCTGGGGTCAGGCCTTCCCCCCTCACACACACGGACCCAAGGACGGCCTGCGTTGCCCGATGCAGCGCGGCTCATTTTTTTTCGCACCAGATTCATTGATGGATAACCTTCGCAATTCTTCCTCTCCAACCAGCTACTTCGATCCAATATCGATACCACCACATGCTTCATTCCCTTGGCATTGCCTTGACCAGCCATAGATTGAGCGTATGCTGTAATTGATAGGCAATCCCCTCTGAAGATCATGACACTCCAATCACCGCGCCCCTAAACCAGGCACGGGTTCAGCGGTCTCAGGGGGCATGAAGTGACTTTTGGGCGGAGAGTGTCCCTTTCCGCAATGCGCAAGCACCCGGAAAACGGACGGAAGAAGCAACGTTCTGGACCGCGGCCCCACAGGCAGGCACCCCGTCCGCCTCGGGTGACGGGACCTGACCGCTGGGCAACAGCGACAGGCCCCGGACCAAGGCTCAGCCATGGCTTGCCCCACTCGCCTGGACATGCTTTTAGAAACTGGTCACTGAAGATCCACACCGGGTAAACAGGATGTTTCATCGCTTTAGCCTGCGGACAATCCTCGTGACGCTGGTCCTGCTGACAATAATCCCTGTCATGGGGGTTACCGTATGGCACGGCTTCAAGCTCCAGGAAAGGGCCAGAGAAAAAGCGCAGGCCTCGGCCTTGACGTTGGCCCAGTATATCGCCCACGGCCGCGTAGTCATTGAAACAATTGCCAGGCGCACCCTGCAGACCATGGCCTTGAACTCCGCCGTGCAGGAGCGAAACGTCAAAGAGTGTGCGCGGCTCCTGAAATCGGCCCTGGTGGAATACGGTGAACCCTACCTCAATTTCGTTGCGCTCGACCTGAATGGACAGGCCTTTGCCCAGGCCCAGGCCCAGACCAGTGAAAAACTGCACAATTACGCCGACCGGCTGTGGTTCAAGCAGATTCTGCGGGGTGAGGCCTCCTCCACCGAAATCATCTTCAACAAGACCACCCGCGAGTCGAGCATAACCATAGCCCGTCCGGTCCAAGACTCCAACGGAACAACCCTCTCCATGCTTTCGATTACCCTGGAGCTGTCCGAAGCACTGAACACCATATTGTCCGTCTTGCCGATGCCCCCAGGAAGCGTCGTGACCGTCCTCGACCTTGATGGCACCATCATGGTCCGCATGCCCCAGCGACCGGAATTGATCGGTACAAACAGGATTGATGAGGACATTCGCAGACTAATCCGGACGCAACGCGAAGGGAAATTGGTGGTCAAGAGTGCCGACAACGCAGAGCGGATCGTGGCCTTCACCCCGATGCACCCGGAGCAGGAGAAGTCACCGATCATCTATGTGAGCTTTGACCATACCTCAGTCCAAACCGAGATATGGCGGGGCATCTACCAGCAACTCATGGTGCTGCTGGCGACGGGGACACTTGGCCTTGCCACGGCCTGGTTCCTGGGTGGTTTATTCTTTATGAAGCCCGTCCAGGAAATCACGCAATTTGCCCTGCTTCTCGGTCAGGGCAACCTCGAAGAACGGACCAAAGACACCTATCCGGTGAATGAATACAGCCAGCTGGCCAAAACCTTCAACAACATGGCCGACCAACTGAAGGCCCGGACCTTGCAGCTCAAGGAGAAGGCCGAAGCACTCACCCAGTCCAACCTGGAACTGCAACAGGAGGTGGATGCCCGCCAGCGCGCGGAGGTCAGCATGGCCCAATTGCAACGGGAGGTGGACGCCCGCCTGCGCGCGGAGGACAGCCTGGCCCTGCACGTCGAAAAACTGCAACAGTCCAACGAGGAGCTGGAGCAGTTCGCCTATGTGGCCTCCCACGACCTGCAGGAGCCCCTGCGCATCATCCACAGCTACCTGCAACTCATCGAACGCCGCTACAAGGAGCTCATCGACGAGGAGGGCGCACGCTTCATCAAGGCCACCAAGGACGCTGCGGAACGGATGCGCGCCCTGATCCACGGACTGCTGGACTACTCCCGGTTGAGCACCAAGGCCCAGCCCTTCGCCGCCGTGCAGACCGAGGAGGTCTTCGCCGAGGCCATGGAATCCCTGGGGGAAGCCGTTGCCGATAACCAGGCCCTGGTGCATCATGAGCCCCTACCCCCCATCCTCGGCGACAGGACCCAGATCGCCCAGCTGTTCCAGAACCTCCTGTCCAACGCCATGAAATTTCACCTCCCGGAGAGCACGCCCGAGGTCTGGGTCACGGCGCAGCGGGACGGGACCCTCTGGCAGTTCACGGTGCGTGACAACGGCATCGGCATCAGCCCGGAATACCACGAGCGCATCTTCGCCCTGTTCCAGCGGCTGCATACCAGGGCCCACTATCCAGGCACAGGCATCGGCCTGACCATCTGCAAAAAGATCGTTGAGCGGCATAACGGTCGCATCTGGCTCGAGAGCGACTCCGGAGCGGGCTCGGCCTTTCATTTCACCCTGCAGGCAGTGGAGGAAACATCATCATGAGCGTCAAACCCATCCAGATTCTGATGGTCGAAGACAACCCCGACGATGTGCTTCTGACCCGGGAGGCCCTGAAAGACGCCAAGGTCCGTTGCTCGCTCAACGTGGTCGAGGACGGGGTACAGGCCCTGGAGTACCTCAACAAGCAGGGGGAGTATGGCGACGCCACCCGACCGGACATCATCTTCCTGGACCTCAACCTGCCGCGCAAGGACGGGCGGGAGGTCCTGGAGGAAATCAAGGCCGACGAGACCCTGCGCAGCATCCCCGTGGTGGTGCTGACCACCTCGGAATCCCCGGAGGACATCGCCCAGGCCTACAACAGCTACGTCAACTGCTACATCACCAAACCCGTGGACTTCGACAAGTTCATCAAGGTCGTCAAATACGTCGAGGAGTTCTGGTTCACCATCGTCAAACTGCCCAAGGCCTGAAGGGATCGTCATGTTAGCCAAACGCCTGCGCGTCCTGTATCTGGAGGACAACCCCGCGGACCAGCAACTGTTGCAGGACCTGCTGCGGGAGGTGCCAAACCACGGCCTGGAAATCGTCATCAAGGAGCGGCTCCAGGATGTCCTGTTGTCCACCAAGCAGGGGCAGTACGATGCGCTGCTCCTGGACCTCAACCTGCCGGACTCGCGCGGACTGACAACCTACAAGGCCCTCGCCCTGCACTACCCCACACTCCCGGTCATCATCCTCACGGTCACGGACCTGGAGGACGTGGCAATGTCCGCGGTGCGCTCCGGTGCCCAGGACTATCTGATCAAGGGGCAGCTCACAGGAGCCCTCGTGGTCCGGGCCATTCGCTACGCCGTGGAGCGCTCGTCACTGGCCCGCGATCTCACCCAGGCCAATGAACTGCTTGAACGCCGCATCCGCGAACGCACGCAGGAACTGGACCAGGCCAACAAGGAGTTACGCAGCGAAATCGAGGAACGCAGGCTCCAGGCCCAGACCCTGCTGGAACAGCGCCAGCTCCAGCAGGACATCTTGGACGGCCTGCAGGCCGCCGTGCTGTTCATCGACGTGGACAGTTTCACGATCGTCGAGGCCAACGCCCAGGCCGAAGACCTGCTGGGCCTGACCCGGGAACAGATCATCGGCCAGCACTGCTACAAGCTGATCTGTGTTGAGAAGCGAAGTTCCCGGCCCGAGTCCTGCCCGGTCCTCGGCAAGAAGATCCACCACACGGATTTCATCATCGAGCGCCAGGATGGCCGCTTCGTCCCGGTGCTGAAGAGCGTCCTGCCCACCAAGCTCAACGGGAAGCCCCATCTCATCACCATCCTGTTCGACATCACCGAGCGCAAGGCCCTGGAACGGCAACTGGTCCTGGCCCAGAAGCTGGAAGCCGTGGGCCAGCTGGCCGCGGGCATCGCCCACGAAATCAACACCCCGATCCAGTACATCGGGGGCAACCTGAGCTACATCGAAAAAGTGATCCCGCAACTGGTCCAGGTGCTGGAGGCTTTCGCCGCACTCAAAGATGCGGTGCTCTCGGGCGCTGCCCCCGGCCCGGCGGCGGACGATGTGCAACAGCTGCTGGAAAAAATCAAACTGCCCGATATGCTTGAGGAATTGCCCCAGGCCATCGCCGACACCCAGGATGGTGTGCAAAGTATTACGGACCTCGTCCGGGCCATGAAACAGTTTTCCCACCCCCAGAGCGAAACCAAAGATCCTGTGGATGTGAACGCCGCACTGCAGACCATCCTGACCATCTCCCGCAACGAATGGAAATACGCCTCGACCCTGACCACCGATCTGGCCCCGGACCTGCCCCAGGTGCTTGGCTTTCCCGGAAAGCTCAACCAGGTGTTTCTGAACATCATCGTCAACGCCGCCCAGGCCAACGCCCAAAGATACCAGGGCCGCGCGGAACAAGGGACAATCACCGTGACCACCAGCCACGCAGATAATCAAGTGCTGGTCACCATCGCCGACACGGGGGTGGGCATCCCCAAGGAATATCAGGGCAAGATCTTCGACCCCTTCTTCACCTCCAAGGGGGTCGGGGAAGGCACAGGCCAGGGGTTGGCCATCGCCCATGCCATCATGCAGCAACACGGAGGCTCCATCAGCTTCACTTCCGCCGTGGGGGTCGGGACCACCTTCACCGTGGCCCTGCCCCTCGGCACGGTCGGCGACGCCCCAGGAGTCGAATAGCACGCAACGCCCATGGCCCAAGGTCACTGAAACAGCAGCAGGGCAGAGTCACTGCTGCCCGTGGCAGGCAAGCCCACAAGCCAAGTCAAAAGGAGGGGGGTTTTGGAGGTGGCAATAGGGTAGCACAAACAGAAAAAGGGCCTACGATTTTCATCGTAAGCCCTTGATTTCTTTGGTAGCGGGGACAGGATTTGAACCTATGACCTTCGGGTTATGAGCCCGACGAGCTACCGTACTGCTCCACCCCGCAACGCTGTCGAGAAAGGGCTTATAGGCCCACCGCCCCAACATTGTCAAACGCTATTTACAATTTTTTTTGATTCCCGTATTCCTCTCCCGGTCATGACACACATTAATTCAATATCCCTGGTGATCCCCGTGTTCAACGAGGAAGCCAACCTGCCGTTGCTGCACAAGGAAATCACCACGGCCCTTGAGGGTCTCAGGCCCCGTTGGGAAGTGATCTACATCAACGACGCCAGCAAGGACGCTTCCCTTGCCGTGATCCGGGATCTGGCCCAGCGCGACGACCACGTGCGCTATCTCTCCTTTAGGGAGAACCGAGGCCAGTCCGCAGGTTTCGCCGCCGGATTCCAGCACGCCACGGGCGAGGCGGTGGTCACCCTGGATGCCGACCTGCAAAACGACCCCGCCGACATCCCCGCCATGCTCGCCCTGTATGAGGCCGAGAACGCGGACATGGTCATCGGCTGGCGCACCACCCGCAAAGACACCGCCACCAAGCGTTTGTCCTCGCGCATCGGCAACGCGGCGCGCAACTGGTGGACCCGCGAGACCGTGCACGACACCGGCTGCTCGCTGAAGGTCATGCGCACCGAAATGGCCCGCCGGATGCCCGTGTTCAAGAACATGCACCGCTACCTGCCCACGCTGATGAAGATGCAGAAGGCCACGGTCCTGGAAATCCCGGTCAACCACCGCCACCGCATGCATGGCGTGAGCAAGTACGGCACCTGGGACCGCTTGAAGGCAGGGATCTACGACCTGATCGGGGTCCGCTGGCTGCTGGACCGGGCCATCGACTACGACATCGAAGACAAAAAATAGGCCCCGTCTTCCCTCTTGGCTCGCCCTGAGCTACCTTTCCCCCACAGCAACCCCAACGGACAGACGGCGCATGGACAAACAAACCCGCACCTATCTCAAGGGATCGATCATGCTCGCCACGCTGGTGGGCATCGGACTTGCCCTGCGCGCCGCCGGTCTTGACCAGGCCCTGAACGAGCATTGGATCGACGCCCACATCCGCGGGCAAGGGCTGGCGGGCTGGGCGCTGTTCATCGGCATGGCAGGCTTGTTTACGGGCATTGGCCTGCCGCGGCAGATCATCAGTTTCCTGGCGGGATACGCCTATGGCTTTGTGGGAGGGACCGTGGCGGGCACTGTGGGCACGGCCCTGGGCTGCGCCCTGGCCTTCTGCTTCGCCCGCTTCCTGGGGCGACGCACGGTGACCGAGCGCTTTGGTGGCAAGATCGGCAAGGTCGACAGATTTTTGCGCGACAATCCGTTTTCCATGACCCTGATCATCCGCTTCATGCCCGTGGGCAGCAACATCCTGACCAACCTCGTGGCCGGGGTCAGCTCCGTAGGGGCGTGGCCGTTCCTGGCCGGATCGACCCTGGGCTTCATCCCCCAGACCCTGATCTTCGCGCTGCTCGGCAGCGGCTTCAAGGTCGACTTCGCCTGGCGGGTGACCCTTTCGGTCATCCTGTTCGGCCTCTCCACGTGGTGGGGCTTCGCCCTCTACCGCAAGAAGCGCGGGGCGGATGTGGTCAACGGGGACTAGGCCCCGGCACAGAAAATAAAAGCCCCCGCGGGACCGATTCATCCGCCGGAGGGCACCCCCAGGGCAAGGGCAACCACCAGCCCCGTTCCCGGACAAGCTCATCCGCCAGGGGCACTCCCGAAGCCAACAAAAACGCCGCCACGTTCACCCGCGCGGGCGGCCTCGCCAGAACGATGCGGCTCAGCCACCCGGCAGCCCTTGCCGATCCCCGCCCCTGAGCAACTTGACCACCGTCCACACAGCCAGGGCGGCCCCCAGCCCGAACAGCCAGCCCATGAGCACGTCCGTGGGATAATGCTTGCCAAGATACAGCCTCGACCAGCCCACCAGCAGGGGCATGGCCCAGACATAGCGCCGCGTCCCCGGCCAGAGCAGCCAGATGACCACGGCGGCGGCCATGGCGTTGGCCGCGTGGGCCGAGGGGTACGAACTGCCGTCCGTCTTGGTCTGCACGAAATCGGCGGGACGCTGTTGCCACTGACCATCTTCGATGAAATACGTCTGGGCCAAGGCATTCAGCGGCCGGACGCGACCTGTGGCGCTCTTAACCAGATTCGTGCCCCCATCGGCCAGCCCCACGGCCAGGACCAGGATCAGCAGCCCCACCCACTGGGCCCGACCGTAGCGCCGCGCACCCAGAGCCAGCCCCGTCAGCACCAGCACCCACAGGAACATGGCCGAGGAAAACAGGGGCATCAGCCAATCCAACAGGCTGTTTCTAAACACGCCGTTGGCGAACTCGAACAGGGCCAGATCCCAGGGGGGGGTCATAAAATTCATGAACGTTCCTTATAATCCGGCAGATGCCTTGCTCAAGAGAGCAGAATCAAAGTCATCTTCCTAAAAGTAAAATTTCTTTCAGGGCGCTCAAAAATGGTCAGCTGCGAGGCGCTAGAGAAATTGGAATCCGACGTGTATTCAACATACACGAGGATGACAATTTCTCGCAGCAACAAAGCAGATGGCCGTTTTTCAGCGGCCTCAGAACCCGAGTTCCTGATCCACGAGTATGACCTTAATGCGATTCTTGGGCCACGCCTTCTCGGTGATCGACCAGGTATTGCAGATGCGCTCCGGGCTGGTGCAGTTCTCACAGCGCAGGGTCTTGACGCAGGGAGTCTTGCGGTCCAGGCGCATACTGTTCACGGGGGCGGCGTGGTTCCTGACGCGCGCAAAGGCGGCGTCCAGATCCGGGACGACCTTGTTGCGACCCGCCACCACAATGACGAACCGCGGCCCAAAGGCCAGGGCCGCCACACGATTGCCCGTGCCATCCAGGTTCACCAGCCGTCCGTCCTCGGTGATGGCGTTGGCGCTGGTCAGGAACACGTCCGAAAGCAGGGCCTTGCGCCGCAGGTTGAGCACCTCGTAACGGGGGATGGAGGTGTCGTAGGTGTCCAGCACCTCCAGACCGCCAAGGGCCTTGATCCCCTCGTAGATGCCCGAATGGACCAGGGTCATGGACCCGCCAAAGGAGGCGGATTTGACGTGTTCTTCCTCCATCATCTTGGGCAGCAGTTGCTCCAGGACCAGGGTGCGCGCCGCTCCCGCACCGGACACGACATAGGGTTCGAAATTGTTGCGTGCCAGAGCCTTTTTCAATTGGTTCAGTCGTCCTTCGCGAAAGGTCTCCAGTGGCTTGTCCATCTATCTGTCTCCCTTTGGTTTCTTCCACCTGTGCCAAGCCAGGTCAGCGGGGTCAAGGGCCTGCAAGCAGGAATGACAACGTCCCCCAAAGGGACATCTTCCCGGGAAAGCGCTGCCAGACCTTAAGTTCTGCTGATTATGGACGATACAATACATGTTAACGAGGCCCCATAGTGTCGCTTGACGTGCAATCCGATCTTCAGCGGGAAACCCATGTCACTGGTCATCAACAACAATCTCATGGCCGTCAACGCCGCGCGCAGCATGAGCGCGGCATTTTCGCTGTTGAGCACGTCGGTCAGCCGCCTTTCCTCGGGCCTGCGCATCACCAGCGCTGCGGATGACGCGGCAGGACTGGCCATCCGTGAACTGATGCGCTCCGAAATTGCGGCCATGCACCAGGGTGCGCGCAACGTCAACGACGCCATCTCGCTCATCCAGACCGCGGACGGGGCAGCCCAGGTCATCGACGAAAAACTGATCCGCATGAAGGAACTGGCCGAACAGGCCGCCACCGGCACCTACAATTCCGACCAGCGTCTGATCATCGACTCCGAGTACCAGGCCATGGCCTCTGAGATCACCCGCATCGCCAACGCCACGGACTTCAACGGCATCCATCTGCTGAACGGCAATCTCTCGGGAGAAAATTCCGCCCACCGGGGTTCGGCGCTGGTCTCCACGGGCCCCTTGAAGGTGCACTTCGGCTCGGGCAACGACTGTTCCGAAGACTACTATTACATCGCCATCAACAATGCCACGGCCTCGGCCCTGGGTCTGGGCAACCAGTCCGCAGCGGGTGCGGGATTCACCATCTCCACCCAGTCCGCCGCACAATTCGCCCTGGAGGCCATCAACCAGGCCATCGTCTCCAAGGACAAGATCCGCGCCAACCTGGGCGCCCTGGAAAACAGGCTCTACGCCGTGACCAACCTGGAGATCATGGCGGAAAATCTCCAGGCCTCGGAGTCGCGCATCTCGGACGTGGACGTGGCCCTGGAGATGACCCAGTTCGTGCGGGCCCAGATCCTGTCCCAGGCCGCAGTGGCCATGCTGGCCCAGGCCAATACCCTGCCGCGCATGGCCATGCAGCTCCTGAACGGCTAGCCTCGGGGCATCTTTTTCATCTCCACGAGACAGGCTTGACAAATCGGCTGGGCTGGGGCACAAAGTCCAGCCGCGAAGGAACTGCTTGAGGGGCGCGGGACACCGCGTCTCTTCTGCTTTTCGCAGCGACTAATAGATGACTTACCACAGGCCGCGCGTCCCGCATGGGGTTGACTTCATGTCGGGCAACGGTTAATTACTGCCGTTTACTTTGCCATTCAAGGAGAGATAGAAATGAAAAGAACATATCAGCCCAGCAAGATCAGACGAAAAAGGGCCCTTGGGTTCCGTGCCCGTTCCGCCACCAAAAACGGTCGCGCCGTTCTGCGTCGCAGACGCGCCAAGGGACGTAGCAAATTATCAGCTTAAGCTTCCCGCGCGAAAACCGTCTTTTGAAACGGCCCCGATTTCTTGCCTGCTATGAGCAGGGAAGAAAGTTTTACTCCAGGAATTTCATTGTATTCGCGCTCCCCAACCCCGCACCACAGACGACCTGGCGTCTCGGGGTGGCGGTGAGCAAGAAGCTGGGGTCCGCGGTTCGCCGCAACCGCATCAAGCGCCTCCTGAGGGAGTTCTTCCGCTTGCACCGGGCCGACCTGACAGCCCCCGTGGACTATGTCGTCATCCCCAAACGGCACGTGGACGCCAAGCGGCTGACCATGGACCAGGTCGGGGAAGAACTCTCCGTCTTGGTTGCCAAGTCACTCTTAGCGCCAGGCCTTACAGCGGGATGATTCCCGCAGGCAATACGAGCATGAGAACCGCACTCTGTCTGCTCATTCGCGTATACCAACGCGCCATTTCTCCCCTCTTCCCGCCCTCGTGCCGGTTCGTCCCCACTTGCTCGTCCTACGCCATCGAAGCCCTCACGGTGCACGGAGCCCTCACGGGATCCTGGCTCACCCTGCGCCGGTTGCTGCGCTGCCAGCCCTGGTGCAAAGGCGGCTTCGACCCAGTGCCTCCCAAAACGGACTCGGCCGCAGGGTCCCCAACTGCCAACATCCACACAGGTACGCACAATGGATAATGATAATACCAAACGCACGCTGATCGCCATTGTCCTCTCCACCCTGGTCCTGCTGGGCTGGACGTATTTTTTCTCCCCGCAGCCCAAGACCGCGCCGGAACCCACCGAGCAGGCGGCCACGATGCAGGACGCCTCGGCGGCTTCTGAGATGACCACCGCGACCAATACTGAGCAGGCTCCCGCCTTCATCCCGGTCGGCGGCCAGGATGTGGTGGTCGAGACACCGCTGTTCAAGGCCGTCCTCAATTCCGCAGGCGGCATCCTCACCGATTTCGAGCTCAAGGACTACAAGACCAGCATCGCACCCGGTTCGCCCCAGGTGAATCTGGTGTCCTCCGCCGCCATGGACAAGGGCCTGCTGGGCATCCTCTGGAACGGCCAGGGCTCATGGCGCAGCGGACAGTGGGCCGCACCGGAACAGACCCAGGTGACCATCGTTGACGGCGAAGAGACCAGCGTGTCCTTCTCCGGCGTGTTCGGTGGCCTGTCCATCGTGCGCACCCTGACCTTCAAAGCCGATTCCTACCTGATCCAGGAGAACGTGGCCCTGACCAACACCTCGGCCACCCCTGTCTCGGGCCGCCTGGGCTTCACCCTGGCCTCCCAGCCCCTGACCCACGCGGATGACCGCTACAACATGACCCGCATCTCCTGGCTCGACACCGAGGGCACGGACGACGAAAACGACCGTGAGGACCTGGGCATCGGCGTGACCCGCCGCGATGGCGTGGCCTGGGGCGCCATCCAGAGCAACTATTTCATGATGGCCGTGGCTCCCGAAGCTGGCGAGCTGGCCATGCACGCCAAGTTTGCGGGTGACCTGTTCCGCATTCAGATGGACAAGGACAACATCGATCTGGCCCCCGGCACCCAGGTGACCGTGGGCAACAACTATTACTTCGGCCCGCTGAGCGACAAATTCCTGGTGGGCGCCCCCAATGACTTGGAAAGAATCGTGACCTACGGGTTCTTCGATATCCTGTCCAAGCCTCTGCTGCAGCTCTTGAACTTCTTCTACGGCCTGGTCGGTAACTGGGGCGTGGCCATCATCCTGTTGACGATCTGCATCAAAATCGTGTTCTGGCCGCTCTCCAACAAGAGCTACAAGTCCATGAACAAGATGAAAAAGATCCAGCCGCTCATGGCCAAGGTCCGCGAGCAGCACAAGGATGACCGAGCGAAGATGAATGAGGAGATGATGCGGCTGTACAAGACCTACAAGGTCAATCCGGCTGGCGGCTGCCTGCCGATGATGCTGCAGATTCCCGTGTTCTTCGGCCTGTACCAGGCACTGTTGGGTGCCATCGAGCTGCGCCATGCCTCGTTCATCCCGCACGTACCCTTCACGGACATCGTCTGGCTGGCCGACCTCTCGGCCAAGGACCCGTTCTACGTGACGCCGCTGATCATGGGCGCGACCATGTTCCTGCAACAGAAAATGACTCCTTCGCCCGGCGATCCGACCCAGGCCAAGGTGATGCTGTTCATGCCCGTCATCTTCACCTTCCTGTTCCTGAACTTCCCCTCGGGCCTGGTTGTGTACTGGATGGTGAACAACATCCTGTCCATCGCCCAGCAGTGGATGCTGACCCGCGACGCCTAAAGGCGTCGCCTGGGCCGGCACCGGCAGCTCCCCCTGGTTTTATCGCAAGGAGTACTGATGAGCGACTTCAAGGAATTCACAGGCAAAGTAGTCGACGACGCCATCGAAGCGGCGTGCGCGCACTACAGCCTTTCACGAGAAATGCTTGAGATAGAGATCGTCTCCGGCGGATCCACCGGCATCTTCGGCCTGATGGGCAAGAAGAAGGCTGTGATCCGCGCCCGGAGACGCGAAAAAAGGCAACCCTTTGCTGATCTGCAACCCGAAGCGGTCGCCGCGCGCCAGGAGCAGAAGCCCGTTGAGCCGCCTGCCCCGCGCGAGGAACCCCGCGCCCGTCAGGAGTCCGGCACAAGCCGAGAGCCCAGGCAGCAGAAGGACTCCAGGCCGCGAACCGAGCCCCGGCGCGAGCCTCGGCACGAGGACAGGCCTGCGCCCAAGAGGGAACAACCGCGTGAGCAGGCCCCTCGACGTGAAGCCGCCCCGGAACCCCCTCGCGCTGCGAGACCCATGCCCGCCAGCGGCGAACGGGAACCTGCACTGCGCTCGGCCAACGCCCCCGACGCTCAAGCCCTCGAGGACGCCGTGCGCGAGGTCCTGACCACACTGCTCGAGCCCCTGATCGCCCAACCCGCATTGGTCTTCAGCCACGAGGCAGGACGCATGAAGGTGCTCATCGACGACGAGCCCAACTCCGGGCTGATCATCGGTCGCGAGGGCCAGACCATCACCGCCCTGCAATACATCACCAACCGCATCGTGGCCCGCAAGTTCCAGACCTCGGTCCGCGTGCATCTGGACGCCGGCGACTACCGCGACAAGCAGGACGACAACCTGCGCAAGCTGGCCCTCTACCTGGCCGACAAAGCCAAGGATCAGGGGCGGACCCAGAGCACCAAGCCCTTGTCCTCGTACCATCGCCGCCTCGTGCACATGGCCCTGCAGGACGACGACAGCATTGCCACCCGCTCCAAGGGCGACGGCCCGCTCAAGCGTGTCCTGATCTACCCCGCGAGCAGCCGCCGCGAAGGACGCCAGCAGCGCAGCGCGTAGCAAGACTGCGCCGGGACAGGGCACAGGTCCAGGCCTGTTGCGCGTTCAGCGGATTGCCCACGGGCAGCCACAAATCAAACGGGGAACTCCAGCAGGAGTTCCCCGTTTTTATTCGGCCCTGAAAACAAATCCGGCTGGTCGATCCTAATCCCAGAAGCGGAGCACCTGCTCCACGGTCTCGCGCGGACGCAGGACAGTGAACCGCAACTGCCCGCCCTTGCGGCTCAGGCCCAGGACCAGGGGCATCTGACGGGAATTGTAGCGCGACCACATGGACAGGGTGTAGGCCCCCACATCCCTGAAGCAGACCCAGTCCCCCTGCTCCAGAAGGGGCAGGGGCACATCCCGCGCGGGCAGGTCGCCCTGGAAGCACAGCGGCCCGGCAATGGTCTGGGCCACGGCCTGGCCGGCCTTCAGCCGGCCATCCGCAGCAACGCCGAGCACATCGTGATGCCAGTCGCCCGGGTTGTAACACTTGCGCAGGAACAGGTCCGCCCCCAGATGGGTCACGGCCGTGACGACCCCGGACTGGACCTTGACGTATTCCACCCGACTGGCAGCGAAGGCCGCATTGGCGTGCACGGCCCGCCCGAACTCAGTGACCAGCCCATAGCGCCCTGACCACAATTCAGGGCAGCTCTGGCGCAGGGCAACGCCGTAGTCGCTGATGGACGGCTTGGGATCGGCCGCATCGTAGGTGGCGGGCAGTCCGCCGCCGATATCCAACAGCCGGACCCGGCCCGGACTACGATCGTTGATCTCCTCGGCCAGATCCACCAGGGTCCGCGCTCCGGCGCACAGTTGCTCCAGGGAGCAGCCCTGTGAGCCCACGTGGGCGTGCAAGCCCGTGAGCCAGGGATGCCGCCCAAAGGCGGCGATGATTTCGGCGCGAAATTCAGCCACCGGGACTCCGAACTTGGAGTAATGCCCGGCCACGGAGGTAGCAGCGATGGCCCCCGCACCCACCTGGGGATTGACGCGCAGACCGATGCTCCCGGCTGGGGAAACCCCTTGGCGGGCGAGCCCGGCGAGCAGGTCATGGATGCGTTCCAACTCCTGGAAACCGTCCGCATTGAGGTTCACCCCCCGCTCCAGGGCCAATCGCAGTTCGGCCCCGGTCTTGGCCGGGGAGTCAAACAGGATGCGCCGCGGCTCAAACCCCGCCCGCAGGGCGAGTTCCAGTTCCGGCAGCGAGGCAACCTCGGCCCCGATGCAGGGATCAACGGCCGCCAGCAGGAGCAGGACCTTCGGCAGGGGATTGGCCTTCACGGCCAGCGCATGCAACGTGCCCTCGGGAAAGGCCTGGCAAGCCTCGCGCAACCTTGCCCGCAAGCGGTCGAGGTCATAGACGATCAGACCCGTGTCCTGGCTGCCGATCAGCCCCTGTACCAAGGCCGATTGCAGGGTCCGCGCCAGCTCCTGGGGTGCAATTCTGGTATCCATGGGACCATGCTAATCCCTGCCCAGCGGATTGGGAAGCCTTGACAGGGCTTGTTTTTTGCCGCATCCACCCCGGGTGGGCAGGCATCAGCCAGCCCGGGACAACGATCGCACCAGGAAAGGCCCTGATGGTAGAGTTCAGCACCAGACAAACGGACGAGGGCTGCGTGACCCTGATCGGCATGGCCGGTGCGGGCAAGACCACCGTGGGCAAGGCCCTGGCCAAGCACCTGGGCTGGGCCCACATGGATACCGACCAGCTCATCGAATCCTTTTTCGGCCGCCCCCTGCAGGACGTGTTCGACGCCCTGGGCCGCGAGGCCTTCCTTCGGGCCGAAGAAGAAATCGTGACCCAGGTGGGGGCCAAACGCGCTGTGATCTCCACCGGGGGCAGCGTGATCTACGGCCCCCTGGCCGTGGCCCGGCTGAAGTCACTAGGCCCTCTGGTACACCTCGACCCAGGTGTACAGGCCACCTGCGACCGTGTGGGCAGCGCCCAGGGGCGCGGCCTGGCCATTGCCGACGGCCAGACGGTGCAGGACCTCTACAACGAACGCAAGCCGCTCTACGAGCAGGCCGCCGATCTGATGGTGGACACCCTCAGCGAATCCCCAGAGGCCTGCGCCAGACGCATCGCCCACTGGCTAGCCAACCGGGACTGATCATGAAACGTAACCCCACCGGCGTGTTCCGCCGCCTGGAAGCCCTCTATGCCCGTATGCAACAGGCCTACGACAGCACCGTGGCCGACACGGGCTTCAGCTGCCAGGACTGCGAGAACAACTGCTGCACCAGCTATTTCCAACACCACACCTATGTGGAATGGACCTTCCTGTTCAAGGGTTTGGACACCCTTGCCCCCGACAAGCGCGAGGCGTACATGCTCCGCGCCCAGGACTATCAGCGCCAGGCCCAGGCCGCACTGCTCAAGGGCGAGCGCCCCTCGGCCATGTGCCCCTTGAACGACGACGGCCTGTGCGGACTGTACCGGCACCGGCTGATGATCTGCCGGCTGCACGGAGTGCCGCACCAACTGGCCGGGCGCATGGGCCAGGTGACGGATTACCCCGGATGTTTCCGATTCCCCCAGGGGACCTCGGTGACCCCGCTGGACCGTACGCCCCTGTACCGCGACCTCGCCAGGCTGGAGATGGATTTCCTCGGGCCCCGTCTGGCACAACTGCCCAAGGTGAACTTGACTCTTGCCGAGATGATGGTGCAAGGTCCTCCCAAGATTACCAACTAACCGTCTGGAAGGACCGATGAAACGACTGGTCGCCAGCCTTGCCATCATTCTCTGCCTGGGAGCCCTGTGGGGCTGCTCCAGCACCAACGTCAAGCACCTGATCCGTCAGCCCTGGACGCTGGACAACGACCAGACCCTGACCATGAAATTCTGGCGGTTCGACTACCGCATTGCGCCCACCAGCGACCAGTTCTGCGTCCGGGGCACAGCCTTTCCCTTGAGTGACACCATCCCCGCCTGGGCCAACAAAGTGGCCGACATCTGGTTCGCGGCCTACCTCTCCGACGCCAGCGGCAAGGTCATCGCCCAGGATCTGCGCGTGTTCGAACCAGGCCCCCTGGACCAGCCCTCGGGCATTGGCTTCGAATTCCGCCTGAAGCCCCAGGACCTGCCCACCAAGAGCGATCTATTCATCACCTTCGGCTACCGCATGAAGCTCAGCGGCGACACGGACAAGGGCGAGGTCTTCTTTGCCAGTGAAGGGGCCATGACCCGCTTCTGATAACGCCTTCCCGCTCAGCAGCTCTTCCATTGCCGCAATCACCGAAACCCGCTATATTATCAACAATTGCCTCCCGACCCCCGGGTGGACGATTGTTGTTCATGATGCGCAGGAGGTGAGCATGGCCGAGCACAAGAGCTCTTTTCTCGTCCGCAATTTCCTCAAATACTCGGTGATCTTCGGCGAAGGCACCAAGGGTGACTCCTCGTATCTC
This sequence comes from Pseudomonadota bacterium, assembly GCA_018816865.1. Taxonomy (GTDB): domain Bacteria; phylum Desulfobacterota; class Desulfovibrionia; order Desulfovibrionales; family Desulfovibrionaceae; genus Desulfovibrio_Q. The sequence goes on from JAHIUW010000036.1 coordinate 272,270, forward strand.
CTCAAGGAGGGCCGGGTCGAGATCTCCAAGTTGGTGGACGGCAAGAAAAAGGTCTTCGCCATCCTGAAGCCCGTGTCCATGTTCGGGGAGATGGCCATCCTGCTGGGCGACGACAAGCGGACCGCGACGGCCGTGGCCCTGGAGGATTCCAAAGTCGTGGAGATCAAGCGCGACGACTTCGAGGAATACATCCGACAGAGCCCAGCCATGATCTCCACCCTGCTCAACGTGCTGGTCCACCGCCTGAAGACCGCCACATCCAAGTCCCTGCGGGTCCCGAATCTGTTTCTGGGCGTGTGCAACGTGTTCAACCTGTTCGCCAAGCACGGTAGCCGCAACCTGAACTATCTGGACACCCTGAATTACCTGAGCATTTCCTTCAATACCAACAAGGAAACCATCGAAAAGGTCCTGAACACCCTGGAACAGGAAAAGATCCTCGAGTTCCGCATGAACGACCAGCGCGAACGGACCATCTATCTCCTTGAGACAGAGGACATCGCCGCCAAGGCCGCGGACAAACGCAAGGAGGCATAGCCCCGCTCTCCCTCCAGGGGTGCACCGCGTTCCACGCCCGGCCCCGTCCCATTCCCCTAAAGATCTCCTCGGCTTCGCCGATAAGGCGAAGAGAGGAAAATAAGATGTCAGCCATTTCCCTGGGAAGCCTGTTCGATGCGGCCCTGGCCCCCTTCACCCTGAGGAAGGAGCAGGTTCCTGCCGTTGCCGAGGTCGAACAGCAACCGACCACAACGCCCATGCAAGACTATATCGTCGAGCTGTCCGACGCGGCCAGGAAATTGGCCGAGTCCGACAATCCCTTTACCAAGACTCTGCAAAGCGCAGGCCTGGGCGGCGGTTCAAACGACGAGTCCGTGGACCAGGGCGCCAGCCTCAGCGATCAGCTGCAGGAACGCATCCAGCAACTGCAGGAAGAAATCAGCGAAATCCAGGCGTCAGACCTGCCCGACGAGGAAAAGCAGAACCAATTGGCCCTCAAACAGGCGGAGCTGGCCCAGTTGCAGATGCAGTTGCAGGAAGTCTACAAGGACCAGCAGAGCACCGCAGCCATGGTCGGCGGCAGCGGGTTCATGAACACGGGCAGCCTGACCTGAGGCCCCCCATCTTCATCTCTTGAATGACAAAAGGCCCGGGCAACAGCGCGGGCCTTTTCAATGTCTCAGTCACCGCTTCCATCATCTGATCAGTAGTCGAACCTGGCCTTGTAGGCGAAGTCGGCCAGGGGCCTGGGTTTCACAGGAAACGCACCGCTGAAGTCACAGGCCGTCTCCAGGGCGTCGAGGCGGAGCTGGCCCTTGCCCTCGAAGGGCATGAACGTGGCCGAAACCTTGCCCGTGGCCAGCACGAACCCATCCTCGAAGGCGAATTCGAAGCTCGTGTTGCCCTCATCAAGCAGGGCCGTGCCCACGGACTTGCCAAAGACCCAGGCCTCGACCTTGACCTGGGGAGGATAGGTCTCGGCAGCAACCCATTTCAGGGTCACGCACTGCAACAGCGCCTCTCCGACATTCTCGGCCCGGGCCGCCCCGACCGGTGCCAGGAGCAAGGCCAACATCAGACCCACGATGATTCTGTTCATGATCGTCTCCCTGTTGCCGAGACCATAGCAGACCCCGGCCCGGCTTCCAAATGCAACCGCCCGCCCTGCCAAAGGCAGGACGGGCGGAAATCAGTACCGGTATCAAGTGCCCCAGGCGGCGCACTCCAGGACTTATTGTTCGCCATAGACCCGCTCAAGGATCTCGTCGCCTCCGGCTTCGATGACCCTTCTGGCCAAGCCAAGACCGATCTCGAAGGCCTCGTCCGTCGGGCCTTCGGCCTGCATGCGGATGGGGTTGGAACCGTCGCTGTCCGACAGGTAACCCGTCAGACGCACCGTCGTTCCGTCCAACTCGGCGTAGGCCGCGATGGGCACCTGACAGCCCCCGTCCAGACCCGTCAGAAACCCGCGCTCAGCCGCCACCTGGATCTTGGAAGGCTCGTGGTCCAGAAAAGCCAGGGTCTCGGCCATGGGGCCATCGAGCCTGTATTCGATGCCCAGGGCCCCCTGGGCCACGGCGGGCAGAAAATCAGGGGGAGCCAGCAGCGAGGATTTGGGGGCGGCCAACCCCAGGCGCTTCATGCCGGCAGTGGCCATGACAATGGCGTCGTACTGGCCCTCCTCCAGCTTGCGCAGCCGGGTGTCCACATTGCCGCGCAGGTCACGCACGTCCAGGTCGGGACGCAGGGCCTTGAGTTGCGCACCCCGGCGCAGGCTGGAAGTGCCTACAGTGCCTCCCTGGGGCAGTTCGGCCAGACTGCCGTAGTGCACGGACAGCAGGGAGTCGGTATTGTCCTCGCGCTCGGGGATGATGCCCACCACCAGCCCCTCTGGCAGCTTGGTGGGCACATCCTTCATGCTATGCACGGCCAGATCGGCAAGCCCGGCCAGCAGAGCCTCCTCGATCTCCTTCACGAACAGTCCTTTGCCGCCGACCTTGGCCAACGGGACATCCAGGATCTTATCGCCCGTGGTCTTGATCTTCAGCAGTTCGACCTCAAGGCCGGGGTATTGGCCCTCGAGCAGGGACTTGATGTGATTGGCCTGCCACAGGGCCAGCATGGAACCGCGCGTGGCGATGGTGATCTTTTTCATTAATACTTCCCGAAACTTGATGGGGGAAACCGCAGGAAGGCAACAACCCGTTATGTGTAATGAACTCGGTGCCCGCTCAGTGACAAGCCCTCAAGGCTCGCCGGACCTGCTGCTGGTTCAGGGTAGCCCGTCTGGTGATCGTTCAGAGCAGCCCGTCTGCTGATACTCTTACTGACCGTTCAGAATGGCCAGCCTGCTCACGGTTCAGAATGGCCCGTCACTGATGCGCCTACTGATCGTTCAGAATGGTTTGAGTGCCAGGCACGAGGGGAAAGCGGGACCGAAGTGTATTCCAATACATAAGGGTCCGCTTTCCACGAAGTAACGCCGCAATCGAATCATTCTGGACGATCAGCCGCAGGTGGAGCAATCACCGCCGGAACAACCCGCGCAACCACCACCGCCGCCGGCCGGGGCGGCCGAGGCCGTCCCCAGGTCCGCGCCGTCGCCAGCCGCCTTGTGTCGGCAGCAAGACATCAGCTTGCCGGTCTTGTCGGACCCGCAGGCCGGACATTTCACCTCGGCAGCGGTGCCGAAGACAATCTCTTCGAACTCCTTGCCGCACTTGTCACATTTATATTCAAAAATTGGCATCATTCCCTCCGCAAGACTATTCGCCCTCAAGATAGGGCTGCAACTCCGTCACGGCCTCGAACAGATAGTAATCCACCAAGCGGCACAACATGTGGCCGATGGTGATCTGCACCTCCTGAACCAACGGGGTCTGCTTGCTGGGCACCATCAGCAGGTGATCGCAGAACGGGGCCATCTCGCCCCCACCCTGGCCCACCAGACCCACGGTGGTCACGCCGCGCTCGCGCCCAGCGCGCAGGGCATGCACCAGGTTCGAGCTGTTGCCCGAGGTGGAGATGCCCACCAGCACGTCCCCCCGGTTGCCCAGGGCCAGGACCTGCTTTTCGAAGATCTGTTCGAAACTGTAGTCGTTGCCAATAGCGGTAATGATGGATGTGTCCGTGGTCAAGGCCAAGGCAGGCAGCGGTGGCCGCTCCAACAGGAAGCGGTTCACGAACTCGGCAGCCAGATGTTGGGCATCCGCAGCCGAGCCGCCGTTGCCCGCAAACAGGATCTTGCCACCGCGGGCCAGAGCCACGGCCATGACGCGCGCCACATCCACGACCTTTTCGACGGACTCCCGGAAATATTTCTCCCGGAGGTCGCACCCGGCAGCCGAATGCTCCAGTACGATCCTGCGTGTTTCATCGGACATAGATCACTCCTTGCTGTGAATCACAGACCTTTTCAGGTCCGCTGTCAACGGACCTCAGCTACCCCAATTCCCGCCCGCTGACAACAGCGGAGCTCCCCGGCGGGACCGGCGCTGCCCAGGCCATTGCCAGACGATCTTCCTACTTTTAGTTTTAAACCAGCTCGGTTAATTTACAATTTTGTCCACCCCAACATCCTGTAATCCTGACAGTTTCAATTCAAGCGTGCATAATTGCCGCTGATTGAACGCACAACCCAGTGATATATCAGCAAAAATGGACAATTCGGCAGCTTTTCATTTTACATCTTTTCGGTTACTTGGGCAGAACGTCAGTTGCGAACATTTCACTTTTGAGGAGGTACGTTAATGAAACGCGTTGTTGTTATGGCGCTGGCCGCCATCTTTATGATGACCAGCATGGCTATGGCCGCCGAGACCATCAAAATCGGCTTCAACATCCCCCTGACCGGCGACATCCCGGACGTGGGCCAGTCTTCCAAGAACGCCGCCGAGATGCTCAAGGAAGAAATCAACAGCGCAGGCGGCATCGAAGTCGGCGGCAAGAAGGTCATGGTCGAGTTCGTCTACGAAGACAACGAATCCAAGGCCGAATCCGCCGTCAAGGCAGCCACCAAGCTGATCACCGAGGACGAAGTCCTGGCCATCGTCGGACCCCAGTCCTCCAAGCAGGCCGTGCCCGCTGGCGAAATCGCCAACAACTACGCCACGCCCATGGTCAGCCCCTGGTCCACCAACCCCAACACCACCATGAACCGCCCCTACGTTTTCCGCGGCTGCTTCCTGGACCCCTTCCAGGGCCCCGTGGTCGCCAAGTTCGCCACCGAGGAACTGGGCGCCAAGAAAGCCGCCGTGCTGTACGACATCGCCTCCGACTACCCCAAGGGTCTGGCTGAATTCTTCAAGGCCGCCTTTGAAGAGATCCACGGCCCCGGTTCCGTTGTGGCTTTCGAGTCCTTCACCACCAAGGACGTGGAATTCGGCGCGCAGATGACCAACATCGTCATGTCCGGCGCCGACGTGCTCTTCGTTCCCCAGTACTACAACGAAATCCCGCTGATCGTGAACGCCGCCAATGAGATGGGCTGGAACAAGCCGATCCTGGGTTCCGACTCCTGGGGCTCCGGCGACCTGATGGGCCTGTGCGGCGACGCCTGCAAGGGCTTCTACTTCTCCACCCACTACGCCGCTGCCGGTGCCAAGGGTGCCACCAAGAAGTTCATCGACGCCTACAAAACCAAGTACGGCAAGACCCCTGACGACGTGGCCGCCCTGACCTGGGACGCCACCCGCCTGATGCTGCAGGCCATCCAGAACGCCAAGCTCACCGGCTTCCTGAAGGCCGACCGTGCTGAAGTCATGAAGGCCCTAGGTTCGATCAAGCAGTTCCCCGGCATCACCGGCGACATGACCTTCACCCCCGAAGGCGACCCCAGCAAATGCGCTGTGGTCGTGCAGATCGACGACGCCGGCCAGTTCAGCTTCTTCAAGTCTGTCTGCCCGTAGTCCACGCATCATCCGATGGCGGCCCGCAGGTGCGGGCCGCCATGTTTGACACTGCCGTCGGGCCGGGCCAGCGCCCACCGCCGACCACCCTGGGCCGGGCATAGATTGCCCCCGGCCTGCCCCTTGGGAGCCATGAATGTCGATTACCTTCCTTTTTCAAAACCTGGTCAACGCCCTGCAATGGGGGAGCTTTTACGCCCTCATCGCGCTCGGCTATTCCATGGTCTACAGCATCCTGATGCTGTTCAACTTCGCCCACGGCGACATCTTCATGATCGGGGCCTACATCGGCCTGGGCGTGGCCATGTCGCTGCTGGCCCTGGTGGGCACCGGCGCAGCCGCCATCCTGCCCGGATGGGCCATCCTGGTGCTGACCATCCTGATCTCGATGTTCCTGACGTCCTTTGTGGGCGTGTTCGTCGAGCGGGTCGGCTACCGCCCCTTGCGCAATGCGCCACGGGCCTCGGCGGCCATCACGGGCCTGATGATCGGCATCATCCTGGAAACGGGAATCCTGATCTTCCTGGGTGCCGAACGCCTGAAATTTCCGCAACTCATCGAGTCCACGACCTACAATCTTGGCGGGGTCTTCGTGACCAACAAGAAGATTATGATCGTCCTGGTCTCCATCAGCCTGATGCTTGCGCTGCACCAGTTCGTGAAGCGCACCAAGTACGGCATGGCCATGCGCGCCATGGCCTTCGACTTCGCCGTGGTGCCCCTGATGGGGGTGCCGCTGAACACCATCGCCGCCATGACCTTCGGCATCGGCTCGGCCCTTGCCGCTGCGGCGGGCATCCTGTTCGGCCTGGCCTATCCGGTGCTGGACCCGTACATGGGCGTGACCTTCGGCTGGAAGGCCTTCGTGGCCGCCATCCTCGGCGGCCGGGGGTCCATCATGGGAGCCTGTGTCGCCGGGTTCATGCTCGGGTTTATCGAGGTCATGGTCGTACCGCTGATCATGGTCGTCAACAAACTGTTCGACATGAACATCGGCTCGAACCTGCGTGACCTGATCGCCTACTCCATCATCCTGGTGATCCTCATCTACCGCCCCCACGGCCTGTTCGGTGAATCGTACAGCTCCAAGCTGCGCCTGTAATGGTTTCACCCCTCACGCCACTATTCGAGAAGGTATAGATTATGGAAGACAATATGACCCTCAGCCGGAAAACCAGGCCCATCTGGCGCTTTTTCAGCGGGCTGCCCATGCTGGCCTGGCTGCTGGGCGGACTGGTCGGCGCATTGCTGGAGCAGACCTTCGGCCTGACCCTGGCCAACGCCATGGGCCTGTCCAAGATCCCCGTGCTGTTCGGCATCAACACCACATTCAAGGTCGTGGCCAGCATCATCGACTCCCTGCGCGGCGGCGACGTTTTCCTGGCCTCGGAGTTGTTGGACATCCCCAGTGCCCTGATCTACGTGCTGTGCATCTTCGTCCTGCCCATGGGCCTGTTCTTCAAGGTCGCGGGCAAGGCCTGCAACTCCCTGGTGCGTGCCATGTCGCACATGCCGCTCATCGTCACCGCCACCTTGCACCTAACGATCATGTTCTCGGTGTTCCACATCTGGGCGGGCATGAGCGACTACCGCCTGATCACCCTGAAGCTGATGCTCATCGCCATCCTGATTACGCTCTCCCTGAACATCATCAACGGCTACATGGGTGAATTTTCCTGCTCGCATCCGGGCTTCATGGCTCTGGGCGCGTATGGGGCCTCGCTGTTCTCCGTGGGTCTGTTCGTGGACGACAAGGTCCTAGGCGCACCGGTCTTCGAGTGGGCGCAGGCCTACCTGACCTTCCCCCTGGCCCTGATCTTCGGCGGACTGATAGCGTCGCTCTGGGCGCTGATCATCGCCATCCCGTCCTTCAAGACCCGCGGCGACTACCTGGCCATCATCTCCCTGGCGTTCCTGTTCATCGTCAAGAGTTTCTTCGAGAACGTCCAGGCCATGGGCGGCCCCCGGGGACTGTCCGGCCAGCCGGATTGGGCGACCCTGCCCGTGGTCTTTCTGGTGGTCATCGCAGGCGTCTGGATCATCAACAACTTCGTGACCTCAACCATGGGCAAGGCGCTGAACGCCGTGCGCGACGACGAATCCGCCGCCGAGGCCATGACCGTGGACACCCGCAAGACCAAGATGACGGCCTTCCTGTTCGGGGCATTCTGGGCCGGTGTGGCGGGCGGGCTGTTCGCCCACGTGCTGCGCTACGTGAACCCCGCCATGTTCGGCGTACAGAAACTGGCCGAGGTCCTGGCCATGGTCTACTTCGGTGGCCTGAACTCCGTGACCGGCTCCATCATCGGCGCGGTGAGCATCAGCGTCCTGGGCGAGGCCCTGCGTCCCCTGGGCATCTTCAAGTGGATCTGCATCCCGCTGCTGCTCATCCTGGTGATGATCTACCGCCCCACGGGCCTGTTCGCCTTCAGGGACTTCAACATCCGAAGCATGTTCGGACCCAGGGAGGAGAAGTAGCATGGCACTTCTGGAAGTCATCAACATGGGCCACAACTTCGGCGGCCTGCGTGCAGTCAACGAATACAACCTGACCCTGGAACCGGGACAAATCACCGGACTCATCGGCCCCAACGGCGCGGGCAAGACCACGATCTTCAACCTGATCACAGGCATCTACACGCCCACCGACGGCGACGTGCTGTTCGAGGGCAAGTCCATCCGCGGCAGGCGCACCAGCGAGATCGCAGCGCTGGGCCTGGCGCGAACCTTCCAGGAGATGCGCCTGTGGCGGCACATGACCGTGCTGGAGCACGTCAAGATGGCCCGCTATTCCAAGCTGACCTACGGCCTGCTAGGGGCGCTGTTCGACACGCCCAAGCGCAAGCAGCAGGAAACCGAGGCCACGGACATGGCCATGGACTACCTGAAGATCTTCAACGTAGCCCAGTATGAGAACGACCTGGTGGGCAACCTGCCCTACGGCGCGCAGCGCCGGGTGGAGATGGCCCGGGCCATGGTCACCGAACCCAAGGTCCTGTTCCTGGACGAGCCCACCGTGGGCATGACCCCCGAGGAACTCCAGGGGATCATCAACGTGGTGCAGCTCGTCCACGAACGCTTCAACCTGGCCATCTTCCTGATCGAACACCGGCTCAAATTCGTGCGCGACCTCTGCACACACGTCCAGGCCCTGGTCTTCGGCGAGCTGCTCGTGGAGGGCACCCCCGAAGAGGTCCAGAACAATCCCAAGGTCATCGAGGCCTACCTGGGCGGGGAGGAAGACTAATGCTGAAGGTAGAGAATCTCCACGTCTCCTACGATAATATCCGTGCCCTGCAAGGCATCGACTTCCATATCGAGCAAGGCGAGATCGTGACCATCATCGGGGCCAACGGGGCGGGTAAAACCACCACCCTGCGCGCCATCTCGCAGGTGGCCAACATCACCCAGGGCACCATGACCTTCAAGGGCAAGGACCTGCGGTCCTACCCCCCGGAAAAGGTCGTTTCGGAACTGGGTATCTCGCACGTTCCCGAAGGTCGCCGTCTGTTCGGCAACATGACCGTGCTGGAGAACCTGAAGCTCGGCGCGTACGCCCGCAAGGACCACGCCCAGGTCAAGCTCGACATCGAGCGCGTCTTCGAGATCTTCCCGCGCCTCTTGGAACGCAAGGACCAGAAGGCAATCACCATGTCCGGCGGCGAGCAGCAGATGCTGGCCGTGGGCCGCGCCTTCATCTGCGGACGCGAACTGATGATCCTGGACGAGCCGTCCATGGGCCTCTCACCCCTACTCATGAAGCGTGTCTTCGCGGCCCTGCGCGAGATCAATGACCAGGGCACCACGATCCTGCTGGTGGAACAGAACGCGCGCATGGCCTTGAAGTTCGCCCAGCGGGCCTACCTGCTGGAACACGGCCACGTGCTCAAGGAAGGCCCCACCGAAGAGTTCATGAATGATCCTGAGGTTCAAAAATCCTACTTGGGCGGCTAAGCAAGCGGCTGAAAAGCGCGCGTCTGCGGCGTTGCAATTAAAAACCGCCGAACCCTCACGTACCTCTCGTACGCATCGGGCTCGGCGGTTTTTTTGCGCCTTGCATGTAGTGAGATGGTTATCACCTGACAGTTGGCCACAAAAGTGAAAGTGGTCATGCCGTCCTTGGCTGGGGTACGGTTGGAGTTGCAAAACTTCACCGGAACCTCAACACAGGAGAACGTCATGACCACGAGGAAGAAGG
>JAHIUW010000037.1 GCA_018816865.1 Pseudomonadota bacterium
AGGGGGCGGTGGCCAAGATCGGCTGCTTCCTCTACGACGGCCTGGACGTGACCATCACCACCGAGCAGGGCACCCGCTTCCTGACGGCCGTGAACACCATCCTCGATCTGCTGGCCGACGGAAGCTTCGGCGAAATCCGCAGCTATTCCGACTTCGAGAAGGCCTTTTTCAAGGCCGCCGTGCCCATCCTGGGTCTGCCCGAGGACGGCCTCTACGGCGATGACGGCACCGACGGCCAGGAAGGCGGCGGAGACGACGACGCCCCCGATGGCGGTGATGCCGGGGACGGCGGCGAAGGTGAGGGTGACCAGTCCCCTGAAGAGGTTCTGGCAGAGCTCTTCGAGGCCCTGTTCGGCACCGAGGAACAGCCCTCCGAGGTGCTCCAGCAACTCTTCGCGGCCCTGACGGGTGAGGGCGACACCCTCTTGGGCGGCGCTGACGGCGATCCCCTTAACGGCGACGACCCCGACGACACCCTCCCCGGCAACACCGGAACCACTGGCGACGAAGACACCCACGGCGAGGGCAGCGGCAGCACCTCCTAGACCGGCAACGAGGACGGCAGCGCCTTTGACACCAGCCATGCCGACAATGTCATTAATGGCAGCTCTTCTTCCAATGACCATTATGGAACGGGCGGCACCGATGTCATACGCGCCTATGACGGAGACGACACCCTTGTCGGTCAGGCGGATAACGACTCCCTGTTCGGCGGAGGCGACGAAGACCGGCTCGAGGGTGTCGGCGGAGACGACCTGCTCATCGGCGGCACCGGTGACGATGACCTCTCCGGTGGCGACGACGACGATGAACTCTACGGCGGCGACGGCTCGGACTACCTCGATGGCGGTTCCGGTACGGATGAACTCCACGGTGGTTCCGACTCCGACATCATCTTTGGCAACAACCAGTCAGACCAGCTTTACGGCGATGCAGGCAATGATTATTTCCTGGCCATGCACGATGCGGGCGACCAGAACCTCGATGATTACTACAGAGATTTCAATTCCGGCCAGGATGTCCTGATCATCGATGACGCAGAGACCAACTGGGCCGCGGGTACCGATGTGACCCTCGGCAGCAATTTCTTCCAGTCTGCTTACAGCCACGACGAGTACGTGGCCAACGGTGGCAACTGGTCCGACGTCAGCTACACCTCGGGTGACTACCCGTTGATCCTCGATGCCGAGGGCAACCTCTATTATGACGAAAACCCGGATGGTGGCAACGACACCGCCGAGTGCATCGGTCATTTCACGGGTGGTCTGCCAGGCGAGACCTCCATCAAGGTCGCCACCATCCATATCGATGACAATGCTGACCATATGATGGAAGGCAGCGAGGCCTTCGACTTCATGATCGGTCTCGGGGGCGACGACACCCTGTGGGGCATGGCAGAATCAGACACCCTGTTCGGCGGCACGGGCGCCGATACCTTCAAATACATGGCCCTCGCCGACGGTGGGGTGGGTGGCACAGCCGGTGACGAGATTATCGATTTCCACCACGGCGAAGACCACTTCGCGTTCAACTCCGGTGTCTTTACGGTCTGCGATACAGTTCTGGGTGGAGACGACACCCACCCCAAGAACAACCTCGGATTCTGGGACTGGGGCTCGTTGGCCTACGAATACGGCTCTGATGGTGGCGGCACCTATGGCGACTCGGGGTTCATCTTCGATACCAACGGCGACCTCTGGTACGACCCCAACCTCGGGGACGTGAATGACGCCGTGCATATCGCCCATGTGGAAGGCGAGGTGACCTACGACGACATCAACCTCGTCGTTTAGACTCACACACAAGGAACAACAAAGCCCGTCGGAAACTTCCGACGGGCTTTTTAAGTTTTACGCATCCAAATTCAAAAGAAAGTGAGCTGAAAACAAGCTCGACAGAATCAGACCCCCCAGATCGATTTGACCTCGTCGGCTCGCTCGGCCAGCAGTTGTTCCACGGCCACGGGGGTCAGGCCACGGATGGCCTGTCCGACCAGCCAGCGGGTGCGGATGTCCGAGGCGCTGATATCCAGGCGTCCCGCAGGGACCCAGGTCAGGCTCGTGCCCTCGGGCAAGTGCCAGGACGTCTGGTCCAGGGCCACGGCCCCGGGCCAGGTCCGCGCCACGAACCCCCGCACGGCCTCCAGACCGCCAGCACGGCGTCCGGCCACGGCGATGTTCACCAGACCCGGGATCACCAGCCCGCGATGCCAACCGGGCAGCGCCAGCAGGTCCTCGGATCCCAGGATGAAGGTGAACTCGTCCCCGGGGCGCTCCACGCTCAATGTCGTCAGGGTGTCCACGGTATAGGACGGCCCCCCCCGCTCGCCCTCCAGGCGGTTCACGCTGAGCAGGTCCAGGCCTGCGATGGCCGCCTCGCACAGCTCGGCCCGCAATGCGAAGGGCAGCATGCCCTCGCCGGACTTGTGCGGAGGCACGCCCGCCGGGACAAGCTCCACCCGGTCCAGCCCAAGCCCCTCGCCCGCCTCCAGGGCCAGACGCAGATGCCCGTTGTGCACCGGGTTGAAACAACCGCCCAGCAGCCCGATCTTCATGCTAGCCCCTGACCTGTCCGTCCCCGAAGACCACGAACTTGGTGCTGGTCAGCTCGGTCACGCCCATGGGGCCGTAGGAATGCAACTTGGAGGTGCTGATGCCGATCTCCGCGCCCAAGCCCAGCTCACTGCCGTCGTTGAAGCGCGAGGAGGTATTGATGCCCACCAGGCTGGCGTCCACCTCGCGCAAAAAACGCATGGCGCGGGCATGGTTGGTGGTCAAGATGATCTCGGTGTGATTGGAGCCATGGGCCGCGATGTGGTCCTGGGCCTCATCCTGGGAGTCCACCACCTTCACGGCCAGAATCAGGGCATGGAACTCCTGGCCCCAGTCCTCGTCCGTGGCGGGCACGGCAGTCCCGCCCATGAGCGGCAGGGACGCCTCGCAGCAGCGGAACTCCACGCCCGCGGCGCCGAGCTTGGCCGCCACCTGGGGCAGGAACGCGGCGGCCACGTCCCGGTGCACCAGCAGGCATTCCAAGGCGTTGCACACGCCCGGACGCTGAACCTTGGCGTTGAACACGATCTTCAGGGCCGCGGCTTGGTCCACCTCGGCGTCCACATAGGTGTGGCAGACGCCCATGTAGTGCTTGAGCACGGGCATGGTGGCCTCGGCCACCACCGCACGCACCAAGCCCTCGCCGCCGCGCGGGATGATCACGTCGATGTACTGGTCCAGCTTGAGCAGGGCCGTCACGGCCTCGCGGTCCGTGGTGGGCACCACCTGCACGGCATCGGGCGGCAACCCGGCGTCGGTCAGGGCCCTGTGGATCAGCGAGGCCAGAAAACGATTGGAATGGATGGCTTCGGACCCACCGCGCAGGATCGCCGCGTTCCCGGCCTTCAGGCAGAGGATGCCCGAGTCCACGGTGACATTGGGCCGCGACTCGTAGATCATGGCCACCACGCCCAGCGGGATGCGCATCTTGCCCACCAGCAGACCGTTGGGGCGCTTCCACATGCGCTCCACCTCGCCCACGGGGTCGGACTGAGCCGCCACCTCCTTGCAGGCCAGGATCATCGAATCGATGACCGCGTCGCTCAGGCGCAGCCGGTCCAGACGGGCCGAATCCATGCCTGCGGCCGTGGCGGCCGTGAGGTCCTTGGCGTTCGCGGCCTGGATGGCCTCACGGTCCTTGTCCAGCAGATAGGCCAGGGCCTGAAGCGCCGCAACCTTGGACGAGGCGTCGGCCGAGGCCATGATCCGGGCGGCGGCCTTGGCGCGCTGCGCCAGGGCGAGCATCTCTTGTTTGATGTCCATTCGTATTTCCTCCGGCCCCTACCTGTGCGGATACACTGCGATTCCGCCCTCGGCGGGGCCTTTCGCTGCCGGTTAACAGCAGGTGTTAATAAACTATCCCTGAAATGGGCAGGGTCTGCAAACCACCCGAACCCAGGAAAAGATCTTTTGACATTTCTGTAAAGCCTGTCTACATGATTTGAGCCCATTGTTCGGGCACGTTTTTTTGTTGCGGAATCGACACCGGAAGTCAATACGCCACCCTGTGGAGGACAGCCCCGAAATGACCGAAAAAATGCCCCAGCAAGAGCCCCTGGCACCCCTTGGTGCCCTGACCGAAGAAGTGGACGCGTCCCTCCATCCCCTGCTGCAATCCATCGTCAACAACATCAAGCTCATCGTGGGCGTCATCCTGGGTCTGATCCTGGTGGTGGGCGGCTATGCCGTTTACGACAGCGTTCAAGCCTCACGGGTGACCAAGGGCCAGGCCGAACTGGCCACCCTGATCGCCATGCCCGACCCGGCAGAACGCGCCAAGGCCCTGGAAGCCTTCGACGCCCCTTCGTCGCTGAACACCGCCGTCCAGCTGGAACTGGCGGGTGCCCTGGCCGCCATGGGCGAGCACGAGCGCGCCGCCGCCGCCTGGGAGCAGCTGTCCGATGTGGACATCGCCGACCTCGGGTTGGTGGCCGGACTGGGCCAGGCCACCGAGCTTGCCAAGTCCGGCAACTACGCCGCCGCCGCCGCCGTTCTGGCCGGCCTCAAGGGCAATACCCCCGAGGGCTACAAGGCCATGATCCTGCACCGCCTGGCCTATGCTTCCGAGCAGGCCGGCGACTGGGACACCGCCCTGTCCTGCTGGGAAGAGCTGCAACAAGTCAACAGCGGTGAGGACAACGGATTCATCAACGGCAAGATCGTCACCGCCAAGGCCAAGCTGGAGAAATCCTCCTAGCCCGATCATTCACCCCCATTTCCAAAGGAGTTGAATCGGATGGCACATCCGCTCCTGACCAAAGAAGGCGGCGTAAAACACCTGCTGCTCGGCAACGAGGCCATTGTGCGCGGTGCCCTGGAGGCCGGCGTAGCCTTTGTCAGCTGTTACCCGGGTACCCCCTCGTCCGAGGTCCCAGACACGTTCTTCCGCCTCATGCCCGACGGGGATTTCTATTTCGAATACTCGTCCAACGAAAAAGTCGCCCTTGAAGTCGGCGGCGGCGCGGCCCTGGCCGGAGCCCCGACCTTGGTGACCATGAAACACGTGGGCGTCAACGTGGCTGCCGATCCGCTCATGACCCTGGCCTACATCGGAACCCCCGGCGGTCTGGTGCTGCTGTCCGCGGACGACCCGGGCTGCCATTCCAGTCAGAATGAGCAGGACAACCGCTTTTATGCCCGGCTGGCCGGGCTGCCCGTGTTCGAGCCCTGCTCCGCGCAGGAGGCCAAGGACATGACCCGCGACGCCTTCGCCCTGTCCCGCGAATTCGGACAGCCGGTGATGCTGCGCACCACCACCCGCGTGGCCCACGTTCGCGGCCCCGTCCTGTTCTCCGAGCTTCCGGGCGCCAAGTTCGGCCCGGCCTTTGAAAAGGCTCCCATGCGCTTCGTGCCCATCCCGGCAGTGGCCAGGATGCGCCATCCCGAACTGCTGAAAAAACTTGAAGCCATGCGCGAAGCCGCCGAGAAGTCGCCCTTCAACGGCATCAAGGGTCGCGGCAAGATCGGCATCATTGCCTCGGGCATGGCGCGGGCCTATGTCGCGGACGTGGCGGCTGAAAAAGCCTGCAAGGGCGAATTCAAGGTCCTCGAACTGGGCATGACCTACCCCCTGCCCGAGAAGATGATCACCCGCTTCCTGAAAGGCCTGGACACCGTGCTCATCGTCGAGGAAGGCGAGGCCATCGTGGAACAGGCCGTACGCGCCCTGGCCCAGGAAAAGGGCCTCCAGATCAAGATCACGGGCAAGGGCAAGGACTTGACCCGTCTGGGCGAGTTCTCCACCGCCGAAGTCCGGGCAGCCATGCTGCGCATCCTCGGCAAGCGCCAGCCCAAGCTGGACATCTGTTCGGCCGACGGCCCGCTGCCCATGCGTCCGCCCAACCTCTGCGCCGGATGCTCGCACCGCGCCCTGTATTATGCGGTCCGCCAGGCTTACGGCGACGAGGCCGTGTACTCCTCGGATATCGGCTGCTACACCTTGGGCATCCTGCCGCCCTTGTCCTGCGCCGATTTTCTGCTGTGCATGGGCTCCTCTATCTCGGCGGGAGGCGGTTTCGCCAAGGCCTCGGGCAAACCCGTGGTGGCCTTTATCGGCGATTCCACCTTCTTCCATTCCGGCCTGACCGGTCTGGTCAGTGGCGTTTTCAACAACCATGACATCCTACTGGTCATCCTGGATAACCGCACCACCGCCATGACGGGCCATCAGCCCAACCCCGGCGTCTCGACCACCATCCACGGGGCCAACCCCTGCCAGGTGAACATCGAAGCCATCGTGCGCGGCTGCGGCGTATGCAACGTGGCCAAGGTCAGCCCCTACAACTTCAAGGCCACGACCAAGGCCATTGAGGAACTGCGGGCCAAGCCCGGAGTGAAGGTGCTCATCGCCGAGGAGCCCTGTGTGCTCTTCGCCAAGCGCACCCTGCGCCAGGTCAAGCCCATGGTGGCCTACGTGGCCGAGCAGACCGAAGCGGTGCGCAAGTGCCTCGCCACCCTGGCCTGCCCCGCCTTCTCCATCGAGCAGGGCCAAGTCACGATCAACGAACACCAGTGCACGGGCTGCATGTTCTGCATGCAGGTCTGCAAAGACATCAAGGCCCGGAAAAGGAGCGCATAATGGCCAAAGTACGCATCTTCTTCACCGGCGTCGGCGGTCAGGGCACCTTGACCGCCACCATCATCCTGGCCCAGGCCGCCATGGCCAAGGGCCTGGAAGTGACCGCCGGCGAGGTCCACGGCATGGCCCAACGCGGCGGCGTGGTGGAATCCACCCTGCTCATCGGCGGCTTCAGGAGCCCGCGCATCGCCCACGGCGAAGCCGACATCCTGCTGGGCTTCGAACCCCTGGAAACCCTGCGCGCCCTGCCCTACCTCGCGCCCAAGGGCCTCGTGGTCAGCAATGCCGAGCCCATCCCGCCCATCAGCGTGACCATGGGCCGCGAGAGCTACCCCGATTTGGGCGGCCTCAAAGCCAAGATCGAGTCCTGTGCGGGACGAGCCCTGTTCCTGCCCTGCCAAACCCTGGGCCTCAAGGCCGGGGCCGTGCAGTGCGGCAACCTGGCGCTTCTGGGGGCGCTCTGCGCCACCGGGAGCATCCCCCTGACGCCCGACGACCTTGCGGCCACGGTCAGAATCCGCCTGAAACCCAAGGTTGTGGATATGAACCTGCGCGCCATTGAATACGGTGTCCAGGCCGTGTCCTAACCAACGCATCGGGAAACCGGAGAACATATGGCACCCACCGTCTCCAACGAACACCTGCACATGTACTTCGGTACGCTGCGCAAAGTGATCAAGGAAATGGCCCCCCGACGGGCGATGCAGACCGGGCTGAAGGCCCTGCTCAGAATCCTGTGCGAGACCCACGGCTACAAGCGAGCTCTGCTGACGATCTTCGACCCGGAAACCAACTCCCTGAAGCTGTCCGTCACGTACGGCTCGCAGAAGTATTCCCAGGTCTCGTACCAATCGGGACAGGGAGTCACCGGGCAGGTCATGGAAAGCGGCAAGGCTGTGATAGTGCCCGTGATGAAGGATCACGAGTCCTTCCTGAACTTGGCCTTCGGACGCACCAAGGATGAGATGGCGCGGCTTGGCTTCATCTGCGTGCCCGTGCGCAGCCAGGACGATGGCGGCGCGAACATGCTGGGCACCCTGTCCGTGGATGTGCCCTCCGCCCCCGCTGAGAGCCTGGAGACCGATTGCGCCTTCCTCAAGGTCGTGGCCGCCATGGTGGCCAAGGAAGTGGCCTCCCTCCAGGAGGAGATGGCCATGCAGCGCCACCTGCTGGCCCAAGGCATGATTGCCGGGGCGGGCGACGGCTACAACCACCCCAATATCGTTGCGGCCTCCAAGCCCATCCGTCTGGTGCTGCAGCAGGTCTCCCAGGTGGGTCCCAGCCGCGCCACCGCACTCTTGCGGGGCGAATCCGGCACCGGCAAGGAGCTGTTCGCCGAAGCCATTCACAGCGTCAGCCCGCGCAAGAACAAGCCGCTGATCAAGCTCAACTGTGCAGCCCTGCCCGCCGACTTGGTGGAGTCCGAACTCTTCGGCCACCAGAAAGGCGCGTTCACGGGTGCCGTGGCCAACAAGAAGGGCATGTTCGAGTTGGCCGACACCGGAACCCTGTTTCTGGACGAGATCGGGGAACTGTCCCTGGACGCCCAGGCCAAGGTGCTGCGGGCCATCCAGGAAAAGGAGATCCAGCGCCTGGGCAGCGAGCAGGTCCTCAAGGTGGACGCCCGCCTGATCTGCGCCACCAACCGCCCCCTGGAAGCCATGCTCGAGGCGGGAACCTTCCGTGAGGACCTCTTCTACCGCATCAACGTCTTTCCCATCTACATTCCGTCACTGCGCGAACGCAGGCAGGATATCCTGCCTCTGGCCGAGCACTTCCTGCAGCAATTCTGCGAGGAATACGGCAAAAGCGTCAAACGCATTTCCACTCCGGCCATCGACCTTTTGTCCCAGTATCACTGGCCGGGCAATGTGCGCGAGCTGGGCAACTGCCTGGAGCGCGCCGTGCTGGTTTGCGACGAGGAAGTCATCCGGACCTACCACCTGCCTCCCAGCCTGCAGACGGCCGAGAGTTCGGCCACGGACTCGCAGCTGTCCTTCGGGGAGGCCGTGGCCCGCTTCGAGCAGGAGATCCTGGTGGATGCCCTCAAGAAGGCCCGGGGCAACATGCTCCAGGCCGCTCGTGACCTGAAGGCCAGCTACC
Source organism: Pseudomonadota bacterium (assembly GCA_018816865.1). Lineage (GTDB taxonomy): Bacteria > Desulfobacterota > Desulfovibrionia > Desulfovibrionales > Desulfovibrionaceae > Desulfovibrio_Q. Next base: position 8,734 of record JAHIUW010000037.1, read on the forward strand.
GCATCATCAACTACAAGGTGAAGAAGTACCACGTCGATCCCAAAAAATTCGCCGTGGGCAAGAGCCGCAATCGCAACACGCCCTGATCTTCCCCTTGCCGACACCGAATCAAAGCGGCGCGTCCATCAGGGCGCGCCGTTCTTCTTTTGCGAACGATCTGACTGCATCCTACCAGAATCCCCCTCTGTCTGGACAGGTGCACTGCTTCACCGATCAGCGTGAGGCCAAAGACCCTGGTTTTCAGCTTCCCCGAGCCGCAGCAGAGCGGGGATTCCGCACATCAAAAAGCCGGGCTTGCGGACAACAAAAAGCCTCCCGCAGGAGGCTTTTGCATTCAATCAGTGGGCCAGGGGATCATCACACGGGATACAGACGCACCCCCTGGGGCGCATCCTCAACCCGGAATCCAAGATCCACAAGTCTGGCGCGCAACAGATCGGCCCGCTCGAAATCCTTTCCCTGGCGGGCCAGGTCCCGTTCGGCGACCAGGCGCGCAGCTTCCACCGGCCAGCCGGCTTGGGGCACGGGCATGGCATCGGCATCCAACAGTCCGAGGACAGCGTCGGTGGCCGCCAGGCGCTCGCGGCAAGCCAACACTTCGTCCGGGGTCAACAGCCCGGCGCTGAGCCGTTTCTTGACTCCCTTGCAGAACGAGAACAACTCGGGCCAGAAGGCGTACAGCGACAGGTCGGCGTCCAGGGCGCTGCGAAAGGCCCCTTTCAAGTCCACGAGCATCTGTTCCACCACGGGGCTGACCCCGCCCCCCCCACTCCCCTCGGACAGGGGCAGAGCGGTCAGGGACACCGCCAAATCCTGCACCGTGCGCTGGTTTCTGGACCACATCTCCAAGGTCGGACGCGAAAGATCAAGGGCCTTGTGATAGCTGGCGGACAGCAACCACAAGCGAACCATGGCGGAAGTGTATCCAGCCTCAAAGAGCGCCTCCAGGCTGGCCTGGCCAAAGGCGTCTGCCGCATTGTCTCCGTGAGCATCCGGTTCGGACACCGGCATGGATGCCATCCAGACCACCGGGGCCGTTCCCCCTCCCGCAGCCCAGATGGCGCGCAGGTTCTCCATGTGCGGGAAACGGTGCGACTCGCCCCCCAGGAACAGCGTGGGGCTACCCACGGAACACAGGGCCGCGGCCGCCATCTGCATGAACCAGCTGGGACGCACGTTGCCCCAACGGGTCTGCCAGAACTCCCCGTCCTTGATGTCCTGCAGGGTGGCGCGCTTCAGGAGCGTGAAGTCCTGGGGGTTCGACTTGACATAATCAGCCAGGTCCACGGTCTTGCCCAAGGAGAGCTTGTCCATGTCCACGTGGCAGACCCGACCGTAGTCCGGGTCGCGCAGGACGTCAAAATACACGCTGCGCAGCTTCTCGTACGCCAGCCCCGAGGACAGCAGCTTTTCGCACAGCGCAAGGCTCTGCGCCGCGCATTCACCGGCCAGGGTAAATTCCACCCGTCCGGCCAGCCCCAAAAGACCGGCCCGGGCCACGATCCTGTCCCTGACCCCGGCCGCGAACTCAGCGCGGGGAATCCGGGCCGAACGCGCAGCGGTCATGGAACGGTCATCCAGATCCGCCAGACCCACGGCGATGCGCACCTCACAGCCGTCACGCCCCAGCCTGCGAGCCAGCACATCCAGCAGGGCCAGCCTCCGCCAGAACTCAGGGTCGTCCGGCCGATCCAGGCTCGGGCCCACCGTATACAGGCTCACCGCCCCGGCACCCGCACCCAGACGGGCATCACCGCCCGAGGCGCTCTCGATGCGCAGCCCCTGCTCGTCGGGCTGCGCGAAGAGGGTCGTGGACAGATAGCGCTCGCCGCCGTCGGGGAAGATGACCACCACCAGTCCCGAATCAAGCTCTCCGGCGACCTTGAGCGCCCCGGCCAGGGCGGCCCCGGAGCTCATGCCCACCAGCAGTCCTTCCTCGCGCGCCAGCTGACGACAAGACTCAAAGGCAACCTCGTCCTCCACACGCACGATACGGTCCAACTTGTGCTTGTTGTAGATGCCCGGCGGATAGGACTCCTGCATGTTCTTCAGGCCTTGAATCTTATGGCGGGCATAAGGCTCCACCGCCACCACCTGCACGGCGGGCGAGAGTTCCTTCAGACGCTTGGCCAAGCCCATGACCGTGCCCGAGGTGCCCAGAGACGCCACCACGTGAGTGACCCGGCCCTCTGTCTGGTCCCAGATCTCCTGGGCCGTGCCCCGGTAATGGGCATCGATGCTGGCCGGGTTGTTGAACTGGTCCATGAGCACGTACTTGTCCGGCTCCTCGCGGACCAGGCGGTAGGCCAACTCGATGGCCCCGTCGGTCCCCAAACGGCCTTCGGTGAGCACGATCTCGGCCCCATAGGCGCGCATGGTGCGCTTGCGCTCCTCGGAAGCGGTCTCGGGCATGAGCAGCTTCAGCTTGTAGCCCTTGACCGCGCAGGCCATGGCCAGCCCGATGCCCGTGTTGCCGGAGGTGGCCTCAATGATGATCTTCCCGGGAATCAACTCGCCCCGCTGTTCAGCCGCCGCGATCATGGCCGCGGCCACACGATCCTTGATGGAACCACCGGGGTTGAAATACTCGACCTTCGCCAAAATCCTGACACCGGAACGGGTGTTGACGCGATTCAGACGGACCAACGGCGTGTTGCCTGTCAGCTGAGAAATGTCATCATAAATCATCTTGAAATTCCATATGTTAAAAGCAAATCGCGGCAGTCATGAGGGCTCGTCCCCGCCCTTGTCCTGCCCGGGCAGGCAGTGGCAAGGTCCTTGCAAAAGCTAGACAGCAATCCTTGGAGCAACGCGGAACGCCCGCACAATGCCCCCACAAGGGGACCGGAGTTGAACATGGAACTTTTCAAATTTCTGGAAGCGAACCTTCAGGCCCTGGAGCAACAGAAATCACCTGTTGTGCCTTGGTTGCGCGGCCAGGATTCTGACCTGATCTCTCTGGAAAATCAACTGCTGGTCAACCGTTTCGGTCTGGTGGACCTGCCCCTGGACCAGGGGGCCACCATGTTTGCCAACGTTCCGCCCCAAGCCTACTACAGCCGCTGGACACCGCCCGCCCCCGCGGACAAAAGCGCCACGGTGATCGTGGGTTGCAACCTGGGCTACGGCCTGAACCACCTGCTGACCACACATCCCCCGCTGCATCCGGTCTGCGTCCTGGAGCCCCGACCCGAGATGTTGACGGCCTGTCTGGCCATGACCGACTACACCGGCTTCATCAAGCAAGGCAGGCTGACCTTCATTCCCCCGCAGCCCGAGGCCCTGCATCAGGCCTTGTGCGCCTTTGACCTGCAATTCATCTACGGCGCGGTCAAGTTCCGCTCCGACATCCCCAGTCGACAACTGGGGCCAGAATACGCCCGCTGGTCCGAAACCGCCCAAAAAAACATGGAAAACATCGCCATGGAGCTGACCACCCTGCGCCGCATGCAGGACACCATGGTGGGCAACGAGATCGGCAATTTCAGGCAGGCCTTCACCAACGGCGGCGTCACCGGGCTGGCCGACTCGGCCAAGGGCCTGACCGGCGTCATTCTGGGTGCCGGGCCGTCTCTGGCTCACTTCGGCCCCCAGATCGCCGCCAACCCCGGCAAGGCCCTCTACGCCACGGCGCTGCAAACCATGCCCGCCGTGCACGCCCAGGGCATCCGCCCGCATCTGTGCATGGCCATCGACTACAGTCCGGGCATCATGAACGTCTTCAAGAAACTGGACATGGAGTGGGCCAAGGACATCCCGTTTATCTATTCCACCAAGGTCCGTCCGGACGTGGTCGAGCGCTACCCCGGGCCCACCATTCCCATGTGGACCGTCGGCGGATTGGCCACCTACATCATGCGCGACCTGGAATACGTCATGGACGCGGGCGGCAACGTGTCCGTGGCCCTGATGCGCTTCTTTGAGCGCTGCGGGGTCTCGCGGATGCTGCTCGTGGGCCAGGATTTCGCCTGGCAGGGGGAGCACAGCCACGTAGCCGGCCACCACGCGCAACCCGTGAGGCGCAGCTTCGACCCCACGCGCCATGTCAGACTCAAGAACATGCACGGCGAAGAGATCATTTCGGCCATGTCCTACATCACGGCCCAGCGCGACATGCAGGTTGACTGCCAGCGCATGGACATCCCCGTGCACAATCTTTACGGCGGAGGAATGGAGATCAAGGGCGCAAGCGTCGTGACCCTGGACGATATCGCCGAGCAAGCCCTGCTGGATTCCGCAGACGGGGCCCTGGAGCGCTTTGGGCTGTCCCTGTCCCAGGCACGGGTTCCGCGCAAACAGCCGGTGTTCGAACCCCGGCTGGGAGCCTGGACGTCATCGCTCAAGTCCGCGCAAAAACGCCTGCACGTCATGTTCAAGAAATCGTCCAAGAAGCAGGGAGAGATTCGGGGCATGCTCGGACATGTGCTGATGTTCCTCAAGCAGGATCCGCTGTACACCCCGTATCTGTACAACGAATTCATGGATATCGCCGCCATGGCCAAGCTGGGCGGCACCCACGGCATGAAGGATTTCACAAGGATCAAGCAGATCTTTGCCAGGGTCCTGGACAAGGTCAAACAGATCGATGCAGCCACGGCGCAGAAAGCCGAGGAACGGGCCGCCTAGGAGATTGATGGCCGTCCCTTGCGCCCCGACACCACTGGGCGTAGGGTCCCCGCCATGTCCAACACACGCCCTCTCGTCCTTGCTCTGTGGGCCGCCTCCCTGGTGGCCGTGGCCTGGCTGTCCCTGACCCCCGGTGCAGAGACGCCGCCGCTCTTCCCGCATCAAGACAAGCTCTTGCATTTTTTGGCTTACGCCTGGCTGGCGCTGCTGCCCTTGCGCGGTTTCGCCACGCGCAACGCGGCCTTCACGGGTGCCGGAGCCATGATCTTTTTCGGTGCGGCCCTGGAAGTGGCCCAGGCCTTCGTGCCCCTGCGCCAGCCGTCTCTGGCGGATCTTCTGGCCAACTCAGCGGGCGTGGGCTTCGGAATGTGGCTCGGGGTGCGGCTGAAGATGCGGGATTTTCTGAAACGTATCAAGATGGAGCGGCATTACGGACTCGACGGTTCCCCAAAACGCCGCCCTACAGATCCACAAGGCTGACGCTCAGGACCTTTCTCCCAAAGGTCTGGGCTGCCACGGTATCGAACATGAAGATATCGACGTGGTTTCGCTTGTCCCCAGCCATCAGGTCATCGATGGTAAAGATCCCGAAATTCTTGATGTAGACCTTCTTGCCGAAGACCCAGCCCAGATCGAACAGATCCCGCGAGACCGCCACGATGCCCTGGCGCACCGGCTTGTTGCTGGCCGTCACGTAGGGTGTGGAGTCGGTCTCCAGCAGGCGCGGGCTGTAGGCGGTCACCGTCAGGGAACGGGTTCGCTGCAAGGCCAGGATCTTCCTGCGATTGGAAACGATGAACTTGGCGAACAACTCGCCCATGTCACGCTTGATGCGCAGTTCACCCTCCAGCGTCTCCAGACGCACCTGCTGGTCTTCCAGTTGCCGGCGCATCACAAGGACCTCGCTGTGCTGCACCCACAACCCAGCGAATAATATGGACATCAGTACCAAAACCAGGGTTCTCATGCGGCCTTCCTCCCCCCCTGAGGTGAACGGTCATTGAGGACTCCGGGCCAAGTATACCTCAGTTAGGGACAATGAAAAGCCCTAATCGTCCTGCGCCGGACCTTGCCACAGGCCGCCCCATCCCCTATACACTGCGCATGCGTTATGCCGCCCTCGCCGGACACTTCGTCCTGGTCTCCCTGCCCCTGCTTGGGGTGCTGCTGGTGCTGGTGTGGGTCTTCGACACCGAGGCCCAGGCCATCGCCGCGTTCCGCATCCACAAGTGGCAGAACCCGGGCTTCCAGGACGTCGTGCGATTCATCACCGACTGGGGCAATCTGGCAATGTACATCCCCTTTCTGGTCTTGTTCTACCGCGGCTGGAAGAACCACGACAAACGCCGGACCCGTTATGCCCTGGCCTACGTGGCGGTCCAGGTGCTGGTCTGCCTGGTCCTGGTCAATCTGACCAAGATGGCCCTGGGGCGACCCCGGCCCGAGACCAGGGAAATCCTGCACCACTTCCTGACGCTGGACCCGAACTACCATTCCCTGCCCTCGGGGCACACTGCAGAGATCATGGGCTCGTGCCTGGCGCTGGCCCTATGGCTCAGGCAGTGGCGCACCACACTGCTTTTGGGGCTGCTCGTCGCGATCATGGGATTTTCCCGCATCTACCTGAATATGCATTTCCCCACCGACGTCTTCTTCGGCTGGCTGTTCGGCGCCCTCGCCGGATGGACAACCTTTGTTGTCGGCAGGGGAGAGGACTCTACCCATCATGGATAAGCTTCTGTCACGCCTGTTCAAGGTACTGGCCTACGCGCCCCTGGCAACCCTGGCGATCCTGCTGGCCCTGCAGACCTACTTCGCCCTGGATTCGCGAGCCCTGTGGTTTTCGGATGAAATCCGCTACGCCAACGTCTTCGAGCACTTGATCCAGGCCAAGAAATGGCTGGTCATGTACCTGAACGGCGTGCCCTATCCGGACAAACCGCCCGTGTATTTCTGGTTCCTGACGGCGCTGCTGCCCATCTTCAAGGGGCCGGTGCCCGCGCTATTCATGGCCGGGGCCGCGGCCTCGGGCCTAGCGTTCCTCGCCGCCACCTGCGCCCTGTCCCGCTTCGTGCTGCGCGCCCGGCGCGAGGTCTCCCTGGGGGCCGGACTGGTCCTTTTGACCTGTTTCTATTTCATCGGCCTGACGCACTACTCGCGCATGGATCTGCTGTTCGCGTCACTGATCACGGCCTCGCAGATCTGCCTGTTCAGGGCCTGGGAACGCGACCGCGCAGACGGCCTGGCCATCGCCGGATTCCTGCTGGCCGCCGTGGCCACCCTGACCAAGGGGCCGCTTGGATTGCTCTTTCCCCTGCTGACCAGCCTCGTGTTCCTGACCTGGAGGGGGAAACTGAGGCGCTTCTTCAGGCGCGACGTGGCCCTGGGCTTCGGTCTGGCCCTGCTGGTGCTCGTGGGCTGGATCGCCGCAGCCTGGTTCGGAGGCGAGCATGAACTGGTGAGCGACATCTTCCACAAGCAGATCTATGCCCGGGCGGTCAACGCCTCGCACCACGAGCAGCCCTTCTGGCACTATCTCGCCACCCTGCCGGCCGCGTGGCTGCCCTGGACCTTCCTGCTGGTGGCGCTGCCCCTGAAACGCCTTGCCAGCGCCTCGTTCTGGGGCGAGGTCTGCGCCACGCGCAAGGAAGGCGACGCCGGGACGACCTTCCTCTGGATTCAGGTCCTGTCAGGCTTCCTGCTGCTGAGCTGCCTGTCCACCAAGATCATCGTCTACCTGCTGCCCATCTTCCCGCCCCTGGCCCTGCTCAGCGCACGGGCTTTCCTGGACCTGGAACAGGACAGGATCACCCGGTTCATGATCTGGACGGGCGGATTGTTCGCCTTCGTGGCCCTGACCCTGCCGTTTGGCAACTTCTTCCACCAGTGGCCCATCCACGTCGAAGGCCTGTGGTGGGTGGGTCTGGCCTCGGCCCTGGCCGCCGCCGCCCTGTGGTTCGGCCGCAGGCTCTCGCCCCCCGCTGCGCTGCTGGCCCTGGGGCTGCTGGCCACGACCTGGATGCAGCCGCTCTTGCTGATCACCCTGCCGTCCCTGGACGGAGCCATGAGCCCCAAGGCCCAGGCCCAGCTCATGGGCGAGTACATCGACCAAGGCTACGCGCCCGTGGCCTTCAAGATCTATTCCGGGGTCTACACCTACTACAGCGGCCACAACATCCTGGAGACCCAGGACCTGCCGCTCATCGAGCGCATGGTAGCCGAAGAGCCCCGGCTCGTCCTGGGCATCCAGAAAAAAGAGTGGGAGCGCTGGGAAAACCGGCCAGAATCGCTTACAGTAGTCCATGAGCAATGGGTCGTGGACCGGCCTTACGTCCTGGCGATCAAGGATGGCGAGGTCAAACCCGCCTCCCTGGAGCCGCCCCGGACGACCGCGGTGGAGGACGAATCCGGCCAGGCCGACACGACACCGTCAGTGGAAGGTGAATCCGAACAGGCCGACACGGCGACGGCAGTGGAGGGCGACCCCGGACAATCCGACGTGACGCCGGCCGGGGAAAACGCCCCCTCGTCCCAAATGGACGACAAGACATCCGGGACGACAGTCCCAGCCGACGGGTCAGGACCGACAGTCCCTGAAGAAACGGAGCCTCCCGCCGGACAATAACCAGGAACGGCAGCATGCAGCAGCACACCATCCTGATGTTCAGCCTGATCGTGATCTTGCTGTGCGGTGTTGGCTGCGCACACCCTCCCGGTGCCCCGTATCCCGAGCAGGACACCGGGAGCGCTGCTCTGGACCCCGAGGCTCTGCTGCACCTGCAGCGGGATCTGGGTGAGCAGGTTGCGGACCTTCAGCACCAACGTGCCCGCATCCTGGACAATGACGCAGACAATGACGCCCCCGCCCACCTGGGACGTCTGGACCGTGCCCTGGAGACCCTGCGCTCCCGGCAACGCCAAGTGCGCATCCGGTTGCAGCAACTCGGACTGTTTCCCAACGAACTGCGCTACGCCGTTGCTTCCCCCGCCGCGCCCATCCCTGATGCGACAACCGGGCAAACGGTTCCGTCCGCCACCGCGCCGCTGACGCCCTCGGTCCCCAAGGCACTTGGGCAATCGCCTCGACCTGAACCAATGCCAATGGTGTCCAAGCCGTCCGAGGCCCCCTCCGCCGGACCCCGACCCCGCACAGTCCCAGGGATGCCTGAGCCCGCCACGCCAGCCACGCTGACCGGCATCAGTTGGATCGATGACGGCCCGGCCTTGTCCCTGTACCTTGCCACCTCCGCCCCCAATCCGCGCTTTAAGACCTTCACCCTGCCGGCCCCGTCGCGCATCGTGGTGGACATTACGTCCATGCAACGCCCGGCCCCCCCTGCTTTGCACCTTGCCCTCTCGTCCCCCCATGCCCGGAGCATCCGCATGGGCTGGCATCCTGAGCACTCCTCCATCCGGGTGGTCATCGATTGCAGCGGCCAGATTCCCCCGTACAGCGTCCTCTCCACTGCCCAGGGAATCACCGTCAGATTAACACGTTGAGCCGCAGCGCCCTCCCCGTCCGTAATACAGGACACATCCCCCCCCTGGAATCCTAGTTTCCGGACGGATTCATCAGGGTGGCCCCAGCTTCCAGCCTGCCTCTCAGTACCCTGTCCACGCAAAAGGGCTTGTGCTGTCGCTCAATAGTCCGATTCGTCACAGGCCTGTCTCCTTGGCGCAGCCCTTGCAATTGACTGTCATTTCACAGGCGCGGCCCGAGGACTCGGCATTGGTATGCGGAGGAGACCGCGTCTGAATAGACGATTCATCGCTCACGACAGGGAAAACAATGATCGACATCTTGACCATCATCCTGGCCATCGCCCTAGCGGGTTGCGTGACGGCCCTCATCTGGCTGTCCACACGTCGCAAGGCCGCGTTCAAGGCCCTGGAAGACAGTGCCCGGCGCATCGCCCGGGGCGACCTGCACGCCCGCTTCAAGATCCAAGGGGCCTGCCCCCTGTGCGACAGCCTGAACGCCATGACCGAGGCCCTGGTGCACAAATTGTCCTTTGCCAACGGCGTGCTGGACGGCATCGATACGCCCTACGTGGTCGTGGACACCAAGGAGATTCTGGTACGCACCAACCCCAGCCTGATCACCATCCTGGAACAGGAAGGCCGCCCGGGGGACCATTACGGGCAGGACGTTTCCATGTTCTTCTATGGTGAAAAGCGCCGCACCGTGTTGGCCGAAAGTCTTGAACACAACACCGTGACCTCCAAGGAAGTGGAATTCACGGGCCGCAAGGGTGGCAAGCGCAACCTCCTGATCAACGCCTCCCCACTGTTCGACCTGGGAGGAAAACTCATGGGCGCGCTGTGCATCTATCAAGATTTTACGGATCTGCGACGCAAAGAGGCCGAGGTCATGGGCCAGGCCCAACGCATCACCGAGGCCGTCCGACAATCCGAAGGCGTGACCAGTGAGGCGCTCAAGGCCGCCGCAGACCTGGACAACCTGGTGGCCGAGGCCACCAGGTCCGCCGACAGCCAGACCGCCCGCTCCGTGGACACGGCCACAGCCATGGAGCAGATGAACGCTGCGGTGCTGGACGTGGCGCGCAACGCCTCCGATGCCGCCGAGCAGGCCTCCCTGACGCGGGACAAGGCCCATGCCGGGGCCACCGTGGTGCGCGAGGCCACCAGTGCCATGGACGAGGTCAACGCCAACACCGAGACCCTGCGCAAACACCTCGAAAAGTTGGGGACCTATGCCGAAGGCATCGGCTCTGTCATGAACGTCATCACCGACATCGCCGACCAGACCAACCTGCTGGCACTCAACGCCGCCATCGAGGCCGCCCGCGCGGGCGATGCCGGACGGGGCTTTGCCGTGGTGGCCGACGAGGTCCGCAAGCTGGCTGAAAAGACCATGGGTGCCACCAAGGAAGTTGGGGACGCCATCGCCGCCATCCAGGACGTGTCGCGTGTGAGCATTGCTGACATGACCCACGCGGCCAAGGCCGTTCTGCGCACCCGCGAATTATCCGCTGCTTCGGGGGCTGCCCTGGAAGAGATAGTGAAACTGGCCGTCAACACCTCGGACCAGGTTCGGGCCATCGCCACGGCGTCGGAGGAGCAGTCCGCCACCTCCGAGCATATCAACCAATCCGTGGAAGACGTGCGCGAGACCTCCGAGCAACTGGCCCGGGACATGAACGTTGCTGCCGAGGAGCTGCGCCAACTGCGCCAGACCATTGAGTCCCTGTCCCGGATCATCGCCACTGTTCAGGCCTAGTCCAATTCCTAATCCACGTTGAGACGGGCCGTAGGCAAAGCGCCTACGGCCCGTCTCAACGTTGCCGAGAGATCGTACCTGCCCCGGGCCCCTGGCAAGCGCTCGAAGCAGGACCACCAGCTGACCACTGTTACTTTTCTGTGAACCTATTGTGGGGGTGTTTCGAACGCGTTATGGGTGGATAGCTTCAGCCATAAACAAGGAAAACGGCCATGCTGTCCAGAGACATGGGCAAAATCATCGGTGGATTCCAGCCTGAGCAGGGCTGTCCCGAAGGCATCGGGCCCCTACGGTTCGATGCCCCTGAGGGCGATCCTGCCAGGGACATCGAAGACCTGATCAGTGAAGCCGTACGCACGGTGATCAGAGCCGCCATCTTCGGTTCACTGGGGCTTGTGGCCCTGTCGTTGTTGAGCTGAGGTGAACCCGAAGCAGCACGACCCACGGTGATGCCTCGCTGAGGGCAAGGTAACCGCTCGCTGGCTGGACAGAGGCCTGGGCGTTGAGCGCACCTGCATCGTTCTGCCGCAGAAGCCTCCCCTTGGCAAACCCCTGAACCGAGGATTGCATCCCCCGTTCCGGCTAGACCCTCTCGACCCTGTTCCGACCCTTCTTCTTGGCCTTGTACAGGGCCTTGTCCGCCTGTTTGAGGACCTCTTCCGGGCTCTGCCCCCCCACCCGCTCGGCCAGCCCCATGGAGATGGTCACCGAAACCGTTTTCGTGCCCGGCTGCTTTTTGGCGGGCTGGGTCCCGGATTTGGCGCCGGTCCGGGGTTTCTTCACGGGCCGGGGCACGGTGCGTACGCTGAAGCCTGCCCCCTCGATGGACGCCCGCAGGGCATCCAGAGGCTCGAAGGCCTCGTCTGCGCTCTTGCGGGGGAAGAGGATGGTGAATTCCTCGCCGCCGTAGCGGTAGGCCCGACCGCCGCCCGTCACCCTGCCCAGGTGCGAAGCCACCATGCGCAGGACCTCGTCGCCCACGTCATGACCATAGCTGTCGTTGAACTTCTTGAAGTGGTCGATGTCCGCCATGGCGATGGCGTAACGACTGCCCAGACCCTTCAAATCCGCCACCAGGGAACGCCGGGCGGGCAGCCCGGTCAATTCATCAAGAAAGGCCATGCGATAAGAGTCCTGCAACAGGGGCATCGCCAGCGCCAGGGCAGTCCCCATGGCCAAGGCTGCCGGCTGGGGCGCATGGCCCACGGAGTGCAACGTCGCCAGGATTCCGGCCAGGCCTACGGCCAGCCCGGCGTCCATGGGTGAATCCTTGACCGCGGCCTTCAGCAGCAGCAGTGCAACGCCCAGGGTTCCACCCAGAAGAGCGGGTTGCGGCAACAGCGTCCACTGATCCCAGGCCGGACCCAACAGCCGCCAATGGAGCAGTTGATCCGCCGAGTCGAGGAGTCCCAGGGCGGCCTGCGGCCCGGATGCGCCGAAGGCCCCGCTGGCCACAAACAGCACCAGCAGAATCTGGACCCCATAGAACGCCAGCTGACCAAGCCCGCTGCGGCTGAACACGCCCCGGTCACCCAGAAGTGAGGCCAACAGCACGTTGAGCGGCAAAAGCACGGCAAAGGCGGCATAGACCACCCGGCTGAGCGGTTCCTGCCCCAGTCCCTGCGCCAGCAGTCCGGCAAACCAGCAGGCCAGAGCGGTCAGAACCAGCACGGGCACCGCACGACTGCGTTTGAAGCGCCAACAGACGATGGCCGCAAAGACAGCCGCTCCATAGGGCACGACCGCCATGGCGCGAGGGGGCAACAGCTCCAGCTGCCCGAAGGCAGCCCAGCATCCCCCAAGCACCGCCAGGGGCATGAAAATAATAAAAAAGATTCGCAACATGGCCCGGCTCAATACCACGGACCAGGACAGGAGAAAAGCCTTGCAACCCAGCCGATCCCGGCGATCCGAGCAGCGCCGGATTCCCGGTCGGCCGCGTTACGAAACGCGCATCAAGACATACGCGAGAGTTTCAGTTCTTTAAATCAACACAGCAGACGCCCCCTTATGGCCGCCCCGCCCGGTATTGGTGGGGGGTCGCCCCGGTGACTTGCTTGAAAGCATTGGAAAAATGGCTCTGATCCACATAGCCCGCGGCCAAGGCCACTTCCACGAGGCTTGCGCCGTCGCGCATCAGGCGCTTGGCCAGGTCGATACGCAGCTGGGTCTGGTAGGCGTGGGGAGAGAGGCCCTGCTCGCGCTGGAAGGCACGTAGCACGGCATAACGCGATAGCCCGGTAAGCACGGACAACTCGGCCAGGGCGACCTTGGCGGTGGGGTCGGCGTTGAGACGCTCCCGGACCAGGCGCACGACCTCGCTGCCGCCGCGATCCGGGGCCTCGGGGGGCACTGCCTGGGCGTGGCGGGACAGGAGCAGGGCGCAGGCCTGGAGCAGGCGGGATTCCTTGTCCAGGGCGTCGGAGCCTCGGCACACGGCCTCGTTCAACCCAACCAGGGTCCGGCAGAGCTCATCGTCACGAAAAACGGGTTCGGGAAATTGCGGGGCCACCAGCTCGGACTCGAAGACATCCAGGGCGGCGGCTTCCAGGACATCGCTGTCGAGGTAAAACATGCGATAAGACCAGCCCGAGTCCTTGACGGGATTGCAGGCATGGACCTCTCCGGGATGGATCACGATCAGGTCGCCCGCGGTCATGGCGACGGTCTTGTCGCGCAGGAACGCCGTGTTGGTCCCTTCCTCGATGAAGGCCAGAGAATAGCAGTCGTGGGTGTGCTTGGGAAAACACACCGCGGTGTAGCTGGAATAGCGGATTTCCACGCCAGGCAAGTCGGGGTCTCGCCAGAAGCGCACGTCCGGTCGATGCAGGTCTTTGCTCATGGAAGGACCATAGCAACCGCAAGGGCGCAGGAAAAGCCCAGGAATGGACGCCACGCAAACCCATTACTGGATGTTTTCGTTGATGATTTCCAGATAACGGGCCTCCTGCTTGAAGCCTTGCAGGACCTCGTCGAAACGATCGACAAAGGCCTGAGAGATCGTGGCGAGATTGAACAGGGGATAGAGCCGGATGTCGGCAAGGGGGGTCTCCTCCAAAGGGCTGAGCTGGTCCTTGAGCTTGCCTGCGTTCAACAGTTGCAGGCAGTTGAGATAATCGCACAGGGCATAGTCCACCCGCCCCCGGAGCAGAAGTTCCAGATTGGCGCGATCCGAGCTCACGGTCACAATGTCCCGATTATTTTCAATATATTCATTAAAAGCAGGTGTATAGAAATAATCGCGCACAACACCGACGCGGTGTCCCTTCAGGTCGTCCAACGAATTGTAAGCCAGATGAGCCCGGTCCTCCTTGCGCACAAAAAAGACCCACCGAGAGATGATCAACTCAACCTTCGGATAGCGAACGTAATACAGCCGTGACTCATCATAGATGCCCGAGAAAAGCACATCCAGCTGCCCGGCTTCAATGCGCCTCAAGCCCCTTGCCCACGGGAAACTCTCAATCCCCTGCACCGAGGCTCCCATGCGGGAAAAGACTTCCAGCACAATCTGGGTGGCAATGCCGGATATTTCGCCCTTGGCCGTGGTGTATTCATAGGGCGGCCACTCATCCATACCCAGCCGCAGGCCCTGTTCTCCAGCAATGCAAGGCGCCGTCAGCCAGAAGCAGACGCACAGGGCGAAGCTCAACAGGAGGGAGAAAATGCGCACAGCCACCTCAGGACAGCCTCAACACGAAGTAATTCACAAAGCACAAGGCGCAGAAAGCAACTCACCGCAACCCGCAGGATCGATGCCCGGCACACGACCCGATCATACCTACCAAGATAGGTAGTATTCACCTCCCCGGCAAGAAAAAAGCCCCTCTCCTTGCAGAGAGGGGCCACGCTTCCGTATCCGTCAGACCCGGTACACCAGGCATTGATCACATCCTGCTCCAGGTCTGCCCTAGCCGATCACCAGTTGCCCGTCGCGAGCGTCCACTGTGATCATGTCGCCCTCGCCCACGGTCCCGGCGATGAGCGCCTTGGCCAGCGGGGTCTCCAGATGGGTCTGCAGGTAGCGACGCAAAGGTCTTGCGCCATAGGCCGGTTCATAGGCCCGCTCCACCACCAGAGTCTTGGCCGCATCGGAGAGCTCGATGCCCATCTTGCGATCCAGCAGTCGGGTGCGCAGACCCGAGAGCATCAGGTCGATGATGGCCTTCAACTGTTCCTGCAGCAGCGGCTTGAAGATCACGACTTCATCCACCCGGTTCAGGAACTCGGGTCGGAAATGGCCACGCAGCTCCGCCATGACCCTGTCCTGGACCCCGTCTTCGAACTCGCCGCCCGGGGTGATGCCCTCCAGCAGATACTGGGATCCCAGGTTCGAGGTCATGATGACGATTGTGTTCTTGAAGTCCACGGTACGGCCATGGCTATCGGTCAGCCGCCCATCGTCCAGAATCTGCAACAGGGTGTTGAAGACGTCCGGATGGGCCTTCTCGATCTCGTCGAACAGCACCACTGAATAGGGCTTGCGGCGCACGGCCTCGGTCAGCTGCCCGCCTTCGTCGTAGCCGATGTAGCCCGGAGGAGCTCCGATGAGTCGCGCCACGGTGTGCCGCTCCTGATACTCGCTCATGTCCAGGCGGACCATGTTCTCCCGGGTATCGAACAGGGCCGCCGCAAGGGTCTTGCACAACTCGGTCTTGCCCACGCCCGTGGGCCCCAGAAAGATGAACGAGCCAATGGGTCTCGACGGGTCCTGCAATCCGGCACGGGCGCGGAGCACCGCATCGGACACGGCCTGAACCGCTGCGTCCTGGCCCACCACACGCTCATGCAACTGGTCCGCCAGCTTGAGCAATTTTTCGCGCTCGCCTTCCAGCAGGCGCGTCAACGGGATGCCCGTCCAGCGGGAGATGATCTGGGCCACGTCGTCGGGGCCGACCTCCTCGCGCAGCATGCGCGGGGCGTCGTCAGGGCCGCTTTCCCCGGAGGCGGCCAGCCGCTTCTCCAGTTCACGCAGGGTGCCATGCTCCAGCTCAGCGGCCCGAGCATAATCCATGGCCCGCTTGGCCTCCTCAATCTGGCGGCGGGTATCCTCAATGCGTTCCTTTAGGTCCGCCACCCCACCGATGGAGGCCTTCTCGCGCTCCCACTGGGCGGTCAACGCGCCCTGCTCATCCTTGAAATCCGCCAGTTCACGCTCCAGCTTGTCCAGGCGCTCGCGGCTCTTGGCGTCGGTCTCTCGTTTCAGGGCCTCACGCTCGATCTCGAGCTGCATGACCTTGCGGTTCAGCTGATCCAATTCGGCGGGCATGGAGTCGATCTCCGTGCGGATCATGGCCGCTGCCTCGTCGATCAGGTCAATGGCCTTGTCCGGAAGCTGGCGATCGGAAAGATAGCGGTGCGAAAGCACGGCGGCCTCCACCAGCGCGGCATCGGCAATGCGCACCTTGTGGTGTACCTCGAAGCGCTCGGACAGGCCGCGCAGGATGGAGATGGTGTCCTCCACGCTGGGCTCGTCCACCACCACAGGCTGGAAACGGCGCTCCAGGGCCGGGTCCTTCTCGATGTACTTACGGTACTCGTCTAGGGTGGTCGCGCCGATGCAGTGCAGTTCGCCACGCGCCAGCATGGGCTTCAAGAGGTTGCCCGCGTCCATGGAACCCTCGGTCTTGCCCGCGCCCACGATGGTGTGCAGCTCATCGATGAACAGCAGGATCCGGCCAGCCGATTTTTCCACCTCGGAGAGCACGGCCTTCAGACGCTCCTCGAATTCGCCCCGGTACTTGGCACCGGCAATGAGCGAACCCAAATCCAGGGAAAAGAGGATCTTGTCCTTCAAGCCCTCGGGCACATCCTGGGCCAGGATGCGCTGGGCCAAGCCCTCCACGATGGCCGTCTTGCCCACGCCCGCCTCGCCGATGAGCACCGGATTGTTCTTGGTGCGGCGCGACAGGATGCGAATGCAGCGGCGAATCTCCTCGTCGCGGCCGATGACCGGGTCCAGCTTGCCCTTGCGCGCCTCCTCCACCAAGTCCCGGCCATATTTCTTCAAGGCGTCGTAGGTCTCCTCGGGATTGGCCGAGGTAACGCGTTGAGAACCCCGTACCGTGGTCAGGGCAGCCAGCAGCTTTTCGGTGTTCACGCCGAACTGCTTGTTGACGCGGCCCACACCCGTGTTCGGGGGCTGATCGGCCAGGGCCAGCAGCAGATGCTCCACGCTGACGTATTCGTCGTTCATGCGCCCCGCCCGGTCCTGGGCCGCCACCAGAGTCCGGCTCAGGCGATCGGTAAGGTAAATATTACCCGGAACAGCGCCGCTGCCCGAGACCTTGGGCAGCTTGGCGATCTCGGCCACCAGGGCCTGGGCATAGGCCTGGGGGGCCGCCCCGGCCTGTTCGATGAGCCGAGGCGTCAGGCCACCGCGCTGCTCCATGAGCGCCAGCAGCAGATGCTCGGCATCGACCTGCTGATGTCCATTGCGAACCGCGATATCCTGAGCCTGGGAGATGGCCTCCTGGCTCTTCTGGGTAAACTTGTTGAGATCCATGAACAGTCCCTCCATGGTCAGCGGGGATTGTGTTGGGAGCTTACTTGTACTGTTCCAGTTCCTTGATCTTGTCTTCCAAGCGTTCGATACGCTCCAGAAGATCCACGATGATCGTTCCGCCCACGGTGGAAACACCCAAATCCAGGCAGATGCGCTCCAGCTTGCGGAGACGATACACGTCCCGCCCCTGGAACAGGTACAGCTCCTCCCTGGTGATCCTGGGCTCGATCCAACCCAGATCGATCAGCTCGCCCAGGCGGGAGGGATGGACCTGAGTCTGTTCCACAAACTCCGCCCAGGAGATCTGCGCCGATGGTTCGGGCAGCTTTTCGGAGGGTTCGCTGATGGACTTGCCGTAATCGTCGCTCATGGGGATATCCTCCGGACCGCTAGAACGTTCTGGGGGTGAAATCCGATTCTTCAGACAACCGCTGCCACAGCTCGCGCTGCTCGGCGGAGAGTTCCTTGGGCGTCTTGACCATCACGCGCAGCATCTGATCGCCACGCCCGGGGCCGCTGCCCAGGCCCTTACCGCGCAAGCGCAGCTTCTGGCCGCTGGACACGCCCGCTGGGATCGTCATCTCCACCGTCCCATCCAGGGTCGGCACCTGGACCGTGGCACCGAGGGCGGCCTCCCAGGGCGCCAGGGGCAGGTCCAGCACCAGGTTGACCCCTTCCACCTTGAACAGCCGATGGGGCTGAATGCGCAGCTTCATGAACAGGTCCCCGACCGGTCCGCCGCCAGTTCCGGGATTGCCCTGACCGGAGAGACGGATGCGCGCACCGTCCTTGACCCCGGCGGGGATGTTCACTTCCAGGTTCTTGGTCTTCATGATGGGCACGCCACCGGGTCCGGCCACGCGCTCCTGCATGGTCACATTCTTGGCCCCGCCGCGATAGGCCTCTTCCAGGGTCAGGTCCAGACTGGCCTCCACATCGCTGCCTCGCCGTGCGCCCCGTTGGAATCCACCGCCGAAGCCATCGAAGCCCCGGCTCCGGCCGCCACCCCCGGCCCCGAAGATGGTCTCGAAGAAGTCCGAAAACCCGTCGCCGCCGAACCCGCCTCCACCGCCGAAGCCATCGAAGCCCGGCGGGGGCTGGAAGTTCTGCCCATGCTGCCAGTTGGGGCCAAGCTGGTCATACATCCGGCGTTTTTCCGGATCCTTGAGCACCTCGTAGGCCTCGTTGGCCTCCTTGAACCTGGCTTCCGCCTTGGGGTCATCGGGATTCAGGTCGGGATGGCATTTTCGGGCCAGCTTTTTGTACGCCTTGGAAAGCTCCTCTTGGGAAGCTCCCCTGGCCACGCCCAACACCTGGTAATAGTCCTTGTATTCAACACTCATCTCGTATAGCTCTCCTTGAACCGCCCGATATGATGGGGTGGCATGGGTTACAATAAGCCGCAAAAGCGTTCAGTCAAGTATCCAAGAGAGTTAAGGGGTCAAGCCTCACGCCATGCTGAAAAGTCTTCCCGTCCTCATGTACCATTACATCAGCTCTTGGCCCAATTCCATCGCTGTCGCCCCCGAAGTCTTCGAGAGCCACCTGGAGGCCATGACCCAGGCCGGTTACAGGGGAATCTCCCTGGCCGAGGCCGAGGCCTACCTGCGTGACGGGCGTGAACTGCCCAAGGGTTCGGCGCTGATCACCTTTGACGACGGTTTTTTGGACAACTTCGTCTTCGCATGGCCCCTGTTGGAAAAGCACGGGCACAAGGGCACCGTCTTCACGGTGACCAACAAGATCGTGGACGAGGAGCATCCCCGCCCGACCTTGAAGGACGTCTGGGAAGGCTATGTGGGCATGAACGAGCTGCCCCAGGTCAACATCCATGGAGGCCGGACAGGAGGCGAGGGTGTCCGCGTGCGCACGGACCTGTTCTTTTCCTGGAAAGAGGCCCGACTGATGGAAAACTCGGGCGTGATGTCCATGGCCGCCCATACCCACACCCACCGCTCGGTGTTCACCGGCCCGAATTTCAAGACTCTGTTCAAGCCCGGCGTGCGCCGCCGCACCTTCGACCGCATCGACCAGTACGTGATCTACGGACTGCCCGACTTCAGACGCGGCGCGGCCCTGGCCAACGAGGCCTTTCTGCCCTCCGAGGAGCTGTACGGCATCATCAGCGCCACTGTTCCCCAGGAATATGACGCCGCGAAACGCTTCTTCGCCGATCCGGGCAGGGAAGAGGAAATCATGCGCCGCATCCAGGACCTGCCCCCCGAACGCCTGGGCCGCATGGAGACTCCCGCCGAGTACGAAGCCCGTATCCGCGCAGATCTGACCCTGTGCAAACAGATCCAGGAGCGCGAGCTTGGCCGTCCGGTGCACTCCCTGGCCTGGCCCTGGGGAGAATTCAGCAAGCAGGCCCTGGACATCGCCAAGGAGCTGGGATTCTCGGTCTTCTTCACCACGGCGCTGGGCCCCAATCTGCCGGGCAAGTCCGCGGACGCCGCCTACCGCTTCAAGGCCAAGAACAAGAGCGCCAAGTGGATGATCTCGCGGCTGGGAATCTATTCCAAGCCCCTGACGGCCCGCGTGTACGGCACCCTGCACCGCTGACGGGCACCCCCGACCACCAACCCACGCAAAAGCCGCCGCCTGTATCCAGGCCGCGGCTTTGCTCATATTGAATACCAGGGGACAGATTCAGCGACGCCGCTTCATCAGCTCCACCAGCTGCATCTTCTCCTGGACCTCGGCCACAAGCTCTTCCAAAGGCTCCTCGGCATGCAGCACGAACCTGGCGATCTCCATATACAGAGGA
Source organism: Pseudomonadota bacterium (assembly GCA_018816865.1). Taxonomy (GTDB): domain Bacteria; phylum Desulfobacterota; class Desulfovibrionia; order Desulfovibrionales; family Desulfovibrionaceae; genus Desulfovibrio_Q. The sequence continues at coordinate 28,873 of JAHIUW010000037.1, forward strand.
TCACGCTCCTCGCGTAGCTGACCCATCTCCTCGGTCAGGGGCAGTTCCGTCAGAGGCGGACGGCTCGCGGGGTCCATGTCCCTAGTCAGCCTGCCCACCACCAGCAACGTGGTCGCCAGCAGATAGAACACCGGCCCACCCTGCCGGAGCAAATCGCGGTTTTCCTCGGCCAGCACGATGCCCCCGCCGGTGGCGACCACCAGAGGCCTGCCGGCCACCTCGCGCAGGACCTCGGTCTCCAGTCTGCGGAACTCGTCCCAGCCCTGGGCCTCGACGATCTCGGCGATACTGCGCCCAGCCTTCTGGACGACTAGCTGGTCCGTGTCAGCAAACGGCAGGCCCAGGCGTTCGGCCGCCAACCTGCCCAGGGAGGTCTTGCCGCTGGCCCGAAGCCCCACGAAGAACACGGTGTCCCCACCCATGGCAGGCTTGGGGCTGTCCCCCCTGCGATGGACAACGGTTTTGTCCGAGTCCTGGACTTCGATCTTCTTTTTCATGGCGTTTTTGGGGGTCTCATTGCGCGACATGGGCTTGTCCTATTTCCTGAGGTAAGCGTTGACGTATCGTTCCAGACGATCCAGGCCCTCGGCGATGTTCGCCAGCGAATTGGCGTAGGAAAATCGGAGGTAACCCTGGGCGCCTTCGCTGAAATCGATGCCCGGGGTCACGCCGATGTGGGCCTTGTCCAGGATGTCATAGGCCAGTGCCAGGGAGTCGGCAGCCTTGTCCGGGTTCAGGACCATGGCGTTGGCCAGGACATAGAACGCGCCCGTGGGCTCCACGGTGATGCCGAAGCCCATCTCCTTCAGACGAGCGATCATGAACCGGCGACGCTCGTCATAGGTGCTGCGCATCCGTTCGACATCTTCGGCCGTTTCCTTGAGGGCGGCGATGCCCGCCCACTGGGTGGGCGCGTTGGCGGAGATGAAGAAATTCTGGCTCATGATCTGCAAACCGCGCACAAACTCAGGCGGCGCAATGACGTAGCCCAGACGCCAGCCCGTCATGGCATACAGCTTGGAAAAGCCATTGAACACAAAGGCCCGATCCGTGAACTCCAGGATCGAATGCTCACGATCCCCGCCGTAGACCAGACCGTGGTATATCTCGTCGGAGACCACGTAGGGCGCAAAACCGGCGATGGCCCGCATGCGATCCTCGGACAAGAGATTGCCCGTGGGGTTGGACGGCGAGTTGATCAGAATGCCCTGGGTGCGAGGTCCGAGATGCTCGGCAATGGCCTCCGGACGGTACTGGAAACCGTCCTCCTCGAAGACTCGGACCTTGACGGGCCGCCCCCCCGCAAAGCGGATGAAGTTCGGGTAGCAGGCGTAGTGCGGGTCGGAGATGATGACCTCATCCCCCTCCTCCAGCAACGCGGCAAAGGTCAGCATCATGGCGGGCGAGGTGCCCTGGGTCACGACGATCTGTTCCGGCGAGACCTGCACACCGTAGCGAGCGTGATAATGCTCAGCAATGGCCTCTCGCAGTTCAAGCAGCCCCTTGGAATGGGTGTAGTGTGTCTGCCCGTCGCGTAGGGCACGCTCAGCGGCCTCGATCACCGCGGCGGGGGTATCAAAGTCCGGCTCGCCGACTTCCATGTGGATCACGGAAATGCCCTCGCGCTCCATGCGGTGGGCCTTTTCCAGGATTTCCATCACCAGGAACGGCGTCAGATCACAGACTTTCTCGGAGCAGGCACTCTTTTCGAGTGGAGTGGACGACATGGCAACCCTGTTGTCGCTGGAAGTTGCCGTACGCCAAACGGCACACGGTGGGCTTTTGTGTACCCCTCCCCACGTCGGGAATCAATAGCCGATGGCCCTGTCGGCTCATTACCCGACCCGGAAAGGGATGCGGCAACACATGCTCGTCGACTTTTTGAATAACCGCAGGGGCATTGGTCCAGGCGTCGGGGGCTCGAGTGCCCCATTCACAACGCATTGCCTGAAAACAACTGCCGCTCATCCACATGTGAATGGGTGGAACCGCTGAGAATCCACTGTTTTCAAGCCTTCCCTCTTGACGCGCCGGAGAAGATCACCCTAAAATCAGACTGTTTTACTCGACCACTCCCAACCCAAGCCAGACATGACGCGACAACCGAGCCTTTCAGAAAAATTCATCAGGAAAATGAGTGACGCCTACATCCGACTCAGCTCGGAAGTGGAGGACGAGGGCGAGGTCATCCGCCGTTTCGAGGCCTTCATCAAGAAAGCCCTGAACATGCTCGGGCTCAAGATTTCAGCCGACACACTGGAAGAACGCAGCCAAAAGATCGCCCGTGCCGCCATCCGGCACGCCAAGCGTGAAGTGGAACGCCGCCAATACCTGCTGGACCTGAAGCTCGGGGGCAAGGGCGGCTACACTATCAACTTCCTGCCGGACCTGCGCATCCCCAATACCCCGGAGACCGAAACCCGCTGGCGGGAGTTTCTGGAAACCCTGGCCGCCAAGACCCGCATCGGAACCGACAAGGAAACGGGGCAGATCGGTGTGCTCTATAGGGACGGACAGTGGTTGGGCAACCTGATGCTGGCCGACGAAGTGCGCTCCTTCAGCCTCATCCCCGATATCCACACCGTGCGGGGCGACCTGATCGCGCGCGGCGCGCTCAAGGTGCATTCGGATTTCACGCATGAGGTCCTGGTCTTGGGGGGGATGCATCTGCACCACGACATCCTGCGCCAGGACCCACCCAGGCTGGCCTTCAGGGGCGCGCTGACCCTGTATGGCTTTCGCTCATTCCTGGACGTGGCGGTGCATCCCGAAAGGATGAAGCTTTGGGGCGTCGGCCCCGGCACCGAAGTCAACGTCCGCAACGATCACTTCGAATTCATCGAGAATCCGCCCGGAAAAGGCACCCTCTATGTGCTCAAGGGCCTCAACGTCCTGAGTTCCTTCCACTGGCATGGGGAGAGTTGGGAACGCATCGCACAAGAGCGTATCGACCCCGACCTGTTCGAAGCGCTATATGCTCGCCTGCACCGCATCTGCCTGGTCCTGGGGCTGGGCGCAGACTTCATCGCCAAGAGCGTCTCGCGCATGCCCGACAACATCGACAGGCTGACGCTGTATCTGGTCCTGTCCCTGCAAGGTGCTTCCAACAAGGACAAGGAAAACCCCGAACGTGCTGCGACCCTGCGCCTGCTCGACGGCCTGACGGCCTTGAGGGCTCCCTTCTCCCGGAAACGGGTGCAAACCCAGCCCGTGGAAGCGGCCCTCAAGTCCTTCACCATCGAGGATGCCGAGCAGACCGCCACCCAGACCTCCCAACCCAGAACCAAGATCAACGAAAAGCTGATCCGTAGCGATCTTGCGCTCGTCACCCGCTGCAAGGACGAGGCTTTGTCCACGGAGGTTTTCTTCGACAACGGATTGCGGACCCTCCAATCCTTGCTGCTGGCCTTTGATTCCGAAGACATGCGTAAGCGACTCATGGCCGCGTTCCTACCATTGTTGCAGGCCTTCGACGCCCTGGCGGGCAAGCTTGACGAACCCCATCGCCCCCGATTTCTGGACCTGCTGAAGAACCCCAAGGAGACCCTGCGCACCCTGGAACAGGGTTTGGTGCCCTACGGCGGCAAATTCAATACAAACGATCTGCAAGCCGAACTCAACGACGTCTCCCAGCTGTCCATTAAGGAGATCTGCCGACGCATCACCAGCATCCCCTTCCAGTCGGATGAGGAAGCCTACGCAAACGATGAGGCCCTACTGCGCAAGCTCTATGAACTCAAGACGCTGGAATGCACTGAACTGGAGTTCGATCCGGGACGAGTCCTGGCCCTGCTGCTGCCCAAACTGGCCTCCCATGGCGCACGATTGCTGGATGAGGCCAGACAGGTGCTGCTGCACCGTATGGCCCGCGGCCCCGTGGCCCTGGGGCTGGGCCAACGACTGGAGGGCCTGCCCCCCGAGCAATGTCTGACGGAGCTTCGGTCCTGGTACCGCACTCTGCTTGCCGTGGCGCAGGCCTACAACGGGCTGACCGTCACGGATGAAAACTCGGACCGGGAGAGCGAACGCAAGGCCAAGGAAATGGCCATGGTCACCCTGCCCCCGCACATCAGCCGTGAGATCAACAACCGTCTGAAGCGCACGGCCCTGCTCTGGGGATTGGGTGGCGAATTCCTCAACCCCCTCGACGCGGCCCTGGCGGACAACCTGCACCGAGTGGAATTTTACCTGGCGCTGACCTTGGGAAACACCCCGGCCGCGCCGCGCTGCATCCTGAGCAAAGACGACAGGACCCTGGTGGAGGAGGCCGTCAGCCGCCTGCACACCCTGCGCAACTGCCTGGACACAGCCGATGGCCAAGAAGCCCAAGCCGCGCTCACGGGCCTGAAGGACGGGGTGCTTGAGCGGCTGGCAACCATCTTCGCCAAACCGCGGCACAAGGTGGAGACCTTTGCCCTGCGCAAGGACAGGGACTACCTGGAAGGCCTTGGGGACATCCAGCAAACCATGGAGAAGGTCTTCGTCTCGTCAGGCAGGTTCCTGCTCTTCGCCAACACCTGCATGGAGTCCAACGAGGTCAAGCGCGCGATCTCCAACTACATCAAGCCAATCTATTTCGCCCTGGCCAAACTGGGCTCCGTCGCCGACGGGATCACAACCAACGACCTGCTGCGGAACACCTGCGACCCGGACGATTTTCTGAACCGCCTGACCCTCTCCGGCAAGGACAAGGAAGCCCAGGCCATCGAAGAAGCGCTGACCAAGATCTGCGCAAAGCCCATTGAGAGCCTCGTGTCCGACCTGCGCAAATCCGCTACGGCAGAAACCGAGGGCGAACTTGGGCGCGACCACGAATTCCTCGGCCAGGTACTGGCCCTCAAGGGAGCGTCCCTGGGCACCCTGCAGCTGGACACGAAACGCACCGCCACTCTGCTCTTGCTGAACCTGGAGTCCCATCTCGCCAGCCGGGTCAAGAACATGTTCGCTGCCGGCCAACTCGCCGGCCGCCCCACCAAACGCATCGTGACCATGATCCTGGAACGCCTGAAGTGGGAGTTCGACATCATCCGCGCCTACAACACGCAGACCAACGTTCCCCGCTGATCACCCGCTCCCCGGTGACCGGAAACGCAGCCCGACAGTAGCTCACCAGCCCCGCGCCCCTGCGCGGCCCCCTTAAATTTCAGTTGTCATTTCGGCCTGCAAGCAGCATATTGGAGGCAGAAAAGCTACTACTCCCAGCACCCGGAGTCCGGCATGCCTTTGCCCAGAGAAATCGAAAACACCATCAATCACCTCGCTGTCCTGGTGCGCAACATGGGTGCGGCCCATGGCCCCCAGCCCGTGAGACAGCGCTGGTGGGTGCTGCTGCGGGGAGAGCCTCTCGACCCGGAGGACCTGACCATGCGCGACGCCGCCCGTGAGCGACTGCGCCAACTGGCCTTGCAAAAAGGCCTGCGCCTGCACGAATGCATCTGGGTCTGGGACGAAACCAACGCGGCCCAACTGGTGGCGGGCCGGTTCGACGACCCCGACCAGGCCTGGTCCCGGGCCAGACAGCTTCAGGCCAAGGGGCTTGACGCATATGTGGTCGAAGCCATGTCCGACACTTAGCCAACCCGAGGATCGCCCAGGAACGACAGCAGGAGGACCGAACCCCACGCCATGATACGCAACACCTGCCGCGAAATCATCATCGGCTTCACACGGTTCTGCATGGAGCAGCACATCTTCAACCTGCTGCTCGCCATCTTCATCGGCGCCCTGTCCGGCTGGGGCGCGATCCTGTTCCAGCACATCCTGCAGGCCTCACAATTCGCCTTCTACCAGAATTCCAACGATATCCTGACCTTCCACAACAGTGTCCCCGCCTGGAAACTGGCGCTGTTGCCCGCCGTCGGCGGGCTGCTGGTGGGCCTGCTGGTGCACTTTGGCGCACGCGAGGCCAAGGGCCACGGCGTACCCGAGGTCATGGCCGCCCTGGCCCTGGAAGGCGGGCGCATCCGCAAGCGCGTGGCCCTGGTCAAGATCCTGGCCTCGGCCATCTGCATCGGCTCAGGCGGCTCATCGGGGCGTGAGGGACCCATGGTCCAGATCGGGTCCAGCATCGGTTCGTCCGTGGGCCAGCTGGCCGGGGTCACGGTGATGCACCAGCGGACCATGGTCGGCTGCGGTGCGGCCGCGGGCATCGCCGCCACCTTCAACGCTCCCATCGCAGGAGTCTTGTTCGCCCTGGAAATCATCATCGGCGATTTCGGGCTGACGTCCTTCTCCCCGGTGGTCATTTCCTCGGTCACGGCCACGGCCATTTCACGCTACTACTGGGGCGATCTGCCCAACTTTTCCATCCCGACCTACGAGATCTTCTCCGGATGGGAATTCGGCCTCTACCCCCTGCTGGGAGTGTTGGCCGCATTGGTCGCCGTGGCCTTCATCATCGTGCTCTACAAGGCCGAGGACGTCTTCGAGGGGCTGCCTCTGCCCGAATGGCTCAAGCCCGCGTTGGGCGGGCTGATGCTGGGGCTCATCGTCCTGGTCTGGCCCGAGGCCTTCGGCGTGGGCTACGGGGCCATGAACTTGGCCCTGCACAGCCAGATGACCGGGCTGATGCTCCTGGCCCTGGTCTTCGTTAAGATTTCAGCCACCTCGCTGACCCTTGGCTCGGGCGGTTCCGGCGGCATCTTCGCCCCCTCGCTGTTCATCGGGGCCATGACCGGGGGATTCTTCGGCTGGGGGGCGGGGCTCCTGTTCCCGGGTATTGCGCCCCCGGGGGCCTATGCCCTGGTGGGCATGGGGGCCGTGGTGGCAGGCACCACCCACGCGCCCATCACCGCCATCCTGATCATCTTCGAGATGACCGGTGACTACAAGATCATCCTGCCGATGATGATCACCTGCATCCTGGCGACCATCGTGGCCTCGGCCTTGAAGCGCGACTCCATCTACACCTTGAAGCTCAGGCGGCGCGGCATCGAGATCGCTGGAGGCATGGAGCAGAATATCCTGCGCTCCCTGACAGTCCACCAGTTCATGACCGGCGGGGTGACCACCGTGCCCGAGGCCATGCCGCTGATCGACATCATCCGCACCTTCAAGCACGACAATGTGCCCTACCTCCATGTCACGGGCTCCAGGGACGAACTGACGGGCATCATCTCCTTCCGCGACATCCGGCCCCTGCTCAGGGAGGACGGCCTGCACTACCTGGTCATCGCCAAGGACGTGGGCACACGCAACCCCGCCACAGTCGAACCCGGGGACAACATCCAGAAGGCCATGCGCATCATGAGCGCACGCGGCATCTCGCAACTGCCGGTCGTGGAGGCCTCGGGCAGCGGACGCGTGGTAGGTGCGCTGCAGCAAAAGGACGTGCTGATGGCCTATGACAAGGCCATTGTCCGTCGGGAAATCGAAGGGGTCTAGAGACCTTGACACAGCCACCCGGGCTGGGAGACAAAACCGGAAAGTCCATCTCCACCGCCCAACCAGTCAAAGGACCATCCATGCCAAGCAGCCTCCGTTTCCCCTCCGCCCTGGCGGTGCTCTTCCTGCTCCTTGGCCTGACAGTGTTGCCCGGCTGCTCCGACGACCCACCGCCATGCCCGGAACCGCCGCCGTGTCCGCAATGCCCTCCCTGCCCGGACATCGACTGCCCTGAACCGCTGCCGGCACTCAAAGGGCGGTTGAGGGCCATCAAGAAGCGCGGCGTGCTCATCGCCGGGGTCCGGGACGACGCCATCCCCTTCGGTTTCACCGACGAGCACACCGGCGAAATCGTCGGTTTCGAGATAGACATCTGCCGAGCCCTGGCCAACGAACTGGGCGTGCGGCTGGAAACCGCGCCGGTGCGCAAGAACGCCCGCATCCCCATGATCCAACGTGGTGAGGTGGACATCATCGCCGCCACCATGACCCACCATTTCGCCCGCGAGGACGACATCGATTTCTCCATCACCTATTTCATGGACGGCCAGAAGCTGCTGGTCAAACGGGGCTCAAAGGTGCATTCGGTCACCGACCTGGCCGGGCGCAGCGTCGGCGTGGTCAACGGCTCCTGGGCCGAGACCAACATCCGCGAGGCCCAGCCGCGTGCACGGTTCAAGACCTATCCCGGCTATCCCCAGGCCTTCATGGACTTGAAGGCCGGCCACCTGTCTGCCATGTGCGCGGACACCACCATCCTCCTGGGCCTGAAAAATTCGGACCCCGACCCAGCGGCCTGGGAGATCGTAGGGGACTTCATCTCCGACGAACCCTATGGCCTGGGCCTGCCCGAGGACGATTCAGACTTTCGCGACCTCGTGAACCTGAGCCTGAACAGGCTCTGGGTCAGCGGCGAATACATGAAGATTTACAACCTCTGGTTCGGACCGCACACCAAGTTCTACCTGCCCACGGCCTGGAAGATGGAAATCATCCCCGGAAACGGCGCAAACGCCCCAAAACGCAGAATTACGGACTAAATTGTTGCATATTCGCCAGTGCAGTTGCCATAGCGCGGCACTATGGGGTACACATAGGAATCAATGGATTTGTTACATCGGAGTGTCACCCAAACCACCGAGGACTGCTCGGATGCTACAGCACGGGGCATCAGACCATATTATATGTTAGGAAGGGTAATCCGCCACCGGGCGATTACCCTTTTTCTATGGCTGAAGCCACCGACGGAGCGAGAGGTACAATGGCGAAAACAAAGAAGGGACAAACCAAAATCACCATCTATCCGGACTGGTGCAAGGGCTGCGGGCTGTGTGTGGCCTTCTGCCCGGGCAAGGTCCTGGAGCTTGACCCGATGGAAGGCTGTGCCAAAGTCGTCCGGGAAGAGGACTGTATCAACTGCGGCTTTTGCGAACTCCACTGCCCGGATTTTGCCATCGTCATCACCCCCAAGGACAGCAAAGGTTCGACCGAGCCCAACGAGGGGAGCCCCAAATCATGACTGCCAAGCGTAATACCCCAAAAGAAATCTTCGCCCTCGGCGCAGAAGCCGTTGTCGAAGGTGCGCTGCTCGCAGGTTGCAGCTTCTACGGCGGGTACCCCATTACCCCGTCTTCGGAAATCATGGAGGGCATGGCCGCCCGCCTTCCCAAGACCGAGAAGGGTGTCTTCATCCAGATGGAGGATGAGATCGCCTCCATGGGCACCGTAATCGGCGCATCCATGGCCGGGCGCAAGGCCATGACCGCCACCTCCGGCCCGGGCTTCTCCCTGATGCAGGAATTCATCGGCTACGCCTGCATGACCGAGGTCCCCCTGGTCATCGTCAACGTCATGCGCGGCGGCCCCAGCACGGGGCTGCCCACCAGCCCGGCCCAGGGCGACGTGCAGCAGGCCCGCTGGGGCACCCACGGCGACCACTCGATCATCGTGCTGTCCGCCACGGACGTGCAGGACTGCCTGCAGATGACCGTCACGGCCTTCAACTTCGCCGAGAAGTACCGCACTCCGGTCATCCTGCTGCTGGACGAGATCACGGCCCACACCCGGGAAAAGATCACCCTCCCGGCCCCCAACGACATCGAAATCTTCTCGCGCCTGCAGCCGACCATGCCCCCGGAATGGTACAAACCCTTCGAGGAAACCGTGCGCGGCGTGCCGCCAATGCCGCCGCTGGGTGCCGGCTACCGCTTCCACTACACGGGACTGACCCACGACGATCACGGTTTCCCGACCTCCAAAGCCGACGAGGTCGCATCCGCCATCTCCCGCCAGTTCCGCAAGATCGACCAGTTCTTCTTCGACATCCAGATCGTGGACGAGCATCAGGCCGAGGACTGCGAGATCCTGGTGGTGGCCTTCGGCTGCGTGGCCCGCAGCGCACATCTAGCCGTGGACCAAGCCCGGGAGCTGGGCATCAAGGCCGGGCTCCTGAACCTGAAGACCCTGTTCCCCTTCCCGCGCGGTGCGGTGGAAAAGGTCATCGGCAACTGCAAGACCATTCTGGTGCCCGAGATGAACATGGGGCAGATGTCCCGCGAGGTGAAACGGGTCAACGACGGCCGCTGCAAGGTCAAGACCCTGAACCGCATCGACGGACACATCATCACCCCCAAACAGATACTCGACAGCCTGAGGAAGGGATAAGCCATGGCCGAAGTCACCCAACTCATCCACAACTACCTGCGGCGCGACAAGAAATTCCCGCATGTGTTCTGTCCCGGTTGCGGCCACGGCATCGTCCTGGGATCGCTGATCCGCAGCGTTCACGCGCTGGGCATCCCCAAGGACGACGTCGTCCTGGTGGCCGGAATCGGCTGCTCGGGGCGCATCCCAGTCTATGTCGATTTCAACACCGTGCACGCCGTGCATGGTCGCGCCCTGACCATCGCCACGGGCATCAAGATGGCCAACCCCAAGCTGCACGTCATCGTGATCATGGGCGACGGCGACGCGCTGTCCATCGGCGGCAACCACTTCATCCACGCCGCGCGCCGCAACATCGGCCTGTCGGTGCTGGTGCTGAACAACTTCATCTACGGCATGACCGGCGGGCAGTGCTCGTCCACCACGCCGCAGGGCGACTGGTCCACCACCACCCCATACGGGGCCATGGAAAAATCCTTTGATCTGGTGGAACTCACCAGCGCGGCCGGGGCCAATCACGTGGCGCGCGGCACGACCTTCCACGTCAAGACCCTGGACAAGCTGATGGCCAATACCCTGACCAAGCCCGGATTCAACTTCCTGGAAGTGCTGACTCCCTGCCACACCCAGTACGGCCGCAAAAACAAGTTCAAGAATCCTGTGGAGATGTACAAGTGGCTCAAGAGCACCGCCATGCCCCTGGAGGCCTACAACAAGCTCGCTCCTGAAAAGCGTGGCGACCGCATCCCCATCGGCATCTTCCAGTCGCGTGAGGAAACCCCGCTGGAAGTCAGCTACGAGAATCTGCGCAAGCAACTGAGGGGGGCCAAGTCATGAAACCCGACAAGGACATCCACCGTTTCGAGATCTGCCTGTCCGGGCTTGGCGGCCAGGGCGTGCTGACGCTCGGCAAAATCATGGGCCAGGCCCTGGCCCTGGGCCATGGCTTCAACGTCGCCCAGACCCAGAGCTACGGCCCCGAGGCCCGCGGCGGCGCATCCCGCACGGACCTGGTGATCTCCACCCTGCCCATCAGCTATCCCAAGACCGACAAGATCGATCTGTTGGTGGCCCTGTCGCAGGAGGCCTGCAACAAGTACTTCCAACTCCTGAAGCCGGGCAGCATCCTGCTGGTGAACACCACCCTGGTCAAACAGGTGCCCACCAACCAGTTCCTGGGGTTGCCGTTTACCGAGATCGCCATGGACAAGCTGAAACTGGTCCAGGCCATGAACACCCTGGTACTGGGGGCATGCACCTTCCTGCTGCCGTTCGCCCGGCGCGCGGCCATGCGCAAGAGCCTGGAAGACGCCCTGCCGGCCAAGATCGTGGACATCAACCTCAAGGCCTTCAATATGGGCTACCGCGACGCCCAAAAAGCCTTTGGCGAGTCACCCGCCATCTGGGCGGGCCTTGCAGACAGCGCCCCAACCGCCCCCAGCGCCCTGGTCAAGGCCATCAAGAAAAAAGTACCCATCAAAAAGAAGCCCGCAGCCACGAAGAAATGATCCAGGGGGCCGCCACAAGGCGGCCCCTCTTTTTATAGCATTCTGTCCCGACCTGTTTCCTCTCACCCCTTTTCAAAAAACAACGCACGGAGTACCTTAGGCGGTGAGGGTCGCCCCTATCGTCAGCACCCATCCCTGAATCACGAGGAGAATTCTCATGAAAGACTACACGGTCAAGGATTTCATGGTCTCCACAGCCAAGCTGGTCACCATCCCTGAAAACGCGAAAGTCCATGACGCGGTCGAGATCCTCGAACAGGCCCAGCGAGAACTGCCACCCGAAGATTTCCGCCACCGGGTTATGGTCGTGGTCGACAAACAGGGGGAGTTCGTTGGCAAGCTGTCGCTGCTGGACATCATTGCCGGGCTGGAGCCCAAATACGCCCAGGTCAAGGACTTCAAACTGTCGCGCTTCGGGCTGACACAACAGATGCTGAAAACCATCTTCGAACAACACGGATTATGGGAAAACAGCCTTGCCACCCTTTGCAAGCGCGCCGACCGCATCCTGGTCAAGGACATCATGGACTCCCCGGAGGAATCCGAGTTGGTCCACGAAAACGAATCCTTGTCCTTTGCGATCCACCAATTCGCCACGGGCCGCCACCACAACCTGATGGTGCACAACGCCACGGGAAAAATCACCGGCCTGTTGCGGCTGGTGGACGTGTACGGCAACATCCGCAAGATGCTTGCGGAGTGCCGAGTGGAAGGGTCCTAGCTGAGCAGTTGATTCGGCCCAACGTTAGTATTTCCCGCAGTTTTCCCCCTGCCCTCTCCGTTCCAGGACTCCATCCCCTTCAAGGCACCGGTCAACGGTCAACGACAAAGCCCCCGTCGATCCATGATCGGCGGAGGCTTTGTCATTCGAAGATTTAAAAGGCGAGAGCCCTCTGATTTGCAAAAAAGCAAGGCAGCCACAAACGTCAGGACTGCGCCAAGGCCTTGGCCACCAGTCCTGGCAGTTGGTCCAGATTATTGGCCAGGGCAAAGCCCGCATCGGTCATGGCTTCAAGCTTGCCCTCGATGCCGCGCCCGGATTCCAGGATGGCTCCGGCGTGGCCCAGACGCTTGCCCGGAGGGGCGGTCTGACCCGCCACAAAGCCCACCACGGGTTTGGAGAAGCCCGTGGCCTTGACGTACTCGGCCAACTGCTCCTCGGCGCTGCCGCCGATCTCGCCCAGGATAACCACGGCCCTGGTATTGGGGTCGTGGCGCAAGAGTTCGAACAGGTCGATGAACGAAGTGCCCACGAACGGGTCGCCGCCGATGCCCACGCACAGGGACTGGCCCAGGCCCGCGTCGGACAGGCGGCGCGAAGCCTCGTAAGTTAGGGTGCCACTGCGGCTGATCACGGCCACGGGACCGGGGCTGAAGGCATAGTCGGGCATGATGCCGATCTTGGTGCGACCCGGGGCGATGAGGCCCGGATTGTTGGGGCCCACCAAGTGGGTGCCCAAAGGCGCGAGTTGCTCGCGCACCCAGAGCATGTCCTGCTGGGACAGGCCGTCGGTGATGCAGACCACCCATTTGATGCCTGCGTGGGCGGCCTCCAGGATGGCGGCCGGGGCGAAGGCCGCGGGCACGAAGATGATGCTTGCGCCGATCTCATGCTTCGCAGTGGCCTCGCGCACGGAATTGTACACGGGCACGCCCTGCACTTCCTGGCCACCCTTGAACGGGGTCACACCCGCCACGATGTTGGTGCCGTAGGCCCGCATCAATCCGGTATGCAGCTGCGCGGTGCGGCCGGTGATGCCCTGCACCAGGACGGGCAGGTCCTTTTCAAAAGGCAGGCCCTCGCCCAAGGGCTGAGGCTTGAAGTCCAGATGGACGGACACGGCCTCCCGGACCCCGAGAGGTTCGGCCTGCTGACCGTCGATGCGCTTCAAGGCCGCGATGGCTTCGGTCATATTGCCGACGATGACCAAGTTGTGCGAATCGACTCCAGCCAGGATTTCGCGGCCCTGTTCGGCCTCGTTGCCCGAGAGGCGGACCACCAGCGGTTTATCCGGGGCCTTGCCATCCAGGGCCTCACACAGGGCTAGGGCTACCTTGCGGCAGGACAGGACCCCGCCGAAGATGTTGATCAGCACGGCCTCCACGGAATGATCCTCGAAAAGCAGGGTCATTGCGGTGCGCATGCGATCCAGGTCCGCGGCACCGCCCAGGTCCATGAAATTGGCGGCGGGCAGGCCGGATTTATTCAAGAGATCCATGGTGGCCATAGCCAGGCCCGCGCCGTTGACCATCAAGCCGATGCGCCCGGACAGTGAATGGAAGGCCAGCCCGGCCTTGCGGGCGATGTTCTCCTCGCGCGAGGCGTGCTCCGCAGTATAGAAGCGCTCCAGATCGGTGTGCTGGAGCAAAAAGTTGTCGTCGATCTCCACTTTGCCGTCCAGGGCCACCCAGGCCGAATCCTCGGTCAGCACCAGGGGATTCACCTCGGCCAGCAACAGGCCATATTCCTTGACCGCGGCATAGAGTTTGCCCACGAATTCCCGGAAGTGCGACCAGAACTCGGCGTCCACGCCCAGGTGGAAAAAGGCGGCCCGCATATTGTATTCGGTCAGCCCCAGGCTCATGGGAATCTTCTGCACCAGCAGGTTGTCCTGGGACAGATTCTCAATATCCATGCCGCCCTCACGGCCCACGGTGAACACCACGCTGCCCAGCTCGCGGGCAACGGTGAACGAGCAATAGAACTCGCGCACGATCTCGGTGCTTCGTTCCAGACGCAGCAGGGGCACGTTCTTGCCCTTGATGGTCATGGCAAACAGTTTTCTGGACAGGGGGACCAGATCCTCGCGGTTGTCGATACGCAGGATGCCCCCGGCCTTGCCACGCCCGCCGGCCAGAACCTGGGCCTTCAGATACCATGGCAGGGGAAAGGCCGGATGCACGTGATCCAGCATCTGGGCCGAAAATAGGAGTCCTTCGGGCACGTTGACGCCCGCCTCGGCAAAAAGCAGCTTGCTTTGGTGTTCGTTGAGCAACATCTGATACAGACCTGACCGGTTGAAGGACTGGAGTCGGCTCTTGATACCCACACTGACCTCGGCTGTTTTCCCGAGGCCACGACGCCCATAGCACGAATCCCAGCGCCCGTGAACCCGCGTTTTGGCTCCATCGCCAGGTGGATTCTGATGCACCCGCAACCGTTGCGCCCAGAGGCGACGAGTGCGCAGATTGTTCCAAAGGCTTTGCGCAAATCATAAAATGCAGTATCTTTGAACAGTAGAGCAACAACACCTCAAACCCTGCCCGAGACCGATATGCCCAACCAAGAGCCCCTCGCGGCCCCCCAGCCTGCGTCCAGCAAGCCCCCAATAAACAGAATCCTCAAATGGCTGCTCATCGCCTTGGCCACCCTGGCCCTGTATACCGTCCTGGGCTTTGTGGTTGTCCCTCGGCTGACCCTTTCGCTGGGCCAGAGCAAGTTGAGCGAGGCCCTACAGCGCAACGTGACCATCCAGGAGGTCCGCTTCAACCCCTTCACCTTGGCCCTGGAGGTCAAGGGCCTGCGGATACTGGAACCGGACGGCGAAAACGTATTCGTGTCCCTGCAACGGCTGCGCACCAACGTCCGGCTGCTGTCCCTGTTCCGCCTGGCCGTGGGCCTGGACGAAGTCTTGCTGGAGGAACCGTACGTCCACATCAGCCAGGACAAGACCGGGCAATACAACGTCTCTGATCTGATGGCCGGAGCGGGGGGCAACTCCGAAAAGCCGTCGGACAACGGAGCGGGTCTGTTTCCAGCCATCGTCTACGAATTCTCCATCCGGGGCGGCACACTGGTCTTCGATGATCAACCCCATGCCAAGCAACACAAGGTTGAAGACCTTGAGCTGTCCATCCCCTTCATGTCCACCCTGCCCAGCGACAGCATGGATTACGTGAGCCCCTACCTACGGGCCACGCTCAACGGCACCCCCCTGGCCATGGAAGGGCGGACCCGCCCGTTTGAAGATACGCTGCGCACCGAATTCAACTTCAACCTCGATACGCTGGACCTGACCCACTACTGGTCCTATGCCCCTTTGCCCCGGCAGGCGGTCCTGCGCTCCGGAACCCTGTCCTGCGACCTGTCCCTGGTCTTTCAGCAACATGACTCGGAACTGCCCCAGATCTCGGTCATGGGTCAGGCCCAGGTCCAAGGCATCGACCTGCGCCTGGACGGACAGCCACTGGCGAGTTTCAAGGAACTGGCCGTGGAGATCAGCGGACTGAGCCTTGAGCAACGGCTGCTGCACCTCGGGCTGGTGCGCTTGAGTGGGGCCAAGACCTCCATCGTGCTCGACGAACAGGGGGACTTGAACTGGTTGGGGCTGCTGCCCGCCGTCGCCAGGCAAGCCTCGACCGGGGTCAAAGACAAGGACGAAGAGCGTGGTGGATTCGGCGTTATCGTCCAGCGCACGGAGCTTGTGGGCGGTTCGATTCTGTTTCAGGACAAGGCCCGGGGCTTTTCCACAACCCTCGACCCGTTGGACCTGGAGATCGACGGTTTGAACACCTCCGGGGGCGACGCAGATTTCAAGCTCAGCGCGGCACTGGGCGGACCGCAACGCATCACAGCCAATGGCAGCTTCGACCTCGCGGACCTAAGCTCAGACGGAACACTGAACCTGACCAGCCTCGACGCCACGGCCCTCGCACCCTACTATGCCGACGCCCTGCCTGCCGAGCTGCTGTCCTGCACCACGAGTGCAAGCCTGGACTACAAGCTACGGGCGGAGGATGAAACCTCCCTGATTCTGGAAAAAACCAGTGTCACCCTTGAGGAGATCGGGTTGCGCCGCAAGGACGGCAAGGGCGCCACAGCCAGGGTGCAATCCATCAGGCTCGCGAACGGCACCATCGATGCCATGAACGCCAGCGGTAACCTGTCACAGATCATCCTAGAAGGTGCGTCCCTGAGCGCGGCTCGCGGAGCGGCCACGGCCAGACAATTCGGCACACTTGCGAGCGTCACGCTCACGGGGCTGGACTTTGCGACCACACCGCTCAACATCGCCCTGGGGAAGTTCCTGCTCAGCGGCTTGTCCGTGGCCGCCCCCGGCGACGCGACTCCGGCCCTCTCTCTGGGGCGGCTGGAGATCTCACCCGTTGCCTACGATGCCAACCAAAAGACCCTGACCATTGAACGCACCCTGATCCAGGGGCCTGAGCTGGCTGCCGCCCTCAATGCCGACGGTATCTCCAATCTGGCCCGAATCGCCTCCGCAGCCACAGGCGAGCCCCTTCCCGTCAAGGCCCCCGCTCAGGAGGAGCCCGAAAAACAGTCTCCCAAGGATGCCGAGGCCACCGCTGCGGACACCACTTTGGAGCCGGCGCGCAAGCCGCTGCCGATCCTGACCCAGATGGAAACCAAATTCAGGCTCGACAGCCTTGAACTCCGCGACGGCGTCGTGTCCTTCCGCGACGAGGGTATCTCACCGCCCTATTCCACTTCTTTGGACAAGTTGACGGGCAAAGTGGAGAACATCTCCACCACTCCCGGCGAAGGACAGGCCACCCTGACCCTGACCGGGACAGTGGATGGCAGCGCGCCACTGATTCTCGAGGGTTCGGCCTCGCCCACGGATCTGGGCATGAATCCCAAACTGCATCTGACCCTGACGAACATGGGCCTGACCGCCCTGTCACCCTATACGGCCAAGTTCATGTCCTACACCCTGGCCACGGGGCAACTCTCCCTAAACATCAGCACCGTCCTTGAAGGCGCCGAAATCACCAGCGACAATACCTTCAAACTGAACAGCATCGACCTGGGCACCTACCAAAAAAGCCCGGAAGACATGGGCATCCCCCTGTCACTGGCCCTGGCGCTGCTGGCGGACCGCTCGGGCAACGTGCAACTGGACGTGCCCGTACGCGGCAACCTGAACGACCCGCAATTCCACTTGGGACCTGTCATCTTCAAGGCCATCCTGAATCTGCTGTTCAAGGCCGTCACCTCGCCATTCGCACTCATCGGCAGCATGTTCGGCGGTGGTGAAGACCTGAGCGCCCTGGCCATGCCCCCAGGGCTGGCGACGCTTTCGGTCGATGCGCAGAAAAAGCTGGACGCCATGAGCAAGGCCCTGAACGAACGCCCACGACTGAAGTTGCAGGTGGCGGGCACGGCTTCCCCGGCCGCAGATCGCTCAGCCCTGGCGGAGCTCAGATTCCAAAGGGCAATCAAGACACCGAAATATCTGGAACTCAAGGAAGTCGACAAGGCGCCGGACAGCGTTGATGAAGTGCTCCTCAGCGACAAGGACTACCAGGAGTCTCTGGAGGAAGCCTACGCCGCTGCGGAATTCGACAAGGAGACCAACGCCTTCGGCCTGCTCAAGGAACAGCCCGTGGAGATCATGGAAAAGCTGCTGCGCGCCCACCTGGCAGCGACGGATCAGGATGCCCTTGAACTAACCAGGCAGCGGGCCGCCATGGTCAAGGATGCGCTGCTTGAGCGCGGCGTAGACGCAGCCCGAGTCTTCCTGCGTGAATCAACCCCCAAGGACGCCGAACAAATGCCCATGGGCGTGGTGCTGACGCTCCAGTAGCCAATAGCAAAGCCTGAGCGAATCATCCGCAGGATCGGGAGCTGAAACCTCAGGCGTTCCAATCTGCGCGCGCCACATTGATCGCCTGTTGAAGACAATCCAAAGCCCCGCTGCCAAGGCAGCGGGGCTCTTTCCATCACCACTCAAGGTTCCCCCGTTACTTCCTGGGGAATGCGCCCAAACGCTAGTCGGGTTCCATACCCAGATCGCGCCCGGTCAGATACTTACGCCCCGTGGCCAACAGGATCCGCACGATGTCCTCGCGACGCGGGGCATCGCTCTTGACCAAGCCCTCGATATGCACGGCCAGCTGTTTCTCCTGACGAAGGTAGGCGTGCACCACATCGTTCACGTCACGCACGGCTGTCAGCCCGCGCATCCAACCGATACCCTCGGCATAGACTGCGCGCGAGGACGAGAACGCCGCCAAAAGCGCCCGCAGATGAGACAGGGGCACCCGCTCGATGAGTCGGTCTGCATAGCGTTCGGCCAAGAGCCTCGGACAATAGGACAGCATCAGGGCATACAGCTCCGGGTCCTCGCGCAGGTCCCGGGCCGTCGGGTAGTGCTCCTTCAGGGCCACGTCGATCATGTCGGCCAAGGTGTTGATCTCCTTGGAGAGATCCATGGAGATTGCGGTCATGGGGCGGCTACCGCCACAGGCCTTGTATTCCCGGATGATCAGCAGGGCCTCGGCCCGCGCCCGCTCACGCAGGATATCCAGGACCTGGGGCACGTACTCGTCCTTGTCAGCCAGGAATTCCTGTTCGCTCATGACCAGTCCGGCAAGGATTTCATAGGACGAGCAGATCACGCCGGTCTTGTTGGCCGAGGCCCCGTGCACGATGAGTACGCCCTTTTCCTGAAGCCGGTCACGGGCCACGTCGGAGAGGAAGATATTGGCCCCTTCCACGATGGCCTTGGCCGACGGGGTCCCATCCGGGGTCAGGAACTGCTGCCAGTTCTTGTCATTGATGGTGTTCGGCCGACCGCCCGAGGGAATGAACAAGTCCGCGACCACGGTGTTGTGCAGGGTGTCGCGCAGATGTGCCCCGTTCGGATCAGCCGTGCTCACGGCAAAGGCCCCCTGACCCCTGAGCTTGGTCTTGTCGAATTCAGAGACTGCCAACACTGCGTCGCACAGGCGCAGCAATTCGCCATGGTCCAGGCCGTCCGGGTCGTAGAGCGCCCCGTGACCGTCCGTAGCGGCCAGGATACGGGCGTTCTCGCCGTAATCACGGATCAGGATACGCATGGCGTTGGAAGCCACGTCCCCGCGGGTGCCACCCGTGAACTTGACGCTGAACGGCTGCCTGAGCGGATTGATGCCCAGCAACTTCAGGATTTCCACGGCAAAGACCATCACGCCCAGACTCGTGGCGCCATAGACTTTGTGGTTGATGCCCGTCTCGGGTTTGGAGCTCATGAAAGCCGAAGGCCAGCGGTAGCCCCGCTTCTCGGCGCGAGTCACGATCCAGCGGATATGATCCGGGGTGATGTTCTCGTCCGGGCCGAGATAGATGATCTCCTCGTGCCCGAGGTAATCCACCACGCCCGGCAGGGTCGGGTGGTCGCCGTCGGCCACGATGATGTCCAGCAACGAATTGGTCATGGACTTCACGGCCAGATCGATGTCGCCCAAGGGTCCGAGCAGGATCACGGCCTTGGAACCGCCCTCGGGGATGTCCTTGTTCTTGTGCTGCTGGGAATGGGCCAGGGCAGTGACCTCGTCATACAGACGTTTGGATTCCAGCTCGAACTGCTCCTGGGTGCGCGTGGGCACCACCCGCACCCCGCCGCGCGCCATCTCTCGATAACGGACATGGAAGGCCATGAAATGGGCCCCCTGGAAGAAGAAGAAGCCATAAGGACGTGGACTGGCGTCCGACAGCGGTTCCCCCTTGGAGGGCAGATGATCCAGCACCGCCGGGTCCATCCGGAACGACAACCCGAAGCGGTTCGCAACAAAGTAGTTGGTACGCAGGACGTGACTGACGAAGGCCTCCATGGCCGCGAAGGTGTCGGCCACCACCTCGTCGCCCATGGATTGGCGAAGTTGGCGGCATCGCGCCAGGAGCGGGGCCGAAGTGTTTTCTCGCTGGGGGTCCGACGGATTGAAGCGGGCCGTAAAATACTCCAGCACGGCCCGGGCGGCCTCGCGGTTGGCAGTCACGGCCTGCACGATATTCGCTGAAGTGTAAGCGTAGAGGTCTTTCTTGAGCAGGAACTGGTGCGCAAATTCCGTAGCGGCCATGAGGAACATGACCTGATGCACGCTCATGCCCTCCTCGTCGGCGAAGACCTCCAGGGCATGGCCCGAGGCAAACCACTTCACCGCCTGGAGTTCGCCCGACAGATCGGCCCAGCGCTGGTCATCTGCCAGGGCCGGGAAACCGTCCTGGGTGACATAGAGGCTCACGATGCCCAGGTTCTGGCCGGGGACGTCGTAGACATCCAGATAGGCGCGCTCCACATAAGCGCCCGCCCGTCCGAGAATCTTGACCAGGGTCAACAGCGCACCATGGCTGGGCGGATTCATCATGGTCACGATGATCCGGCACAGACCGGGGTAGACGTCCCTCTCAAGACTGACATGCACCCGATCGGACCCCTTGATCCTACGGTAGAGATCGAAATGGCGCACGGCTCGTTCGATCTCGAACTTATCCACACAGTCGCCGGTGGCTGTGGCCAGAAAATCGGAGAATTCATCCTGGACCTCGGAGGGCAGCAGCCCACTGGCCCGGGTCTGCTCCACGGCATGATGGAAGTTCAGGCCCTCCCTGTCCACCCGCCCCTGGGGCGCGAGAATGAACGTGTCCAGCCGCAACTGCTTGTCATGGCTGGCGTACATCCTGGCATTCAGGATGATCTCCCGGTCCAGTTGGGCGATGGCGCCATTCAGAGCATCCATGCCGCCGCCCGGCGAGATATAGGTGATCTTGGTGCCGCAGGGACTTTTCAAAGACAGGACATGTCCCTCGGTCGTGGCCTGCCCCGAGACCAGGGCATGCAGGTGAGCCACCTGCTCATCGCGATCATGCGTACGAAAATAATACGCCGGCATCTCGCGGTAAAACCAGGGCACCATCTGTTCGGCGGCCGACGAAAGGCTTTGGCGGACCTGCCCGAGAATCTCCACGGCATCGGGTCCGGCTTCACTTGCTATGTTCGAGTGATCGGACATCCCCATTTCTCCTGTCTGAAGGTTTCGCCGGGCTCACGCCCAGAATCTACAACGCCCTGTGATACGGGCGGTATGAGGACTGAATTATCTTTGAAGGTATCTCAATTCTGCGATCAAGGACAACTACTTTCCTGTTTTCTGGAATCCTGACAGGCCTCTGGGCGATGCTTTGAATCCTTCTTGACCCTGATAGTTTGCACCCTTATAGTCAGTCACTATAATAAAAAGGAGTTCACTGTGGGGACATCATCCAATACGCCCAAATACGAAGCGCTTCTGACCCTGACCAAACGCCTGCCCGACCTTGATGAATCAGCCGTGGCCGCCGGACTGGACATCCTGCAAACGGCTGCGGCCATGCGCATGCACCTGCACGAGCGATTCTTCCGCGATCAGCTGTCCGAAGGACGATTCACCGTGCTGACGCTGCTGCTCACGGCGCAGGACTGGTGCCTGACCCCCTCGGAACTGGCCAGCAACGCGGGTGTGACCCGGGCCACCATGACCGGTCTGCTGGACGGTCTGGAACAGAGCGGATTCGTCGAACGTCGCGCAGATCGCAATGACCGTCGCAAGATCACCGTGCATCTCAAGCGTTCCGGACGCGAACATCTGCTGCGGCTGGCACCGGATTTTTTCACCGCCCTTCAAGACGTCGGCGCCGCCCTGCCTGAAACCAAACGCAAGGCCCTGTCCTCGCTCCTGGCGCGCGTCCGGGAAGCCGCCAGCTGACGCTGAACGCCCATTGAACCCCAGGCAAACGGTTGCGATGCGGACCAATTCCACATAGTTATGAGGGGACAGTCAGGGGCGGTGCACGGGTGGACGGACACCCCTTCCACAGCCAGCGACGGCCACGCAGACAAGCACGGAGGACAGGCAAACCATGAAACTCTCCAAGATTCTCCAAAAACTCCCTGTCAGGCCCTCCACCATCGAATTCCTCAAGGAGGCCGAGCGCATCCCCGGCTATCCCTGGCTGGAGAAACTGCACGGCTACATCTATGGCCGCTGGACCTATTTCTACATCTCCGTGGGCAGGGGCAAACATCCCTTCCAGAAGTGGTTCGAACCCCTGGCCGATTTGGCCACGAAAATCTACCCTGCCCATCCGGACCCCGACAAGGATGCAGACTCCGTTTCCTGGGCGGACTCCTACCACGGCAAGGTCATGCCCCTAGAGGAAGCCAGACGGCTGATCAGCGTCAAACGGGACATCGAGCTCCCCGACCTGGAGCGGATCATCCCCTACACCAAGGCCCGAGCCATCATCCTCAGGAACCCGGAACGCATCGTGCTCCTGGAATGCCCCTGCCGTTCCGCACAGGAAAACCCCTGCATGCCCCTGGACGTCTGCCTCATCGTTGGCGAACCCTTTGCCGGCTTCATGCTTGAGCACCATCCCGGCAAATCGCGCCTGATCACCCAGGAGGAGGCCATCGCCATCCTTGAGGCCGAAGACAGACGCGGACACGTGCACCACGCCTTTTTCAAGGAAGCCATGCTGGAGCGGTTCTACGCCATCTGCAACTGCTGCTCCTGCTGTTGCGGGGCCATGCAGGCCCAGCGCAACGGCGTCCCCATGCTCTGCTCCTCGGGCTATGTGGCCGTCATCGACAAGGAACTATGCAAGGATTGCGGAATCTGCGCCAAGAAATGCCAGTTCCAGGCCCTGACCAATGGGGACGGAGCCCTCCACCTGGACCCGGCCCAGTGCATGGGCTGCGGGATCTGCGTCAACGCCTGCCCCACAGGTGCGCTGGCCCTAGAGCGTGACCCCTTGCGCGGCGAACCTCTGGAGATCGTCACCCTGCTCAAGAAGGCCGGCCTGTCCTCCCATTGATCACAGGCCCCAATAACGCGCGAAGGCCGCCGTCCCCTTGGAGACGCGGCCTTTGCATTCCTGTTACCAAAAGGATTTCAGACTTCGGATTGGTTCTCTTGAGCGTGGTCTGATGCCTGGGTGATGGCCAGTTCACTGGCCGAGAACACCCGGTCGATGTCCAGAATCATCATGAACCTCTCATCCTGCCGGGCCATGCCCTGGATAAAATCGGCCTTGATGCCGGTCCCAAGCTTGGGCGCGGCCTTGACCTCGTCGTCGTTCAGTTCGACCACCTCGCGCACGGAATCGGCCAACGCCCCCAACACGATCTCCTCACCCTCCATGGAGACCACCACAATGATCACACAGCTGTCCTGTGTGCGCCCGATGGCCTGCAAGCCGAACTTCAGCCGCAGATCCACAACCGGAACGGCGTGCCCCCGCAGGTTGATGACTCCGCTCATGAAGGCCGGGGCGTTGGGGATGCGCGTCACCCGCTGGAACTCGAGGACCTCCCTGACCTTGGCAATATCCAGGGCATACAACTCGTGATCCAGAACAAAACTCAAATACTGAACACGTTCGCGCAACTGCACTTCGGCCATGATTGACTCCCCGGGCTGCCCGAAACGGGCTGCTATAGACTCACAACTAACCAGAATCCTTCATTGTTGTGGATGAACTTAGGCTAGCGTGGAGCCGCGCGCCCTGTCAATCGCCATCAGGATTCATGAAACAGCCCACACAAGACGGCATTGATGCGTTCCGATTCCATGGGCTTTGAAATATAGTCGTTCATCCCCACAGCCAGGAACCGTTCCCGATCGCCCTTCATGGCGTGGGCCGTCATGGCGACGATGGGGATATCGCGGTTGCCCTCTCCAGCCTCGCCACCCCGGATGCGGCGCGTGGCCTCCATGCCATCCATATCCGGCATCTGGATATCCATCAGGACCACATCGAATACTTCTCCATTCAGGCAGTCAAGGGCCTTCTGCCCGGTCTCGGCAACCTGGACAACATGCCCGGCACCCTCCAAAACCCGCTGGGCGTAGAGCAAGTTGACCTTGTTGTCCTCTGCCAACAGCACCCGCAACGGCTTCAAAGGCAACAAAGACGCCTCGATGCTTTGTCCGTTTTGACCATCGCCGACGTACACAACGGCCGTAAACTCAAAACGGGACCCCACGCCGGGCACACTGCCGGCCGTGATGCCGCCGCCCATCATCCCCGCCAGCCTGCGGGAAATGGCCAGGCCCAGACCGGTGCCCTGGTAGCGCCTGGTCATGGAGCCATCCACCTGAGTGAAGCTGTCGAACACCTTGCCCAACTTGTCGGGGGGAATGCCACACCCCGTGTCCTCCACAAGGAAACGGCAGGTCATGGGAGCGCCGGGGACCATCCTGCCATCCCCGAACACCACGTCCCCCTGTTCCACGCGGACAGTCACACTACCCCGGTCCGTGAACTTCACGCCATTGCCCACCAGATTGACGAGTACCTGCCGTAGCCGGCCGGAGTCACCAACCAGTTGGTCGGGCAACCCGGGATCGACAAACCATTCCAGCGTGATTCCCTTGCGCCGCACCTGCACGGAAAAGATCTGCTCCACCGAGGCCACAAGTGCGCTCAGGCTGAATGGTTCCTGCATCAACTCCAGCTTGCCCGCCTCGATCTTCGAGATGTCCAGAATATCATTGAGTACCCTGAGCAGAGCCTGTCCAGAGTCACGGAGCATCTTCAGGTTCTCGCGCTGATCATCGGAGAGTTCGGAAACCAGGGTCAACTCCGCCATACCCAGGATGCCATTAAGCGGTGTGCGGATTTCATGACTCATGTTGGCCAGGAACTCGCTTTTGCTCTGGGACGCCATTTCCGCCGCAAGCCGGGCCTCAAGCAGGGCCTCCTCGTTGGTCTTGCGCTCGATGGCCATGGCCACCTGCTGAGAGATCGCCAGCATCAGGTCCACGTCGTCGAAACTGAAGGCATCCGGATCGTGATAATCCTGGATACCCATCACGCCGATGACCCTGCCCTTGATGCGCAGCGGCACACCCAACCAGATCTCGGACATGGCCCCGCGGGGCTTGATACCATGCAACCCCTTGAGCTTCTGGTCCTTGGTGATCAGCAGCGGCTTGCCGGTACGCAGGACATGAACGGCCAAGCTCGGGTGTTGCGCAGTGCTGACCCCCTGAATCTCGAAGAACCTGTCGCTCATCTCGTCGGCATAATAGGGGAAAACGATCCGGTCTTGCTTCTCATCCAGCAGGCCGATGAAGAAATTGTTGGCCCCCAAGGCATCTTTGATGATCTCATGAAGGCTCTGGTAGAGGTGCCCCAGGTCACGGGTCACGCCCACCAGACTGGCGATGCGGTACATGAGATAGGTAATGCCTTCGGAATGTTTGCGAGCAGAGATGTCCACGCAGGCCGCCAACACACCGGAAACGACCCCCTCCCCATCGGACACGGGGTGTACGCTGCACAAAGCCGTGAAGCTGTCGCCTGTTCGACGGACCATCAGCCTCTCTCGGCCCGACAGGCCGGAGCCCTGACGGATGCCATCCATATTCTCGGCCAGTATCCTGGCCTCAGTGCGATCAAAAAGCATGGAGAGATCCCGTCCCAGAGCCTCGCTCCTGCTGTAGCCGAACATCTTTTCAGCTCCGGGGCTGAATTCCACGATCCGGCCCATGGCACCGGCCCTGTCGGCCAACACGAAAGCCACCTCGTCCGCCGCCTCAAAAACAGTACGCAGCCGGGACTCGCTGGAACGGAACAAGGACTGGGCCAGGGCCCGTTCGCTCATCTCCGCCGTCAATCTTCGTTGGCGCTGGATGGTCCAGCGCATGCCGATGACCATCGGGATCAGGCCGAATCCCAGGGTCAGAATCGCCAAGCCTCCTGCAAGACGCATGAAGCGTTCCTGGGTCCGGCGCACATCGCGCACCCATAGTCCAATCCCCAGATAGCACTCCAATTCAGGGAGGTCCTGGATGTAGGACAGCTTCTCCTCGAAGGGTTCCCCGTCCGTACGCCGGAACAAATAGCTGAGGAATCCACCTCCGCGTTCCCGGGCCAGGCGCACCGATTCCCGGACCACAAACAGCCCTTTGCCGTCCTGGTGGTCCCAAAGATTTCGGCCCACCAGATCGATTCGCAGAGGGTGGGCAAGCACATGACCCGAATAATCCACCATAAACACGTCATCGAGGCCGACCGAACCTTCGAAGACCATCCGCGACACCAATTGACGGGCCTGCTCGCGCGCAGCGGGCAGCGAGATCATGCCCTGACGCAATTCATCCCGGATCGGCACCGTCGTGCTGGCGGCGAGACTCACACTCTGACTCAGGCGCAGGCGCATCTGGGTCTCGATGTCTGCAATGTAGTGCACCGTCACGGACCGAAACAGCAGAAACACACCCAGCCCGGCGAGCAGAGCGACGACGAGCAGGACGATGAGCGCCTTGCGATGACCGAATCCGTTGGTTCCTACAAACATACCCCGCCCACTAGCACAGCCATGTCCAGATGAAAACGCGTATCACTCCTGATGCCCCTTCCCGTTGACCGCTGTCGCGCCCCGTTCAGGGCTGCATGGCGGTAATGAAATCCGAAACCGCAGTGCCCAAGAGTTCGGACAGGGAGGAGTCGAACAGGGCCTCGCTCTTGGCGCGCGAAGCAGGGAAGATCATCTGTTCCCAATGCCCCACATAGGTCTTTTTCAACACCACACGTTCACCTTCCAACAGAGTCAACCGCAGATCCAGGTCCAGGGCATGGTCCATGCCTTCGGTCACAAGCCGGGCGGCATGCACCTCGCCATCGACCACGTAACGCGGCAGTTCCTGGCCCTGAACGGCCCCAGCTTGACATCCGCTGGCCGTGAATTCGGCAATCAGGGCCTCCTGGACCCACTGGTCCACCCCGCGACCATCGGGCCGAAAGGCAACGCTCTCGTTATGGCCCAGCATCTTGTCCGTCCTAAGATCCACGATGGGGGCCACACCCACAGTCTGAGCACAAGGAACGGCAGAACCAACCGCTGTATAATCCAGGGTGATGCGGTTGTCCTTGGGGCCGCAACCGGCCAATCCCATCAATGCCGCCAGGCAGAATGCAACGGCGATCTTCTTGTACATGGACTTCATGCCGACCTCTCAACTCTGTTGAAGGTTTGATCAAAACGACCCCACACTCGTGCCGGGGACAAGCTCACTTGACTTTCAAAACATGGCATGTGATGCCCGCAACAATATGACCAGATGGAGCCTTGCATGAACAATACGGACACTACGCAACAGTTTCTTGACAGCCTGCCGGAAATCGAACCCGACACGTCCTTCGCCTTTGGCTGCCATCCCGAAGTGCCCTGCTTCAACGCCTGCTGCAGCGACCTGCACCTGATGCTCACCCCCTTTGATGTCCTGCGCCTGCGGCGCTTCCTCAAGGAGTCGAGCAACGATTTCATCAAGAACCGGGCCGACGTCCATCTTGCGCCTGACACGGGCCTGCCGCTGTTCAGGCTACGGATGTGCGACGATTCGCGCAAGAGCTGTCCGTTCGTGCGCAAGGAGGGATGCTCCATCTATCCCGACCGACCCGGGGCCTGCCGCACCTATCCCCTGGGCCGCGCCACCCGCACGGACAAGGAGGGCAACGTCCTTGAGCGGTTCTTCCTGGTTCGCGAGGCCCACTGCCGGGGATTCGAGCAAACCACGCAGTGGACGCCCGCGCAGTGGCTCAAGGACCAGGGCCTGGAAGCATACAACACCAATAACGACCGCTTCATGCTGCTCCTGGCGCGCATCAAGGAGACCGGCCACCCGGTGGACCCCAGGCACTCCAACATGGCCGCGCTGGCGCTGTACCAGCTGGACAACTTCGCTCAGTTCCTGAGCGACACCAAACTGCTGGAGCGACTGGAGATGGACGATACGCGCAAAGAGGCCATCGCTCAAGACGAGGAAGCCCGGCTCGAATTCGCCATCGAGTGGCTGGAACTGATCATGTTCGGCGACGGCAAGACCCTGAGGCCCAAGTCATGAGTGCGCCAACCGCCCAGAGCGCCAAGATCGTCAAGCGGTCCGAACTGGCCACCCGTCTGGGGGCACTGCGTAACACAAAGCGCGTTGTCTTCACCAACGGCTGCTACGACATCCTGCACCCCGGCCACGTGGACCTGCTAGCCCGCGCCCGCGCCCTGGGCGACCTGTTGGTGGTCGGTGTCAACGACGACGCCTCCGTACGCAGGCAGAACAAGATCCCCGCGCGACCGCTGAACCCGCTGGCCCACCGCATGGCGGTCCTGGCCGGGCTCGAAAGTGTGGACTTTGTGACCTCGTTTTCCGAGGACACCCCCCTGGCGCTGATTTCAGAACTGCTGCCCCAGGTACTGGTCAAGGGCGGAGACTGGAAGCTGGAGAGCATCGTCGGCCGCGAGGTGGTAGAAGCCCACGGCGGCGAAGTGCACTCCCTGCCGCTCCTGCCTGGCCATTCCACCACCGCGCTCATCCAAAGAATCCTCAAGCTGGGTTCGTAGCGGCACCGTTCGCCCCCCTCCACCGGGATCGGCCTGCGCGCGGCCTGCGCCCCAGGCAATGCCTCCTGTCCGGCACTCAAGTCCGGCCTGCGCAAGCAGCGCTCCGAGCCTGAGGCGTCAACAGCCGGCCTTGCTCCCGGACAACTCGGCCAGCACCTTGATCACGGCAGAAAAATCCATCTCCCCCAGCCCCTTGGCCTTGGCCGCCCCGTAGAGCTGTTGCATGGCCGCTGCGGCCGGAATTGCAGCCCCGGTCTCGTAAGCCGTATCCACGGCATACTTCAGATCCTTGGCCATGTGCTTCAACGGAAATTGGGCCGGAAAGTAGTCCTCGCGCAGCATCTTCTCCTTCTGACCGAAGAGCCCACAGGCCAAGGGCCCCGCGTTCAGCACTTCAAACAGCACGTCGTCGCTGAGCCCACCAGCCCGGCCAAAGCTGAGCATCTCGCCCAAGGCCTCCATCATGTTGCCTAGCAGCATATTGATGGCCATCTTGACCATGGAACCCTGACCCACGTCTCCACAATAGACGACCTGCTTGCCCATGGACAGGAACAGCGGGGTCAATGCCTGAATAGTATCCTTCGGACCTCCGGCCAGGATCACCAGCGATCCCTCCTCAGCGGGTCTCTTGGACCCGGAGACCGGGGCATCCACATAGGTCACACCGAGGGGAGCCAGGCCGGAGGCGATCTCCCGGGCATAGGCCGGAGATACGGAACCCATATTGACAAAGACCTTGCCCCGCTCAAGCCCCCGGGCACAGCCGTCCTCTCCGGTCAGCAGGGCATACACAGCCTCGGGCCCGGTGAGCATGCTGATCACCACGTCGCTGGACACTGCCAACTCCCTGGGGGTTGCCGCCACCCTGGCCCCCAGCTCGGCCAGGATCACGGTCTTGTCGCGTGAACGGTTATAGACCATGAGCGGCCAACCGCCCTGCAAAACGTTCTCTGCCATGGCCTGGCCCATGATCCCCAAACCCATGAAACCGATGCGCTGCTTATCCATTGCGATCCTCGCTCAGATTCTTGATTTTCTGCTGGGCGGAGCATACCCCTGCCCGCCCCATTTTTCCAGCCCGACAAATCCGAAAACCAGCCCACGCCGCAAGCCCTCCACCTGACCGGGGAAAGCGGTTGCATTTTACCAGTTCCTGATGTTTCTATGGTGTACAGTTAAAAGCCCGTTCATGGAGCCCATTGTGGATCACTACGAGAAACTGCACACCTTGCGCGCCCTTGTGGTGGATGACGACCCCGTCATCTGCGAAGGGTTGGCCATGGCCCTCGAAGACGAAGGCTTCGAGGTGACCATGCACATGCGTGGGGCCAATGCCGTGGACGCCTTTGACGAGATATCTCCGGACATCGCCTTCATCGACGTCGTCATGCCGGACATGAACGGCCTGGAACTCACCGAACGACTCAAGGCCTTGAAGCCGTCCCTGGAGGTTGTGATCGTCAGCGGCTCACCCAGTTCAGAGAACATCATCCGCGCCATGCAACTCGGGGCCTACGACTTTCTGACAAAACCCTTCCAGCCAGGCAGCCTCAAACTCTGCCTCTCGCGCTTCTATGAGCGCCTCGAACTGAAACGGCGCATGGAACTGGCCGAAAGCCGCCACGAGATGCTCATCCAGAACATCCCCCTATTCATCTTCCGTTTGCGGGAAGACTTTTCCTTGGGGTTCGCCAATCGAGCCAGCGTGTCCATGCTCGGTTACACGCCACAGGAAGTCCTGTCCCAGGACAACTGGATCATCTCCCGCATCCGGATGCGCGACCGCGCCAGAGTCAGGAACATCCTGGTCAACGCCTTTGACAGCCACTACCCGCTGACCGTGCAATGCCGTCTGGTGCACCGCCGCGGTTTCGATGTGCACGGCATCCTCAAAACCCTGCCCGCCCCCCCCGAAGAAGGCCTGCGGATGCTCGATTGCGTTTTCATGGATATTTCCCAGCGTATCTATGAGGAACAGTCCAGGGTCCAGGACGAAAAACTGAAAACCATCAGCTCCATCTCCGAGGAGGTGGCTCACGAAATCCGCAACCCCCTGATGTCCATCGGCGGTTTTGCCAGGCGGCTGTCGGCCAAGGCTCCGGACTTTCCGGAAACGGAGATCATCCTGCGCGAATCCAAACGGCTGGAGAATCTGCTGGACCGCATCAAGGGCTACCTCGAGGCCCCCGTGCCCGTGGAGCGACGTAGGGTTTCGCTGGAGACCGTGCTCGCCGGACAGGTGGAGACCATGCTGGCCGAACTGAACAGCGAGGGTATCTCGCTGGACGCGGCCTGCGAACCGGGCCTGCCGGACGCCCTGGCCGATCCCGCCATGCTCTCCCGAGCCTTCGGAATCCTGCTGGTGGATGCATCGCGGGTCCTTAATCGCGGCGGGGCGTTGCGGGTCAGGGCCTTCGAGGCCGGAGAAAAGGTAAACACCACCTTCGACTACGAATTATCAAAACTCAAGGATATCGACCCCGAACGCATCTACCTACCCTATGAGGCCGGCGGCTACGGCCTGCCCAACTGCTACCGGCTGGCCAGGGAAATGGGGGGAATGCTCAGCATGACCAGAGAGGACGGCAGAGTGGTCTTCACCCTCTCGCTTCCCAAGGCCCAAGCCAACGCGCGCCGTTGATGCCCCCAGCCTTTCGCCCTGGAATTTATCACCCTTTTCCGTTATCCTTGGTCAGATCAATCAAACCCCCAGAGACCTCCCCAGGGAGGGAGCGAGCACGGCATGTCCATTTATCCACAAATCCTGGGCGTTTATTCCCTGCAGCAGGCATCCAATGTCGGCACCGGCGGGACCCAGGGACAGTACGACCAAGTCACCTTCTGGTATGTCCGACGGATGAACGACAACGACTACGAGGTACGGCCCCTGAACGCCTACCACGTTCCCTCGGGGGTCTGCACGACCCTGGAGCAGGGCGTCTTCGCATCCCAATATGTACCGGAACCGTCCTTTTACGAGATCCATACCCAGCCTGCCCTCAAGTCCCTGGAGGCCAAGATCGTCAAAGGCGAGGAGGAATTCGCCAAGGGCAATCTGGACGAGGCCGAACGGGCCTTCCTGAAGGCCCTGATGATCGACGACCAAAACGTCCCGGCGAACCTGGGCGTGGGCGCGGTCTACACGGAAAAAAAGGAATTCGACAAGCTCAGGAAGGTCTTAAAGATCCTGTTGAACAAGGATGAGACGTTCGCCGCCGAGCAACGTCAGCGGTTCAACACTCTGGGCGCGAGCCTACGCAAACAGGGACTGCACGACGAAGCCCTGGCCTACTACCTGAAGGCCCTGGAAAATTCCCAGGATGACGAGAACCTGCACTTCAACGTGGCACGGGTCTATTTCGAAAAAGGCGACCAGATGAAAACCATAGAGCATCTCGCCAAATGTCTGGCCATCAACCCCGGCCTTGAGGTGGCGCAAAAGTTTATGCGCCACTGCGAAAAGAAATTCAAATAGTCCTCAGCAAAGGTTGTCTCATGTATCCGCAGGTTCTCGGAATCTATGCCAAGAAAGGCGAAAAGGAGGTGGGCTCCGGTGGCACCACCACCAGCTACACGCAGGAAACCTTCTGGTTCGCCCGCCGCTTGAGCGACGAGGATTACGAAGTCCGCCCCTTAAGTTCCGGCCATGTGCCCACGGGCATCAAGACGATGCTCAGCAAAGGGGAATTCATCACCCAGTTCACCCCCGAACCCCGTTACTACGAAACCCGCACCCTGCCGGTGCTCAAATCCCTGCAGAAGAAGATCGAACTTGGCGAGCAGTTCTTCAAGAAAGGGCTGTTATCCAAGGCCGAAAGTGAATTCATGAAAGCCACCATGATCGACGAGGAGAATGCACAGGCCAATCTGGGCCTGGGGGCGGTCTACGCCGAACAGGGCGAGTTCAAGAAGGTCAGCAAGGTCATCGGCATCCTGTTGAACAGCGACCTGGCTTTTCAAGAGGAACAACGCAAGCAGTTCAACATCTTCGGCATCTCGCTGCGCAAACAGGGTATGCACGATGATGCCATCCGCTTCTACTCCAAGGCCCTGGAGTACAATGCGGGGGACGAGCACCTGCACTTCAATCTGGCCCGCGCCCATTACGAGCACGGCGACCACCTCGAATGCC
The DNA here is from genome assembly GCA_018816865.1 of Pseudomonadota bacterium. Classification (GTDB taxonomy): domain Bacteria; phylum Desulfobacterota; class Desulfovibrionia; order Desulfovibrionales; family Desulfovibrionaceae; genus Desulfovibrio_Q. The sequence goes on from JAHIUW010000037.1 coordinate 61,671, forward strand.
TGAAAAACCTCGAAACCGCCCTGAAGATCAAGTCGGATTTCGTCGAAGCCCAACAGTTTCTGGAATTCCTGCGCAAGACATCCTGAGACCCCGCCCGGCAACGCATCAGGCCTGAACCGGCAGTATTTTCCTGGAATTCCTGGCGTGAATCCTGCAGTGACTAGGGAGTTAAGCTGAACGCACAAGCGGCAGCTTTCCTCCTTACGGCGTCCGGGTGCCCACCCTGGACGCCTTTTTCATGCTATTAACGAAAATCATCAATAAAAAAGAGGACTAGCACGCATGTATGCTAATCCTCTTGAGCAGTCTCCCAACCCTATTCCCAACCTCCAAGGCCGAAATGAGCTTTTTGCCTATCAAGGGTGTGATCTCTGCTTGAGGCTTGCTCCCCGGACGATTCCCTTTCGTGCTCATAATGGGCTATGAGTAGGCGGGAGGTGTCGTATGGGCTTCTTTAGTTATCTGATGAGGGTTTTGAATGGCGAGGATGGGGGCCGAGGTAAAGCCGTTAGTGGCGGCGTTGCCCAGCGGTCTTTTGGCAGGTTTAGCGAGAACGATGTAAAAACAATAGAGGAATGCGCAAACTCACTGGCTAGAGTATTGAACGAGTCTCTAGTGATCGCCAATGAGTCAAAGAATATTGAAACTCGCATTTCTCGGTTATGTGTTGCAAGAGAAAAACTCGATACATTGAAAGGAATGGCAATTAAATATCCATTCTTGGTATTGGGAAACTTAGATGCAGTCGAGGAGTCAATTGGTGTTGTAGACATTGAAACAGATTTAATGCAATACAATGATTATGCGAATATAAACGAAACTGGAAAACGTCTAGAGAATGACGGGTTAATAGCCGATGCAATAAAGGAATATGAAAAGATTGTATCGATGAAAGCTGATACTCCATTTGGATATAGGCGGCTAGCGATACTGTATAGAAAGAATAAACTTGAAAAAGATGAGCTTAGAGTTGTATGTGCTGCTTTAGATAATATACCAAAAACCAACGAAAAGCATTACGAGTGGTTTAGGGACCGCAGGGACAAAATAATAAATAAGCTCAAATTGTACAGAGATAGTATTTACCTGACACTTGCCGCCCTTGGCGGGGTGATTTTTAGGCAGCGTTTTTGGCTGCCTTTTCCTTGGTCTTTTCATCCTTGGGCAGACCGTCCAGAAAGACCTGATTCGGAGTCCTGCCATTC
>JAHIUW010000038.1 GCA_018816865.1 Pseudomonadota bacterium
ACCTTCTTCCTCGTGGTCATGACGTTCTCCTGTGTTGAGGTTCCGGTGAAGTTTTGCAACTCCAACCGTACCCCAGCCAAGGACGGCATGACCACTTTCACTTTTGTGGCCAACTGTCAGGTGATAACCATCTCACTACAGATAGTCAACTACTTTCTAATTCAGTGATAAATTGACAGAAATTGCAGGATTTTGAATCCAATGAAGGGGCCTGCACACCTGCCCTACTGTCTTGAGCGGGGAAGGACCGACCGGAGCGGGAAGGGGGGCAGGCGGGGGATTTGCGGGCGCGGATGGATCTGTCTGGCGCAGGATTAAAAAAGGGAGATGTGAACATCTCCCCCAAATACAGGCTGCCATGCCTCCGATTACTCGGATTCGGCGTTCAGGGTCACGTTGAAGGCCACGGCATAGAGGTGGTGGAAGAAGTCCACATACTCCACGGTGACGTCGTCGGGCACATTGATCCGTGCCGGAGCGAAATTGATGATGCCCTTCACGCCCGCGTCCACCAGATAGTTGGTGGCGCGCTGGGCCCGTTCGGGGGGGGTGGTGATGATGCCGATCTCGATGCCGATCTCTTCGGCCTTTTCCTTCAGTCTGCGCGAGCAGATGACTTCCAGGCCCGAGACGATTTCGCCGATCTTGAAGGGATCGCAGTCAAAGGCTCCCACGATGTGGAACCCGCGCAGCTTGAATTCGCGGTGGTTGAGCAGTGCCCGGCCCAGGTTGCCGATGCCCACCACGGCGGTTTTCCAGACCCGGTCCACGCCCAGCGCCTGCTTGATGCTGGTGATCAGGTCCTGGACGTAATAGCCCACACCGCGCACGCCAAATTCACCGAAGTAGGCCAGGTCCTTTCGGATCTGGGATGGATTCACCGAGCACGTCTTGGCCAGAAGCTCTGAGGAAATCACATCCTTGCCATCGCGTTGCAGGCTCTCCAGAACCTGGATGTAGACCGCCATGCGCTGGATGGTCGCTCTCGGGATATGTTGACTTTTCAGACTCATGACACCCTGATTCTAGCAGAGATTGATGGGAAACTATACACGACTATCTGATTTATCAGGAAGTGCAGTGTTTGACGCAATTCATGTGAAATTTTTAACAAAAAACGTGAAAAAGAAGGCCGTGACGAGCACGGCCTTCTTGAAATCAACGTGCTCTTTAAACGAAGGGGTTTGCGAACAGCAGGAGCAGGTTCACAACCAGGGTGTAAATGGCCAGGGACTCGATGAAAGCCAGACCAAGAATCAGCATGACCTGGATCTTGCCGGAAGCCTCGGGGTTGCGGGCGGTGCCTTCACAAGCAGCCTTCAGGCCAAGGCCCTGAGCGATGCCACAACCGGCGGCGGCGATGGCCATACCGATGGCGGAACCCCACATGATGTTGGCCAGGACTTCGGGGGCGGCGTCAGAGGCAAACGCCAGGGAGGCGATGGACAGCAGGGCCACGGTGTTCAGAGCGATCATCAGAAATTTACGCATGCTATTCTCCTAAGGAATACAGGTTATATAAGGATGGTCTATGACCATTTCCCCTCAAGTGAACAAGGCCGGTTCTAATGCGCGTGATCCAGGGAGCCCTTCAGGTAGATCATGCCGAGCATGAAGAAGATGAAGGCCTGGATGAACTTGGCCAGCACGAACAGGAAGTACATCGGCAAGGAACCGATGACGGGTGCCAGCATGAACATCAGGATCAGCACGATTTCCTCACCCTTGATGTTGCCGAAGAGTCGCAGTGTGAGCGACAGCGGGCGGGACAGGTGAGAAACGACTTCGATGACGAACATCAGCGGAGCCAGAACGGGCAGCGGACCAAAGAAATGCTTGATGTAGCCGAAGCCCCATTTCTTGATGCCGATGTAGTTGTAGTAGAGGAACAGGAACAGCGCCAAGGCGGCGTTGGTGTTCACGTTCGCAGTAGGAGCGTCCAGACCGGGAACCAACCCGAACCAGTTGCAGGGCAGGATGAACAGGAACAGGGCGCAGAGCACGGGAAAGACTTCGCGGCCTTTCTCGCCAATGTTGGAGACGGTGAAGTCTTCCAGTCCGCCGATGACCAATTCAAAGCCGTTTTGCAGCTTTCCCGGAACCATCCTGAGCTTGCGGCTCGTCAGGAAGGACAGGGTGAAAAGCAGCAGCATGACGACCCACGTGTAGGCGACATGAGTGGGAACGTGTACCCCAATGGACTCAAGGGCCATGGGTACGATAAACATTGGATGCGGAAGTCCACCTGCCATTTCAGTTACGCCTCCTTGATATTTTTCCCCCTCATCCGGGTGATAGCCCAGATGAGTACCGTAACAACAACCGTGGATAGACCGGCCAGCAGTGCAATGACTGAGCTGTCGGCCATGCTGATCAGAACAAATAGGGCGACGCCGGTCAGCAGCAGGCGTCCGTAAAATTGGAACAGCATCCCGCCCACGGGCACCTGTGCTTTCTCCAGGACCCGATGAACGAACTTAGACAGGAAATAGAAGTTCCATGTGGCCAGGACGGTCCCCGCCGCAAAGTCGAACAACCTGGGCCAGGCCCATCCGCCAACGCACCCCAGGATGACGATGACCAGGGTCAGCATCAACTGGTTGCGCACCAGGATTCGCGTTTCTTCATGAACGAATCCGCGGCGATAGAGTCCGGCCTCAATCTTTTGGAGTATCACTGTCATCTGGTTTTTCGTTGCGCCGTTGCAGACGCTGGGCCTGTTCGTACATGTTTTTGAACCCGGCCGCAATTCCCACAAGCAGGAATATCAGCAGCATCACGGGCTTTGTACCAAGCCACTTGTCCAGATAATAGCCGATGGCCAAGCCGACGAAGGTGCTCACCACCATATGGGTGCCCATGGTCCCGACATCGGCGATCAGATCAATGACCGGCTTTCTGTCCTTCTTCATTCCATTTCCAAAGAGCATTGCGACGCCTGCGGCAGTCCCGCTGGTTATGTATCCAACTGCTTCGTTCAAACGTTCACAAACACCGCGGACCTAACACAGCTCAAGAGCGCTCGTCAACGGGAATTCAACCTTTGCCATGCTGAAAGTGCTATTTTTCACGATTCGCTCGTTGCCTGAAAATGTTGACGAAACAACCCAAAGTTTCGGGGGTCGGCCGTCAATCCTGGGGGGGGATGCAGGCCTTGCCCCGGAACCTGAAAAAGAGCTTCAGCGCCTTCCTGATCCGTTCCGAAAAGATCTTGGGGCCCAGTACGCTTCCGGCCGCCCGCTTGTTGATCTCGCCCAGGGTTGGATAGGGATGGATGGAGCCGGCCAGGGTGGATAACCGCAGTCCCCCGTTTTGCACGGCCACCCATTCGGCGATCAGTTCCCCGGCATGGGGTCCGACGATCTGCACGCCCACGGGTCTGCCCTTGTCCAGGACCAGCTTCAACTGGCCTTTGGTCTCGCCTTCGGCCAGGGCACGGTCGTTGTTCGCAAAGCCCTCGCACTGGATCTCCACCGTGCGTCCCGCAGCCTTGGCGGCCTTTTCGTTCAGACCGATGGAGGCCAGCTCCGGCCAGGTGTAGGTGCACCATGGCAGGTGGGTGTAGTCGGCCTTGCGCGGCAGATGGAAGATCGCGTTGGCGACCACGATGCCGGCCTCGTATCCCGCGGCGTGGGTGAACTGGTGTTGTCCGGTGACGTCCCCGGCCGCGAAGATGTGTTTGTGCGAGGTGCGCATGCGGGCATCCACCGGGATGCCCCGCTTGGTCACATCCACGCCGGCGGCCTCCAGGCCCAAGCCCTGCGTGTTGGGGGTCCTGCCCAGGGCCACCAGCAGCACCTCGCCGCGCACGGTCTTGCAATCGCCGTTGCCCAACTCGAACTGCACCTCGCGCAGGCCGCCTGCGTTGCTGACCTGGGTGACCTTGGCGCCCAGATGGAAGACCACGTTTTCGGCGGTCATGGCGTCCATGACCACCGCGGCCATGTCCTGGTCTTCCTTGGACAGGATCTGGGTATTGCGCTGCACGACCTCCACCCGTGTGCCCAGACGGCTGAAGGCCTGGGCCATCTCCACGGCGATGGGTCCCGCCCCGAGCACGATCATGGACCCCGGCAGTTTCTTGAGGGAGAAGATCTGCTTGTTGGTGATGTAGGGGGTGCTGTCCAGCCCCGGCAGCGGGGGAATGCCCGGAGAGGAGCCCGTGGCCACGACCCAGGTCCGGGCCGAGAGACTCCGGCCACCGAAGGTGATGGAGTGCTCGTCCGCGAAGCGGGCGTCGCCGAATTCCACCTGGGCGCCCAGCCCGCAGAACCGCTCCACCGAGTCATGGACCTGGATGGTGTCGATGACCTCGCGGATACGCGCGGCCACCCTTGAGAAATCAACGGGGGGGACGTCGGGCTGCGGCAGGCCGAAGCGCGCGGCGTTGTTCAGCTGGTGATAGACGTGGGCCGTGCGGATCAGGGTCTTGGAGGGCACGCAGCCGTAGTGCAGGCAGTCGCCTCCCAGCTTGTCGTCCCTTTCCACCAGCAGGGTTCTGGCGCCCAGTTGGGCGCTGCCCGAGGCCACGGAAAGACCGGCGGCTCCGGCGCCGATGATGCCTATGTCGTAATCGTATGTGGCCATTCAGAACCTCCCCAAGGGGCTACAGGTCGAGGGGTTTGCCGCGGCGTTGGCGCACCAGGGTCATGATCTTTTTGCTGACCAGGGGGAACAGGCCCAGCAGGACGAAGGAGGCGATCAGGTTGAAGGACAGGATGCCCGAGAGGGAGTCGATGCTGCCCAGTTCCTTGCCGGCATTCACGAAGACCATGGTTCCTGGCAGCATGCCCAGCTGCGAGACCCAGTAGAAGGTGCGCAGGGGCAGGGCGGTCAGACCCATGGCCAGGTTGATGACGAAAAAGGGCACGGCCGGGATGAGGCGCATGGTGAAGAGGTAGAAGGCCCCTTCGGCCCGGACGCCCTTGTCCACGGCGACGAGTCTGGGGCCGAAGCGGGCGCGCACCCAGTCGCGCAGCAGAAACCGGGCCGCGAAGCAGGCCAGGGTTGCGCCCAGGGAGCTGGCAAAGGAGATGACCAGCAACCCGGTCCAGAACCCGAACAGCGCCCCGCCGGCCAGGGTCAGTACCGTGGCGCCGGGCAGGGACAGGGCCGTGGTTGTGACGTAGATCAGGAAATAAACCCCCAGCACGGTGAGTCGGTTGGCGGCGTACAAGGCCGCGAAGTCGGCCTGGCGTGATTTCAGGTAGGCCAGGGTCAGATACTGGCCGAGATCGAAGGCGAAGAACGCTGTCGCCAGGGAGGCCAGCAGGAGCAGGAGGAGCAACTTCTTGGTGTTCATCAGGGGGTGCGTCACTTTTCGGGTTGTCCGGCACAGGGCCGGGTTGTGCCAGTCTTGATGCTAGCAGAAAGGGAGTGGGCTTGACCAGCAGCGGGGGATGGCATACCGCAACCCTATGTCTGCTCATACTGCGAAAAACAAGGGCCTTGCGCCGTCCGGCGGGCCTGATCTCCCCTGTCGTTTGCTGGTGGCCGATGACGATCAGGCCATGCGCGCGCTGCTGGCCTACCACCTTCGGAATGCGCCCTGGGAGACGGTCTTTGCCGAGGATGGCCTGCAGGCCGCCGCTCTGTACGAGGCCTCGTCTTTTGGTCTGGTGCTGCTGGACCTGGAGATGCCCGGAGGCGGAGGGCAGGCCGCCGTGTTGGCCTTGCGGCAGGTCGAACGTGCCAAGGACCGGCCCCGGGTGCCGATTCTTGCCTTGTCCGCCCACGCCGCCGAGACCGGTTTTGAACTGCCCGAGGGCTTCGATGGAATGATTGCCAAGCCGTTTACCGCCGAGGGACTGCTGCGTGCAGTCCAGTTCCACCTGCCGGGTGATCAGGGGGCGGTCCGGTCCGAGGGTGTCGGCTGCACCACGGACGAGGCCTTGCTGCATCTGATGCCCCAGGTGACCGATTCACTGGCGGAACTGGGGGCCGAGGCCGCAGCGGCCTTGGAGGCCGAGGATTACGGAGCCTTGGGCAAGGCCGGTCATACCATGCTCGGAACCGCGTCCTGTTTTGGGCTCGGGGAGGCCGTGGACATCGCCCGGGATCTGGAACTGGCCGCAGAAACGAAAAGCGCCGCCCTGGCGACGGCGGCACTGGATCGCCTGCCCGATGTCCTGGGCAGACTTCTTTCCTGAATCCATCCTTTCAGCTGAACAGCCCGTATTCGCGGATAAAAGACAGCAGGTCGCTGGCCGAGTCCAGTTCCAGCTTGCGCGTCAGGTTGGCCTTGTGCTTTTCCACCGTCTTGACGCTGATGCACAGCTCGTGGGCAATGGCCTTGTTGCCCCGGCCTTCCGCGGTCAGGCGGATGACCTGGAGTTCGCGTTCGGTGAGCCTGTCCAGCACCGACTGCTGGTTGTTGCCGAAGCCGGGTCCCAGCAGGGTGATGGGGATTTCCGGGCAGATGTAGGTCTCGCCGCGCAGGATCGTCTCCATGGCCTGCATCAGGACCGGGGCGGAGGTGTTCTTGAGGATGAAGCCGTCGGCGCCTGCCGCCAGCGCGCCCCGCACCATTTCCTCGCGTTTGTGTGCGGTGAGGGCCAGGATCTTGATGCCGGGGAAGCGGCGCTTGATGTCCCGGATGGCCAGGGAGCCATCCATGCGGGGCAGGGACAGGTCCATGAGCACGATGTCGGGTTCCAGGCGCTCCACGATGCGCACGGCCTCGATTCCGTCTCCGGCCTCGCCGATGACGGAAAATTCCGAGTAGGCCTCGATCAGGGTGCGTATCCCTTCCCGGACGATTTCATGGTCCTCGACCAGGACCACTGTGCGCTTCATGTCCTCTCCTGCTATCCAATCCTCAACCACCTAACAGTATTGATAAAAGCATAATACATACCCAGTGACAAGCACAAAGCCTGTGGCACCGGAGGCTGGGCGGGCCGCGAAAGCAGGGGATTCCCCCATTGATATTGCCTTGCTGTCGAATAACATAAAAAGAGTGGACCATGAAAAAAGGGGGGGGCGTCGCGTGTGGAAGTGCATTCTTGTCTTTGTCCTGTTTGCCAGTCTGGCCTGGATGTGCATCTTCATGATGCCATGCGAAGTGGGGGCGACTTCGCTGCATTGCGTGATTATGGAGGAATGCCGGAAACAAGGGCTGGACGAGCGTCAATGCCTGGCCCGGTACGAGCCCGAGTTGTTGAGCCACATCACCACCAATGTCCAGACCTTGCAGGCGCCTTGCCAGTACTCCGCCGAGTATTATCCCGTGCACAAGCCGCTGTGTGAGGCCGTGTGTGCGCGCGTGGAGGAATGGGGTTACTAGGCTGCGGGGGGGGGGGCCGCCGATCGCCCGCGCATGACTGTTTTGCAGGGACCCACGGCTGGGGAGGGGACCCTGTCAAAAGCCCCCGGATGGGAACATCCGGGGGCTTTGATCGTTAGAACAGGGTATCGACCCTCGTCAGGGCCGGATCGGGACCCCAGGACCCGGCGGTGCGCCATGTTCATGCCCATCCGCCCAAGGCCGATCATCCCTCTCTGCATCTTTTTCTCCACTGGTTCGAGTCCCCTCCGGCATAGCGCGATCAGGCCCATTGGCAAAGGTCGTGTGGCCTGCTTTGGCCGAGGTTGTTCCCGGAGCGGCTTTCGCGGTGTTGAAAAAGCCCCGGCATTCAGGGGTGCCGGGGCTCGTTCGTAGGGAATCTGAAGGCCTAGTAGGCTTCTTTGTAGTCCAGATCCGCCTGGGTGATCTTGTGGGAGAAGGTCCGGTAGACCCAGATCTGGTAAGCCAGGACAATGGGCACCATGACTAGGGCCACGCCCAGCATGATCTTCAGCGTCAGGGGGCTGGAGGCCGAGTTGTGGATGGTCATGCTCCAGCCCGCATTCAAGGAGGATGGCAGCAAGGCGGGGAACAGGCCGATGACCCCGAACATGGTCACGCCCGCGATGAAGGTCGCGGAACCGGCCCAGGCTCGCCACATCTTGGCGGAGCCCAGGGACGAGCGCACCGAGATCAGGCCCAGCACCGCGCCGATCAGCACCAGGAACAGCAGCGGGTTTTGCATGTAGTTGTTGAAGAGCATGGTCTCCAGGCCGGTGTAGACCAGAAAGAACACCGCACCGACAACGGCGATGGGCCAGGTCTTGATGGCCACGGTTCTGGCGCGGTCATGCAGGGGCCCGCTGGACTTGATGGCCAGCCAGATGGAACCGTGCATCACGAACATCACCACGAAGACCACGCCGCCCAGCAGGCCGTAGGGGTTCAGCAGCTCCAGCAACCCTTCCTGGTTGACGCCGTTGGCGTCCAGGGCGATGCCGCGGAAGATGTTGGCAAAGGCCACGCCCAGCAGCAGGGCGGGCAAAAAGCTGCCCAGGAAGTGGCAGGTGTCCCAGGCCTTACGCCAGGCGTCGCTGTCCACCTTGCTGCGGAACTCGAAGGACACGCCGCGCAGGATCAGCGCGAACAGCAGCAGGTACAGCGCGGTGTACAGCCCGCTGAACATGGCGGCGTAGGCCGCGGGGAAGGCCGCGAAGGTCACGCCGCCAGCGGTCAGCAGCCAGACCTCGTTGCCGTCCCAGAAGGGACCGGCCGCATTGTAGATGGTGCGTTTCTCGGTCTCGTTGCGAGCGATGAACGGCAGCAGGGTCCCCATCCCGAGGTCGAAGCCGTCCAGGACGAAGTACACGGACCACAGGATGCCCCAGAGCAGGAACCAGATGGTTTCAAGAGTCATGATCATACCCTCTTGGGTTCAGGTTTGCGCGACGATTCACGGCGGCTCATTCGGGGCCCATGCGGGCGTACTTCAGCATCAGGAAGATATCCACGGCCCCGAGCAGGGCGTAGAGCAGGCAGAGGGTGACAAAAGAGAACACCACCTGCGAGGTCGCCAGGGGCGAGACCGCGTCTGCGGTGCGCATCAGGCCCTGCACGATCCAGGGCTGGCGGCCGACTTCGGTCACGGTCCAGCCCGCGAAGATGGCGATGTAGGGCAGCGGGATCATCCAGGGCAGGAACTTGAGCAACGGGAACTGCTTCAGCCTGTTGCGGTACAGGAAGGCCAGCCCCGCCATCAGCGGGAACAGCGTGCCCAGGCCGACCATCAGTCTGAAGGACAGGAAGGTCAGCAGCACGGGCGGGCGGTCCTGCTCGGGGATGTCGTTCAAGCCCGTGACTTCGGCGTTGACGTCGTTGAAGGCCAGAAAAGACAACAGCCCCGGCACGGGCAGGGCCTGGATCATGTTGCCGTCCCCTGTCAGGCTGGGCATCTGCAACAGATACATGGGGGCCCTGGTCTGGGTCTCCCAGTGCGATTCCATGGCCGCCAGCTTGGCGGGTTGCTGCAGGGCGGTGTTGTTGCCGTGGATGTGGCCACCCAGGACCACGAGGACCGAGAAGATCAAGGCGGAGCCCAGGCCCATCTTGAAGGAGCGGGTGAAAAAATCGGTCTCGTTGTCGCGCAACAGATGCCAGGCCGAGATGCCCATGATGAAGAACCCGGCCAGGGTCAGCGCGGCGGGGATCATGTGCAGGAACTGCAGGATCCCGGTGGTGTTGGTGATCACCGCAATGAAGTCGTTCAGTTCGGCGCGGCCGTTGCGCATCACGTAGCCCACGGGGTTCTGCATGAAGCCGTTGGCCAGCAGGATCCACAGTCCGGAGACGTTGGAAGCGATGGCAACCAGCCAGATGGCCAGACAGTGGACCTTGGGGGACAGGCGGTCCCAGCCGAAGACCCAGACGCCGATGAAGGTCGACTCCAGGAAGAAGGCCACCGTGGCCTCGATGGCCAGCAGCGAACCGAAGATGTCGCCCACGTAGGCCGAATAGCGCGACCAGTTGGTCCCGAACTGGAATTCCAGGGTGATGCCGGTGACAACGCCCAGGGCGAAGTTGATCAGGAACAGCTTGCCCCAGAACTTGGCCATGCGTTTGTAAGTCTTGTCACCGGTGCTCACGTATCTGGTTTCCATGATGGCCACCAGCAGCGACAGGCCCAGGGTCAGCGGCACGAAGATGAAGTGGAACATCGTGGCCGCGGCAAACTGGAGCCTGGACAGCATCAGAACGTCCATGGAGCCCCCCTTGGGTTGAGGATTGGATTTGAATCTATGATGCGTCGGGGGGCAGTATGCCCCCCGGTGTGTTTGTAAGGCTTAGAGTTTTGCCCGCAGGGCCTGGCCCACGGATCGGCCCAACTCTATGCATTGATCCAGCATTTCCTGGTCGGGCACGTGCTTGACCTTGGCGGCCGGGTCCACGACCTCGAAGTTCATGTCTTCCAGCCACTGGCTGATGACCTTCACGCACTCGCCGCTCCAGCCGTAGGAGCCGAAGGCCGCGGCGACCTTGTTCTGGGGCTTTAAGCCCTTCATGTAGGTCAAGAGGTCGGCCACCAGGGGCAGGATGCCGTTGTTGTGGGTGGGCGAACCCACCACCACTGCTCCGGCCTGGAAGACCTCGCTCATCACCTCGGAGTGGTGGAAGGACTTGAGCGCCATGACCTTCACGGAGACGCCCTCGTCCATCAGTCCGTCGGCGATGGCCAGGGCCATCTTCTCGGTGGAGTGCCACATGGTGTCGTACACGACTACCGCGCGGTTGGCATAGGCCTGGGCCGCGAACTCGCGGTAGGTGTCCAGGGCAAAGGCCACGTCCTCGGGCCCGCGGAAGATCAGTCCGTGGTCCGGGGCGATCATGTCGATTTCCAGGCCCATTTCGCTGACCGCGTCCAGGGTCTTGTCCACGATCTGCGAGAACGGGGTCACGATGTTGGCATAATATTCTGACATGCGCCGCCTGATGAAGCCCTGGTCCATCTCGTCCACGAAGCGTTCGCTGGAGGCGATGTTCTGACCGAAGGCGTCGTTGGGGATCAGCAGCTTGTCTTCGGGGATGTAGGACAGCATGGAGTCTGGCCAATGCAGCATGCGCGCCTCGATGAACTGCACACTGCGCTTGCCCAGGCTGATGCTGGCGCCGGATTTGACGGCCTCGATGGGCCAACCCTGGGGGTGGAAGTGGGCCTCAATGGAGCGCACACCCATGGGCGAGCAAAAGACCTTTTCGGGGCCGCAGGCCTGGATCAACTGTGGCAGTGCCCCGCTATGGTCGGGCTCCAGGTGGTTGGCTACGATGTAGTCGATCTTGCAGGGGTCCACCACCTGGGCGATGGTCTCCAGGAATTGATCGACAAACGGCGCTTTGACCGTGTCGAACAGGGTGATCTTCTCGTCCATGACGAGGTAGGCGTTGTAGGTGGTCCCGTGACGGGCCAGGGAATAGCCATGGAAGTCGATGGTGTTCCAGTCCACGGCTCCCACCCACCAGATGCCTTCTTTGATTTCAACAGGTCTCATGCTTGGTCTCTTTCTTCATAGAGTGATGCCGGTTGTCTTCCGGCGTGCTCGTATTCCGGGAGGGCCGGTTGGCCCTCCCGCTGGTCACTGACGCTGGTTATTCCTTCTCGAATTGGTCCTTGGGTGCGCCGCAGACGGGGCAGACCCAGTCCTCGGGCAGGTCCTTGAACTTGACGCCCGGGTCGATACCGCCGTCGGGGTCGCCTTCGGTGGGGTCGTACACATAGCCGCAGATGGTGCAAACGTATCTGTCCATATCTTGATCCTCTTCGCAGTGGTTGGAGTTAGGCGTCGGCCTTCCACAGGCCATGCAGGTTGCAGTACTCGCGCGCGCTGACCTTGCCGGCCTTGATGCAGAACTGGGCCACGGGCTCTTGCCCGGGCTTCAGGAACTGGGTGTAGGACTTGCCGTCGGCGATGAGCTCGATCCATTCGATCCAGTGCTTCTCTTCCATGGGATGGGCCACGCTGCCCACGGAGACCTTGTAGCCGGTGGCGGTCTTCTCGATGACGGGCACGTGCTTTTCCTTGGCCGCATCAACCGTGTTTTCCTTGAAGAGTTTCATGTTTTCGCCACAGCAGACCAGGTCTCCGGCCCCGCCATGAAGCACTTCCACGATGTTCCCGCAGACGTTGCATTTATAGACTTCCAACAAATCAGGCATGACTTCTCTCCGGATGTTGAGGGGTTTTCCCACCTGTTTTTAATAGCTAATGGTTCCTAATACCAAGATCACCAGTTTTTGCAAGTGATTTCAAAGTAGGCACGCGGATGGACGCAGGCCGGGCAGAGGTCCGGAGCCTCGGGACCGTGGTGGACGTAGCCGCAATTGCGGCAGCGCCAGACGATCTGTTGACCGGGGCGGCGAAAGACGATGTCCGTTTCGATGTTCCGGATAAAGGCCCGGTAGCGCTCCTCGTGAAATTTCTCTGCCACGGCAATGGCCGTAAAGGTCTCCGCGATGTCCTGGAATCCTTCCTGAACCGCGATCACGCCGAATTCGGGGTACATGATTTCGTGTTCGTGCTTTTCGCCCTCGGCCGAGGCGTAGAGGTTTTCCAGGGTGGAGCCCATCTTGCCCGCCGGGAAGCCTGCGGAGATCATGACCTCGTGACCTGCGGTCAGGTACTTGAACAGGCGCTTGGCGTGTTCCTTCTCCTGCAGGGCGGTCTCCTGGAAGATGTGGCTGATCTGCTCGTAGCCATCCTTCTTGGCGATGGAGGCGAAATAGTCATAGCGGTTGCGTGCCTGGGACTCGCCGGCGAAGGCGGTCAGCAGGTTGATCTCCGTTTTGGTCCCTTTGAGGGGTTTCATCAGCAGTGCTCCTTATGGTGAGATTGATCGTGTTGTCGGATGAGTGGCCTGCTCCAGCCGAGCATGCGCAAAGAAAGCTATCTCCGTGCAGATATACAACCTTTGCAGGCAGGTGGCAACAGTGGCTCCAGAAAAATGGGCAACTCCGCAAAAGAAAATGAGGAGCCGGTCTCTGGTCAGGGCGAGCCGGTCATGGGCCGGCGGCGGATTCCGAGTGTCCTTGTGGCAGGGGCGAGGGCAGAACGGATCAGGGGATGAAGCGAAGCCAGACCTGGGCCTGCACATTGGGCGAAGCAAACCACCGGCCGCTCGTCCGCGGGCCTGTGCGAGAAAACCGAAGCATCAGAAACGGGTTGATCAAGCCGGATCGATCAGCCGGGATGTGCCGGAGACGGAGGGAATAGGGGGTCTTGGGGCTGACATCCCTGGGCGCTCTGACCTGCGTCAGGCCCAAACCTTTGGGTCTGGTGGGTAGGCTCTTGAGGGGCCTGTCCCGGTGTTGGGCTGTGGGCCTGGAGTTCCTCACGGATCAGAGGGGGCTGTTTTGCAGCTCCGCGCTCCGGTCCGGGGAGGAACTCCAGGCGTCCACGGTTATTCCTTGAATTTTTCCACCAGGGTGGACAACTTCTCGGACATGGCCGCCACTTCCTGGATGGAGGTGTTGGCTTCGTTGATGCGCGTCGAGATGCTCTGCGAGAGTTCGTTGATGCCGGTGACGTTGATGTTGATCTCCTCGCTGGTGGAGGACTGCTGCTCCGAGGCCGTGGCAATGGAGCGGACCATGTCGGCGATGGAGTCGGATTGGTCGACGATCTGCTGGAGCACCTTGCCGGCGGCCTCGGCCATCTGCTCAGTGTGGCCCACACGCTTGCGGGTGTTGGTCATCTCCTTCACGGCTTCGCTGGCGCTGTTCTGGATGGCGGTGATGGCGGAGTCGACCTCCTGGGTCGCGCCCATGGTCTTTTCGGCCAGCTTGCGCACCTCGTCGGCCACCACGGCGAATCCGCGCCCGGCATCGCCCGCGCGGGCGGCTTCGATGGCGGCGTTCAGGGCCAGCAGGTTGGTCTGGTCCGCGATGTCGTTGATGACCGCCATGACCGCGCCGATGTTCTCGGCCTTGGCCGAAAGGTCGTTCAGGGTCTCGGCCAGGGCCTCGGTGGTGCGGGCCATCTCGCGGGTCTCAACGACGGTGCGTTCAACCTCCTTGCCCCCGTCCTTGGCCACGTTGGAGGCCACATCCGAGGCGTCTGAGGCCTTGCCCGCATTCTGGGCGACTTCCAAGACCGTGGCGTTCATCTCCTCCATGGCCGTGGCCACTTGCGAGGTCTGGCCGGCGGTTTCCGCCATGCCGTTGGTGACCTCGTTCATCTGGCGCGAGAGATGGCCGGCGGAGTCGTTCAGGCTGTTGGCCACGGCGGCGACCTCGTTGGCCACCTGCAGCAGGTTTTCCCGCTGGGCGCGGATGCGTTCCTTGTCGCGTTCCTCCTGGGTCAGGTCGATCATCATGCCGATGGCGCCCACGATGCTGTCGGAGGCGTCCTTGAGTGGGGAGATCTCGTAGTGCAGGGGGAAGCTCACGCCGTCGCTGCGGGTGTATTCCATCTGCCCGTTCTTGCTCTGGCCCGAGGAAATGACCTGGTCGGCCACCTTGCCGTGGCCGTTGCTGGTGAAGATGGAGGTCAGGGAGTGACCAAGGATATCTTCCTCGCTCAGGCCCAGGATATTGCGCAACGGGGGGTTGATGTAGTTGAAGCAACTGTCGTTGTCAGTGACGAACAGCGGGATGATGATCCCCTGCAGCACGCCCTTGTTGTATTCCAGCTGGTCCTGGACCGTCTGGACCATGACCTTCAGGTTGTCGGCCAGATTGGCAAGTTCGTCGTGGCCCACGACCTCGAACTGGGCGCTGTAGTCGCCTTCGCGGATACGGTCGCTGATGGCGGCGATGGTCACGATCTTGTTGATCACGATCTTCCTGATGAACAGGCCCAAGAGGACCAGCAGAAAGATCGCCCCGGCCAGGGAGATGATGGCCGTGGTGCGCTCGGAGGCGGCGACATCGGCCATCTGGGGGCTGATGTCTTGAAACAGGATCATGGAGCCCAGGATGGGCTGTGAGGAACCGTGGCAGTGGTAACATTCCTTGTGGTTGGGAATGGTGTTCACGGCCACGAAAAACGATTTTCCGCCATGCTCGAGCTGGACGCCCTTGTTGATGTCCTGCTTGAGGCTCTGCTCCAGGCAGGGCAGGAACTCGGGGATGCTGCGGACCTCGGCCATGTCCTGACGTACGGTGTCCTCGTCCGTCGCGTAGGTGATGTTGCCCTTGTAGTTGGTCAAAAAGACGGAGACATCCGGATAGTTCGCGGCCACCTTGCGCAATTGCCCCACGGTGCCCTCGTTGTCGCCGATGGACATGGGCTCCTCGATGGCGGACAGCAGGATGGAGGCCATTTGCTTGGCGGAATGGTTGATCAGCTCGGCGGTGGCCTCGCGATGCTGCCGGGAGTTGGTGAAGCCGAGTATTGCAAAGGTGATCACGGTGATCACCGAGACAGGCAAAATGATCTTGATTCCCAGAGAATTACGAATGAACTTCATGGTTCCCCCTTCCCTAGTGAGCCCCGCCGTACAGCAGCGGCTTGAAGTTGAAGGCCCCAACGCGTTCGGCGTTGTGGCAGGTTTCGCAATCCTCAAGGGCCAGAGACCCCTTGATCAGTTCGGGGTCGCCTCCCTCTTCGACATGCGCGGAACCCGGGCCGTGGCAGACCTCGCAGCCGGCGTGTCCGAGGTCGGGGGTCTCCTCAAAGCTGACGAAGCCTCCGGGTTGACCATAGCCTGTGGTGTGGCAGGCGAAGCACTCCTGAAGTTCCTCGACGGTCAGGTCGGAGGCCATGATTTTGATGCTGCGGTCGGAATGGGATTTTTTGGCGAACTTCTCGAAGTTCTCAAATTGTTCTTCGTGACATTCGGAACAGGCTTTGGTGCCCACGTAGGTCGCTTGTTCACCTTGTGCCGAGCTGGCAGAGAACAATGCCAAGGAGCAGCAAACTGCACAGGCCATAACGACAACAACCCGATTTATCATACCATTCCTCCAATTTTTAAGGCATCGTATCCCCTATTGCGTTAACCGTCACTTTTGTCAAATAAAAGGTCGGAATGGAAAACGCGCGGCAAAATATGAGTAACACCTTGTATTCGAAGGTGATTGATAGAATGCGAAAGACTCGTGCTGTTTGCCGTTGAGTAGAATGTGCATAGGATATTAGATTTAACTGCTTGGGATACATCTGATTTTTCGAAAGTAAAGCGGGCGGTGCGTAAAGTGTAAAAAGTTGCAGCGCATCGTTCATGCCCCTGCGCTCAGCCGGAAATTCGAAAAGCAAACAAAAAGGCCGGCCCGGAAATCCGGGTCGGCCTTTGGATGTCATGATCGGCAAACGATTATTTGGCGTATCCCACGGAGCGGCGTTCGCGGATGCAGGTCACGCGAATCTGTCCGGGGTAGGTCATGTTTTCTTCGATCTTCTTGGAGATGTCCTTGCACAGGATATGGGTCTGGTCGTCGTCCACGCGGTCGGAATCCACCATGACCCTGATCTCTCGCCCGGCCTGGATGGCATAGGCCTTGGCCACGCCTTCGAAACTGGTGGCGATGCCCTCCAGCTCCTCCAGACGCTTGACGTAGTTCTCCAGCAGTTCCTTGCGAGCGCCGGGACGGGCGCCGGACAGGCTGTCCGCGGCCTGCACGAGCACAGCCAGGATGGTGGTGGGCGCTTGGTCCTCGTGGTGGGCGGCGATGGCGTGGATCATGTCCTTGCCTTCGCCGTACTTCTTGGCCAGATCGGCACCGATCAGGGCGTGGGGGCCTTCGACTTCGTGGTCCACGGCCTTGCCGATGTCGTGCAACAGGCCGGCTCTTTTGGCCTTCTTCTGGTCGAGGCCCAGTTCGGCGGCCATGATGCCGCACAGCGAAGAGACTTCCAGGGAGTGCTGCAGCACGTTTTGCGAGAAGCTGGTCCGGTACTGGAGTTGGCCCAGCAGGCGGATCAGGTCCGGATGGATGCCGTGCACGCCGGCGTCGAAGGTGGCCTGTTCGCCGATCTCCCTGAGCTTGACGTCCATCTCCTGCTCGACCTTCTTGACCACATCCTCGATGCGCGCGGGGTGGATGCGCCCGTCGCTGATCAGACGTTCCAGGGCCATTTTGGCAATCTGGCGTCTGAGCGGGGAGAATGCGGACAAAACGACGGTCTCGGGCGTGTCGTCGATGATCAGGTCAACGCCGGTGGCGGCTTCCAGGGCGCGGATGTTGCGGCCCTCGCGGCCGATGATGCGGCCCTTCATGTCCTCGCTGGGCAGGGTCACGGCGGCAACGGTGTTCTCGGCCACAAAATCGCCCGCGTAGCGCTGGACAGCCGAAGCCAGGATTTCCTTGGCCTTGCGGTCGGCGGTTTCCTTGGCTTCCATCTCGATTTGGCGGATCATCTTCGCGGCTTCGTGGCTGGTCTGGGATTCGATGTCCTTGAGCAGACGCTGTTTGGCCTCCTCGGCGGTGAGTCCCGAAATCTCTTCCAGCTTGTGGTTCTGCTCAGCGGTCATCTGATCCAGGAGCTCTTCCTTTTCAATGAGGCCGCGTTCGTGGCGGGAGAGGCGTTTTTCCAGGGCCACAAGTTCGGAATCCTTCTGGGTGACCTTGTCGGTCTTGATTTCCAGACGTTCCTCCTTCTCCTGGACCTTGACTTCACGTCTTTTGATATCTTGTTCGCGATCCTTGTATTCGGATTGGACTTCCTTTTTCAGATTCAGGATCTCATCCTGGGCCTGGACCATGTATTCCTTGCGTTCGGCCTGAGCCTCTTTCCGGGCTTCCTCAAGGATCTTATTGGCCAGGTCGGTCGCCCCGCCTACCTGTTTCGCAGAGATGTAGTTGTGCAGGACATATCCGCCTCCGGCACCTGCTGCGGCTCCCACCAGGGCGGTAATGATAAATTCCACGCTCATGGCGCACTCCCTTATCGGCTACGGGCTGCCGCGCGCCCGATATGTTGGCGGCGTGCTCCTACGCCTGGAGCTCGCCTGCGGCGTTTCTTAAATAAGGAAGAGGTGGGGTACAGCAAGACTGCTGCCCGTATGATCCGGGCTGTTGGGACACCGTTGGCTCTTGGCGGTGTGGGCAATGCTGAAGCGGCGTTTGAAAAGTACTGAGGCTTTGATCGATATGCAGCTGGAAATGTAGAACTATATTAATCGATCCCCGGGGAGCCGTGTCGCCCGGCTATCTTGAACCTTGCTTACGCAAGGTGGGTGCCGCTGTGCCTGCCGTCAGGCTCCCCGAACAAGCGGGTCTGCGCACGGGCCGGCCTAGAAGCAGCTCCCAATTAATGAATGTTGGCTCAACGATTGCCTGACAATCACGAACGCCCCAGGGAGAATAAGTCAAACGCCAGTTTTCAACACTTCGGCCTGGTCGATCCTTGCATTGAGGGTTGTCAGCCTGTCCATCAGGTCGGCCAATTCCCCTTTGTTCTGCAAAAGATCGTCTGCAAGGCCAAGAGCCAGAAATGTCAGCAGTTTCTCCTTGCTTAACCGTCTTCCGTTTTGCGTCAATTCCTTGTAGCGGTCTTCCAGCAGCTCTTTGGCAGCCTGGACCCGCTCATGGTCGGCCTGAGCCTTGAAGGAGACCTCAAGATCCAGGACAGAGAGGGTGTAGCTAGGCATGGGCCCCTCTCCGGCTAGATGGTCTCATCCTGCAGTCGCTGCAGGAGTCCGTCGATCCTGCCGCGGACCTCCTCTTTAGCGCTTTGCTCACGTTCAAGCTCTTCGCGAAGACGAGTGATCTCGGCCTTCAGGTCGGACTGTCCACGCACGCTTTCATCTTTCATGCGGCGATTATCGGCTTCCAGGGATCTGGTCCGCAGAAGCAGGGACTCGATTTTGGTTTCCAGTTGACTCAGAATATCCATAACCAAAAATTATCCTGTTCGACCCATGAAATCAAGTGATGTTATTTCTTGATCCTGGGAAGGTTTTTTTGCTTGGAACGGGTGATCGCCAGGGTATTCGGCGCCACGTCCTTGGTGATCACGCTGCCCGCACCGATCAGCGCCCCGTCACCCACCGTCACCGGGGCCACCAGGGCGGTATTGCTGCCAATAAAGGCATTTTCACCGATAATCGTGCGGTGCTTGCGCACTCCGTCGTAGTTGCAGGTGATGGTCCCCGCACCGATGTTGGCACCGGCACCGATCTCGGCGTCGCCCAGATAGCTCAGGTGGCCGGCCTTGGCACCCTTGTGCAGGGTGGCCTTTTTCATCTCCACGAAGTTTCCGACCCGGGCCTCGTCCTCGACCACGGCCAGGGGCCGCAAGCGAGCATAGGGGCCGATCTGGCAATCACGGGCCACACGGGCGCCCTCCAGATGCGAAAAGGGTTTGATGCTGCTGCCCTCGCCAATGCGTGAATCCTTGATCCAGACATGGGGGCCGATGACGGCGCCGCAGGCGACCTTGGTCTCGCCCAGGAGTTCGCAGGGGCCGGCCAGTTCGCATCCGGGCTGCAGTTCAACCCGGGGGCCGATGACGGCCTGGGAAGCCTGGCGAATGAGCACCCCACTGTCCAGGTGCCGGTTCACGATGCCCTGGCGCAAGAGGTCCTCTGCGGCCACCAGTTCGGCGGGGCTGTTGACCCCGAGCAGCGACAGGTCGCGGCCGGAGCGCAGGGCGAGGACCTTGAGCCCGTGTGCGATGCCCAGGGAGACCAGATCGGTGATATACAGTTCGCCACTGGCGTTGTCGTTGGACAATTGGCCCAGCAGAGGGCCTATGGTTGTCGGCCGCAGTGCATAGATGCCCGCATTGATCTCGCCCTTTTCAGGGCCATGCAGGGCCGGGTTAAAATCCTTTGCTTCCACGATGGCCCTGACGGAATCGTCGCTGTGGCGCACCACGCGTCCGAAGGCCCCCGCATGGTCCAGGGTCACGGTCAGGAACGCCAGGTCGGCCTGCTGCGCCCGGAACTCGGCGATCAGCCCGGCCAGCCGGGCGGGTGACACCAGAGGGGTGTCCCCGTTGACCACGAGAATGGTTTCCGGAGCGTCGGCCATCAGGCGCTCCCAGGCGGTCTGCAGGGCGTGGCCCGTGCCGAGCTGTCGCTCTTGAAGGATGAAGCCGGCGTTGCGTTCGGGGAATGCGGCGCGCAGCTGGTCGGCACCATGACCGACCACGGTCAGCAGGGCCTCGGGTTTGATGGCATCCAGGGCCGTGTAGACATAGTCGAGCATGGGTTCGGCCAGCAGGGTGTGTAGCACCTTGGGCCGCTCGGAGCGCATGCGCGTCCCCTTGCCCGCTGCCAGGACCAGGGCGGCGACACCCTGTCCATCGAATGCTGTGGTCATCGGATCTACTCGCAGCTTGGGTTGGCCGGGGCAGGGCGGATCGGCTCTGCACACGGCATGGACTCCACGGGAACTACCCCGGTGCGCGGCCACTTGTCCAGTGGCAAGCTTGCCTTCAAGGTCAACCAAAAAGAGGCGGGCCGCGTGAGCGACCCGCCTCTCAAGGGGCAGTAGCGATAGCCTGCGGCTTAGTTGCTGCAGGTGCCGGCCGCCTGGGCGCGGTCACGGCAGGAGATGCGTGCCAGGGAGCGGGCCAGGGCGGCCTGCACACGGGCACTTTGGATGTTTTCCTGTTGCTGAGCCAGGCGCTGCTCGGCACGTTCGCGGGCCTTGCGGGCGCGCTCGGTGTCGATCTCGACAGCCTTCTCGGCAATTTCAGCCATGATGGTCACCTTGTTATGGGAGACCTCGGCGAATCCACCAGCGACAAAGACGTAGAACGTCTTTCCGCCGTCCTTATAGTACAGATTCCCGACCTGCAAGGCCGTCAGATACGGGATATGGTTGGGCAGAATACCGAATTCGCCCTCATATCCCGGTGCTCCGACGTACTCCACCTCTTCGCTCAGGACGAGGCGGTCGGGAGTGACGATCTCAAGTTGCAGCGTAGCCATTTGGGCCTCCTAGGGCTTAAGCTTCGGCTTCGCGCTTCTTGGACTTCGCGACGGCCATCTCGATGCCGCCGACCATGTAGAAGTCGTTCTCAGCCAGGTCATCGTACTTGCCCGTGAGGATCTCACTGAAGGCCTTGATGGAATCCTGCAGGGTGACGTATTCGCCGGGGGTGCCGGTGAACACTTCGGCCACGTGGAAAGGCTGAGACAGGAAGCGCTGGATGCGACGAGCGCGATGCACGGTGAGTTTGTCCTCATCGGACAGCTCGTCCATACCCAGGATCGCGATGATGTCCTGCAGGTCTTTGTACTTCTGCAGCATCATCTGCACCTTACGAGCGGTGTTGTAGTGCTCCTCGCCCAGGACGTTGGGGTCCAGGATGCGGGAGGCGGAGTCCAACGGGTCCACCGCGGGGTAGATGCCCAGCTCGGCGATCTGACGGGACAGAACCAGGGTGCCGTCAAGGTGCGAGAAGGTGGTGGCCGGCGCAGGGTCGGTCAAGTCGTCAGCAGGCACGTAAACGGCCTGGACGGACGTGATGGAACCCTTGTTGGTGGAGGTGATGCGCTCCTGCAAGCCACCAAGGTCGGTGCCCAACGTGGGCTGGTAACCAACCGCGGAGGGCATGCGGCCGAGAAGTGCGGACACCTCGGAACCGGCCTGGGTGAAACGGAAGATGTTGTCGATGAACAACAACACGTCCTGGCCTTCCTCGTCACGGAAGTACTCCGCGCAGGTCAGGGCGGTCAGGGCGACGCGGGCACGGGCTCCCGGAGGTTCGTTCATCTGGCCGTAAATCAACGCGGCTTTCTCGAGAACGCCGGCGTCCTTCATCTCGTGGTACAGGTCGTTGCCTTCACGGGTCCGCTCACCAACACCTGCGAACACGGAAATGCCGCCGTGCTGCTTGGCGATGTTGTTGATCATCTCCATCAGGATAACGGTCTTGCCGACACCGGCGCCGCCGAACAGGCCCATCTTGCCGCCCTTGGGGAACGGGATGAGCAGGTCGATGACCTTGATGCCGGTTTCCAGCAGCTCGATATCGGTGCAGAGGTCCACGAAGTCGGGAGCAGGCCTGTGAATGGGCATGCTCTTCTCGGCAGCGATGGGACCGAGTTCGTCCACGGGACGTCCAACCACGTTCATGATGCGGCCCAGGGAGGCCGCGCCAACGGGAACGGTGATCGGAGCGCCGGTGTTGCGCACTTCCATGCCGCGCACGAGACCCTCGGTGGCGTCCATGGCGATGCAGCGACAGATGTTGTCACCCAAGTGCTGAGCAACCTCGACGACCAGGTTGGGTGCGTCGCTGTTGTTCGGGTTGGTGATGTCAAGAGCGGTCAGAATGTACGGAAGCTGACCGGCCGGGAACTCGACGTCCAGAACGGCGCCGATGACCTGAACGATTTTTCCATTAGTACTCATTGCTATCTACCCCTTAATTATCCTTTCAGCGCTTCAGCGCCGCCGACAATGTCCATGAGTTCGCCGGTGATGGCGGCCTGACGGGTCTTATTGTAGAGCAGCGTCAGGGAGTCAACCATATCGTCACAAGCCCGGGTCGCGTTGTCCATGGCTGTCATCCGGGCCGCGTGCTCGGACGCGGAGGTGGAGAGCAGGCCACGATACACCTGGACCTTGATGAAACGGGGAAGGAGCTCTGCGAGCAGGCCCTTCACGTCAGGCTCATAGATGTATTCAGCATTGCCGGCAGTCTCGGCGACGACTTCGGTGGAAGCGTCGGCGGACATGGGCAGCAGGGCCAAGGACACCGCAGTCTGCCTGGCGACACTGACGAAGTCACCGTAGATCAGGGTCACTTCGTCAAGTTCGCCGGCGAGGTAGGCGCTGATGACTTCCAAACCGACCTCGTTGGCCAGTGTGAAGTCGAAGGCACCCATGGAATCAGTCTTGCTCATGACGATTTCCATGTCCGTCTTCTTGAAGACGGCGTTGCCCTTCTTGCCGATGCAGTAGAACTTGACGGTTTTGCCCTGGGCCATCTTTTCATTGGCCACGATGTGAGCGCGCTTGATCAGGTTTGAGTTGAAGCTGCCGCACAGGCCTCGGTCGGAAGTGACCAGGACGATGGCGGAAGTCTTGATCTCTTCGCGGACAGCAAGCAGGGGATGGGAATCCCCGTCGGCGCGTCCGGCAAGATCACCCAGCAGTTCATAAAACTTGTCAGCGTAGGGTGTGAATCGTTCGATTCGACCCTGAGCGTTGCGAAGTTTCGCCGAGGCCACCATATTCATGGCCTTGGTGATCTGCTTGGTCTTCTTGACGCCTTGTATTTTCAGTTCAACGTCCTTCAGCGAAGGCATTGCGTTTCCTCCCTCGCGTTATTTAGGCCTGGAAGGTCTTCTTGAACTCTTCGATGGCAGCCTTGAGGCGACCCTCGACGTTTTCGTCGATGACCTGTTTTTCCTTGATGTCGCTCAGGATGTCGGCCTTGGAGTTGCGCATGAACTCGAAGAACTCGGCCTCAAAGCGGGCGATGTTCTCGATGGATACGCTGTCCATGAAGCCACGGGTGGCGGCGTACATGGAGACAATCTGCTCCTGGACCGGCTGGGGCTTGTACTGGGGCTGCTTGAGCAGTTCCACCAGACGGGCGCCGCGATCCAACTTGGCCTTGGTGCCCTTGTCCAGGTCGGAGCCGAACTGCGCGAAGGCGGCCAACTCACGGTACTGGGCCATGTCCAGACGCATGGTGCCTGCAACCTGCTTCATCGCCTTGATCTGAGCCGCACCACCCACTCGGGAGACGGACAGACCGACGTTGATGGCGGGACGCACACCGGCGTTGAACAGGTTGGGCTCCAGGTACACCTGACCGTCGGTGATCGAGATCACGTTGGTCGGGATGTACGCGGACACGTCGCCAGCCTGGGTCTCGATGATGGGCAGGGCGGTCAGGGAACCGGCGCCCAAGGAGTCGTTGACCTTGGCGGAGCGCTCCAGCAAGCGGGAGTGGAGGTAGAAGACGTCGCCCGGGAAGGCCTCACGTCCCGGAGGACGGCGAAGCAGCAGGGACATTTGGCGATAGGCCGTGGCCTGCTTGGAAAGGTCATCGTAGATGATCAGGGCGTGCTTGCCGTTGTCGCGGTAGAACTCGCCGATGGTCGCACCGGTGTAAGCTGCGATGAACTGCAAGGGAGCGGGCTCGGAAGCGGTGGCGGAGATGATGGTGGTGTACTCCATCGCGCCGTGCTTCTTCAGGACGTCGGCGACCAGGGCCACGGAGGCCTTCTTCTGGCCGATGGCGACGTAGATGCAATGCACATCCGAGTCTTTCTGGGCCAGGATGGCGTCCAGGCAGACTGCGGTCTTGCCGGTCTGGCGGTCGCCGATGATCAGCTCGCGCTGGCCACGCCCGATGGGGGTCATGGCGTCAATGGCCTTCAGGCCAGTGTACATGGGCTGATGCACGGACTTACGGGCAATGATGCCGGGAGCCTTCAGCTCGACCGGGCGAAGGTCGCTCGTGTCGATGGGGCCCAGTCCGTCGATGGGCTGACCAAGGGGGTTGATGACGCGACCGACGACGGAATCGCCGACGGGCACGGAGAAGATCTTTCCGGTACGTTTGACCGTGTCGCCTTCTTTGACGCCGGTGTCATCGCCCAACAGGGCCACACCGACGTTGTCCTCTTCGAGGTTGAGGGCCATGCCCATCAATCCGCCGGGAAATTCCAGCAGTTCCATGGCCATGACGTTCTCGACGCCGTGGACACGGGCAATGCCGTCTCCGACGTAGAGCACGGTGCCGGTCTCGGACATCTCAACCTTGGACTCGTAATTTTGGATCGAGTCCTCAATGATCTTACTGATTTCTTCAGCTTTGATCTGCATCGGCTACTCACCCCTTTTGATCTGTTCTTTCATCGCGTTCAGCTGCGCCTTGAGACTTGCGTCCAAGATCTTGTCCCCAACCTTCAGAACGACGCCGCCCAGGATGCCGGCATCAGAGGAGAAATCAAGAATCAGCTCTTTGCCGAGCTGATCAGCAAGCTGCTTCTTCACTTCAATTTGCTTGGCGTCTTCCAGCTCGATGGCGGTGACCAGTTCACCGCGGATGATGCCCTTGGCCTCATCCAGCAACACGCCAAAATGTGCCTCGATTTCCAGCAGACAGGACAGACGGTCCTTTTCGGCCAGAAGGAAGCAAAAGTTCTTCACGGTCTTGGTGGGATTCGCTTTGGAGAGAAGCTTCTCCACGATGGCCTTTTTTTCCTCACGGGTGAAGATGGGATTGCGGAACATCCTGAGAAGTTCCGGCGAGTCCATCAGCACCGCGGCGAGGCCGGCCAAATCCTTGCCGTACGCCTCCATTTCGGCGTCACCCTGGCTCTTCGCTATGGAGAAGAGCGCGCGGGCATACCTGCGTGCAACGATGTCAGCCCTCAATTGAGCACCACCTTTGTTAAGTAGTCGTTGATCAGCTTATTGTGCTCGTCGGCAGTCAGCTTGCCGAGCAGGGCCTTTTCAGCTGCATCGATGACCAACTCGGCGACTTCGGCGCGGATTCCCTTCAGAGCGGCGGCGCGCTCGCTGGCAGCGGTCATCTTGGCCTGTTCCATGATCTTTTCGGCAGAGATCTGGGCGTTCTCGATGATGGACGCTTTGAGGGTCTCGCCCTGCTTGGTGAACTCGGCAAGGATCTGAGCGCGTTCGGCCTCGATGTTGGTGATGCCCTTTTCGACATCGGCCAACTTGGCTGCTGCGTTCTTCTTGCGGTCCTCAAGTTCTGTGAGCTGGGTCTCGATGTTTTTGCGGCGGCCGCCAAACGTGTTGGCGATGGTCTTGCCACCGAATTTCCAGATGAGCGCGATGAAGATGATGAAGTTGATCACTCGAAAGATCGTCGTCATCATCGATTCGTGCAGCACCCCTTCCGAGGCGGACGCCACGGTCGCGGCGGCAAGCACAAATAGCATCGCGGGTAAAAGTCGTTTCAAGACTGTCAACGCGAAACCCTCCTTGTCCAACCGGTTCAGTTCTCTAAATATAGCAAGGCGAAATCGGGGGAACCGGATTTCGCCTTGGACTCGATACGTTAGCCAAGCACCTTGGTGGTGACTTTGCCCGCCAGGGCATCGACTTGACCCTTGAGGGCGTCCATGGCGGAGCTGACTTGACCGGCCACGGTCTCGCGCTCGGCCTTGACGGTCACGGCGGCCTGTTCGCCGGCGGCGGTCAGGATGCCCTTTTCCTGGGTGAGGCCCTCTTCCTTGAGACCATTGCGCTTCGAGGTCCCGGCCACGCGGGTCTCGTCAAGCTGCTTGTGGTATTTCTTCAGCTTGTCTTCAGCGGTGTTCGTGAAGCTCTCCGCATCATCGACCATCGAGGACATGGCGCTGTTGCGCTTGCTGATGATGTCACGAATGGGACGGATTAGGAGAAAGTTCAAAACGACCAGTGTGATGATGAAGTTCAAGAACTGGATAAAGAACGTGCTGTCAAGATCGATCATCTCGCCCTCTCGGAGGTTGTGAATTATTGAGCAAAGTCACACGGGCTTTAGCGGATTTAGCCCACCCTGTCAAAGGGTTTTTCCCTGGTGGACGTGTGTCCCCTGCCTTGTGCAACAAAGCTAAATGAAAGGAAAAACCCTATTTCCCGATGGTGGTTATACCCGCGGAAGCCTCGACCTTGTTCTTTGTTGAACTATCCAAGGCAGAGGGGGCGCGCAGGCCTGCGGAAGTGCCGGCAGGGGCCTGTTCGCCGGGCTTGGCGGTGCTCTTGGTGCCCATGGTGATCTGCCCTTCCAGGACCGCGCCTTCCTCGATGACCAGGGAAGGAGTGCTCAGGCTGCCGACGATGTGCGCAGTCTTGTGCAGGACGATCTTTTCCTTGGCCCGGACCTCGCCGTTCAGCTTGCCGCTGATGATCAGCTGGCCGACGTTGATGGTGCCCTCCACGTTGGCTTCCTTGCCCACCACGAGCGTGCCCTTGGATGTTACTTCACCCTTGAAATTGCCGTCGATGCGCACCGAGCCCTGGAATTCGAGCTTGCCTTGGTAGGTGGTCCCGGTACCGAGGAATGCGTTTATCTCATCACGTGCCATTTGATTCACTCCTTAGCTGTTCGATGGGGGCACCGTGCCCCCTGGGCTCGCGGGGGCCTGGGGTTTGGGTTTCGGCGGGTCAGGATCGCTTGAACACGAAGCGGCGCATGGAAACGTTCATCACCACACCGATCAGGCAGAGGTTCACGACCATGGCGCTGCCGCCGTAGCTGATGAACGGCAGCGGAATGCCCACCACCGGCATCAGTCCGAGGACCATGCCCATATTAATGAGGACCTGCCAGAAAAAATAAAAAAAGACCCCGGCCGCCAGGAAGCTTCCGAAGCGGTCCTTGGCCTCTTGGGCTGTGAGGAAAATTTGATACAGA
This sequence comes from Pseudomonadota bacterium, assembly GCA_018816865.1. Classification (GTDB taxonomy): domain Bacteria; phylum Desulfobacterota; class Desulfovibrionia; order Desulfovibrionales; family Desulfovibrionaceae; genus Desulfovibrio_Q. Next base: position 27,061 of record JAHIUW010000038.1, read on the forward strand.
AAGAGGCAGAAAAGTGAAAGCAAAATTATGCAGCCGACGAAGCCCCATTCCTCGCCGAAGACGGCGATGGCGAAGTCCGTGTGCTTCTCCGGCAGGAACCTGAGCTGGGATTGGGTACCGGCCAGAAAGCCCTTGCCCCACATCCGGCCCGAGCCGATGGCAATCTGGGACTGCAGGATGTGGTAGCCGCTGCCCAGGGGGTCGCTGCCGGGGTTCAGGAACGTCAGGATGCGCTGCTTCTGGTAGTCATGCAGGAAGAACCAGGACAGGGGCAGGAGCAGCGGCAGAGTGATGAACAGGGGCTTCAGGACACGTTTTTGCAATCCGCGGTACATGATCATCCCGCCCAGCAGCATCAACACGGACAGGCCGGAACCAAGGTCGGGTTGGAGTATGATCAGTCCGGCCGGGATCAGGCCCAAGAACATCACGCCGAACAGCATTCCCCAGTCCAGGGGGCGTTGGCCCTTGGACAGGAGTTTGGCTCCGAGCAGGAGCATGCTGATCTTGGCGACCTCGCTGGGCTGGAAGTTGAAGAAGCCCAGGTCCAGCCAGCGGCGCGCCCCATAAATGGTTTTGCCGAACAGCGGCACACACACCAGCAGGGCCACGGTGAGCCCAAACAGGGGCCAGGCCAGGGTCGTCAGATGGCGGTAGTCCAGAAAGATGCAGACCAGCATGCCGCCCATGCCGATCAGGCCCCAGGCCAACTGCTTCTGGAAGAAGGTATTGACGGCCACGCCACTTTCCATGCGGAAGCCGCTGGCGGAATAGAGATTCAGCACCCCCAGTCCGAACAGCACCAGGGTCAGGCCAAGCAGCGCCCAGTTGATGTGCTGCAACACTCGGCGGTCGATGAAGCTCATTGTCTCTCCTCCGAGAAGAGATAGTCGTAGATGGCCTTGAGGATCGGCCCGGCCGCCGTACCGCCGTGGCCGCCGTGTTCCACCATGCACACTGCGACGTAGGTCTTGCCGTCTTTTTCACCGAAGGAGGCCAGCCAGGCGTGGTCGCGTTCTTCGTAGGACATCTCTTCGGTGGTGCGGCGCTCGTCGTCTTCCTTGAGCTTGAGGCGCACCACCTGGGCGGTGCCGGTCTTGCCGCCCATGCGCACGCCTTTGCGCTTCAGGCGGCGGGCGGTGCCGGACTCCACTGTCTCCACCATGGCTTCCACGATCATGGTGCGGTTCAGGTCGCTCAGGGGCAGCGTACCCTGCAGTTCGGGTTGGGCGTCGGCCAGCAGCAGGGGGCGGTACAGGGAGCCTCCGTTGACCAGGGCGCTGATGTAGCGAGCCACCTGAATGGGGGTCACCAGATTGAAGCCCTGGCCGATGGCCATGTTCAGGTTGTCGCCGCCGACCCAGGGTTCGCCATAGCGCTTGCGTTTCCACGCTGGCGTCGGCACCAGACCGGATTTTTCGTGGGGCAGGGCGATGCCCGTGACCGCGCCGAAGCCGCAGCCCTTGGCAAAGGCACTCATTTTTTCCACCTTCAGTCTGTCTCCGGCATTGTAGAAATAGACGTCGCAGGACTCGACCTGGGCCTTCTGGTAGTTGACCCGTCCATGCCCGTGTTTCTTCCAGCAGCGGAAGACTCGCCGGCCCAGCTTGATCTGTCCGCCGCAGTAGACGGTCTCCTTGGGATCGAATCCGTCCTCCAGGAGTGCGCCGCCCACCACCAGTTTATAGATCGAACCGGGGGGGAACATGCTCTGGATGACCCTGTTCTGCAGGGGGTGCATGGGGTCGTCGCGCAGGTTGATCCACTGCTTTTGGGACAGGCCGGTGACGAACATGTTGGCGTCGTAAGACGGCTGGCTGACAAAGGCCAGGACCTTGCCCGTGGCGGGCTCCATGACCACGATGGCCCCGGCCTGGCCTTCCAGTTGTCTGGAGGCCTGGGCCTGCAGGCCGAGATCGATGGACAGATTGATGTGTTCCCCGGCCAGAGGCTCGCGCAGGATGGTTTGCTTCAGGCGGCGGCCGGTGGCGTCCACCTCCACCTGTCTGAGGCCCTTGGTGCCGCGCAGGCGATTTTCAAGGACCAGCTCCAGCCCACCCTTGCCCACGTTGTCGCCCAGGGCCAGGCTCGGGTTCTGGGTCAGTTCCACTTCGTTGGCGTCGGCCACATAGCCCAGCACATGGGCCAGCAGGTCGTGCTGCTTGTAGTAGCGCTTGGAGCGGACCACGATCTCCAGTCCCGGCCAGAACAGGGCGTTGGCCTCGACCACGGCCAGTTGCTCAAAGGGGATGTCCGGGACGAGGATCATGGGCTCGAAGGGTTTTACCAGACGCTTGTACTTGTGGAACTTCTCGCGCAGTTCGTCGCGATCAATCCCCGTCCATTCGCTGATTTTGTCCAGGGTGGCGCTGATGTCCTTGCAGTCCTCGCGCACCAGCCCCAGGGCATAGGCGGGTTCGTTGACGGCCACAAGCTTGCCGTCCCTGTCGCGCACCAGCCCCCGGGGGGCGAACATGGCCTCTTGGCGCAGTTGGTTGTCCAGGGCCTTGGTCTCGAACTCGGCACCGCGGTAGATCTGAAGATACCAGATGCGCAGCGTGAAGGTGCAGAACAGTATCCAGATCAGCGCCTGGAGCAGGAACAGGCCTGCTGTGGGAGGGGCCTGCCCCTCGGGTTCATATTGTGCCGGCATCGGGCACCCTGCGCTTGTAGATGTTGAAGGTCACGGCCCAGACCAGGGGGAAGAGCACCGCTTGGTAGAAACTCTCCACCAGGAGTTGGCCTCGCAGCACTTCCAGGTTCTGGAGGTCGGCCATGAGTTGGGTCAGCAGATAGTGCCAGCTGCCCATGAAGATGCCGATGATGAACACGAAGATCAGGTTGCGCGATTCGAACAGCCAGCGCCCGACCACGAAGAACAGGACCAGCCCGCCGTACCACAGCAGCAGATTGCCAAAGGGCAGGTTGCCCATTCCTTCCTGGAGGATGATCCAAGCCAGGGCCAGCCAGAAGAACTGGGTCACGCGGCGCAGTTGCAGGCAGACCACCAGCGCCGGGGCGAAGATGTCCACGCCGGGGATGAGCCGTTGGGCCCAGATGCCAAGCGCGGTGTAGATCAACCAGAAGACCATTGGCTGCACGGCGGCCTCCTAGGAACCCGGCACGGCGACGGGTGCGCCGTCCATGGGCGGGGTCCGCGCAGGCTGGGTGTGCAGCAGCAGAACCTCTTCCAGGTCCCGCAGGCTGACCAGGGGCTCGGCGCGGACGGTGAGGAACAGGGATATTTCGGAGCGTTCGATGGCAGTCACCCGGGCCAAGGGCAGCCCCTTGGGATAGATTTCAGCAAGGCCCGAGGTCAGCAGGGTCTCACCCACGTCGATGGGAGCGTTCAGGGGCACGTAGCGTACTTCCAGAAGATTGTCGGCTCCGGCACCGGTGAGGATGCCTGTGCTGCGGTGATTCCTGCCCAGGACGGGGATCTTGCTGTTCTGGTCGGTGAGCAGCAGCACGTTGGAGGCGGTCAGGCCGTTGCGCAGCACGCGGCCCACCACGCCGGCGGGGGTGATGACCGGGGTGTTCACAACCACGCTGGCCAGGGCACCCTTGTCGATGACGATGGTCTCCAGGGCGGAGTTGGGGCCCATGCGCTGGGCAATGACCCGCGCGCCGGAGTATGTCCAGCCCGGGGGGGCGGGAAAATCGAGCAGGGTGCGCAGGCGCAGGGCTTCGGTGGCCAGTTCGCGCTTGCTTGCCAGCTCCAGGGTCAGGGTGTCCAGCCGTTCGCGCAGCAGGTCGTTTTCCTGGCGCAGGCCCACGAGGTACAGGTAGCGGTTCCAGGTGGTCGTGGCCTGGTCGGCGACCCAGCGGCCGGGCTTGATGACCCAGCCCACGAATTCCAGTCCGGTACGGCTCGCCAGACCGTCGAGAACGCCCGTGCGGGCGTTCCACGTATAGAGGCTCAAATACACGGATAGAGCCAGAAGGAAGGCGACGACAACGCCCTTTTTTGAGCCCAGGCTAATCGATCGTGACCTCCCTCAGGATGTCCAGGTTGTCGAGTGCCTTGCCGGAACCCATGACCACGGTGGACAGCGGATTGTCCACAACGGTGATGGGCAGGCCGGTTTCCTCGCGCAACAGCTGGTCCAGCCCTTTTAACAGTGCCCCGCCGCCCGTGAGCACGATGCCGCGGTCCACGATGTCCGCAGCCAGTTCGGGGGGCGTCTGTTCCAAGGCGATACGCACGGCCTGAACGATGGCGTCCACCTGCTCGGAGATGGCCTTGCGAACTTCCTCGGAAGTGATGGTGATGTTCTGGGGGATGCCCGAGACCAGGTCCCGGCCCTTGACGGACATCTCCACCTCGTTGTCCGAGGGGTAGGCGCTGCCAGCCTGAATCTTGATGGATTCGGCCGTGGATTCGCCGATCAGCATGTTGTACTTGCGTTTGACGTGCTGCATGATGGCTTCGTCCATCTTGTCGCCGCCCACGCGCACGGACTTGGAATAGACCACGCCCGACAGGGAGATGACGGCCACCTCGGTGGTGCCGCCGCCGATGTCCACGACCATGTTGGAGGTCGGTTCGGTGATGGGCAGATTGGCGCCGATGGCCGCGGCCATGGGCTCCTCGATCAGGTAGACTTCACGCGCTCCGGCGCTTTCGGCGCTTTCCTTGACCGCGCGCTTTTCCACCTGGGTGATGCCCGTGGGCACGCAGATGATGATCCGCGGTCGCACCAGCCGCCGGTGGTTGTGCACCTTGCGGATGAAGTAGCTGAGCATCTCCTGGGTGATGTCGAAATCGGCGATCACTCCGTCCTTCATGGGACGGATGGCCACGATGTTGGCGGGTGTCCGGCCCAGCATCTGTTTGGCCTCGATGCCCACGGCCAGGACCTTGCGGCCGCCCTTGTTGTCTTGTTTCACGGCAACGACGCTGGGCTCGCTGAGCACGATGCCCTGCCCTTTGACGTAGACACAGGTGTTGGCCGTGCCGAGGTCGATGGCGAGGTCATTGGAGAAGAAGCCAAGTACCGTATCCAAAATTCTGGACATATGCTCTCTCTTGGGTCAACTCATTGATGGGTCAGGTGGGTGCGGATTGTCACTGTTTCCATTCATTCTGTCAATTGGGAGGTGATAACCAAACCAAGGGCTTGGGGCAAGCCTCCTGCTGGTAAAATTCAAACCCCGGAATATCAAATTGTTGAGGCACTATTCCCTGTCCACCTATTTTCGTCAAAGCTTCGGATGCAAGGTGCGCAAGGTCCCCCTGGACGTGGGTGCAACGTGCCCCAATCGCGACGGAACCTTGTCGCTCCAAGGTTGTTCATTCTGCAACGAACACGGCTCCGGCAGCGGGTTGTTCGGCCGGGGGGTGGACCTGGAGGGCCAGTGGCGCTCCTGGATCTTGGGACAACCCGACAAGCAGGGCCTGTTTCTGGCCTACCTGCAATCCTTTTCCAACACACATTGTTCCCTGGAGCGGCTGCGCGATGTTTTGTGCCGGATCACGGCCCTGCCCAAGCTGGTGGGCCTGGCCATCGGCACCCGCCCTGACTGCCTGGACGAGGACAAGCTTGATCTGCTGGCCTCGCTGGATGTGCATGAGCTGTGGCTGGATCTGGGGCTGCAGTCGTCCTGCAACGCCACGCTCAAGCGCATCAATCGCGGGCACAGCGCCGAGGATTTCGCCCGATCCGTGCATCAGGCCGCTGGGCGGGGGATCAAGGTTTGCGCCCACCTCATCGCCGGGTTGCCCGGCGAAGGTGCGGATGAGTTCGCGGCCAGCGTGGACTTCGTGAACGCCCTGCCCGTTGCGGGCATCAAGCTGCACAACCTCTACCTCTGTAAGGGCACGCCCCTGGAGGCCGAATACCGGCGGGGCAGCTATGAGCCGCTGGGGTTCGAGGACTATGCGGAATTCTTGGCCCATGCCTTGCCCAGGTTGCGCCCGGACATGGTGGTGCATCGCCTGGCATCGGACCCGGCCCATGGCGAGTTGGCGGCTCCTGCCTGGGCGTCCGACAAACTGAAGGTCCTGAATCGGCTGGCCAGGATCATGACCCGGGCCAATCTCTGGCAGGGCAAGGCCGCCGGAGCCGGGGATCGAATCCCCCCCTGGTTCAGAGCCGAGGCCCCCTTGCCGCCGTCGCTGGCCTGAGGATAGAGTCTCTTTGCCGCTTCGTTGCGGCCCAAGACAAGGAGGGTGGATGCGCATCCCCGACAAGATTGAACTGATCGTGGCCGACCCCCTGGCCCTGGAGCTGTCCTGGGACAACGGAGTGTTGCTGGGCACCAGGATTCTCTGGTCGCAGGGCGGCGTGCCCACGGGCATGAGCGCCGCCGCGAAGATGTTGCGCGAGGCCCTGGCGCGTTACGTGGCGGGCGAGAAGATAGTTTGGCCGCGCGTGCCCATGGCCTTTCACGAGCAGCCCGAATTTTCCGCCAAGGTCTTGCAGACCCTGCAACAGACCGTGCCCCATGGACAGACCGTAAGCTACGGCCAACTGGCGGTCATGGCGGGATCGCCCAAGGCCGCGCGGGCCGTGGGGCGGATCATGGCCACCAACCCCTGGCCGCTCATCGTGCCCTGCCACCGGGTGCTGGGCAGCGACGGGGCGCTCACCGGCTATTCCGCCGAGGGTGGTCTGGAGATGAAGCGCTATTTGTTGGAACTGGAAGAGGTTCTCTAGGAAAAACCATTCTGGTAAGTGGTTTACGTCACATCCTCTTTTTGATATTTGCTCCCAAATACATTTTTTTGGGAGGGCACATGAGACTCAGATTTCTACCTGTCTTGCTTCTTGCCTTTGTTCTATCCGGGTGTGCGACCATGCCCAGGAGCGAGCATTACATCGTGCATGAAGAGCGCCCTGTCGCTGAACTGAAGGAAGATGCCGCAACCGTGGTCTTCTTTAGGGAGAACAGTTTTATCGGTGCGGCGGTGAGCTACTTCGTGCAGGATGATTCGCAGAAGATCGGTCTGCTTCGCAAGGGCAGTTATTTCATCTACTACGCCACGCCAGGTGTGCATGCCTTCTGGGCCAAAACAGAGGCCAAGGCTGAGTTGTCCTTGGAAGTGGAAGCCAACAAGGAATACTATGTCCTTGGCGACGTGGATATGGGTTTGGTCTGCGGTCGCCCGGATCTGGAGCCGTCGTCCAAGGACATGTTTCTCAAGGTGCTGGATGACTTGAAATTCACGACCCTCAGCGAAAAGGGCGTGGCTCACGAGTAGAGTGAATTCTTGACAGGAATTATTAGGCGGAGCGCTAGGGCGCTTCGCCTTTTTTCGTGCGTCCGCCAAAGAGCTTGTAGGCGCTCATGCCCCAGGTCAGGTTGGCCACGTTGCTGAAACCCGCCTGCTTGAGCTGCCAGGCTGCCGGGGGCGAGCGGTGCCCGGTCATGCAGATCAGGACGATTTCAACGTCCTTGGGAAGGTCCAGCTCCTGGGGCGGGGGGAAGGGCACGTTCACGGCCCCGGGGATGTGGAACCAGGCGTATTCGGCGGGGGTGCGCACATCCAGCAGCACGGGTGTGTCGTCCAGGGCGATGCGCTGTCTGAGTTCCCAGGGAAGCATCTGGCGGATGCCGAACAGCGGCACGGCCAGATCCCACATGGCCCAGAAGGCGACGATCGCAAGCAACACTTTCCAGTTCATGATCGCTCCTTGGCAAGGTGGAATGGTTGCCCTCTGCCTGGTGAAGGGCACGGTGCCGGCGCCGTCCAACTGTTGGGGGGGGCCGTTGGCAGAATAAGCATTGCGCGGGAGAAGGCATTTCGATAGCAGCTGTGCAGTTCGATCCACGCGTCTCATTCCGCCCCGCACCCAATCCTGGCACGAGCCCAATCCCTTCTTCTTAGGAGACTTCGCAACAATGACTCAGACATACGCCAACCCTGCTCCCCTGGGGTTGATGGGTTTCGGCATGACCACCATCCTGCTCAATATCCACAATGCCGGGTTTTTCCCCATCAGTTCGATGATTCTGGCCATGGGCCTGCTCTATGGCGGCTTCGCCCAGATCATCGCAGGCATCATGGAATTCAAGAAGGGCAACACCTTCGGCCTGACGGCCTTTGTCTCCTACGGCACCTTCTGGCTGACCCTGGTGGCGCTGATTCTGCTGCCGAAACTGGGGCTGGCCGATCCCACCCCGAAGGCCTACATGGGCTGCTACCTGCTGCTGTGGGGCGTGTTCAGCGTGTTCATGTTCGTGGGTACCCTCAAAGGCAGCCGCGTGCTGCAATTCGTCTTCGCCTCGGTGGTGGTGCTCTTCTTCCTGCTTGCCGCCCGAGACTTCACGGGCCTCGAGGTTCTCGGCACCCTGGCCGGGTGGGAAGGCATGGTCTGCGGGGCGTCGGCCATCTATCTGGCCATGGCCGAGGTGCTCCAGGAGCAGTTTGGCCGTCAAATCCTGCCCATGTAATCTCCCTTGTTCTCAGGCCGTGGGTCCGCAGACGGCGGACCCGCGGCATTCACTCCCCGCGCAGGGCCATGCGGGCGGTCTCGCCGCCGTCCTCGGCGGCCACGGAGTCCGACCCCACGCCGATGTAGGCCCGGTCCCAGAGGCTCAGGTCAGCATAGAACTCCAAGGCCTCGCGCAGCCGCTCGTTGCGCTGGCGTGACTGCTCGATCTCGCGGAACAGGATGGGTAGCGCCTCCAGCAGCAGGCGCCCGGCCACCGTTTGCCCTTGGGGGAGTATCCCGGCCAAGTCCCTGGCATCCTTCTTGACGTTTTCGAAGAGTTGTTCTGTGAAGTGTTCCATGGGGTCCTCCGGAGCCGTGGCTTATTGGCCCTCGTCGTTTTCTTCCAGCAGATGCGGCAGGATCAGGGCGTAAAAGCCTTTGCCCGAGGGGGTGCGAAAGCTCCAGCCCATGAGTGCGTTGCATGAGCGGCAGACCTGAATCTGCCAAGCATGCCCGGGGAACCAGGTGAACTCCCAGGAGGGCGCCCCCTCGTTGGCGCAGCCCGGGGCCTGGGAGAAACAACCCAGTTCGTAGAGATAGCCCGCCGGGTTGGCGAAGACGTGCTGGTGCTTGCCGCCAACGTTGATGCGCGCATCAACGCTGGTGATCGGTACGCGGCAGCCCCGGCAAACGAGCTTGCGTCCCTTGCCTTTGGCCGGACTCTCGCTGTGGGCCGTCTTGTCCGCAACGACGCTGCCCGGCTTTTCGCGCAGCAGCAACAGCGGTAGCGGCGGTAGCGGCGGCTGTCCGCCGGTGGGCTGAGATTGGTCCATGGGCATCTCCAATCTTCGCACCATACGATAGCCTGGGCCAAAACAAAAGAACCCACCTTCAGGCTGATGCGAAAGCACCGCCTGCGATGATGCTGCGGGTGTATCAATTCCTCGCGTTTGATCTGATCCGTTTTGACCTTGATACGCCCAGCGCCGGGCATCCGTGATCATCCCCCGCGCCTGGAGAGGCCCCCGTCTTGGCTTTGTGGCGTAGAAAAAAGCTCTACGCAGAGCGAGTCTGTGTAGAGCTTGAGTTGCCAAGCAGCGAGCCGTTTAGGGAGAGCTAGAAATACAGGCCCATGAGCACGCCGCCGAAGACAGAGACGCCGATCACGCCGTTGACGGTGAAGAAGGCCATGTTGACCCGGCTCATGTCGTCTGCACTGATCAGGGAATGCTCCCAGACCAGCGCTGCGACCACGGGGGCCCAGACGAGCCAGTAGCCCCAGCCCAGGCCTGCGTTGGCCCCGGCGAGTGCAAAGAAGATGGCCGTGCAGACATGGCAGAAGGTGGACAGGGTCAGCGCCGTGGGGATGCCCAGGTCGGCGGGCAGCGAATGCAGCTTTTGCCCGCGGTCGAAGTCCACGTCCTGACAGGCGTAGAGGATGTCGAACCCGGCCACCCAGAAGGTCACGCCGAAGAAGAACAGCCAGGCCGTGATCGTGAACTCGGGCGTCACGCCCAGCCACGAGGCCACGGGGGCCAGTCCCAGCACCGAGCCCAGCACGAAGTGGCAGAGCGGGGTGAAGCGTTTGGTGTAGCTGTAGAAGGCCCCCACGACCAGCGGGACGGGCGAAAGCGCGAGACACAGCGGGTTCAGGCCTGCGCAGGCCAGTACGAAGACCAGGGCCGTGAATGCTAGGAAGAGCCTAGCGTCGCGTACGGAGATCTCGCCGGTCACCAGGGGGCGGTCCTTGGTGCGCGGGTTGGCGCTGTCGAATTGCAGGTCCGCCAGGCGGTTGAAGGTCATGGCGTAGGTGCGGATGGCCACCATGGCCACGGTGATCAGCACAAACGGCACCAGCCCGGGCCAGCCGCCGGCTGCCAGGACCATGCCGATGTAGGCAAAGGGCAGGGCGAACACCGAGTGTTCGATCTTGATCATCCGGCAAAGTGCGCCGAGCTGCATGATTTCTTTCTCCGTTTGATATTCGTTGCTGGAGTTTTTACCAACATCGAAATGCGGGATGCGTGTGGCTATGATTTTGCTCAAGGCCGCTCAAAAGGGTGTGGATGCAAGGCGCAAGGCGGCGTCAGGATCGAAGCGTATCGCAACATACGTGAGATTCTGACGCCGTCGCTGCAACACCGCAGACGCATCCTTTTCAACGGCCGCTTATGCCAACGTCACCAAGCCCCAGTGCTTTTTGCCCTTCTTGATCAGCAACACCTCACCATGCAGGAAGTCCTCGGCCGTGGGGGAGTAGGTGGGGTCCTTGATCTGCTCCATGTTCACGCGCACGGCTCCGGCGGCGATGTCCTTGCGGGCCTGGCCCTTGGACTGGACCAGTTCGAGGTCCGCGACGATCTGCGGCAGGGGCGGAATGTCATTGGCCGGATAGGAGACGCTGGGCGCGGAATCCAGGGCCGCGCGCAGGGTCTTGGCGTCCACACTGGTCACGTCGCCCGAGCCAAAGAGCACGGCCACGGCGTTCTGGACCTTGGCCAGTTCCTCCGGGCCATGGAACAGGGTGGTCATTTCCTCGGCCAGGGCGGTCTGGGCCTCGCGCAGATGCGGGGCCTCGGCCAGCCGCCGTTCCAGGGCCTCGATCTCTTCGCCGGACTTGAAGGTGAAGACCTTCAACAGCTTGACCACATCGCGGTCATCCACGTTGATCCAGTACTGGTACATGTCCCAGACGCTGGTCAGCTCGGGGTCCAGGTAGATGGCCCCCTTCTCGGACTTGCCGAACTTGGCGCCGCTGGCCGTGGTCAGCAGCGGGAAGGTCACGGCAAAGGCCTGGCCCTGGGATTTCTTGCGCACCAGCTCGGTACCGGCGGTGATGTTGCCCCACTGGTCGGAACCGCCGATCTGCAAGCGGCAGTCGTATTCGCGGTAGAGATGGTCGAAGTCCAGGGCCTGCAAGATCTGGTAGCTGAATTCGGTGAACGAGATGCCCACCTCGTCGCGCTCGATGCGCTGGCGCACGGATTCCTTGGCCATCATGCTGTTCACCGTGAAGTTCTTGCCGATGTCGCGCAAAAACTCGATGACGCTCATCTCGCGGGTCCAGTCGTAGTTGTTGACGACGCGGGTGTCGTCCCCGAACAGGGCGTGGACCTGGGAGCGGATGTTGGCGATGTTGTCCTCGATGGCCTCGAAGTCCAGGAGTTGGCGCTCCACGTCCTTGCCCGAGGGGTCGCCGATGCGGCCCGTGGCCCCGCCCATGAGCACGATGGGGTCGTGCCCGGCGCGCTTGAACCTGAGCAGCGCCAGCATGGGCACCATGTTGCCGATGTGCAGGCTCTTGGCCGTGGGGTCGAAGCCGCAGTACAGGGTGCGGCCCGGGGCCTCGAAATGCTTTTTCAGTGCTTCTTCGTCCGTGGCCTGGTAGATCAGGCCGCGCCATTTGAGTTCGTCGATGATATTCACGAAAGAGTCCTCTCGTTTGTCGCCCCTGGGGGCGGATGGTGTGCCTGAAAGTCTTGAGCTTGGGGGGACACTGATGGTGCCCGACGCCGGTCCCGGTAAGGTGCGCCGGGCTAGCGATACAGGCTTTGCGTGAACAACCGGCTCTGGGCTGTGGCGCTGTCCTTGGTGGGGATGGTTCCTGTGGCGATCATCATTTGTCTCCTTGCGCGGCGCGGGGCCGAAGCAGGTTTGTAGCCTCGGGCGCGGCGGGAGTCAAATAAACCAGCGGAGGGAGCGCAGCGTTCTCTACTTTTGGCTTGCCGCAGCTACTCCCGGGGACGGTCGCCAGGTCGGGGTTTCATCCCAGGTTGACAACCCGTAGAGGAAAGAGGAATTGATAATGAAAGTCAATTCAAAGGAAGGTGCGATGCATACCACGAAGTTACGCGAAACATGGGATGGGCTGGCGGAGCAACATGCTGCGCGCAAGAAAAGCAGTGCTCAGGACTTGGTTTCGACGCTCTATGAAAAAAGCTGGTGGAAACATATCGAACCGCTGCTTTCTGGTATTGCCGGGGGTCGGATTCTGGAGGCCGGGTGCGGGGTCGGGCGTTGGGTGGAAAAATTGGCTCCTCTGGGGTTTGAAATGGTGCTTTCGGATCTCTCCCCCAAGATGTTGCAAAAGGCTCGGGAGTCCGTGGAAGAAAACGGGTATGCGGACCATGTGAATTTTGAGGTCGCGGATATTTGCGATCTGGGTTGTTTTGAAAGCGGCAGTTTTCACATGGCTGTTGCCACCGGAGAGCCGGTGACACTGTGCGGGAATTCTCAAAAGGCCGTCAGTGAACTGTGCCGAGTGGTTCGCCCTGGAGGGTATGTGCTGTGCGATGCGTCAAATCGCTACCGCAAGGCCTACGACATGTTTCGCGACGGTCTCTGGGAATCAGTGTTGCAACTTCTTGAGACCGGGGAGTTTGTGAATAGCAAAGGACTGACCCTGAATCTGCTTGGGCCGGATGAACTGGCCTCCCTGTTCAAGGATCAGGACATGGAACTGCTCACCGTGGCCGGGATAACGCCCCTGTTTGCCTTTCCTCCGAACCAGGATCTGAAGATCGCCGTGAAGGATCCGGGCATGTATCGGATGCTGGAGAGCGTTGATGAAAAATTTGCGCAGCATCCGGGATTGGTCCCCCTGAGCAGCCGTCTGATTGCCGTTGCCCGCAAGCCGGAGTGATGCCAGTGGAGACATTGATCCTGGACCTATGGAAAAGGAAGCGGGGGGAACTTTGTAAAAAGTTCCCCCCGCTTTGCCTTTCAAGGACTTGCTATTCGAAGCTGATGCACTCGTCGCGGCCCGCGGGGTTCGCGGAGCAGAACTCGCCGCCCGTGCCGCCGTTTTCCATGCCCGGGCCCTCGGTGCCGAAGGGGGCCTTCCAGGAGGCGGTCAGGGAGTCCACGGCCTCGTTGATCAGCTGCTGTTCGCCCTTGGTCACCGTCAGGGTGCCCTGGTCCGTGACCTCGCCGATGAGCGCGAAGTGCTGGCCCTTGAACGCGGCCTCGAAGGCGTGGCGATTTTCGGGGCGCACGGTGATCAGTAGGCGGCTGTTGGACTCGGAGTAGAGCAGGTCGGTGACTTCCATGTCCTCCGGGCAGCAGGGCACCTTGGCCAGGTCAATGGCCGCGCCCAGACGTCCGCCGATGCACATCTCGGCCACAGCCACGCCCAGTCCGCCGTCGGACAGGTCGTGGGCGGCGCTGACCAGGCTGTCCTGCATGGCGGCATGCAGCGTGATGTAGCGCTCACGGGCGGACACGGCGTCCACCTGGGGCACGTCGAAGAACGGGGCCTTGAACAGCTCGGACAGCTCGCTGCCACCCAGTTCGGGCTTGGTCAGTCCCAGGATGTAGACGAGATCGCCGGGCTGTTTGAAGTCCGAGGTCACGCACTTGTTGACGTCCTCGATGACGCTCATGGCCGAGAAGAGCACCGTGGGCGGGATGGAGATCTTGGTGCCGCCGCCGGTGTAGTCGTTCTTCATGGAGTCCTTGCCGGAGATGCAGGGTACGCCGAAGGCTTGGCAGTAATGGGCCAGGGCCTGGTTGGCACGCACCAGCTGGGCCAACTTGTAGTGGCCGTCCGGGGTCTTCTCGCTCTGGACCGGATCGCACCAGCAGAAGTTGTCCGTGCCGGCCATGTGGCTGGGGTTGCCCCCCGTGGCCACGGCGTTGCGGATGGCCTCGTCGATGGCCGAGGCCATCATCCAGTAGGTGTCCAGCTTGGAGAACTTGGGGCAGATGCCGTGGGAGACCACGATCCCGCGATCTTTGCCCAGCACGGGCCTCAGCGCCCCGGCGTCGGCCGGGCCGTCGTTCAGGACCCCGGTCAGGGGCTTGACCACACTGCCGCCCTGAACCTCGTGGTCGTACTGGCGCACCACGTATTCCTTGGAGCAGATGTTTAGGCGGCCGAGCATCTTTTTCAGCAGGCTGGCCTGATCGGTGATGAAGAAGGGCATGTAGGGTTCGTCCACATCCGGGCGTTCCCAAACGGCCTTGAGCTCCATCTGCGGCACGCCGTCGTGCAGGAAGTCCATGGACAGGTAGGCCACGGGCTTGTCGCCGTAGGTGATGTGGAAATACCCCGTGTCCGTGAACTCGCCCAGCACCGAGGACTCCACGCCCATCTCTTCGGACAGGGCCAGGAACTCGGGAAGTTTTTCCTGGGACACGGCCAGGGTCATGCGCTCCTGCGCCTCGGACAGCAGGATCTCCCAGGGCCGTAGCCCGTCGTACTTCAGGGGGGCCTTGGAGATGTCCACCTTGCAGCCGCCGGAGAACTCGGCCATCTCGCCCACGGACGAGGACAGGCCGCCCGCACCGTTGTCGGTGATGGCGTTGTACAGGCCCATGTCCCGGGCGCGCATCAAAAAGTCGTACATCCTGCGCTGGGTGATGGGGTCACCGATTTGCACGGCCGTGGCGGGCGAGTCCTGGTGCAGTTCCTCGGAGGAGAAGGTTGCTCCGTGGATGCCGTCTTTGCCGATGCGGCCGCCGCACATCACGATGGCGTCGCCGGGGTAGGCGTTCTTTTCGTGGCTGGGCGCACCGTGCAGGGTCGCGGGCATCAGCCCGATGGTCCCGCAGAAGACCAGGGGCTTGCCCAGGTACTGCTCGTGGAAGACGATGGAGCCGTTGACCGTGGGGATGCCGGACTTGTTGCCGCCATGCTCCACGCCCTCGCGCACGCCTTCCAGCACGCGCCGGGGGTGCAACAGGCGCGGGGGCAGCTCCTGGGTCCAGAAGGGCGAGGCAAAGCAGAAGACATCGGTGTTGCAGATCAGGTTCGCGCCCATGCCCGTGCCCATGGGGTCACGGTTCACGCCCACGATACCGGTCAGGGCCCCTCCGTAAGGGTCCAGGGCCGAGGGGCTGTTGTGGGTCTCGACCTTGATGCACATCGAATAATCTTCGTCGAACTTGATGACGCCTGCGTTGTCCTTGAACACCGAGAGACAGAAATCGTCGTCGCCACGCTGTTCGCGGATGACCTTGGTGCTGCCCACGATGTAGGTGCCGAACAGGCTGTCGATCTCGGTCCGGCGGCCGTTTTCGCGGTTCTCGTAGTCGATCTTGGCGCTGAAGATTTTGTGTTTGCAGTGCTCGGACCAGGTCTGGGCCAGGGCCTCAAGTTCGGCGTCGGTGGGGTTGGCGGGCAGGCCCAGGGCGGCGCGGCGCTCGCGGACTTCAGGCGCCAGGTAGTACTCGCGGATCTTGAACATTTCCGTGAGGGACAGGGCCAGGGTGTTCTCGCGTGAGAGGGCCGAGAGCTCCTCGTCGCTCATGCCCGCCATGTCGATCTCCAGGACCTCGTCCATGGCCTCGCCCGTGACCTGGGCGGCCTTGGCCTCGAATCCGGGGGCCGCGACCCAGTCCGCAGCGCTCTTGATCTCGTAGCGCTGGATCAGCTCGTTGGCCAGATAGTCGCGTCCGATGCGGGTCACTTCCTCCAGGGAGAGGTCCCCGGAAAGCAGGTACTGGGTGGAGGTGTACACGGCCATGTGCTCGGCCTCGGTCTTGGACAGACCCAGGACCAGGGCCACGCTTTCCTTGGCGGTGCGGCCCTCGTTGTCGGTCACGCCGGGGCGGAAGCCGACCTCGAGGATCCAGTCGAAGCCTGTGGCGACGGGCGTCAGGGAGGCGTCGTGCAGGACCGGGTCGTGCAGGGCGGCGGTCTCAAGGATGGTCTGGATGCCCTTTTCGTCCACGCCCTGGATGGTGAACACCTTGACGATGCGGCATTGATCGACCCCCACGCCCAGGGCGTGGCAGGCCCCGCGCGCCACGCGCGCCCCGACGTTGTCCGTGACGTGTCCCTTGAGTCCCAGTTCGATTCGCCGCAACATGCTGTCTGACTCCTGCAAAGGTGGTGTTTGGCGGATGCCGCAAAAAGGAAGAGGCGCAGCCGCGCCGGGGGCGACCTATACCGCAGAATGTGTAAAATTCAAAGCTTGGCTTCGGCCCGAGGAAAATCCAAGAAATGCGGGTTCTGGCGGTGCCCCAGGCTGTTATTCCCCGGCTTCGACGATCTGGTCGCCGCCGCGCGATTTGGCGGAATAGGCCGCACGGTCCGCCCGTTTCAAGAGGATTTCCGGGCTTTCGCCCTCCTGGAGCAGTGCCAGGCCCATGCTGACCTGCACCCTGCCTTTCAGGCCGTCGTCGATGCCCTTCTTGATGCGCAGGGCAAGGGACTGCAATCCGCCGTCGCCGACATCCGTGGCGATCACGGCGAACTCGTCGCCGCCGTAGCGGCAGGGGAAGTCCGTGCCCTGGCGGCCCTTGTCGCGGATGGCCTCGGCCACGTCTTTCAGGATCTGGTCCCCGGCCTGGTGGCCGAGGCTGTCGTTGATGTCCTTGAATCTGTCCAGGTCGAAGAAGACGAGGCCCATGGGGCGTCCGGTGCGCTGTGAGCGGCGGGACTCACGCTCCAGCAGGGCGTGGAACTGGTAGTGGTTGTACAGATCGGTCAGGCCGTCGTAGATGGCCTGGCGCTTCAATTTGTCTTCCAGACGGCGAACGGCGGTCAGGTCGCGCCCAACCACAAGGTAGGTCGGGGCCTCGGGCCGGTTGCCCCGAAGCAGCGAGATCATCAGTTCCAGGGACTTGAAACTGCCGTCCCTGAGCTGGAGGATGGTTTCCACCGGGGCCTTGGCCGAGGGCAGCAGGGCCGGGGACCAGCTGTCGCTGAAGGTGCCCATGGGCTTGGCGATGGAGAACAGGTTGCGTCCCAGAAGCAGGTGCGAGAGACGCGGGGAAGCGAAGGTGATGCGGCCGCTGGAGTCCACGGTCATGACCATGTCCTGCATGGATTCCACCAGCTGTTCCATGAATTCGCCGTGCTTGAAGGCCTGGACCTCAAGCTCCGAGACCTCGCTGATGTCCTCGGCCAGGAACAGGATGCTTTGTTCCCCGGCTCCGCCCTGCTTGTGGGCGGAAAAATACATGCAGCGATGAGTGTCCAGGTCGCCTGCAGAGGGCACGCAGAGGATCTTGCTGTAGACGGCCTTGCTGTCGTTGCCCAGAAAGAGTCGCCATTCGGTGTCCGCCCCGGCGATGTCCAGCAGCGCCATGCAGTCAAGGATATCGCGGCCCTTGGGGTTCTCGGGGCTGCCCAGGAATTGGGAGAAGGCCTGGTTGCACTCCAGGATGTGTCCGCGCATGTCCAGCCGGGCGACGCCCACGGGCAGGGCGTCCAGGGTGTGGGCCTTGGATTCCATCACGGCCTGGCGCATGCTGTACTGTTCGTAGGCGCGCGACAGAAAACGGATGTACAGGCCCAGATCCTGATGGATATCCTGGGGCAGGGCCGCTCCGGGAATGCGCAGTTCGCCCCACTTTTCGCCGGAGGCGATGAGCAGGAAACGGTTCTTGGACAGCTTCCAGGGCAGGTCGATGTCCAGTTCGGCCCTGGCCTGCTCGACGATGCCGGTCTCCGTGTCCGTGGTCAGCAGCGTCCAGGAATCGTCCAGTGGCGAACGCAGGGATAATTCCCATTTGTCCACCTCGAAGTTCCAGCGCAAGTGGCGGGCGATGATGCCGACCACGGATTTGAGCCCGCCGCTGACCGTGTTGATCTCCATGCTCTGGAAATAGAGGTTCTGCATGGCCTGGACCGAATGCTCGTAGAGGCGCTGCACGGGGTCGGCCTCTTCGAGGTCCAGGATGGCCAGCATGGAACGGAAGCGTTGCAGGCAGGTCAGCCTCAGTTCCTCGATCTCATCCGAAGAGAGACCCAGCTTGCGCTTCATGAGGATCTCGAACTGCACCAGCAACACGGGGTCCCGGTCGCAGCCGTTGACCAGCTCCGACCATTGGGTGGCCAGGATGACGGCCTGGGCCATGGGCTGATAGCTGTCCAGGCGTTCCACATCGTGGTGGTGGAGGATGCATTCGCTGCCCAGGTCGGGGATGTTCCATTCCTCCAGGGCCCGCACCGTCAGCTCGGGGTGGCTTATTCCCCAGGCGTTGCGCTCGGTTTCGAGCTGCTCGGGCTTCAGGCAGATCAGGGCATCGCGCTTGAGCAGTTCGGGGATGGCCTCGGGCGCGGCGCGGCTCATGAGCAGCAGGGAAAGGTCCTTGAGCAGGGTGTTGAGATAGGCCTGGTCGGACAACTCCGGGCAGAGGCTTTCGGCGATGAGACCGGCCGCGATGGCTGACCAGACCACCAGCCGCCAGTTGGAAAACGCTTCCTCGGGGTGCAGGTCCTTGTCCGTATTGTCCTTCACAAAGGACACGGACAGGGCGATCTTCAGGATCTCCTTGGTCCCCAGGACAACGGCGGCGCGCTGCAGGGTGGTGACCTTTTGGGTCAGTCCGTAGAAGGGGGAATTGACAAGGTTCAGTACCGCGGCGGTCATCACGGGGTCCATGCCGATGACCTTGGCGATGTCGGCGAAATCAGGATTGGGCTTGACCAGTTCGCGCAGGAGTTGGGCCATGACGGGTGGGAAGGCCTGTTCAAGGCCCTTCTTCACGGAACGGAGGATCGATGTGCCGGTCATGTCTGTCATGGGGTGTCCTGGGTCTGGCTATTTTTCCCGAGAGATCACAAAATCCAGGATGGCGGCCATGAGATCCGTCTCCGCGTTCTCTGGGAAGGCGCTCAGGGCCTTGCGGGCCTCGTCCGCGAAGTGCCTGGCGGCATCCCGTGTGGTTTGCGCGTGGCCTCCGGCGACCACCTCGGCCGCGATGCGCTGGATGTCCTCGTCCGTGAAGGCGTCGGCTGTGAAACGAGCCAGCAGCTCAGAGCGTAGCGCCTCATCCAGGCTCTTTATATAGGATATGAAGGGCAGGGTCATCTTGCCTTCGCGCAGGTCTCCGCCCGAGTGCTTGCCCATCACGTCCGAGGGCGAGACGTAGTCCAGGGCGTCGTCCACCAGCTGGAAGGCGATGCCCAGATTCAGTCCGTAGTCGTGGGCCGCCTGTTCGGCCTCGGGGCCCCTGCCCGAGAGGATGGCGCCGCATTCGGCGGCTGCCTGGAACAGATAGGCGGTCTTGCCCGTGATGATCTCCATGTACTCGTCGTGGGTCAGGGCCGTGTTGCGCACATTGGCGATTTCTTTCACCTCTCCGGTGGCGGTGCGCATGATGGCCTCGGATAGGACCAGGGTCAGCCGGGGGAGGCCGTATTCCGCCACCAGGCGGTTGGCCAGGGCCAAGAGCACGTCCCCGGCAAGGATGGTGCTGCCTTTGCCAAAGGCCAGGTGTGCCGTCTCCTGGCCGCGCCGCAGTTCGGCGGCGTCCAGGATGTCGTCGTGCAGCAGGGTGGCGGAATGCAAGAGTTCCAGCGAACAGGCCAGGGGGTAGATGTCCGCCTGGGTCTCGAAGGCGCGCGCGGTGAGCACGGTCAGCAGCGGGCGCAGGCGCTTGCCGCCGGCCCTGAGAACATGCTTCACGGCAGGCTGCACGATGGGGTCCAGCTTGTCTGCCTCGGCGTCGAGGAAGGCGTTGATGCGCGGCAGTTCGCCTTGAAGGTAATGCAGGATGTCGTTCATGGGGCTTTCGTATCCGTTTTCCACCCGAGAAAGCAAGGAATTCGCCGTCCCCAAGGTTGGGTTTGCTAGGGGTTTTGCGTGATGGCCCTCAGCCTGTCAAGGGCCAAAACGCCGCGGGGGCCCATCTTGAGGCTCATCTCGGTCACGTAGGCCTCGATATGGGCGCACAGGGTGTCGTTGTCCAGTTCCTGGGCCAGGGAGTGGATCAGGGGCCAGATCGAGGCCCTGTGGCGGTGGGCGTGTTCCAGGCTGGCCCGGATGGTCTGCGTCACGGCCCGGCGCAGGTCCTCGGGCAGGGAGCGCCGCGCTGCGATGACCCCCAGGGGCATGGGCGTACCCGCCCCGTGCTCGGCCCACCAGGCACCCAGGTCCAGGCGCAGTTCGAGGCCGTAACGGTCATGGACCAGGGCGGTTTCGTGGATCACCAGCCCGGCGTCGGTCTGGCCTTGGGAGACGGCGTCCACGATGTCCGAAAAGAGCATGGGCACAGGGCTGAAGTCGTGCCCTAAGGCTGCACGGAGCACGGCAAAGGCCGTGGTCTTCAACCCTGGGACGGCGATGGTCCTGAGTTGCCTGGGGCTGTCCGGGCGGACCAGCAGCTTGGGACCGGCTCCGACCCCGAAGGCCGCGCCTGCGGAGAGGATCTCGTAGCTGTCCTCCAGGTCCAGGGCCGCGGCGGCGCTCAGTTTGAGTACGTCGAAACGTCCCTGCTCGGCGGCGTTGTTCAATTCCTCCACGTCGGCCCAGACAAAGCGCACAGGCCTGCCCAGGCAATCCGGGATCAGGCCCTGCACCCAGGCCCCGAAGATGAAGGTGTCGTTGGGGCAGGGGGAGATGGCGACGGTCAGCGGTGCGTTCACGAACTATCCTTGGTGCGACGGGGATGGTGAGGCCTCAACTTACGGCAGAGGTCCCGGCCTGTCCAGAGAACGGGTGATCCCCGCTCAGTCGGCAAAGAGCCCGGACAGGGCCGCGGCCAGTTGAGCCAGGGCGCCATTCAGGTCCCAGTGGGCCTTGTCGCGGCTGCCCACGAGATTGGAGATGGTCCGGACCTCCAGAAAGGGGATGGACGCCTGCAGGCATCCCAGGGCCAGGGCGAAGCCTTCCATATTTTCCGTGGTCGGCTGGTAGCGGGCATGCAGTTGCCTGGCGAAATCCGGGTCCCCGCTGGCAGCGGAGACCGTCAGGCTCGGTCCCTGGGGCCACTGCGGCGGCAGGGTCAGGCCCAAGGCCCGGGCAGCCGCGGCGGGGTCCAGGGGGATGCGGTCATGGATCGCGCCCAGGGGCGTTTGGGCCAGCGGGAATCCGATGCCCCGGGGGTCGATGCCCTGGGGGGTGCGCAGTCCGTACTCCGGCCAGATCTCGGCCGAGGCCACCGAGAAGGAGCGCAGGGGCAGGGCCGCGATCTCGAAGCTCCCGGCCAGGCCCATGTTCAGGACGCCCGAGAGGGGGTGCGCACCCAGCATCCGCCCCAGACACAGGGCCGCGTTCAGGGGGCCGACCCCGGTCACGGCCGCCAGGACCGGACGACCGGCCACGGACGTCTGTTGCCAGGCCCCCTGGGGGGGTGCTGGAACCCCGGACAGGGCGGCGGCATATTCCTTGTGAGTGGCGAAGATCAGGGCCAGCATGGCTATTCCTTGACCAGGGTGATGAGCAGATGCCCGTTGGGCAACAGCTCTTTGGCGGTCTGCCGCGCAGCATAGTGTTCGGCCAGGATGTCGATCTTGAACAGCGAGGCCCCGTCCACCTCAGCTTCCAGCAGGGCGCCCGGGGGCATTGCCTTGAGGTGCGAACTCACCTCGCGGAAGCCCAGTCAGCATTCGCGCCAGCAGTTGATGCGCGGAGGGACCTCTGTCACGCGCCGATCCTCCTAGAGCCGCCAGTAGTCGATGCCCTGTTCGCTCAGGGCCGGGCCATCGAAGAAGCCCTTGATGTCCAGGACCACGGCGCTGGGCGGATGGGCGAACAGCCGGGCCAGGCTACCGGGACTCAGATCGAGCTGGCGGAACTGGTCGTGGGCCACGGCCAGGATCAGACCGTCGAGACTGGTCATCTTGTCCAGAGGCGTCAGCTCGATGCCGTATTCGTGCATGGCTTCGGCAGGGTCGGCCACGGGGTCGTGCACCAGGACCTGTACGCCGTATTCACCGAGCTCGGAGATGAGATCCACCACCTTGGTGTTGCGCAGGTCCGGGACGTTTTCCTTGAAGGTCAGGCCCAGCACTCCCACGCGGGCCCCCTTGATCAGGCATTCCCGGGCGATGAGTTTCTTGACCGCTGTCTCGGCGATGAACTTGCCCATGGAATCGTTGGTGCTGCGTCCGGCCAGGATGACCTGTGGGTGGAAGCCCATGGCCTCGGCCTTGAAGGTCAGGTAGTAAGGGTCCACGCCGATGCAGTGGCCGCCCACGAGCCCCGGGCGGAAGGGCAGGAAATTCCATTTGGTGCCGGCGGCCTCCAGGACCTCCAGAGTGTCGATGCCCATGCGGTCGAAGATCAGGGCCAGTTCGTTCATCAGCGCGATGTTCAGGTCGCGCTGGGTGTTCTCGATGACCTTGGCCGCCTCGGCTACCTTGATGCTGGTCACGCGGTGCACCCCGGCGCTGACGATGGCCCCGTAGACCTGGCAGAGCAGATCGGCGGTGGGCCCGTCCTGCCCGGCGACCACCTTGATGATGGTCTCCAGGGTATGGACCTTGTCGCCGGGGTTGATGCGCTCCGGGGAGTAGCCCACGAAAAAATCGCGCCCGCAGACCAGTCCGGAGCATTGCTCCAGGATGGGGATGCAGATCTCTTCGGTCAGCCCGGGATAGACGGTGGACTCGTAGACCACGACCGTGCCGGGGGCCAGGTTGTCGCCGACGATGGTGGAGGCGGACCGGACCGGCCCGAGGTCCGGGCTGCGGAACTTGTCGATGGGGGTGGGCACGGCGATGATCACCAGTCCGGCCTCTTTCAGTTCCGCAGGGTCGCAGGTGAAGTGCACCTGGGTGGCTTTCAGGGTGTCGCTGTCCACTTCGCCGGTGCGGTCAACGCAGGTGCCAAGCTCTTGGACCCGCCGGTCCGAGATGTCGAAGCCAATGATCGCAAAGTGCCTGGACAGGGCCACGGCCAGGGGCAGTCCCACATATCCCAGGCCGACCACGGCAAGGGGCTTGCTTTTTGAAGTCAGGTCCTCGAAGGTGATCATGAGTCGTTTAACTCCTGCTGCCATGCCATCCCTGCCGGTGGTGGGCAGTGAATCACACACCGGGGACGAGGGTCGCATGCAGTTTGATTGGCATTATTTTCTGGCAGCCCTCGGGCTGGCCTTCGTTCTGGAAGGTGTAGCGTATTTCCTCGGCGCCAACCAGATGCATGCGATGCTGAAGCTCTTGGCCCAACGGCCAGCGGCTGAACTGCGTTTGCTCGGCGGCGTGGCGATCATCGCCGGGCTGTTGCTGGTCTGGCTGGCCCGCCTCTAATCCTTACTTCTTGTCGCTGCCCTTCTTGGGGCCGGACCGCTTTGGAGCAGCCTTCTTGGGCGAGGGCTGTTTCGGCGTGGCCTTGCCCGCGGCGGTCTTTTTCCCTGAAGATTTTTTCTGCGTCGATTTCTTGACGGGGGATTTCTTTTTGGCAGCTTTCGGGGCCGTTTTTTGGACGCCTGCCTGCGTTGCGGCGGGCTGTCCGGCTTCGCCCTGTATTCCCTCGGTGCTGTCGGCAACAGCCTTGGTCTTTGAAGCTGCGGCCTTTTTGGTACTTGTCTTGGAGGCCTGGGTGCCGCTCTGGATCGCCTTGTCCATGGCCCGCAAGCCCGCCTCCAGGTTGGCGGCCCGCCGAGTGGCACCTTGTCCTGTTTCGGCTTGGGCTTCGGCTTCGGCATCGGCTCTGGCATCGGCAGACGGAGCGGTGTTGTCGGTGGCGGGGGGCTTGGGGGCGCGTGAAGCACGGGCCTGCTTCGGCACGGGGCCGGGGCGCGCGCCGACGACGAAGGTCTGGCCATCAAAAAAGCGTCGTTCGGCCACATGGATGTTCACGATGCCCGAGAGCAGCTCCTCATGGGTCAGATTGACGAACCCGGCCTCGCGCAATTCCTCTTCCAGGGCCGGGGCCGTGGGGAAATCGGCGATGGTCTCCGCCAGGTATTTGTACGCCTGCCTGTCCTTTGAGACCACGCGGCCCACCAGAGGCAGCAGCGTGTTCAGATAGAAATTGTAGAGGCCCTTCCAGATGGGGCGGTTGGACGAGCCGAATTCCAGGATGGCCAGTCGCCCGCCCGGGGCCAGGGTCCGCAGGATCTCGGCATAGGCGGCGCTGCGCGGACGGATGTTGCGGATGCCGAAGGCGATGGTCACCGCGTCCACGGACTGGTCGGCCAGGGGCAGCAGGCGGCCGTCCGCCAGCACAGGCAGGACATCGTTGCCGAAGGCTGCAAGCTTGGGCCTGCCTCGCTCCAGCATGGGCAGAGAGAAGTCCATGGCCAGAATCCGCGCGTCGGGGTGCAGGCGCTTGAGTTCGCGGGTCACGTCCATGGTCCCGGCGGCCAGGTCCAGAAAACGGCCGGTGGGTCCGGGGCGCACGGCCTTGACCAGTTTGCGCCGCCAGAGGATGTCCATGCCCAGGCTCAGGAAATGGTTTAGAAAATCGTACCAACCGGAAATGCGTCCGAACATGCCGGAGACATACCCGGCTTGATCTCTGGGGTCGTTCTTGATCGTCATGGGGTCTTTGCCGGGATTAGTCGTTTGCGGGTTGGATGTCTGTATCAGTGTCTACCGCGCTGCGTGGGGCATCGCTGATGGTCGCAAGCACCTCGTTGTAGATGCTCGAGAAGACTTCGGGGAAATTGCTGGGGGAGATGCGGCCGATTTCGATGAACTTGACCGTGATCTCCTTGGCGACCTGCAGCGCTTCCTTCTTGATCTTGTCCAAGGCCGCCTCCAACGTGTGTGCATTCAGGGTAAAACCCGCCCGGGGGGAAACGGCCAAGACCACCGTGATCTGGCTTTCCGGGCGGGAAAAAGGAAAAAACCCGAAAGGCCCCTCCCAATTTTTGCGATTTGTATCATGGGCGGGGTTGGGAGTCGAGCCGCAGTATCCAACGATGCAGGGCCCATGGCGGATGCCATGGGCCCTGAAAATGGATTCGAATCAATGGTCCCAGCCGCTGGGGATCAGTCTTTTCCGCCCAGCAGACCGGCGATTTCCTCGCGCAGGACCCTGGCCGCGGCAGCGGCGATCTGTTTTTCCATGTCGGCCATGAGTTCGGTTTTGATCTCGGCCTTCAGGGCCTCCAGGTCGGGTGTTGCTGCGGCCGAACCGGCAGCGGGCGCTGCGCTGGGCAGCCGACTTTGCATGTCGTTGAGCATGTCGTTCAGGCGACCCTGCAGATCCTCGCTCACGGTCTTTTCCACGCGCTCCAGGCGGCGGATCAACTCTTCCAGGGCCTGTTGGGGCAGGACGGCCGGAGGGCCATCGGCCACCATCTGGATGGTCTCGGACTCGGGGGCGACCGGCGCTTCAACAGCCTGCGCGGTTTCGGGAGCTTCGTCCTCAGTCCCCAGGTCGAGGTCGTCCAGCCCCTCAATGGTGGCGTCCAGGTCGCCCGGGCCTTCCAGATCTTCATCCAGCTCGGGAAAGGTGTCCTCTTCGGTCTGTGCTGCTTGGCCCTGGGTGGCGTCGTCGGACGCGCCTAGGGTGTCAGTGATGTCGTCGCCTAGCAGGTCGTCGAGGTCGTCGAGATTCAGGTCGTCATCCTCGGCCGCGTCGGTGGTCTCCGCCGCGTCGGCAGAGGCATCATCGCTGTCGTCGCCCAGCAGGTCGTCGAGGTCGTCGAGATTGAGATCGTCATCCTCGGCCGAGTCGGTGCTCTCCGCCGCGTCGGCAGAGGCATCATTGCTGTCGTCGCCCAGCAGGTCGTCGAGGTCGTCGAGATTCAGGTCGTCATCCGCGTCGGGTTGTTCGGCAGCGGGGGTGTCGTTGCCCAACAGTTCGTCCAGGTCGGACAGGTCTCCCAGGTCGTCGTCAGCGTCGTCTCCGGCATCGCCGCCGGTGTCGTCACCAAGGGAATCCAGCTCTTCGTCCAATCCGGAGAGGTCGATGTCCTCGTCATCATCGCCCGCAGGGGCGGCGTCGCCGGTCTCGTCCTCGTCGTCGGAGAAGAGTTCCTCGAGTTCCTGCTCGAAGCTGATGTCAACGTCATCATCGTTGTCCCCGCCGCCCTCGGCAAGGTCGCCTTTCTTGATGATGTCGGTCAGTTCAAGGATTTCCTCGGTGTTGGCGTCGTCGGGGGCCATCGCTCACCTCGGCGGTTGACGTTCGGGGAGAAAGAAAAGTTGGGGCCGCCAGAGGCGGCCCCTCAAAGCCGTCTACTTAATCAACGTGGCAGGCGGAACCCTTGCAGCCGGTCAGCTGCTTCTTCATATCCTTGTCCTTGCCGGCAGTCTTGGCGTGGCAGGACAGACAAGAATCAGTGGCCTTGACCTTCTTGGAGTGAACGGCCTGGTAGTAGCTGTTCACGCTCTTGTCTTTCTTGTCGAAATTGTCATGGCAACCAGCGCTGGAACACTTCTGGACTGCGGCGGCGCCGTCCCAGGTGTGATGGCAGGCCTTGCAATCAGCACTCTTGTGAGTGGAATGATTGAAGGTCACGGGCTTCTTGGTGCTCGCCATGCTCAGGCCATCGGCCGGGGCGTCAGCGGCATTCAGGGCAGGCAACGCACAGAAACAGACCAGAGCGGCGCAAACCAGACCCAGGGACAGAAATTTCTTCATCTCAGATACTCCTCTTCAAAAGGTATTGGTAAAGTATTCACATAGATTTCAGTATTGCACACCGGGCTTTGTGTCAAGATGCCCTGCCCTGGCTGAACGCTGCACGCGTATCCTTTGGCGCTGACGTGTGGTTCTTTCAAGGCGTGGGTCACGGCGACGTAGATTCCATTAACATAGTAGCAAAAAACGGACCGCTTGGCATCCATGACCGTCTCGCGTGGCATAGCCATACCATAAAAGATCGGTCGTTGTGTACTCATGCTTAAGGGCGACCGTATTTGGCGAGGTAGCCGCGCGGGGTGATCATGCGTCCGCCCGCCAGGCGGGTGTTGGAATTGCCCACGAAGAGGATGGACAGCATGTCCACCTGGCTGGGGTCGAAGGACTGCAGGGCACAGGCCGTGACCTCCTGTCCGGGGCGGAAGGCCTTGCGCACCAGCCCTATGGGGGTCTCGGGGGCGCGGTGCTCGGCGATCAGTTCCAGGGCGCGCGGCAGCTGCCAGTCGCGACGCTGGGACTTGGGATTGTAGAGCACGATGACGAAATCCGCGGCTGCGGCGTGCCAGAGACGTTGTTCGATGGTCTCCCAGGGGGTCATCAGGTCCGAGAGGCTGATGACCGCGAAATCATGGGTCAGGGGCGCACCCAGCAGCGCCGCGCCGGCGGCCAGGGCCGGGATGCCCGGCAGGATTCGTAGCGGGACGACATCCAGAAGCCCTCGGGTCTCCAGCATCTCCAGGACCAGTCCGGCCATGCCGTAGATGCCCGCGTCGCCGGACGAGACCACGGTCACGTCGGCACCGGCCTGGGCCCGCTCCACGGCGGAACTGACCCGGTCCATCTCCTTTTTCATGCCCGTGACGATGACTTCCTTGCCCACGAGCAGTTCGGGAGCGATCAGCTCCACGTAAGTGCCGTAGCCCACCACGACCTGGGACCGGATCAGGGCGTCCAGGGCCTGGGGGGACAGGAGCTCGGCGTCGCCGGGACCCAGGCCGATGACGGTCAGGGAACCAGGGCCACTGCCACGGTGACTCCGTTGCATGCGGTCTTCTCCACCAGGAGCGTCTCGGCCCCTGCGCTTTTGAGGGCGGCGGCCTCGCTGACCGAATGCACGCCCATGAGTTGTTTGACCCGTTCGGACGGGTTGGGGACGGCGATGGGGGCCAGTTCGCCGGATTCGTAGAAGAACAGTCCGCGGCCCAGGGTCGCGGCGGCCTCCAGCAGGCCTTCCTCGTCCTGCTTGGCCGTGATGGAGGCCAGGGTCAGGACGCTGGCCTGTGCAAGTCCGGCCTTGTCCAGGACCCCCTGGAGGCAGTCCAGGATGGTTCGGGCCGGGGTGCCCCGCTTGCAGCCAACGCCCACGGTCAGGCAGGGCGGGTGCAGCAGCAGCCGGTTCTCGCCGGGTTCGATGCGCCGGTGGTCCACCCAGACCCCGGGCAGGTCCTTGATCCACGAGGCCTCGTCGTGCACGCGGCGGAAATGCGCGGTCCAGGGGTGCTCCTGACCTGGCTCGGGCGCAAGACGCAGCCAGTTGTGCGGGTCATGGACCTGCACGGTCTCGCCCGCAAGCAGGGCGATGTTCACGGCCTTGACCATGCCCAGATTGGCGATGGCCAGCCCGCGTTCCTGGGCCAGGACATCCAGGGACGGCAGTTCCTCGGTGTCCGTGGCCGTGGTGATCACGGCCTGCCCGGCCGTGATGGCGGCGATCTCTTTGGCCAGGTTGTTGGCCCCGCCCAGGTGCCCGGACACAAGGCTGATGACGAAGCGCCCGCGCTGGTCCAGGGCCACCACCGCGGGGTCGCGGTCCTTGCCGCGCAAAAGCGGGGCTACGCAGCGCACCGCGATGCCCGCAGCCGTCACGAAGACGTGGCGCGCGTAGCGCGAAAATTGCTTCCCCACAAAGGGCGGCAGGCTGTTGAAGCTGTCCTTTTCCGCGAAGTCTCCGCCTGCCAGCCGGGCCGAGACGAACAGCTCGCCGTGCAGTTGCCGGGCCAGCACGCGCCCCAACTGCGCGCCCTGGGGGGTCAGGGCGTAGATGGCCGTGTCCGGTCGGGTTTCGGGGGCGCTGGCGGTGGGTTCGGGCTCAAACATGTGGTTGCTCCACGGGCACCCATAAGCGCCCATCTGCGGCGTTGCTGCGAAGCGTTTCAACATCTCGCGTAGGTCTTACTACAGCGCTGCTCTCTGTATCCGTAAGGCTTACAGGTTCGCCTAACGGCTACAGGCCGTCGATCTTGAACGCTTCTTGCGCCTGGCATCTGGACACTTCTGAACGTCCGTTAACCCCGTTAATGAGTTTCAAATGCGGAGCATTGAAACCAGGTGGGAGGGATTCTCAAGGGAATTATTCCCTTGAGCGGGGGTAGGGGGGCGGAGCCCCCCTACTCAACAATTGCTTGCTTGCGCGGCTATAGCTTCACCTTGCGCACGGCGGACAGGAACTGGTCGTAGTCCTGTTCGGTGTGGGCAAAGGAGGTGAAGGCGCACTCGAAGGCGCTGGGCGCGAGGTTCACACCCAGTTCGCGCAGCTGGGCGTAGTAGGTGGCGTAGAGCCCCGCGTCCGCGGCCTTGGCGCTCTCAAAGTCCGTGACCGGGCCTTCTTTGAAGAACACGGTGAAGATGGACGCGATGTGGTTGATGGCCGTGGCCACGCCCTTTTCCTGGAAGATGGAGGACAGATCGTCCGTGAGTCTGGCGGTGCGGTCTTCCAGGGCTTGGTAGTCTGCGGCCTTCAACAGCTTCAGGGTTGCCAGCCCGGCGGCCATGGCCACCGGATTCCCGGACAGGGTGCCGGCCTGGTAGACGTCGCCGCAGG
The DNA here is from genome assembly GCA_018816865.1 of Pseudomonadota bacterium. Taxonomy (GTDB): domain Bacteria; phylum Desulfobacterota; class Desulfovibrionia; order Desulfovibrionales; family Desulfovibrionaceae; genus Desulfovibrio_Q. Next base: position 56,475 of record JAHIUW010000038.1, read on the forward strand.
GGGCGATGCGCTCCATGATCTCGCGCCGCCCGCCGTAGGCCCCCACGGGATAGCCGCCGCCGATGATCTTGCCCAGGGTGGTCAGGTCGGGGTTGATGCCGAAGCGTTTCTGGGCGCCGCCGTAGGACAGGCGGAAGCCGGTGATGACCTCGTCGAAGATCAGCAGCGCGCCGTGGGCCCGGGTCAGTTGGCGCAGACCTTCCAGAAAGCCCTCGGCGGGCAGGACGCAGCCCATGTTGCCCGCCATGGGCTCCACGATGACCGCGGCGATGTCCTGGGCATGCTGGGCAAAGAGGGCCTTCACGGCTTCCAGGTCGTTGTATGGGGCCAGCAGGGTGTGGGCCACGGTCTCGGCGGGCACGCCCGGGGTGCCGGGGATGGACAGGGTGGCCACGCCCGAACCCGCGCTGGCCAGGAAGCTGTCGGCGTGGCCGTGGTAGTTGCCCTCGAACTTCACGACCTTGGAGCGGCCGGTGAAGCCGCGCGCCAAGCGCAAGGCGCTCATGGTGGCCTCGGTGCCGGAGTTGACCATGCGCACCATGTCCATGGAGGGCACGGCGTCGATGACGGCCTCGGCCATCTGGATCTCGGCCTCACAGGGTGCGCCGAAACTGGTGCCGCGCAGGGCGGCCTGGGTGGCGGCCTCGTGGATCTCGGGATGCACGTAGCCCAGGAGCATCGGCCCCCAGGACATCACGAAGTCCACCAGCTCGGCGCCATCCACGGTGCGCAGGTGCGCGCCCTTGGCGCTGGCGATGAACAGCGGGTCCACGCCCACGGACAGGCAGGCGCGCACGGGGCTGTTGACGCCGCCGGGGATGACTTTTTTGGCGCGTTCGAACAATTGCTTGGAATGGATCATCACAATCTCTCCTAAAAATAGACCATGGAGGTCTTTTTGAGCTCTCTGACGCTTTCCAGGACATCGAAGTCCGTCAGCCCCGTGGCTTCGGACAATTCCTTGACCACTTGGGCATGGTCCCCGGGGTTCTGGCCGTGGATCATGGTGTAGAGGTTGAAGGTCCACTCGGGGGTGGTGAGTCGGATGTAGCAGTGCGAGATCTCGGGGCGCTCGGCCATGAGTTCGCCGATGGCGTCCACGTCTTGGCCCTCGGGGATGCGCCAAGCCACCATGGCGTTGTGCGAATAGCCCGCCTTCTGGTGGCGCAGGGTCGCGCCGAAGCGTCTGATTTCCTGGCCGTCTTTCATCCGTCTCAGGAGTGAGAGCACATCAATCTCGGGCACACCCACCTGGGCGGCGATGTCCGCAAAGGGGGTGGCGCTGTCGGGCAGGGTGCCCTGCACCCGGCGCAGAATTTCGCGCTCGGTCGCGCTGAATTGCTTAGCCATGTTCGTATCCTTTGGTTTGACCCGCGCAGGCGGGACTTCAACTGATAACTGACCCGTGCCCGGCTGGCAACAGGCAGGAAGGAGGATTGAAGCGCTGTGCTCGGAGCTTGTGTCTGTGCTCGATTATTGAGGGCTGGGCTCCCTTGGCTGGGTCAATGCCCGAGGCAATCCTCGGGACCTGGGGGCCTGTGCCTTGAGTCCGGGGAGAATCCCGGGCGAGGCAATGGCTGTGGAAGCGGCATGGGTCCAGGGGTGGACAACGCGGTTGCCAAGGCTTGGAGTCCGAGGGTACACAGAGGCCGACGGCGGCAACCGCAGCCGGTTTGATCTTGCAAGGAGATTTATGGGTATGAAGATAGCGGTCATCGGCGGCGGCGCGTGGGGCACGGCCCTGGCCAACGCCTGGGCGGGCAAGGGTACTCGGACTTGCCTCTGGGTGCGTGAGCCGGAACTGGTGGAGGCCATCAATCAGCGGCGCGAGAACGAGGCTTATCTGCCGGGTGTGCGCCTGGTCGAGAGTCTGACGGCGACCACTGACATGGCCGAGGCCGTACAAGACGCTGCGTATGCCGTGTTCGTGGTGCCCAGTCAGTTTTTCCGAGCCGCACTGCGCGAGTTCAAGCCCCTGCTGCCCGAGCGTCCGGTCATCGTCTGCGCCAACAAGGGCGTGGAGCTTCAGACCCTGGCCACCATGTCCGAGATCGTGTCCGAGGAGTTGGGCGATCTCACGGCTCGCTTCGCCATGCTCTCGGGCCCGTCCTTTGCCAAAGAAGTGGCCGCGGGGATGCCCACGGTCGTCGCCTTGGGCTGCGAGGATCATGCCCTGGGCGAGGAGCTGCGCGAGGCCCTGTCCACCGAGGCCTTCCGGGTCTATTCCAACCCGGATTACCGGGGTGTGGAGCTGGGCGGGGCCTTGAAGAACATCATCGCCATTGCCGTGGGCTGCGCCGATGGGCTGGAGTTCGGGCACAACGCCCGGGCCGCGCTGATCACGCGCGGGCTGGCGGAGATGAGTCGCCTGGGCGTGGCCCTGGGCGCCGACGCCGCCACCTTCCAGGGATTGGCGGGCATGGGCGATCTGGTGCTGACCTGCACGGGCGACCTGTCGCGCAACCGGCAGGTGGGCCTGGCCCTGGGGCGCGGCAAGACCCTGGACGAAATATTGAAGGACATGAAGGCCGTGGCCGAGGGCGTGAAGTCCACCGAGTCCGTGCATCATCTGGCCAAAAAGCTGGGCGTGCCGATGCCCATCACCGACCAGCTGTATGCCATCCTGTACGAGGGCAAGGACCCGCGCGAGGCCGTGCGCGAGCTCATGACCCGCGAACTGAAGGCCGAGTAGCCGCCCTTTTCCCAGCGCCTTTACCCGCGCCTCCGGGAATGTCTGGAGGCGCGTTTTTTGTTATGGAAGCATCATGCCCAATATCGTTCTGATCATCCTGCTGGCGGCCTTTCCCGCCCTGTCCACGGACATGTACCTGCCCGCCATTCCGACCCTGCAGGACATGTGGGGCATCTCCCTGGCCCAGGCCAACCTGTCCCTGGTGGTCTTTTTCGTGTGTTTCAGTTTTTTCCTGCTGGTGCACGGGCCGTTGTCGGACCGCATCGGGCGCAAGCCGGTGCTGGTGGGTGGGGTGCTGCTGTACATCGTGGGCAGTTTCGCCTGCGCGGGGGCTGGGTCCATCACCCAGCTGGTGTTGGCGCGCATGGCCCAGGCCACGGGCGCGGCGGCGGCCTCGTTCCTGGCCCTGGCGCTGACCAAGGACCTCTACCAGGGCCAGGACCGGCAAAAGGTGCTGGCCCTGATCGGCGTCATCGTGCCGCTGTGCCCGATGCTGGCCCCGATGCTGGGCGGCTGGATGCTGGGGGCCTTGTCCTGGCGCTGGATCTTCATCTGCCAGGGCAGCTGCGCGTTTGCGGCGCTGTATGGCGGGTTCAGGCTGCGCGAGCCGCAGTTTGCGCGCACCACGGGTGGGCTGGGTGCTGTGCTTGGTCGCTACCGGGTGCTGCTCAGCAACCGGCGCTACGTGATCTACACCCTGGTGTTCTCGGTCATGCCCATGGGGTTCTTCGCCTTCATCGGCGGCTCGGCGGACATCTATATCCGGGGCTTCGGCCTGGACGCCGGGGCCTACGGCCTGGCCTTCGGATTCAACGCCCTGGGCATGATGGCGGGTTCGTTCGTCTGCTCGCGGTTGTGCGTGGGCTTCGAGTCCTGGAAGATCCTCAAGGTCTCGCTGCTGGGGCTGTTTCTTGGGGGCGCGGGCATCCTGCTGGGCGGGGCGACCTCGGTCTGGACCTTTGCGCTGCCGATGTTCGTGGTCTCGTTCTTCATGGGACTCAGCCGCCCCTTGTCCAACCACATGACCCTGGAAGAGGTGGACAGCGACGTGGGCGCGGCCTCGGCGGTGATGACCTTTGTGCTGTTCATGTTTGCGGCCGTGGCCATGGAGGTGGTTTCCCTGGGGCTGATGCCCAAGCCCACTTTCATCGCTACGCTGACGCTGGTGGGCGCGGTGCTGCCCATGGTGACCCTGGCCCTGTTGGGGCGGCACGAACGTCGCCGGGCGCGCAGGGTGAAGGGGCAGGGCTAGGGTTGTCTTTCACCAAGGTCTGAGACAGCCGTCCCTTTCCGTAGGCAATCATCGACGGGCCATGGCTCCCTGTGGGGGGCATGGCCTATTATCTATGGTGAGCTGGTTTTCGGGAAAGGGGATGGGGTCTGGGGACAGGTTTGGCTTAGGAAGCCAGGAACTGCACCCACAGCTTGCGGCTGCGCGGGCCGTCGAACTCGCAGAAGAAGATTTTTTGCCACGTCCCGAGCTGGATATTGCCGTCCTCCACGATGACCAGCTGATCGCAGCCGAACAGGGACGATTTGATATGCGCGTCGGAGTTGCCCTCGCTGTGGCGGTAGTCGCCGTGGTGCGGTACGAGCCCCGCCATGTTGACTAGAATGTCGCGCACCACGTCCGGATCAGCGCCCTCGTTGATGGTCACCGCCCCGGTGGTGTGTGGGCAGTACATCAGGAGGGCACCGTCGGACCAGCCGTTGGAGTGGATCAGCTTCCGGATGTCGCCGGTGATGTCGACCAGTGCTTCTCGGTCATGGGTTTGAACCTGCACTATTTCCATCATGAATCCCTTTTGATTGTCAGAGCCGTAGGCGGCTATTCCTCGGGTTTGTCCGCAATGAGGATGAACACCGGGTTCACGCCTGCCAGGTGCAGCTGCCCGGCCAGGGGCTTGGTCTCGGCGGCCTGGATCAGGGTCACGGAGAATTCCCAGTCCAGGTCCTCGAAGGTCTTGCGCGCCCGGTACAGGGAGTCCAGCAGGATGGCGTTGGCCACCAGCCGCCCGCCGGGGCGCAGGCGGCGGCAGGACTCTTCCAGGACCTCGGTGCCCTTGCCCAGCCCGCCGCCGATAAAGATGCGGTCCGGGTCGGGCAGGTCCTTCAGGCAGGCGGGCATGGGGCCGTGCAGCACGTCCACCAGATAGGCCCCCATGCGCCGGATGTTCTCGCGGATCATGGCCACGCGGTCGGCGTTCTTCTCCACGGCATAGACCCGGCCCTTGTAGCAGACGCTGGAGGCCTCGATGCCCACGGAGCCGCAGCCAGCGCCCAGGTCCCAGAGGATCGAGTTCTGGCGCAGCCGCAGCGCGGCGATGCTGGCGGCGCGCACCGGCCCCTTGGTGATTAGGTCCTTTTCGCGCATAAACAGGTCGTCGGGGGTGCCCAGGCCCAGGGGGGTCTCGGACTCGCGGCAGCGTTCCAGGAGCACGATGTTGCGCGCAGAAAAGGTTTTCTTGCGGGCCTCGCCCAGGGTGTAGCGGCCCACGCGCTCCTTGTTGCTTTCCATGTCCTCCAGGACGTGCATGAAATGGGTCTCTCCGCCGCGGTCGAGGATGGTCTGGGCCAGGGCCGAGGGCACGGACTTGGCGTCGGTCAGCACCGCGACCCAGTCGTTGCTCAACAGGGCGGAGTAGAGCGGGCCGTAGTCGTCGCGGCCATGCAGGGAAACGGCTTGCACGTCGTGCCAGGGGATTTTGACCTTGGCGGCCGCCACCTGCAGGGAGGTCACCCCCGGATAGAAATACAGATCCTCGGGGGGTAGATGATTGATCAGCGTCGAGCCGATGCCGTAGAACAGCGGGTCGCCATCGGCCAGGACCACGACGGTCTTCTTGTTGCTGTGGTCATCGGCGATGCGCTCGATCAACTTGTCCAGGGGGGCCGCGATGGGCACCTTCTCGGCGGGGTGGTCCTCGAAGAAGGCGAGCAGCTTTACCCCGCCATAGAGCACCTCTGCGTGTTCGACGATTCCGGCGGAATAGTCGGGCAGGTTGTCCGGGTCCTGGCCAAGGCCGACGACATGAATAGGCATCACTCTTCCCCTTTGAGGTAGATCAGCGCGGCTCCATCAAAGCCGTAGACGCGGTACTGGAGGCGGGGCCCCGGCCCCGTAAATCTCTGGGCCACGGCCAGGGCCTTGTTCGCAATGGATGCGACTATAACATCCTTTGCCGGATCTTCCAAAACGATTTCCAATACATGCCTTGCGGTAACGGCCCCGGCGGCCTGGGCAGCGCGGCCCGGATCCAGCCCGGCCTCGGCGCACCAGCGGGCCAGGCGCTTAAAGTCGATGCGCGTGTCCTTGGCGTGGGTGTATTCGAAGCCCATGGCCATCTTCGTCAGTTTTCCGAAATAGCAGCCCACGGTGATGCCCGCAAAGCCGCGTGCTCCGGCCTCACCCAGGGCCAGGGCGAAGAAGTCCGCGAACTGGATGAAAGCGGTCTCGGGCAGCAGGGGCAGGTCGGCCCGCAGCAGGCCCTCGGTGCGTCCGCCCGTGGACAGGCCCACGTGGGTCGCGCCCTGGGCCAGGGCCACATCCAGGGCCTGGCGGATGGACGCGGCGTAGGACTCGTGGCTGAAAGGTTTGACCGTGCCGCGCGTCCCCAGGATGGAGATGCCGCCGGTGATGCCCAGGCGCGGGTTCATGGTCTTTTGGGCGATGGCCTCGCCGCAAGGGACCTCCACGGTGACGCGCACCCCGCCCTGAAAGCCGTGGACGGCAAGGGCTTCGGCCACGGCTGCGGCGATCTGCCTGCGGGGCTCGGGGTTGATGGCCGGTTCGCCGGGTGGCACGGGCAGGCCGCGCAGGGTCACGGTGCCCACGCCCTTGCCGCCCAAGATGACCGGAGGGCAGGCCTCGCCGGGGATCAGTTCCACCAGGGCCTCGATGGCCTGACCGTGGGTGGCGTCGGGGTCGTCGCCGCCGTCCTTGATGACCCGGGCGCGGGCCTGGCGCTGGCCTTCGGGAGCCACGGACTCCACGGGCACGGTCAGCCGCCCGCCCGGGGGCAGGGGCGTGTCCATGGCCTGGGCGCGGTCCCCGGTCAGCAAAAAGAGAGTGGCGGCCTTGGCCGCGGCCGCGGCCGCGGTGCCGGTGGTGAAACCTTCGCGCAGCTCGGGGCTCATCGGGGCTCCGGTGGCGGGGTCGCCTGCCCGTCCGTGGGGGTTGGATTGACCCGGGCATCTCGGCAGGCCTGCACAAAAGCCTCGGCCGCGTCGGGATTGGAGGTGAAGTGGGCGTGGATGTAAGTGCCCAGGGTGTTGTGGACGGTGAAGCCCTCGCGCAGGTCGGTCCAGCCCTTGCGGTCCCGCACCTTGTAGATGGCCTCGATTTCGTCGCCCGCGTCGGTCAGGGAGGAGTAGTGGAACTCGTGGCCGCGCAGCAGGGTCCAGGCCGGGCCGAAGATGCAATTCGCCGTGGTCACGGCCTCGCGGTAGCCCAACGCCCGGAAGCGGTCGCCCATGGCGGCGTTCATGGGGAAGACCCCGGCCATGGGATGGCGGCGGCCTTTGGCGTCGGTGATGGACTGCATCAGGGTCATGAACCCGCCGCACTCGGCGTAGACCGGCCTGCCCGAGGCGCAAAACGAGCGCAGGGCCGAGAGCATCCCCGTGTTGGCGGAGAGGTCTTGGGCGTGTAGTTCGGGATAACCCCCGCCCAGATACAGGCCGTCCAGGTTTGAGGGCAGGGCCGTGTCCGCCAGCGGCGAAAAGCGCACGATCTCGGCCCCGGCGGCGGCCAGGAGGCGCAGGTTCTCGTGGTAGTAGAAGCAGAAGGCCGCATCCCGGGCCAGGCCGATGCGTACGTCCGGTGTCCTGCCACTGCCTATTTCCGGGGCGGGGGCGTCGGACAAGGGGCTGGCTGCAGGCGTTTTTGTGTCGGTTGGTGCCTGCTCCGGGGCATGGAGCGTGGAACCTGCGGGAAGAGAATCTTCGGGCAAGGTGGGGCTCAGGTCCGGGGCCAGGGAGAGCAATCGACCCACGTTGGCCCCGTCTTCCATCCAGCGGGCCAGGCGCGCGGACTGGTGCTGGTCCAGGGCGTGATCGTCGGCGGTGACCAGCCCCAGGTGGCGCGAGGGCAGGGCCAGCTTCTCGTCGCGGGCCAGAAAGCCCAGGGCCCTGACCCGGGGCAGATCGAGCATGGCCTCCTCGATGAGATTTTTGTGGTTGTCCGAGCCCACGCGGTTGAAGAGCACGCCCGCCACGTTCAGTTCGGGGTCGAACTCCGCGAAGCCCTTGACCAGGGCGGCGGCGGAACGGGCCATGGAGCGGGCGTCGGCCACCAGGATCACGGGTGCGCCCAGCCATTTGGCCAGCTGTGCGGTGGAGCCTTCGTCGCCCCTGCCCGAGAAGCCGTCGAACAGGCCCATGACCCCTTCCACCACGGCCACGTCGGCATCGGCGGCGTAGCGGGCAAAGACCTCGAGCACACCGGACTCGCCCATCATCCAGCCGTCCAGGTTGTGGCTGGGGCGGCCGGTGATGGTCTCGTGGTGCCCGGGGTCGATGAAGTCCGGCCCTGCCTTGAAGGACTGCACACTGAAGCCCCGGCGCGTGAGCGCCGCCATGAGGGCCAGACTGGCCGTGGTCTTGCCACATCCGCTGTGGGTCCCCGCGATGACAATGGTTCTCGTAGGCATTCCCCGACCTTAGCGAATGCCCACGAGAAAGAGAAGGGGAGGGTTAGGGGCTATCTGGCCGTGTATGTTACCGGGAAGGTGTCGTAGGCGGCTCCTTGCGCCGGGGTGATCGTGGTATAATCCACGTCCAGAGCGTCCGGTTCGATGCCGGCGGCAACATCGCCCTGGTCGTTGACGGGCCAGACGAGCCTGCCTGCCTCGTGTGCCCACAGGATGGTCCCGTAGTATTTGTTTTCGTTGAGATGGAACATGAGTCCGATGTCCGCTGGCAGGACGCTGGCGGGCGGCACGCGCGCCGGCATCGCCCCCGAGGCAATCCTGTGCAGCCCTGCAACGCCCCTGCCGACCATCTCCGTGCTGAGCCTGATGGCCTCGGTCATCTCTTCGCCAAACTCCGTGATTAGGGCGATCCGGGGTCTGATCCGGGCGATGACCTGGGTCGTGCCGATGATGCCCAGGTGGTTCTTGTAGATGAAGTCTTTGGGGTTGAAGCTCGGCGGGGAGACCTCGTAATCCTTGATGGAACCGATGTGGGCCAGCAGGAGGTCGGGTGCTTCGGCAGGCAGTGAAGCCCCTCTTGGTTTGTCGCCCGGATAATTGTTGAGCACCTCGTTATCCAGGTATTGCAGGTTCTGGCGTTGGGTGTAGTCGGCTTTCTTGTCGTCCGGTGTCTTGTTTGGCTTAAAGGTCCAGCAGAGGCTGGTGTCCGAGGTGATCAGGATATTGCGGGTTGAGTATTCCTGCCCTTGGTTCTCGCGGTACTGGAACTCGATCCCCGTGGCGTAGTTCTTGGTCACCACCTCCAGATGGTAGGCCTTGTGCACAATCATTCTCAGTTCGTTGGCCTTGCCCTTGTTCGCCAGATAATAGGTTTGCCCGGGTTCGATGACATGCACCCCGCCGATGTAGTCGATGTACTGCGAGTCGGGATCGATGACGGCGTTGAACTTGCGCATGGTCCCGAGGTTGGCATAGACCTGCACCTTCTTTTTGGCGTGACCGGCGGCCTTGAGCGCATCCTCCGGGGATTGGGGCGCGACAACCGTGTTTGCTGTCCCATCCGGGGAATAGGTCAGGTTGCCTCTGTCCTTGGGCAGGCACATGGCGATGATGGCCCGGTCGATGGTGTCGGTATCGGCCCAGTCGCCCGTGTTATCCACGGTTCCCGGTTGGGTGCCTGTCAGGTTTTGATCACGGATGATGATGGTCCCTACCGTCATGTCGTTTTCCCGCAGTATCTCTCGCAGACGGTTCCAATCCTCTCTGGTGAAGGCTGCGGCGGGTGGCACACCATTTTTGAGTGACGCGAGAAAGGACTTTTTCTGGGTATCGGTCGCGGCCGGGGTGGCGGCAAGAAAGGCCTCATAAGCAGTCTGTAGGTCCGGCAGGTAGGCTCCGAACTCCTTGAGCGTGTCCTTGATGGTGGCGTTGTGCTGGTAGAGCACAGTGAACAGGGATTCGAGATCTGCGGTGTGGTCGTTGTGGGCGTGGGTGATCACGATATTGTCGATGTCCGCCACGCGTCCGCCTGCGTCGCAGAAATTGCGGATGAAGCGGAAGCCCGGGTCCATCACCGTGCCCTGGTTCTGATGCCAGAAGAAATAACCCCCGCCGCGATAGATACGCTGGCGTTGCTCGAGATTGGGCACGATGGGTGTGAACGAGTTCCAGCGCCGCAGCACATAAAACAGGGACTTGTTCGAGCTGAGGTCCGTGTTCGCCAGCAGGCTGATGCCGGAGATGAATCTCAGGCGCTCCTTGTTGGTGTCCTCCATCTTCTGGAGAATGTTGAGGTTGTTGCTCCTCCTGCAGGTGACGAAGTAGGCGGCGCAGGCGGCCTGCTGGGCGCAGCCGAGGTCCGAGGCGACGACATCGGCAGGGTTTGTCCGCCCGCCGGTGTTGAGATAGGTCGCATATTGGGTCAGTCGCTGGTCATCAGCGCTGTCCTGAAAATGGGCCAGTGCCGTGGCGCGCATCAGGGCGTTGGCCATCCAGCTGACCTTGTATGGATAGTCTATGACTCCATGGGTGGCGAGCAAGGGGTCCAGATAGTTGGCGCCGCTGAGAGCGTAGTCGAAACTGGTATCGAAATTTGCATAGGGGTTTGACGCTCCCCAGTTGAGACGCAGGATTCCCCAAGCGATGCTGCGGATCGAAAAGCAGGGGTCCTCTACCGTGATTCGGCGGGAGATCTCCCATGCTTCATCGGCTTTATCAAGCTCGCCAGGCTTGCCAAGTGCGGCATGAACAAGGCTGATCAGGGCCCAGCGAAAGGAGCACAACAGGGGGTTGACCGTATCCGCCCCGATGTCCTTTTTCAGGAAATATAATTCCTGATAGCGCTCACCCTTGAACATCTTCTTCAGCGCCGAGATGATGTTGCGCATGGCCGCGGCGTTGGACGGACTGAAGTCCTGAGGTCTGATCGCGTCCTTGAGCACCTCCAGCTGCTCCCACGGCTTGGAGTCGATTTTGCCCGAGTTGTACAGCTCCACGGCCTTCCAGCATTCAATGAGAAATCCCTGGATATCCATATCCGCCCCCTGCTGACAATGGTTAGAGAGATGCTTCTTATGTCGTCTATATAGACAATACGTATGATGGTGTAAAGGGCAAGGGTTGAATCTTTGATTAGGCCTGCTTGATGGGGGGTTCAATGGGAATAGCTTTGTCTAATTCATGGGGTGCTGATCCTGAGCGCAAGGCACAAGAAGGCCCCGGTCTCCGCGTGGAGGCCGGGGCCGAAAATAATGCGTGGGCGGAGGGGGCTACTGCACGCAGCCGCAGCCCTTGTCGGCGCCGCTGTCCACGTCGGTCAGCCGGGCTAGGTAGTCTTGGACTTCGTCGGTGGTCTTCCAGGAGTTGAAGCCTTCCAGCCACTCGTTGAAGGTCATGAATTCCTCGTCCAGCACAGCCTCGTGGCCCTGCATCCACAGCCCGAAGAGGTACATCTCCAGCTTCAGGTCCTTGGAGTCCCAGACATGCCCGATGGTGCCAGTGGGATACTTGGGGCCGTCGTAGAGGGCCGCGATGTGCGCGCAGGTCTCTGCACAGGATTTGTTGTAGTCGATGAGCGCGCCGTTGTAGCGGTCGGCCAGGGCAAACATGTTCTCGTGTTCCTTGCGGATGGCTTCGAGCTGCTCTTCCTGGATCTCGATGCGCACGGCTTCTTCCACGGCTTCCTTGACGAAATAGAAGCGCAGCCAGTTCTCGAACTTCATGACCTCGGCCACATCGGCAACGGCATTATTGAATTGGGACATGGTGTTGATACTCCTCGGTGTTCTACGGACGCCAAGCGACCGTGGGTGACCACAACTAGGCATCCTGAGCCGAGGAGTCAAGTCTTGGGGTATCCCGATGTGCACAGGGCGCAGCTCCGGACCGGGGAGAGGGCCTGGTGACCGGGTTTGCCACTCCGGGGGCGCGGATGTAAAAAGCGCAAGGAATATCAGGCGCACCCGTGCGCCGGGGGATAGGGTTGCATCATCACAGGGGGAGACATGCCCAGACGGACCAAGGAAGGCTATCAGGAACGGCTGAATCGGGTGCTGGACCATATGGAAAGGCATCTGGACGAAGAGCTGGCGCTGGATGCCCTGGCAGAGGTGGCCTGTTTTTCAGCGTATCACTTCCACCGCATCTTCAGCGGCATGGTGGGCGAAGGCGTTGCGGCCCACCTGCGGCGGCTCAGGCTGGAACGTGCGGCCAACAGGCTGTGCTTCACGAATCTGCCCGTGACGGACATCGCCCTGAATGCCGGATACGACAGCCCCGAGGCCTTTTCCCGGGCATTCAAGGGTCTGTTCGAGTTGTCCCCCGTCCGCTACCGCGAGCTGGCCTTGGCCGGGGGGTTGCCCCCGGTATCCGGGCGCACCCGTCTGGCCCTGTGCCGTGCCCATGAACTCATTCAGGAGGGAAAATTGGTGATGGAAGCAAAGGTCAAGGAACTGCCCGAACTGCGTGTGGCCTATGTACGCCACGTGGGACCTTACGAGAAATGTGAATCGGCCTGGGAAGCCGTGTGCGGCTGGGCCGCGCCCAAGGGGCTGATGGGGTCGACAACGGCGTTCATCGGTCTGTGCCACGATGATCCGGAGATCACCCCGCCCGAGAATATCCGTTACGACGCCTGCCTGACGGTTTCCGAGAGTGTGCAGGCCGAAGGCCCGGTGGGTGTGAAGACGATTGGTGGCGGGCGCTACGCCATGGCCCTGCACAAGGGGCCATACGAGAATCTGGCAGCCACCTACGCCTGGCTGTGTGGTGTCTGGGCTGCGGAGAATAATCAGGAGCTGGCCAGCGAACCGTCTCTGGAATTCTACATGAACGATCCGCAGCGGACCCCGCCCGAACAATTGCTGACCGAGGTGTACGTCAGGCTGACCTAGGGCCGCTCTCGCCTCTGTGCGGCGCAGCGCGGCTTTAAACAGTCGATTGCATCTGGGCTGTGGGGCGATCACGGTACCATCAGGGGCCGTCTTCCGGATGCGGGGGGCGGCCCCTAGAGTTTCGGGACCTCGGACTCCTCCTGGCCATATCGGGCCAGCAGCACATCCAATTGAGCTTTGATCTCGTGGCCGTCGCCGCCGAGGAAGGTGCCCCGGACGGGGATGGCGTTCGGGACCTTGGTCAGGGGGGTGCCGTCCATGCAGGTCGGAGCCGGGCCTCCGCCTTTCAGGACGATGACAAGGTTCTGCACGCCTTTGTGATTCAAGACCGGGTTGGTACACACCAGCCGCGCCACGGCGGGCCAGGGGATGAGCAGTTCGCGCCTCCAGCAACCCACCCGGATGCCCCGTGCATCGGCCTGCAGGCAATAGCGGGTCAGAAGCGCGGTTCGTATCTCCGGTCCGCAGACAAGGATCACCACCACGAAGAGCCCGGCGATCAGCAGGGACTCGCTGCCCCAATCCGGGGTCTGGAACAGAAGTGCCAGCAGTGAGCCCAGCAGCAGAGTCAGGGTGATGACGTAGGTGATCATCATTCCCCGGTTCAGGGGGACGTGCACGGTGTCGGTCATGGGGTGGTCTGTGGGCATGGTTGCTACTCCGGCTTGAGGCCCAGTCGTCCCAGGTCGTCCAGGTCCGAGGCGGCGGCCTCGCCCCGGGTGGTTAGATAGTCGCCGATCATCAGGCCGCTGGCTCCGCAGGTCAGGGCCTCGGCCCTGCGGCTGCCAAACACCGCCGGGCGGCCACCGCAGATGCGGATGTGTTTCTCGGGCAGGATGAAGCGCAGCAGGGCCACGATGCGCAGGGCCTCCTCGGGCGGCATGACCTCGCGGTGTTCATAAGGCGTGCCGGGGATGGGCGTCAGAAAATTCACGGGCACGGAATGCACTCCCAGTTCGCGCAGTTCCAGGGCCAGCTCCACGCGGTGCCCCCAGCCCTCGCCCAGGCCGAACAGTCCGCCGCAGCAGACATGGAGCCCGGCGTCCAGGGCGGCGCGCACCGTGGCCACGTCCTCGTCGTAGGCATGGCTGGTGCAGACCTGGGGGAAGAAGCTGCGCGCGGTCTCCAGGTTGTGGTGATAGGCCAGGAGCCCGGCGTTCTTCAGGGCCTGGAGCTGTTCCAGGTCCAGAATGCCCACCGAGGCGTCGGCGGCAAGGCCCAGGTCCCTGATGCCCCTGATGGCTTGCAGCAGCAGTTCGAAGTCCTGACCCGTCAGCCCCTTGCCGCTGGTGACCACGGCGAATCGCCCGGCACCGGCCTGGCGCATGGCGCTGGCTGCGGCAAGGATTTTCTGCAGGTCGATGAACGGGTATTGATTGCAGCTCGTGTCGTGATGCGCGGACTGTGCGCAGAACTTGCAGTCCTCGGAGCAGCGGCCCGACTTGGCGTTGACGATGGAGCACAGGCTCATGGTCCCGGGAAAGCGGGCTTCTTTGAGCTGGTTCGCAGCCGCTGTCAGGGCCAGGATCTCCTCCCCCCGGGCCTGGGCCACGCGTAGGCCCAGGGCGTAGGCCTCGTCATCGGTCAGGGGCCTGCCGCTCAGAATTCGCCCGGCGATGTCCTGATAGCCTTCGCTCATGCCTGGTCCTTCCAATTCCACCATTTGAGGCGTTCGGGGTCGTGGGTCGTTTCGTTGGCAAAATACACGGCGCAGCGGAAGACGTACAATACGCAACGGTCCACGTGGCACCCCTCCAGCTTCATCAGGTCTTCATACATGACCTGGGGGTCCCGGCCCTTGAGTTCGCTGACCGCACTGAATCCCAGGCGGTAGAGGTCCTCGGACAGGCTGGGACCCACGCCGGGGATGCGCTTCAAGTCACGGATGGATTCGGTCTTGCTCATGGCCTGGGATGTAGCCCGAAGGGGGAGCAAAGGGAAGGGCGAGCATCGCTGGTGTGGCCTTGGCCATGGTTCGCGTGATTCTTCGGACGGTTCAGCCGTTGAACGGTTGCCGCGGGGAAAACGAGGTGATGCTTGATGCGGGGCGCAGAGACCCTCAGTACAGATGGCAGGCCGTGAAGTGCGCGGGCCGGGTTTCCTGCCACAAGGGTGGCTGGGCGGAACACACGGGCATGGCCCGGGGGCAGCGGGGGTGGAAGGGGCAGCCGCTGGGCGGATTGATGGGGCTGGGCGGGTCGCCCTTGACGTGCAGCTGGATGCGTTCACCCTGGGGGTCGGGCTTGGGAATGGCCTTGAGCAGGGCCTGGGTATAGGGGTGCAGGGGTTCGTCAAACAGGTCGTCGGCGCTGGCCAGTTCCACCAGCCTGCCCAGATACATCACAGCCACCCGGTCGCTGATGTGGCCCACCACGGCCAGGTCGTGGGTGATGAAAATGTAGGTCAGACCGAGTCTGGCCTGCAGTTCGCCCAGCAGGTTTATGACCTGGGCCTGGATGGACACGTCCAGGGCCGAAACGGGTTCGTCGCAGACCACGCAGTCCGGGTTCAGGGCCAGAGCTCGGGCGATGGCCACGCGCTGTCGTTGGCCTCCGGAGAATTCGTGCGGGTAGCGCGTCATGTGTTCGGGCCGCAGGCCGACCCAGGCCAGCAGTTCCTGCACGCGTTCTTTGCGCTGGGCCGCGGGCATGCCGTGAATCTTCAGGGGTTCGCCGATGGTGGCTCCGATGCTGCGCCGGGGATTGAGGGACGAGAACGGGTCCTGGAAGATCATCTGCAGGTTTTGGGGATAGTTGCGCAAAAACTGGCGTGGCGCGCTCCAGATGTCCGTGCCCTCCAGGCTGATACTGCCGGAGGAGGGGCGTTCCAGCCGCAGCAGCAGCCGTGCCAGGGTGGATTTACCGCAACCGGACTCGCCCACCAGGCCCAGGATCTCGCCGCGCATGACGTCCAGGTTCACGCCGTCCACGGCGTGGACCACGGCCTTGTCCACGCCCAGCACGCCCCCCGAGACGGGGTAGTGCTTCTTGAGATTGCGGATGCTGATGAAGATCTCGATGGCGGTTCACTCCTGTTGGGTTCGCAGCCCTGTATAGCGCAAGGCGCGACCGGGGGAAAGGGGCTGACCCGGGAGGCATTTGGCCTGTCAGGAGGGCACTGGAATTGTCGGGAAGTTTGCAACAATGCTTGCCATGATTGCAAGGCGTGGCGTATGCTCCCGGCCTAACTTGAATGAGGGGAAAGTGAATGTCGAGTCGGATATCGTTGGGCGCGTTGCTCCTTGCTGCGGTCGTGCTGCTCTCGGCGGCGGCAGCAGCGCAGGAGTTGTACGTCGTGACCGAGGACTATCCACCGTACAACTACCTGCGGGATGGTGAGGTTGTCGGGGTCTCGACGGAGATTCTACGGGCCGTGCTGAAGCGGGCCAACGTCGGCTATCGGATCGAGGTGCTGCCTTGGGCTCGGGCCTACCGTATTGCGGAGAACGCCAAGGATGTGCTGATCTACACCCTGGCCAGGATTCCGGAGCGCGAGGAACTGTTCCATTGGGTGGGGCCCATCGCCCCGCGCAGCGTGCAGCTGTTTCGCCTGTCCAGTCGCGATACTCTGGCCCCCGCCAGCGATGCCGAGTTGACCCGCTATACCATGGGAGCCATACGCGAAGACGCCACGGAGTCGCTGGCGCGGAGTCTGGGATTCGTTCCGGGCAAAAATCTGATCCTGGCCCAGGACCTGGGTCAGCTCTTGCGGTTGCTGGAGGCCGGACGCATCGACCTGTTACCGAGCAATTCCTTCATGTTCCAGCATGATCTGAAAAAGTACGAGCGCGATCCCTCGGGTTATGCGTCCTGCTACACGCTGGACTTTGAGCAGGGTTATTATTTCGGCATCAGCCGGGGCAGCAGTGCCCGGACTGTCAAACGGGTTCGTGGGGCCTTCGCCGCCCTCTCCAGGGACGGGACCTTGGACAGAATCCGTAGCCGCTACGACGGGGAGCTGTTCAAGTAGTCGTGGGCGTCGAGCCCCCGCCTGGTCTTGCACTGATTCCTGTTGCCAAAAAGACCCTACTGCCCCTTGTTCAGTTCGTGCTCCAGCACGATGACCGGGATGGCAAACAGCAGGTAGGGCAGAAAATCCAGCCCGATCTGGAAGATGTTGATCGGGCCGGACATGGTCGCTACACCCATCAAATCCCCGAAATTCTTGAGCATGACATAAAATGCCCCGATGGCCAGGGTTGCTTGGTAGACCATGCGCCATTGTCCCGGTGCGAAGCGCAATAGCGTCTTGCCCCAGGCCAGCTGGATGCAGCCCGCCAGACACAGGGTGAACAGCACCACCGTGGCGATGCTCTTGATGACGAACAGGTGATGGCTGGCATAGGCCAGGCTCCAGAGGTCGGTGAAGCTGGTCGTAAGCCAGAGCACGAGGAGCAGGATGGAATAGGGCTTCATACGGGCCAGTCCTTGGATTGATGGGTGGCTGGGGTCATTCTGGTTTCCGGGTAGCACATTCGTCGAAAAATCACGAATCTGGTTTGCAGGATGTTAAAAAGTGCTGCTCGTAAGGACCATAGTAAGTTCCAGCTGGTTGTTCAAAAACGTTGCTGCAAAGAGCATGGATTTTCACTGCCATTGTTAAGCTGTTGGCAGGCTGTTCATCGTTTTTGCTGGCTAGGCGCTAGGCGGATTCAGGCCCGAAGCATAGTCGGATCTATTCGAGGGGCTGAATCCGCCGCAGCACGCCTAAGGTGTAAGGTCTTGTAAGCTCCCAAGTTCGCTAACAATTCACTTAACACCGCCAGCGAAAACGAGGGCCCGCCTGCCTAGAAGTACCAGCGCCAACTGCGCCCCGCCATATACAAATCCCGCAGGGTCTTGACGCCGCCGCTCCTGAGTTTCTTGACCAGGAACAGGAACAGATAGGCCGTCTGCATGGCGTCGTACAGGGCGTTGTGCTGGTTGAACGAGGGCAGGCCATAGCGGTCCGAGAGGTCGTACAGCTGGTAGGAGACCTGACCGTCGAACTGATCGTAGTAGCTTTCCCACAACTCCTGCTGATAAATCTGTGCCAGGCGCATGGTATCCAGGCAGGGGGTGTGCAGCTTGCCGCCGAGGATGTCCATGGCCGCGCGGTTCAGGAAGCTCATGTCCAGGCCGATGTTATGCCCCACGATCAGCGCATTGCCACAGAAGCTCATGACCTCCGGAAAGATGGTGCGCAACCGGGGGGCGCCCTTGAGCATTTGGGGGGTGATGCGGTGGATCATGGTCGAGAGCTTGGGCAACTCGCCCCTGGGGGCCACCAGGGAATAGTAGGAGTTGGCCGTGATGGAGAGATTCTTGATGCGCACCACGCCGATGGAGACGATTTCGTCCGTACGCGGGGCCAGGCCGGTCAGCTCGGTGTCCAGCACGCAGAACTCGTAGTCCTGGAGCGGACGGTCCTGATCGAAGGATGTGAAGTGTTCGGCGTTGGCACGCAGCAGCTGGTTCTTAGGCGGATGCCGGAACAGGCCCATGGCCTTGTCGAACACGGAGAGGTGGGTGGCCGCAGCAGCGATCATGATCGTGGCCTCCAGTTATCCGATGTTGAGGTGGAAGACGTCCTTGATGAAGGACTGCATTCCGCCAATGACCCCGAAGGCTTCCTTGAGGGTCTGTTTTTCCAGGTCGGAAAGATCCGACGGGTTGACGTGGTTGTCCGGCTGTTGCCCGTTGTTGATCTGTGTCATCTGATGCACCAGCCTGAGTTGCATCAGGAATTCATAGGCCTCCACGGCCTCGGAGATCAGATTCTGGGCCACGTGCCCGCGTTCCTTGAGGATTTCGAAGCGGTCCAGGGTATTGGTCTCGATGATCTTGTGGCGCAAGGCGAAGAGCCGACCGAAATCCACGAAAGGAACGAGCCCGCTCTTCTTCAGGTCCAGGCGATCCTTGTGCTCACCGTTTTTCTCCACGATGAAGCCCCTGAAGAACGACAATGGTGGCCGGGCCGTCAGACAGTCCTTGGCCAGATGGTGCAGGAACACGGTTTCGCGTGCGGCATGCACGGTGACATGGCTGCGCAGGGATTGCCCCAGGGACAGCTGTCCATACCCCGGGCGGAAGTCGAAGAAGATCGTGGCATTCAGGACCTCCGCCGGTTCCGGGCGCAGGATCATGCGTTCGAAATAGTCGCGGCAGACGCTGAAGGGCTGTCGCCACTTGGGGTTGGAGGCCATCATCTCGCCGGGGCACAGGGGATAGCCGCATTGCACGAGATGTTCGATGGCGGCCTCGGTAAAATGTTTGAAATAGTCCTTGGCGGCCCGGGCTTCGTCTTCGCCCACGGGGTCGCGGTAGACCAGGGCGTTGTCCTGGTCGGTGTGAAAGGTCTGTTCCTTGCGGCCTTCGGAACCCATCAGAATCCAACAGAAGGGCACCGGCGGCGGGCCCATCTCGTCCTGGAGCATGTTCAACAGCTTTTCCAGGATCAGGTCGTTCATGACCGTGATCATGCGCGTGATGTTGCCTGCCTTGGCCCCTTCCTCGATCAGTCCGCCCACGGTGAATGGCACCTTCTGCGACAGGGGATACAGCCCCGGGATGTCGCGCACGGCCATGATCTCGCGGAATAGGGAT
The DNA here is from genome assembly GCA_018816865.1 of Pseudomonadota bacterium. Lineage (GTDB taxonomy): Bacteria > Desulfobacterota > Desulfovibrionia > Desulfovibrionales > Desulfovibrionaceae > Desulfovibrio_Q. Next base: position 75,793 of record JAHIUW010000038.1, read on the forward strand.
ACGGGCGAACGACCCTGGATGAGCATGATGTCGTGGGAGGTGATCATGCCCTGTACCTCGCCGTGGCGCGTGACCGCCAGGTGATGGATCTGGGAGCTCATCATCTTCAGCAAGGCGTCGAAGCAGGGTTCGCGGTGGGGCACCGTTGCCAGCGGCGAACTCATGATGAACTCCACGGGGGCGTCATAGGCCTCGCCTTCGGCCACGGCGCGGCGCAGGTCCTTGTCCGTGACGATGCCCGTGGCCTCGCCGCTGGGGTCGGTCACCAGCAGTGAGCCGATGTTCTGGTTGTTCATGATCTGCGCGGCTTCGCGGATGGTGCGCCCGCTGGCGATCATCACCGGGGCGGTTTTGACGATGTCCCCCACGCGCGAGGCGAAGAGATACAGGGGGCTGGTGGCGCAGAGGTTGGCATGCTGCCGTCGCAGTTCCGAGAAGGCCTTGGAGATGTAACTCTCGGAAAAGCTGTGCAAATAGAATTGGGCCATGGTCGGATGTGCGAGCACCAGCTTGCGGAAGACCTCGGCCGGGACCTTGAAGCAGAAGGTGTCTTCAATGGTCTCGGCGGACAGGCTGGCTGGCGCGTTGCGGATGGCCCCCAAGGCGCCCACAACCTGGCCTTCGCCCCGGTAGTCGATGGGCTTTTCCTCACCCTGGTCCTGGATGAGGGTCAGCTTGACCGCGCCGCTGCGCACGATGAGCACATCCTCGATGATAGTCTCGTTCTGGGTCAGCAGGCGGGTTCCCTTGAGATAAAAGTCGATGGAACATTGCGAGGCCAGGGCCGCGAGGTCGGCCGCGGGCAATTCCGAGAAGGGCAGGGTCTTCTTCAGAAACGGAACGAGTTCAGAGGCTTGCGCGGTGAAGACGTCGCTGTTGTGGACCATGATTCTCCGCCCGGTTGTTGTGTCTGCATGGGGCGCAGGACGCGCGCCCCATGCAGACATTATCATATCGTCATTTGTTCTTCATCGCCAATCAGTGGCGATGGGTGACCATTTGCTTGCGAATGGTGCTTAGAACCCGGTTGACATTCCTGCTAACCGATGTCGTTCAGAATCCAGGCTGGGTCGGCGCAAGGGCCGTTCAGGTCCGAAGCATATCTGCAATATGCGAGGAGTTGAACGGTTTGCAGCAACACCCCCAGCCTGGATAAATGGACGACATTCTAGTGGTCGACGGCCATACCCGCACCGCGCGGGAAGCGCACGGTTTCGACCATGTCCTGAATCTCCTGGGGAGGCGCAGGGGTCACGGCCGAGACGCCGATGACCATGGCGAAGTTGAGCAGCATGCCGATGAAGCCGATGCCTTCGGGGCTGATGCCCATGAACCACCAGCCCATACCCAGGAACTTGGTCTGGATGATGTACATCATGGTGAAGCCGATGCCTGCAATCATGCCTGCAATGGCGCCTTCACGAGTGGCCCGCTTCCAGAAGATGCCCAGCACCAGGATCGGGAAGAAGCTTGACGCGCCAAGGCCGAAGGCCAGGGCCACCACCTGGGCCACGAAGCCCGGAGGGTTGATGCCGAAGTAACCTGCCACACAGACCGCCACACCGATCATCACTCGGCCCAGGGCCAGGCGCGACTTCTCGGAGGCATTGCGGTTGATGAGCCGGTAGTACAGGTCATGCGAGATGCTTGAGGCGATGACCAGCATCAGACCCGAGGCCGTGGACAGGGCCGCGGCCAGACCGCCAGCCGCCACCAGGGCGATGACCCAGGCGGGCAGGCCCGCGATCTCGGGGTTGGCGAGCACCATGATGTCGCGGTCCACGTAGAGTTCGTTGGCCGAATCCGTGGGGGCGTTGCTAATAGTGCGCTGACCGAGCACACCCTGTGCGCCCGTGAACTCGGGCTTGCCGACAAAGGCCGCGCCGGCGCGGTACTGGATGATGCCGTCGTTGTTCTTGTCCAACCAAGCGATCAGTCCGGTGGTTTCCCAGTTGTTGAACCAGGAGGGAGCCTCGGTGTAAGTCTTGTCATTGATGGTGTTGACCATGTTGTAGCGCGCGAAACTCGCCACAGCCGGTGCCGTGGTATAGAGGATGGCGATGAACAGCAGGGCATACCCGGCGGACAGGCGCGCGGCGCGCACGCTGGGCACGGTGTAGAAACGGATGATGACGTGGGGCAGGCCCGCGGTGCCCACCATCAGACTCATGGTCATGGCGAACACGTCCAGCATGGACTTGTTGCCCGGGCCGAAGGCCGAGGTGTATTCGCGGAAGCCTAAGTCCGTGCCGATCTGATTCAGGGTGTCCAGCAGGTATTTGCCCGCGTCGGGCCCGGAAATGATGGAGCTGCCAAACCCGATCTGGGGGATGACATGGCCCGTGATCTTGACGGAGATGGCCACCGCCGGGATCAGGAAGGCCACGATGAGCACGCAGTACTGGGCCACCTGGGTATAGGTGATGCCTTTCATGCCGCCCAGCCCCGCATAGATGAACACGATGACCATGCCGATGATCACGCCCGTGTTGACGTCCACTTCCAAGAAGCGCGAGAAGACGATGCCCACGCCGCGCATCTGTCCGGCCACGTAGGTCAGGGACACGAAGATGGCGCAGACCAGCGCCACCAGGCGCGCGGTGCTGGAATAGTAGCGGTCACCCACGAAGTCCGGGACCGTGTACTTGCCGAACTTGCGCAGGTACGGAGCCAGAAGAAGTGCCAGCAGCACGTAGCCGCCGGTCCAGCCCATGAGGTACACCGCTCCGGTGTAGCCCTGGAAGGAAATGATGCCCGCCATGGAGATGAACGAGGCGGCGCTCATCCAGTCCGCGGCAGTGGCCATGCCGTTGGCAAGGGCCGGAACGCCGCCCCCGGCCACGTAAAATCCCTTGGTGTCTTTGACCCGTGAGAGCCAGGCGATGGTCAGGTAGACTGAGAAGGTCAGTCCCACCATGACGTATGTCCATGCTTTAATTTCCATGACGTTCTCCTGTGTTGAGCGGCTTATTCATGCACGTCGAATTTTCGGTCCAGTCGCTGCATCAGCAGGTAGTAGACAAAGATCAGGACGACGAAGACGTAGATGGAGCCCTGCTGGGCAAACCAGAAGCCCAGAGGGAAACCACCCATCTTGATGGTGTTTAAGGGTTCGACGAACAGGATGCCGCAGCCGTAGGATACGATGGCCCAGATGGACAGCAGGACGATCATGTACCCAACGTTTTTTTTCCAATACTCTTTCATGTCCATGGTGTACCCCCAGTCTGTTGAATTTTGGCCGTCTCCGCGGTGTGGTGCGCCTGATTGCGGCAGTGGCCATTGACTGATTTTGCTTTTGTATATGGCGAAAAGCGACGATGCATCCCATTTTCGGTGAGCGGTCACAAATAGTGTTGTCGGGGGGAGCGCCCGTGGCGGACGCCGTTCCCCGCTTCTGCCGCGCCGCTTAATTTGCAGGATTGACCGCCCGCCCCCAGGGCTGCCCCGGCGGCGCAGAGTGTGAAAAAGTGCATCCGGGGTCCTGACCGGTGGCGGTCTGATATTCACCTTTCGCATTCAATCTGATACCAACCGTGGGTAGCGGTATGGATGAAGCCCTGTCCTGGATTGAGCTCGAACCGGCCTCCCGGCCATTGAGGACCTTGAAATGATGATCAGTTTTCTCGATGTCGTGTTCGCCGCAATCACCCTGTTCTTCGTGGTGCGCGGCCTGTTTCGCGGCTTGTTCAAGGAGATCGCCTCCACTGTGGGTGTGGTGGCGGCCTATTACGTGGCCAGTAATTACAACGGGCTCTTTGTTCCGTTTTTTCAGGTCTGGTTCAAGAATCCGGGGCTGCTGCATTTCTTGTCCTACGTGACGATGTTCGCAGGCGTGATGTTCGGCGTGATGTTTTTCGCCTGGGCCCTGGCGCGCATGCTGCGCATCATGCCCGTGTTCTGGGTGGACGTGCCCGGCGGTATGGCCGTGGGTTTCCTTAAGGCCTGGCTGGTCTGCGTGGTGGTGCTGATCGGCATCACCTCCTTCATGCCCGATGCCGAATTCGTACAGAATTCCAAGGTCGTGCCCTATCTGCAGAACGGTGCGCAGTTCTTGTCCAAGTATATGCCCGAGGACATGAAGAATTTTGACCCCTCGATCCTCCAGGAAAAGATGACCCAGGAGAAAGAGGAAGCCTTGAAAAAGTTCCTCTCGGGCAGCGACAAATCCGGCGGCGAGGGTGGCGAGATGAGCAAGAATTCACAGGAAATGCTCGAGAAGATGAGCAAGTCCATCAAGGACATGATGTCCAAAGAAAAAGAGTAAGATGACAGACAATCAAGACGAGAAGCCCGCGCGGGGGCATGGCGAGGCCCTTGAGGAGTTGCTGGAGGTCATTGCCTCGCTGCTGGGTCCCGGCGGCTGCCCCTGGGATCAGAAGCAGACCCCGCAGACCATGACCGACTATGTGATCGAGGAGGCCTTCGAACTGGTGGAGGCCATCCGTGCCGATGCCCCGGAGTTCGCCACCGAGGCGACTCGTTCCGAGGTCAAGGAGGAGCTGGGGGACGTGGCTTTCCTGCTGCTGTTCCTGGCGACCCTCTACGAGCGCCAAGGCTCCTTCGACCTCTCCGAGTCCCTGCGCTACAGCACGGCCAAGATGATCCGCCGCCATCCGCACGTCTTCGGGGACCTGAAACTGAAGGACCAGGAGGAGCTGCTCTTCAACTGGGAGAAGATCAAGCGCAACGAGAACACCGAGGACGACGAGGCCCCCAAGCGCGTCTACGGCAGTCTGCCCAAGGGCCTGCCGCCGATGCTCAAGGCCTATCGCATTAACTCCAAGGCTGCGCGCGCCGGGTTCACCTGGGACACGGACCAGGATCAGGCCGGGCAACTGGCCTCGGAATGGGCCGAGTGGGAAGAGGCCAAGGCCGCAGGCGACCCCGCGCAGATGGAAGAGGAGTTCGGGGACTACCTGTTCACCTTGATCGAGTACGGGCGCCGTCACGGCATCAAGGCCAACGCCGCCCTGGACCAGGCCAACAACAAGTTTTTGGCCCGCTTCAACCAGATGGAAGACATCGTGCGCGGCAAGGGCAAGGATATCCCGGACCTGACCCTGGACGAGCTGAACAGGATCTGGGACGCCGTGAAGAAGTAGATTATTTTTCTTGGGGGCGAGGGGGACTTTTTAAATAAATCCCCCTCGCCCCCAAACCCCCACTCCCTTCAAAAACTTTTCCACCGCCCGTGACCTGCTTCGCCGCTCATGGGCGGAGTTGTGTGGTAATCTCTTTGCCTGGGTGCAGTGTCGTTTTTGTCAGTTGGAAAGGAATCAAACGTATCGCGCCCGGTTCGGGCGTGAGCACGAACCGGGCGCGGTAGAAAGGATTCTCAAGGGGATTATCCCCTTGAGCGGGGTGCGCGAGGGGTGGAACCCCTCGCTTTTCTATTTCTTGATCACGGCCATGATGGCCTGGAACACCCCCTCGATATCCAGCGGTCCGGTGTCGATGATGTGGGCGTCCTCGGCGGGTTTCAGTGGGGCGATGGCACGGTTGCGGTCCTGATGGTCGCGGGCCCTGATCTGCTCGGTGATCTCGCTGAGGTCCGCAGGCTTGCCCATCTCATGGAGCTGGTCCACGCGCCGCCGGGCGCGGATCTCGGGGGCGGCGTCCAGGAAGATCTTGGCGCTGGCCCGGGGGAAGACCACGGTGCCCATGTCGCGGCCCTCGGCCACCAGGGAGGTCACAGCCCCCACGGCCTGCTGCTGTTCCTTCAGGAAGCTGCGCACCCGCGGCAGTGTGCCCACGGTGCTGGCCATCATGCCCACCTCCTCGCTGCGGATCTCGTCGCCGATGACGCGGCCGTGCACGGACAGGGTGCTGACGCTGCCCGAACCGGACAGGCTGAAGTGGATGTCTGCCAGTCGGGCGTCCAGTTCATTCTCGGGGAGTTGGTCCGCGCCGTGGCCCAGGATCAGGGCCGTGGCCCGGAACATGGCCCCGGTGTCCAGATAGGCCACGCCCAGCGCGTCGGCCACGCGCTTGGCCAGGGTGGTCTTGCCCACGCCCGCCGGGCCGTCGATGGTCACGATGATCGCAGTGCTCATGATCCCAAAATCTCCAGCATGGCGTCCAGCAGGGCGCGGTTCTCCGAGGCGTCGCCCACGGACACGCGCAGCGAGTCGGGCAGGTTGTAGCTGGTCAGCGGACGGATGATGATCCCGCGTTCCAGCAGTGCCTGGAACAGGCCCTGGGCGTCCAGGGTGGCCTTGGCGGGCAGATCGAAGAGCAGAAAGTTGGCCATGGACGGGTACACGGTGCAACCCAGGGCGGTCAGCCCCCGGGTCAGCTGTTCGCGGCCCTGGGCCACGGCCTGCAGGGTGGCCTCGATGAAGGCCGTGTCAGTGAGTGCGGCGATGCCCGCCATCTCGGCCATGATATTCACGGAGAAGGGCAGCTTCACGCGCAGGCAGTAGTCGGCCAGCCATTCGGGCAGGATGCCGTAGCCCAGGCGCAGGCCCGCCAGCCCGTACATCTTGGAGAAGGTGCGCAGGATGGCGATGTTCTCGAACTCATCCAGGCGTGGCAGCAGGGAGTAATTTCCCAGGGGCCGGGCAAAATCCATGTAGGCCTCGTCGATGACCAGCAGGCACTGCGGGGGCAGGGCGCGGGCCAGGGCCTCCAACTCGGCTGCGCTCGGGGTGAAGCCCGAGGGGTTGTCCGGCGTGGTCACAAAGCACAGGGCCGTGTGCTCGTCGGCCAGGGCCAGCAGGGTGTCCCAGGGGCAGGAAAAGTCCGGGTTCAGCGGGGCCTGCCTCAGCTCCACGCCGCAGAGCTTGGCCTGGAGCTTGTACATCGAGAAGCACGGGTCAAAGGCGATGATGTTGTCCTGGCCGGGGCGGGCCTTGATGCGCACGAGCAGGTCGATGATCTCGTCGGAGCCGTTGCCGGCAACGATGCGCGACACGGGCAGGCCGTGGTGCTCGGCGATGGCCGCGTGCAGGCGGGGGGTACCCGCCTGGGCGTAGCGGAAAGCCATCCCGGCATTCTGCTTCAGGACGTGCTGGACCACGGGCGAGGTGCCCAGCGGGTTCTCGTTGCTGGCCAGCTTGATGACCTTGGCGAGGCCGTAGCGCGCCTGGATCTCTTCGATGGCCATCCCGGAGTGGTATTTTTCGAAGTCCGGGATCTCGGGCCGGACCGTGCGGATGTCGCTCATTTCATCTCCTTGATATTCATGATGCCGGGATTTGGCCTCCGGCGGCTCAAGGGGCTAACCCCCTTGAGAATCCCTGTCTGGAATAAATAGGCCTCGGTCCGGGCTGCGCCCTCCCGCGGCTTCAGGGGTGAACCACTACTCTTGTTATTTTTCCCGGATGATGCCGTACACGCGGGTGGCCAGCCAGTCCAACACCAGGGCCGGGTTGACCGGCGTGGGGAGGGACAGGGTGTCCTGGGCGTGGGCCAGGGCCAGATCGATCCTTTTCAGGGCTGCGGGCCGGATCTTGGCAAAGCCCGTGCTCATGTCCGTGTTGCTCGCCCCGGTCAGGGTGCGCACGATCTCGTGCTGGCAGGCCAGGACCAGGCCCATGGCGATGTCCTTGTCCACCGCGCCCTTGGTGCTGGTGCGCTTGAACCAGCCCTTGCCCGTGCGCCAGAAGGTCATCAGCGCGGTCTGCCATTCGCGGGTGTCCACGGAGATGTGCGGCTCGTCGGGCCAGGCCAGGGTCAGCACCCAGCTGCGCGAGACCAGGGTCGGCAGCAGCCATTCGCGTTGCGGGGTCAGGAGCAGGAAGACCGTGCCCCGGCTGGGCTCCTCCAGGGACTTCAGGAGGGCGTTGGCGGCCTGCTGGGTCAGTTCCTGGGCCTCGTTGAAGAGCACCACGCGCCAGCCGTCACCGCGCGGCGGCTGGCCGAACAGGGGTTTCAGCTCCCGCACCTCGTCGATCTTGATCTTGGCCTCGCGGCCGTCCAGGATCTTCAGGTCCGTCAGCACCCTGTCCTGGACCTGGATGCAGACCGGGCACTGGCCGCAGGCCGAACCGGCGTGCTTGCAGTTCAGGCGCGCCGCCCAGTACAGGGCCATGGCCTCGCGCTCGTCCACGGTACCGCCCTCGAGCAGCAGCACCTGCGGCGGGTCTTCCGCCAGGCGGTCCATCAGTTCCTGGATGCGTTTCTGGTTGTCCGGGGTGTTCATATCGGTCCTTGGTCCAGGGGCGGTAAAGATGGAGGAAAAGCTCCCTCTGCGCGACCCTGATCCGTGCCCCTCCCTCTATTTGTGGGCCAGGGTGGGGCGGTGTGTTTACATGGGGCCTGGCTCCCGTGGTGTTTTCGCCCTTGGGCACAGGCCGCCCCATCCAGGCGTCCGAAGGGCGGCAACTCCCCCGGGTCAGGTGCGGGCAAGTCCCCGCTTCAGGGCATCTACCGCAACAGGGGCTTGTCTGGCAAACCTTGGGTTGCTAGATTGGGGCCATGAACGATGCATTATTGTCGACGCAGATCATGGAGTTGGGGCGGGCGCTCTCGGCCCGGGGGCTGTGGCTGTGCACGGCGGAATCCTGCACCGGCGGGCTGATTTCCAGTGCCCTGACCGACGTCTCCGGCAGTTCGGAGTGGTTTCGGGGGGCGGTGGTGGCCTATGCCAACGAGGTCAAGGAATCCCTGCTCCAGGTCCCGCGCGAGACCTTGGAGGGGCATGGGGCGGTGAGCGAGCCGGTAGTGCTGGCCATGGCCGCAGGGGTCTGCGTCACCCTGGGCGCGTCCTGTTCGGTGGCGGTGTCGGGCATCGCCGGGCCCACAGGCGGCAGCCCGGACAAGCCCGTGGGCACGGTCTGGCTGGCCTGGTGCGTGGATGGGATTGTGGATGCCGAGCTGAAGAGCTTCGGCGGCTCGCGTGCCGAGGTCAAGGCGCAGACCGTGCGCGCGGCGGTGAAGGGATTGCTGGAGCGGCTGGGAGGATAGACCGTGGCGATGCTCAGGCTATTTACAGGGCTGGCCCTGCCTCAGGGCTATCAGGACGGATTGGCCCAGCTGCGCCGGACCTGGCAGCCGCAGTTGGGACCCCTGCTGAAATTGGTCCGTGACGGCAACTGGCATGTGACTCTGAAATATTTGGGAAGCGTGGCGGAGCAGGATCTGGACGGGGTGAAGCAGGCCCTGGCCGGGGTGAGATTCGAGCCGTTCACGGCGCAGGCCGGAGGCTGCGGCACGTTTCCGCCCCGGGGCTGGCCCCGGGTGCTGTGGGTGGGCATGGAGCGTGGGGCACAAGAGATGGCGGCCCTGGCCGCGTCGGTGGATCGGGCCTTGGAGCCGTTGGGCTATGCGCCGCAGGACAGACCCTTTCATGCGCATCTGACCCTGGCGCGCATCAACCCCCCTGGGCGGACCAAGTCGGCCGAGCATACGCAAGGGGACTCGTGGCCCGAGGTGATTGCCCGGATCGCGACCCGTCAGTGGGAGGCCTTCGAGGTGCAGGGTTTTACGCTCTGGAGAAGCGTCCTCGGTCCCGGTGGGCCGAGGTACACGTCGCTTGTCGATTATGGGGCCACGTCCCTGTGATCCCCGCATCGACAGTGCCGGACCGTGCCGGACCGTGCCTGGTGCAGATTCCTCCGCGGCCGGTCCGGGGTTGCGGGTTATGCGATGTAGTCGCCCCGATTGAACTTGATGCGCTCGGTCACAGCCAGGATCTCTACTTCCTCGACCATGGCGTCCAACTCGGGGTTCTTGCCCGAGAGACCGGCCATCTTGTTCCTCAGATCAGACACCCCATTTTCGATGCTCTGCAGCATCCCGTTGGCTTGGCGCAGGTTTGGGCCTTCGGTGGTGGTGCCCACTTGGGCGGCATAATCTTCCCAATTGCTTACAAGGTTCTCCAGACTTTCCATGACATTCTGCCCCGATTGGGTTTCGCCGGTCCCTGCCGCTGCCTGGGCCGCAAGGAGCTGGTTGGAGAGCATGCCCGCACCGAGGGGGGGAAGGGATGTGGTCTGCGCCTTGGCGCTTTCCGCAGTCTTTCCCACTTCTGTGGCGAGAAGGTCTCCAAACCCCTTGTCGGTCTCCTGAGCCTGCTTGGTCTTGGCCTGATCCTGCTCAAGGGCCCTCAATTGGTCAGGATGGATCTTCATACTTCAACTCCTATCCTGCTAGGTTTCCCTGAGAGGATGCAAAAGCCCTGCCAATTGTCTGGAGAATGTAACATACTGAAATAGCAAAGCATGATTGGGAAGCCCTCGGAATTTTCTGCCTGCGGCCCTGGGGGCGTGGGGCGGGGTCGTGCACTTGTGCAAACTCAACATACTTGAGAAAAAATCCCTTGTCTAATGACCTGGGCGGAGCTACATTCTAAGCTATAACATACCCAGTTTTTATGGGAATCAGTAGTAAATAGGCAGAGATCAAGGTCCGTCGGCAGGGCGGGAACCACTTAGGACAGAGGAGGATTCATGGCAACTATCAAGAAGATTTTATGCGCGGTGGATTTTTCCGGTTCGAGTGCCCAGGTGGCGGGTTACGCCACCGAGTTGGGCAAGAGCCTGGATGCCGAGGTCGTCGTGCTCTACGTGGCCCCGTCGCTCAATCAGTATGTCGGGTTTCATGTTCCACCGTCGAGCATCGAAAATTTCGTGGGTGGCATCGTGGATGGAGCCGAGCAGACCATGGAGCAGTTTATCCAGGACAACTTTGAGGGAGTGCAGGCCTCGGGCCGTGTGGTCACGGGGTACGCGGCCGAGGAGATCCTCGGGGTGGCCAAGGAGATCGGGGCTGACATGATCGTCATGGGCACCCACGGCCGCAGGGGCATCGACCGCATCCTGTTCGGCTCCGTGGCCGAGAAGGTGGTCAAGAGCGCGGAAAAGCCCGTGATGACCATTCGCCCAGCCTAAGGCGGACGCTGCCTTTTATCCGGGGCTGGGTCCCCGGTGCGGGCCTGAGAGTTTGATATCGAGCGGCGCAGGCTGCCGGGTTTTCCGGTGGCCTGTTTTTTTATGGGCAGAGGTGCCTCGAACTAGCTGGTGCAGAGGCATCTGTGCTGGACGGAGTGGGCTCTGCCCGAGCCTTGGACCGGGGCCGGGGCCGGGGCGTAGCTCGATTGCCCGCGCAGGCCGATGTCCATGCACAGGATGAAGTCGTGCCCTTTCCTGTCCTGGAAAGGGGCCGAGATGGTGATGCACAGATTGCCGCTGGCCAGGGACAGATACGGATCGGTTGTGTAGCGCGCCAAGCCGGCCTGGATGGGCAGATAATATTCCTTCAGGGAATGGTCCGTGCCCTTGGGGGCGGGTTGATAGATGAACCGCCGCTGCTCGGGAATGACCTCGGGGTTGCACAGGGTGCTGCTTACCTGGCGGCCTTGGGGGTTGAGCACGTACAGACACTCGATGTCCGTGTGGCTGTCCAAGGTCTGGGCCAGCAGAGCGTCGAAGCCCCGGGGGATGCCGCCGCACAGGGGCTTCAGGACCTGCTCCAGGGCCTTGTCATAGGTCGCGTGAATGACCTTGCGGCGGCTGATGGTCTCGATGGCGCGCTGGCGGAATTTTTTGGCGCAGCTGTCGATGCGTCGTGGTGTCGCTGGCAGGCGCACCGCCATCTGCTTGGGCTTGGCGAAGTAGAAGCCCTGGAAGATGTCCACCCCCAACTGCATCAGTTGTAGTACCTCCTCCTCTCGTTCCACGCCCTCGGCCACGATCATGGCCCCCAGGCTGCGGCCCAGCCGCGTCAGGGCCCGAACGATCTCGAACTTGTGGTATTCCATATGGATGTCCTTGATCAGCCCGCGGTCGATCTTGATCACGTCGGGCTTGATCTGCGGGATGCGGTCCAGGTTGGAGTGTCCGGCCCCGATGTCGTCCAGGGCAATCAGGAATCCCATGGCCCGGTGGCGGTCGATGAAGGCCTTGAGCACCTCCACATCCTGGATGCTGGATTCGATGATCTCGATGATCACGTTTTGGGGTTTGATGCCGGCGTCGCGCGCGGAGTTGGCGAATCTTCCGGAGCCCAAGGTGTTTTTGTCCACCAGTGACATGTCCAGGTTCACGGTGAGCAGCAGGTCGCGCCGCTCGGCGTACAAGGGCGCGAAGCGGCGCATGGCGGCCTCGCGGCACAGGCGGTCCAGTTGAAGCTGCTCGGCGGGTGTGCTGGGCAGGTGGAAGAGTACGCTCGGAGGCAGGGTCAGGCCCCTGTCGGGCAAATAGCCCCGGGACAAGGCCTCGACAGCGATGATCCGCCGGTTCTTGATGGAGACCAGGGGCTGGTACAGGGTCAGGATATTTTCGGGACGGGCGACGGAGGCGAAGCTGAGTTCGAGGGAGGACATGGTGGTGGACCTTTCCCGTAGAGGGTCCGGACCGACAGGTAGGATTGCCGGTCCGGACCAAGCCGGGAGTTACGGAGCGGTGCGTGTAGCTGCTACGGCGTCGATACCGGTTTCACCGGTGCGAATCCGCATTGACCGGGCGATGTCGAGGACGAATACCACGCCGTCGCCTTCCTTGCCGGTCTGGGCACCACTCTGGATGGCTTCGAGAGCGGGTTCCAGGAAGTCGTCGTTGATGCCGACTTCGAGTCTGATTTTCTTCAAGAGGTTCACTTCCATGACCACGCCGCGGTAGGTCTCGGTAAAGCCCTTCTGGCGGCCGGAGCCCAGCACATTGGTCACGGTCATGCTGTAGATGCTTTTGGCGAACAGGGCCTTTTTGACCGCGCTGAGGCGTTCGGGCCGGATGTATGCAATGATGAGTTTCATGGTGCTCTCCTGTCCTTACTCGTTGGAGAAGATCTGGAAACCGCTGTAGGATTCCATTCCGTGTTCGGTGATGTCGAGGCCCTTGAGTTCCTCTTCCTCGCTGACGCGTACGCCCACCACGGCCTTGACCAGTGAGAAGGCGATGAAGCCCATGCCGAAGGCCCAGACAAAGACTGCGCCGACGCCGATGAGCTGGGTGATCAGCTGGTCGTATCCGCCGCCGTAGAAGATGCCGGTGATGCTGCCGAAGCCGGGGGCGGCGAAGAAGGCGACCATGATGGTGCCGTAAGCTCCGCACACGCCATGCACGGAGATGGCGCCGACCGGATCGTCGATCTTCAGGACCTTGTCGATGAACTCGACGGCCAGCACCACCAGGATGCCCGCTCCAAGGCCGACAATCAGGGAACCCATGGGGGACAGCTCGTAACAGCCTGCGGTGATGGCCACCAGGCCGGCCAGGGCACCGTTCATGCTCATGGAAGGCTCGGGCTTGCCGAAGCGCAGCCAGGAGGTGCACAGGGCACCAAGCAAGCCGGTGCAGGCGGAGAGGGAGGTGTTCACGGCGATGTAGCCGATGGTGCCGTCAGCGACGGTGGTGGAGCCGGGGTTGAATCCGAACCAGCCGAACCAGAGGATGAAGACACCCAGTGCGGCCATGGGGATGTTGTGGCCCGGGATGGCGTTGGCCTTGCCGTCGGGGCTGTACTTGCCGATGCGGGGACCGACGACCATGGCTCCGGCCAGGGCAACCCAGGCGCCCACGGAGTGGACCACGGTGGAACCGGCGAAGTCAGCGAAACCCATGGCTTCGAGCCAGCCGCCGGAATCGCCCCAAAGGCCGCCCCAGGCCCAGTGGCCGGAGACCGGGTAGATCAGGCCTGTGACGATGATGCTCACGAGGATGTAGGACCCGAACTTGGTGCGCTCGGCAATGCCGCCGGAGACGATGGTGGCCGCAGTGGCCGCAAACACGGACTGGAAGAACCAGAAGGTCATGGTCCACATCCCGTCCGCGGTGGCAGCGGTGGCCCCGTCAAGGGCAAAGCCCGTGCTGCCGATGAATCCGCCGATGGAATTGCCGAACATCAGGGCGAAGCCGAACAGGAAGAACGCGACGGCTCCGGCGGAGAAGTCCAGGAAGTTCTTCATCAGGATGTTGCCCGCGTTCTTGGCGCGGGTGAATCCGCATTCGACCATGGCGAACCCGGCCTGCATGAACATGACCAGGACGGCGGCGATGAGGGTCCAGAGGATGTTGGCGTTGTCCTGGGTGAGCATGGCTGGGGCCTCTTCCGCCAGGGCGTGGCCAGGGCTGGAACAAAGGATGGCGATGGTCGCGGCCGCGAAAAAGAGCGACGAAAGCGGCCGTTTCCAGATGTGCCGGGGGTTGAACATGTGATACCTCCTCAAGCGTGCGACAGCGTGGTGGTTGATTGTTGATGAATTGAACCGTAGTATGGAGTCCTCTAGGCAAAAGAGGTGCCAATGCTTTCAACTAGCTGTGTATATTGGACTATCTGGAGAATGATGGCGGTTGTGTCGGAGCAAATAATCCTAAATTGACAATTATGTACCAGTAAAAGTGGTGTCAAAGATACATATTTGTCAAATTAGGTATTATTGAGGGAGCAAAGTTGCGAGCCAGAGTGGATTCTGATACAAATTTGTAATATTAGCCCGTTTTAGGTGGGCCGTGCGCAGGTTGGGGTGCACGGCGCAGGCCTGAACGGGGCGGGTCTGAGTTCATTGAATAACAAGCCGGAATTGATGGCGATTGAAGGGCTTAATCAAAAAACAGCTTGACACTCCACTTGTGCGTCGATAATCAGACCTTCATGCTTAACGTAAACCTATCCACCACGCAGGCCGCCTCGGCCATCAACAGCGGGAGCTCCTCCTGGCTGTTTTTTTGGTTTTGGTATTTTATGCCGGCCTGTGGTCAGGGTAAGAATCGCTTGTAGCAACAACAGATAATCGATTCCACCAGGGCCGCGGGCAGATAATGCTCGCGGCCCTTTTTTATTACTGGTCGCGCGCAGGCCGCTCAGGGTTCCGGTGGGCTAGCAGCAACCCAGGAGAGAAAAATCATGATGCTTGGCAAAGCCGTCCGCTCGGAACGCATCTTCAACCGTAATACCGGACGGACCATCATCGTCCCTCTGGATCACGGCGTGACCGTTGGGCCCATCTACGGAATCGTCGACATGCGGGCCACCATCAACCAGATCGCCGAAGGCGGCGCCAACGCCGTGCTGATGCACAAGGGCATGCCCCGTTGCTCGCATCGCGGCTCGGGGAAGGACGTCGGCCTGATCATCCATCTTTCGGCCAGCACCTCGCTGTCTCCGTTCCCCAATGCCAAGACCCTGGTGGGCACCGTGGAAGACGCCCTGCGCCTTGGCGCGGACGGCGTGTCCCTGCACGTCAACCTGGGCGATGAAACCGAAAGAGACATGCTCCACGCCCTGGGCGAGGCCACCACCCAGGCTTCCTACTGGGGCATCCCGGTGTTGGCCATGGTCTATGCCCGCGGGCCCCACGTGAAGAACGAGTATGACCCCGAAGTGGTTCGCCATTGCGCCCGCGTGGGCCAGGAACTGGGAGCGGACGTGGTCAAGGTGCCCTACACCGGCGATATCGAAAGCTACTCCCGCGTGGTGGAGAGTTGTTGCATCCCCGTGGTCATCGCGGGTGGACCCAAACTGGAATCCACCCATGACCTGTTGCTGATGGTGCATGACTCGGTCCAGGCGGGTGGTGCCGGCCTGTCCGTGGGCCGCAACGTGTTCCAGCACAAGAACGTGACCCGGCTGCTGAAGGCCCTGAACGGCATTGTGCATGAGGACTGGGACCTGGATCAGGCCGAAGAATTCATGGGCGAAGACATGTAGCAAACCGCATCTGAGCTGCCGTTTGCGTCGTTGCTGCGGATCATTCAGCCTCTTTCATCTGTCGCGATATGCGGCGAGCCTGAATGATCCTTGCATCTCGCATCCAGCAACCCATAAGCGGTTTGCCCAAGCCAAGGGAAAATACAAAGTTATGAAGAAAGTACTGGTGCAAGCCATTCCCTTTGACAAGACCATCGTGACCCTGGCCCTGGAATCCGGCGTGGATGCGATCATCGTCGAACCCGGCGATGCGGACAAGGTCCGTTCCCTGGCCAAGGCCGAGGTTCGCTCCCTGGACGATTTCGCCGTCATCACCCTGGGCAGCAAGGCCGATGAGTTGCTTGCCGTCAAGGAGATGCAGTCCGGACGCCAGGTCATCCTGAAGCGAGGCTGGGAGATCATCCCCGTGGAGAACATCCTGGCCCAGGGCAGCGGCTTGGGCGTGGAGGTTGCCAGCTTCGACGAGGCCGATCTGGCCGCGGGCATCCTGGAGCGCGGGGTGGATTTCGTGGTGGTCATGCCCGAAGGCATCGCCGATTTGAAGAGGATCGTGGCGCAGCTCAAACTCAGCCAGGGGGTCGTGGGCATGGAAAAGGCCACCATTACGGGCATCGAGAACGCGGGCCTTGGGCATCGTGTCTGTGTGGACACCACCAGTATGCTCAAGACCGGCCAGGGGATGCTCATCGGCAATTCCAGCGCCTTCACCTTCCTGGTGCATGCCGAGACCGAATCCAATCCATACGTGGCCGCGCGTCCGTTCCGGGTCAATGCCGGGGCCGTGCATGCCTATGTCGTGATGCCCGGTGACAAGACCACCTACCTGGAGGAACTGTGCGCCGGGCGCGATGTGCTCATCGTGGACGCCCAGGGCAAGACCTCCATGGCCGTGGTCGGCCGGGTCAAGGTCGAGGTGCGGCCCATGCTGCTCTTTTCCGCCCGCACCGAGTCCGGCCGTGAGGGCAAGGTCTTCTTGCAGAACGCCGAGACCATCCGCCTGGTGCGGGCCGATGGTACCCCCGTGTCCGTGGTGACCTTGGCCGAGGGTGACGAGGTCCTGGTCCGGACCGACGAGGCCGGCAGGCATTTCGGGATGCGTATTACCGAGGACATCAAGGAAGACTGACCCATGAGTGACGACAAGAACACCACCGGTGGCGAGCGCATGGACGGTCTGCGTAGCGAGATCGATACACTGGATAGCGAACTCCTGGCTCTGCTGAACCGCCGGGCGCGCTGCTCCCTGGAAGTGGGTCGCGTCAAGGCCGACGCCAAGGATCTGATCTTCAAACCCTTCCGTGAAAAGGAAGTCATGGCCAAGCTGCTCCAGGCCAGCACCGGGCCCCTGCCCGAGGATCACCTGCGGGCCATCTACCGCGAGATTTTTTCCTCCTCGCGGCGCCTGCAGCGCCCGCAACAGGTGGCCTACCTGGGGCCCGAGGGCACGTTCTCGTATTTTGCCGGTGTGGAGTTCCTGGGCCACAGCGTGGACTTCATTCCCATGCCGGGCCTGCCCGATGTCTTCCAGGCCGTGTCCTCGGGCGAGACCGAGTTGGGGATCATCCCCCTGGAGAATTCCCTGCACGGCACCGTGGGCCAGAGCCTGGACCTCTTCCTGCGCCACGAGGTCTTCATCCTCTCGGAACTGTTCTGCAAGATCAGCCACAACGTCCTGTCCCAGGCCAAGCATCTGGCGGACGTGAAGACCGTGTACTCGCATCCCCAGCCCCTGGCCCAGTGCGAGCGCTGGCTGCGCAACAACCTGCCCAGCGCCAAGCTGATCCCTACCGAGAGCACCGCCGCCGCCGCGGTCCGCGTGCAGGACGATCCCGAGGCCGCGGCCATCGGCCACAAGAGCCTGGCGGCCATGTTCGGCCTGACTATCCTGGCCGGAGGGGTCGAGGACTTGCCCGACAACTGGACCCGTTTTGTGGTCATCGGGCGCAAGCAGACCGCCGAAGGCCATCGCGACAAGACCTCCATGCTCTTCACCCTGCCGGACAAGCCCGGTTCCCTGGTCAACGTGCTCTCGGTCATCGCCACCCAGGGCATCAACATGAAGAAGCTGGAGTCCCGCCCTATCCGCGGGGAGAAATGGAAGTATGTGTTTTTCGTGGACGTCGAATGCGACCTCTCCCTGGAGGAGTATTCCAAGGCCATGGCCGAGGTCGCCGACAACTGCCACACCATGCGCATCCTGGGCAGCTACCCGGCAGGGCCGTCCCTGGATATGTCATCCAATGCGGGTGACAGCGATGAGCGAATCACGGCCGCAGCAGCGACCCTAGAGATAGAGAGGTAAAGCCGATGCAAGTCAATTACGATCCCGACAAGGACACCTTGAAGATCGTCCTGTCGTCCACGCCCGTGAAGAAATGCGACTATGACAATCCCGGCATCATCCTCGGCTATGCGGGGGACGGCTCCCTGGTCGATTTGGAGATCCCCGAGGCCTCGCGCCGGATGGACGACCCCAAGACCGTGGACCTGTGTGTTCGCGGACGCAGTGTTCAAGGCATGAAGCTTTTGTAGGAGAAGTGAGAGGATCATGGAAACCATCGGCACCGTTCACGTCCAGGCTCCGGCCAGCAAGTCCATGTCGCATCGCGCGGTCATCGCTGCGGCCCTGGCCAGTGGCTCCAGCCTGTTGCACAACGTCCTGGACAGCGACGATCTGACACGCACCATGGGCTGCCTCACGGCCTGCGGGGCCACATTTGAGTTCAAGGGCCGCGACCTCAAGGTCGTCGGCGTGGCGGGTCTCCCCCGGGGGGGGGCGGTCGAGCCTGCGGATCTCTACATGCACGAGTCCGGCACCACCTGCCGTCTGATGACCGCCGTGGCCGCCGCCGGACAGGGTCTGTTCCGGGTGCATGGGGCCGCACGTCTGCATGTGCGGCCCATCGGTGCCCTGGCCCGAGCCTTGGCCTCCCAGGGCGTGGAATTCACCTGGCAGGGCCGGGAGGGCTATCCGCCGCTGGTCATGCACTCCCCGGGACTTGCCGGGGGCGAGATCAGCGTGGAGCTGGACGAGTCCAGCCAGTACCTGTCGGGCCTGTTGCTGGCCGCGGCCTGCGCCCGGTCCGAGACCGTCATCAATGTCGGGGGGACCAAGGTCGTGTCCTGGCCTTACGTGGCCCTGACCTTACAGACCCTGGAGGACTTCGGGATCTCATTTTCAGTGGAACGCCTGGCGGGCAACCGCTGGTCCGAGACCGCCTGGAAGGATGTGACCGGCATGGCACCCGGAACGGTCCGTTTCCGGGTGCGACCCGGACACTACGCCTCGGGCGAGCGCCGGGTGGAAGGCGACTGGAGCAACGCCTCGTATTTTCTGGCTGCCGGGGCCGTGGGTCCCAGGCCTGTGGTGGTCTCTGGGCTGCGGCGCGATTCCCTGCAGGGTGACCGCTCCATCCTGGGCATCCTGGAGCGCATGGGTGCGCGCATCTCCTGGCAGGATGACGCTGTGACCGTGGCTGCGCCCGAGTCGGGTCGTTTGCGGGGTCTTGAGGTGGACATGGGGGACT
Organism: Pseudomonadota bacterium; assembly: GCA_018816865.1. GTDB lineage: Bacteria > Desulfobacterota > Desulfovibrionia > Desulfovibrionales > Desulfovibrionaceae > Desulfovibrio_Q. The sequence continues at coordinate 94,911 of JAHIUW010000038.1, forward strand.
GTCCGGATATCGTGCCCACCGTGGCCGCTGCCGCCTGTTTTGCCGACGGCCCCACCCTGATCAGTGGCGTGGCCCATCTGCGCATCAAGGAATGCGACCGCCTGGAAGGCACTGCCGGAACCCTGCGCAAGGCCGGGGCTACGGTGCAGGTCCTAGACGACGGGTTGCGGGTGACCCCCGGTGACCTGCCGGAGTCGGGTGACCTGTCGGTGACCACCTTCGGCGACCACCGCATGGCCATGAGCTCGGCCCTGTTCGCCTTGGCCGGGATGTCGGTTCAATGCGACGACCCGGGCTGTGTGGGCAAGTCCTTCCCCACGTTCTGGGACGAATGGAACAAAGTTGTTTCATAACTTTTTTAATAAAATGAAAGTGTTAAATTAATTATGAACATTGAGAACATCCTTATCATCGGCGCGCAGGGCCAAATGGGCCGTCTGTTCGCGCGGCGCAGTCAGGACGCGGGATTGACCGTGCGTGGCCTGGATCGACCGCTGACGGCCGAGGCCGTGGCCCAGGGCGCGCGCGGGGCCCAGATGGTGCTGCTGGCCGTGCCCGCGGCGGCCATGGCCGATGTCTCGGGGATGTGCGCGGAGGCCATGGGGCCGCAACAGATTCTGGTCGATCTCTGCTCGGTCAAGACCGCCCCTCTGGATGACATGCTGGCGGCCCATCCCGGGCCGGTGGTGGGTACGCATCCCCTGTTCGGGCCCAACCCCGATCCCGGGGACGTGCGTGTGGCCATGGTGCCGGGGCGCGACGACGCGGCCTTTGAAGCCGTCTGCGCCTATATGCGACGCCTGGGGTTTGCGCCGTTCACCACCAACGTCGATGAGCATGATCTGGCCATGGCCTCCATCCAGGGCCTGAATTTCGTGACTACGGTCTCCTATCTGGCAACCCTGGCCAACCGGCCCGAGTTCGAGCGCTTCATCACCCCCAGCTTCAATCGCCGCCTGGAGGCGGCGCGCAAGATGTTGACCGAGGACAGCGAGCTGTTCGCGAGCCTTGTGGAGATCAATCCCTACACCCAGGAAGCCGTGCGCAACTTCCGTTCCCTGCTGAACATCGCCGCCGGGGGCGACATTGAGCTGCTCTCTGCGCGCGCCAATTGGTGGTGGCGAAACGGGCAAAGTGGGGGAGGGGTGTAACCGGCAACAGCCGGAGCAGATGAAACAACGCCGCGCCTCCCCATAGGGACGCGCGGTTTATTTTTTGAAAATTAACCAAATAGTTGAGGAGGAGATCATGGAACCGATCCGGCTGCAGCAATACGGACAATGGCTGCCTGCAGACATCCAGACCCCCATCAGCCTGTTCCTGGGCCTGGTGGGACACAAGCAGGGCATCCTGCTGGAGAGCGCCGAGGTGGACGGCCGCTTCGGTCGCTATTCCATCATCGCCTGGAACTACGCCCTGCGCCTGTCCTGCAAGGACGGCAGGCTGGACGTCGGCGTACGCGATGAACGCCTGGAAGGCTTTAGGGAATTCAAGGGTCTGCCCTACATGGACGGCCTGCGCCAGGTCATGGCCAACCTGAGCATCGAACCCGCCGAGGGCTTCGAGGACCTGCCGCCCATCACCCGCGGGCTGGCCGGGTATTTCGGCTATGGCGTGGCCGGGATGTTCGAGCCCAAGCTGGCGGCACAGCTGCACCCCGAGGATGCCGAGGCCTGCCTCGTGCTGCCCGGCAACGTGGCGATGTTCGATCATCTGTATCACCGGCTGTGCTTTTTGACCCTGACCAAGGGCGTCAAGCCGCAGTCGGACCAGAAGGCCGTGATGCGCGCGCCTGCCCCGCCGGATATCGGCGAGCACAAGGTCAACCCCGGCGAGGCCGCCTACAAGAAGAGCGTCTCCGACGCCATCGAGCTGATCCGCCAGGGCGAGTGCATCCAGACCGTGCTCTCCACGCGCTTCTCGGCCCCCTTCGAGGGCGACTCCTTCGTGCTCTACCGCCGCCTGCGGCAGATCAATCCCTCGCCCTACATGTTCTACATGCGTCTGCCCAAGCTGGAACTGTTCGGTTCTTCGCCGGAGATGATGGTTCGTTGCCGGGACGGCGAGCTGACCACCTGCCCCATCGCGGGCACGCGGGTGCGCGGCGAGACCGCGGCCGAGGACGAGCGCCTGGCCCAGGAACTGCTGGCCGATCCCAAGGAGTGCGCCGAGCACGTGATGCTCGTGGATCTGGGACGCAACGACCTGGGGCGGTTGTCCGAACCCGGCAGCGTCAAGGTCGATAAGTTCATGCAGGTGGAGCGGTTCTCCCACGTGATGCACATGACCTCCTACGTCAGCGGCAAGCTGCGCAAGGACCTGGATGCCCTGGACGTGCTGGGCGCGACCTTCCCGGCGGGCACGGTCTCGGGCGCGCCCAAGGTGCGGGCCATGGAGATCATCGCCGACCTGGAACGCCAGCCACGAGGACCCTATGCCGGGGCCATCGGCTGGCTCGGTCTGGACAAGGGCCGCGTGGACCTGGACACGGGCATCACCATCCGCAGCATGTGGGTGCGCGACAACGTCCTGTCCTGGCAGGCAGGCGCGGGGATTGTCTTCGATTCGGACCCCGCCAAGGAATGGGCCGAGTGCAACAGCAAGGCCCGGGTGATCCGCGAGACACTGGCCGGAAAGGGAGGCTGCGATGTTCTTACTGATTGATAACTACGATTCCTTCACCTTCAATCTGGTGCAGGCCTTCCAGCTCCTGGGCCGTGACCCCGTGGTCCTGAAGAACGACGATCCCCGGGTCCTGGAACTGGCCACCAGCGGCGAGCTGACCATGGTCTGCCTGTCTCCCGGCCCCAGCCGCCCGGAGAACGCGGGCCTGTGCCTGAAGTTCCTGGAACTCCTGCCGCACGCGGTGCCCGTGCTGGGCGTCTGCCTGGGGCATCAGACCTTGGGGCATTTCGCAGGGGCCGAGGTAGTCCAGGCCGAACTGATCATGCACGGCAAGACCTCCATGATCAGCCACGACGGCCAGGGTCTGTTCGCGGACATGCCCAACCCCGTGTCCATCGGCCGCTATCATTCCCTGCTGGTGGACGTGGACAACGCCCCCGAGGACGTGCGCCGGCTGTTGACCGTCACGGCCCGCACCGCTGCCGGGGAGGTCATGGCCATGAAATACAACGACCGCCCCTGGGTGGGCGTGCAGTTCCATCCGGAGTCCGTGTTGACCCCTGAGGGCTTGAAGCTGTTGGCCCGATTCCCCGAAGGACTCTAGTCATGGCCGGTCCAAGACGAGTTCTGTTCAACAGCATGCAACGCAAAGGAGCGATGAAGATGGCGATACAGATGGCTGACGTACTGGAACAGCTGGCCTTCCATAAGGACCTGCCCCCGGACATGGCGGAACAGAGTTTTGCCCGGTTGATGGATGGCACCATGACCCCGGCCCAGGCCGGGTCCTTCCTGATGGGCCTGAAGACCAAGGGCGAGACCGCCGAGGAACTCGCCGCCGCGGTCAACGCGGCCCTGTCCCATGCGCGCATGGTGCCGGGTCTTTCCGGCAAGCGCATCGACACCTGCGGCACCGGCGGCGACGGGTCCAGCAGTTTCAACTGCTCCACGGCCGTGGCCCTGACCCTGGCGGGCATGGGCTATCAGGTGGTCAAGCACGGTAACCGCTCGGTCTCCAGCACCTGCGGCAGCGCCGATGCTTTGGAGGCTCTGGGCCTGAACCTGAACATTGAACCGGGCGACGTGGCCGCGGAACTGGCCCGGCGCAACTTCGTGTTCCTGTTCGCTCCGGGCTACCATCCGGCCTTCAAGCACATCATGCCCGTGCGCCAGGAGATCGGCTGCCGGACCTTGTTCAACCTGTTGGGGCCGCTGCTCAATCCAGCGCGGCCCACGCACCAGATCCTGGGCATCGCCATCCCGGGATTTTTGCATCGCATGGCCAAGGTCCTGGCCATGACCGGGGTGCAGAAGGCCTGCGTGGTGCACGGGGCTGGCGGGTTCGACGAGCTGACGCCCTTTGGTGTAAACCAGGTCGTGTATGTGCGCGATGGCTGGCTGCGTGAGGACATCCTTGATCCTGCGGCGTTGGGCATGGCCCCCAGTTCTCCCGAGGACATGGCCGTGAAGGACAAGGACGAGGCCGTGGCCGTGTTGCGCGAGATCCTGGGGGGAGGAGGTTCCAGGCCCATGCGTGACATGGTGGCCCTGAATCTGGGCATGTGCCTGCACCTGCTGGAGGACGAGCTGTCCCTGGCCGACGCCGTGGACAAGGCGCGCGAGGGCCTGGCCTCCGGCGCCGGGGAGAAGGTTTTCCATGCTTAGAAAATTCGCCGATGCCAAACGCTCGGAGGTCATGGAGCTATTGGGCTTGGACGCACGGGGCGAGATGCCTGCGCCCTGGACCGGCCTGCGGCCTTCCTTTTCCGGGGCGCTCCGGGCCAAGGGGCCGGGCGCGGTGATCGCCGAGTACAAGCGGGCCTCGCCCAGCAAGGGCGTCATCAACCTCACCCTGACGGCCGCGGATGTGGCCCGGGGGTACGCCGCCGGCGGGGCGGCCTGCATCTCCGTGCTGACCGAGGTGGACCACTTCCAGGGCGAGTTGGCCTATCTGGATCAGGCCTTGCCCGCGGGGTTGCCGCTGCTGCGCAAGGACTTCATCCTGCACCCGTTGCAGGTGGCGCGCACCGCCGCCACCCCGGCTTCGGCCGTGCTGCTCATCGCGCGCATGGTGGAAACGGTTGAGTTGTCCGAACTGCTCAACCTGTGCGATCACTATGACCTGGAGGCGGTGACCGAGGTCTTCGACGCCGAGGACCTGGCCCGCGCCCGCGAGGCCGGGGCCAGGATCATCCAGGTCAATAATCGCGACCTGGACAGCCTGACCATCAGTCTCGATGTCTCGCGCGGGCTGATCGGGGCCAGGACGCCCGATGAACTCTGGATCAGCGCCAGCGGCATCAACCACGGCGCGCAGATCAGGGAACTGGCCTCCCTGGGCTTTGACGCCGTGCTTATCGGCACCTTCCTGATGGAGGGCGGGGACCCCGAAGGGGCCCTGAAACGCTTGATCAAGGAAACAGACGCATGACCGACAAACGACAGCTCATCAAGATCTGCGGCATCACCCGCCAGCAGGACGCCGACGTCTGCCTGGCCGCGGGTGTGGACATGACCGGATTCATCTTTCACGAATCCAGTCCCCGCAACATCCAGCCCGGTGCCGCGGCCGCCATCGAGACCGGCACGGCCCTGCGGGTGGGCGTGTTCGTACGCCAGGAACAGCAGCAGGTGCTGGAGATCATGCGCCGCGCCAAGCTCGATCTGGCCCAGCTGTGCGGCGACCAGGACCGGGCCTTTTGCCGGGCCGTGGGCGCTGCGCGCGTGATCCGCGTGTTCTGGCCCGAGCGCTACAAGATGCGCGCCGCCCTGGAGGATGAGTTGTCGGATTATGAGCAGAGCATGAGCTATGTCCTGCTTGATGCCGGGCTGTCCGGCGGCGGCCATGGCCGCACCCAGGACTTCGGGCTGCTCACGGGCCTGGATTCGCCTGTGCCCTGGCTGTTGGCCGGGGGACTGGGCGTGGATAATCTGGCCCGGGCCATGGGCCAGTGCACTCCCTCGGGCTTCGATCTGAACTCGGGCCTGGAGTCCGCACCCGGAGTGAAGGATGCTGAACTTGTGCGGCGGGCCGTGGCCTTGATCCGCAACGCTGGCAACGAACAGTAAACACCACAAGGCCGTGCACGCGGCCTGGAGGATAGAATGAAGAAAGGGTATTTTGGAGATTTCGGCGGGCGGTTCTCGCCCGAGTTGCTCATGCCGCCCCTGTTGGAGGTCGAACAGGCCTACAACACCATCTGCAAGAGTGAGCCTTTCCTCAAGGAATTCGGACGCATCCTGTCCGAGTACGTGGGCCGCTCCACGCCGTTGACCTTCTGCCCCAACCTGTCCCAGGAACTGGGTTTCAACCTGTACCTGAAGCGCGAGGACCTGGCGCACACCGGCGCGCACAAGATAAACAACACCATCGGCCAGGCCCTGCTGGCCAAGCACATGGGCAAGAAGGTGCTGCTGGCCGAGACCGGCGCGGGCCAACACGGCGTGGCTACGGCCACGGCTGCGGCCTACATGAACCTGGGCTGCATCATCTACATGGGGGCCACCGACGTGGAGCGCCAGTCCCACAACGTGCGCCGCATGAAGCTGCTGGGGGCCGAGGTCCGGCCCGTGGAGTCCGGCACCAAGACCTTGAAGGACGCCATCAACGCGGCCTTCAGGTACTGGATCGCCACGCAGGCCGACACCCACTACTGCTTCGGCACCGCTGCCGGGCCGCATCCCTTCCCGGCACTGGTGCGCGACTTCCAGGCCGTCATCGGCTACGAGGCGCGTCAGCAGAGCGTGGAGCAGTTCGGCACCCTGCCTGACCTGCTCGTAGCTTGCGTGGGCGGCGGCTCCAACGCCATCGGCCTGTTCCATGCCTTCATGGAGGACCGCGAAGTGCGCATGGTGGGCGTGGAGGCCGCAGGCTCTGGCGAGCCGGGCTGCTATCACTCCATGGCCATCTGCAAAGGCACCCCGGGCGTGTTCCACGGTGCGCGCACCCAGTTGTTACAGACCGAGGACGGACAGATCGAACCCTCGCACTCCATCGCCCCAGGCTTGGACTATCCCGGCGTTGGTCCCGAACATGCCTGGTTGGATGCCTCGGGCCGCGCCGAATACGTGAGCATTAACGACGCCCAGGCCCTGAACGCCCTCCAGACCCTGTGCCGTTCCGAGGGCATCATCCCGGCCCTGGAATCGTCCCATGCCGTGGCCTATGTCCTGGAGCACCGCGCCGACATCACCCCCGGCTCCAATGTCATCGTTAACCTCTCGGGGCGCGGCGACAAGGATATGGGCATCATCGAAGAGTACCTGGGGTAAGGCCGTCCATGGCGCACGGTCTGCTTCGTTGCCGCGGATTGTTCAGCCCCTCGTGTATGTTTGAATACACTTCGGGCCTGAACAATCCTTGCGCCTGGCATCCCGCACACCCTGAACGGCCTCCCCGGGCCGGAAATGTGGCGGGAAGAGAGCAGCCTCTCAAGACACAAGGGAAGAGGGACCGTCCGCCGGATGGACCGGGGCGCACCGAGGAGTGGGACGGATAAGAATTGAATGCATTGCACTGCGGCCAACGCCGCAGAGGAGAAGATAGAATGTCGAATCTGAGCGAGAAGATACGAGCGGCCAACGCCAAGGGCCGCAAGGCCGTGATCCCCTATGTGCCCGCAGGGTTTCCGGGGCTGGATGAATTCTGGGCCGTGATCAAGGAACTGGACGCGGCGGGTGCGGACATCATCGAGATCGGCGTGCCGTTCTCCGACCCCGTGGCCGACGGTCCCACCGTGGAACAGGCCTGCCTGGAGAGCCTGGAACGCGGCGTGACCCTGAAGTGGATTCTCACTGAACTGCCCAAGCACCGCGCCGGGATCAAGGCCGGGATCGTGCTCATGGGCTACCTCAATCCGTTCCTGCAATACGGGCTGGAAAAGCTGGCCCGTGACGCCGGGGCCGCGGGCGTGGGTGGATTGATCATCCCCGACGTGCCCTTTGAGGAAGCGCAGGAGATGAAGAAGCTGCTCGGTACCCGGGGCGTGGACCTGATCTATCTGGTGGGTCTGAACACCCCGCCCGAGCGTCTGAAGATGTACGCCTCCAATGCCGGGGGCTTCGTGTATCTGGTGTCCGTGATGGGCATCACTGGCGCGCGCAGCACCCTGCCCCGTGAGATCGGCGATAAGATCAAGGAGGTCAAGGCGGCCTTTGACGTGCCCCTGGCTCTGGGCTTCGGTATCAAGACCCCGGACCAGCTGGCGGCTTTCGGCGACGGCCTGGACGCGGCTGTTATCGGCTCCGCGCTGATCGACCATATCCGCGCTGGCGGAACGGCTACCGAGTTTATCTCACCCTGGGTTTAGGCGGCTGAAAACGCACCGCCTGCTTCGTTGCTGCAAAAGTCCCGGACTCTCGCGTATGTTCTGATACGCGTCGAGCCCGGGACTTTTTTGCGCCTGGCATCCGGCACGTTTTGAGCCGCCTGTGAAGAGTAGTCACTGAGTTGATGGCGTAGGGAGAGATGTAGCAAAGAAACTGTCACGCCAGATCCCTTGCTCTCTTTTAAAGTCGGAGATAATTCATCCCCATGAACGATATTCATCATGATCTGATCTCCTTTGTGGAAGACAGCATCCCCATGCACCGTTGGCTGGGGGTCAAGGTGGTCGAGGCCCGGCCCGGGTTCGCCAAGCTGCGTCTGCCGTTTCGGGATGAGTTCCGGGGCAACGAGGAGCGCGGGGCCATGCACGGCGGGGTGGTCTCGGTGCTGGTGGACGTCTGCGGGGCCGTGGCCCTGTGGACGCACTTCGGCCCCAAGGACAAGACCGCCACCGTGGACATGCGCGTGGACTACCAGCGCCCGGCCCCCTTCGAGGACCTGCTGGCCGAGGGCGAGGTGCGCATGATGGGCAACCACATCGCCAACGTGCATGTGCGGGTCTTTGCGGCCTCCATGCCCGAAACCCAGCTTGCCGAGGGCCGTTGCGTGTACTACGTGAAGCGGGTTGAGCAGGGCTGAGCCCCCTGCCCGTTGGCGTCAATTGTGAAGTAGACGATCAGTTCGGGCGGGCGCCTTTCTGCGGCGGGCTGATCAGAGGGAATCAAAGGAAGAGGGGAATTCCATGCTTTTTGCCTACGACATGCACCACTGGCTGACCTTTTTGACCGCCGCCGTGCTCTTGAACCTCGCTCCGGGGCCGGACATGGGCTTCATCCTGGCGCACACCGTGCGCGGCGGCAGAATTAGCGGATTTACAGCCATGGCCGGAGTCTGGACCGGAGCCATGGGCCATGTGCTGTTCGCCGCCGTGGGTCTGTCGGCGATCATCGTGGCCTCGGCCACGGCGTATTCCGTGGTCAAGTACGCGGGTGCGGCCTATCTGGTCTGGCTGGGCATCCAGGCTCTGCGCTCCAGGGGCGGGTTCTCGATCAATACCAAGAGCGTGGACACGCCTTCGTTGTCGCGCATCTTCGCCCAGGGGGTATTCATCGATCTGCTGAATCCCAAGGCGGCGATCTTCTTTCTGGCCTTTCTGCCGCAGTTCGTGGAGCCGGGGGCGGGGTCCGTGCCGGGACAGCTGATGTTGCACGGTGTGCTGATCATCGTGGTGGCCGCCTTTGTGGAGCCACCTCTGATCCTGATGGGAGGCTCCCTGACCGACAGGTTGCGCGAGAATCAGCGATTCTGCACCTGGCTGGACCGCAGCCTGGGCGGATTTTTTGCCTACCTGGGATTGAAGCTCGCGTTTTCGGAGCGCTAGAGCCGTTGCCGTCGCGGCGGGCGTTGCCCGCTGGTCTGTGGCCGTCTCCCGAAAGAAAATGGTGATGGCAGGGGAATAGTTTCAGAGAAGGCAGGGAGAGCATTTGAGGGAGGCAGGGGACTTTTGGGAAAAAGGTCCCCTGCCTTTTTTTGATTTAGCGCATCAACCCAGTGTACCAGTGCAGGACTTCCCGGCCCACCAGCACGGCGGCGATGGCTGCGGCGCACAGGAACGGCCCGTAGGGGATGGGGGTCTGCAGGGCCCCGCGTTCCTCGTCCTCGCCGTTGTCACCTTGCTCACTTGGGGTCTCTTCTGGTGCAGTCACTTCTGCGGCGGACTCATTGCCCCCGCGCAGGAAAAAGACGCTGGTCGCCACCAGCCCCAGGCCGCTGACGATGATCACGAACGGCAGTTGGTCCAGGCCCACCAGCGGGCCGATGAGCAGCATCAGCCAAATGTCGCCCTCGCCCAGGCCCTCGATGCCCCGCAGCCGCTTGTAAGCCGCGCGCACCGCCCAGAAGCAGCCCGCCCCGGTCCCGGCGGCCAGCCCTGCGTCCAGCAGCGGGATGCCCAGGAACAGCGGCGCGCAGATCAGCGCCGCGCCCGCGCCGATGAGCATCGGGTACAGGGGCAGGAACATGGTCGCCAGGTCGATGAAGCCCAGTACGATGAGCAGCCCCGAAAAGGCCATGTAGACCGCCCACTTGGCCCCGGGGCCGAATTTCAGGGACAGGGCCAGGGCAATGGCCCCGGACAGGGCCTCCACCACGGGGTAGCGTATGGAGATGCCCTGCTTGCAGCTGTGGCAGCGCCCGCGCAGGATCAGGTACGAGAGGAGCGGGATATTTTCCCACCAGGACAGGAAGTGCCCGCAGTTGGGGCATTTGGAGCGCGGCGGGTTGACCACGGACTCGCCGGTGATGCCCCGGTGGATGCAGACGTTGTAGAAACTGCCCAGGACAAGACCCAGGATGCAGGCCAGAATATTGAAGGCAACGGTCTCGTTCATGCGCGCTTGTCCCTGGTTGAATGGAAAATCGATTTGGGGCATTGTGACGCGAACTTTTCAAGAGTCGGGTCCGCTGGGTATGGGTACTGAATTTTGCGGAATCGGACAAGCCGTCCGAAGTGGGAACGAGGCAAGGAGACGCCATCCATGAGTCAGGAGCAAAGGTTCATCCCCCATCTGGATGAGCAGCAGATACGCGATATTCAGTTGGAGGGCCTGCAATGGACGCTGCGCCACGCCACTACGGGCAGCCCCGCCTACCGCAAGAAATTCGATGACGCCGGGCTGAAACCCGGCGACGTGCAGAGTCTGGATGATCTGGTCAAACTGCCCTTCACCAGCGTGGAGGACCTGCGCGACGGCTATCCCATGCCGCTGTTGTCCGTGCCCGAAGAGGACTTGGTGCGCATCCATGCCTCCAGCGGCACCACGGGCAAGCGCAAGGTCTTGGTCTACACCCAGAAGGATGTGGACGACTGGAAGATCATGATGGCCCGCTGCTATGAGCTGGCCGGACTCTCCCGCCTGGACCGGGTGCAGATCTGCGTGGGCTACGGTCTGTGGACCGCCGGGGCGGGCTTCCAGCTGGGCTGCGAGCACTTCGGGGCCACGGCCCTGCCCGTGGGTCCTGGCAACCTGGAGATCCAGATGCAGCTGATCACGGACATGGGCACCACCTGTCTTTGTTCCACGGCCAGCATGGCGTTGCTGCTGGGCGAGGAGATCGAAAAACAGGGCCTGCGCGACAAGATCAAGCTGGAGAAGTGCATCTTCGGGGCCGAGGCGCACACCCCCAAGATGCGCCGCCGTTTCGAGGACCTGCTGGGCCTGAAACACAGTTTCGACATCACGGGCATGACCGAGCTCTACGGCCCGGGCGCTGGTCTGGAGTGCATGGCCCATGAGGGTGTGCATTACTGGGCGGACATGTATATTTTGGAGATCCTGGACCCCGTGACCCACCTGCCTGTGGCCCCGGGAGAGATCGGCGAGATGGTGGTCACCACCCTGCGCAAGGAGGGGGCGCCGCTGGTCCGTTACCGGACCCATGACCTGACGCGGCTGTTGCCGGGTGCCTGTTCCTGCGGGGTGAGCATGCCGCGCCACGACAAGATCCTGGGCCGGTCCGACGACATGATCATCTTCCGCGGGGTGAATATCTACCCCGGGCAGATCGCTGGGGTCCTGGAGAAGTTCCCGGACACGGGCAGCGAGTACCAGATCCAGCTGACCCGCACGGGCGGGCGCGATTCCATGCGTATCAGGATCGAGCGGGCCAAGGATGTTCGGGCCGATAATGATCCAGGCCTGGGCAAGGCGGTCTCCGACGCCCTGCACAAGCAGCTGCTGGCCCGGGCGGGCGTGGAGATCGTGGATTTCGGCTCTTTGCCGCGATCCTTCGGCAAGACCAAGCGTGTCATCGACGAGCGCGACGACGACTAGGCCCGGCTCGTTTTGTGAGCAGTCTCCCCCCGTGCATGGCTCATGCGCGGGGTTTTTTTATGGTCGCGCGCCGGCGGGGACTTTTTCCGGGCCGGTCTGTCCGAGGGGGGCCGTGGCCACGGCCTCGTCCATGTCGCGGCCGATGAGCACCAGAAAACGGTCCCCGCTGTCCGCTTCCCCGGCAGGGCTGATGTCCAGCCGTCCGGGCACGTACTGCACCACCTGCGTGCCGGGGACGTCGGCAAATTCCAGCAGACCTTTGGCTCGCAATACGGACTCGGGCAGGGCATCGATCCAGGCCAGGAACTCTTGATGCGACGAAGGACAGCCCGCGTCGATCAGCACGCTGGTGATCTGGTCCCCTGCGTGGGTGGCGTGGTTGTCCAGGGAGTGCAGGCGCACTCCACGCACGGGACACTGGTTGACGCCGTAGAGCAGGGCCGAGGGCAGGTCCCCGTGCTCGCAGCGATGGATGGGAGCCACGGGGTTGAGCTGCCGCAACCGGTCCTGAACCTTGGTCAGGGTCCCCTCATCGGCCAGGTCGGTCTTGTTCAGCAGGATCGCGTCTGCCAGCCGGACCTGGGAGCGCGCCACCTCGAAGCTGTCCAGGGTTTCCAGGGCGCGGGGAGCGTCGACCAGCGTGGTCACGGAGCCGAAGGCGACCTGCCCGCCGAGATCCGTGATTTCGTCCAGGATATTCGCTGGGTTGGCAAGCCCAGTGGTTTCCAGGACCACGAAGTCGGGCTGGAAGGTCTTCAGGATGTCGCCCAGGGCCAGCCTGAGGTTCCCGGCCAGGGAGCAGCAGACGCAGCCCTCGTCCATCTCCGTCACCGCGTAGCGCTGACCCAGGAGCTTGCCGTCCAAGCCCTTCTGGCCGATCTCGTTCTGGATGACGGCGGTGAAGGCGTTGCGTGCGGCTTGCTGTTCGATGAAGCGCGACAGAAAGCTGGTCTTGCCCGCGCCCAGAAAACCCGTGAGCACGATGAGCCTGGGGGGTTCGGCGATGCCCATGGCAGCCTTGTCCAGGCTGTGGGCAGCTCCCTGGATGTTGGGCGTCCACCAAGGCTCGTTCTCGTATTCCTCGGGCAGGGTCTCCGGGGCCTTCCAGGTCAGGACCGTTTTGCCCTGGGCAAACCCTATTCCGGGAGCCAGGGCCTCGGCGGCGGCTCCGAAACCCAGGGCCAGGCGCAGCTCGGCACCCTGCTTCCATCGTTCCGTACCGAAGTCACCGTGGGCATCGTAGACATAGCGTGGCAGGCTGGCGCGGAAGTGGGCCAGCCTGTCCGGGGCGCAGCCCAGGCAATAGGCGCTGGAGGCGGCCAGGGTGCGGAACAGGGGCATGGCCGCCTGAAAGCTTGGCAGGTCCTGGTCCGCCTGACCTGGTCGAACCAGTTCAGCTGGTCCCTGCAAGGTCTGGACGGTTACGCCATCCAGGGCGCGGATCACGTGCCGTTCGGGCGCGGTGAAGGCGATGCTCACAGAGGGCGTTCTTGGATCGCAGGTCAGATCCACGACGCCGACGCTGAACAGGGCGGTGAATTCCGGGTGTGCGGGGAAATCGCGCACCCGTTGCAGGTAGTCTTCGGCCTGTACCAGCGCTCCGGCCTGGACGGAAAAGGCGTCGGCCAGGTCTTCGTCCGGGTGCGGGAAATAGAATAACTGCCACAGGGCGCGTCCGGCAACGGCGGACGGGGCAGGGCCCAGGCCGAACACGCCGTCGCGCCCGGCCACACGCGCGGTGCGGCATGCGGGGTCGGAGGGGCAGCTGGCCACTCCCCGCCAGCCCAGGCGGTGGCGCACGCCGGGGATGAAATTGGAGCGCACGAGCACGGCGCTCAGCAGTTCCTCGGCCACTCCGGCGGGATCGTCCAGGGTCGAGGGTGGGAGCAGGGATTGAAGCTTGGAGTACATGGACTCTCCTGGTAAGCAGGCGGGCCGCACCGCGAGGTACGGCCCGCCGCTGTGACGGGCAGGGCGATCAACCGAAGGTGATGACGTCGCCGTTGCCGAGGTAGGCCTTGTCCTTGGAACGGAACTGCGCCGAGCCCTCGACCACCGGATAGCCGGCGGTGATGAACTTCTTGGCGCAGAGCACGCCGGTGCAGTGGTTGCACCCGATGCGCTCGAATCCATACTTGCCCAGGGAGATGACCAGGTCGTCGTACTTGGGATCCCAGTCGTCAAAGGGCGAGATGTGCAGCCCTCCATAGATGCCATGGAGGTTGTCGTTCTCGTACTTGATCTCCTTGAAGGCCGTTTCCGCGAACTGGATGATGCCCTGGTGGCAGCAGCCGGTGACGCTGACCAAACCCTTGTCCGCCACGTTGAAGTACAGGGACTGCTCGCCGTACACGCGGCAGATGATGGGGATGGCGAAGACGTAGCTGGCCATGCCCGGGATGATCTGCTGCAGGCCCGGCTTGACGGTGATGAGCTTGCCCTTGTGGCCGCAGTCCTTCAAGTACTGCAAGCCCTCGGCATAGAAGCCCTCGGGGATGTAGATGGTGATCTCGGGATCGTACTTCAGGGTCACGGGCAGACCCCAATAGTGGTCGAAGTGCTCATGCGAGATGAACAGGGCCTCGATCTCCTTGTTCTGGAGCATCTTGTCGATGCCTTCGCGCTTGAAGCATTCCTCGGTCCATTTGTAGGACCAGCCGGAATCGAGCAGGAACTTGCGCTTCACGCCGTCCATCTGCTCCATCTCGATCAGGGCGGCGTAGCCACCGGCATTGTCGTAGTTCACGCAGTTGGCCTCAATGATCTCCCAGGCCTCGTCCAGACGGTCGGGCAGCAGGTGCTTGATCTTGGCCATGCCCTCCTTGTAGGAGCCCTTGCCCAGACCCTTGCCGTTGCCAAAGGGCGGCCAGTTGTAGTCGTACTGGTTCACGAGCAGTCCGCCCGCGCCCTTGATGTCGCCCATGAGCACGGCGTTCTCGAACCAGCTGGTCTCCGAGATGTTGGTGACCTTGATGCTTTTGCAGGTGCCGATATCGGTCATTTTGCGCTCGGCCTTGGAAAAGTGGCTCTTGCGCAGGGGGGAGTATGAATACAGTCCCATGGCTCCCAGCAGGCCGATGCCCACTCCGGTGGCGGCCCCCTTCAGGAAGTCACGCCGCTTGATGTTGTCAGACATGCAAGTCTCCTGTTCCGGGCTATTTGCCGGGGATGATGTTGACGGATGCGTACACCGCGGGCAGGGCCCAGACAGTGACGAAGTAGAAGGCCACACCCATGGCAATGCCCGCGCCAAGGCCTACGCCGAACCTGGAGTTCAGGCGCACGTCCTCGATGGCGGCGAGCTTGGCGGCGTGGTCGGCCTCGATCTCGGTAGCGGTCTTGGGCACCATCTTCCAGGCGGGCCAGTTGTCCATGAACCAGTGATGCACCAGCCAGATGTTCACCAGCCAGATCATGGGGATCATGGGGAACTGCTGCGGATGCGAGAAGCCCTTCTGGGTCCCCAGGAAGAGGTGCGAGGTGCGGTAGTAAACGATGTACAGCGCGATGGCGGCCAGGGTGGTGACCACGGTGCGCAGCAGCACGTTCACGGGCAGGGAATACTTCTTGGGCCAGTTCCCACAGTAGAAGGAGATGAACAGCGCGGGCACCAGGAAGAAGATGGCCATTTCGCCCACGTGCAGCCAGCGCCAGTCAGGCGCGAAGTCGCGGCGCGTGCCGCGGATGGCTTCGCCCCAGGTCAGTTCCTGGGCGAAGTACAGGAAGAAGTGCATGGCCAGGGCGATGGCGATGATCCCGAAGAAGGCTGCAAAGCGACGGCCCCAGGGGTTTTTGATCAGGCAGAAGGGATAGCGTTCCCAGATGGTTTCCACCAGCCAGACCACCACGGTGCAGCACATGATCCAGGAGATGTGGAAGTTGCCGGACACGGTGTTGGCGAACTGCTCCCAATAGGGGGGCGCGATGGAGGTGAAGTACTGCCAGGGATGGTACAGGATGCCCATGTGCGGATGCATGGTCACGAAGTAGACCACCAGGGACAGAAAGAAGGTCATGATCAGGATGGAGAAGCCCTTGGCCGGCTGCTTCAGCTTGTCCCAGGGGGCCTCCTCGAAGGCCACGACCCAGGCCGGGGACAGCCAGGAGGCGATGGCCGCGAACATCAGGATGGCCAGGGCCGAGTATTCCACGGCAAAGAAACTAGTGACTCCCGGGAGCTTTTCGAGTTGCTCGGGGTTGAAGTAGGCCAGTCCGTAGTTGCCCAGGAAGGACTCGAAGAAGCCCTTGATGAGTGTCACCAAGATCAGGGCCGAGACCAGGGTCAGGACCGAGCCCTTGACCAGCGGGTGCGCGGTTTCCAACCAACTGCGTTTGAAGGGCCAGAAGTTGAAGATGTAGACCATCCAGATCATCATGATCAGCCACCAGCGGCAGTACATGTAGCCCACGTAGGGGGTGTACATGCGCATCACGCCGCGGGGATCCTGGAAGATCCACCAGCTGAGATAGAAGACCGCAAGGGTCAGCAGCAGGCTGACCAGGGCGGGGATGGGCCCCGACCAACGCTTGACGAGCTTTCGCTCATCCAAGTAACCTTCGCCGTAGCGTTCCATAGAAGCCTCCTTTGTCTTGGTTTGCAAGGGGTGATATGTGGTCGTCAGCCGGGAAACGGGGCCTAAACCCGTTTCTCGGCTATTTGTCGTCTGGGGGCTCATCCTGTTGCGTGGGGCCACGCGCGAGCATGGCCCGGCTGACCGCCGCGATGATCTCGGCTCGTCCTGCCGTGGCCGGGTCGAGCCCCAGTCGCCTGGCTTCCTCGTCCAGCAACTCCGGCGGCAGGTCACCGGCCAGGGATCCGAAGTCTTCGGAGGGTGCCGCAGCCGGGGACCGTCCCTGTTCCGCTCCCTGTTGGGGGAGCAGGATCTTTTGGAAGAATTCCCGTCTCGAGAGCATCAGCCATTCCTCCCGGACTCAAGCTCCCGGCGATCGCTCAGGGTGCGGTACATGAGGTCGCTCAGGGCCCCGTCCGGGCCGCTCTCCAGGATGGTGCACAGTCTGAGGATGTATTGCTCCGCGATCTGCCCGGCCCAGTCCTCGTCGCGGGCGCGCAGGGCATTGAGCAGCTTGACGTGGTCGGCGAAGACGGCCTCGCGATCCTTGCGCTCCAGGGCGAAGAAGTGGTCGTAGGGGGCCATGTCGCTGGAGCAGATCTGCTCCACGGCGCGGACCAGAAAGTCGTTGCCCGTGGCCGCGGCCACCAGGTGGAAGAACGTCAGGCTCTCGTTCCAGACTTTTTCGGAGTGTTCCTGGAAGATGCTGCGCGACAAATCCACGCTGCAGCGCTGGAGTTCGTCGATCTGGCGTTCGCTGATGCGCTGGGCGGCGATGGCTGCCACCCGGGGCAGGACGAGGTAGGCCGCCTCGAGTTGGTCGGCGATGACCTTTTCAGGGGGGCGGTGGACATCCAGGGGATTGCCGTAGGAGGAGGTGATCCTGGTGCGCAGAAAACAGCCGCTGCCCGGACGAATCTTGACCAGCCCGCGTGCCTCCAGGGTGTGCAGGATTCCGCGCAGGGTATTGCGGCTGACCTCCAGCATCTCGGCAAGGGTCCTCTCGGCGGGGAGTCTGTCCCCGGCCTTGAGGCCCAGCTCAAGGATGAGTTTTCCGAGGTGCTCCATGAGGAGTTGTTTCTTTGCCATGTTCTACCCGTCTTGATGCCGTTCACGGTTCTATTGGCTATACCAATTAGCTGCGAAATCGACCGGCATCAAATTTTTCATACATTTAAGGACAAAAAAGAACCAAATTAAGGGTAGATTATACCAAATACTAATTTGGTAGAACCAATAATTAATGGAATGAACTGCTAGGCGACAAGGCTCGCGGGGGTTCAGGCGAGGATTCGGGAGGGGGCTGAGACGTTAAGGCTGGGGCTTCAGGACGTTTGCAAGGGCTCCTGGAAGGGGCGTGGGCAGTGCCTCCGGGGAATCCGAGCGCCCTCGTTGCGGGTCTGTTATTTCCCGCGGGGGGTGTGGCGCAGGGTGCGGCGCAAGGTGCGGATGGTCTTGGTCAGCGGGGTCAGGAGTTCGTCAAAGGCGTTGGCGTTGTGCCCTGAGAAGTGGTTGGGCTTCGTGGAGCAGAGGATGAGTACCGTGCGCAGGGTGCCACGCTCGAAATAGGGCTTGGCGTAATAGGAGCGGATGCCGCGGGGGATGAACAGCGCCCAGTCGATGGGCTTGATGCTGTCCATGGTGTCCTCCACCTCCAGGTGGTCCAGACCGAAGCGCACGATGTCCTCGGCGATGGTCCCCTGGTACGAGAACTCTTCGCCGCCGTCGTCCATGCCCTCCAGTGGTTGCCCGGCCCCGTAAACCACGACGCTGTTCTTGCGGGCGTGGATGTCCGAAAACATCAGCGCGTCGCAGATCTGGGCCATGGGGGGTGAGGTCATGACCAGTTGCATCAGGGAGGGGATGTCATGGGCCGCGAGGAGCTGCTCAGACCCCAGGGCCTGGTCCGGGTGTGTGGTCTTTTTGTGCTGTTTTGCGGTCTCCAGGGGCTTGGGGAGATCCGCGGCGGAGAGGGCCAGACGCACCAGCCCCGTGTTCCTTCTGCTCACATAACGCAGGGATGTCCTGGCAGTGAAGGTCCCCCCGTCGGGGAGCTTGAATTCCAACGTGCCCTCCCAGGACCGGGCTTGGGGCAGATCGCCAAGTACGCGTTCCAGGGGGTGGGTCATGGTCCGGGGCAGGAGGGTAGACAGGTCGTGCCTGCCCCGTTCCAGACTTTTGGGCAACCGGAACAGCTTGCGCGCCGCCGCGTTGGCCCCCTGCAGGCGTTTGCTGGTGAATTCCGCCAGCAACACCGGGGCCGGGGCGTTGTCCATGCGCAAGCGGTCATCGGATTCTGTTTCAAGGATGTCCTGGATGACCTTGGCCGTATCGCCGATATCGAGCAGGTAGCCATAGTAGAAACGGGGGTCGCTGCTGTTGACCGCTCCCGTGAGCTTCAGCCAGAGGAGTTCGCCGTCGCGCCCTGTGACCCGGAACACGGAGGCCATGGTCCGGCCTTCCTTGACCGCGTCCAGAAAGGAGTCCATCAGCGGCGCATCCTCGGGCAAGAGGATGCGACTGCGGTATTCGGCGTTTTGCAGCACCAGGCGTGTGCCGTCGCCCAGGGGCGCGATGACGTGGTTGTTCAGGAACTCGATACGTGACTTGGCGATCTCGATGCGCCACAGCAGGGCCGGAAAATCATCCACGAAACTGCGCAGATCCTCCAGGGGCAGGGTGCGCTTCCTGGTTCCGGGTGTGGGCGGGATTTCTTTGAAGGTCATTGCGGTTTCTCGGAGACCGGCGTCAGGGGGTGATCCATGGGTTTGGATGATTACGCAACCTTCCTTCGCGGGTCAACTGTGGTTCTCGTTGTCTGGGCCCGTGCCCGGTTAGGTGCAATCCTCGCCGTGGCAGGAATCAAAGATCTTCTGGGTCCAGGCCATGGCCTCGGTGTACAGGGGATCGGCCTGGGGTTGCGTCATGCCGTGGGGGGCAATGATTCTTTCAATGGCCTCCCAGTCACCGAGTTCGTAGCTTTTGACTAGATCGAGGCAGAAGCGAAAGTCGCTCTCCCCGCCCATGAGCGTCAACTCCACGTCCTTTGCCAGGGATAGGTGCTCCAGAATTTCCTCCATGCTCTGGCCGAGCATGGCGTCCAGCAACGAGAACAGACCGATCAGGAACAGGGTCTCGGGCTTGTGCGCGGAGGGGCATTGTTGAGCCATCAGTTCCAGGAATCGGCCGCGATGCACGGACAGGAAGGCGACCTCCTGACCCCTCTTGCTGGGTGCGAGATCGGACATGATGATCACTCGCAGCCACTGGGAAAGCTGGCGCTGGCCGAGCAGGGTGATGGCCCTGGTCACGGAGGCCACCTTCTGGGAGACGCCCATGCCCGCTGAATTGATGTAGCGGAACAGGCGGTAGGAGATGGATGGGTCTTGCTGGATGATCTTCGCCAGGCGGTCGACGTCGAAGTCCGGGGCTCCCAGTTCCTTGAGCAACTGGAGCTTGGCGATGTCGTTGGAGGAGATCTTTTTGCCTGGGATGATCTCCGGTTTGGCGAAGAAATAGCCCTGGAACAGGGTGAATCCCAACTCCTTGCAGAGCTTGAAGACATCGTTGTCCTCGACTTTTTCCGCCAGCAGACGGCAAGACGTGCTGCCAAGGTTGCTCATGACCGTGTGCAACCTGTCGGCATTGGCCACGCCCTCGGGACCCAGGATGCCCAGGATGTCCACCTTCAGGATGTCGGCCAGTTCCACGAAGGGCATCAGCTCGGGCTCACCCATGAAGTCGTCCATTGCCAGCATGTATCCGGATTCCTTCAGGCCTTGCAGGGCCTCGAGGACTTCGGGTTCCGGGCGTACGTCTTCCAGGATCTCGATGACCGCGATGTCGCTGGGCAGGGCATAGGCGAACTGCTCGATGATCAGGTTCTGGGGGAAGTTGATCAGCGCCCGTTGGCCCGCGCTCATGCCTTCGCTGGCCAGCACGAAGCCGTCGGCGATGACCTTGGCCGTGGCCATGTCGGCATCGGAGACGTTGGCGCCCCTCGCATCGGCCGTGGCCCGGAACAGCAGCTCATAGCCCCAGACGTCCTGGCGTTCGTCGAAGATGGGCTGGCGGGCCACAAAGATGGATTCGAAGGATTCTTCACTGGGCGCATCCACGATCATGATACCTGGCTTCCTTGGTTGGGCAATAGGGATTGCGTTGGCTGACGCCAGCGATGAACTACGGTCAGCTTCCCGCAAAGTTACCAGAGGGATGACGCCTTGGGTAGGTGAATTCTCAGTTGGCAATCACTGGGAAGGCTGTTCCTGTTCCTCGTTCTGGAGGAGCTGCTGAGCCCAGGCCATGGCCTCCACGTAGTTGCGGTCCGCCTTTTCGGGCGCGAGTTGGCATTGCTCCAGGAGGACCCGGGCGCGTTCCCAGTCGGCGTGCTCGTAGGCACCCACCAGTCCCAACAGCGACCCCAGCTGGCTGTCGTCGCCCTGGAGGGCTTTCTTGAGTTCCTCGTCCAGGGGCACGTTCTTCAGGATCTCGTCCATGGGCAGGCCCAAGAGCGAGTCCAGCATGGAGAACAGCCCGAGCAGGAACAAGCGCTCCTGGTTGATGTGCAACTGCCCCGCCGCCGTGTGCAGCAGTTCCAGAAACCGGGCCCGCTGCACGGACATGAAGGCCACCTCCTGGCCCTTCTTGCTGGGGGCGATGTCGGACATGATGACCACCCGCAGCCATTGGGAGATTTGGCGCTGACCGAGCAGCGTGAGCGCCCGTTGCACGCTCTCCACCTTTTGGCGCACGCCCATGCCCGCGGAGTTGATGTAGCGGAACAGGCGGTAGGACAGGGACAGGTCACTCTGGATGATGCGCGAGAGCTTGGCGACCTCGAAGTCCGGATTGCCCAGTTCCTTGAGCAGGTGGATCTTGGTCACCTCCCCGGTGGAGATCTTCTTGCCCGGGATGATCTCCGGCTTGGCGAAGAAGTAGCCCTGGAACAGGGAGAATCCCAGCTCTTTGCAGAGCTTGAAGACATCGTTGTCCTCGACCTTTTCCGCCAGCAGGCGGCAGGACATGCCACTCAGATCGGCCATGACCGTGCGCAGTTTGTCGGCATTGGCCACTCCTTCGGAACCCAGGATACCCAGGATGTCCACCTTCAGGATGTCGGCCATTTCCACGAAGGGCATCAGCTCGGGCTCGCCCATGAAGTCGTCCATGGCCAGGGTGTATCCGGCCTCCTTCAGGGTTTGCAAGGCCTCGAGCACCGCAGGTTCCGGGCGCACGTCTTCCAGGATCTCGATGACGGCGATGTCGCCCGGCAAGGCATAGGGGAACTGCTCGATGATCAGGTTCTGGGGGAAGTTGATCAGGGCGCGTTGGCCCGACTTCATGCCGCCCGAGGCCAGGATGAAGCCGTCGGCGATGACCTTGGCCGTGGCCATGTCGGCGTCCGAGACCTGGGCTCCCAGGGCGTCGCCCGAGGCGCGGAACAGGAGTTCATAGCCCCAGATGTCCATCTGCTCGTCGAAGATGGGCTGGCGGGCCACAAAGACGGATTCGGATGTGGAATCCCCAGGCTTTTGCTGTTGGGACATGCGTTGCTCCTCGCGGGTCCCCGTTGGCTTGGGCTACGGCACCAGTGGCGCGAGGTTCAGGGCGGTGGATACATCGAGCCCCAGCATCAGGTTGGCGTTGGCCAGCGCCTGACCGGAGGCCCCGCGACACAGATTGTCGATGGCACAGACCACAATCAGCCGATTGGTTCTCGCATCGACCACCAGCCCGATATCGCAGAACATGGTGCCGCGCACCCAGCGGGTTTCCGGGAGAATCCCCCGTTTCAGGACCCGGACCCAGGGGGCACTGCTATACGCTTCGGAGTATAACCCGATTACGTCGTCAAGTTGAAGAGTTTTTTTCAAGCATGTGTATGTGGTAGAAAGAATCCCGCGGTTGACGGGGAGCAGATGCGTATTGAAGGACACGCACAGCTCCTGCCCGGCAATGACGGATAGTTCCTGCTCGATCTCCGGCGTGTGGCGGTGTTTGCCCAGGTTGTAGGCCCGAAAGGAGTCGGAGACCTCGCAGAACAGGCTGCCCACGTTGGCCCCGCGTCCTGCGCCACTAGCGCCGGACTTGGAGTCGATGACGATGCCGCTGGTGTCCACGAGGTCCGCCTTGAGCGCCGGGTAGAGGCCCAGGATGGCCGAGGTGGGGTAGCAACCCGGGTTGGCGACGAGTTGGGCGTCCTTGATGCGCTCGGCATACAGCTCGGGCAGGCCGAACACGGCGTCCTTGATGAGTTCGGGTTCGCGGTGCGTCAAGCCGTACCACTGGGCGTAGACCTCGGGGTCGCGCAGTCTGAAGTCGGCGGACAGGTCCACCACGCGCACCTTGCGCCGCAGCAGTTGGGCGGCCATGTCCATGGCCGTGCCGTGGGGCACCGCCAGGAACACGATGTCGCAGGCCTGGGCCAGATCGTCCGGGTCGGGCTGGGTGATCACCAGCTCGGCAAGGCAGGTTCCGGTCAGGTTGGGGTAGAGGTCGCACAGGGTCTTGCCCGCGTCGGAGCGCGAGGTGGCCCGCACGAGTTCGATCTGCCCATGCCCGGTCAACAGCCGGGCCAGTTCCATGCCTGCGTAGCCGGTGACGCCCACCAGCCCGGCCTTGAAAGTCGCCATTGTCTTCATCCGCCTCGGCTATTTGGTTTTGACCACGTACTTCATGCGCAGTTCGTAGAGCAGGCCCTGGAGCAGCTTGGCCTCGTCGGGGTCCAGGCAGTTGCCGGTCTTCTCCTGAAGCATGGTCAGGATGTCGACGGTGTGCTTGGCCACGGGCAGGTTGAGCTGCATCTGCCCGGTCTCGGGCTCGGGCACTTCGCCCAGGTGCACCAGCGCCGATGACGCCAGGGACATCACAAAGGTGGAGAATGTCACCTGCGGCAACTGGGCATTCTTCAGCGAGCCCTGTTTCCTTTCTCCGGATTCGGACGGCTTTTCAGCCTTGTGTTCGTCGGACATCTCATTCTCCATGCTTGGCTAGTGGTGGTTTGTCAGCTGGCGTCCTGGGGTGGTCCACTGACCAGGGCGCGCTCAAAGGCTTCCATGGAATGCTCCAGGTAGTCCCGGGCCCCGGTGTGCCCGCCGGTGAGCTTCAGGCCCTGGGCCAGGGCGTACAGCCCGGCCATGGCGTCGGCGAAGTCCACGTAGCCCATGTGTCCCAGGCGCACGAGGCGGCCCTTCAGATGTCCCTGTCCCCCGGCCATGACCACGCCGTAGCGTTCGGCGCAGGCCGTGAGCAGGGCGGCCCCGTCCACCCCGGCAGGCAGCAGGATGGCCGTCAGGCCCCAAGTATAATGGTCTTTGGCCAGAAGCTCCAGGCCCATGGACGTGGCCCCGGTGCGCACCATCTGGGTCAGGGCCCACTGCGTGCGGAAGACCTCTTCCATGGTCCGCTCGCGGAAGATGTCCAGGCAGGTGGACAGGCCCATGAGCAGGTTGATGGCCGGGGTGAAATTGGTCTGGTTGTTGGTCAGGATCTTGGCGCGCTCGCCCAGCAGGTTGAAATAGAAGTTGCGCGGCTCGACCTCTTCCACGCGTTTCCAGGCGCGCTCGGACAGGGCGATGAAGGCCAGGCCCGGGGGCAGCATCAGGCCTTTCTGGGAGCCGGTGAGCAGGCAGTCGATGCCCCATTCGTCCATGGGGCAGGGCGAGATGCCCACGGCCGAGATGCCGTCCACCACCAGCATGATGTCGCGTCCGCGGGTGAAGGCCGCCAGTTCCCGGATGGGGTGCATGACGCCCGTGGAGGTCTCCGAGGCCTGGACCAGGATGCCCTTGACCTCGGGGTAGTTCTGGAGCGCCTTCTCAATGTGCTCCACGGTCACGGCCTTGCCCCAGGGCACGGTCAGCACGGCGCAGTCCAGGCCGTGGGAGCCTGCGATCTCGCCCCAGCGTTCGCCGAACTTGCCGCCATCGATGACCAGCACCTGTTCGCCGGGCTTGAAGAGATTGCCCACGGCGGCGGTCATGGCCCCTGTGCCGGAGCAGGTCAGGGGGATCACGGGTTGCTGGGTGCCGAACAGCCACCTGAGACCCTGCTGGATCTCGCCCAGCAGCGCGGTGAAGCCCTCCTTGCGGTGGTGGACCATGTCCATGGCCAGGGTCAGGCGAACCTCTTCGGGCAGGGGCGTGGGCCCGGGCGTCAGCAGACGAGTCTTCATCAAGGGCTCCTTCTCTTCAGGGCAAGGGCGGATAGTGTTTGTTCTTCCGGTGGCGGGACGGGGTCCCGACCGCCGGAGTGTTCCGGATTCCAGGGATGGTGGCACCTTGCGCCCGGGGACCGCAGGGGCGTTCCCGGCACAAGGCGGCAGTGGACTGTCAGTGGGCCTCGGCCCAGGTCCTGCCGATGCCCTTGTCCACGGCCAGGGGCACGGCCAGTTCATAAACCCCGGCCATGATTTCTTCAAGTCTGGCGGCGGCCTGTTCGGCGCTGGCCGCTGGGCATTCCAGCAGCAGTTCGTCATGCACCTGCAGGATCAGTCGGGCACCCAGGTCTTTCAGAGGCAGGTCATGGTCCGCGGCCAGCATGGCCAGCTTGATGATGTCAGCGGCGCTGCCCTGGATCAGGGTGTTGATGGCCTGGCGGCGGGCCTGGGACTGCTGGTTCTTATTGTGCGAATTGATGTCGGGCAAGAGGCGGCGGCGTCCGGCCAGGGTGGTCACGAAGCCCTGCTCGCGAGCCGAGGCCTCCACGGATTCGTAAAAATCCTTGAGGCCCGAGAGGCGCTCGAAGTAGCGCTCGATGAATTCCTTGGCCTCTGCCAGCTTGATGCCCAGGTCGGCAGCCAGCTTCTGGGGCCCCATGCCGTAGATCAGCCCGAAGTTGATGGTCTTGGCGTTGCCGCGCTGGGCGCGGCTGACGGCCTCGGGCGTGGTGTCGAACAACAGCGCCGCCGTGCGCGAGTGGATGTCCTGGCCTTGCCGGAAGGCCTCGAGGAGCGTTGTTTCTCCTGAATAGTGCGCCAGGACCCGCAGCTCGATCTGCGAATAGTCGGCGCCCACCAGTAGGTTGCCCGGTTCGGCGATGAAGCAGGCCCGCATGCGCAGGCCCATGTCGCTGCGGATGGGGATGTTCTGCATGTTGGGCCCGGAGCTGGAAAGTCTTCCCGTGGCCGTGGTCAGTTGGTTGAAGGTGGTGTGGATGCGCTCGTCGGGTCCGGCGGCCTTGGGCAGTGGTTCCAGGTAGGTGGAGCGCATCTTCTCCAGCTTGCGGTACGTCTGGATGTCCTCCACGATGGGGTGTTCGTGCTTGATCTTTTCCAGCACCGCAAAGGAGGTGGAGGAGATGCCGCCCGGGGTCTTGCCGCGCGGTTTGAGTCCCAGGTCCGTGAACAGGATTTCCGCCAGTTGCTGGCTGGAGCGCATGTTGAAAGGCCGTCCGGCGTGCTCGTAGATGCGCAGTGTCAGGGCGTCCAGCTCGGCGGTGACATCGTCCAGGAACACGGCCAGGGCGTCCTTGTCAATGCGCACGCCCGCGGCTTCCATGCGTGCCAGCATGGGGATCAACGGGGTTTCCAGGTCGTGCATCAGCTCGGCCAGGCCTGCATTGGTCAAGCGGTTGGTCATGGCTCCGGCCAGGGCCAGGGCCGTGAGTCCCTGACCGGTCACGGGTTCGTCCAGCAGCTCGGGGGCCATGCGCTGGGTCAGACGGTCCCAGGAGTAGTTGCGGTCCTCGGGCGAGAGCAGGTAGGCGGCCAGTCCCAGGTCGAACCAGTGGTCCTCGGGCACGGCCCACCAAGCCTCGTCCCCGCGCAGCAGGGCCTTG
Organism: Pseudomonadota bacterium; assembly: GCA_018816865.1. Lineage (GTDB taxonomy): Bacteria > Desulfobacterota > Desulfovibrionia > Desulfovibrionales > Desulfovibrionaceae > Desulfovibrio_Q. Next base: position 121,046 of record JAHIUW010000038.1, read on the forward strand.
ACGTCGGGGGTGGCGATGGACGCGGCCCGGGCCAGCCTCGGGGCCAGCTCCTTGGCCGGGGCGATGGTGCGCCATTCCTTGCCGTCGATGCCCAGGTAGAAACCGTCGCCATCGGGGACCAGGCCCAGATGCAGCCCGCTCATGTCGGGCAGCGACGCGAGGTCGGCGGCCTGATGCACATGGGTCTCGATCAGGGGCCTGGGTGCCGGGGCCACGTCGAACAAGAAGCCCTGGGTGCCTGCCGCATTGCCCTGGAGGACCGGGGGTGTGTCCTGTGCGCTTGTCCGGCGGGGCTGGCCGTCCTTCGGCTGCGCCGAAGGGGACGGTTGCCCTTGGGATGCGGGGCGGTCATGGCCGCTCGCCGCAAGGGGTTGGATGTCCGCCGGATCGGGCCCGGAGGGGGTGCCCTGTCCCTGGGCTGCGGCGGGGGCGCTGTCGCCGCCAGGGAAGATGTCCCACGGCGGAGGGCTGGCGGGGCCCTGGGCCCGGCTTTGGTCCGGGGTTTGAGCCCGTGGGGCCGAGGGCTGTACCACGCGTGGCAGCTCCCGCGTCAGGGTCCGGAATTCGTATTCCTGAAGAAAGGCCAGCATCGTGTCGTGGTCGGCCCGGGTGCGCCTGAAATCGTCCAGGCTGAATTCCGTGCAGGCCCCGAGGTCCAGGCGGGTCAGCCGGCGGTACAGGAAGGCGTCGCCGATGTGCTCCTGGAGTTTTTTGCGCAGGTTCGGGCTGAAGTCCCCGCCGCCGTCGATCAGGGTCTGCTTCAAATCCTCCAGGGTGGGGCTGTGCTCCATGATCTTCTGGGCCGTCTTGGGGCCCACCTTGGGGATGCCGGGGATGTTGTCCGCGGAGTCGCCGATCAGGGCCTGGAAATCTGGCCATTGGTCCGGCTCCATGCCCGACTCCTGGCGAAATTCGGCCAGTCCGGTCAATTTGTCCGACTTGAAGCCCGGGTCCCAGAGATAGACCCTCTCGTCCAGGCACTGCTTCAGGTCCTTGTCCGCACCCACGATGATCACGGGCCGGTCCTGCTTGAAGCGCGCCGCCAGCGAGGCGATGCAATCGTCGGCCTCGTTGTTGTCCGAGACCACGACCTTGAAGCCCATCAGGCGGATGGCCTGCTGCACCGGGTCGATCTGGGGCCGCAGGTCCTCGGGCATGGGCGGGCGTTGGGCCTTGTAGGCCTCGAACAGTTGGTGGCGGAAGTTCTTGCCCTTGCCGTCGAAAAAGAAGCCGGCAAACTGCGGCTGCTCGTTTCTGACCAGCCCGAAGACCATGCGCAGATACATGAACAGGGCATTGGTGGGAGTGCCGTCGGAACGACGCATGTCCTGGTAGGCGTAGAAAAAGCGGTACAGGAAGGCGTGGCCGTCCACCAGGAAGATGGGGTCCCTGTCCAGGCCGAGGCGTTCTTTGACGGACATGGCTATTCCTGTGTGGTCGCGCCGTTTTTCTTGGCGCGCGCCTTGTTGGTGTGCAGCCGTTTCCAGAGGAAGGCCTCGGGCGAGGGCATGTCGATGCTGGCCAGGGCGATCTCGGCGCGGGCCGCGCCCTTGTGGCCGCCCGCGGAGCCGATGTCCCCGAAGCAGCGGGTGGCGAACTTGCCCATGTCGCGCCGCAGGCCGTCGCCGCGGAAGATGGCGATGGCCTTGTCGTCCACCACGCCGCTGATCACGGTCCAGGATGCGCCTTGGACGCGCATGAACAGGTCGGCCAGCAGCACCAGGACGTCGGGGCTTTCCACGTGCTCCAGAAAGGCGAAGATGCCCTGGCCCATGAGGCGCATCTTGAAATAGGCCTGACAGAAGTAGCGCAGCCATTCCAGCTGGAATTCGCTGCGGTAGATCTTCTTGAGCAGCAGGGTGCTGGCGAACTTGTTCAGGTACTGGAAGGCCCTCAGGTCGGCCTCGGCGAAATCGCGCTCAAAGGACGAGGTGTCGGTCTTGATGCCGTATTGCAGGGCCGTGGCCAGGAGTTTTCCGGGCCGGATCTTCATGTTGTAGAGGTATTCGGTCAACAGGCTGGAGTTGGACCCGTAGCCTGGCTCGATGTGCGCGAATTCGGCCTCGACCGGGTGCTCTTTGGACACGGGGTGGTGATCGATGACGATGGAGAATTTTAGGCCCGCGAAGCGCTCGTGGTGGTGGGGCTGGGAGTCCACCAGGGCGAACTTGTCGAACTGGGCGATGACGTTGGGGGTCAGCCTGCGTGTGGGCACGCGCAGGGAATGGATCATCTCCAGGTTGTCGGGTCTGGAGATCTCGTTGACGTGGGCGATGCCCACGTCCTGCACCCGGTGGGCCATGATGCGTTTCAGGGCCATGGCCGAGGCCATGGCGTCGGGATCCGCGTTGATCACGATCAGCCAGCGTTCCTGTTTCTTGAACAGGTTCAGCAGGTCGGGGGTGCGGGGCAGAGAGCGGAAATAGGCCATAGGATGCGTTTACTCCACAAGTCTCAGGGGGCGGCCAGCCACCACCAGCACGACCTCGGAGCAGCGCTCCGCAAGCCGACGGTTGAGCCGTCCCATCCCGCGCACGAAGGCCCGCACCTCGCGGGTCGCCGCCACCGGGCCGAGGCCCGTCTCGCAGGAGACGAAGATTGCGCCGGTCTCTCCCAGGGAGTCCACGGCAGTGAGGAGCGCCTGCTCCCGTTCATCGATGCTCTCGGCCTGGGCGCAGGCGTAGAGCCAGTAGTCCAGGCCTTCCACCAGGATGGTGGCGTAGTGCCCCGTGGCCCGGGTCAGGGCCTCGGGCAGGTCCAGGGTCACCTCGTGCACGGGAATCTGGGGTCCGCGCTCCACGCGGTGGCGCAGGATTCGCTCCCGGAAGCCGTGGTCCAGGGTCTGGGCCGTGGCGATGAGCAGCACAGGGCCGGGGGCCTTGTGCAGCAGGGCCAGGGCGTGGTCGGATTTGCCCGACTTTTCCCCTCCCAAGATGAGTTGCTTTAGGCCAGGTTCCATTGGTCCATCCATTGCGCCAAGAGCGATGCAGAGTCGAAGAGGCCCTGTTCCCCGAAGACCTCCAGCGTGACCGTGGTCTGCGGGGCGGACCGTCTGAGCAGGTCCCGTAGCAGGGCCTGGCCGTCAGGGTCGAGGGCGGTCAGTGCCTGGTGTCGGGAACCGTTTCCTGGGGCGTAGACGTGCAGCATGCGCACGCGTTCCCACTCCGCCGCGCGGGCCAGGAACTGCTGTTCATAAGATAACATATGCCCCAAGTCCAGGCACAGGGATAGCCCCAGGTTTTTCGCCGCGTCCAGCAGGGCCGCGAGATCGTTGCCCTCGATGTTTTCCAGGAGCAGATCGTCGCAGCGTCGGCCCGCATCCTGCCACAGGTGGCAGAAGCGTTCCAGTTCCTGGCGGGTCTTTGGGGGATGCAGCACGTACAGGCTCGGGGCAAGAAAGGCGGTCCGCTGTGCGATCCCCAGGGCGGCTTGGGCCGCGGCGTCGGTCCCCAGATCCCAGGGCAGGTCCAGGGGCAGGTGCACGTGGTAGGCCAGGTCCAGGTCCGCCAGGGCGGGGGGCAGGTCATGGTCGCCGTAGGCCAGGCAGGAGGCTGTTTCGAACAGACACAGCCCGACCTCGGGAAACAGGCCTTCCAGGAAGCGGCAGTTGGCGCCCACGGTGTCGGGCAGGACACAGGAGGGGGCGGCCACGCGCCTGGAGAGGCCCTTCAGTTCTGCGCCGAGACGCCGATAAGACGGGTAGGAATGGCCTGCGGAAAATGCCGGGTTTCCGGCGCTGGTGTGATGGTTCATGACCGGCCTGTGACGGAACTCGCCGTCGGGTTTCGAAAAAAGAGGTCAGGGCATGGAATTTGCTGCCTCACCGCAAAAGGCCGTTTACCGGGACTGGAGGCTCCAATGGTTACCTTCAAACGTTTTCTGCAACATCACCTGAATCCGCTGCATATCTATTGCAGGCTGCGGGACGCAGGCGTCAGGCCTCACCTGACCAGCAGGATGTGTGTGATTTACGAACGCTGGGTTTATCGGTTCCTGGCCCTGTAGGGCCGCCGCCCAGTCATCCTTTCAGTTCCCGGATTCGTCGCGTCCTCGCTTCTAGCCGCCACCCAGCAGATCCAGCTGTTTCTCCTTGCGCACCTTGCGCCCCACCAGCATCGTCTTGGCAAAGGTCTCGTCCGGCAGTTCGCCCAGATAGCGCGTGGCCGGCAGCCGCAACTCGTGCCCGTAGAGCTCGCGCCTGTCCGCATGGGACAGGTGGAGCAGGGATTTGGCGCGGGTCATGCCCACGTACAGCAGACGGCGCTCCTCGGCCAGATGGTCTTCGGTCATGGTCGGTGACTGGTTGCCCGACAGGAACCCGCTGCCCGCAAAGGGCAGGATGCCGTCTTCCAGGGCGGGCAGGAACACGGCCTCGAACTCCAGGCCCTTGGCCGCGTGGATGGACATGATCTGCACCTTTTCGGCCTTGGCGCGCACCATGTCCAATTCGCTCTGCAGATGCACCCAGTTGAGCAGCTCGGGCCAGCCGCCCAATTCAGCATACGATTTGTCGAATTTCTTGAACTGGGGACTCGTCCAGAACAGGTGGTCGAAGGGCGGGTTGGTGCGCAGGTAGGCGGCCAACCCCACGGGGCCTTTGAACAGCACCCGCTCCGGGATCTCCAGGGCCAGGGTGCCGGGTTCGGGCGCGTTCACGATGCCCAGGGTGCGTCCGGCGGCGTCCAGGATGGCTGCCATGCGTGGCTCCACCCAGAAGGCCTCGGCCTCGGGCACCGAGCAGGGCAGGCCCAGCCGGTCCAGGGTGGCGCGCAAGGGCGCGATGAGCCCCTTGAAGCGCACCAGAATCGCGATGTCACCGGGCGAGAGCAACCCGTCGGCCGCGTTGTCGGCCAGGGAATGGCTGGTGCTGCCGATGAGTTCACGGATGCGTTCGCCGATCCAGGCGGCCTCGCGTGCGCCGTCCGGGGCCTGGAACAGCCGGATGTCGGCGCGCAGATCCTTGTGGGCCTTGAGCCGCGGCGAGTGCGGGACCAGGGGGGCCGTGGCGTCCAGCACTTCCTGGGCCGAACGGTAGTTGTCCCCCAGGGTGACCACCGTGAGCTCGGGCCACCACTGGCGGAATCGCTGCTGCACGTCGCCTGCCGTGCCCCGGAAGGAATAGATGGACTGGTTGGGGTCGCCGATGGCGAAGACCCCCTCGCCGCCCGGACAGGCCAGGGCCTTGACCAGCTGCAGTTGCAGGGCCGACAGGTCCTGGACCTCGTCCACCAGGATGTGGGTGTAGGGGTTGGCCCAGATGTCGGCCTCGACCTGTTCCAGCCAGAAACTCAGCAGGTCCGTGTAGTCCGTCTGGTTCCAGGATTCCTTGGTCTTGGTGTAGGCGTGGAACTGTTCGGCCAGCTCCATGGGCGGGGCCTGCATCCGCTCGCGGGACAGGTTGATCTGCTGCCAGGCTTCTTTCAGCGGTTTGCCCGTCAGGCCCGTGGCCTCGGCAAAGACCCGGCGCGCGCCCTCCTCGGAGAGCACCGTGGGGGCCTCGCCGTAGGAATCCACCCAGCATTCGTAGGCCAGGGCGTGCATGGTGTCGGCCCGGGGCAGGGCCATGTTCTCGCCGCCCAGGGTCAAGAGTCGTTTGGTCAGCTCGCCCGCGGCGCGGCGGGTGAAGGTCAGGGCCAGGATATGGCGCGAGGTGTTGCGTTCGCCCAGCAGGCGGCCGATGCGGCCCATCAGGGTCTGGGTCTTGCCCGTGCCGGGTCCGGCCAGCACCAGCACCGGACCGGGACCGGCGTCGATGGCGCGTTGCTGGGCGGGGTTGTACAGGACGCCTTCTCCGGCAAGCAAGGGCAGGGGCCAGGCCTGGGGCTTGGAGCCCGTGCCTGGCAGGGGCTGGACCAGGGGCTTGCGCGCCCCGGGCAGCTTGATCAGCGACCCGCCGCCCTTGATCTCGGTCTGTTCCTGGGGACTGAAAACGGAGATCACCCCGTATTGGCCGTCATAGCCCGGTTCGCGATAGACCTCGCCCCGGCGCATGCGACCGATGCCTTCGGCCAGGGGCGTGGAGACCTTGGCGATGTCCTCCAGGGGTACGTCCTGAAGCACGGCCAACTCGGAGCCGAAGCGGGCGATGAGCCGCCCGTAGAAGGCCTTGACCTTCTTGCTGCTCGACCCGAAGCCCAGGACCTCGGAGACCAGCTCGGGCAGGGGCACCAGCGAGGTGAACCCCGGGGCATCGCTGGGCTGCTTGGGTTCTTCGCGGTCGGCCAGCTCCATCACCCGGTGCAGGACCCCCACGGTCAGCGGCTTGCCGCAGACCGGGCACAGGCCGCCGCTGGACAGGGTCTGCTGCGGTTCCATGACCACGCCGCAAGCGCGGTGCCCGTCCAGGTGATACTTGCCCTCTTCGGGGAAGAATTCCAGGGTGCCCAGGAATTTGTGGCCCAGGGCCTCGCCGCGCAGCGCCCGGTAGATGCCTTCGTAGGAGATTTCGCCGGAAAAGAGGTTGGCCTCGCGGGCCAGATTCTCCCCTGAATGGGCGTCGGAGTTGGAGATCATGCGATAGCGGTCCAGGGCGGAGAGCAGCCAGTTCATCTCCGGGTCCGAGGACAGGCCCGTCTCCATGGCGAAGATCTCTCCGGCCAGGTCCCCGAAGCATTCCTCCACGGAGTTGAAGCCGCTCTTGGAGCCGAACAGCGAGAACCACGGAGTCCAGATGTGGGCGGGCACCAGGAAGGCCTGGGGGTCGGTCTCCAGCACCATCTCCAGCAGATCGCGCGAGTCCAGGCCCAGGATGGGGCGGCCGTCGGACTTCAGGTTGCCAACCTGTCCCAGGCGCTGGTTGAAGGACCGGGCCTTGTCCAGACTGGGCATGAAGACCAGGTTATGCACCTTGCGAGTGATGTTGTGGCGCTTGTAGATGGAGCTGATTTCCGTGACCAGCATGAATCGGGTCTGTCCGCCCAGGGGGTAGCCGTCCAGGAAGGGGGTCTCGCGCTCCAGTCGGCGGCTGTCTTTGAGGACATACAGACCGCTGCCGTCGGGTTCCAGCTGCTCTGTGATCTCGGCCAGCCATTCTGGGTGGGTGAAGTCGCCGGTGGCCAGCACGTCCAGGCCCTTGATGCGAGCCCACGCAGCCAAGAGCCGCAGGTTCAGCTTCTTGCTTGTGGCCCGGGAGAACCGGGAGTGGATGTGCAGGTCTGCTCGAAAGATTTCCATGCTCTGGGGGTGGTTGTGGAGTTCGTCGAGGACAAGGGGGACTATAGTCGCCCTGTCCATGCCCCGCAAGCGGAAAGGGACGAAGGGCTGGCGTGGGCAACCCGCCCGGGGCTGGGGGGCGTGGCTTGCGTTGGAATAGAAAAAAGTCGCTGAAATCCTGGAGTGTTATTCTGGTGTTGGTTTCATCCGGGGCGCTGCGGGCAGCGCCCCGGATGGTCGATTCGCTTTAGGCGGGCGCCTGGATCAGGCCGTCGCTGAGCATCTGCTCGATCTGGGCCACGTCCTTGTCGCCGCGTCCGGACAGGTTGACCAGGATGATCTTGTCCTTGTCCAGGGTGGAGGCGAGTTTCATGGCGTGGGCCAGGGCATGGGCGGATTCCAGGGCCGGGATGATGCCCTCGGTGCGTGACAGCACGAAGAAGGCCTGCACCGCGTCGCTGTCGCTGGCCGTGAAGTATTCGGCGCGGCCGATATCCTTCAGGTAGCTGTGTTCGGGGCCGACGCTGGGGTAGTCCAGCCCGGCGGAGATGGAGTAGACCTGGGCGGCCTCACCGTTTTCGTCCTGCAGCATGTAGGATTTGAAGCCGTGCAGCACCCCGGGGGTGCCCAGGGTCAGGGTGGCGGCGTGGTCGCCGGGGGTCAGGCCGCGGCCCGAGGGTTCCACCCCGTGCAGCTTGACCGCTTCGTCGCCCAGGAAGTCCGCGAACAGCCCGATGGCGTTGGAGCCGCCGCCCACGCAGGCCACGAGATAGTCGGGCAGGCGGTGTTCCAGTTCCATGATCTGTGCCTTGGCCTCGCGGCCGATCACGGACTGGAAGTGTTTGACCATGGCCGGGTAGGGATGTGGTCCCACGGCGGAACCCAAAAGATAGAATGTGTTCTGGGCGTCCTGGAGCCACAGCCCCAGGGCCTCGTCCACGGCCTCCTTCAAGGTGCGCTGGCCGCTCATGGCCGGGATCACGGTGGCGCCCATCATCCGCATCCGGAAGACGTTCAGTTTCTGGCGCTCGATGTCTTCGGCGCCCATGACGATGGTGCAGGCCATGCCCATCAGGGCGGCGGTGGCGGCGGTGGCCACGCCGTGCTGGCCCGCACCGGTCTCGGCGATGATTTTTTTCTTGCCCATGCGCTTGGCCAGCAGGATCTGGCCCAGGGTGTTGTTCACCTTGTGCGCGCCCAGGTGGTTCAGGTCTTCGCGCTTCAGATAGATTTTCGCGCCACCCATGGATTTGGTGAGGTTTTCGCAGAGGTACACGGGCGAGGGCCGACCCGTGTAATGGCGTTGATAGTATTCGAACTCCGCGATGAAGGCGGGGTCGTCCTTGTAGCGCTTAAAGGCGGCGTTCAACTCGTCCATCACCGCGATGATCTCCGGCGGCAGGAACTGTCCGCCATGGTCACCGAAAAAACCTTTTGCGTCGGGAAGCTGGGTCATGCTGATTCCTCTCCTTTGGGCGGGCAACCGCATCGTGGGCCATAAGAAAACCGCGGCTGGTGTCCCTGCCGCGGTTGGTCTGTTGCATTATCATGAAACTTCTGTCGTTACATGCAAGCGCACCCACGCGGCCCTGTGGAACAGGGCCACCACCAGAATAGGTTGGTATGGGCGGTGCGAAGGGTCTGCATGGCCAGAACCATGCCTGCAACGTGGGACACGTGTCAAGCCTCGCTGACGTTGTCCATCTTTAGCGCGTTGTAGGAGAACTCCACCAGGTAATCCAGCAGGGCCTCGGAAGCGGCCACGGCCAGGGTCTCATCTCCTCGGGCCACGGCCTGCATGATGTCGCTGTGCAGGATGGCTCCGTCCATGATGGTCCCGTTGCGCCGGATATAGAGGAACCAGAAGCGGCGCGAGAGACCGTGCAACGGGCTCATGACGCGGGAGAAATAGTCGTTGGTGGTGGCTTGGGCCAGGATGTCGTGCGCCTCGCGGATATCTTCCAGCAGGGCCACATGGTCTTCGTTGTTGGCGGCTGCGATCATGGAATCGGCCAGGCGCAGCATGCGCCGTTTCTGTTCCACGGTGCCACGCATGGTGGCGTAGCGGATGCACAGCGGCTCAAGCCCCCGGCGGACTTCGAGCAGTTTCAGCTGGTTTTCCACGGTGATCTGCGGGAAGCAGACGCCCCGGCGGGGGTGGATCTCCACCATCTTGTCGTGGCACAGGCGCTGCAAGGCCTCACGCACCGGGGTGCGGCCCATATCGAGCATGGTGGCCAGTTGTTTTTCCGAGTACATGACTCCGGAGTCCAACTCGTTGAAGATAATCATCCGCTCCAGAATGGAACGGGCCTCTTCGGCTAAGGTGGTCGACTTCTTTTTCATGAGTTCCCCCTGTGATAGGTGCTTTCTTTCGTTGCACCAAAAGTCCGGCTTTGGCAAACCGGAGTTGTTAGGTAAGGATATGCCTGGACACGGAATGGAGCTCTCAATGCAAGCATCTACTAGAAGGGGGCGGTCATGGTGATCTGCTTTTTTGGGGATTCGCTGGTCAACGGCACCGGGGATCCGGCCTGTCTGGGCTGGGCCGGTCGGGTCTGCGTGCCGCTGATGGCCTCGGGCCGGGCCCTGACCTACTACAATCTCGGGGTGCGCAAGCAGGCCAGCCGGGAGATTCTGCCGCGCTGGGAGGGCGAGTTCAGCCAGCGCAGGCTGGAGGGCTTTGAGTCGCGGCTGGTCTTTGCCTTGGGTACGGCGGATACGGCGATCCTCGACGGCAGGCGGCATGTACCCCTGGAAGAGACACGAACCAACGCCCGGGCAATCCTGTCCCGCGCCACGGGGTTGGCGCCGGTGCTGTTCGTGGGGCCGCCCCCGGTGAGCGACGAGGGGCATGCCCTGAGAAATCGGGAGATCAACAGCGTGCTGGGCACGGTCTGTGCCGAATTTGGTGTGCCCTATCTGGATGTCTTCTCAAGACTCCATGCCTCACAGGCCTATCTCAAGGATGTTCGCGGCAACGATGGGGTGCATCCGCGCAGTGCGGGGTATGGGGTGTTGGCGGAGATGGTTAGTGGTTGGCCGGGGTGGACCGAGTGGTTCATTTAGTTGGCAGGGCGTTGAAAAATAATCATCTGCGGCGTTGCTGCGAAAAATTCGAGTTCTTACGTATGCTTAATACGCTGCGATCTCGAATTTTTCTTGCGCCTAGCATCTGATCATTTTTGAACGCCCTGCGGGAGAAGGGGAAGTTGGTGTTTTGTCTGCTAACTGCGAAATAGGTATGGTGTCCCCCTAATTCAAATTCAAATTCAGATATGTCGCTTGCCACGTTAAGAAATAGGTATAGTGTCCCCCTAATTAATTCGTGTCCCCCTAATCCTTGATTCTTAATTCTGGCCCTATTCCCCACTTTGTTATTTTTTCCATTCACCATATAAAGTTATTCTTAGTGTTTTATCGTTTTCATATGAGGATAGTGTGATTGAAGCTGATGTTCTGTTTTTGAACCAATGCGTTGTTTGTATTTTTTTACATTGAGTAGTGTGCTGTTGTTTTCAGTATTTTGAAATTTAGGATATCCATATCTTTTTTCGAATAGATTGACCATCGACTGATATTCATCGTTATTTGAGTTTGATTTGTAAAGGTACAGCCTTATTGTTTTGCCTTTGCTTGTTATGATGTATGTTTTAAATGGTATATTATTAATATGTAATTCATTTATGACGTAGGAAAGTTCGAACCATGTATCTAATGGACCACGTTCATTTTCGTAGTGTAAATAATCAATCTGTGTTGGAACTAATAGTTTTGAGCTAAATTTTTGTTTCAGTTCTATCGCTGTATCTCCCCATTGAATTCCTAAGATGTTATCTATGCGTTCATAATTTGTTGCTTTTGCAAAAACTAAAGGTGATGTTGATAATATGGATATCGCCAAAAAAGTCGTTAATGCTTTTTTTGCGTTAGATTTCATTTTTTTGCCTAAGCTCCTTGTGTGGAGTTTGTGCGCGCGTGGTGGGATGGTCCATGCCCGAGTAGCAGTCGCCCGGAATTACGCGCAAAAAAAAGCCAACCCGAACGGACGCCAAAGAGGCTGCCGGGGTGGCGCTTGCGAAGGAACACGGGTTCCGGGGGCAGGGGCGAAGGGGAGCCTCCTGCTGGAGACTCCCCGGAAATGCTTAGTACTCGCCGTTTTTCCAGGACTGCTTGATGTAGAACAGACAGATGCCGACACCAACCATACCGAGGATGAAAAAGAAGAAATCCATAGCACACTCCATTTCGTTGAAATATTCACAAACCCCATACAGGGGAATTGTCAGGATTTCAAGCGTTCCAGCAGGGCCACGCACTCAATGTGCGGGCTGTGCGGGAAGAGGTCGAAGGGCCGGGTCTCGACCAGGGCATAGCCCTCGGCCAGCTGTTTTACATCGCGGGCCAGGGTCGCTGGGTTGCACGAGATGTAGACGATGCGTTCAGGGGCCAGTTTCAGCAGCGCGGCCGCGGCCTCGGGATGCATGCCCGAACGCGGCGGGTCCGTGATCACCACGTCCGGATGCTGCTCCAGGTCCTTCAAGGTCAGCAGCACATCCCCGGCGATGAACTTGCAGTTGGTGAAGCCATTGAGTTTCGCATTGGCCTCGGCGTCATGCACGGCGGCGGCCACGGTCTCCACTCCGGTCACGGACGCGGCTTGTGCGGCCAGGGCCAAGCCCAGTCCACCCGATCCGCAGTACAGGTCCAGCACATGCTCGGTCCCGGTCAGGGCGGCGGCGTTGCGCGCGGCGGCATAGAGCAGCTCGGCGGCCAGGGTGTTGGTCTGGAAGAAGGAATCCGGCGAGATGCGGTAGCGGATGTCGCCCACCTGCTCGTCGATGCTGCCCTGCCCGAGGTGGAAGACCTGACGTTCGCCCTGGGCGATGGCCGGTCGTGCCTTGCGGGTGGAATGGACCACCGTGGTCAGGCCCGGAAAGCGGTTGCGCAGGTCTTCGGCCAGGGAGCGGACCGCCCCGCCATCCTGGGCCGGTGAGGTGATGATCTGGACCATGGTCTGCAAGGTCGCCTTGGTCTCGCGCACCACCAGAAAACGCCACAGTCCCTGGCGGGTGCGGGGATCGTAGCTGGGGATGCTGGTGTTGCGGCAGAACTCCCGGGTGTGACGCACGATCTCGGCGCATTGTGGAGAGGGCAGGTGGCATTCCTCGATGTTCACGACGCGCTCGGAGCCCCGGCGGTGCAGGCCCAGGGACAGCGGACCGCCCTCGGTGCCGCCGCCCGCGAAGGCGAATTCCATCTTGTTACGGAAGCCGCGCAGCTCCGGAGAGGCCTGGGCCGGATGGACCAGGGGGTCCTTGATGTGTGCGATGCGCGACAATTGGTCACGGACGTGTTCGGCCTTCCACTTCAGCTGCTCGGCGTAATCCAGGTCCTGAAACATGCATCCGCCGCATTTTCCAAAATGCAGGCAAAAGGGCTGGGTCCAATGGGGGGACTGCTCCAGGACCTCGTCGGCCGTGGCCTCGGCAAAACGCTTGGCGGCCTTGGTGACCGTGGCGCGGACCTTCTGGCCGGGCAGAGCGCCCTCCACGAAGACCACGAAGCCCTCGGTCCGGGCCACGCCGCGTCCGCCGAAGGCCATGCGTTCGACGTTCAGTTCCAGTGTTTGTCCATTGTGAAAAAATTCGCTCATTGTGTTTTTCCCAGGCCCAGTGGCTTGACTTTTTGGATTATTCAGACAATTTTCTTCGGGCATAACGCCAACGAAGGAGTAGAAATATGGGTGTCGTTCTCGAACTGGCCAGCAACGCGTTGCATAGTACCCCCCAGGGCTTCCTGGGTGTCAGCCTGATCTTTATCTACATGGTTGTAATCGTCGGTACGGCGCTGTACCGCATCAAGCAGCACGGCCACCACTAGGCCCGATCCGACGCGTGGGTGTCCATCAATACCGGCGCATCGTCAAGCTGAATTTCCTAGGCCAACACGCGGGACCTGATCCCGGCGTGTTGGCTTTTTTGCGTCCTCAATCCGCCTTGCCCGGCAGCGCCCCCAGGAGCGAAAACCGGCTCCGGTAGCGTCCGGGCGGCAGTCCCGTCACGGCCTTGAAGCGCCTGTGAAAGGCCGTGGGGTCGGTGTAACCGCAGGCCGCAGCCACCTCGTCCACGCTCTGATCCGTATTCTCCAGCAGCCTTTTGGCTGTTTCCACCCGCAGTCGTTGCAGGTATTCGCTCGGGGTGTCGCCCGTGGCCCGGGTGAAACGCCTGGTGAAGGTGCGCAATCCCAGGCCCGCCACCTGGGCCATCAGGGGCACGCTCAGCGCTTGGGTGTGGTTGTTCTCCAACCAATCCTGGACCTCTTCCACCCGCTTGTCGCCGTGGCCTTTCTGTCCGGCGAAGATGCGATACGGGGACTGCATGTCCCGGCGGGTGTCGATGAGCAAGAGCTTGGAGCACGCCGCAGCCAGCTCGGAGGAGCCGAATCGGCCCGCCAGGTGCAAGGCCAGATCCAGATAGGCGGTCACCCCTCCCGCACAGACCGTGTCTCCATTATCCACTAACATACGCTCCGGGCGCAGGTCCACGTCGGGATAGCGGCTTCGGAATCTGCTCACCAGCGCCCAATGGGTGGTGGCCTGGCGTCCGGTCAGCAACCCGGCCTCTGCCAGCAGGAAGGCCCCGGCACAGACCGAGCAGACCACGGCCCCCTGGCGGTGGGCCCTGCCCAGCCAGTCCAGGGTGGCTTCATCCTCCAGGGCGGCGTCCAGGCCGTCCATGATGGCCGGGACAATGACCATCTGCGGCGCTGGACGCTCGCCAATGGAGGAGGATGGTGCCACGGCCTGGCCGCTGTGCGCGGTCACGGGCCTGCCGTCGCCGGTCACGATGTCCAGCTGCGTGAACAGCGCGTTGCCCCCCATGCCGCGCCAGAGACTTTCGGCGGTCAGGAGCACGTCCAGGGTGCCCACCACACTGGAATGGACGCACTGCTGCGGGGCGAGGATGGCGACGGTTGGCATCTCGGTTCTGTCCTATATGGCAAGTAATTTGTCAAATCAGACAATTCCGCAAGCCGGATGCACGGGCTAGGGTCTGGGGAACACCGCAACCACAGGAGGCGCCATGCCGAGTGAAACGAAAACAGCCCTGGTGATCATTGATGTGCAGAAGGATTATTTTCCCGGCGGAAACTGGGAGCTGGAAGGGGCCGAGCTGGCAGGCGAGCGCGCCGGGCAGGCCCTGGCCCAGGCCCGAAAGAGGGGGCTGGCGGTGATCCATATCCGTCACGAGGCCCCCGAGGGCTTTCCGTTTCTGGCGGCGGGCACCCGGGGGGCTGAGATTCATCCCTGCGTTGCGCCTCGTGAAGGGGAAGCCCTGATCCGCAAGTCCCGGCCCAATTCGTTTCTGGGGACGAACCTCCAGGAAGAGTTGGATGGAGCAGGAATCAAGCATCTGGTGGTCGTGGGCATGATGACCAACAACTGTGTTGACGCCACCGTGCGCGGCGCAGTGGAGTCGGGCTACAGTTGCACCGTGCTGCACGATGCCTGTGCGGCCATGGCCTTTGAATTTCAGGGCGAGTCCCTTCCCGCGCCTTTGGTTCAGGCGGTCTTCATGGCCGAGCTGGCCTTTGCCTATGGTACGGTGCTCGGTGTCGGGCAATGGCTGGACCCGATTCAAGAAGAAGGACAATAGCAGGCGACCCAAAAAAACCGTTGCGCAGGGTGACTGCGCAACGGTTTTTAAAAGTTTTGAGAAAATTTCTAGCTATGATCGGCTGCCAGATCCACAAGGTATTTGCCGTAGCCGGTCTTGGCCTGGGCCTCGCCCAGTTCGCGCATCTGGGCCAGGCTGATGTGGCCCATGCGCCAGGCGATCTCCTCCAGGCAGGCCACGACCACACCCTGGCGTTCCTGCACGGCCTGCACGAAATTGGCGGCCTGGAGCAGGGATTCATGGGTCCCCGTGTCCAGCCAGGCCAGCCCGCGCCCGAAGAATTCCACCTTCAACTTGCCCCGTCGCAGGTATTCGTTGTTCACGTCGGTGATCTCCAGCTCGCCGCGCGCCGAGGGTTTCAGTCCCTTGGCGATCTGCACCACGCTGTTGTCGTAGTAGTACAGACCCGTGACCGCGAACTTGCTCTTGGGCTTGCTGGGCTTTTCCTCGATGCTGATGACGTTGTTCAGCTGGTCGAATTCCACCACGCCGTAGCGTTCGGGGTCCTTGACCTTGTAGCCGAAAACCACGCCGCCTTCTTCCAGACGGGCGCAGGTCTGCAGGGTTACGGACAGGCCCTGGCCGTAGAAGATATTGTCGCCCAACACCAGACACACGCTGTCCTGGCCGATGAAGTTCTCGCCCAGGATGAAGGCCTGGGCCAGTCCTTCGGGTTGGGGCTGGACCTTGTATTTGATGGTCAGGCCCAGCTGCGAGCCGTCGCCGAACAGGTCCTCGAAGCGCGGCAGATCGTGCGGCGTGGAGATGATCAGGATCTCGCGGATGCCCGAGAGCATCAGCGCAGAGAGCGGGTAGTAGATCATGGGCTTGTCGTAGATGGGCAACAGCTGCTTGCTCACCGCGCGGGTGATGGGGTGCAGCCTTGTGCCCGAGCCGCCGGCGAGGATGATGCCTTTCATGGACACTCCGGAAATCGTGGTTAGGTTTTACTTCGGCCAAGGCATTGAGTACCCTGCGAATCTTCCGGGAAATTATATCATTTTTCCTGGGAACGAAACCCCCGGCCCCTGCCGGACGGATGATGGATGCGACCGTATTTTTCCTTTCCCTTCGTGATCATGGCGGCCCTGGGCCTGTTTCTGCTTCTGGCAGTGCTGTTCATCCTGGTCCAGGTGGGGCTGGTCACCGTGGCCTTCGCCAAGCTGGGCCTGAGCCCGGGTCAGGCCTTGCTGTGGCTGGTGGCAACGCTGCTCGGCAGCGGCGTGAACCTGCCGCTGTACAAGACCCGGCGTCTGGTGCGCCGCCCCATGCTGCGCGGCCAGTTCTACGGCTTTGGCGCGGGGATGCCCCCGCGCATGGACACCGAGGCCGAACTCACGGATCAGGTCGTGGCCGTGAACGTGGGCGGCTGCGTCATCCCCTGCCTGTTGTCCTTCTATTTCCTGTCCAACATCGGGCTCTCGGCCGGGACTTTGCTGGCCGTGGCGGTCACGGGAGCATTTTGCTATTTTCTGGCCAGACCCATCCCGGGCAAGGGCATCGGCATCCCCGTGCTGTTGCCGCCCCTGGGCGCGGCCCTGGCAGCCTTGCTGCTGGCGCCTCCGGATGTCAGCCCCCAGGTGGCCTACATCGCGGGCAGCATCGGCACCCTGGTGGGCGCGGACATCCTGCATCTGATGACCCCCAGGACCAAGGCCCTGCTGGACGCGCCCGTGCTGTCCATCGGCGGGGCCGGGACCTTTGACGGAATCTTTCTGACGGGGATCATCGCCGTGCTGCTGGCCTAGTTGACGCGACTCGTTTCCAGGCCGTGCGACATGAGGCAACGAAAACAAGGACAGAGGACATGAACGAATCCTACGCCCCCTTTACTCTGGCCGTTTCCCTGGACCTGCCGCTGGCTGCCGGAGAGACCATCATCGTCGCCCCGGCGGGGGCCCTGGCACCGTCGCCGACACTCAGGGCACCGGATGGGCTGCCCCTGCTGCCAGTGGGCGCACGCATCGGCCAGGAGGACTGTCCGGACGATCTGCTGGTGGAGTCCGTGCTCTGGCTGCCCGCCGCTGAACCCGGGCAACCGGCGCTGCGCGGGCTGCTGTTGCGCGCCCTGACGGCGGTGGCCTTCCCCGCTGGCCGCCTAGACGCCATCGCTCAGCGCCGGGGCATGGCCGTGGCCGTGGTCATCCTGAGCGACAAGGGTGCGCGCGGCGAACGCAAGGACGAGTGTGCACCGCTGATCCACGCCGCCCTGCAAGGCAAGCTGGATATCTGTCATGTCCGCGACTGGATCATCCCCGATGATCCGACGATCCTGAAGGCCTTGCTCATGGACCTCTGTCTGACCCAGCGCTTTGATCTGGTGCTGACCAGCGGCGGCACGGGCGTGGCTCCCCGCGACCTGACCCCCGAGGCGACCCTGGCGGTCATCGAGAAGCGGCTGCCCGGCTATGAGCGGGCCATGACCGCCGCCAGTCTGGTCAAGACTCCGCACGGGGCCATTTCGCGGGCCGTGGCCGGGACCTTGGGCGGGGCGCTGGTGGTCAACCTGCCCGGCAGCCCCAAGGCCGTGACCGAGAATCTGG
The DNA here is from genome assembly GCA_018816865.1 of Pseudomonadota bacterium. Taxonomy (GTDB): domain Bacteria; phylum Desulfobacterota; class Desulfovibrionia; order Desulfovibrionales; family Desulfovibrionaceae; genus Desulfovibrio_Q. Next base: position 138,420 of record JAHIUW010000038.1, read on the forward strand.
CACCCCTGGTGCCCACCCTGAAGCATACCATCATGAAGCTCCAGGGCGACCCCACGGACTGCGCTTTGATCAAATAAGTCCTGTGGCCGGGAGTGGCCCAAAAGCTGGAGCTGTAGAAAGCTCCCGGCCTCGCGGGCCAGGACAACGTTCAGGGGCGCTTTTCCAAGCGCCCCTTCCTTTTATTGCCTCAGCTCATCAGGGATTGCCCTGGTCCCCCGAATCGCCCCCGGTCCCACGAATCGCGCCCCCTGGTCCCCCGAATCGCCCCCGGTCCCACGAATCGCGCCCCCTGGTCTCACGAATCGCCCCTGGTCCCACGAATCGCGCCCCCCGGTCCTACACCTCGCGCCCCGCACACCCTCCGGCCCCGTGAGCTGTTCCCCCGAGGGACTAGAACTGCGATCCGATCAGCCCTGCGACCTCCAGGGCCACGGGCGCGAGTTCCTGTTCCACGCGCTCTTCGGTCCACTCCGAGTGTTTGGCGGAGATGTAAACGGCGGCCAGCGGCGTGCCGTGGGTGTCGGTGACGGCGGCGGAGACGGCGATCTCGCCTGCCAGGAATTCCTGGGCGGAGACGCAATAGCCCTTGTCGCGGGCGCGCTGCACCAGCTCCATGTTGGCCTCGGTTCCGATCACGGTGTGCGGGGTGAAGGGCTGCTGGTCCGAACGCTCCATGATCTCCAGCACGTCCTTGTCGTCCATGTGCGCCAGGATGGCCCGCGCACCGCAAAAGGCCGGGATGCGGCGGCCAGGCAGGGTGCTTTCGAACAGCAGGAAGCGCTGTGGCAGGCGTATCAGATAGATCAGGTCCAGGCCGTCGAGGGTGCCCAGGTAGATGGAGTTGCCCGTGTGTTTGCGCGCCTCGAGCAGGAACGGGGTGGCGATCTCGACCAGGCGGTTGCCCTTGAGGAAATCGTAACCCAGGGCCATGACGCGCGGGGTCAGGGTGAAACGTTTGCTGGTCTGGTCCTTGGCGAGGTAACCCAGCTGTTCCCAGGTGTGCAGGAACCGCTGGACCGCGCTGCGGTTCAGGCCGGTGATCTCCGATATCTCGGTCAGGCCTAAGCTCTTCTGTCGGGAATGAAAGGCTTCAAGAATGAGCATGCCCCTGCCCAGGGAGGCCACGAAGAGCGCATCGTTTCGTTTCTTTGTCTTTTGTGCCATGCCTCTCCCGCGGGTTTGGTGTCTGCGTCATCGCCGTAAACATCCGAAGGTATATATTGTTTCGTGCAAAATATCACCCTTGTCGCTTGACATTTATGGCCGTGCAGATAGATTGCATGTAAATACATAGTATTGCAATGCAATAAGTTCTGCCGAATTGAAAGTGCAGGACGAGGGTCCCTTTACAAGAGGAAGGGACGTTGCGGACAACAGCGGCCTCCGCTGGTTGTCCGGCCCAGTGCCCTGACTTGCAGGGGCCGAGGGATGACATGCCCGGGACATGGTCTGTGTATGAAAAGCCACTGGCCACGGTGCCCGGTTTCGGAGCCCGGCGACGGGGACGGCCTGAGAAAGGCTGTGTCGCACGGTTGTGCCTTGCTTAACCTTTAGACGAGGAGACGACTTCATGAAACGCTTTGCTCTGATCATTTTAATGCTGCTGCTGACCCTTCCGGCTAGCGCCTTGGCCGCCACGTCCATCAAAATGAGCTACAACGGTCCGCCCAGCGGGGACGACAATGCGGTGCACGCCTTTGCCACCACGTTCAAGTCTCTGGTGGAGACGGCCACGCATGGCGACGTGCAGGTCACGCTCTTCCCCAACAGTCAGCTGGGCAACGAAGAACAGCGCATGGAGCAGACCATGACCGGCGCGGTGATCAACGTCGCCTCCTACGGCGGCCTGCAGACCGTGTTCCCCGAGATGTTCGCCACCAACATCCCCTTCCTGTTCGACAGCTACAAGGCCGCGCATCTCTTTTTCGATAACAGCGAGTTCATGAACAAGTCCCGCAAGACCCTGCGCGAGCGCACCGGCATCGAACTGCTGGAAGTGGTTGAAGAGGGTGGTTTCCTGGCCTTCACCGGCAATAAACCCATCCATTCGCCCGCCGATTTCAAGGGTCTGACCTACCGCGCCATGGACACCAGCCAGGTGGCCATGTACGAGGCCTTCGGCGCCGCCGGCACCCCGATTCCCTGGACCGAGGTTTATCTCGCGCTCAAGACCGGCGTGGCCGATGGCCAGATGAACCCTCCCACTTACATCATCATGGGCAGCTTGTATGAGGTCCAGAAGTACCTCTGTCTGGCCAATGTGCAGTACTCCGACCAGTTCCTGCTGATGAACGGCGAGACCCTGGACGCCATGCCCGCAGCACAGCAGCAGGCCGTGCGTCAGGCCGCCCGCGAGGCCAATGCCAAGACCCGTGAGTTCGTCGAGTCCCAGGTTGACCAGCGCGTGGAGTTCCTGGCCTCCAAGGGCATGGTCGTCTACCAGCCCACCCCCGCCCAGTTGGCCGAGTTCAAGGCCTTGGGCAGCCCCTCGTATGTCAACTGGCTCAAGGAGCAGGTCGCCCAGGAATGGATTGATCTGGCCCTTGCTGAAGCTAAAAAGGCCAATGACGAGGCCAAATAGATGAATTCATTCGCCTCCTTATGCAAGAAGGCTTCTGACGTGCTGGAGCGCCTCTGCCTGTTTGGGGCAGGGGTGCTCCTCCTCGTTAATCTTGCCGATGTGATGTTGGGTGTCTTTGGCCGGTTCTACCGCCCGCCCATGTGGACCATGGACTTGGCCAAGATCACGCTGGTCTGGATGGTGATGCTCGCGGCCGCTCCGGCATTGAAGCGGGGCGAGCACATGGCCATCGAGATCATCGTCAACAAGCTGCCCGATAATTTGCGTTGGCTGGTGGTCTGGTTGCGGCGCATCGTCTTTGTCTGCGTGCTCGTGGCGATGATCATCCTGGGCTTCAACTATGCCTACAAGCTGCGCCTGCTGACCATCATGACCCTGAACATCAAAATGGCCGTGCCGCTCTTGGCCGTGCCCGTGGGCATGAGTCTGATGCTCCTGGAATATCTGCTGGGCCAGTTCGTCCCCGTCGGCGGCACGAAGACCGATCAACCCGAAGGAGGCGTGTCATGACCATCGTCCTGCTGCTCGTCTTCTTTGTGATGCTCGTCACCGGGATGCCGCTGTTTGCCGCCATGCTGACCACGGCTTTTGCCGGGTTTGCCTGTGTGGGCGATTATTCGCAGTTCCGGCTCATGATCCAGCAGTTCTATGGAGGCATGGAGCCCTTCTCGCTGCTGGCCATCCCCTACTTCATCCTGGCGGGCGAGCTGATGAGCTGTACGGGGCTCACGCCCCGGCTGTTGCGTTTTGCCGAGGCCCTGGTGGGGCACTTCAAGGGTGGCCTGGGCTATGTGACCGTGGTGGCCAGCATCATCTTCGCGGGTGTCAACGGCTCAGCCGCCGCCGATGCCTCGGCCGTGGGTTCGATCATGATCCCGGCCATGAAGGAGGGCGGCTATCCCGACTCTTACGCCGCCGGACTCACCGCGGGCAGTTCACTGATCGGCCCCATCATCCCGCCCAGCATCTTCATGATCCTGTTCGGTGCCATGACCAAGACCAACGTGGGCGCCCTGTTCATGGCGGGCGTGATCCCTGGCATCCTGCTTGGTGTGGCCTTCATGGTGATGCACAAATTCAACGCCACGCGTCTGAATCTGCCGCGGGTGAACCAGCGTTTTTCGTTTGTCAACCTGCTCAAGGCCAGTTTGGGTGCCATCACCGCGCTCATCGCGCCGGGCATCATCATCGGCGGCATCCTCTTCGGGTTCATGACCCCCACGGAGTCCGGTGCCGTGGCCAGTCTCTACGTGTTGCTGGTGGGCCTTCTCTGGACCCGCGAGTTGACCCTGCAGGGCGTGCTCCAGGCGGTGTCCAACACCGTGCGTCTGAGCAGCGTGATCTTCGTGGTCATTGGCGCGGCGACCATCGTGGGCTGGATTCTGGCCTCGGAGCAGGTGCCCCAGGCCATGGCACCCGTGGTCATGAAATACGCCACCACCCCGTCCATGGTCTTGCTGCTGATCAGCGTGATCATCTTCGTGGTGGGCATGTTCATGGAAGAGATCGCGGCTCTGGTGCTGCTGACCCCGGTGTTCTATCCCCTGGCCATGGCTGCGGGCATCGACCCGTTGCATTTTGGCATCGTCATGACGCTGAACATCACCATCGCGCTGATCACGCCGCCCATGGGCGCGTGTGTGTACATCGTGTCCTCGGTGGGCAACGTGCCCCTGGAGAAGATGTTCCGGCACATCTGGCCGTTCGTGCTCGTGGCGTTGGTCTGTCAGGTGCTGCTGATCTTCGTGCCGGCCATCTCGCTGTGGCTGCCGCGCATGCTTGGCTACTAGGAGCAGGATCATGAACAAGACCATCCATACAGGCGAAAGCAGGCTCGCCGCCCCCGGTGCGCAGGACGCTCCGCCCATTGCGGCGGGGGAGAAGCCTTCCTGGGACACCGTGTTCACCGTCCCCGTGCAGGACTGCGGCGAACCTCTGATGCCGTTGTCCCTGGCCCCGGAGCGCTATCTTGTGCGTCCGGCTTACCACGCCGCGGGGATTCCGGGCGCGCTGCCTGAATGCTATGCCCGCGAGGGCCTGCGCAGGCGATTGCTGGTGGCGCAGGACCTGTTGCCCGTCAATCTGCGTCTGGTCATCCTGGATGCCTGGCGCAGCGTGAAGGTGCAGACCTCGCTGTTCACCCAATGCCGCTCGGCCCTTAAACACGCTCATCCCGAGAGCGATGATCTGGAACTGGAGCGCATGACCTCGCGTTTCGTGGCCCTGCCAAGCCTTGACGAGCAGCGGCCCTCGCCGCACGTCACGGGCGGGGCCGTGGACCTGGCGCTGGCCTCCACCGAGGGCTCGCCCCTGTGGTTTGGCGCGGCCTTCGACTATCCCGGGGAGGTCTCCGCCACGCGGCACTTCGAGGAACGCCTGGAACGGGGCGAATCCCTTGAGGCGCGCGAGACCGAGGCCCTGGATAATCGCAGATTGCTGCATCACGTCATGCTCGAGGCCGGGTTCGTGAACTACCATGCCGAATGGTGGCACTACGAATACGGCACCCAGCGCTGGGCCTACGTCAAGGGACTGGACCAGGCCAAGTACAGCGTGACCCAGCCCAACCTGAATCCCTTCGAGGCCTTGGCCCGGGGCTGAGGCCTCTGCCGCAAGGCGAAAAGCATAGCTCAATGCCCCCCTTCACGGTGAACTCCGCCTTGAAGGGGGGCTTTTGTTATGGGGTCCTGCGCTGGGGGCTGCCTGAGGTCTCCGCTGCCAGGCCGTGGCCCTGAGGGGACCATGGGGGAGCGGTGTGGCAGCCGCAGGCTTGAGGCTCGCGGATGGCCGCCTAAGCACGGGGAGCCGTTTATCGTCAGGGGCGTGGATCAGAGGATCTGGCGCAGGGCCCAGACCAGGGCGATGCCCACGGCCATGGACAGGGGCAGGTTTTTGGTCCTGGCCACCACGGCCAGGGTGCCCAGGGCCGCGCCGGCCTCGGCGGGCCCCTGGGTGAAGGCGGCGGGCGCGATGATGGAGACCAGCACCGCCCCCGGGATGGCCGACAGGAAGGCCTCGGTGCGCGGGGTGATGCGCACCCGGTTGGTGATGAACAGGCCCGCGGCGCGGGTCAGATAGGTGACTGCGGCCATGCCCGCGATGGTCAGCATGGGGGTGGCGTCAGTCATGGCGCAAGGCCCCTGTCAGTCCCCCCGCCAGTCCGCCGGCCAGGATGTACCACTTGCCGGGCAAGAGTTGTGAGCAGATAACGGCCACGATCCCCGCCGCGAGCCAGATGGGCAGGTCCGACTTGCCACGCCACAGTCCGGCCAACAGCGCGATGAACGCGGCCGTGAAGGCGAAGTCCAGGCCGAAACGCGCCGGGTCCGGGACCATGGCTCCGGCCAGCAGTCCGCCCAAGGAGGCTGCGAGCCACGTGGCGAACAGCACCAGCCCGGAGCCCAGCATGAACGCACCCCGGCGCTGCCCGTCCGCGAAGTCCTTGATGGTCAGGGCCCAGCTCTCGTCTACCATGAAGAACAGGCTGCCGTAGGCCTTGAGGGGTGATAGCCTCGAGAACCAGGGCTGGATTGCCGCGCCCATGAGCACGTGGCGCAGGTTGACGATCAGCGCCATGATGATCAGCGGCCCCACGGGCAGGGGATCCAGCCAGAGGTCCAGGGCCACGAACTGCGAGGCCCCGGCGAAGACCAGAGCGCTCATGGCCGTGACCTCGCCCGGGGTCATGCCCGCCTGACCGGCCAGCATGCCGTAGACCAGGCCGTAGACGGCCACGCCCATGGCCACGGGCAGGGTCTTCATGGCCCCGGCGCGCAGGCCCTGGGCATCGAAGGTCACGGTTGGTGAGGCTGAGGTGTGCATCATCGGGTCCTGGTGTCTGCATGGTCCAAAGTCATATGTTTATAGGACATGGGTGCTAAGTGGACAACAACAAAAGAAATCCCGCCGGGCGTGGTTGCCGGGCGGGATGATCTTGCAGGCTGGCCCAGGGGAGGGCGCGCGGGCTACTCGAAGACGATGGTCTTGTTGCCCGTCAGGATGATGCGGTCTTCCAGGAACCACTTCACGGCGCTGGCCAGGATGGTGCGCTCCAGTTCCTGGCCCAGGTCCTTCATCTGCTCCACGGAATGGCGGTGCGAGACGCGCGCCACGTCCTGCTCGATGATCGGCCCGGCGTCCAGTTCCTCGATGACGAAGTGCGCGGTGGCCCCGATGAGCTTCACGCCCTTGTCGTAGGCCTGGCGGTAGGGGTCCGCCCCCACGAAGGCCGGGAGAAACGAGTGGTGGATGTTGATGATCTGCTGCGGGAAGTGGGACACGAAGTCCCCGGACAGGATTTGCATGTAGCGGGCCAGCACCACCAGCTCCACCTTGCCGTGCATCAGTTCCAGCATGGCCCGTTCGCTGGCCGCGCGATCTTCCTTATGCACAGGGATGTAGTGGAAGGGGATGCCGTAGGCCTGCACGGCCTCCTTGAGGTCCGGGTGGTTGCTGATGACCATGGCGATCTCGGTGTGCAGTTTGCCGCGTTTGTAGAGCCACAACAGTTCCTGCAGGCAGTGGTCCAGCCCGGAGACCAGGATGGCCGTGCGCTTGGTGTTCGCGCCGTAGCTGATGTGCCACTGCATGTCGAACTTGGGCGCGATGACCTCGGCAAAGGTCTTTTCCAGGGCCGGGGCTGAGATGTCCATGTGCGGGGTCTGGAACTCCAGGCGCATGAAGAAGTTGCCGCCTTCGGCGTCCGTTGAATATTGGTCCAGGGTGGTGATGTTCACCCCGTGGGAGTAGAGGAAATTCGTGACCGAGGCCACGATGCCCGGCTTGTCCGGGCAGGTGATCAGCAGCCGGGCGATGTTCGCGAGATGATCCATGGCCTAGTCGTTCCATCCATGTTTTGCGCCGCGCATGGATTCGATGTCCAGACGCATGACGCTGGTTTTGGCCAGGACCTTTTCCAGGAAGTCCTCGTCCTTGAACTCGGTGTCCGAGTAGTGGGCCATGATCTGCTTCATGCCGTGCAGTTTCTCTTCCCTGGTCTCCAGAAAGCTGGCCATGCCGTAGCCCACGATGCTGCGAAAACGCATGGTGAAACCGCAGGGGGCGTCGCCCTCGATCAGGGCCACGTCGGTCTCCATCTCGAAGCAGACCCTGGGGTTGGCGCGCAGCATGTCCGCCTTCTTGCCTCTGGGGGACGAGTGCAGAAACAGGCAATTCTCGCCGAGGCCGTAGTTCATGGGCACCACATAGGGCTCGTTACCCGCGCACATGCCCAGGCGCAGAATCTTGGCCCGCTCAAGCACATGGAGCAGTTCGTCCGGGTCCGTGATTTCGCGTTCGGGTTTGCGGTCGATCATGGCGGTTCCTCCTTGTCGTGGAAATCGTCCGGGATTTGTATGCCAACCCTGCTCCGGCTGCAAGCAGGGCCAGGGGACGCAAAAATCCTGGGAAGCGGTCTTAACCGTCCAGGTCCAGGCGCGAGGCCAGGGTCAGGGTGCGGCGCGGCCCGCCGGATGTGTGGCGGCGCAGCAAGGCGGCCAGATCGTCGGCGGTGTCCAGGTCGGGCAGTGTGGGCAAGAGATGGACGGCCTGCCCGGCACGCTCCAGGGCGGCCAGGCTGGCGGCCAGGACCTGCGGGCTGCTCCAGGGGATGTCCGTAAAGGCCGTGGGTTGAAAGCGCTCGCGACTGAAGCCGATCAGGGTGTAGCCACCGTCGTCGCTTGGGGCCAGGACGGCCTCTTCCCTGTCCAGGGCGGCGAAGGCCGCCTGCAACAACTCGGGAGTGATCTCGGGCAGATCACTGCCCACCAGCACCACTTGCTCGGCCCCCTTGGCAAAGGCCGTCTCGAAGGCGTGGCGCATGCGGTCGCCCAGGTCGTCGCCTTCCTGGAGTTGGAAGGACCGATCCCGCCCCAGCCAGTCGCGGTACGCGTCCAGCGGGGCGATGGGGCTATGGCACAGGGTCAGGGGGAATCCGGCAGTGGCCATGGCCTCCAATTGGTCTTGGACCATGGCGTCGTAGAGTTGCACGGCGTTGTCATCGCCCAGGCGGGCGGCGATGCGTGTCTTGACCAAGCCGGGCAGGGGCAGTTGCACCAGGACCAGCAGGCGTCTAGCGGTCATGGTTTGTCCCGAAGCCGTAGAAGCGGGCCAGGCGTTCGGGGGAGGCCCCGAAGTGGTAAAGGGTGCGGATGAACAGGTTGCGGGCCGTGCAGCGCAGGATACCTTCCTGTTGCCAGCGCCGGGGCGAGGTACTCACGGCCTCGCGCAGCAGGGCGATGCGATCCCCTCGCCGCTGGATGCGTTGCATGAGTTCCAGGTCCTCCATCAGGGGGATCTCGGCGTAGCCGCCGCGGTGCAGGAAATAGTCGCGCCGGAAGAATTGGGCCTGGTCGCCGTAGGGCACGCGCGTCAGCCGGGTGCGGACGTTGGCCGCCGCCGCGATGAAACGCAGTCCCGGCCCGCAGTCCTGGGGGAAACCCAGGGCAAAAGCCCCGGCCACGGCCTTGTGCCCCAGGGCTTCGTCCAGCAGGAGCAGGGCGTGTTCGGGCAGGCGCGTGTCGGCATGCAGGAACAGCAGGCTCTGCCCTGTGGCGCGCATGGCCCCTGCATTCATCTGCCGGGCGCGGCCCGGTGGGCTGGACAGGGCCCGGGCATCCACCGTGAGGGCGGCCAGGGTGTCGGCCTCGGGTGCGCCGTCCACCACCAGGACCTCCACAGGTCCGGGCGCGGGCAGGTCGCGCACGTGCTCCACCAAGGCGTTGATGCCGAGGGCCTCGTGCAGGACCGGAATGATCACGGAGATGAGGGGCTTATCCATGACGCGAGTGTAGCGCGCCCTTGCGTGGATGGAAAGTCCGCAGTGCTAGAAAGCGGTCGTCTGAGGGGTTGGCGCGAGCCATTCAACATCTTGCGTAGGGCGAGCTGCGCTTTGATCTTGAATGGCTCCTTACGCCGGGTATCCGGCCACTGTTGAACGACCACCCCTGGGGGTGATTTCCACACAAGAGGGGCTTAGTTGCTGCCTGCGGTGACACCGGCTTGGGAGAAGGTGGCCATGTTGTTGTAGATATTGGCGGAGCAGCGCAAGAGGTACAGGGCGATGGCCGCCCCGGTGCCCTCGCCCAGACGCAGGCCCAGGTCGAGCATGGGCTGGGCCTGCATGGCCTGCATGGCCTTGAGGTGTCCAGGCTCGGCCGAGGCGTGGCTGAAGAAGGCGTAATCGCTGACCGTGGGGCAGAGTTTCCAGGCCGCGGCAAAGGCGGCAGTAGAGATGAATCCGTCCACGACCACGGCGAGGCGGTTCTTGGCCGCGCCGATGATCAATCCACTCAGGGTGGCGATCTCGTAGCCGCCCAGGGCGGCCAGGATGCGCAGGGGGTCCTGGCTGGTCACTGCCCCGGCATTCACGGCCAGGGCCTGCTCAATGATCTTGCATTTGGCGCTGACGCCTTCGGCAGGCAGGCCCGTGCCCGGCCCGGTCATGTCGCAGGGAGACATCCCGAAGTAGGCGCAGTACAGGGCGGTGGAGGGTGTGGTGTTGGCGATGCCCATCTCGCCGGTGCCCAGGGCGCGCAAGCCTTCGGCGGCGGCCCTGTCGGCCAGTTCGATACCGTTGAGCAGGGCCTTCAGGCATTGTTCAATGCTCATGGCCGGGCCCTCGGCGATGTTCTCGGTGCCTTCGGCGACCTTCATCTGGATCAGCCGCGGGTGCTCGGCATAGGGGCCGCCCGCGCTGCCCGCGTCCACGACCTTGACGTCGATGCCGCCGGTCTCGGCCAGGACATTGATGCCCGCCCCCCCCGCCAGAAAATTGGCCACCATCTGGCGGGTGACTTCCTGCGGGAACAGGCTGACGCCGGTCTTGGCCACCCCATGGTCGCCTGCGACGGTGTAGATGCGGGCCGGGTCAACGCCCGGGGTGCCGCCCTGGGCGATCATGGTCAGCCGGGCGGCGAAGTCCTCCAGGCATCCGAGGCTGCCCTTGGGTTTGGTCAGGTCATCCAAATGGGCCCGGGCCGCTGGTTCCAGGGCGGGATCAAGGGGGGTGACGGCGTTCAGGGCCTGTGCCAGACGGGTCTGCAGATCGGTGTTCATGATAGTTGTCCTGTGGAAGTCGGTTTGGATCGCGTTGCTCGGTCGTGGGCAGCAGACGCTCCTTACCCGTCGCGGGGTGGTCTTGGCAAGGCAGCGGGACATTGACAGCGGCCCTGGAATGAATATTTTGAGCTCTAGCGGTGACATGGTTTAGGCAACACCAAAGCGGAGGCGGCCCGGACATGGCCAAGTACGACGACAATCCCTGGGATCGGCTCGAGGCACTCGCCCAAGGCATGGACAGGATCGCCGAGGGTCTGTCCGGCAGGATGGAATCCCGCGCAGGGCGGCACCTTCGACAGCCCTTGTCCAATGTGCTGGAGACCGCCGATGGGTTGACCATCGAGGTGGAGTTGCCCGGAGTCCGGCAGCAGGATGTGGCCGTGGAACTGGTCGGCCGCAAGTTGTCCGTGTTCGGGGAGACGCGCCTGAACAACGATGTGGAAGGCGGTGTCTACAACGTCATGGAACGATGCCCGGGATCGTTCGGCAGGGAGTTTGTCCTGCCCGGAGAGTTGGCTGCCGACCACGTGAGTGCCGTGTTCGCCGATGGCCTGTTGACCATCACCGTGCCCAAGCAAGTCCGGGACAGGAAGAGAACCGTCAGGATCGAGATCTCCGACTAGGCCCGGGCCTTTCGCCGGTATCTTTTGGACACACATCCCCTGGAGTTGAGCGACGATGACCAGCCAGTTGAAGACGGCCCTGCTGCTGGGCCTGTTGACGGGCCTGCTGATGCTGATCGGCGGTGCTATGGGCGGCCGTGGCGGTCTGGTGATCGCCTTTGTCCTGGCCATGGCCATGAATCTGGGCAGCTATTGGTATTCCGACAGGATCGTGCTGTCCATGTACCGCGCCAGACTGCTCGGGCCTGGTGACGCGCCCGGGCTGTACGCCATGTTGCAGGAACTGTCCGCCAATGCGGGCATCCCCGTGCCGCGCCTGGCCCTGATCCCCCAGCAGGCCCCCAATGCCTTTGCCACCGGCCGCAACCCGGACAATGCCGTGGTGGCCGTGACCGAGGGCCTGATGCGCCTCTTGACCCCCGAGGAGATCAAGGGAGTGCTGGCCCATGAGCTTGGGCACATCGCCAACCGCGACATCCTGATCCAGAGCGTGGCCGGAGTGTTGGCCGGGGTGATCATGTACACGGCTTCCATGATCAAGTGGGCGACCCTGTTCGGCCTGGGTGGCCGCAGCGACGAAGAGGGCGGCAACCCCATCGCGGCCTTGGCCCTGGCGTTCATCGCCCCGGTGGCGGCCATGTTGATCCAGATGGCCATCTCCCGGTCCCGCGAGTATCTGGCCGATGCCTCGGGTGCGCGCTACAGCGGCGCCCCTGGTCAGCTGGCCTCGGCCCTGGGCAAGATCGCCGGCTACGCCGAGCAGGCCCCCATGCAGGGGGGCAACGAGGCAACGGCGCACATGTTCATCATCAATCCCTTCATGGGCGGCGCGGCCAAGTGGTTCAGTACCCATCCGCCGGTGGAGGACCGCATCCGTCGGCTGGCGGAATTGGAGCGCGGCTAATCATGTTTCGGACACTTTTCGCAGCCTGCGCGCTGCTGTTTCTCCTCGGCGTTCCCGCTGCTGCGGATCAATCTCTGACCCATCCTGCGACGCCCCGCGTGGTCTCGACGCCCCCCGCGGTCTCGGCGACCCCTGCGCTGAACCTGCGTCTGACCCCGGTGGTGCGCGCCGTGCAGGCCGTGGCCCCGGCGGTGGTCAACATCACCACGGCCCGGGTGGTGGAGCGCGACGTCAATCCCTTCGGGGGCCTGTTCGACGAGCGGCTGATGCCCCCGCAGTTCAGGGAATTCTTCGGCCCCAGCGGGACCCGCCGGTTTACCCAGCAGAGTCTGGGTTCGGGTGTGATCTTCGATGGCCACGAGGGGCTGGTGCTGACCAACGCCCATGTCATCGCCGGGGCTACGACCATCACCGCCCGCCTGTTGGATGGCCGCGAGTTCGAGGCTGAACTGGTGGGCTCGGACACGGATTTCGATCTTGCCGTGCTGCGGCTGGCCGATGCCGTGGACCTGCCGCAGGTCAAGGTGGGCGATTCCTCGGACCTGCTGATCGGTGAGACCGTCATCGCCATCGGCAATCCTTTCGGGTTTTCGCATACCGTGACCACGGGTGTGGTCTCGGCCATGGGCCGCACCGTGCGCACCGAGCAGGGCGCGCACACGGACTTCATACAGACCGATGCGGCCATCAATCCCGGCAACAGCGGCGGTCCGCTGCTGAACATCCTGGGCGAACTGATCGGCGTGAACACCGCCATCCAGGCCGGGGCCGAGGGCATCGGGTTTGCCATCCCCATCTCCAAGGCCAAGCGCGTGGTGGCCGAGATTCTGGACCAGGGCTTCGTGAGCCAGATCTGGCTCGGGATCGCCGGGCAGAACGTGGACCAGTCCACAGCCAACTATTTTAACCTGGATTCTGTGGGTGGGCTGCTGGTGACGGATGTCTTTGAGGACACCCCGGCCGCCCGCGCCGGGCTGGTGCCGGGCGACGTGCTGCTGACGTTGCAGGGCAATGCGGTGGAGGACAAGGAGCACTACCTGCAGCTCTTGCGCAATTATGTCCAGGGGCAGAGCCTGGAGCTGACGGTCTTTCGCGCGGGTCAACCCGTGGAACTGACCGTGCAGCCCGTGCCCGTGTCCATCGAGAGGATGCTGGGCCTGGCCTGGCAGCGCTGGGGCATCCGTTGCGGCCCGCCGGTTGGCCAGGGGGTCAGCGTGGTCGCTGTGCGGCCGAGTTCGCCTGCGGCCAAGCTGGGGCTCATCGCCGGCGACGTGCTGGTCAAGGTCGGCGGTATCCGCATGACCGGGAGTGCTGATTTCGGAGGCTCGTACATGCGTTACCGCATGCAGAATAGCCTGTTGATGCTAGTCTTGCGGGCTGGGCGGACCTACTACGTGCGGCTCAATGTCTAGGGAACCCGGGCTTGCGCTCCTGATTCCGGATTTCGCCGCTTGACACCCGGTTTGGCAGCGGCTATTGCGTTTTTTCTAGATGCAGTGCCAGCCCCGGACATCAATATGTGATTGCCTTCAATTACAGGCAATTAGGGGTTGGGCGGCAATTAGGACCACACTCCCGCCTAGCGGGAGGGCAAAAAAAATATTGGAGGTTCCCGATGGGTTACAAAGTGACTGTAGACACCGACAAGTGCGTAGGCGACGGCGAGTGCGTGGATGTTTGCCCCGTGGAAGTGTACGAGCTTCAGGACGGCAAGGCCGTGCCTGTGAATGCTGAAGAATGCCTGGGCTGTGAGTCTTGCGTGGAAGTGTGCGAGGCTGACGCCATCGAGATCGAGGAAGAGTAACCACTCTTTCATCGACACAATAGATTCCAAAAGCTGAGGGAGCGGTGCTGTGGTGCCGCTCCCTTTGCTGCATCTTGGAGCCGGGACCTTGACGCGCGGCAGGCGTCGAAATAAATTTCGTCCTGCGGGGGTGACAATCCCTGTGGAAGCATTAGAAAAAGCAACAGGTTCAACGGTCCGGGCTGCCGGCATTGCGGTGGGTCAGGATCATACGGTACGGAGCGAAAGGATATGGAATTGGATTTCAGCGACTTTTTCAAAAAATACGAGCGGCTGGTGGCCGAGGTCGACAAGGCCTTTGGGCAGGTTCAGGCCCAACACGGAGAGTGTATCAACTGCGGCGAAGGCTGCAGCGATTGTTGCCACGCCATGTTCGACCTCTCCCTGATCGAAGCCCTGTATCTGAATCGCAAGTTCAACACCACGTTCGAAGGTCAGCGGCGCAGTGAACTCCTGGACCGGGCTGACAAGGCCGACCGTCGGGGCTACAAGATCAAGCGCGAGGCCTTCCACCTGTCACGCGAAGGCGCCAGGACCAGCGAGATTCTGGAGGCCATCGCCAAGGCCCGGGTCCGCTGTCCCCTGTTGGGAGCCGACGACAAGTGCGAGCTTTACGACGCACGGCCCATTACCTGCCGGCTGTACGGCATCCCCACCTCCATCGGTGGCAAGGCCCATACCTGCGGCAAGGCCGGTTTCAAGGAGGGTGTGCAATACCCCACCGTGCAGATCGAAAAGCTCCAGGATCGGCTGGCCATCCTCTCTGACGAATTCGTGCGCTCGCTACGCACCAAATATTCCCGTCTCGCCGAGACCTATGTCCCGGTGTCCATGGCATTGATGAACAAGTACGACAGCGAGTATCTTGGCATCCTGGGCGATGAGGAGTGGGAAAAGATCGAGAAGGTCAAGGCCACCATGGCCGGGGCCACGCGGTCGACAGCCCCGGCATCCGCGCCGGGCGGTGTTGCGGCTCAGACCTTTGATGGCGAGGGACAGGCGCGACCTGCGGCCTGCACCTCGTGCGACGAAAAACAGGGTTCGGATGCCTGCAGCACCTGCGGCACACTGAACTGGGAACTTGGCGGTAAGGAGTAACAGCGTATGGCCAGAAGGACAGTATTGCCGACTCTGACCTCCGAGCAGGAGGCGATGAAGCTCAACATGTACGAGCGGCTCTCCCCCCGCAGGCGCAAGTTCATCGACAGGGTTGGGTTTGATAACTGGGATCCGTTCCCCGAGCCCAACGACCCCATGGACATCCGCCGGGATGCCGAGACCGGGCAGACCATTCAGGATCTGGTGCGCACCTTTATCCGTACCAAATCCATGAGCGGCAAGATCGGCGCGCAGTACAGCCGGGGAGCCCACGAGCTTGCCATGGGCATCGTCAACAAGGACGAGCGTTTTCGCGGCATGTTCGAATTCATTGTTTTTTACAACGAACTCCTCAAGTCTCAGGGCAAGGAAATGAACTGGGATTTCTAACGACCACTCCGGGCCCGGCCCGGTGAACCCAAGGACGAATCATGGACACCAAAGCAAAGACCACCGATGAATACATCGACGAATTGAAGGCCCAGCTGGCCGTCAATCCCACCTGTGCCAACCATCATTACAACCTGGGCGTGGCCTTTCTCGCCAAACGCATGTGGCAGGAGGCCGAGGAGGCTTTCCGCGACGCGGTGGAGAATTCACCGCGCATGGCCGAGGCCCACGTGCAGCTCGGCGGCATCTGCCTGCAGCGCGGCGACATTGACGGCTGCATGAATTACAACAAGCACGCCAAGGGCTGCCGTCCGCAGTTCGCCGTGCCCTTTGCCAACATCGCTTTCTGCTATCTCCAGAAGGGTGATGTGGACGGAGCCATCGTCAATCTGAAGAAGGCCCTCAATCGCGACCCCAATTTTGTCCAGGCCCTGGCCACCTATGGCAGCGCCTTGATCCTTGACGGGCAGCTCGATGAGGCCAAGATCCATCTGGATAAGGCTTTGAAGTTGCAACCCGTTTTCGGTCCGGCTTGGAACAACATGGCCCTGTATTGGCTGGAGATGGACGACAAGGACCAGGCCCGTGAGTGCATCAAAAAGGCCCAGGAATGTGGCTTTGAAGTGGTCGAGGGACTGATCGAACAGGTGGGCTAGGTTTTTGCGCGCCCTCTCCGGAGGGCACCAGGACAGCACCATACCCCGGTGATGATCGTTTTCCGGGGGGGGGGCATCCAGAGAGGGAGCCATGTCGCGATTTCGCAGTCTGAAGCTCAGGGTCCAGGCGATTCTGGGGCAAGAGGACTGGCAGGACCGGCTCGGTTCGGAACTGGCGGTCATGAATGCTCAGGAATTGGTGGGTCCACTGTTTTCCCTGTTGCTGCATCCACACGAGGAAATTCGCTGGCATGCAGTGACGGCCCTGGGGGCCACGGTGGCCCGCATGGCCGACGAGGAGATGGAGCGGGCGCGCGTGGTGATGCGCCGTTTCCTGTGGCACATGAACGAGGAGTCGGGCAACGTGGGTTGGGGCATCCCCGAGTCCATGGGCGAGGCCATGGCGCGCCACCCGAGACTGGCCGAGGAATACTACAAGAAGCTGGCCTCCTACGTGCAATGCCCCGACTGTCTGGGTGACAACAATTACGTGGATCATGCCCCCCTGCGCCAGGCCACTTACTGGGGGCTGGCGCGGCTGGCTCAGGTCCGCCCGGGGCTCGCCGTCTTCGCTGCCGCAGAACTGCTGGGAGCCTTGACGGTCGAGGACAGCCCCGTCTCCCAGGGCCTGGCCTGTTGGGCGCTGGGGCTCATGGGTTCGACTGCCGCCAGGCCCGCTCTGTTGGCCCTGGCGGAGCGCGATGACCCCCTTGAATTGTACCGCGATGGAGCGGTGGAACATCTGACTCTTGGTGCGTTGGCCCGCGAGGCGCTGGCGACCCTGGAAAAGGAGTGATGCCGTGAAGGACGAACGCGGCCTGTACTATTACCCGAGCATGCAGACCCGGGATGTGCGCATGTACGTGCGCCAGGGTGAGACCGGAGAGGTTGAGTTCAGGATGTGGCATGTGCAGCACCAAGAGGTCTGGGACAAGCACGAAAGGATCACTCACGACGTGGTCAAGACCGCGTCCCGAATGTATAAGAACGAATCGCGCAACCCTTTGGCCCTGTACGATGAGGATGTGGCCCAGCGCCTCCTCGAGGATGAACGCAAAGGGTTTGCGTAGCAGATAGAATGATCAACTTCAGCCCCCGCGGTTATCTGCGGGGGCTTTTTTTATGAAAATCAGGTGCGTTGGTGCGTAGGCGATTATTTTGCAGAAAGGCATTGACTTAATAATGGTAACCGTTACTATTTAACTGTCATCCCGATGATGACTCGAATCCTCCTCTCTATGAGTTAGATTTGACGAAGTATTCACACCTGGCACCGGTGGCGGCTCGCCGCCGCCGGGAATTTCCCCGGGCGAGACAGGTGCGGACCGGGCGTCCGCGAAAAGGAGTCAAGGAGGTTGCAATGGGACAACTCAGGCAATTCAAGGACTTGGAGATCGATTGGGAAATGACTCCCGAGGATGCCGTGGGCCTGTACCTGGAATGGGGCAATAGCGGGTATGGCGGCAGTTACGAGAACAGGGTCAAGAGCAAGAACGATTATTCCAACTATTTTGTGGTCTACACCTGGGATGAGCACCCGAAGGTCTGTCTGGTGAGGCGCAACTCGGAAGGTGCGGAGGACTTGGCCTGTCTGCTGGTGCCCAGTGAATTGCTCGGCGCGGTGCGCGAGGACATGGGCAAGCTGAAGGGTGTGTTCCCGGTGAACGAGGCCCTTCGCAATTGGCTTGAACGGGAATTGTACACCGAGGCATAAGAATTATTCGAAATTATTGATAGATAGTCATTGGCCCCCACACAAACAGGGTTCGGACAAGCGTCCGGGCCCTGTTTTTTTGGGGCTGGGTTGACGCAAGGACCAATTTTTATGAGGAGAAATTGCTTGCACTAGAATGCCACGGGTGTATTTATATAATCACGAGTAGTGGTGTGGGAGATGGCCCCGGGCGTGGATGGAAGGCCGCGGCTGGAAGACGGTGTCCAAGGCTGGTTGCCCGCACTGCACAACTTCGTTGATTCAGGGAGATCCCTGTCTGCCGTTTGATCGGCACGGCCTGTAATTGCCTGTGATTAGTCAATGTGCTCGGGCATTTTGGGTTGACAAAGATTGGGTTTCTTCCTAGCGTCTTGTAGGCTTTTTTGTTGTGAATTACTTCACGACGTGCCTTGGCGGACCCGCCATGTCGTTGGCACGTGCGACAAGAAGCCGGGACAAAGCTGCGACCAGACACTCCCGCAAAGGAGAAAGTCCGGGGGTGGCTGCTTTTGATGAGGCAGAAACATCTATTCAGACAATGGAGGAAGAGAATGGCAAAACATGCAACTCCGTTGTTGGACCAATTAGAGTCTGGGCCCTGGCCTAGCTTCGTGTCCGACATCAAACAGGAAGCCGATAACAGGCACGCGAATCCCAATGGAGTCGAGTACCAGATCCCCGTGGACGTCTGTGACGACCTGCTGGGTCTGCTCGAGATGTCCTATGTGGATGGCGAGACCCACTGGAAGCATGGTGGTATCGTCGGCGTGTTCGGCTACGGCGGTGGCGTTATCGGTCGTTACTGTGACCAGCCCCAAATGTTCCCCGGCGTGGCTCACTTTCACACCGTCCGTGTGAACCAGCCCTCCGGCAAGTACTACTCCACCGATTATCTCCGTTCGCTGATGGACCTCTGGGACTTCCGTGGTTCCGGTCTGACCAACATGCACGGCGCCACCGGCGACTTGGTGTGGCTGGGTACGACGACTCCTCAGCTCGAGGAGATCTTCTACACCCTGACCCACGACCTGAACACCGACCTCGGTGGTTCCGGTTCCAACCTGCGTACCCCTGCTGACTGCCTCGGCCAGTCCCGCTGCGAGTACGCCTGTTACGATGTGGCCGCCCTGTGCTACCACATGACCATTGAGTATCAGGACGAACTGCACCGTCCCGCGTTCCCCTACAAGTTCAAGTTCAAGTTCGACGGCTGTCCCAACGGCTGTGTGGCGGCCATCGCCCGCTCCGACTTCTCGGTCATCGGCACCTGGAAGGACGACATCCGCATCGACCAGTCCGCCGTTGCCGCCTACGTGAAGGGCGAATTCGCTCCCAACGCCGGTGCCCACTCGACCCGCGACTGGGGCAAGTTCGACATCGTCAAGGAAGTGGTCAATCTCTGCCCCACCGGCTGCATGTCCTACGATGGTTCCAAGCTGACCATCGACAACAAGGAATGCTACCGCTGCATGCATTGCATCAACACCATGCCCCGCGCCCTGAAGATCGGCACCGAGACCGGTGCTTCCATCTTCGTCGGCGCCAAGGCTCCGATCCTGGACGGCGCTCAGATGGGTTCCCTGCTCGTGCCTTTCGTCCCTGTTGAGGGCGAATACGACGAGGTCAAGGAAGTCGTTGAGAACCTGTGGGATTGGTGGATGGAGGAAGGCAAGAACCGCGAGCGTATCGGTGAAACCATCCGTCGCATGGGCTTCCAGAAGATGCTGGAAGTGACCAACATCAAGGCCGATGCCCGTCACGTCCAAGAGCCCCGCACTAACCCCTACATCTTCTGGAAGGAAGAAGACGTAGAGGGCGGCTGGCAGCGCGACATCAACGAGTTCCGTAAGAGACACCAGAGATAGGGGGTCTAGACAATGGCATTCATTTCTGCTGGGTACAATCCCAAAAAACCGATGGAAAACCGTATCACGGACATCGGTCCCCGTAAGTACGATCAGTTCCTGCCGCCCGTCCTCAAGGACAACTACGGCAAATGGGACTATCATGAAATCATCGAACCCGGTGTGCTGATGCACAAGGGTCTGTCCGGCGACGAGGTCTACACCGTCCGCTGCGGCGGCGCCCGCCTGATGTCCGTGACCCTGGTGCGCGAGATCTGTGACATCGGTGAAAAGTACTGCGGCGGCTATGTTCGCTTCACTACCCGTAACAACATCGAGTTCATGGTCGGCACCAAGGCCGAGGCCCTGGCCCTGAAGGCCGAGCTGAACGGACGCAAGTTCGCAGCCGGTTCCCACAGGTTCCCGGTCGGCGGCACCGGTGCTGGTATCACCAACATCGTGCACACCCAGGGCTGGGTGCACTGCCATACCCCCGCGACCGACGCGTCCGGCACCGTCAAGGTTGTCATGGACGAGTTCTTCGAGGACTTTGGCGCGCACAACATGCCTGCTCCGCTGCGCATCTCCATGGCTTGCTGTTTGAACATGTGTGGCGCGGTGCATTGCTCCGACATCGCCATCCTGGGCTACCACCGCAAGCCGCCCCTGGTTGACAACGAGTACGTTGACAACCTGTGCGAGATCCCCTTGGCCGTTGCCGCCTGTCCGTTGGGCGCCATCCGTCCGACCAAGGTCGAAGTCAACGGTAAGGAAGTCAAGTCCGTGGCCATCAAGCAGGAGCGCTGCATGTTCTGTGGCAACTGCTACACCATGTGTCCTTCCCTGCCGCTTTCCGACAAGGAAGGCGACGGTCTGGTCATCATGGCCGGCGGCAAGATCTCCAACCGCATCACCAATCCCAAGTTCTCCAAGGTCGTCGTGGCCTTCATCCCGAACGAGCCCCCGCGTTGGCCTACTCTGGCCAAGGTGATCCGTAAGATCGTGGATGCCTACTCCAAGGACGCCAACAAGTACGAACGCGTTGGTGACTGGGCCGAGCGCATCGGCTGGGAGCGTTTCTTCGAGAAATGCGACCTGGAGTTCACTGCACACCTCATCGATGACTTCCGTGATCCGGCGTATTATACTTGGCGCCAGACCACGAACTTCAAGTGGTAGTCAGCTGATAATCAAACCGGGGCGCAGGGCAACCTGCGCCCCGACTACACAAGGGGTGTCTCCATGGCATTAGATGTTGCCGAAGCAAAAAAGGCGATTTTGGAATTTTGTGCTTCCAAGAACAAGACGAAGTTCTATTTCAACGATTTCACCAAGCTTTTCCCCGATGAAAAGAGCCGTGATGTCAAAAAGATTTTGACCGCATTGGTGAACGAGGAAGCCATGGAATTTTGGTCTTCCGGTTCCACCACGATGTACGGCGTCAAGGGTGCTGGCAAGCAGCACGCTAGCGAAGGCGAAGACTAGACCGAAATTCTTCTTTGGGAAACGAGCGGCACCGCAAGGCAGCCGAATCTTCCCTGTCGCCCCTAGCGGGCTGATGAAACGGTTTTGAGCCGATTCTTATGGGTCTGTTGGGCCCTTAAGGGTCGGCTTTGTCGTAGGAGCAATAGTCACCGTGAACAGCATCTTCATCCCGCGCCTTGTGGTGACCGGTCTGTCGGGCGGGGCGGGCAAGACCATCAATTCCTTGGGGCTGGTCCGTGCCTGGACCGAGGCCGGCAGGTCCGTGGCACCCTTCAAGAAGGGGCCGGATTATATCGACGCGTCCTGGCTCGGCCTTGCCGCCGGGCGTCCCGCAGCCAATCTGGACCCCTATTTCATGGAGCCTGCGACCATCCGTTCCCTATTCGCGCATCGGGCGCAGGGGGGGGACATTGCCGTGATCGAGGGCAACAGGGGGCTCTTCGATGGCATGGATGTGGACGGCAGTTGCTCCACGGCTGAACTGGCGCGGATTCTCGATGCCCCGGTGCTGCTGTCCATGGACTGCACCAAGATGACGCGCACCGCCGCCGCCATCCTCTCCGGGATCGCCGGGTTCGAGGACGGTGTCCGCCTGGGCGGGGTGATCCTGAACCGCACGGCCAGCGACAGGCATCGTTCCATCCTGACCCGCGCCATCGAGCAGTACACCGATGTGCCCGTACTGGGTGCGCTGCCCAAAATTTCGCCGGACCCGATCCCGGAACGGCACATGGGGTTGATCTCCAACCGTGAATTCGATGGTCAGGATGGGATTCTGGCAAATCTGGCGCGCATCATGCGCGAGAACTGCGACCTGGATCGCATCTGGGACCTGGCCAGCTCGGCGGGCGAATTGAGCGGTGTCGCCCCGCTGTGGCCCCAAGCCCCCAAGCCCGCCGAGGTGACCATTGGCTATGTGCGCGACGCGGCCTTGTGGTTCTACTACGAGGAGAACCTCGAGGCCCTGGCTCGCGCCGGTGCGCACCTCGTGGAGTTGTCGCTGTTGGACAACGCACCGTGGCCCGAGATTCATGGTCTGTATCTGGGAGGCGGCTTCCCTGAGACCCTGGCCGAAGAACTTGCCGCGCGAGCGGACATGGGTGAGCGGGTGCGCTCCCTGTCCGAGGCGGGGCTGCCCATCTACGCCGAATGCGGCGGATTCATGTTCCTGACCGAGAGCGTGACCTGGAACGGTAAGACCTGGCCCATGGCAGGGGTGCTTCCGGTGCGCACGGATCTCTGCGCAAGGCCGCACGGCCTGGGCTATGTGCGGGCCCAGGTTGTGGCGGAGAACCCCTATCATCCTCTGGGGTCGACTCTGATTGGTCATGAATTCCACTACTCGCAGTGTCTGAGCAACACCCCCGCCGGCAGCCTGCCCATGGCCCTGCGCATGGAACGCGGCACGGGTATGCTCGCCGGTTTCGATGGCTTTATGGTGCGCAACACCTTTGCCTGCTATACTCATATCCATGCCCTGGGGACACCTTGGTGGGCTGAGAATTTCGTGCAGGCAGCCAAATCGTGGAAGGAGGGATAAGCTTCGTGCGTTTTGCCGTGCTCTCGGATGTGCATGCCAACCTCCCGGCCTTTGAGGCCGTGCTGGCGGACATGGAGTCCTGCTCCGTGGACAGGGCCCTGCACCTGGGCGATATCGTGGGCTACGGGCCTGACCCCGAGGCCTGCGTTGCCCTGATGCGGGCACGCAACATCCCCTCCGTGCTGGGCAACCACGAGCAAGCTCTGCTCCACGACAATGCCAAACGTTGGTTCAACACCAACTCGCGCAAAGCCGTGGACATTACTGCCGCTCTGATCTCGGACGACACGCGCCAGTGGTTCGCCACGTTGCCAACCTCCATCGCCTTTGACCGCTATCGTTTCGTGCATGGCTTCCCCAAGGACAACGCCTTCTACTATCTCTATCAGGCGGATGAGGAGAAGTTGGAGGAGGCGTTTTCAAGTATGGTCATGGCCGTGTGTTTTGTGGGGCACACGCACATGTTGGAGCATGTCGAGTGGGACGGTCTGGAGGTTGAGCGCAAGGAACTCCCCCCAGGCTTGAGACGTTTGAATCCCTTGGCCAAGCACATCATCAACGTGGGCAGCGTGGGTCAACCCCGTGACGACTACGATTATCGCGCCAAGTATGTCCTGTTCGACGATGCGCTGTGGGATATCGAGGTCCGGGCCGTGGACTACGACTACCGTGACGTTGCCCGGCGCATCCTGGCCCTGGGCATGCCCGCAACGTATGCCACGCGCCTCTCCGGCCCCGGCAACCTGTAAAGCTGCTGAAAAGAAGCCGTCTGCTTCGTTACTTCAAAGAATTGAAACCCTCGCGTATCTTGAATACGCGTCGGCCTTCAATTCTTCTCGTGCCTTGCATCCGACTCCTTTTGAGCAGCTTTTGCAGTTTTTGTATTGATCGGCTTTACGAAGGCTATTGTTATGCCGGGAGGCTGGCCGCCAGGGCTCAGTGGGCAACCGGATTTTTGAAACCGATTTGACATCGCGTTGCTGGCTGTGGCGTTGAGCAAATACTTTTTCAAACATGGGACGGTTCAAACGCAGGCGTTAGGATTTGAGGGAATGTACCAATGAAGACCATCGGCAAATACCAGATTCTGGGGTTGCTCGGGCGGGGCGGCATGGGCACGGTGTACAAGGCCCGGCACCCGGAACTCGGGCGCATCGTGGCCTTGAAGTTGCTGGCACCCATGGACATGCTGGAGGCCATTATCGGACTCCCGGAGCTGACCCGGCGTTTTGAAGCCGAGGCGCGGACCATGGCGGGCCTGAATCATGAGAACATCGCCACGGTCTGGGATCTGGAGCGCGATGACCGGGGACGACCGTTCTTCATCATGGACTATTTCTGCAACAACGTGGGAGCCGTCATCGGCGAGACCTACCGCGTAGAGGCCCCTTCCCGCGTGCTGCGCATCGATCGCGCCGCGGACATCGCGAGGCAGACCCTGGAGGGTCTGGCCCGGTTGCATGCCGCCGGGATTGTGCATCGCGACATGAAGCCTTTTAATCTGCTGCTCACAGCGTCCGGTGGGGTCAAGATCATCGATTTCGGCCTGTCCAAGCTGCGCGGGGAGCAACTCAAGCTGCACGGCTCGGAAAAGGTGGGCTCGCCCTATTACGCGCCCCCGGAGCAGGAGGCCGACGCCGAGTCCGTGGGGCCGGCGGCAGACCTGTTTTCCGTGGGCGTGATGTTGCAGCGCATGTTGACCGGACGTCTGCCCCAGTTGTCCTGTGATCCCCCCAGCGCCTGCAATCCTGATCTGGATTTCCAGTGGGACAGCTTCCTGGTGCGCGCGGTGGCAGAGTCTCCTGACGAGCGTTTTGCAAGCGCGCGGGCGATGATCGAGACCTTGGATGTGCTGCTGGCCGACTGGCGGGCGCGCACGGCCAATTCCTGCGTCCTGCCTTTGGATTCGGATGCTGCTGGACCCGTGACCAATGCGGACAAGTCGCCTTCAGGACCTCCACGGTCCGGGTCCCTGAGGACAGGACCCAAGGTCGGACCGGAGTATTTCGGTCTGGACGAATTGTGGCGGCCGCAACGCTATGCGGCCAATGAGTTCGCTGCCCGGGGCGACGGCACCGTGTTGCATCAGGAGACGGGGCTCGTCTGGCAGCAGGGTGCGAGCGACTATCCCCTGACCCGGGATGAGGCTCAGGACTATGTGGACGGGCTGAACAGTCGGGGCTACGCGGACTGTGCGGATTGGCGCTTGCCCACGGTGTCGGAACTCATGACCCTGCTGACCCCGGTGGCCCAGGGCAGGGATTTCTGCGTGGCGCCGGTCTTCGACACCTCGCGCTCACGCCTGTGGTCCTGCGACCGACGCACGTTTGCCCAGTCCTGGTCCGCGGATACCGAGTTGGGCTTCATTTCGGCCCATGACCACACCTGTCACAACTACGCCCGCGCCGTCTGTTCAATAGACCGTTGAAAATCGGTCATCTGGTTCGTTGCCGCAAAAAGATCGAACTCTTGCGTATGCAGAATACGCGGCGAGCTCGATCTTTTTTTGCGCCTTCCATCTGGCCAATTTTGAACGGTCTATGGGAGTGAGGCACTGCATAGACGTCTTTAGACAACCATCCCGGGCCCGTCAGAGTTAGTAGAACAGGCTGATCATGGCCGTCAGCACCACCAGAAAGAGCAGGGTCAGGGGGGTCCCGGCCTTCAGGAAATCCCGGCTGGAATATCCGCCTGGGCCCATGTACAGGGCGTTGACTTGATGGGTCGGCAGCAAAAAGGAATTGGATGCGGCCAGGGCCACCACCAGCGCGGCCAGGCGCGGGTCCGCTCCCACCTGCATGGACATGTCCACCACCAGCGGGATTAGCAGGGCCACGGCCCCGACGTTGGAGACGACCAGGGAAAAGGCCGTGGAAAGCGCCCCTACGATGAAGATAAAGACCACGGGCGAGGGGGTGCCCACCAGGGCCATCAGGTGCGAGGCAAGCCAGGTGGCGGTGCCGGTGGTCTGCATGGCCGTTCCCAGGGGGATCAGCCCGCCCAGCAGGAAGACCGTGCGCCAATCCACGCCGCGATAGGCCTCGTCGATGGTCAGCACCCGCGCCAGGATCATGCCCAAGGCTCCGGTCATCAGGCACACGGACAGGGGCAGGTCCGAAAGGATGATCAGCAGGGTGGACAGGCCGAAGGCCCCCATGGCCCGCACGGCCATCTCGGGGTGCAGCACCTCATGGTCCAGGGATTGGGCAAAGAGAATATCGCGCCGGGGGCGCATGCGATGAAAGCTCTCCCACGAGCCGTGCATCAGGATCGAGTCGCCCGCCTGCAGGCCCTTGCTCCAGAAGTCGGTAAAGCTGGTCTCGGTGCCGCGGGTGTGGGACAGGGGCGTCATCAGGTGATTGTGCCGGAAACGGATATCGGCGATGGTCTTGCCCACGAATTCCGAGTGCAACGGGATCAGGGCCTCCAATACGCCAGAGACGTCGTCGGACATGCGCTCGGCAAACAGGTCCAGCCCCGACTTGATGGTGAACCCGTAGGCCTCGGCCAATCTGTTCAGCTGCTCGCTGCTGCCGAATGCCGCCAGGATCGCTCCCGGGGGGATGCGCATGTCACGGTCAGGCGGGGCCATCATGTCTCGCCCGTCACGCAGGGCCATGCCCACCGCGTGGATGTTGAACCCTTCGCACAGGCTGCGGATGTGCAGTTCTTCGTCCAGGACCTGTGGTGCCTGGATTTCGTGCAGGCTGCCCAGTTCCGGATAGAAGATCATCAGGTCCTGGTCTTGGGGTTGCGTGGCGGCCTCGGGTTTACGTCCGGGCAGCACCATGCGACCGGCGACGATGAAGTACAGAATCCCCGTGGCAACCAGGGCCAGGCCCACCGGGACGACGCTGAACAGGTTGAATGGGGCGAGGTTGTAAGGCCGGATCAGGTCGTTGAGCATGATCAGCGGGCTGGAACCCACCAGGGTGACCGTCCCGCCCAAAATGGCCGAGAAGCCGATGGGCATCAGCAGTTGGGAGACCGGGATCCCCGAATGGCGCGACAGCCTGCGGATGGCGGGCAGGAACAGCGCAGCCGCCCCCACGTTCTGCATGAAGCTGGAGATGATGGCCACGGTCCCGGCCAGCAGGATCAGGATTCTGCTTTTGCTCTTGCCTGCCAAGCGCATCAGCGGCTTCATCAGTCGGCTGATGATGCCCGTGTGGTCCAGGCCGCGGCCCATGATGATCACGGCGATGATGGAAATGACCGCATTGCTGGACAGGCCGTCGAAGGCATGGCGACCATCGATGAGACCTGTCAGAGGCAGGGTCACCATGATCAGGATGGCCACCACGTCCACACGCAGCCATTCGGTCAGGAACAGGAGGATGGTCAGGCCCACCAGGCCCAGCATCAGGATCATCTCTGAGGTCAGTTGCGGAAGTTCCATCGTTTGTGTCCGGGTGACAGTGTGTCGGGAGTTCACGTTCCATGATAGCAGGGCACGGGGCTTGGGGGCAAGGGTGTTGCCGATTCTTTGCGCCACACCCGCGGCCCTTGCTTCCGGGGCGTTCATGGGGTAGCCAACGAGGGTCACATTTTCGAGGAGGACTCACGGATGAACGAAGCCGAACGCATTGATAAAAGAACCTTTTGCGAGCGTTGCGGGACCTGCTGCATCAAGGGCGGCCCCACGCTGCACACCGAGGACCTGCGCCTGTTCAAGGATGGTCTGCTGAACTACCGACAGGTGTACACCCTGCGCAAGGGCGAACTGGTGCAGGAACAGATCCAGGGAGGCCTGCTGCCCCTGGAGGAAGAGATCGTCAAGATCCGGGGCATTGGCGACAGCCGTTGGACCTGCCTGGTCTACGACGACGACGAGAAGGAATGTACGATCTACGAAGACCGCCCTGCGGAGTGCAGCATCTTCAACTGCTGGGCCCCCGAGGACCTGGAGGCCATGTACCGCAAGGGTCGTCTGACTCGACTGGACATCGTGCCCCAGGGCAGTGCCCTGGCCGAGCTGATCACCACCCACGAGGCCGAGGTGCCCGTGGCCGGGATCGAGGCATTGGCCGTGGCCTTCTTGAAGGGCGACGAGGCCGCCGGTTCCAGACTGGCCGACAAGATCCTCTGGGATGCGGCCTTCCGCTCCGCCTTTGCCGAGAAGACCGAAACGGGCGACGAGGAGATGAATTTCTTCTTTGGCCGTCCGCTGAAGCTCGTCATTCGCCAGTTCGATCTGGAGATTGTGCGGGGTGAGGAAGGGCAGTATCTGGTCCGCAAGACCAGTGAGTAGGGTGATGAAAAAGGGCTGTCTGCGTTGTGGAGTGAATTGTTGGCAAGTCTTTAGCACTTACAGGATCTTACGCCTCGCTTCCAATCCTTTTTGAACGTCCTTGATGCCCTTCGAAAGAATCGAGAGGCACAGGAATATTTCAAAGGCCGCGTCCCATGAGGGCGCGGCCTTTGTTGTGCAGGGAATACATCCGGGTGGTGACATACGCCAAATCGCAATCATGCGTTTCTAAGCGGCGTTCTCGTCCCCTTGGGTCAAGTATCGCTGGTACCAGGCCCAGAGCAGGCAGGTCAGGGGGATGGCGATGAGCAGCCCCAGCATGCCCAGCAGTTTGCCCCAGACGGACAGGGACAACAGGATCACGGCGGGGGACAGCCCGGTTGCCTGACCCATGATGCGTGGGGTGAGCACGGCGTCCTGGATGAGCTGGACCACGGCGAAGACCGTTAGAATCAGGGCGAGGGTGGTCCAGAGGTCCGTTCCGGTCTCCAGGGCATGGATGGCCCCCAGGAAGAACGCGGGCACGAACCCGGCCAGTTGCAGGTAGGGCACCATGTTCAACAGGCCGATGAACAGCCCCAGCAGGATGCCCAGCGGCAGGCCGATGAGCCCGAAGCCCAGGGAGAACAACAGGCCCACGCAGGCGGCCACGACGGCCTGCGCCCGGAAGTAGCGGCCCATTGCCGTCTGGAAATCCTCGGCAAAATCCACCACGAGAGCCCTCTGCGCCGGGGGGATGATTTGCGTCCAGTTGTCGCGTACGCGCCGGTAATCCAGCATCAGGAAGACGGTGTAGAGCATGATTACCACCAGCCCGGTCAGCCCGGCCAGCAGTCCCGCCGCCCCGCGCATTACACCCCAGACCCCGGGCAGCACCTTGGCAGCCATGGCCTTGGCCATGGCCAGGGCGTCGCCGCCCTTGAACATGTCCTGAATCTCGGGCCGGGAAGCCACGTCTCGCAGGGCCTGCCAGATGTCAGGCGGCAGGTGTTTGGCGGCTCGTTCGGCCAGTTCGGAATTCTGCAGCACCTCGGACAACAAGCGCCCCATATGCGCCACCTCGCCGCTGATCAGCGGGGCTGTCAGGGCCAGGGCGGCGGCCAACGCGGCCGCCACCAGCAGCAGGGTCCCCAACACGGCCACGGCGCGGTTTTTGACCAGCCGCTCCAGCCGTTCGGCCAGCGGATTCATGAGGTACGCGGCCAAGAGCGCGATGCAGAACGGGACCAGGGCGTCGGACAGATACCGCGCCAGCCAGACCAGGGCCGCGGTCATGCCAAGAGCAAGGACGATGCGTGTCAGGCGGTCCAGGGTGTAGGGCGGAGAGTTCATGGGGAGTCCTTTTGGGCGTTGCGAAGTGTTGATTTTTTGAGGAGCAGGATGATCCACAGAGCGAGGCAGGCGCTGACGATCAGCAGAATGAAAAGGAACAGGGTGTGCTCCGTTGCGGCTGTTTGTGCCGGGCTTGCCGTGGTCTGTGCTGCGACAGCGGTGGCGAGGACCGTGCCCACAACTGCTGGGGAATAGTCCAGCGATTCCCAGTTGCTCCGGGTGATCATGGAGGAAAGGTCATACTGGGGAAATCGTGGCAGGGTCTCGCCCAACTGTCCGAAATGCAGGGCGTAAGGGCCGCCGTCTTCATCCGCCACAAAGAACACCATGCGCCGAAGCAGGGTAAAGGTCAGTCCCGTGACGTCCAACGGCGGGTTGTCTCCGTCATGCATGAGTAATTGCTGGAAGCGATGGAACCCGGTGCCGAGATCGAGTTTCAAAGCCTCTTCCCTGCCTGGACCGCGCTGCAATGTGCCGCCGCCTCTTTTGCGCAGGCGGCTTGTCCCTGGTTCGTTGGAGACCAGCCACTCCACTCGCCGGGAGAAGGCCGGGGACGAGGTCTCCAGCGCGATTGTTTCCATGAAGATGGGTTCGGGGAAGCTGAGGCGCGACTCGCCATCCTGGGAGACGACGTTGAAGGCATCACTCTGGATGGCTACGGTTTCCCTGCGTTCTTGGAGGGAGGGTTGCAAGGCGGTCAGGGAGTCGATGCGTAGCAGAGAAGTGCGTTGTTCAAAGATCATGATGCGCAGGTCTGCCAATGACACGCCCACGGTCCGAAGTGTTTCCGGCAATTGTTCCGCGATGGAGAGGCGCAACCGGAACAGGGAATGATGTGTCTCGGGGAGGTCGATGCGGGTTTTGCGAAGGTCCACCCGCGAGGAAAAGTCGTACACGGGCTCCCCTTTCAGGGTTTCCCAGCTGCGGCCGTCGCTGGAGCCTTCCACTGTGCACCAGTAGGCAAAATCGCGGTTCCTGGTGCCCAGGTCCAGGGCGACGATGCCTCCAGGGCGCGCGGCTTTGGTATTGGAAAACTCGGCCACAAGTTCGATGGTCCCATCGTCCACAAAAGAGGTCACCTTGAGCGGGTGTTTCTGTTCAGGACGGGCGGGGTGGATCATGGGCAGGACGGTGAACGGCACCTCACCACCTTGGGAGTTCTGGAGTCTGAGCCCTCCACAAGAAGGATGGACACCACCGCTCAGGTACTCGGTGGGAAACTCCGCCATGTATAATCGGCCTTTGACAAAGCCGCCTGGGGGGGCATTGACGTCGGCCATGTATTGGAAATCCAGCAGGGCAGGTGCGTCCGAGGCCAGGGTTGGGGCGCACGGCAGGCACAACAGCGCGAGCAGAGTGAAGAGAGTACCTCTGATCGTTTTGGTCATGACTTGTCCTCTAAGGATTGCCAGGGAGATTTGTTTGCAGGGCTGGTGGTTCGATGACCGGATGCGTCGGGGATGGGAAGGGCAGACTGGAGGCGATCCTTGAAGCGGTAATAGAGGAAGGAAGAACCAACCAGCAAGAGCCCGAGGAAGATGAAGGACACGATGCGATAGGGCGTGGAGACTTGCGCCATGTCAACCAGAAAGACTTTGCCCAGGGTGATGGCGAACAACGAGAGTGCTGCCATGCGCGCAACGTGGAGGCGAAGGCGAAAGCCTGTAATCATCAGTCCTACGGCGTACAGTGCCCAGAGAACGGAGTAGGCCATGGCGCGCGCCCGGGGCATGTAGTCCCAGAACCAGGCGGAAACCTCAACGCTACTGACTGCGAAGACCAGGATGGCGAAGCATGTGGCGCTGGCCTGCAAGATGTCTTGGCGTAATTTTTCCGTTGCGGGGTCTTCTAGGGTTGTCTTGCCCGTCAGACGAATGACCCCCCACAGGACCAGAGTAATGGCTGCGAGGCAGGTGTAGCGTTCAACCCACGTGGCCTCGAAGCCGTGTGCGAAGTGGGTCAGTTTGCGGAGGTTCCAGGCCAGGGGATAATCGTACAGTACCAGTTTGCACAAGGCGAGGCCCATGAGCGCAGTGGCCCAGGCCATGGTGGATCTCCGCTTCAGGTGCAGGCCCACCCAGAGCAGGCCCAAAGCCATGAACGCCCAGAAGGACGTGACCACACCGCGGGACAGCAGGATGGGGGCGGTGATGGCAAGGTACAACGCGGCGTTGAAGAGCATCACGGGGAAGGAAATGAGGTCATCCCGGTGCCTTCTGTACAGGGAGGTTGCCAGGGCCAGGAACAGCAGGGAATAGCCCAGGGAGAGGAGGCCGCACCAGTCCTGGCCGTGGACGTGTTTGATGAGCAGATAGCTGGCCCCAAAGGAGAGCATCGCGCCGGGCACGGGGAGGTAGGCGTTGGAGAAGGAGCCGGTGTCGATATTGCGCATGTCGCCCACAAACGGCACCAGGGTAAAGACCAGCAAGAACCCTTGAAACAAGAAGAGGGCGGGCCAGAATGATTCGGCCAGGCTGTGAGGGGAATAGGACGAAGCCACAAGGATCCATGTTGCCACAAGGGCGATGCGCGAGAGCACGCCCCAACGTTTCTTGAAGGCCACTGCCAGCACTCCGACATCCAGCAGGAGGAGATAAGAGTAAAGGGTGATGCGGTCGGTGGCGCCCGTGGAGAGCATGGCGGGTGTCAGGAAGCCACCTAGAATGCCCAGCACGGCCAAGCCCATGGTGTCGTAGCTCAGGGCGAGCGCGATGGCCAGGGCAGTGGTCAGTATCATGACCCCGAAGGCCGTGGCCTGTGGGATCAGCTCATAGATCTGGGAGGCAGCATAGGATGCGAAATACAGGACGGAGATGCCACCTCCGGCGATCCACAGTCCATAGCGGGAAAAGCCCCTGCGGCGGAAAATTTCGCCACCAGCCAGAAACGCCAAGCCCCAGGCATACGCCATGGACACGCGTCCGGCGGGACCAACCCAGCCCTGATCAAAGGAGTATTTCAGGAAATAGCCTACGCCGAAGATCATGACGATCAGACCAATGCCCAGTAGCCATTTCTGGCCGAGTTTGGTCTCAAAGGCCAGGGAATCAACAGATTGTCTGGCTGATGCAGGGCTTTCTGCTTTTTGAGGAGTATCAAAGGTAAAGGTTGCTGCTGCGGAGGGCGCGGCCAGCGACGGCGTCTCCGTTGCGGGAGCTGGGCTGGGCGTTTGTATTTCGGGTCTGGGCACGGAGACGATCGTTTCGGCCCTGATCTCCTGTTGCTCAATGGGTCTGGGCTGGGGCGGTTCAGTCAGGGGGGGCCCCATGATGATGCGCAGGTCTTGGACAGAGGCACTCATGGCGTCCAGACGGGCGACGGCATCGCTTTGGATGTGTCGCAGTTGCTCGATTTCCAGGGTCAATGAGTCGTAGATGCTCGAGGCAGAAGCGGACAATGTTTTGCCACAGACTGGGCAAGCCGCGGCATCGGCCGTTGGTAGGGGTGAATTACAGTGTGGGCAGTGCATGGTGCCTCCGTAACAGTTTTCAAATATTGTACAGTAAGAATTTGAATAGTTCAATTACGGCGGGGAGGTGTGCAAATGGACCGTAGGGCGCCCGTCTCCGGGAAGGCACAAGGCTTCTGACGTTTTTCCAGATAGGAAGGACCTCGTTGTTGGACAGAAAGAGCGAAGGGTTCGGGGGGAGCGCGGGATCACGAGCCCGGGCTATTCGCCGTGGCCCGTGAGGGTCAGATACAGCAGTTCGTCCATCACACCGAGGAGCTCCGCAAAGATGCCGCCATGGTCCATGCGGCTGCCGAACAGGGCCATGCGCTGCTCGGAGAGCACGCTCTCGGGGATGGTGTTGGCCGTGCCCGAGGTGGTCATGGCCAGTCGCTCGGAGAGCAGGTAGCCCGTCAGACCGTAGCGGAACAACTCCAGGGTCTCCAGGAATTGGGGGGCGTGCTCGCGCCAGTACTCCCTGGCCTCGGAGCAGGGAGGGACGGACTGCGCTTGGCAAACCATGGAGTACAGGGCGTTCAGGCTCGCACCCGGGATGCCGCGCCGCCAGCCCAGCAGCCAGGAGTTGCGCCGGAAGAAGAGCAGTTCCTCCATGCCCTCGCGGATGCTCGCTTCCAGCCCGGCCTTGGCCAGGGCCAGGTCCTGGCCCCCGTCGGCGTCGTTCCAGCGCCGGGGCAGGGATTCCAGATTCCAGGCCGGTGTCAGGGCCGCTCCGTCATGTGTGGCCAGGCCCGTGAGTTCGCGGATCAGATGCGCCAGCCAGAGATTGGCGTCGCGCGAGGCCGGGGTCTCCAAGTGCGTATAGCTGAGCACGTAACGCCCTTGGCCATAGCCGCCTTCCACCAGGCAGGGCTGGTCCACCATGAACTGCGGCCAGATGGACAGGCCGTAGATGGTTTCCAGGTCCCCCAGCGCGCCCCGGGGGATACTTTGCAGGGGGATGTCCGCCACCCAGAAGTCCGGGCCCGGGGCCTCGTAGGCGGCCAGGATATTGACCTCTCCCTCAGGCGAGGTTTCGAAGCGGGCGGGCCACCACACGGGCAGCAACGGCGAGGCGCCGAGACTCGGCGGGATCAGGCTGCTGTCCAGGGCCGGGCGGACCCGCATGTGTCCGCTCATGGCGTGTTGCAGGCGGTCCGTGAAGGCGCGGCGTTTCCAGGGGCAGAGCCCCAAGCCGTGCCTGCCGGAAAGCCCCAGCCCCGCCCCGCCGCAGAAACCGAAGTAGACGCCGCCGTGGGAAACATAGTCGCGGATCTCACGCACCCCGTCCTTGCCCAGCAGCTCGAATTTTCGCCGGGCCAGTCCTCCGGGCACCACAAGGGCTGCCGGGGGCTTGCGGGACAAGAGTCCCTGGGATATCTCCTTGGCACGGACAAGACGGTGCGGCAGGCCGAAGGCCTTGAGCGCCCGCCAGATAAGCAGTCCCCAGAGGTGTGACTCGTCCCAATAGATATAGATGCTTGACATTGCTGCTGTGCTCATTAGGCTGTTAGTCCGCGCGGCGCGGGGGTTTCCGTGCCGCGTTTATGCTAGCAGCCTATTCCCTAAGGAAATTTCGATAGAAAGTGAAGATAAGGAGCATTTGATGGCCACTAAAACCTTGTCCAAGGGCTACGAACCGGCGGAAGTCGAGAGCCGCTGGCGTGAGTTCTGGATCGAGAATAAGACATTCACGCCCGATATGGACGCCGAGGGCGAAGCCTATTCCATCGTCATCCCGCCGCCCAACGTCACGGGTCAGCTGCATATCGGCCACGCCCTGAACCTGACCCTGCAGGACATCCTCTGTCGCCATGCCCGCCAGCTGGGTAAGAAGGTGCTCTGGGTGCCCGGCATGGACCATGCGGGCATCGCCACCCAGAACGTGGTGGAGCGCAAGCTGGCCACCGAGAACCTAACCCGCGAGGACCTGGGCCGCGAGAAGTTTATCGAACGCGTCTGGGAGTGGAAAGAAGAATACGGCGGTAAGATCCTGAATCAGATCCGGCGCATGGGCGCGTCCGTGGACTGGACCCGCGAGCGCTTTACTATGGACGAGGGCCTGTCCCGCGCCGTGCGCCAGGTCTTCGTGCGCCTCTTCGAGGAAGGCCTGATCTACAAGGGCAACTACATCATCAACTGGTGCAACCGTTGCCACACCGCCCTGTCTGATGACGAGGTGGAGCATTCCGCGCACAAGGGCCACCTGTATCACGTCAGCTATCCCCTGGCCGACGGCTCGGGCAGCCTGATCGTGGCCACCACTCGCCCCGAGACCATGCTGGCGGACACTGCCGTGGCCGTGCATCCCGAGGATGAGCGCTACAACGAGCACATCGGCAAGTACGTCGTGCTGCCCGTGGTCGGCCGCAAGCTGATCGTCATCGGCGACAAGTACGTGGACCGCGAGTTCGGCACCGGTTGTCTGAAGGTGACCCCGGCCCACGACATGAACGACTGGGAACTGGGGCGCAAGCACGGCCTTGAGACCATGAGCGTGTTCACCGACGAGGGTCGTTTGAACGACAACGCCCCCGAAGAGTTTCGCGGCCTGGGCATCATCGAGGCCCGCGAGAAGATCGTCAAGCTCCTGGACGAGCAGGGCCACCTGATCAAGATCGAGGAGCACGACCACAACGTGGGCGAATGCTACCGTTGCAAAAACGTGGTCGAGCCCCATGTCTCCACCCAGTGGTTCGTGTCCGTGAAGCCCCTGGCCGAGAAGGCCGGTGCGGCCGTGCGCAATGGCGACACCCGCATCCTGCCCGCCACCTGGGAGAAGACTTATTTTCATTGGCTGGACAATATCCGTGACTGGTGCATCTCGCGCCAGCTGTGGTGGGGTCACCGCATCCCGGCCTGGACCTGCGAGGAGTGCGGCGAGTTGATCGTGCCGCGTGAGGACCCCACGTCCTGCCCCAAGTGCGGAGGCACGCTCACCCAGGACGAGGACGTGCTGGATACTTGGTTCTCTTCGGCCCTGTGGCCGTTCACGACCATGGGCTGGCCCGATGAGACCGAGGAACTGAAGACCTTCTATCCCACCTCCTGCCTGGTCACCGGATTCGACATCCTGTTCTTCTGGGTGGCGCGGATGATGATGATGGGTCTGCAGTTCATGGACAAGGTGCCTTTCAACGACGTCTACATCCATGCCCTGGTGCGCGACGCCGAGGGCAAGAAGATGTCCAAGTCCACGGGCAACGTCATCGACCCGCTGGCCATGTGCGACAAGTACGGCACGGACAGCCTGCGCTTCACCCTGACCGCGTTCGCGGCCATGGGCCGGGACATCAAGCTCAGTGAAGACCGCATCGAGGGCTACCGCCACTTCATGAACAAGATCTGGAACGCGGCGCGGTTCGCCATGATGAACCTGCCCGACGAGGCTCCCACGGCGAACCTTGCCGATGCCAAGGCCGTGTATCATCGCTGGATGCTCTCGCGCCTTGAGGAATTGAAGGACGAGATGGCGGCGGCCATTGCCGGCTATCGTTTCAACGAGGCGGCCCAGTGCATCTACAAGTTCACCTGGAACGAGTTCTGCGACTGGTATCTGGAACTGATCAAGGGCGACTTGAACGGGGAAGACGAAGAGGCCCGCGCCCTGGCCCAGACCGTGCTCTACACCGCGCTGACTGAGATCCTGACCCTGGCGCATCCCATCATGCCGTTCATCACTCAGGAGATCTACGCCACGCTGCCCGGCAAGGACGGGGCGAATCTGGCCGCCGAGCTGTACCCCGAGCGCAGGCCCGAGCTGCGTGACAAGGACGTGACCGCGCAGATGGAGCTGTTGAGCGGTGTGATCACCTGCGTGCGCACCATTCGCGCCGAGTTGAACATCAAGCCGTCCCTGGAGCTGGAACTGCTGGTCAGGACCGTACGCGACGAGGACGCCGCGTTCATTCTGGAGCATCAGGGCCTGATCCGTTCCCTGGCGCGGGTGGGCAGTGTCTCCGCTGGTCCCGAGGTCAAGGGCCCCAAGGCCTCGGCCTCCAATGTGGTTTTGGGCAACGAGCTGTTCGTACCGCTCACCGGCGCGGTGGACTTCGACGCCGAACTGGCCCGCCTGGACAAGGAAATGGGCAAGATCGAGAAGACCCTCGGCGCGGTGGAGAAGAAGCTCTCCAACACGGGCTTCACCGACAAGGCCCCGGCCGAGGTCGTCGAGGGCGAGCGCGTCAAGGCCGCCACCTATCGCGAGACCCTGGAAAAGCTGGGCGACCTGCGCAAGCGATTGGCCGACGCGGCCGGGAACTAGAGAGGCCGGCCCCGAATCCCTAGCACTATTTGGAAGGGGGACCGGGGAATCCGTCGAGACGATGGGTTCCCCGGGTCATCCCCTCCCCAACCCGAAGGACATATTCATGGCAGACGTTTATCTGATTGGTGCCGGCCCCGGCGATCCGGGCCTGCTCACCGTGCGGGGCAAGGAACTCATCGAGACCTGCGACATCATCGTCTACGATTATCTGGCCAATGCGGAGTTCCTGGACTACGCCCGGCCCGATGCCGAGATCATCTATGTCGGCAAGAAGGGCGGCGACCACACCCTGCCCCAGGACAAGATCAATGATCTGCTGGTGGATCGCGCCAGCCAGGGCAAGACCATCGCCCGCCTGAAGGGCGGCGACCCCTATGTCTTTGGGCGTGGCGGCGAGGAGGCCGAGGAGCTCATGGCCGCGGGCCTCACCTTCGAGGTCGTGCCCGGCGTTACCGCGGGCGTGGCCGCCGCTGCCTACGCGGGCATCCCGGTGACCCATCGCGATCATACCACCAGCGTCTGCTTCATCACCGGGCACGAGGACCCCACCAAGGAAAAGTCCGGCCATGACTGGGATGTTTACGCCAAGTCCACCTCGACCCTGGTCTTCTACATGGGCGTGGGCAACCTGCCGATGATTGCCGAACGGCTCATCTCCGGGGGCCGCGATCCCAAGACCCCGGCGGCCCTGGTGCGTTGGGGCACCCGCTGCAATCAGGAGTCCATGGTCGCCACCCTGGAGACCGTGGCCGACGAGGCCGCCCGGCGTGGCTTCAAGGCCCCGAGCATCATCATCGTTGGCGGCGTTTGCGGGTTGGCGGACAAGCTGTCCTGGTTCGAGAAGCGTCCGCTCAAGGGCAAGGGCGTGGTGGTGACCCGCGCCCGCGAACAGGCCAGCGGCTTTGCCGAGACCCTGCGCGAGATGGGGGCCTGCGTCTTCCAATTCCCGACCATCGAAATCAATCCCCTGCCTGATTACGCCGAGGTCCGCGCGGCCATCGCCCAGGTCGCTGAATACGACTGGCTGGTGTTCACCTCGGTCAACGGCGTGCTCAAGTTCTGGGACCAACTGGACGCCATGGACCTGGACACCCGAGTGCTGGGCGGACGCAAGGTGGCGGCCATCGGGCCGGCCACGGCCGAGGCCCTGGTGGCGCGCGGTGTGCGTCCCGATTTCGTGCCGCCCAAGTACGTGGCCGAATCCGTGGTGGCCGGGCTCATCGAGCGCGGTGTGGGTCAGGGCACCAAGGTGCTCATCCCAAGGGCCAAGGTCGCCCGCGAGATCCTGCCCGAGGAACTGGCCAAGGCCGGGGCTGTCGTGACCGTCCTGCCGGTTTACGAGACCGGGCTGAACGAGGGCGGGCCCGAGAAACTCATCGCCAAGCTGGACGCCGGGGAAGTTCACTACGTGACCTTCAGCAGTTCGAGCACGGTGGAGAATTTCTTCCAGCTCCTTGCCCCGGAAAAGCTCAGGCAGTATCCAGGAGTGAAACTGGCCTGCATCGGCCCGGTGACGGCGAAGACCCTGGCGGAGTATGGCTTCACACCCGATATTCAGCCCGAGGACTACACAATCCCGGCTTTGGCTGCGGCCTTGGCCGCTGATATCTAGGTGGTGGGCTGCTGAAAAACGCACGCTCACTACGTTGCCGCGGGAAAATCAAGTTTTCGCGTATGTTGAATACGCGTCGAACTTAATTTGCCCTAGCGTCTTGTTATCGCACATTTTTGAGCAGCCCAGGCGCTGATTCAATTTGCACTTTGATAACCGGGGGCTTGGGTTGTTAAGATCACTTCTCTGAGGAGCAATCAATGGCCTTGAAACTGGCAGTCCTGGTGTCCGGAAGTGGTTCCAACCTGCAGTCCATCATCGACCGCATCGAGGATGGTTCTCTGGATGCCGAGATCCGGCTGGTGCTGTCCAACAAGCCGGATGCCTATGGTCTGACCCGAGCCGAAAAGCACGGTCTGCCCACGGTTGCCCTGGACCACACCGCCTATGCCAGTCGCGAGGACTTCGACGCCGCCATGGTCCAGAAGATCAACGCCAGCGGCGCAGAGGTGGTGGTCCTGGCCGGATTCATGCGTCTCTTGACTCCGGTGTTCATCGATGCCTTTGCGACCATCGTCAACATCCATCCGGCGCTGTTGCCCAGCTTTGCGGGCTGTCACGGCCAGCGCGACGCCGCAGGCTACGGGGTCAAGATCTCCGGGGCCACCGTGCATTTCGTGGACGAGATCATGGATCACGGCCCGGTGATCATCCAGGCGGCTGTGCCGGTCCTGTCCGGTGAGGATGGGGACAGCCTGGGGGCGCGCATCCTGGAGTTCGAGCACCGCATCTATCCCCAGGCCTTGCAGTGGCTGGCCCAGGGCCGGATCTCGCTCAAGGATCGGCATGTGCTGCTGGCGGAGGCGGGCATACCCAAGGCGGCACTTTGTGCACATGGGCTGGTGAATCCGCCTCTGGAAGATGGTTTTTAACAGTCCTTTGAAAAGCAGTTGTCTGCTTTGTTGCTACGTCGGTTTCAACTCTCGTGTATTTGTATACACGTCGATTTGAAACCTCCTCGCGTCGTGCATCCGACCGTTTTTGAAAGGACTGTTGGAAAATACCCAGCTGACACTACCCGGAGGAGTTATGACGGATCAGTTTCAGTTCAGCCTGACGGACCAGGAGAAACAGGCGCTCAAGGACCTGGTGCGCCTGTCCATCGCTAGCCGTCTGTTTCCACAGCAAGGGATCCAGCTTCCCGACGCCCCGAGCGGCAAATTGCAAGAGCCTTTGGGCGCCTTCGTGACCCTGCATCTGGACCAGCGGCTGCGCGGCTGCATCGGGCATCTGGTGGGCGACGCCCCCCTCTGGGAGACCATTGCGGACATGGCCCAGGCTGCGGCTTTTCAGGACCCGCGCTTCTCGCCCCTGGGCGAGGACGAATTCGAGCGTCTGGAGTTGGAAATCTCTATTCTCTCGCCGCTCACACGCTGCTCCGATCCGGCACTGGTGGAGATCGGTCGCCACGGTTTGTTGATCCGGCATGGAGGGCATTCCGGCCTGCTGTTGCCGCAGGTTCCGGTGGAGTGGCAATGGGACCGGGAGCAATTCCTTGCCCAGACCTGCCGCAAGGCCGGGCTTCCCCCCACGGCCTGGCGTGACCCCCAGTCCGTGTTGTTCTGGTTCGAAGCTGAAGTTTTTTAAGACAAAGGATAGAGATATCCTATACCGGAGCACCCCGGCCCGCATCGCGGGCCGGGGTGCTCCGGTCTCTGGACCCCCTTGCCCAGCAAACACGGCCTGTCGTGACACCCAGGTGACTTGTCAACATGTGGATATAAAACTGCAATCTTTTTTTTATCCACATGTTGACTGATATGTCAGGCTGTTTTTCTGTGTACTGGTGCTGGCTGGGAGAGGTTTTACAGGGCCATGGATTGGGATGGCACGTGTAGCAAGCTGAAAAATATAGTGAAAACAGTATCGGTAACAATTCTGAGCGGTTTTACCGGGCCGCAGGGACCAGGCGTAGGGCTGGGCTCCGCGGCCTGATCGGCTTGCACAAAGCTGTGAATAAGCTGGAAACCATACAGGATGGGGTTTGACAAGAATTCTTGCGACCAGCATAGGGTTTGCGAAGCGAGTGCGAATCACTCATTGTTTTTCGGCGGGTGGTGTGATCGCCCGGGAATCCAGATAATTAGTCCACACTTGAGGAGGATGTTTGATGTTCACCAAAGCTCATTTCATCGAGACCCTGAAGGACGAACTACCCGAAGTTTTTCCTACCAAGGCAGCGGCCGAAAAGGCCTTTGACAAATTCTGCGCGGTCATCGCCGCCAAGCTGAATGCCGGTGACCGTCTGCGCCTGCCCGGTGTAGGCTCCTTCAGCGTCAGCGAACGTGCTGCCCGCACTGGCCGCAATCCCCAGACGGGCAAGGCCATCAAGATTCCTGCCCGTAAAGTTGTGAAATTCTCCGTAGCCAATGGTCTCAAAGACAGCCTGTAGGCCACACGACGGAGATTATCAAAAGGCCGCCGGATCCCCCCGGGGGCCTTTTTTTTGGTCCAGGGGACCTGCCATTGATCTGTTTTACCACATGTGGAGTATTCGGCTTTGCAAAGCAACAGGCCGCCCGGAGTTCTCCGGGCGGCCTGTTGCTTTTAGAGGTCGTGGCGGTCGCCGGCTACCGGGGCTGTTCCCTGGCCCCTGGCCTTGCCCGCGATCCATTTGACCTGGCGGCAGATCCCCATGAGCATGGTGAACGCCGGGCGGTCCAGGGGCGTACGCGTCAGGAAATGGCGCAGAGGCAGAATCCTGTAGTCCGGATTGTCCGGCTTCAGAAAGTCGATGGCCAGCAGGGTCTCCTGCAGGTTGGCAACCAGCAGTTCCTGTTCCGCGTGGGTCGTCAGGTTGGCGTTGCTGGGTGGTGTGCTGGCGGTGTGGCCCTCTATGGACCGGGAGAAGCACTCGTAGAGCACGACCAGCACGGCCTGGGCCAGGTTCAGTGAGCTGGCCTCGGGCACGGTGGGGATGGTGATCAGGTCGTTGCAGATCTCGGTCTCGGCATTGGTCAGGCCGCGGTCCTCGGGTCCGAAGACGATGGCGATATTGCCCTGGATGCGCTGCTCGTTGATCTTCGCGGCGGCCTTGGCCGGGGACAGCAGTCCCTTGCGCCAGCCTCCGATGCGGGCCGTGGTGCCGTAGACGTGGGTAAAACCGCTCAGCGCCGAGGGCAGATCGTCTGCGAAGCGCATCTGGCGCAGGATGGCGGCTCCTTTGGGGGTGGCCAAAGAGCCGGCCTTGTCCAGGTCCCAGTTGCGTGGGGTGATGACGATCAGGTTGTCGCAGCCCATGTTGGCGCAGGCGCGCGCGGCGCTGCCCACGTTTTCGGGCATTTTGGGATGGAAGAGGACGATGGTCAGATTCTCAAGCATATTGGTTCCCAGCTGTTGAAATTCCCGCGATAGGCGGCGTTGCATCGTCAAGGCCGACCCCTCGCGTACCTTTAGTACACGTCGGGCCCTCCCTTGTCTCGCGCCTTGCTCTCGCGGTTTTTGAACAGCCTGCGGGAAGAGGAGCTCTTGCGAGCAGCGTCCTGTGCTTTTGGACCGCTTCAAGGGAAGAAGGGGGTGGCTCTTGTCGGGAGGCTCGTGCCCTTCCTAAGATCTATGGCGAAGCGTTCAGGGGCTGCGAGGGCAAGGCTCAAAAAGCGAACAAGGCCGATGCGTATCGAGATATACGTGAGGGCTTGTTCGCTTTGCGGCAACGCAGCCATCGGGGCTGCTGAGCGCTTCGCCGCTAGACGTTGAAGAGGAAATGCATCACATCGCCGTCTTTCACGATGTACTCCTTGCCTTCCACGCGCAGCACGCCCTTGGCGCGGCAGGCCGCCTCGGTGCCGTAGGTCACGTAGTCGTTGTAGGCGATGACCTCGGCGCGGATGAAACCGCGCTCGAAATCCGTGTGGATGACCCCGGCGGCCTGGGGGGCGGTGTTCCCCTGGTGAATGGTCCAGGCTCGGACCTCCTTGACCCCGGCCGTGAAATAGCTGGCCAGGCCCAAGGTGTGGAAGGCCTGGCGGATGATCTTGGTCAGGCCGCATTCGGTGACGCCGTAACTCTCCAGGAATTCCCCGATCTCGCTGTCGTCCAGACCCACGAACTCCTCTTCCATCTTGGCGTTGATCTTCAGGACCTCGGCCCCGCGCTGCGCGGCCAACTGGCGCACCGCGATCACGGCGGCGTTGTCCTCGGTGAGGCCGTCCTCATTGACGTTGCAGCAGTAGATGACGTTCTTGGCGGAGAGCAGGGCCATCTCCTTGATCAGTTCGCGGGCTGCGGGGGTCTCGCGCTCGGGGAAGCTGGACGCCGGCTTCAGGGCGTTCAGGTGCTCCAGCAGCTTTCTGCCTACTTCCAGCTTGGGTCCCAGGGTCTTGTCGCCCTTGATCTGCTTGGACAGGCGATCCACGCGGGTCTCCAGACCCTGGGCATCGGCCATGATCAGCTCGGCCTCAATGACTTCGATGTCGCGTACCGGGTCGACGCTGCCGTCAACGTGCACCACGTCGTCGTCCTCGAAGCAGCGCACCACGTGCAGGATGGCGCTGGATTCGCGGATGTTGGCCAGGAACTTGTTGCCCAGGCCCTCGCCCTTGCTCGCTCCCTTGACCAACCCGGCAATGTCCACGAAGTCCACGGTGGAGTGCAGCACGCGCTGGGGTTTGACCAGCTCGGTCAGCTTGGCCAAGCGTTCGTCGGGTACGGGCACCACGGCCTTGTTGGGCTCGATGGTGCAGAAGGGGTAGTTGGCGCTCTCGGCGTTCTGGGCCTTGGTCAGCGCGTTGAACAGGGTGGACTTGCCGACGTTGGGCAGTCCGACGATTCCTATACTCAGTGCCATGGGGTGATCTCCGAAAAAAGAAGGTGTGCGGCACGCGGGAGAGATAAGAAGCAAGATGGGCCGCGCGCGTCGCCGCGTTCCCTCTATCAGTATGGGCGCGCAAGGGCAAGCAGTGGCCCTGGGCCCGCCAAGGGCAGGGGTGTGGGGCGCAGGTCTTGCGGTTTTAGCGGGGGTTGCACCCTAGCCTGCAACAATCGATTTTGGTAGGGAGGGGTGATCTGGAGGAACATCATGAGCGGAAACACGTTGGGGACCATCTTTAAGCTGACCACCTTTGGCGAATCCCACGGCCCCGGATTGGGGGGTGTGGTGGACGGCTGCCCGGCGGGCATCATTCTGGACGAAGGGCTCCTCCAGCGCGAGCTGGACAGGCGCAAGCCCGGCCAGGGGCTGGCTTCCACCGCCCGCAAGGAAAGCGACCGGGTGGAGATTCTGTCCGGTGTGTTCGAGGGCCGGACCACCGGGACCTCCATCGGTTTCCTGATACGCAACGAGGACCAGCGCTCACGCGACTATTCCATGATCAAGGACGTCTACCGCCCTGGCCATGCGGACCTGACCTACGACGCCAAGTACGGCAGGCGCGATTATCGCGGCGGCGGGCGGTCCTCCGGGCGCGAGACCGTGTCCCGCGTGGCGGGCGGGGCCGTGGCCTGTGCGTTGCTGGCCTCTGTGGGCATCGAGGTGGCTGCCTATACCCTGGAACTGGGCGGTATCCGCGCCCAGGCCCAGGACCCCTGGGGCGCCCAGGAACGCCCGTTCTTCGCCCCCCAGGACGAGGTTGTCGCCCTCTGGGAGGAGCGGATCATGGAGGTCAAGGGCCAGGGCGATTCTTTGGGGGGCATCGTCGAGGTCATCGCCCGCGGCGTTCCCGCTGGGTTGGGCGAGCCCGTGTTTGACAAGCTGGATGCCCGGCTGGCCTATGCCCTGATGGGCGTGGGCGCGGTCAAGGCCGTGGAGATT
Source organism: Pseudomonadota bacterium (assembly GCA_018816865.1). Taxonomy (GTDB): domain Bacteria; phylum Desulfobacterota; class Desulfovibrionia; order Desulfovibrionales; family Desulfovibrionaceae; genus Desulfovibrio_Q. The sequence continues at coordinate 182,773 of JAHIUW010000038.1, forward strand.
GGCTCAGGCCTTGCGGCGGCACGGTCCCAAGGCAGCCTGAACAACGACCCCATCCTGGCCGACGGTTTTGGCTCCAACTCTGCAGGCGGCATTCTGGGTGGCATCTCCAGCGGCCAGGACATCGTGGTCCGCGCCGCAGTCAAACCCATCCCGTCCATCGCCGTGGAACAGACCACCCGCACGGCCCAAGGCGTCGAGACGGTCTTGCGCGTCGCAGGCCGGCACGACATTGCAGCCATCCCGCGGATCAACCCCGTGCTCAAGGCCATGGTCATGTTGACCCTGGCGGATATGCTGCTCCTGCAACGGCGTATGGATCGCCCCTAGATTTCTGGGTGCCGCTATTTCGTTAATGTAGTCATATTTAGTGATTAACTGTTTTTTGCAGTCCGTCAGCTGGCTGAGGGGGGCGGGCCGGAATTCCGGCCCACCCCCCTCGGTGGTTTCCAAGCTGCTCGTGTCCTGTCTCGGACGAAAGCCCTGGCGGTGTCTTGGGCGAGGATTCAGATCGACTGCGGATCGGCCTGACCGGACTTGTGCCGGGCCTTTTTCCTGCGGGCCAGGCGTTCCTGCAGGCCCATCAGCAGATCCCATTCCACGGGCACGATGAACAGGGTCAGGAAGGTGGCTGTGGCCAGTCCCGTGACAAAGGTCGAGGCCATGGTGCCCCAGACCAGGGAATAGCTGGGGAAGCCCAGCGCCATGGGCAACAACCCCAGGGTGGTGGTCAGTGTGGTCAGCAGGATGGGCCGCAGCCGGACGCGGATGCCATGCTCGATGGCCTGACGTCGGGTCAGGCCGCTTTGGTAGCCCTTGTTGATGAAGTCGATGAGCACCAGGGAATCGTTGACCACCACGCCGGTCACGCCCACCACGGCAATGAAGCTGTTGATGGTGAACAACGACTGGGTGAACAGTTTGCCATAGACCACGCCGATCAGCGAGAAGACCACGGCCGAGAGGATGATCAGGGGCTGCAGGTAGGATTTGAACTGCGTGGCCAGGATCAGGTAGATGATCAGCACGGCCACGCCGAAGGCGTAGGTCAGGGAGATGTACGAGCGTTTGGTGTCTTCGTGCCCGCCGCCAAAGGCCAGGGTCGCCCCCGGGAAACTGGTGCGCAATCCGTCGTAGAACTGAGTCACGCGGTTGACGATCACGGCCGACGAGATCTGGGCACCGAGCTTGATGTTGGCGGTGATGGTCTGGCTGCGTTGGCCCTTGTAGCGTTTCAGTTCCCCGGGTTCGTTGTAGGCCGAGGGCACGGTGATGTCGCCCAGGCGTACCGGGCCCGAGGGATGCTCAAGCACGGGGATGCGCAGAGCGTCTTCCGGTGTGGCGAGGCTCTTGGGCGCGATGCGCAGTTTCAGATCGACTTCCTCGTCCGCGAGGCGGAACTTGCCCAGGTATCGGCCATCGAGCACCGACGCAGCCATCAGCGCCACATCGCCGGAGGCCAACCCGAACTCATGGGCCCGCTTGTGGTCCACGGCCAACCGGAACACGCGCTGGGATTGGCCCAAACCGTCGTCCAACTGGGTCAGGTGAGGGGCCAGTTCCGGGTCCGTGCGCAACAGTTGCATGATGGCCGCAGACAGTCCCTGGATGGATTCTTCGTTGTTGCCCACCACGCGCACGTTGACGTCCTTGCCCGTGGGCGGTCCGTCCTTTTCGGCGCGCACGGTGATGCGTACCCCATCCTTGGCAAAGGTCTGAATCAGCCGCTCGCGCATGATCTCCAGGTAGGCCAGGGGGTCGTCGAAGTCGCGCTTTGCCTTTTCGGGCAGGGTGACCATGACCGTGCCGTAGTTGGAGCCCCAGACCTGCTGATAGTCCTCGTCGATGGTGAAGCCGGCGAATCCGGCGGCGGAGCGTGCCTGGCCGGGGCCGTCCTTCATGATCCACTCGGAGATCTCCTTGGCCTTGGCCGAGGTGGCCTCGATGTTGGTGGAGGCCGGGCCTTCAATGAAGGCGTAATAGAGGTTGTAGTCGTCCGGGTAGAATTTGATCTTGATCAACGGGATCGTCCCGCTCAGGGAGACGCCCATGATGACGATGGCGGTGATGAAGGTCGTCAACACCAGCAACAGGCTGGAGATGCGCCAGCGCATGGTCAGGGCCACCAACCTGTCGGTCCAGCGCCTGAGCACGCGCAGCAGGGCGTTGTCCTCCTCAAGCAGGGATTCCTGGGTGGCGTTCTCCTTGGGGCGCGGCCCCCAGTCGAAGTAGTGCAGGGGCAGGATGAACAGACACTCGAAGAGCGAGGCCACGATGGCGAAGGCCACGGCCTTGGGGATCAGGGCGAAGAACTCGCCCGTGGGGCCAGTCATGATTAGCATGGGCAGAAAGGCTGCCACAGTGGTCATGGTGGCCGAGATCACTGGGATCATGACCTCTGAAGCGCCATTGACGATGGCCTCTCGGAGAGGAGCGCCCTGCTGGACGTGGCGGTAGATGTTCTCCACCACCACGATGGCGTCATCCACGATGATGCCCGAGACCAGGACGAAGGCGAAAAGGGTGATCTCGTTCAGGGAGTTGTCAGTGACCCACATCAGAATCATGGTCACCAGGAAGGAAAAGGGGATGCCTACGGTGGTCAGGGCCGCGTTGCGCGGGCCCATGAAGTACCAGATGATGCCGCAGACCAGCACGATGCCCACCAGCAGGTTCCAGCCCAGGGTGTCCATGGAGTCGTTGATGTAGGAGGTGGAGTCCTGGGTGATTACGAGTTGAACCCCTTCCTTATCCAGGGCCGGGGCGAAATCGGCCAGAATGGCGTCCACCCGTTCCTTGATGTCCAGGGCGTTGCCCGCCTCGGACTTGAGGATCTTCAGGGTCACGCAGTCCTGGCCGTTGATCGAGGCGATGACCGACGGGTCGCGGTAGCCCCTTTCAGCCCTTGAGGCTACGTCGGCCACGGTGACGAACGACCCATCCAGGTCGGTGCGGACCAGCGTGCCCATGACCTGGTCGCGGGTCCGGAACTTCTCATCAACGCGCACGACGAAGTCACCGGATTCGTTGTTGTAGTCACCGGCAGGGATGGACTGGTTGGCGCTTTGCAGGGCGCTGGCGACCTCGTTGAAGGTCACGCCCAGAGCCGTCAGGCGGGCCGGGTCGAGGTAGACATGAAACTCGCGCTTGTATTCGCCCTCCAGCTTCACCTCCTGCACCCCCGCAATCTGCGAGAGCGGGACCTTCATTTCCTTGGCCATCAGGGTCAGGGCGCGGTTGGAGCGCTGGCCCATGAGGTTGATGGAGACTACGGGCAGCCAGTCCGAGGTGGTGATCAGGGTGAACCGCGGCGGGTCCGCCTCGTCGGGCAGTTCATCCAGCCTGGACAGAATCTTGAACCGGAGCTCGTCGTAGAGTCCATCGTAGTCGGTGTCGTCCAGGAACTTGATCACCAGCCCCGAGGTCTCATGGGAGGATCTGGATTCGATGAACTCGACGTCCTGCAAGTCCTCAAGGGCGTCTTCGAGCTTGCGGGTGACCAGGGCCTCGACATCCGTGCTGGAGGCGCCGGGATAGGTCGTGTGGATGAAGACCTTGCCGAAGTTCACCAAGGGATAGCGTTCCACGGGCAGTTGCATCACGGAGAACGCGCCCGCCACCATGAGCAGCACGAAGATCAGGTTGAAGAAGACCTTTTGGGCCAGGGTGAAACGAATCACGGGGCGCATTGGCTACTCCTTGCCCGGCAGCAGGAAGCGGTCGCCGGGGCGGATGCCTTCGCCGCTGATGCGCAGCAGCGAACCGTCCGGACCGCCGTGGTTGCCCAGAATCATGACCCGGATGCGCTCGCCGCTCGCGCGGGTCACCCAGTGGTCCTCGTAGCGTTCATCAATGGCCGTACGCGGCAGGAGTACGGCGCCGGTGGCCTCGGGCATCTCCAGGGAAAGGATTGCCCTGAGCCCGCCGCGCATCTCGGGCAGGCCGGTGTCCACGGCCAGGTCCACGGCGATCTTGCGGGTTTCGGCATCGAAGCCGGGGTTCACGCGCTCCACCCGGGCCGGGACCGTCAGGCCCAGTTCGGGCATGGTCAGACTCAGGGTGTCCCCCATGCGGCGCAGGGTTGCGTACTCTTCCGGGGCCAGGGCAAAAGGCACCAGCAGGGTCGTGAAGTCCCCGGCCCGGCCAATCAACTGTCCAGAACCCACCCACTGCCCAGGTTCCACGTCGCGGGCCGTGACTCTCCACCCTGTGGGGGCGCTGATGCGGGTGCGCGCCAGGCGTTCCTCAAGGACCTTTTCCTGAACCACCAAGGCCTCCAGCTCAAAGCGGCTGGCGGTCAGGGTCTGCTCCAGGGCGTCGAGGGACGCTTGCGGGGCCGTGTTCTTGGCGACCAACTGGCGGTAGCGAACGGTTTCCTGCTCGTTGAAGGCGATGCGTGAGCGCAGCTGGGCCTGCTGGACGCGGTTGCTGTCCAGATCCAGCTGGATGAAGGTGTCGTCGATGCGGGCAAAGAGTCCATCCTTGGCGATGGTCTCGCCGATCTTCGTCTTGACGGAGATGATCCGCCCCGCCTCTTCGGCCATCAGGTCCAAGGTGGCCCTGGCGCGGGTGAAGCCGGTCAGCATGACCTCGCGCGAGGAGGCCTGGGCCGTGACCTCGGCCGCCGGGGCAACGCCTGCTGCGAGAATCAGAAAGAGGATCGCCAGCGAGGCGATACGGCTGCGAACTGTGAACATGGCTGTTAGTTCCCCCCAAAGGAGTTCTTGAAATGCTCCAAACCTCCCACGCAGAACTGGAAGACGTGCTCCGTGGCGAAGGTGATGAAGTTTGGGTCCAGCAGGAACGCCCCCTTGTCCGGTGCCAGACGTTGGATGATGGACTGGGAATAGTAATAGTGCAGGGGCTGGCTGATCACGCTGGCCAGACACATCTCGATGATTCTGGGGGGGGTGTCGTAGCCCAGGATGGCCACTAGGATGGAGTACAATTCCTCGCTGTCCGGGCCGATGTGGTTCTTGACGATGCTGTCCAGGACCCCGGTGGGCCGGGCCACCTCCAGCATGAAGATGGTGCCCAGAGCCATGCATTCCTCGGGGTCCTTGTCGGGATAGGCGCTGGGCAGGACTTCCTCGAAGGTGGCCCTGATGAAGGCCTTGAGCCGGTCATGGGGCGGGGCGTCGGCCCCCAGGTAAGGGGTCCGGGCTTCGCGGGTGACCTGGAAAATCTCGTGCACCACCTGGGCATAGAGCTTTTCCTTGTCCCCATAATGATAATTGATGGCGGCGACATTGGCCTTGGCGCGGGTGCAGATCTCGCGCACGGTGGCTGCCTCGAAGCCCTTTTCGGCAAAGACGTGGATGGCGGCCTTGAACAGCCGCTCTTTGGTGCTCAGTGTGGTCTGGTCAACAGTCATGGGTTGCCTCTAGGGTATGAACAATTGATTGAATCATTCGTTTCGAAGAAATGATTAAAACGTATGTTTTTATTTTGTCAAGCGTCATTTCATTAATCCCTGCTATGGCCGGATAAGCTACGGCCATAGGGTGAAATACAGTGAAAAGATGTAAAGAGGAGGGAGAGGGAGGGAGGCCGGTTGTCAGCTGCGCAGGATGTCCAGTACCTCGAAGCGCGAGGCCTGCCAGGCCGGATACACGCCCGCGGCCAGTCCGAGGAGGAAGGACCCGGCCAGGACCGAGGCCAGGAGCAGCGGGCTGACCACGAAGGGGAAGTCCCCCAGCAGGTGGACCAGCAGGACCAGCCCCATGGAACAGACCACCCCCAGGGTTCCGCCCACGCCGGAGAGCAGTCCGGCCTCGAACAGGAACTGGGTGATGATGTCGGCGCGCCTTGCGCCCACGGCCCGGCGCACGCCGATCTCCAGCCTGCGGGCGCGCACCAAGAGGATCATGATCGACAAGATGCCCAGACCTCCTACCGCGAAGGAGACCGAGGAACTGATCAGGCCCAGGGTGCCCACCAGTTCCAGGGCCTGGGTCTGCAGGCGGATGGTGTCCCTGGCCGTGAGCACCGAGAAATCATCTTCGGCCCCTGGCAGGATGGAGTGCCTGTGGCGCAGGATGGCCGTGGCGGCCTCCTTGGCTGCCTCCAGGTTCGTGCCCGGGGCCAGGCGGAGATAGGCCCCGCTGATGTAGTCCTTGTTGGACATGCGCCGCATGTAGGTGGACAGGGGCAGGTAGATCAGCTCGTCCTGGTCCGTGCCCACGATGTCCGCCCCCTTGGGCTCCATGACGCCGATGACCTTGACCCGGGCCCGGTAGAACAGGACCTCCTGCCCAAGGGCTTGGTCCACCCCGCCGAACAGGCGCGTGGCGATCTTTTCGCCTAAGACGCAGACCATGGCTCTGGTGTCGACTTCATGCCTGCTGAAGAACCGTCCGACCTGGGGATGGACGCTGCGGATGGTCTGGTACTCGGGGTGCGTGGCCATGAGCAGGCTGGGGATCTTTGTGCCCCCGGCGCGAACCTGCATGCTCTGCTGAACAAAGGGTGTGCCTTCCAGGGCTCCGGGCAGGCCCTGGAGCAGGGCCTCGGCGTCGAGAATCTTGAACGTGGTGGGGTTTGATGTGCTGCGCACGCCCCCGCTACGCCGGAAGCGGATGCCCCCGGCGCGGGCCATGAATAGGTTTGGCCCCAGCTTTTCGGTCTCGATTTCGGCCTTGCGTTCCATGGCCATGGACACGTGCTGCACGCCGGTCAGTGCCAGGGCACCGAGAAATACGCCCAGCATGGCCAGGGCCGTCCGCAGTTTGTGCGTCCTCAGCGACGATAGGGCGATGCGCAGTCCGAAGTGCATGCGCCGATTGTACCCGGATTGAGTCGCTGGGGAAAGGGGCGGGGTGGCTCCCGGCCAGTCCGCTGTCGCGTGTCCCACTGGTATTGCCCCCCCTCAGGATTTCTGGGGGTACGAGTCAGTGTAAGTCTTGGTCGGGGTTGACCAGGGGGGGGAGCGGCCTTACCCTCAGATGCTTCCAATCCAAGAGACTTCCCACAGTGAGCAGCCATGACCTCTGAAGAGACATCCCGCCCCTACCGCACCATCTGGCGACTGGCCTGGCCCCAGACGCTGATGATGTTCTTCCATTTCTGGATCGGGTTTGCGGACGTCTATGTGGCGGGGCTGCTGAACCGCGAGGTCCAGGCAGCCTTGGGGCTGATCACCTCCTGCCTGTTCTTTCTGCTGATCATCGCCATTTCCGTGGCCAACGGCTCGGTGGCGGCCATTAGCCAGTCCCTGGGGGCCGGGCGCAGGGTCCGCGCCCGGCGCTACGTGGGCCTGTGTTTGGAAATCGCGGCGCTGCTCGGATTGATCTTCCTGGTGGGCGGCGTGGCGGCCAAGGACCTCTTGCTGTCCGTGTTGCGCGTGCCCCCGGAGATCCGGGGCGTGACCACCGAGTTTTTGGACATCTATGCCTTGCTGTTGCCCTCCTACTATCTGCTGCTGATCACCAACGCGGTGTTTCGCGCGCGCAAGGAGGTGATGATCCCCACGCTGACCATGCTGGTCATCACCGTGGTCAACGCCCTGGCGGACTTCGGCCTGGGCCTGGGGCTGTGGGGCCTGCCGCGCATGGAGCACCAGGGGCTGGCCTGGGCCACGTTCTGGTCCGTGAGCGCCGGGGCGCTGGTCAACCTGATCGTGCTTTGGCGCAAGGGCCTGCTCAGGCGTGGGACCTTCCCGCCCCTGCGCTGGATTCGCAAGGCCCTGCCCTACCTGTTCAAGGTGGCCTGGCCTTCGGGGCTGATGCAGATCCTGTGGCAGACCGGCTATCTGGCGTTGTTCGCCATTGCCGCCAGCCTGCCCTTGAACAGTGTCGACGCCCTGGCGGGCATGACCGCCGGACTGCGCATCGAGTCCATCCTGTTCCTGGCGGGATTCGCCTTCAACATGACGGCCGCGGTGCTGGTGGGCAACTATCTCGGGGCCGGGGAGCAGGCCATGGCCAAGCGCTTCGGCTACATGATCTGGGGTTTCGGCGAGCTCAGCATCGGGCTGTTGACCCTGGTGCTCTGGCAGTTCATGGGACCCATCGCCGCCCTGCTGTCCACCGAGGCCGGGGTGCGGATCCAGATCGAGGGCTATCTGTTCTACAACCTGTTGGCCATGCCCTTCACCCTGACCAGCATGATCATCGGCGGCGCCCTGAACGGGGCCGGGGCCACCCTGTACAACACCGCGGTCTTCGGCGTGACGGTGTGGTGCGTGCGCCTGCCCCTGGCCTGGTACCTGGGGCACGTGGTCATGGCCGAGGCCACGGGCATCTGGATCGCCATGCTCTGCTCGCAGGCCGTGCAGGCGTCGTTGTTGCTGTGGGTTTATCAATTCAAGGACTGGTCGCGGTTCGGCATGATGCAGAAGCGGGGCAAGGCTCCGGTTCCGCTGGTGGGGGTCGCGCCCGTTGGTGTGAATCTCAGAAAATGAGGATGCGATGACTATCTGCTCAGGCGCTGATTTCAAGCCCGTCTCCCTGGACGGGCAGGACGATTATCTCAAACGTTTCGCCCTCTGTCCGCAGAAGGTCTCGGACTATAGCTTCATCAATATCTGGGGCTGGGCCGAACATTACGGATTGGAGTGGTATTTCGGTGAGTCCCATGTCTGGCTCAGGCAGACCAAGCCCGAGGTGGTCTACTGGGCGCCCGTGGGTCCGTGGAACGACATGCCCTGGGAGCAGTGCCCGACCCTGCCCCTGTGCGGTCCCTTCACTCGCGTGCCCGAGAAGCTGGCCCTGATCTGGCAGGATTGTTTCGAGGGCCGGTTGACCCTGACCGAGGCCCGCCAGCACTGGGACTATGTGTATTCCGTGCCGGAACTGACCTCCCTGGCGGGCAACCGCTTCCATAAGAAGAAGAACCTCCTGAACCAGTTCAAGAAGACCTACGCCTACCACTATCACTCCATGACCCGCGACTGCGTGGAAGACGTGCTAGATATGCAGATGGACTGGTTGAACTGGCGCGATGCCGAATCCCGCTCCGTGCTCGCGGCCGAGAATAAGGCCATTAGCCGTGTGCTGCAAAGCTGGGACGACCTGCGCGGCGTGTTTGGCGGGGTCCTTGAGGTGGACGGTTCCAAGGCCGCCTACACCGTGGGCGAACACCTCTGCGATCAGACCCTGGTCATTCACTTCGAGAAGGGCATGACCCAGTACAAGGGCATCTACCAGGCCATCAACCAGATGTTCCTGGAAGGCGAGGCCGGGGCTTACGAGTTGGTGAACCGCGAGCAGGACCTGGGCGACCCTGGCCTGCGCAAGGCCAAGGAATCCTACAACCCCGTCGAGTATCAGAAGAAATTTGAGGTCGCCCTCGCGCCCTGAACGTCGCGCCCAGAGCTCATGACCGTTTGCTGCCCGCAGGGCGGCAGGTGCGGTGCACAGGCCCGCCCCGCAGGGGGCGGGCCTGTGGCGTTTTGCTTCGGGGTGCTCTGGCCGTTGTCGTTGCGGGGCGGCTTAGCCTTTGTCCAGGCGGGCGGTGAGCAGGTAGCCCAACTCGTCGTCCAGCAGGGCCTGAATCTTGAATCCCGCCCCGTGCAGCAGGGACCGCATCGCCTCGGGGGCAGGCATCAGGTCATGTTCTACGGCGGTGCCCGCCTTGCGGTGGTGGTCGTTGATGGTCTGGGAATTGATGAAGTGATGGATGACGAGCTGCCCGCCGGGCCGCAGGGCCAGGGCCATGCGCCCCAAGGCCGCGGGTATGTCCTCGAAGTGCGGCAGGACCTGATGGCAGAGGGCGATATCGGTGCTGTTTTGCTCCAGGGGGAGGTGCTCCAGGGTGCCGACCCGCACCGTGGCGTTGGGAAAAACGGCGATGCGCTGCTGGGCTACCCTGATCATTTCGGGGCTGATGTCCATACCCAGGACATGGCCTTTGGGGCCCACCTTACGGGCGAGTTCGGCGGTGAGGCGGCCTGTACCGCAGCCGGGTTCAAGCACCGTGCACCCGGCAAGGGGGTCGGTGTGTGCAAACAAGCGTTCCAGCTTGGGGGCCTCGTCCTGGCCGTAGTCGGCGGCGGCCCAGGGGGCCTGGGCCTGGGCATCGAAAAATCTCGTTTTGTCAGCGTACATGGGGTTTCTCCGGTGTGATGGGGGCGACCATCTGGGCGCCCTGGGAAAAGCTAAGCGAGAATTTCTGGCGGCGGGTCAGGCCTTTTTTCTTGGGCGAGAACAAGGTGCAGACCACGAACAGGGCCGTGGAGAGGATCACGATGACCGCGCCCGAGGGGATGTCGAAGTAGTAGGATGCCAGCAGACCTCCCCAGCACGAAAAAACACCGAAGACCCCCGCCAGGATGAAGATGCGTTTCAAGTCGTAGGACAGCTGGTAGGCAGCTGCGGCGGGGTTGATGATCAGGCTGAAGATCAGCAGCCCACCGATGCTGCGCAAGGCCGCCGTGACCGTGGCCCCGGTGGCAAAAAGCATGGCGTAGTAGATCGCCGTGGCCGGGACCCCGGTGGCCAGGGCCACGCTGCGATGGCAGAGCACGGCCCGGACCTCCTTGAAGAACAGGCCCAGCCCCGCCAGCAAGGCGATGGTCACGACGCCCATGACCCACAGGTCCAGCGCTCTAACGGTCAGGATGCTGCCCCAGAACAGGTTCATGGCCTGGGACTTGGGGCCGGGCATCAGCCCGATGAACAGGAAGGCCAGTCCGAGCATGGCCGAGAACACGATGCCCACCACGGTCTCCGGGGCAAAGTCGGCCCGGTCCGAGAGGGGGCCGATGAGCCCCGCCACCCCCAGGCTGAAGACAAAGGCCATGGCCAGGCCATCCGTGCCCAACAGCATGCCCAGCAGGGCCCCGGCCAGGGCGGCGTGGGCCATGCACGTGCCGATGGCCGTGATGCGTAAGGTGACCACCAGCACCCCGGCCACGGCGCAGGAGACCCCGCCCAACAGCCCCGCCAGAAAGGCCTTTTGCATGAAGCCGTAGTGCAGGATCGAAAAGTCCATGTGATTCCCCCTAATAGCAGATATGCCGTCGGCCATTGATTTCGGCGATGTGGATGTCCGTGCCATAGAGTCCGGAGAGACGGGCCTCGTCCACGGCTTGTTCCGAGGGGCCTTCCCAGAGCAGCTGGCCGTTCTTCATGCAGGCGATGCGGTTGCAGACCTCGGGCAGGGTGTTCAGGTCGTGGGTCACGATCAGGCTGGTCAGGGAGAACCTGAGGTGCAACTCCTGCACCAGCCCCAGGATCTCGCGCTGGGCCTGCCAGTCCAGGGAGGCCGTGGGCTCGTCCAGCAGCAGGATGCGCGGCTGTTGCAACAGCGCTCTGGCAATGGCTACGCGTTGGCGCTCCCCGCCGGACAGATGCCCCAGGGGTCGGTCGGCCAGCGGTTCCAGCCCCACAAGTCCCATCAGTTCTTCGGCCCTGTCGCGGAAGGACTGCGGCACTTTACGCACCAGGCCCACGATGCCGTAGCAGCCCGAGAGGATGGATTCGCGCACGGAGATGGGCAGCAGGGGGTCGATGTCCTGTTGCTGGGCCACATAGCCGATGCTCTTGCGCAGTTGGCCCGCGCTGCGGGCGTCCACGCGTTGCCCCAGGGCCGTGACCGTGCCGCCCACGACGCGCCCCAGGCCGTTGAGCACAGTGAGCATGGTGGTCTTGCCCGCGCCGTTGGGGCCGATGACCCCCAGAAAATCCCCGAAGTTGAGGCTTAAGTTGATCCCGCGCATGGCCACGTGCCGCCCGTAGGCTGCGCTGACGTTGTCCAGGCGGATGACCTCGCCCTCAAGCTGAATCCCCGATTCTGCCATGGTTTCTTTGCCAAGCGGGTCTGTGGTCATGGGCTGCTCAGATGCCCGTTCAGGGCCTCCAGCAGGAATTGAGCATTGATCCGCAGCGCGTCTTCCCAGGTCTCGGTCTGCGGGAATCCGCCGGGGAAATTGGAGAGAACCACGCGCCGGGCGGCAAGCTCTTCGGCCAGCCCCTGACCGCCGTCGCCACTTTGCAGGTTGTCGACAACCAGGACGGCTCCGCCGCTTCTGCCCTGGTCAACGATCCGGGCCAGCTGCTCCGGGGTCATGTCGCCGGGGCGGTCGAAGACCGCGGCCACGGGGAATCCGGCCCAGCGGATGAGCCCTTCCTGCATCCGGGCGCAGGCCACGGGATGGTGTGCTGCTCCCGCCTCCTGGAACTGGGTCCTGAGCTGCTTGTCCAAGGCCTGGATTCGCACCATGCGTCGTGCAGCGGCGCTGCGGATAGCCGGCGCACGGTTCGGGGTGAGGCTGGACAGCTGGTCGCCCAGGGCCAAGGTGTATCCGGCCTGGACTGCGGGCACCATGGGGTTGCCCGGCTCGTCCACGATCTCCACGCGCAGCTTGGTGTTGGCTGTGGCCTGCACCAGGGTGCGCATGTTCTCCAGGTCCTGTTGCCAGGGGTGCAGGAACAGGGCATCGGCCCGTTGCAGGAGCACCAGGTCCCCTGGGCGCAGGTCGTAGTGCCCGGGGCAGGCGCCGCCCGGGATCATGGTCCGGATCTCGGCCTCGGGGCAGAGGTCGCGCAGGATGTCCGCCAGATGGGTGGTCCCGGCCAGCAGCCGCAGGGGGTGTTCCTGGGCCTGGGCGGGCAGGGCCAGCACCAGGCAGAGCAGTAAGCCGGAAATCAGGCGCATGATCATAACTGTTTCCCCAGGGCGTGACTGGATTGGCGCTTGCGGGCCACGATCAGCTGCGAGTCCAGACGGTCGCCCATCTTGCCCAGACGGCCCAGGGCGAACTCGTGGACTCCGGCAATACGCAGGATGTCATAGTTTTCGGCCAGGTAGTGCAGGATTTCCTCGTGGGCCAGGTCGTTCTTGAAACGATAGATATGGGGCTCCTTGTCCACTCCGGGGAAGACGGTCATGGCCCATTCCAGGTCCAGCAAGGGGTTCTTGGAACCCTCATCCTTGGCGTAGTAGGCGTGTTTGGTGATGAACAGGCCCCCGGGCTTCAAGGCTGCATGGACCTTGTCCAGCAGGGCGCGCGACTTGCCGCCCGGGTTATACGACAGGAGCACGGCGTCGTAGTCCTCGCCAATGGGGTCCGTGAACTGGTTGCCCGTCGCAAAGCTCAGCCGTCCGTCGCCGAACAGTTCGGAATACCGGGTGGCGGCCTCGGCCATTCCGGGCAGATCGAAGATCGTGGCCCGCAGCTTGGGGTTGCGTTGGCACAGGGCCAGGGAATAGAGGCCATGCCCTCCGCCCAGATCCAGCAGGGTGCGGACCTGGCTGAACTCCAGGACCCCGCAGAGGATGTCCGTGGTCTTTTGCAACTCGCCTGTCAGGGTCTCGGCGGCCAGGGCGTGGATGAAATCCCCGGCAAAGGCATTGCCGCCCTCGTGCTTGGCGGGGCCTGTGTGCAGCATTTCCTCCAGTTGCTCCCATGGTGCGAGGCTGGCCTGGACACAGGAAACAACGCTGCCCTGGTACAGGGGCGAGGATCGCCGCAGGAAGGTCTGGACGAGCCCGGTGTTGTGATACTCCGAGTCCTTCTTTTCCAGGAGGCCCATCTCGGCCAGGACCCGGCACAGGGCAAGGGTCAGGCCCGGATCGAGGCCCAACTTCTGCGCCAGTTGCGTTGCCGACAGGCCCTGCTCGAGTTGTTCGAACAGCCCGCTGGAGAGCGCTACCCTCAGGGCCTGGAGCTGTTTATAGCCGGACTCGGCATCGTGGACCAGGCGATAGAGAACGCTGGCGTCCTGGGCGGCGGGGATGGGTTGTGGCAGTGCGGACATGTGGCTCCTGGATTGCTGGGCGCGGCGCACATGGTCAGCGCCGCGCCTAGGGGTGTTCATCAGAAGGTCAGCTTGACGCCCAGCATGCCGTTGATGCCCGGCATGGAGTAGTTGGGCTTGTACTCGTAGTCCTCGTCGGTCAGGTTCTGCACCAGGGCGTACAGTTCGCCCTGGGCGTCCCAGTCCTCGAGGTAGAAGGTCCAACCCAGCCGGGAGTTGACCAGGAAGTGCTCGTCCACCTTTGCGGTGTTCGCGGCCCCGGCCCTTCTGATCTGGCTGAGGGCGTACATGTCCGAGACGTATTCGCAATCCAGGGAGAGATTGAAGTCCTCCAGGAACCGCCAGTTGAGCCCGGCGCTGACCGTGGTCTCGGGGACGTAGGGCATGTCGCTCGGGTTGGCGTCCTGGAGGGTCAGCCCGGCAAACAGGGACAGGTCCGCGGTCGGGGTCACGGTGATCGAGGCCTCGAAGCCTTCGAGGTCGAATTTCTCGGTGTTGGTCCAGACCGGCCCGGGGAAGGAAAAGACGTAGCGGTTCTTGCCGTCGTCGTGGAAGTAGGTCAGGTCGGCCTGCACCAAATCCCCGAATTTGTGACTGATGCCGATCTCGGTGTGTTCGACCTCTTCGGGTTCGATGTCCTGCCATTGGGCGGCCGGGAAGATGGCGATGACGTCCTGCCCGGGATAGGAGATGCCCTTGGCGTAGGACGCGTGAAGCTCCGTGCTGCCGTACCCGGCGACGAGGCCTGCGTGGGGCGCGGCCTTGCTGTCGAAACGGTTGTGCTCGTACAGACGCACCCCGGCAGAGGGGGTGATGTGCCAACCCTCGGCCTCGCCGATCAGGTAGCTGCTGGCCACATAGGGCATGGTCAGCGAGAACGTGGGCATTAGAATCGAGGATTCGCCACCGGCGTCCGTGGTGTTGCGGATGTTGCCGTCCCACCATTGCTGGTCCAGGCCCATGGTGATCTCGAAGCCTTCGCTCAGCTTGAACTGTTCCCTGGCCTTGAAGCCCCAGAACCAGAAGTCGTTGAGGCAGTCGTCAGCGGCGCCGGCTTGGTTCCGCCAGTAACCTTCCCCTGCGTTGGCGAAGAACTTGAGTTCGCCATTGGCCTTGGCGAAGTCATTGGCGAAGGTCAGGGCGGCCAGGCGCATGCGGGTTTCGTAGGTGCCTTGACTCTGGGCCGAGTTGTCGTCCGGACCCGGGTCGTCGGCGGTGTTGTCCACGCCCAGGGCGAACATCCGTGCTTCCCAGTGGTCGTTGAGCTTCAGGCCGGTGTTGCCGAATAGGCTGAACTGCCGTCCGTCGGCATTGGCCCGGTGGCCGTCGGAGCGGCGGAAGCCCTGGCCCAGGTAGTAGTCGAAGTCGTCGATGCGTCCCCCATGCTCCAGGGACTGGTTGACGGTGCCATAGCTGCCCGCGGCGGCCTCCACGGTGGTGGTTGTGCCTTCGCCTTGCATGCGCTTGGGAATGATGTTGATGGCCGAGAAGGTGTCTCCGAAGCGGTTGGGCTGGGGCCCCTTGATGACCTCGATGGACTGGGCCGGGTCGATGGGCAGCAAGTCGATGAGCGGGTGGTTCCACAAGCCCATGTAGGCCGGGACTCCGTCGATGAAGGTCTTGATCTCCGAGCCGGGTCGGCTGGAGCCCATGCCACGGATGAATATGGCTCCACCCTCGCCGCCGCCAAAGGCCCCCACGGGGTTGTAGCGGGTGATGGTCACGCCCGGAGTGCGCCTCAGGGCGGAGCTCAAGTCCATGGCCCCCAGGTTGTCCATCTGTTCCTCGCTGACCACCGAGGAGGTCGCGCCGTAGCGGTCCACTTTGTTGCCCTGGAGAATGGGCGTGGCGATGACCTTCAACTCCTCGAGTTCGACGCTTTGGGAGGTGTCAGGTGTGGTCTCAGGCGTCGTGTCGGCTGCCTGGGCGGCGGTGGTCAGGAACAAGACCGCAGTAGCGAATGCCAGGGCGGTCAGCCAAGAAGCTTTCATCGTAAACCCCACTGAAATGCTTAGATTTGTTTAGATGTAACGCGGAAGTCGGGTAACACGAATTAAAATAGTTTACAACTATTCAGTCTATCATGTAACCGTAATGACTATGAAGTGGGGTGAAGATTTAGTTCTGTGCCACGACAATCGTTCCCGGGTGGTGCTTTCCAGGATGGCTCCGGCCTTGTCCCTGGGGCTGCACGTTGCCCTGGTGCTGGTCTGTCTGTGCGCCGCGCGCCCAAATCTGAAGGCACAGACCCTGGTGCGGCCTGTGGCCTACGAGGTGGCCCTGGTCACCCTGGAGCATGCCGGGGGCAGCGGCCACCCGCAAGGGACTGCCCTGGCGGTCACACGGGTGGAGTCTCCCCTGCCGCGCCGGGAGGCGGTTGCGGTGGTCCCGAAGCCGTTCATGGTCAAACCAAGGATTGCCCCGGACCCCGAGCGACCCTCTGCAGTCAAAGCCGTGCCGGATTCACCTGTCCCGGAGGTCCGGCGGGAGATCGCGGCCGCGGTGGATCAGACGCAGGAGAAGGCTGCTCCTCAGGATACGTCGCGGCAGATGGCGACCGGCGAGGTTGCCGCCACCACGCCGAGTCCGGGGGGGTGGGATGCGGACTCCGGGCAGGGCGAGGCCCATCCGTTGGGCTTGCCCGCAGGGATCGGCGGTGGCTTGGGCAGGGGTGAACTCCAGGGAGGGATCGGGCAGGTGGACGTCCTGCCCAGGATCCTGCGCAAGATCGAGCCCCGCTACCCGGTGGGAGCCCGTGAACGGGGCGTGACCGGAAGCGTGTCCGTGAGATTTTTGGTGGACGGGCAGGGACGGGTGCTCGAGCCGCAGGTCGTGGCTGCCGATCCCCCGGGCGTGTTCGAACAGAGTGCGCTCAGCGCCGTGCGCAGGTGGCGCTTCAAGGCGGCGAAAAAGGATGGGCAACAGGTGGCCACCTGGGTGATTCTCCCGATCCGTTTCAGCCTTGAGTAGCGCCCATGTGCCCCGCGTTCCCTCTGGTTCGCGTCTCGCAAGAGAGGGGGGCCTGTCAACTCAGTTTGAGCAGTTGGAACAAGGTCTGCACGAATTTTTTCGAGACCACGTCGGGCAGGATGATCCCCCCGGATCAGAGACAGGCTCGCGGGCGAGGCGCTGCCGTCCACCTGGTTGCGTCCCCAACCTTGCACCGCATACACGACCGGTAGTTCCTGTCCTCATAGGCAGGGATCGCTGGTGTAAACCACCCCGGTGAAGGAGGGGCTGATCATCTCGGTCACCAACTCGTCCTTGGGGCAGCGCCAGGAAGGCAAGCCGCTGCAGGGCTCGAAGGGTGACTCTCATTCTCGTTTCTTGTCTGTGGTCGGGGGTGCTGGTTCGATTCCAGCCCTATCTTAGGATAATGAGCGGCAATCACCATTGCGTTGAAGGTATTGGGACGAGGTTCTCAAGGGCTGTGGGGCGGGCGTGGTGGTCTCAGCCGACGGGCAGCCGGATGGCGAAGCGTGTGCCCTTGCCCGGTGTCGAATTCACGCTGAACTCGCCGCCGTGGTTCTGGGTGATGATGTAGTAGGACACGGACAGACCCAGTCCGGTGCCCAGGCCCGGCTCTTTGGTGGTGAAGAAGGGCTCGAAGGCCTGCTTGCGGGTCTGCTCGTCCATGCCCGGGCCGTTGTCCTCGACCTCGATCACGGCGGCATCCCCCTGGAGCGAGGTGCGCAGGATGATGGTCCGGCCTCCTTGCGGATCCGCCATGCCGGAGTAGGCCTGGGCCGCGTTGGACAAGAGATTCAGGATCACCTGTTCGATTTCTGTGGCCGAGCAACGCACCGCAGGCAAGGCGTCGCTGTAGTCGCGGATGACCTTGATCTGTCTGAAATCATACTTCTTTTTAAGATTATAGTCGCCGGAAGCCAGTTCCAGTGCGCGCTCCAGGATGTCGTTCAAGTCGTTGGGGGCCATCTGGGATTCGCTCTTGCGGCTGAAGTCCAGCATGTTGGAGACGATGCGTGCGGCCCGCTCACCGGATTGGGTGATTCCGTCGAGCATCTTGGGGATGTTGCGATCCAGCATGTACTCACGCAGCGCGGCCAGGCTGCAGCCGTGGCGTCTGGCCGCCTCCATGTTCGCGGGGATGTCCTCGAACAGGCGGCGCTTGATGTTCTGTGCACCTTGCAGAATGCCCCCCAGGGGGTTGTTGATCTCGTGGGCCATGCCTGCGGCCAGCCCGCCAACGGAGAGCATCTTCTCGGATTGGACCATGATCTCTTCCATGTAGACGCGCTGGGTGACGTCGTCGATGCGGATCACGGCACCCCCCCCCTCCCCGACGTGCAGGGGAAAGATCGTGATGTCCTCGTAGAAAATACGACCCTCCCGGTGATGCATCGCCCGGGTCAGGACCTGCGGGTTCTGTTCGGCCACGGCGCGGTGCACATTGACCAACTGGTTCCCCAGACGGGGGAAGACCGTTGCCAGGGAGCGTTCCAGGGCCTTGGACGAATCGATGCCCGTGAGCTTTTCGGCTTGGCGGTTCCAGAGGGTGACGTTGCCGTCCATGTCCACACCGATCAGGGTCGAGGGCATGGACTCGATGATGCCTTCCAACAACCGCTGCATGTGGTGCAGTTTATGCTCGGCCTGGATGCGTTCGGTGATGTCGCGGGCCACGACCACGGCAAAGGGCGCGTCGTTGACAAGGTGACTGGTGACGCTCATCTCCATGACCGTCGCTCCTTTCTCTGCCTGGATGATCTCGTCGGAGCCTGCCTTCAGGGCTGTGGCCAGGCCTTTCGCGACCTGGGGGCCGAAGACCTCGGCGGGTGAGGCATTCAGCAACTGGGGTTTGTCCAGCCCCACGAGTCTGGCCGCGGCATCGTTGGCGTATTCGATGCCCGGCGGGTCCATGCGCACCAGGAAAATGGCGTCGGCTGCCCTGTCCACCAGAAACTGGAAGGTCTCCAGCTCGGAGATCTTCTCCTTGAGCTGGGGATAATAGCTCTTGCGGATGGAGCGATTGCCCAGGCCGATCAGTCGGGTCAGCGCCTCGTCGGCCAGGGGGGCGTCCGAATCTGGGAGGGTATCAGAGGGCTTGCTCATAGATGGCTTCGATCTGCGCCTGGGTCAGCGGCTTGGGGTTGGTGAGCATGCAGGCGTCCTTGAGTGCCAGTCCGGCCAGTCCGGGGATGTCGTCCTTGGTCATGCCCATGCTGGAAAGACCGCCGCTGATGCCCGCCTGGCGACCGAAGCTCATGAGCTCTTCCAACAGCCGGTCGCGAATCTCGTTGGCCGGTGCGGCCTGGGCTTCGGCGGTGGACAAGCCGTGCACGAAGACCCCGGCGATGGTCCTGTAGCGCAACTCTGCGGCATCGAAATTGGCCCGCACCACATGGGGCAGCAAGGTGGCGTTGCAGTCGCCGTGGGGGCTGTTCAGCAGACCGCCCATGGCATGGGCCATGGCGTGCACCGCCCCGAGGATGGCGTTGGAGAAGGCGAAGCCGGCGTGCATCGAGGCCAGCATCATCCGGTCCCGGGCGGCCATGTCTCTGGGGTCTGCGATGGCGGCCAGCAGGTTGGCTCGCACCAGGCGGATGGCGTTCAGGGCGAAAACGTCGGTGGTGTCGGAGTTGACCTTGGAGACGTAGGCCTCGACGGCGTGGGTCAGGGCATCCAGGCCGGTGGCCGCCGTGAGCGTCGCATCCATGGTGGTGGTGCACAAGGGGTCCACCAGGGCCGCATCGGGCACTGTGGACTTGCTGATAATGGCGATCTTCACCTTGCGGGTGGTGTCGTTGATGATGGCGAATTGCGAGACATCGGCGGAGGACCCGGCCGTGGTGGGGATGCAGATCAGCGGCGGGGTCGGGATTTCCACCTGGTCCACACCTTCGAATTCCAGGATGTCGCGGTTGTTGGTGGCCTGGATGCCGATGCCCTTGGCGCAGTCCATGGGGCTGCCTCCGCCCACGGCCACGATGCCGTCACAGCCGCTGGACAGAAAGACTTCGACCCCTTCCCGGACCTCGGTGTCCCTGGGGTTGGGGGAGACGGCGCTGAACACGGTGGTCCGGATGCCTTCGGCAGACAGGCTTTTCACCACCAGCTCGGCCCATCCTGCCGCGAGGACTCCGGGGTCGGTAACCACCAGGCAGTGGGCAAGTCCGAGATTGTGCGCGTACTGCCCGGATACGGAGGCAGAGCCCTGGCCGTAGATGACCTCGGGAGCGATGAACTTTCTCAGTTTTGCGATGTCCGAGGGCATGGTCGCTCCAGGGCTTGGCGTGCGTGGCGTACGTGCCGGTGTGGATTCATTGAGCAGTATCTTACCACTGTTCGAGGTTCAAGCCTAGAGGCCATGGTCCGGGCGTCTCCTGCGCGGGTCGGTGGGCCACGGGGGAGGGGGCGGCTGCCATGGCAGGGGGGTTGTTGCTGCTTTTGTTGGAATTAGTCTGAAATATTTATGGACGAGGTGTTGACAACCGGGGCTGCGGTTTTATCAGAGTGCCACGCCGCCTGAACGATCCGGATGCGATTTGACATCCGGGCCTTGGGCGGCTACCTCGTAAAGTTAGCACTCACCACCGGCGAGTGCTAACAGCGAGAAACAAAATTACAGCTATCGGAGGATAAGCCATGAAACTGAAACCGTTGAACGACCGTGTGCTGGTCAAGCGCCTGGAAGGCGAAGATGTCACTTCCGGCGGCATCATCATCCCGGACACTGCCAAGGAAAAGCCCATGAAGGGTCAGATCGTGGCTGCGGGCCCTGGCAAGACCGATGACTCCGGAAAGACCATCAAGATGGCCGTTAAGGCCGGTGACCTGGTGCTTTTCAACAAGTATGCCGGTACCGAGATCAAGATCGAAGGCATCGAGCACCTCGTCATGCGTGAAGACGACATCCTGGCTATCATCGAAGGTTAATCCCATTTTTTTAAGGAGCATATTCCATGTCCAAAGAAATTCTTTTTGACGCCAAGGCTCGCGAGAAGCTGAAAATCGGCCTCGACAAGCTGGCCAATGCCGTGAAAGTGACCCTCGGACCCAAGGGTCGCAACGTTGTCATCGAAAAGTCCTTCGGTTCCCCGATCATCACCAAGGACGGCGTGACCGTTGCCAAGGAGATCGAGCTCGAGGACAAGTTCGAGAACATGGGCGCCCAGATGGTGAAGGAAGTCGCTTCCAAGACCTCCGATGTTGCCGGTGACGGCACCACCACTGCGACCATCCTGGCCCAGGCCATCTTCTCCGAAGGTGTGAAGCTGGTCGCCGCCGGTCGCAATCCCATGGCCGTCAAGCGCGGCATCGACAAGGCCGTCATCGCCCTGACCGAAGAGCTGTCCAAGATCGCCAAGCCCACCCGTGACCAGAAAGAGATCGCTCAGGTTGGCACCATCTCCGCCAACAACGACTCCACCATCGGCAACATCATTGCCGAGGCCATGAACAAGGTCGGCAAGGAAGGCGTGATCACCGTTGAGGAGGCCAAGGGCCTGGAGACCACCCTGGAAGTCGTCGAGGGCATGCAGTTCGACCGCGGCTATCTCTCCCCCTACTTCGTCACCGATCCGGAGAAAATGGTTTGCGAGATGAACGACCCCCTGATCCTGATCAGCGAGGGCAAGATCTCCAACATGAAGGAACTGCTGCCCGTGCTGGAGCAGACCGCCAAGATGTCCAAGCCCCTGGTGATCATCGCCGAGGACGTGGATGGCGAGGCCCTGGCCACCCTGGTGGTCAACAAGCTGCGCGGCACCCTGAATGTCGTGGCCATCAAGGCCCCTGGCTTTGGCGACCGCCGCAAGGAAATGCTCAAGGACATCGCAGTGCTCACCGGCGGCCAGGTTGTTTCCCCCGACCTGGGCATCAAGCTTGAGAACACCACTGTGGCCGACCTGGGCACCGCCAAGCGCGTTGTGATTGACAAGGAAAACACCACCATCGTCGACGGTGCCGGTGCTGCCGATCAGATCAAGGCCCGCGTTGGCCAGCTGCGCGCCCAGATCGAAGAGACCACCTCTGCCTACGACCAGGAGAAGCTCCAGGAGCGTCTGGCCAAGATCGTGGGCGGCGTTGCCGTCATCAATGTCGGCGCTGCCACCGAGACCGAGATGAAGGAAAAGAAGGCTCGTGTGGAAGATGCCCTGAACGCCACCCGCGCCGCTGTCGAGGAAGGCATCGTGCCTGGTGGTGGTGTGGCCCTGGTGCGTTGCGCCAGCGTGCTGACCAAGATCAAGCCCGCTGATGACGACGAGGCCGCTGGCGTGGCCGTTATCGCCCGCGCCATCGAGGAGCCCCTGCGCATGATCGCCAACAACGCCGGCATGGAAGGTTCCATCGTCGTTGAGAAGGTTCGTGAAGGCAAGGGCGGCTTCGGCTTCAACGCCGCCAACGGCGAGTACGGCGACCTGATCAAGGCCGGCGTCATCGACCCCAAGAAGGTCACCCGCATTGCCTTGCAGAACGCTGCCTCCGTGTCCGGCCTGCTGCTGACCACCGAGTGCGCCATCTGCGAGAAGCCCGAGAAGTCCGGCGCTCCGGCCATGCCGGGCGGCATGGGCGGCATGGGCGGCATGGGCGGCATGTACTAGCCGACCCGAGCTTCTAAGTTCGATTCATGGGGCCGCTCCTTCGGGGGCGGCCCTTTTTTATCATGCACAGGCTTCGAACTGAGGTTGATAACGTGACAGGATCAGTGCGGGAATATCTATGATCCTTTCTTGTTTAGGTCCAGGCATTGAGTGTCTGTTTGGCAACCTTGCCAAGTCCAATTTTGCTGGTTTATGCAGTCTGTTACCCAGAGTCTCTGCGATAAACAGGCGGACTATTATATTGACTTCATATCGTTTTTCTTGTGAGTTGCCTGGGTCATACTGCTTGGTCTGTATTGACGCGTCCTGTTGTTAACCACGCCGCATCTCCGGGGGGGGGCATGAAGTATCTCAAGCCGTTGCCTTTGCTGCTGATTCCATTTATTTGGTTCGTCTTTTATACGAATGTCTTCTCGTGTACCACGAGCTATATCAAGAAGGGAGAGGACGCTTTCCAGCAGGGAAAATACGAAGATGCTGAGAATTATTACAGCAAGGCCATTGAGGCCGGGATCAAGGATCCAGGTGTGCTGTCTAAAAGCTACTACATGAGGGCCGGCTGTAGGCTCCAAGTGGAAAATTACGAGGGGTGCGTTGAGGACGCCGATCAGGTGATCCTGCTTGGGCAAAGCCCTGGGGGCTATTTAGTCCGTGGCGTAGCCAGGTCAGAAATGCAAATGCACAAGCAGGCTGTTGAGGACCTAAGCCTCGTCCTTGAAAAGGGGATGATGCCGGAGTCGGCCAAGAACCTCGCATTGCTAAAAAGAGCGACGTCTCTCTTTGCATTAGGCGAAAGCAAACTGGCTGTGAAGGATTGTACCGCCCTGATCAATGCCCATGCCAAGGAATATGAGGCGAGGATAATCCGTGCGCAGGCCTGGTTGGTTTTGAAAATGACGGATAATTTTTTTGACGATTGCAACGTGGCTTTGAATATTGGGGGGGGACAGGACTCCTTCATATTCATCTTGCGTGCTGCCGCGTACATGGCTTTGGGGCGTGACGAAGAGGGTCTGAAAGGCAGTGATCAAGTCATTGCTGCGGAGAAAACTGGCAAGGGCCTGAGCTTTCTTTACACGACGCGAGCCCAACTGCTCAGCAATTTGGGCGAGTATGAAAAATGCCTGGACGATTTGGGGAAAGCCATTGCCACGGGGGAAGATCTGTCCTCAGCCTACTCACAACGCTGCAAGATTTGGGAAATACGTGGTGAGGATGAGAAATGCATAGCTGATGCGGGCAAGGCCCTAGAGCTCGGTAAAAAGGATATGCATGTCTATGTCTACCGGGCAAAATGCTTGCAGCGTTTGGGACGGGTAACAGAAGCAGATCTGGATTGGGCTCGGGCCATAGAGTTGCGTCCTCAGTCAGATTTGCCGCACTTCTACAGGGGGTTGGCGCATGCCTATCATCAGGAATATGCCCAGGCAGTATCTTGCTGGCGTGAGGGCGTGGCAGCTGATGAGCAGAATAATGGTGACATGCGCTATGAAAGAGCAGGACTTGGACACATGCGGGATGCTTGCGACAAGGGCAAGGCCACGCTGAAGAATAATTCCGACGTCTATCTGGTCAGTGGTTGGCTGTATCTGCAGGCCAAGGATCGCCCCCGGGCAGAACAGGATTTGGCGACAGCCGTTCGCCTGAACCCTGGCAGTGATATTGCCAAGAAGTTGCTGGCCAGTGCCAAGGAGAAGGAAACGGGTCTCATCGAGAAGGACGGAAAGAAGATGCTCCGGCTTCGCGCTCCAGCGAGTTGATTCGTCGGGCTGGGTTCCGGCCCGCAAGGGCATGCTGAAGTGCCTAGGCTGGCATGGGTGGCAACTCGCCGCTCCGTGCTTTCATTGACTCATTATGGGCCGCTCCTTCGGGGGCGGCCCTTTTTTTCATGCACAGGCTTCGAACTGAGGTTGATAACGTGACAGGATCAGTGCGGGAATATCTATGATCCTTTCTTGTTGAGTCCCAGGCGTTGAGTGTCTGTTCGGCAACATCGGTAAATTCAATTTTGTTAGCTTGTGAAGAGGGTTAGATCGAGTCGCTGCGATAAACAGGCGAACTATTTTATTGACTTCATATCGATTTTCTTGTGAGTTGCCTGGGTCATACTGTTTGGTCTGTATTGTCGCGTATTGTTGTCAACTGCGCCGCATCTCCTGGGGGGGGGCATGAAGTATCTGAAGCCATTGCCGTTTATTCTGATTCCACTGATCTGGATTCTCTACATGGGCGGGGTGCCGTCGTGCCGTACGAACTATGCTGTCGAAGGTCTGGAAGCCTATCAAAAAGAAGACTACCAGGCCGCGGCGGATGCTCTGACCAAGGCCATTGATTCGGGTATAAAGAATGAAATGATCCTTGGAGAGGTCTATTATTACCGAGCGATGTCCTGGCTGATATTGCAAGATTTCAATAGGTGTGCCGCGGATGCCGAGCAGCTGATTCGGATGGCCCCGAGCGGCAGAGGGTACGTCCTGCGTGGCAGCGCCATGGCCATGCTGAACCGGCATGATCTGGCCGTTGCTGATTTCACGACGGCTCTTGCGAAGGGGGGGCTCCCTGAAAAGGCGGTATTGCCGGTGCTATTGGCGAGGGCCCAGTCGTATGTCCCGCTTGAGCAGTGGGACAGTGCTCTGTCGGATCTGAATGTATTGATTAAGGCCGGGTTCGAGGAGGCCGAAGCCCGGAGTGTCAGGGCCCGGGTCTGGATGGCGAAGGAGCAGTGGGAGAAGTGCTTTGCCGATAGCGAGCGGGCGGTCATCCTTGGAGCGGACGAGGTCCTTGTCGGAATGCTGCAGATACCTGCGCTCATGAATAGTGGGCGCAATACCGAAGCTGTGGCGAAACTGGATCGGGTGATTACTCTGATGGAGAACACCGAGCCATCGGCCAATCTGTCGGATCAGTCCAAACGTGAGCAGTTGGTCGATCTGTATCGGCTTCGCGCCAGCATGAATCTGGATTTGGGTAAGCCGCAGGAATCCCTCGCCGATCTGCAGAAAGCCATCAATTTGGGTGTGAAGCTTGGCTATACGTATGCCACGCGTTGCGGCCACTGGGAAATCCTCGGCGAGGACGAAAAGGGTATCGCCGATGCCGATAAAGCCATTGAACTGGGCGAGCGGACGGCACATGTCTATTTGAACCGGGCTGTATGCCTGCAACGTCTGGGGCGTCTGGAAGAGGCGAATCAGGATTGGGGCCAGGCCATGACCCGGGAGCCTCGGTCGGATCTACCGCATTTCTACAGGGGATTGGCCTATGCGTATGATAAAGACTATGCCCAGGCGGTCTCTTGCTGGCGAGATGGGATTGATCTGCACGATGAATTCAAAGGGAAGTTTTCAGATGATAAACAAGGCGTTGAGCGTCTGCGCGTGGCCTGTGACAAGGCCAAGGCCACGCTGAAGAACAGCTCCGACGCTTATCTGGTCAGTGGATGGTTGTATCTACAGGCCAAGGACCGCAGCCAGGCGGAGCAGGACCTGAATAGAGCCGTGAGTCTGAATCCGAAGAACGAGATGGCCGAGCGGCTGTTGGCCGGAGCCAAGGTCAAGAAAACCAGAGTGATCGAGAAAAACGGCAGAAAGACGCTCCGACTGGCTCCTGCAAGCTGATGCAACGTCATTATCTGATTTGAGTGTTGATGTGCAAATGAGGCCCGGCGATTCTGCCGGGCCTTTCTCGTTTGGCTTCCGAATGACCCCATGATACGACCGTGCCGTAATGAACGACTTCACGCACGGCGGGCATATCCGCCAACTTTCCGAGGCTGCCGGGTGCGCCCGTGGCGAGATTCTCGACTTCTCCGCGAACATCAATCCGCTGGGTCTGCCCGACTGGTTGCGCGGGCTGGTGGGCAGCGAACTGTCCGGGTTGACCCATTACCCGGACCCACACTGCGGGGAGCTGCTCCAGGCAGCGGCGCAGCGCTTTGGCGTGCCCACGGACGAGATCGTGGCGGGCAACGGCTCCACCGAGATCCTCTACGCCCTGTGTCCGGCCCTGGGCATTCGCCGGGCCATCGTGCCCGTGCCGTGCTACACGGACTACCGCCGGGCCTGCGAACTATCGGGTGTCGAGGTCCGGGCCCTCGTCCTGGACGAGGCCGTTGGGTTCAGCGTGGATTTCAAAGCCCTGGGCAGGATGCTGGAACAAGACGGGGCAGAGGACTGCGCCGTGTTCCTGGGCCAGCCCAACAACCCCACGGGCGTCTGTTTCGACCCCGCCGCGTTGCGGGCCCTGGCCGAACGGTTCCCCCAGGCCTGGTTCGTGGTGGACGAGGCTTTTGCCGACTTTGTGCCGGGGCTGGACCGTCTGGCTTCCTCCCGTCCGGCCAATGTGATCGTTCTGTATTCCCTGACCAAATTCTACGCGGTCCCTGGCCTGCGCCTGGGGCTGGGGTTCGCCTCCGGGGTGGCGGCCTCGGCCATCGCCCGGCGCATCCCGCCCTGGTCCGTCAACGGCCTGGCCCAGGCCGTTGGCTGTCGCGCCCTGGAGGATGAGGACTATGGTCAGCGCACGCGGCTGGCCGTGGCAGAGTTGCGCACGGATTTGGCGGCAGGCCTGTCGGGTCTGCCCGGGCTGACCGTGTTCCCGGGCTCGGCCAATTTTCTGTTCTGCCGTCTCGACCGGCACGGGCTGGACGCCCCGGCACTGGCCGAGCGGCTGCTCAGGCAACGCCTGGCCATCCGCGTTTGCCAGACTTTCGAGGGCTTAAATGGACGTTTCTTCCGTGTGGCCGTGCGTCCGGCATGGGAAAACGCGCTGCTGATCCAGGCCCTGGAGCAAACGCTTGGGACCGGCACGGATTCGCCGCGCTCATGCGCCGTGCATCTGCGTCCGCGCAGGACCCCGGCCATCATGGTCCAGGGCTGCTCGTCCAATGCCGGCAAGAGCGTACTGGCCGCGGCGCTGTGCCGCATCCTGCTTCAGGACGGCTATGCCGTGGCCCCGTTCAAGTCCCAGAACATGTCCCTCAATTCCTTTGTGACCCGCGACGGCCACGAGATGGGCCGCGCCCAGGTGACGCAGGCCCAGGCCTGCCGCCTGGACCCCGACGTGCGCATGAATCCCGTGCTCCTGAAGCCTAGCTCGGACACTGGCTCCCAGGTGATCGTCATGGGGCGGCCCGTGGGCAACATGAAGGTCAAGGAATACGTACGCTACAAGCCCGAGGCCTTTGCCAAGGCCAAAGAGGCCTATGACTCCCTGGCTGGCGAGTTCGAGGTCATGGTCCTGGAGGGAGCGGGCAGCCCGGCCGAGGTCAACCTGAAGCGGCACGACATCGTGAACATGACCATGGCTCGGCACGCCGGGGCCGGGGTGCTCCTGGCCGGGGACATCGACCGGGGCGGGGTCTTCGCCTCCTTCGTGGGCACCATGGAACTGCTCAGCGAATCCGAGCGCGCCCTGGTGCGTGGGTTCGTGGTCAACAACTTCCGGGGAGACGCCTCGCTGCTGGATGAGGCTCTGACCATCACCACGGCGCGCACGGGCGTGCCCTTCACCGGGGTGGTGCCGCATCTCATCGATCTGGGACTGCCCGAGGAGGATTCCGTGTCCTTCAAGAGCGGTATCCTGGACAGGCAGCCCAGCTCCGAGCGGGTGGTGGAGATCGCGGTGCTGGACCTGCCGCACATCTCGAATTTTACGGACCTGGATGCCCTGCTGGGCGAACCGGACGTGCATCTGCGCGTGGTACGTCGTGCCAGCGACCTGGGCCAGCCCCAGGCCGTGATCCTGCCGGGCAGCAAAAACGTGGTGGCCGACATGCGCTTCGTGCGGGAGTCGGGTCTGGCTCAGGCCGTGCTGGATTTGGCCGCGCGGGGAGAGACAGAGATTGTGGGCATCTGCGGTGGGTTCCAGATGCTGGGCCGCATGATTCGCGACCCCCATGGACTGGAATCCGGGGGCGAGTTGCCGGGTCTGGGTCTGTTGCCTCTGGAGACCGAACTGGCCCGGGAAAAGACGCTGGTTCGCACCCGGGCGTTGCACGTGCTTTCCGGCTGTGCGCTACACGGCTATGAGATTCATCACGGACGCACGACCCCCCTGGGCGACTCCCCTGAATTGGCCGTGCTGCGTGAGGATGGTCAGGCCCTGGGTTACATGGACCCCACGGGATTGGTCTGGGGCAGCTACCTGCACGGCCTGTTCGATGCCGATGAGTTCCGACGCTGGTTTGTGGACCGCCTGCGCCAACGTTGCGGGCATCTCCCTGTGGGCCGGGTCGTGGCTGTCTATGATCTGGAGGCCGCGCTGGATCGTCTGGCCCGGACGGTGCGTGCCAGCCTGGATATGGGTGCCGTGTACCGGGCAGCTGGCCTAAGATGATCACGTTCGTGCAGTGATTGCCTACGCAACACAGTAATTTCCAGAGATTACTAGCGGGAAACGGGTCTGTACCCTGTATGTGTTCCCCTCCTGCGTTTAATCATAACGTGACTGCATCGTTTGTCTTTGGTGCCGAATACTGCACATCGGCATTGCATTCGTGAATTACATCACGAAGTGTGGGCTGTCTTTGTGTTGGTCTCTCGAGCCTAAATAGTCCCTGTTATTGGTTGGTTAAATGGGATGCAGCTGTTCCGATCGTGTAATCTTTGGGCAGGCATTTCAGATCAAAATCTTCGGAAAAGACTGGAAACCATGGTTATTTCAATCTTAGTCTGAAAAAGGCGTTGCTTCCTGTTTTGCATTCGGTTATGCAGTGCGCATCAATACTGAACTTGGAGGAATACAATGGACGAATATCTGAAAGAAGCTCTTGAGATAGTGAAGGCGCAGGCAAGCGTCCGTAATATGTCCGAAGAAGAGATCATCTCCATGGTGGAGAAGCTCTCCAAGGGCATCAACGCCATCAGCGACGGTGTCGAGGTGGCCATCGATGACCAGTGCCCCTCCGTTGATCCCAAGAAGGCTATTCGCGAAAAAAGCATTATCTGCCTGGAATGTGGCAAGAGCTTTAAGGTTTTGACCAAGCGTCACCTGATCAACCATGACCTGACTCCCTTGGAATACAAGGAGAAGTGGGGCTACACCAAGAAGACCTCCCTGGTCTGCAAGGGCCTGGCTCGTGACCGTCGCAAGAAGATGTCCGAAATGAAGTTGTGGGAACGTCGCGGTAAGAATAAATAAGACCGTTTCACACGCGAAAGACACGAAGGTCCGGCTGCAAAGCCGGGCCTTTTTTACTGTGACCTGCTAGGGTGTGGGCATGAATATTTTTGATCTTTGTGGCCTGGATTTCATATGGCCCGATGGTGCGCCATGCCTGTCGGGCATCGACTTGTGCGTGGCTGATGGCGAATTCGTGCTGTTCAAGGGACCTTCGGGCGGGGGCAAATCCACCCTGCTGCGTGTTCTGGCTCGGCTGGAAAGCCCAAACTCGGGGACGATGCTCTATCAGGGGGCGCCGCTGAACGCGCTGGCCCCGGAACGCTATCGGCGCGAGGTCTGTCTGATCCAGCAGACCCCGTCCATCGTTTCGGGCAGCGTACGGGACAACCTGTTGTTGCCGTTTTCCTTCCGCGTCAACAAGGAGTTGCCTGCGCCGGATGACGAGGCCCTGCGCCAGGGGCTCGATTCCCTGCTGCTGTCGGGCGTGCGGCTGGAGATGCCGGCAGCGAACCTCTCCGTTGGTCAGCGCCAGCGGCTGTGCCTGCTGCGGGCCATGCTGCTCTCGCCCAGGGTCCTGCTGCTGGACGAGCCCACCAGCGCCCTGGACCCCGAGAGCCGCCGCGTGGTGGAGGATGCCGCCGAACACCTCTGCGCCGAACAGGGGGTGACCGTGCTTCTGGTCAGTCACAACGACTATCAGCCCCGCAGTGTGGCTTTCAGGACCGTGAACCTGACGGGCTGTCGCCTTGTGGAGACCGTATGACCGGGACCGGACCCATTGCCATCGGCCCCGAGCAGCTGGCCTTGACCCTTGTCTTCGTGCTCGTGGCGGGCGTCATCTCCCTGGTCTACAACCTGGGGTTGCACAAGAGCCTGGCCATCGGCACCGTGCGGACTTTTGTGCAGTTGTTCCTGATGGGCTATGCCCTGAAATACATCTTTGCCTTGCAGATGGGCCTGCCCGTGGTGGTTGTGTTCGCGGCCATGGTGGCCGCAGCCGCGCATATCGTGCATGGCCGGGTCCCCGAGCGCGAGGTGGCCTTCGGTCTGCCGGTGTTCGGGGCCATGGTGGCGACCTACATGCTGGTGGCCACCACGGTGACCGGGCTGATCATCGGCGCCGACCCCTGGTGGGAGCCTCGCTATTTCCTGCCCATCGGGGGCATGGTGGCGGGTAATTCCATGAACGCCCTGTCCATCTCATTGGAGCGGCTGTTCTCGTCCCTGCGGGCCCGGCGCGCCGAGATCGAGATGAAGCTCTCGCTGGGGGCGGACTATCGGGAAGCCAGCAACGACATCATGCGCGAGGCCATCCGCGCGGGTATGATCCCGTCCATCAATTCGCTGATGGGCGTGGGCCTGGTCTCCATCCCGGGGATGATGACCGGCCAGATCATTGCCGGGGCCGATCCGGCCATGGCCTGCCGCTACCAGATCGTGGTCATGCTGATGATCGCCGCGGCCACGGCCTTGTCCTCGTTCATGGTGATCACCATTGTGCGCAGGATGTGTTTTGGCGAAGACTTCCGCCTGTTGTTGCACAAGGACCGGGACTAGCAGACTGTCCCAGAATAGCCATCTGCGTTGTTAAGTGAATTGTTAGCGAGCTTCGAGCTTGCAAGACCTTACGCTTTAGGTGCGCTGCAAACGGTATAAACTCTCAATGTCTTATACACATCGAGCTTGAACCGTTTTTGCGTCGCGCATCTAACCATTTTTTACCAGGGTTAGTGCAAAACAGTTATTGATGAGTGATGAAGAATCAAAAATAGAAATCCCCGCAGGCCAGAGCTTGCGGGGATTTAATTGGTATGAATGCGTGCGTCTGGAATTACTTCAGGCTGTCGGCGGCTTTTTCCACCGAGGCCTTGAATTCCTCGCGCGCGGCCAGGAGTT
This sequence comes from Pseudomonadota bacterium, assembly GCA_018816865.1. GTDB lineage: Bacteria > Desulfobacterota > Desulfovibrionia > Desulfovibrionales > Desulfovibrionaceae > Desulfovibrio_Q. The sequence goes on from JAHIUW010000038.1 coordinate 214,052, forward strand.
TGGCCTCAATGTCCTTGTCGGACAGGGCCAGGATCTGGGCGGCCATCCAGGCAGCGTTGGTGGCCCCGGCCTTGTCCAGGGCCACGGTGCCCACGGGGAACCCGGGAGGCATCATCACCGTAGCCAGCAGGGCATCCATGCCGCCCAAAGCGGAAGCGGTGATGGGGATGCCGATGACCGGGCGAATGGTCTTGGCGGCCACGGCCCCGGCTAGATGCGCGGCCATGCCGGCGGCGCAGATATAGACCTGGCAGCCCTGTTCCTCCAGATCGGCCACGAGTCGGGCGGTGCGCTCCGGGGTGCGGTGCGCACTGGTCACGGTGAAGGTGTGTTTGATGCCCAATTTGTTCAGGATGTCGGAACAGGGGCGGACCTTCTCCTCGTCGGAGATGCTGCCCATGAAGATGGCTACACGGCTCATGGCTTAGCTCCTTTTGAGTCCTTTGTCGCCGATGTCGCGGCGGAAATAGCAGTTCTCGAACTTGATCTTGTCCACGGCGCGGTAAGCGCGTTCTTTGGCCGAAGCTAGGTCGGCCCCCAGGGCGGTGACGCCCAGGATGCGCCCGCCGGAACTCAGGATCTTGCCGTCCACGGCCTTGGTCCCGGCCTGGAAGACCTTGACCTTGTCCATGGCGTCGGCCTCGGTCAGGCCCGTGATCTCCATGCCCTTGGGGTAGTCCTTGGGATAGCCTTTGGCGGCCAGGACCACGCAGATGCTGGTCTCGTTGTTCCAGTCAACGCTCAACTGGTCCAGGGTGCCGTTCACGCAGGCCAGCATGATCTCCAAGAGGTCCGAGTCCAGACGGGTCAGCAGGGGCTGGCATTCGGGGTCGCCGAAGCGCACGTTGTATTCCAGGACCTTGGGGCCGTCGGCCGTGTACATCAGCCCGGCGTAGAGCACGCCCTTGAAGGGGTGTCCTTTCTTGGCCATGTGGCGGATGATGGGGGCGATGACCAACTGGGCGGTTTTCTCGTAGTCTTCCCTGGGCAGGATGGGAGCCGGGGTGTAGGCGCCCATGCCGCCGGTGTTGGGACCCTTGTCGCCGTCATACACGGCCTTGTGGTCCTGGGAGGAGGGCATGACGCTGATGTTCACGCCGTCGGAGAAGGCCAGGAACGAGGCCTCCTCGCCGATCAGGGCGTCCTCGACCACCACGCGTTCCCCGGCTGCGCCGAAGACCTGCTTGACCATCATCTCGTCCAGGGCCTCCAGGGCCTCCTCGCGGGTCTTGGCCACGACCACGCCCTTGCCCGCGGCCAGACCGTCGGCCTTGATCACGCAGGGCATGGGACGTTCATCGACATGCGCCCTGGCCAGGTCGTATTCGTCGAAGACCTTGAAGTCCGCCGTGGGCACGCCGGAGGCGCGCATCACTGTCTTGGAAAAGGCCTTGGAGCCTTCGAGCTGTGCGGCAAAGGCGTTGGGTCCGAAGCAGGCGATGCCTTCCTGGTCCAGGGTCTCTTTCAGGCCCAGCACCAGCGGCAGCTCGGGGCCGGTGACCACCAGGTCGATGGAGTTGTTTCTGGCGAAGGCGGCGATGGCTGGCAGGTCGTCGTCATTGATGGCGATATTCTCGCCTAATTGGGCGGTGCCGCCATTGCCCGGGGCGATGAACAGCTTGTCCACCTTGGGGCTCTGTGCGAGTTTCCAGGCCAGGGCGTGTTCCCGGCCTCCGGAACCAATGATGAGAATACGCAAGGCGTCCTCCTCTGTTCGACCACACGGGCCGCAAGGGGTGTCGTAAAATAATTGAAGCGGGGGGCGCTGGCAGGCGGGTGGTTCCCGGGGACGGGCCCAGCGTCCCTCCGGCGGATCGTTCGAATCGGATGCGTGTTCCTATCGCAACTGCGCTCCAAAGGCAAATCGTGGCCTTGGTCTGGACTCGATATGGAGCTGCTCTCCGGGGTCGTTTTCGTACCGTCGGGAGTTCAACGTCATTGACTTGTGTCGTCGTCTCAAGGCATGCCAAAGGCTATGGATGGAATCAGCCACGACGGGCAGGGAATCAAGGTGCTCCTGGCTGACGGAACAGCGGATCGGCGGGGCTGAAAGCTTTTTTTTGCGGGTCGCAGACGACCGGAACCACCGCACCATCAAGGGCGACCATGGCCGTGGTTATCCCGCCGGGCTGAAGGATATTGGCATCGGCGTGGTGAGTGTCGAACGGATCACTGCCGACGCGCCCCCCGGGCGAGGGTTTTGGATACAGACAAAGAGGGTGAGTGAATGATCGAGGATGTTTTGGGCGAAGCCATCGACGCGCCGCTGTCGCGCGGGATGCAGGCCGAGGTGGAGTTCACGGTGCGTTGGCAATCGGCCGAGGCCTCGCACGAGGAACGGTTCCTGGCCCGCAAGGTGGACCCGTTTCGGGATATCTTTCCTCCGGGTATGGACGCCCCGCTCCAAGGCATGAAAGCCGGGGCCACGTCCTCGGGCGAGTACATCCCCGGCAAGCTCGTGCCCGGGCTTCGGCCGCGCAAGGTGGCCGTGCTTGATCGCGGTTGTTTCAAGCCCATGCGCATCGGCGGGTGCATCATCGAACCCAGGTCGGGGCGTTTCTATCCCTATCAGCTCCTGAACTCGCATCCCGGCATCCGCACAGCGGACGCCCGCCCCGCCTTCCGTGTTTTGGAAGTGTGCGGCAGCGACGTCAAGGTGGACTTCAACCACCCCCTGGCGGACCGCCAGTTAGCTGTCGAGGCCCGACTGATCAAGGTCTATGACCGTCGCTCCCGCGGTAAGCTCCTCGATTGGATGGAGGAGATTTGCAGGAACGGGCCGGGGATGCAGGCCCGCGCACACGGGATGCGCACGAATTTCGAAGTCCCGGCTGCGACCCGCTGCGAGGAAGGCGAGGCCTCGGGAGCCCTTGTCCCGCTCAGGCTGAAGGCACAGGTGGACGCCACGGCCCTGCATCTGATCCGGGAGCAGTATGCAAGCTGGCTGCCTCCGGGCGGGAAGGTCCTGGACCTGATGAGCAGTACACCGTCCCAACTGCCCGATGACATGGACCTTGTGGTCACGGGCCTGGGTCTGGCTGTCCAGGAACTGGAGGCCAACCCGTGGCTCTCGGAGCGCCTGGTCCATGACCTGAATGCCGAATCTGCGCTGCCCCTGGACGATGGCATCTTCGACAGCGTGGTCAATACCCTGTCCGTGCAAGATCTGGCCGACGCCCAGGCCGTGGCCGCCGAGGCGCTGCGCGTGCTGAAACCCGGGGGCCAGTATATCGTCAGTTTCAGCAACCGCTGGGTCCCGGAGGCGGTCTCGGCCCTGTGGGCCGAACTGCATGACTTCGAGCGTCTGGGATTGGTCTTGGACCAGCTGCTGGAGGCCGGGTTCACGGACTGTCGGACCGTGTCCATCCGCAATCACTGGCGGCCCAAGAACGATCCGTTGTTTGCGGAGACGTGGGATTCCGATCCTGTCTTTTTAGTGAGTGGCATTAAAAACGGCTGATGAGCGGCCATCTGCTTTGTTGCAGCGAAAACGGCTGATAAGCAGCCGTCTGCTGTGTTGCAGCGAACCGTTCAGACTCTCACGTATGTTCAGATACGCTTCGATCCTGAACGGTTCTCGCGCCTTGCATCCGACCACTTCTGAGCCGTTTTCGGTGCTGCGAAGGCTTGGAGTAACAATACTTGGTGGCTGGCCAACTTGTTGGTACGGCTCATAATCCTTGCTTAAATGATATCAACGGTCCGCCCCGGAACACTCCGGGGCGGGCCGTTGTCATGAGAAAGGGATTTACGGAGGGGGATGGGGGAGCGTGGGAGGGGGGCCTTTGTGGGAAAAGGCATCCCTGGGGTGACACGAAAGTCTGTTATGTGGTAACGCATATTGTAATTCTCTTTGCTTGATTCAGGCTGGTCGTCGCGTTGGCGGCAAGAAACTTTGGCAAAAGGAGGGGGACATGCTTTCTGTCAGAATGTTGGGGTTGGCGATCCTGCTGGCTGGCTTGCTCCTGGGAACGGGGTGCTCTCATGGTGGGGCACAGCCCGTTACCCAAGGGCTTGGCGCCCCCGAGATCAGCGCGGCTTTCTGGGGTCAGGATTCTCAGGAATACCAGGGGCTGACGCGTATGGCCTACACCCATGCGACGCGTCAATTGGAGCAGGCCCTGAGCGACCCGAGTTGGAGCGCTGCGGTGGAGCAGCAGGACATGGTCAACAAAGGCCTCCTGAAGGATCTGGAAGCAGCGGTGATCCTGGATATTGACGAGACGGTCCTGAACAACTCGCTGTGCTACGCCCACGCACGATTCCAGGGGCGGGACATGACCTCTCGGGATTGGGACGAGTGGACGGAGATGGCCGTGGCTCCAGCCCTTCCCGGGGCCGTTGCCTTCGTCAATGGGGCCATGGACAAGGGCGTGCACGTGTTCATGGTCACGAATCGCTGGGGGGTCGAGCGCGAAGTGACCGCGATTAATCTGCGCCGGATGGGATTCAACGTGCGTGACAAACTCTTCCATCTCGTTTTCAAGAATGATGCGCCCAGCCGTTTTTGTCACCCGCCGCAAGGGATTCCACGAGACCGGGCCGTCTCGTATGATGGCTGGGAGAATCCGGTCTGTGGATGGCCCTACAAGGGGGCCCGGCGGGCAGCCATCGCCAGAAATTACCGCATCCTGCTCCTGGTGGGGGACAGCCAGGGGGATTTCTACAGCACACCGCCTGAGCCGTGGATGGATTCGCAGACCTATATCCGCTTGCTCAATGCCGAACTGACGCCCCAAGAGCGTTTCGAGATTCTCGACACCTACGGGCACTTCTATGATGACCGCTGGATTCAGTTGCCCAACGCCTATTATGGGCATTGGCTGGGGTCACGGTTTCGCTATCGTGGACTGGGCCCTGAGGAACGGGCCAGGGTCATCCTTGAAACCATGGAGGGGCAGTGGCGTGAGGTGGCCCCTGCCATGGAATAGGGCGCCGGGCCAGACGTTGTGGCCTCCGATTGTTTCCGCGTGACTCGTTGCCAGGGCTGGCCAAGGTCTGGACTAGGGGCCTCTGCCTGGCGGGCGATGCAGGCTCGAAGAAGAACGGCCCGCTTCATCATTCGAAGCGGGCCGTTTCGTTGATTGGAGAGAATGTCCAGGCGAGAGCCTAGTCGTTCAGCAGGAACTTTCCGGTCACGGAGTCGGGATTGGCGGCGATGTCCTCGGGAGTGCCCTGGGCCACCACCCGTCCGCCGTGCTCGCCGCCGCCGGGACCCAGGTCCAGCACCCAGTCCGAGGCCTTGACCACGTCCAGGTTGTGCTCGATGACCAGCACGGATGCACCCTTGTCCACCAGATGATGCAGGACCTTGATCAGCTTGCCCACCTCGTGCATGTGCAGGCCGGTGGTGGGCTCGTCCAGGATGTACAGGGTCCCGGGCAGGCTGCGCTTGCCCAGTTCCCGGCTGATCTTGATGCGCTGGGCCTCGCCGCCGGAGAGCGTGGTGGCGGGCTGCCCCAGGTGCAGGTATTCCAGGCCCACTTCTTCCAGAATGGACAGGCGGCGCACCAGGGCCGGGTAGTTCTCGAAGAATTTCAGGGACTGGCGCACCGTGAGGTTCAGGACCTCGGAGATGTTCAGGCCCTTGTAGGTCACGTCCAGGGTCTCGCGGTTGTAGCGTTCGCCCTTGCAGACCTCGCACTTGACGAACACATCGGGCAGAAAGTGCATTTCCACGCGGATGTGGCCATCGCCCCGGCAGGATTCGCAGCGCCCGCCGCGCACGTTGAAGCTGAAGCGCCCGATGTTGTAGCCGCGGGCCTTGGATTCCTTGGTGCCCGCAAAGATCTTGCGGATCTCGTCGAAGATCTTGGTGTAGGTGGCGGGGTTGGAGCGTGGGGTGCGGCCAATGGGCGTCTGGTCGATGGACACGATGCGTTCGATGCCCTCGATGCCTTCGATACCCGAGAGCTGGCCCGGGTTGTCCACCTTGATGCCGCGAGCCAGGGCCAGATGCTTGTACAGCGTGTCCACCACCAGCGAACTCTTGCCCGAACCCGAGACCCCGGTGACGCAGGTCAGCCCGCCCAGGGGGATGGTCACGTTCAGGCCGCGCAGGTTGTTGGTGGTCACGTTTTTCAGGCTGATGGAACCCTTGGCAGGGCGTCGCTTTTCGGGCTGCTCGATGCACAGATCACCGCGCAGATACTTGGCGGTCAGGCTGCTCTTGCTTTTCAGCAGTCCCGGTACGTCGCCCTGGTAGACGATCTCGCCTCCCAGCCAGCCCGATCCGGGACCCAATTCAAGCACATGGTCGGCATTGCGGATGGTGGCCTCGTCGTGCTCCACTACCAGCACGGTATTGCCTCGGCCTTGCAGCTCGCGCAGGGTGGCCAGCAGCCGGTCGTTGTCGCGCGGGTGCAGGCCGATGGACGGCTCGTCCAGGACGTAGGTCACGCCCACCAGCCCGGAACCAAGCTGTCCGGCCAGGCGGATGCGTTGGGCCTCGCCGCCGGAAAGGCTGCCCATGTTGCGGCCAAGCGAGATGTAGTCCAGACCCACGTTGACCAGAAAGGCTAGGCGATGGGTCAGTTCCTTCATCAACGGCTCGGCGATGGGCGCCTGGCCCCCGTTGAAGGACAACCCTTGGAGCCACTCCAGGGAACGGCGGATGGAGAGGCTGGTGAATTGGAAGACGTTCAGGTCCGCCACGCGGGCGGCCAGGGACTCGGGCCGCAGGCGCGCGCCGTTGCAGGCCGGACAGGGCTGGGCCTGTCTGAAGCGCGACAGCTCGTCGCGCCAGACATTGCCGAAGCTCATGCCCGCTTCCAGCATCTGGACCACGCCGGTCCAGCCCGCTTCGGCGTCGCCCTGGAAGAGCGCCTGTTGCGCGGCCTCGGAGAATTCGCCCAAGGGGGTCTTCAGGGTGAAGCCGTGCCTCTTGCCCAGTTTCGTCAGCAGGCTTTCATAGCGTTCAAAGACACGCGGATTTTTCCAGGGGATGACGGCCCCAGAGGCCAGAGACAGACCTTTGTTAGGAGCCAGAAGATTAGGCTCGAAATAATCAACGCTGCCGATCCCCGAGCAGACCGGGCAGGCGCCCTGGGGGCTGTTGAAGGAAAACAGCTGTGGTGACAGGGCGGGTAGACTGATGCGGCAGTGGGAGCAGACGGATTCGGAGCTGAAGGGGATGTCCCTATCGCTCTTTTCGCCGTCCACGAGGCTCACGGAGAGCCGCCCCTGACCGGAACGCAGGGCCAGCTCCACGGAGTCGGCCAGACGTTTGCGCATGCCCTCGCGCACCACCAGCCGGTCCACCACCAGTTCAATGGTGTGTTTCTTGTTTTTTTCCAGCTCGGGCAGCGGTTCGAGGTTCATGACCTCGCCGCCGACGCGCACGCGCACGAAGCCCTCGGCCTGGAGTTTCTTCATGCGCTCGGCGTGGGTGCCTTTCTGGTGTTCGGCCAGGGGGGCCAGGAGCAGGAACTTGCTGCCTTCGGGCAGGGCCATGATTTCGTCCACGATCTCGTCCGAGGACTGGGAGCGGATGGGCCGCCCGCAGTCCGGGCAGTACATGGTGCCCAGCCGCGCGAAAAAGACGCGCAAAAAGTCGTAGATTTCGGTCACGGTGCCCACGGTGGAGCGTGGGTTGCGCGAGGTGGTCTGCTGTTCCAGGGAGATGGCCGGGGACAGGCCTTCGATCTTGTCCACCAGCGGCTTGTCCATCTGCGGCAGGAACTGGCGCGCGTAGGCGGACAGGGATTCCACGTAGCGGCGCTGACCCTCGGCATAGATGATGTCAAAGGCCAGGGTCGACTTGCCCGAACCGCTGGGCCCGCAGATCACCACCAGCTTGCCGCGCGGGATGTCCAGGTCCAGGTTTTTCAGGTTGTGGTGCCGCGCGCCTTCGATATGGATGCAGTCGTGATTCATCGGGTTTGCTTGTCGGTGCGGCCTGAGGGGGCCCGGGTCGCTCCGTTAGGGCTGAGGTTGGTGTGCGGCGCATTCGCCGGAAGGTTGATTGTAATCATCTGCATGGCGAAGGCAAGACGTTAGGAATTATTCTTGATAAGCTGGGTTGTGGCGGACCTTAGCTCTCGATCACCGACAGCTTCATCCAGCCCCCGGCGCGAAAGCGCAGATAGGCGAACCCGGCATACAGGACCAGGAAGGCCACCAGGCAGGTCCAGGCGGCGTACAGCCCCAGATGCAGCACCTCCACCACGAGGTAGGTGGGCAGCACGAGCACCAGCAGGGACATGGCCGCGGCTAGGAGCATGATGAATCGGGTGTCCCCCGCGCCCTTGAGTGCGCCGGTGTAGGCGATGGCGATGCCGTCGAACAGGGTATAGGCCACCACGAAGAACAGCAGGTTGCGTCCTGTTTCGGCGATGGGTGCGTACTGGGCAAGGGTGTAGGCCGCGGGCTTGAACGCGGCCAGCAGGGGGCCGGAGAACAGCAGGAAGACCGCGCCCACGGCCATCCCCCAGAGCACACACAGCTGGGCGCAGCTGCTGGCCGCCAGCACTCCCTCTTCCGGACGGCCCGCCCCGATGGACTGGCCCACCAGGGTCTCCACCGCGATGTGCAGACCGAACATGGGCAGGAACGTGAAGTGGTTCAGGGAAAAGACCATGTTGGTGGCGGCTAGTTGGTCGTTGCCCAGGCGGCCCACGATGAGCACGAAGGCCATGAATCCGAAGACATCCAGAAAGACTTGGGCGCCACCGGGGGCACCGAATCTGAGGAGCCGTCCGAAGAGCTCCCGATTAAATCTGTATGCGGACAGCACCCGGTATTGCTTCTCGTAGCTGCGTCGGAAGATCAGCAGCGCGAACAGTGCCGCGGTGACGCCCCAGGCAATGACCGTGGCGATGCCCGCCCCCCGGATGCCAAGCTCGGGGGCTCCCCAGAAGCCGTTGATCAGCGCGTAGTCCAAAGGGATGTTCACGGCCGCACCGATCATGTTCACCAGCATCACCGGGCGAGTCAGCCCGCGACCGGAATAGAAGGTCGACAAGGACACGGCCAGGATGTTCAGCACGGACCCGAAGCACAGAATGCGGAAATAGTCGGCCTCCATGGCCTGGATCGCCGGAGGATGCCCGGCCAGGGAGAAGATCTGGTGTGCGGGCAAGCCCATGAGGGCGATGACCACCCCGGAGCCCAGGGACAGCCAGACCCCCTGCCACAGGGCGGCGCCCAGGCGTTCGTGGCGGCCAGCCCCCGTATACTGCGCCACGAAGACGTTGACGTAGCTGACCATGCCCATGAAAAAGGCCATCACCGTGAAATTGGTGATGCTGCCCGACAGGGAGGCCGCCAGCGACTCCAAGGAATATTGTCCCAGGAAGATGCGGTCCGTGAACTGCGTGACCGTGGCCGAGAGCATGCTGGCCATCAGCGGCAGGCCGACCAGCAGCAGTTGGCGGGGTCCGTTGGGGGCGTTCCAGCGGCGGGTGATTGCGTTCATTGAGGGTCCTTGCCCGAGGATGTGTTTTAAACAGGAAGCGAGTATTGGCGGGGCTTTTCGCCAAGGGCTGGAACATAAAAGCGGTGCAATCCGCTGTCAATGTCGCTTGACAAGCAGGACAGCAGATCGGCGCAGAATGGATGAACGGTGTTTACAGAAGCGAGTTGTCGATGTATCGTCAGGCAAACAGGAGAATGATCGAATGATCGACGATATTGACGCTCAGATTTTGACGATGCTCCAGGAGAATGCCAGGACGTCCAACGCGGAGATCGCCCGTCAGGTGGGCAAGACCGCGTCCGCCGTGTTCGAGCGTATCAAGAAGCTTGAAAATGCCGGGATTGTCAAGGGCTACACGGCGGTGGTGGACCCTGCGGCCTTAGGCCGTGCGGTTCTGGCCTATGTCTTCATCCGGCTTTCGCCGCATCGCATGGCGCGGACCGTGGGCGAGCAGCTGGTGGAGGTCGCAGGCGTGCAGGAGGTGGTGCACATGACCGGGGAGGAGTGCTTCCTGGTCAAGGTCCGCTGCAAGGATACCGAGGCCCTGGAGCGCATCGTGATGCGCATCAATGATATCGAGACCGTGAGCGGCACGCGCACGGTGATTGCTTTTCGGGCCATGCGCGAGAGCCTGGTGATCCCTGTCGAGAGCTAGGCTGGTGGCTTTTTACAGGCCGTTGAAAATCTTCCCCTGGCGACGTTGCTCGGAATATCGGGCCTCTCGCGTATGTCCAGATACGCACCGAAACCCAATATCCCTCGCGCCTTGCCAGCGAAATTTTTGAACGACCTGAAGAGGAGCGAAGGAATTGTTTGTTCCTGTGGCTCATGCCTGTTCTACGCCACCAACGGGAGAGCGGGGTTAAAACAAAACAGCTTCGCTGGAAGCTGAGGGCAATAGACGGCGCGCCCGCCGAATCAAATACTTCGATCCGCCAATCATGGAGGGAGACGACATGGGCAAGGTCAATCTGAGGGACAAGCTGGCGCTGTTTGACGAGTTGTGGTCCCCGAAGATCGTCGGGCAGGTGGGCGAGATGCACCTGAAGCTCGTCAAGGTCAAGGGCGAGTTCGAGTGGCATTCCCATGCCAACGAGGATGAGTTGTTCTACGTGGTCCAGGGGCGCATGACCCTGCACTTCCGGGATCGGGACGTGATCCTGGAGCCTGGCGAATTCATCACCGTGCCCAAGGGCGTGGAGCACAAGCCCGAGGCCGAGGAGGAGACGCATCTCCTGGTGATCGAGCCGGTGGGCACGGTCAATACAGGCGACAACGAGGGCTCAGTCCGCACCGTCGAGCCGGAGTGGATTTAGTTGGCGACTGATAACGGCCTGGCAGACGATGTTTTTAACGAGAATACTGAGCGCTTGGCAGCAAGAGCGGGCTATCCAGACGCTGTTCACTTGTCGGTGGAGACTGATGCTGAGCACGTGGTGAAAAGGAGACGTCATGGACACGTTTGAGATGAGCGAACCCTGCGAAACCCGTCCCATCCGCTTTCTGGAGCTGCTGGAGTTCGACGGCTGGCGAGTGAAGGTCTACGGCATCGCCTATGGCCGTGACGAGCCGCGGCCCGAGCTGCTGGCTGCGGCGCGGGATTTGGCGCGTCGGGCCTTTCCGGTCCCGGCGAACGGGGGCGGTCGCTACGGGGTGGGGTACATGGGCGTGCACGACGGGCGCGGGGTGAACTTCGTGTTCACGGACTGGTGGCAGGACGAGAACGAGCTGCACCACTATGTCTTCATCTCCCCGCATGCGGACCCCGCCGCCCTGGAAGAGGTCACGGCCACGGGGGTCTGTGCCTGCATCTGGGACCTGAAGGTCATGGGCTTCGAGCGTGACGCCTGGGTGCGGCATGTGCTCAGGAACCCCTCCGGACCGGACATCGCGGCCTATCTGGCGACACGTCTGGAAGGCGACTTCTAGTCCCAGGGGAATAGTTGTTGAAGCAAAGCACGCGGGGGAACTTCTTTTTCAAGAAGATCCCCCGCGCAGTGTGAATTTGTAAAAGGGCCGCTTAGCTTTCCCGCAGTTCTTCCAGCCGTGTCTCGATGGTTTCCCAGCGTTCCAGAACGGTTTCCAGGTCTGATTCCAAGGCCCCCAGTTCAGTGGCCTTTTCAGCGATGGCCTTGTGCCCGCGGGTCAGGAAGGCGGGGTCTGCCAGCAGGGTGCTCAGTTTCAGCTGGGCCTGCTCCAGGGCCTCGATGCGCACGGGCAGGGCGCCCAATTCGGCGCGCAGCTGATCGCGTTCCTGCGTTTCACTGTAGCTCAGCTTGCGCTTGCCCTTGGGCTGATGCTTGGCCTTGCAGGCCTTGGGCTTGCAGACCTTGGGTTTGCTCACGGTCTGGCCTTCTGGGTCCGGACGCTGTCTGAGCCAGTCGTCGTAGCCTCCCACGTATTCGCGCACCACGCCATTGCCTTCCAGGGCCAGGGTGGAGGTGACCACGTTGTTCAGGAAGGCCCGGTCATGGCTGACCAGCAGCACGGTGCCCGTGTATTCCAGGAGGCGTTCCTCCAAGAGGTCCAGGGTCTCGGCATCCAGGTCGTTGGTGGGTTCGTCCAGCACCAGGACGTTGGAGGGCCGGGTGAACAGCTTGGCCAGCAGCAGTCGGTTGCGTTCCCCGCCCGAAAGTACGGACACCGGGACCATGATCCGGTCCGATGGGAACAGGAAATCCTTGAGATAGCCCACCACGTGTTTGGTGGTCTGTCCAATGGTCACCACATCCTGACCGCCCGCCACGTTGTCGCGCACGGACTTGGTCAAATCCAGCTCGGCCCGTAGCTGGTCGAAATAGGCCACTTCCAGGTTCGTGCCCCGGCGCAGCGTTCCGCAGTCGGGGTTCGCTTCGCCTAGCAGCAGCTTGAGCAGTGTGGTCTTGCCCGAGCCGTTGGGGCCGATGATGCCCACCTTGTCTCCACGCAGAATGGCGGTGGAAAAATCCTGGATGATCGCCGTCTCGCCGTAGCCGTAGCTGACATCTTCGGCCTCCACCACCAGCTTGCCGGATTTGGCCGCTTCCTGGACCAGCATCTTGACCGCGCCCACGCGTTCTGTCCGGGCACTGTGTTCGCGGCGCAACTGCTTCAGGGCGCGGACGCGGCCCTCGTTGCGGGTACGCCGGGCCTTGACGCCTTGGCGGATCCAGACTTCCTCGCGGGCCAGTTTCTTGTCGAATTCGCGGTTCTGCTTGTCCTCGGAGTCCAGCAGGTCCTGCTTGCGCGTCAGGAAGGTGTCGTAGTCGCAGGACCAGTCGAATAGTCGGCCGCGGTCCAGTTCGATGATCCGCGTGGCCAGCTTGCGCAGCAGCATCCGGTCATGGGTCACGAAGAACAGGGTCTTGACCTTGCGCAGCAGGTAGCCTTCCAGCCAGGTGATGGACTCGATGTCCAGGTGGTTGGTTGGTTCGTCCAGCAGCAGCAGGTCCGGGTCAGAGGCCAGGGCGCGTGCCAACAGCGTGCGGCGCTTCATGCCTCCGGACAGGGTGGAGAACTCGGCCTCCGGGTCCAGCTTCAGGCGTGAAAGCACGGTTTCCACGGTGAGGTGCGCCTCCCAGCCGTTCTCCGTGTCCAGGATGTGCTGGGCGTCTTGTTGCCGGGCGAGCACGTCCTCGTCTTCGGGATTCTCTTCCAGCTGCCGGGACATGGCGTGGTACTGGATGAGCGTTTCACCCAGGTGCGGGACCCCGGCGGCCACCACGTCGAAGATTCGGCCGAAGACGTCCGAGGGCACTTCCTGTTCCAGGCGCGCCACGCGCATGCCTGGAGGCGTGGCCACCACGCCTGTGTCCGCAATCAGTTCTCCGGAGAGAATCTTCATGAGGGTGGACTTGCCCTCGCCGTTGCGACCCAGCAGGCAGACCCGTTGGCCGGGTTCCACCTGCAGGTTCACATCGTCGAGGAGCTTGGGTCCGCTGAATGAGAGGCTGACATTCTGAATGCTGATCAAGGCCATGGTCGTATTGGTCCTATTGCTTCATGTTCACGTATTGCAAAGGCAGGTCCAGATTCTGGGCATCCAGCATCTGGATCACGGCCTGGAGGTCGTCCAGCTGCTTGCCCGTGACGCGAACCTGTTCGTCCTGGATCGCGGCCTGGATCTTCTTGAGCTTCTGATCCTTGATGAGCTTGACGATGGTGCGCGCGTTGTCCTTGTCGATGCCTTCGCGGATCTTGATCTCCTGCTTCAGCATCCCGCGTGAGGTGGGCTCTTCCTTGCCGAATTCAAGGATCTTGGGGTCCACCTTGCGGCGTACACAGTGCGAGATGAGCATCTCGCGCACGGCGCGGACCTTCATCTCATCGCCGGTGAGCAGGCGCAGGACTTTGTCCTTGCTGTTCAGTTCCAGCTCCGTGGTCACGCCGCGGAAGTCATAGCGGGTCTGGACTTCCTTGAGCACGTTGTTCACGGCATTGGTCATTTCCTGCATGTCCACTTGGCTCACGATGTCGAACGAGGGCATGTTGTCACTCCGTCAAAAGGATTGAGGCTGAGGTCTCGAATCCGGGGTCACGTCCCGGAAGGGAGCTCTATGCTCAGCGGGTTGACCGGCTGCGTCCGCCGGCGGGCTGGCTGCGGCGGGCTCCGCCACCACCAGGACTGGTATTGCTGCGGTTGCCACCGCCACCCCTGTTGGACTGGGGCCTGCCAGCTCCACCGGGACGGGGCTGGCGCGGGGGGCGCTGGTTGAGGATGTCGCCGGCGGGCTTGGGCGTGTTGTAGTCGAAGTCGTCCAGGACCACGCGGTTGATCTTTTCGCCCATGGCGCGCTCGATGTCGCGCACGTCGGACGCGTCTTCCGGGGAGACGAAGGTCAGGGCGTCACCGGTGCGGGCGGCGCGACCGGTGCGGCCGATGCGGTGGGTGTAGGCGTCGGCCGTGTCGGGCACGTCCAGGTTGATGACGTGGGTCACGCTGGAGACGTCGATGCCGCGAGCGGCGATGTCCGTGGCGACCATGATGTCATAGCGTCCGGCCTTGAAGCCCGATAGGGCCTCCTGGCGGCGGTTCTGGGACAGGTTGCCCTGCAGGCTGGTGGCCTTGTAGCCCATCTGTTCCAACTGCTGGGCCAGGCGTTTGGCCCTGTGCTTGGTGCGGGTGAAGACCAGCACCGAGCCCGTGCGCGTGATGCCCAACACGTGCTTGAGCAGGTTGGTCTTCAGGTGCGTGGGCACGGGGTACAGGGCGTGGGAAACGGTTTCGGCGGGCATGGACAGCCCGATCTTGATCACCTTGGGGTTGGTCAGGGTGTCGTCGGCCAGCTTGCGGATGTCCGTGGGCATGGTGGCCGAAAAGAGCATGGTCTGCCGCTTGGACGGCACCTGGGACAGGATGCGCCGGATGTCGGGCAGAAAGCCCATGTCGAACATGCGGTCGGCCTCGTCCAGGACCAGGATCTCCAACTTGGAGAGGTCCGCGTGACGATCGTTCATCAGGTCCAGCAGGCGACCGGGGCAGGCCACGACGATTTCAGCGCCGCGCTTCAATCTGTTGATCTGGGGGTTTTTGCCCACGCCGCCGTAGATGGTCATGGCGCGCAGGCCGGTCTTGCTGCCCAGGGACACGATTTCGTCGTAAATCTGTTCGGCCAGTTCGCGGGTCGGGGCCACCACAAGGGCTCGCAGATGGCCGCGCGGGCCGGAGGCCAGACGCTCCAGCAGCGGTAGGGCGAATGCGGCGGTCTTGCCGGTGCCGGTCTGGGCCAGGCCCAGGATGTCGTGCCCGGCCAGCGCCAGGGGCAGGGCCTGTTCCTGAATGGGGGTGGGGGTGGTGTACCCGACGGCGGTAATGGCCTCGAGAATCGAAGGACGCAGTTTAAAGCAATCGAAAGTCATGAAAATCCTATGGTAAAAAAAGTAGTCAGACCCCGCGACGCAGTTGGCGACGCGGTTCCACAGTTGATGACACTCTATCGGTCATCCTGGGGTCGCTTTGGATCGGAATGCTGATCAATCGCGGGGAGGGGATAGACCCAGCACGTCGGCAGCTCGCAAGCGAGTCGCCGGGGCGGGCCCGACAGATGTGTTCACGGCCTATATAGGGTTCGAGGGGGGAATGTAAAGGGTTGATTGCAAGAAGGCATGTTTTTTCGTCTGTTTTGATGTACATCAAAGCAAACCGCTCATTCCGGCCTTAGTCTGCATTGTGCCGGGATGAACCCGGCCCAAAAAGACACAACGCCGCGATCCGGCATGGAGAAACCCATGGAACTTATGAAGAACATTCCCTTTTCCCAGGCCCTGGATATCGGCGCCCTGGTGGATTATGAAGAAGGCCGCGTGGTGAGCCGCACCCTGGCCCAGAAGCCCACGGTCAACGTGACCCTGTTCGCCTTTGACACGGGTGAGGGCATCAGCTCCCACTCGTCGCCGGGCGACGCCTTCGTGCATATCCTGGATGGCGAGGCGCAGGTCACCGTGGGCGGATTGACCCACACCGTCGGGGCCGGGCAGTGCATCGCCATGCCCGCCAACGTGCCCCACGGACTGGAAGCGCAGAAGCAGTTCAAGATGCTGCTGGTTGTCATCAAACCTGGTGAGTAAGGGCTGTTGAAAAACGCACGTCTGCGGCGTTGCTTCGGCAAAGCGAAACCCTCGCGTACGAAGGAGTACGCGTCGGTCTTCGTTTTGCCTTGCGCCTTGCATCCGCACATTTTTGAACAGCCCCTGGAAGTTGTTCCATACGCCGCGCATCCACACGGTCATGAACAGCCCCTGGGAGCTGTTCCACGTGTCTTACACAAGTACGGTCCTGAGCAGCCACGGGGAACTTGTTCCTGGCGTCGTGCACCCATGCACCTTTGAACCGCCTCGGCGGTGGTCTGGATTGCGCTTGGGCGGCGGGCGAACTATGAAATGAATCCAGCGTGGTCACGCAGCGAGTGTGGCCGACCATGAGCAAGGAGAGGAACATGAGTAAGACCGAACGCGCCGACGGTGCCATTCTGCAGCGTGACAAGGAAACCTGGGCCATCGTGCCCCGGACGCCCATGGGCATGCTGACCCCGGAGATCCTGGAGCGCATCAGCCATGTGGTCAAGAAGTGGAAGGTGCCCATCGTCAAGATCACCTCGGGTCAGCGCATCGCCCTGGTGGGCCTGCGCGAGGGGGACATCGCGCCCATCTGGGAAGATCTGGGCAGTGATATCGGCCGGGCCACGGAGCTGTGTGTGCATTACGTGCAGGCCTGCCCGGGCACGGCGGTCTGCCGCCTGGGAGTACAGGATTCCCTAGGCATGGGCAGCGAGTTGGAGCCCAAGTACGTGGGCGTGGATTTCCCCGCCAAGATCAAGATGGGCGTGTCCGGCTGTCCCTTGTGTTGCGCCGAATCCAAGCTGCGTGACATCGGCGTGGTGGGCAAGCACAGCGGTTTTACAGTCTATTTTGGTGGCAACGCGGGCAACAAGCCGCGCATTGCCGACGAGATCGCCGTGGACCTGACCCGTGAGCAAACCCTGGAGCTGGTGGATAAGCTGTTGACCTACTACAAGGACAACGCCCGCAAGCGTGAGCGCACCGCTCGTTTCGTGGAGCGGGTGGGCATCAAGGACATTATGGCGGCCGTGCTCTAAAACCGCCTCGTCGCCGCAGGAGCGACGGATGGCTGGGGTGATTGGCTCTGTCCTTCGTCGATCCGGCGGCTAGCGATGAAAAGCCCCCAGCACCCTTTCGGGCGCGGGGGGCTTTTTGTTCACGGAAAGGGGGCTTAGCCCGTGACCATGGAGCAGAGGCCTGCCTGCGCGTCCTGGTCCCGGCACTGGCCGAGTTCGTTGATCAGCTCCCGCAACTCTGTGGCCAGGGCGGTAAGATTGGCGATGGAGCGGACGGACTCGCCCATGCCCTGGGCGGTCTCGGTGGAGATGTGGTTGATCTCATCGGTGGCTCTGTTGATCTCTTCGCTGGTGGCGGACTGCTCCTCGGCGGCCGTGGCGATGGAGCGGATCCGGTCGGCCGTGGTTTCCACGATGCCCATGATGTCCTGCAGGGAGTCCCCTGCCTGCGAGGACAGCTGTGCACTGCTCGCCACAGCGCCCTCGGCTTCGTCCATGGCCTGGATGTTGGAACGGGTGCCTTCCTGGATGCCGGTGATGGCGATGCCTACCTCCCGAGTGGCCTGCATGGTCTTTTCGGCCAGCTTGCGTACCTCGTCGGCCACCACGGCGAACCCGCGCCCGGCGTCGCCCGCTCGTGCGGCCTCGATGGCGGCGTTGAGCGCCAGCAAATTGGTCTGGTCGGCGATGTCGTTGATCACGCCCATCACGGTTCCGATGCTCTCGGCCTGATCACCCAGCAGGGACAGAGAGGCCTTCATGCGTCCGGTGCGCTCGGCCACCTCGGCGGAGGCGCCCACCACCTGGGAGACGATGGTCGCGCCCTCCCGGGCCTTGGAGCTGGCGTCGTCGGCTTGGGTGGCGGCGTCCGAGGCGTTGTGGGCCACTTCCATGACCGTGGAGGTCATCTCTTCCATGGCCGTGGCCGTCTCGCTCACGCGTTCCTGCTGGCGGGTTGCACCCTCGGTGATGAGTTGCGCCTGCGAGGAGAGCAGGGCCGAAGCGCTGGTCAGTTGCTCGGCGATGGTCGAGGCCCGTGTGGCCACGTCGGTCATCTTGTCCATGAGCTGTTCGCCGCGTCTCTTTTCCTCGTGGGCTTCTGCCGTGGCGAGGTGCGCCTTGGCGGCTTGTTCTTCGGCCTCCAGGCTCTTGGTCTCGGCCTGGTCCATGATGCCCTTCAGGTGCAGGACCATGGTCACCACATCCTGGCGCAGGACCTCCAGTTCTCCGCTGAATGACACGGCGTCGCAGGCTTCGTAGTCGCCGTTGGCCACGTCGCGGGTGCTCTGTTGGAGTTTGTCCAGGGGGCCGATGATGGTCCGGATCACGGACAGCACTCCACCCACCAGGAGCAGGGCCACCACAAGCTCGACGCCCAGCATCACGGTCATCACCAGTGCGTTGCGAGACTGCATCTTGTCGTGTGCGCTCTGTGCCAGATCGGCCAGCAGGGGGTCCAGGCGGTTGCCGACCTCGGCGAAGTCCCGGCGGCTGGTGGCGATGATCGCGGTCTGGGCCGAAAATTCTTCGAAGGCCAGCTTGTAATCCTCGAGCACGCCCATGAGATTCATCTTCATGCCGATGCCCATGCTGGTGGACTCGTCCAACAGGGTCGCCAGGCCCGTGTGGGTGGCCTTGAACTCGTCCACGAAGGCCTGGTCACCGGAGATCATGAAGTCCTTCTCGATGCGTCGCAGGGTCATGAAACCCGCGATGAGCGAGTCGTCCTGGCGCGAGAGGATGACGGCTCCTGCGGAATCGACCACGTACTGGAACTCGCCGCGCAGGCCGTCCTGGTCGCCGAGTCCCATGACTTTTACGGCCTCAGCGGCCTTGGTGAATCTGGCTTCGAAGTCTTTGAGCAGCCCCTTGGCTTCGGCGACGCTCGGGGCGAATTGGGCGTCGGCTTCAACCATGAGGTCCAGGCTGCAGGCCGTCGCTTTGACGCGTTTGCCCAGAAGCTCGGCAAATGACGGTTTGCGCTTGGCGAAGAAGTCATTCTCTGCCTGCTGGCTTTGCAGCAGGGATGCCTGGGCCGAGAGGGCGGCGGTGTTCGCGGTCATGGAATTCTGGATGAACCGGGAGCCGATCTGGTTGACCAGGAAAACAAATCCCAGGCCGATCAGCGCGATGGTGGCAATGGCATACAGTTTGAATTTGATGGACATGCGTGCTCCTCGGGGGTCTTGTTTCAAACGGACTCAGCCAAAGCCGCATAGCATGAATTTCAAATAGATCAACCAATCAGCGTTAGTTGTCTGCGCAACTATCTAGCTGAGAAGGGAATCGCTTTGTGTCCCAGGGGGCAGCGGTCTGCCCGTGGCCGAGGGTGGATTGGTAAGGCGATACTCAGAGGGGCGGTCGCAAGGCTTGGCTGGGATCGGCGACCTGCATGCGGGCCAAGGGCCTCAGGGCTTGCGGTCCAGTCTGGCCGCAACCCAGAAAGACAGCTTGTAGGAGGCTGCAAACCAGATCAGCAGCACCACGGCCCGGGCGGCAAGGTGCTCGCGGAAAAAAGGGACCCTGGGCAGGGAGGTCGCGGCCATGAAGACCAACACCATCCAGAGGATCAATTGGATCAGCTGGGTGGTGTTTTTGATGACCCTGCGCTTGCGACCCAGGAATAGCCCGAGGATCCAGACGGCCACAAAGCAGATGATGAGGAGTTTCAGCACCCGATCTCCCTACATGGCTTAGCCGACAAAGGCCAGATACCCCTTCGCGTCTCCCTGCCTCACGCCGGTTCGCTCCGGGCATTGAACAGGGCGAAATAGGCCACCGGCACCACCAGCAGAGAGAAGGCCGTTGAGGCGAACAGTCCGGTGATCAGTGCCCAGGCCAGACCCGAAAAGATCGGGTCCAGGGTGATGGGCCAGGCCCCCAGGGCCGTGGTGGCGGCGGTGAGCACGATGGGCCGCAGCCGGACGGAGCCGCTCTGCACAATGGCCTGTCTGAGGGGGATTCCCCGGGACAGGGCACCTTGGATGAACTCGATGAGCACCAGTGAGTTGCGGATCACGATGCCGCCCAGGGCGATCATGCCGATCATGGACGTGGCCGTGAAGAAGATGGGGTTGGGCAATCCCCCCACGTCCGAGGCGAAGAAGATGTTCAGCAGCCAGAAACCGGGCATGATGCCGATGATGGTCAGGGGAATGGCGCTCATGATCAACACCGGCATGCCCCAGGATTTCGTCTGAATGACCAGTAGGATGAAGATCCCCAACAGGGCGGCACCAAAGGCCAGACCCAGGTCGCGGAAGACATCCACGGTGATCTTCCATTCGCCCTCGCCGGACCAGTCCACTTCGGTCTGGGGTGGCGGAGGGTCGTCCTCAAGGCGTGATTGCAGGTCAAGGACCGCTTCGGCGGGCGGGCGGCCGGTCATTTCGCCAAAGGCGTAGGCCACGCGGCGCAGGTTCTTGTGCTGGATGGGCTGGTCTTCGGTGCGCAGGGAAAAGGCTCCCAGTTCTGCTAGGGAAACCATGCCTTCCGGGGCGTTTTCGGGTGCGCTGTGCAGGGGGATTTGTGACAGTCCGCTGGCCGATGAACGCTTGGGTCGCGGCAATATCAGGCGCACGGGCAGGGGCTGGCGCTCGTTGGGCAGGTGCACGGTGGCCGGGGTGGCCCCGGTCACGGCCATGGACAGGGCGTCCGCCACGGTCTGGGACGTGACCCCGTGCAGGGCGGCTTTTTCCTTGTCCAAGCGGAAATCCAGATAGGGGTGCTGGGCCTCGCCCGAGGTGTCCACATCAGCGACCAGGGGTTCGGAGCGCATCAACTCGGCCACGTGCTCCGCTCCGGCCAGCAGCTGGTCGTAACTGGCCTCGGGGCTGCCGTAGACCTCGGCGGCGAGGGTGGAGATGACCGGTGGCCCTGGGGGGACCTCCACGATCTGGATGCTGGCCCCGGCTTCGCGGGCGATGCGTTCCAGGTCCGCGCGCAGGCGCAGCACGATGGCGTGGCTCTGCTGCTGGCGGCGGGACTTGTCCGCCAGGTTGACGCGGATGTCGGCCAGGTGGCCGCCCTGGCGCAGGTAATAGTGGCGGACCATACCGTTGAAGTCCATGGGCGAGGCCGTGCCGGTGAAGGTCAGCACGTTGTCCACCTCGGGCACGGAGCGCAGGGCGTCTTCGAAGCGGCGCACCACGAGGTCCGTGGCCTCCAGGGGGGTGCCCTCGGGCATGTCGATGACGATCTGGAATTCGTTCTTGTTGTCGAAGGGAAGCATCTTCAGCGGCACCAGCCGGAAGGCGGCCAGGGCGCAGGAGCCGACCAGCAGCAGTCCGATGGCGACCCAGAGTCGTGCGCGCAGGGTGCGCGATTCCAGGAATGGCGACACCAGGGCAGAGTACAGGCGGGCGATGCGCGGGTCGGCCCCGCCGGTGTCGTCGTCTTCGCTGCGGGTGGCATCGGCCCCGCTCTGATGCCTGAGCAGGAGGTGCGAGAGCCAGGGCACAACAGTCAGCGCCGCCAGGGTGGAGAAGACCACAGTCAGGGGCACGTTGGCGGCCATGGGGGCCATGTAGGGGCCCATCATGCCGCTGATGAAGAACAGTGGGATGAAGCAGACGATGATCGCCAGGGTTGACAGGATCACCGGTGGCAGCACCTCGGCCACGGCAAACAGGGTGGCCTCGCGTGCGGGCAGCAAGCCCCGCCGGATATGGCGCTGGATGTTGTCCACGTTGGTGATGGGGTCGTCCACCACCAGGCCCAGGGACAGGATCAGCGCGAACAGGGTCACGCGGTTGATGGTGTAGCCCAGGGCGTGGTTCACGAACAGGGCCAAGGCGAAACTGATGGGCACGGCCAGGGCCACCACGGCGGCCTCGCGTTTGCCCAGGGTGAAGGCCAACAGGGCCACCACGGTCAGGATGGCGAAGAACAGCGAGGACAAGAGGTTGTTGACCTTGGCCTGGGCCGTGGCCCCGTAGTCGCGGGTGATGGTGTAGGACACGCCGTCGGGGAGGACGCCGTGGCTCAGTTCGGCCATGCGGCGGTGCACCTCGCGGGCCACCGACACCGCATTGGTGCCTTTTTTCTTGGCCACGGCCAGGGTCACGCAGGGGTAGCCCTGCCCCTTGTCGTCGGGCAGCCCCAGTTCGCGGACTTGGCGATGGGAAAAGCTGATGCGCGTCAGGGTTTGGGCCTCGCGGGGGGCGTCCATGACACGAGCCACATCGCGCAGGGTCACGGGTCGGCCCAGGTAGACGCCCACCACCACATCCTCGACCTCCTTGGTGGAACGCAGGAACGAGTCCGAACGCAGGGTCAGCTCATGGTTGGCGGTGCTCATGCTGCCGGCGGTGACGGAGGTGTCCGAGCCCTGCAGGGCCTGAGCGATATCCCCGGGGGCGACGCCCATGCCCGCCATACGTTGCAGGTCCAGCTCCACGCGGATTTCCCGGGGGCTGCCGCCGCTGATGGTCACGCTGGAGACGTCGGGCACCTCGGACAGACGGTGGAAGGCCTCTTCGCCGATGCGCCGCAGTTCGTGCTCGTTGTAGCGGGGTGAATACAGGGAGACCATGACGATGGGCACGTCGTCGATCTCCACGGGCTTCACGGTCCAGTCCCGGACCACCGAGGGCACGAGGTCGAGATTTTTCTGGATGGTGTTGTGCAGTTTGAGCAGGGAGTTCTCGCGGTCCTGGCCCACGAAGAAACGCACCGTGACCATGGCCTGGTCGCGGCGCGAGGTGGAATAGACGTATTCCACGCCGTCGATCTGCCACAGGATGCGCTCCAGGGGGGTGGTGACGAGTTTTTCCACCTCCTCGGCGCTGGAACCGGGGACCCGGACGATGACGTCGGCCATGGGCACCACGATCTGCGGCTCTTCCTCGCGTGGGGTCAGCAGGATGGCCGCAACTCCCAGGCAGAGCGCGGTGATCACCAGCAGGATGGACAGTCGTGTCTCCAGAAAGGTCTCAACCACGGCAGGGATCAGGCCGCGGGGTTTGCGGGGGGTGTCGCTATTGGGCACGGCTGGCCCCCGGCAGGCCTACGGTTTCGCCCCCGGACAGGCCGGACAAGATCTCCACGTCGTCGCCCCGGCGCTCGCCGGTCTTGACATAGCGCCAGCCCCAGGTCTGGTCATCAAGAAGCAGCACGGACTCCAACTGGCCCACGCGGCGGACGGCTGTGGCGTCAAGCAGCACGGCGTTGCGCGAGCCCGACGGGATCAACAGTCGCCCGAACATGCCAGGATACAGGCTGGGCATATCCGGCAGGGCGACCTTGACCAGAAAGGTCCGGGTGGTGGGATCAGCCGAGGGTGCGACCTCCTCGACCACGCCGCGCACGGTGCGTTCCAGAGCCGGGAGGGAGATGTCCAGTTCCCCGCCGGGGCGCACCCGGCTGATGAGTCCTTCGCGCACGAAGGCCTCCAAGCGCATGGCCCCTGCTGTTTGCACCACCAGCAGGGCCTTGCCCGGGAAGGCCAGGTCGCCCGGTTCCACACTGCGCGTGGCCACCTCCATGTCCTCGGGGGCGCGGATCACGGTGTAGCCCTGGGCGATGCGGGCCTCTTCCAGGGCCCCGGCCGCGCGGCGGCCCATGGCCTCGGCCCCCAGCAGACCTTCGCGGGCCTGCTCCAGGCGCGCTTGGGCCTGGCGGTAGTCGGCCTCGGCCTGATCCATCTCGCGGGAGGTCACGGCCTTGTCCTTGAACAGTTTCTGGATGCGCTGGTATTGGGCCACGGCCTTGACGCTTCCGGCCTCGGCCTCGCGGATGCCCTGGCGGGCCTGTTCACGCTGGGCATTGGCCGATTGCAGGGCCTGTTCGGCCTGGGCGCGGCGGGAGGTGAGTTCCCGGTCATCTAGGATGATCAGCGGTTCGCCGCGTTTGACCACGTCCCCGGCACGTACGCGGACCTCGCGGACCTTGCCTGTGACCTGGGCCTCGATACGGGTTTCGGTGCGCGGGCGGATGGTGCCCACGGACTCGACCAGATCGAGGGTCTCCTCCAGGCGGGCTTTGGCGGTGACCTGGGGCGGCGGCAGCGGTGCCCCGGCCCTGGGGATGACGCCGGGGGTCAGGGAGTTGCCCGGAAAAACCCCGGAAAACCAGAGAATGAGCAGCACGGTGGCGGCTGCAATGGCGGCGGTGAGGGCTCTTTGATGCTGCATGGTCTGGCCTGATTGCTGGGGGTGGAGTGGGTGCAGGTTCAATGGACGGGGGGACCATTGAGCCTGACTGTTCATAGCATGAGACAGGGCAGGGAGAAAAGTCGATCAAGGCAATTCATTCCAGAAAACGAGGGCCTTGGGGTGGAATAGCGGGGAGATGACTCCAGCGCGTGCTGCGAGCTAGCCCTTGGAGGGTGCCTTAACGCGGCGCAGGATCGCCAGCAGGGGGCAGGTATCCGTGAAGGCGGACTGCAACAGATTCAGGCCCACCAAGGCGGTCAGCAGCAGCCACCAGGGGGAATGGAGTTGCGACAGGGCAAGGCTCGCGACGATCATGGTCCCTGCGGCACCGCGCGTGATGCGTTCGACGTGCATGGCAGACTCCTGGGTTTGAGGTGTGGCCTGCCCCGGTGATCAGGATTCCTCGGTGGCCTGATCGGCCTGGGTGGGGCCGTGTTTGAAGAAGGTGTTGGCCCAGAGCACGGACTTGTAATAGCTCACGGCCACGACGAGGCGGTTCAGGCCAAGGTCGTCGGTGAGCTTGTCCATCTCCTCCCATTTGCCCTTCTCATGGGCGCGCACCAGTTCCAGCCATTTGGCGTGGTTGGTGTCCTCGCCCAGCAGGGCGCTCTTCAGCTCCGGGGCCAGGGGCAGTTTGTCCACGATGTCGGCCATGGGAGACTCCAACATGGCCTCCAGCAGAGAGAACAGCCCCAGCAGGAACATGCTGTCCGGATCGGTCTTGGCCTGATCCTGGCTGTGGGAGATGAGCTCCAGGAACTTGCCGCGCTGCACGGCGATGAAGAACAGCTCCGGGCTTTTGCCCTTGGGCTGGAGATCGGTCAGTACGATCACCCGCAGCCAGCTGCGCAGTTGCTTCCAACCCAACAGGACGAGGGCCTGCTTGATGGAATGGATGGGCTGGGCGAAGGAAAAGGCCGCTGAATTCAGGTAGGTCAGCAGTCGGTAGCTGATGGAGACGTCGGTTTGGATGTCTTTGGCCAGGGATTCGAAGTCCGGGTCTTTCTGTTCGATGGCCTTCAAGAGATTGAAGCGCGAGGCCTGATGCGAGGTCAGCTTCTTGCCAGAAACCAGTTCCGGATGTTTGAAGAAATAGCCCTGGAAGAGCGGGAAACCCAGTTCCTTGGCCATGGAGAAGGCCTGCATGTCCTCCACCCGTTTGGCCAAGAGCAGCGCCCCGGTCTCCTTGGCCTTGGCCATGATGGGGGCCAACTCGGCCGGGGATTTGCCCAGGGTGTCGATGATCACCAGGTCGGCCAGGTCGGTGCCCGTGGCGATGTTGCCTTCGAAATCGTCCACGGCGATGGAGTACCCGTCGCGGACCAGGGCGTGCAGGGCCTCGATGGTCTCGCCAGAGGCCAGGGCGTGCTCCGGCACCTGGATGACGGTCTGGCCGGGGGGCAGGGCGTAGGGCACGTTTTCCAGGATGTTCTGTTCCCCGAAGTTGATGAGGATCTTCTTGTCGGAGCCGTAGAAGTCCTCCGCTGCGACGGTGGAATCGGCTGCAACGTCGAGGGTGGCCTGATCCAGGTCGGAGATGTCGGCGCGTTCGGCCTTCGGCCCTCCACGGAAGAGCAATTCATAGCCCCAAACCTTGCTCCGTGCGTCGAAAATGGGCTGCCTGGCAAAATAGGTATGAAGGAAACAGGGATCTTCTGCCGTATCTTTGATCATCGAATCCTCGTGGGGCCGGGGGATGGAAAACTATGTTTTGTGTATAAGCGTCGCGCATCACTATAAAATGCGGACGCGATGAGTGCAAGGGAAAGGCTGGTTTATCAGGCCTAAGTGCGCAGATAATGTAAAAAATACAGTGGTGTTTGTGGGTTATCCCCTTGTTAATCACGCATCCGGGGGTCGAGCAGGTCACGCAGGGCCTCGCCCAGTAGGTTGTAGCCCAGCACGGTGATCAGGATGGCCAATCCCGGGTAGAAGGAGAGCCAGGGCGCAAAGGTCAGCACGTCCTTGCCTTCCATCAGCATGTTGCCCCAGGATGGCATGGGGGGTTGCACGCCCAGACCCAAGAATGAGAGCGAGGACTCCACCAGGATGGCTCCGGCCACGCCCAGGGTGGCGGAGACCAGCACCGGGGCGATGGCGTTGGGCAGGATATGCACGAAGATGATGCGCGCGGGGCCAGCCCCGGCCACCTTGGCCGCCAGCACGAAATCCCGCCCGCGCAAGGTCAGGGCCTCGGCCCGCACCAACCGGGCCACACCCATCCACGAGGTCGCGCCGATGACCACCATGATATTGCTCAGGCTGGGTTCCAGGAAGGCGATGACCGCCAGGATCAGGAAAAACGACGGAAAGCAGAGCATGACGTCCACGCCGCGCATGATGATCTCGTCCACGAGCCCTCCGAAGTAGCCCGCCACCAGGCCCAGGAAGAGGCCGATGGACACCGAGATGCCCACGGCCACGAACCCCACCCAGAGCGAGACGCGCGCCCCGAAGAGCATGCGCGAGAGCACGTCGCGGCCCAGGGCGTCCGTGCCTAAGGGGTGGGCCATGCTCGGGGCTTTAAGGATGCTGTCCATGTTCAGGGTGGTGGGGTCGAAGGGCGCGATCCAGTAGGCCGCCAGGGCGGCCAGGGACATGAAGCCCACGATGAGTCCTCCGGTGAGAAGCATGCCGTTGCGCGACCAGAAGCGGCGGGTGCCAAGCAGGGTCATTGGCCGTTCCTTCCGGAGCGGATGCGTGGGTCGGCAAGGCCGTAGGCCAGGTCAGCCAACAGGTTGCCCGCCAGGGTCAGCAGCGCGCCCAGCACTAGGTTGCCCATGATCAGCGGATAGTCCCTGGCCATGACGCCCTGATAGAACAGCTGGCCCAGGCCGGGCAGGGCGAAGATGGATTCGATGATCACGCTGCCGCCGATGAGCGCCGGGATGGACAGCCCGAGGATGGTGATCACCGGCAACAGCGCGTTGCGCAGGGCGTGCTTGAAGATTACCGTGGAAAGGGGCAGGCCCTTGGCGCGGGCCGTGAGGATGTAGTCCTGGCGCAGGACCTCGAGCATGCTGGTGCGCATGAAGCGGCTCATGCCCGCCAAGCTGCCGAAGGTGTAGACGAACAGCGGCAGGATCAGGTGGCTGGTCAGGTCCCAGAGCTTGCCCGTGAACGATAGCTGGTCGAAGCCCAGGGACGTCAGACCCGAGATAGGCAAGAGCGGCCATTGGATGCAGAAGGCGTACATCAAGAGCAGCGCCAGCCAGAATCCGGGCATGGCAAAGCCGATGAATACGAAGATCGTGGCCGCGCGGTCAAAGACACGGCCCTGCCAATAGGCCGAGGCGATGCCCAGCGGGATGGTGATGGCCAGGGTCAGGATCAGCGAGGCCACATTCATGCCGAAGGTCAGCGGCAGGCGTTCCAGAATCTTGTCCCACACCGGGCGGTGGTCGCCGCTCATGGAGCGCCCGAAATCGAATCGCACCATGCGCGAGAGCCAGCTCACGTACTGCACGTGCAGGGGCTTATCCAGACCGTACAGGGCTTCGAGCCGGGCGCGGGCGTCGGACGAGGCCTCGGGGTTCATGGTGGTCTGCAGGTCCGTGGGCGAGCCGGGCGCAAGATGAATCACCGTGAAGCTGATCACGGTGATTCCGATGAAGATGGCGCAGATCCAGAGCGCCTTGGCGATGATGCGTCGAGCGAGTGCGGGCATGCCCCTTCTTAGAAGAAGAATGCGAGGGAAGCAATGCGAGATCGCAGGGATTGCCCAGCTTGTTGCCTGCTGGGTGCGCTGTCTTTCCTTGCCGGGGGCTGGGCCGGAACGGAGCCAGGGTGCGCGGAGCAAGACGTTTACTCGTGGCTGGGATGTGGAATCCTGGCGTATGGGCCTGGGGGTTGGAACAGAAAAATGTTTTTTGAGGTTGACAATCCGGGGCGAGTCGGGGCAATAAGTGCCTCCGAACGTGTGGGGCTGTAGCTCAGTTGGGAGAGCGCTTGAATGGCATTCAAGAGGTCGTGAGTTCGATTCTCTCCAGCTCCACCACCGAATTTTGAGGCTTAGAAGGTTTTCCTTCTAAGCCTTTTTTCGTGGGGGATGCGAAAAGGTGGAGAGATCATGTTGATACCTTTCATTCCTGCGGCTAGGAGGTGAGGTCTGGTGTTCTCCAGATTCTGTGGGCACCGTGACCGCCTGATGATTGGGGTTGCATTGTAATGCTTTTGGGCGCGTTACGCATCAGCATCCATGACCGTCGAGATTTCGGCTTGGCATACTTGCAGGGCACAAAGAAAACGCAGTCTGGCTGGTTTGACCGAGAGAATTTTCGCTTTTCACATTGGCGGTCGAGCAGGTATTGCCCATTGTAGGCTGATGCGTTGAGGCTGAATAGGATGCTTTCCAGGAGTGCGCAGTGAGATTCAAACACTTCATCATTACACGTTTCAACGTCAATATTGAACCGACGGATTTTCCTCTTCGCCTTGAGGATACGTGGTTGTCCCTGAGGTTCGATCTTTTTCAGCGGTTTTGCTTTCCTTCTGTTCGTGGTCAGCAAAATCAGGATTTTACATGGATGGTCCTGTTTGATGAGCAGACCCCTGATACATTTAAGCGCATTATCGCATTGTACGAAAAGTACGACAACTTTGTGCCAATTTACTGTGGCCAATTCCAAACGATCAGGCCGATGATTCTGAATTATTTGAAGCATAATTCCCAAGGGAGCGAATGGGTTGTCAGCACAAGGCTTGATAACGATGATTCTTTGGGGAATAAATTCACAGGTGTACTACATAGTGTTGTCAACGGATTGATTGATGATGAGTCTACGAGAAGCGACAAGATGTTCATTAATTTTCCAAATGGACTTCAATATCACAACGGAGAAATATATAACTTCAAGGATTTGACCAATGCATTTGTCAGTTTGATGGAAAAAACGGAATCTATAGAATCTGTTTTTTGTATTGGTCATCCTTCCATTCATAAAAAGGCTCCGGTTGTGCAGGTTGATGGTCAGCCTCTTTGGCTGCAAACGGTTCATGAAACAAATGTGTACAATTATATCCGCGGAGAACTGGTTGAAAGTGGCGATCCACTGAAATCCTTCTCCATAAAACTTTGAGCTGATTGTCCATAGCGGGTCTTCATTCAGCGTAAATTTAGTGAGCCGTGTGGCACAATGAATCCCGGGAAGAACTCTTGGACTGCTGCCGGCGCGCGAACGCTTTTCAAGAGAATGCAACCATACGCAGGGGCTGGATGGCCGGGCATTCAATTCGATTCCCTCCTCAGTTCCAACAGCGATATTTCAAGGGACTCAGGCCGTTGCCTGGGTTCCTTTTTCGTGGGTCGGGGCAGGAATGCGAGGGCGGCCGCCTACGACACGCCGGCCCCGTGATTGGACTGTGGATGAGGGTGTGGCAAAGAGTGGGGGGTGGCAGGGAATGCGGCGGGTCGGAATGACCCCTACTCAGGAAATTTGCGCCGCGCGGAACACGTCCTGGCCCGCAAGCCAGCGCCCGGTGGCCGTTTCGTTGTGCAGGGCGATGTCCAGCGCGCTGCTGAATTCGACGTACGGGGAGTGCAGTCCATGGTTGTGCAACGCAACCATGAAGGCCGAGGAATAGAGGTCCGTGGCCTGCTGCAATTTGGGGTAGCAGGGGATGTCCATGGCGTGGCGGTCTTCAAAGCCCTGGGCGCATGAAGTTGCCGAGGTTGAATGGTGGCTGCGGCAGGTGAAGGGGCGAATCTCATAGATTGCGCAGAGTTGACCGGCGTCGTCGCCCAGGAACGGGCAAGGGATTTTGTTTTCCAGCCACCATTCCAAGCGGGTCGGGTCACCCTGATCAATCCGTGTGCGCAGTTGCTGCTTGAGCTGCGCAAGGGTCGGGGCGTCAAGGTTGCGCTGCAATTGCTGGGCAATGATCAGCACCTCGGGGATCGAGGTACTGACGCGCGTGTGACAGCAGAAGGCGCACCCCGGCTGGCACTGCACGTCCTCAGGAATGGGGAAGGTCTGTGTGGTCGCGGCAAACTGCTGCATTCCGTAGGCCAGCACCGGGACGCTCAGCCCGTGCTCGGCAATGGCCTGGGCGATGAATTGCACGGCTTGCTCAAGGCGTTGGCGCAGGTATTCGTCGGCCTGTCCGGGGGTGTGGCCTTCCTGGGGGGGTGGTGTCTTGTCTGTCACGAGGGGTCCCTTGCTCAAGGCAGTGGCTTCAGGGTCCTAAATGCTTTGTGAATCTAGCAAAACCTGGGGCGATGCACCAGCGCCGTGCCGTGGATTATTCCACCTCGCGAATCTGTGAGATCGACCTCGCTTTGCACGGCAATGTGTACCATAGGAATTTGATGCTCTGCTCCACAATCAAAGTGGGGGGTGCCGTTATCCCCAGAACCTCTCGTTGATGTGCGGAAAAGGGGGGGGGCGAGGTCGTGATGAATGAGAAGGTTCAGGATAATTGAAGGTGGGGATCAGGATAACCGGGACTATCCGGGAAGTCACGGGACATAGCGGGAAGGTTTTGTGAAAGAGCGTTTCAGTATGTGCAACGCTCGCTAGGAGCCAAAAAGAGAGTGCTGCT
>JAHIUW010000039.1 GCA_018816865.1 Pseudomonadota bacterium
ATGAACGGCAGGACGCCGAACCAAGCCTTCTTGGACGGTCTGCCCAAAGATGAAAAGACCAAGGAAAAGGCAGCCAAAAACGCTGCCTAAAAATCACCCCGCCAAGGGCGGCAGTGTCAGGTAAATACTATCTCTGTACACCCAAGGTATGAGCCAGCGCATCCGAGGCAACCTTGAGCTTCACCTTCTGCCCCTCAAGCATTTCAGCATTGAGGTTTTCCAGTCCGATCTCCTTGACCTTCATCGAGTTGGCATAAAAACCGGCAACGACTCCCGCCACAAATAGAATGAGCAAGACGAGGATGGAAAACACCCTCACTGAAATGGAAAAACGACGAAACATGCACTCCCTCCCTTTTAATAACCCCACCCCGTACCGAGCTGCCAGGGTCCTTGCCCGAAACATAAGTCATCAATGACAATAACTACTTATCGGAAGCAATTCATAGAAGACAACCCTTAAAGTATAATAAGGGGGAAACACCTAGGTGAAGCCAGACCCTACCTTACCCTACCATCTGATATATTACATCAATTTTTTTAGTAATATCAGCTCATAGACCAAACATACCAGCTCAAGTCTTCAGCTGTTCCCTCTTCCATGGCTCGACCTGCCCTGGAAGAGGTACGACACATTATGACAGTAATGATCGGCCCAGACGCCTGCTGCAACCTGACCACAGGCTGCATTCCAGTGAATATCTCTCCATTTGGCAATTAATTGTAAACAACTAGGGAATAATCCCAGACAGACTCTCCCTCAGCATCTGCCGGTCCGTTTCGCGGCCTGTCTGATCCCTGAGCTAAAGGACCATCAGGTACATCGCCAACCACCATCCCTGCCATTATTTCCAACAGCTAAAATCACACCCAATCCTCTTATATATATCTTAAATTAAAATAATCCCTGTGCAAAAGATTATACACCTGACAGGTCGTTGACTTGAACCTAGCTCAGAGCTAGCTCCTATTTCATATGCACATGGTGGCATAACAAACAATCCTGTTGAGGAGCCCCGCTGTGACTCACGTTGTCATCGGTCCAGATACCTTCGAAGAATTCGTGGAGCGCGCCCGGCAGTTTCATGGCTACCCTGCGCCGGGACTGCTGCTTGGCGGGTTCATGGTGGAAGAGGCCAAATCCCACCTCCCCGAAGGCATCCTGTTTGATGCCGTGGTCGAGACGGCATGGTGCCTGCCCGATGCCGTGCAGATGCTCACCCCATGCACGGTGGGCAACGGCTGGCTCAAAGTCCTGAACTTGGGAATCTACGCCGTCAGCTTGTATGATAAGAGCAACGGCATTGGTGTGCGGGTCGCCGTGGACGGCAAGCTCCTGGCTCAATGGTCCGAGATGCACACCTGGCTGATGAAGACCAAACCTAAACGGGAACAAGATTCGGTGCTCCTGCGTCAGCAAATCGGCCAGGCCGGTGCCGGCGTCTGCAAGGTGACCCCGGTCACGGTGCAGACCCAGTCCGTGGCCCGCAAAGGCAAAGGTCGTATCGCCGCGTGCCCCTTGTGCAACCAGCCCTACCCCGCCGAGCATGGGCGCATCTGCCGCTTCTGCCAGGGCGAAGCCCCTTATGACATCCTGCCCGACAGCGCGACGAGCTTTGACGGCCCTGCCGACCTGACGGCCCTGCCCCTGGAGCTGGCCGTGGGGCGCGAAGCCCTGCACGACATGACACAAATCAAACCCGGCACGGAAAAAGGCCCGGCCTTCACCCGGGGGCAGGTCTTGAGCGTTGGGGACGTTTGCCGTCTACAGCAGATGGGCAAGAACCATATCTACGTTGAACGGCAAGGAGATGCGCCCGACGGTTGGGTCCACGAGGACGACGCGGCCCGCGCCTTTGCCCTGGGCCTCTGCGGGCCGGGCGTGGAACTCGTGGGGTCCATCCGCGAGGGCAAGGCCAACCTCGCCGCCACCCACGACGGCCTGCTCTGCATCGACACCAGCACCTTGGAGGCCTTCAACATGGTCCCAGGCGTCATGGCGGCCACCCGCCACGACGGGTTGCTGGTCAAACAGGGCGCCCGAATCGGCGCCACCCGTGCCATCCCACTCTATCTCCCAGAAATTTCCCTGAGCCAGGCCACACATATCCTGGAGGATCATCCCGTGTTGCGCGTGCTCCCTCTGCGCCAGGCCCGAGTGGGCATCCTGGTCACGGGGACCGAGATCGCCAGCGGCCTGATCGAAGACAAATTCGAGCCCGTGATCACCAACAAGGTGCAAGCCCTGGGCAGCAAGGTCGGCAAGACCATCATCGTCCCCGACGACCGCGCTGCGGTTTGTGAGGGGGTCAGGGAACTGCTGGCCGCCGGGTGCGATCTGATCGTGACCACGGCAGGGCTGAGCGTCGATCCCGATGACGTAACCCGCCACGGACTCATGGACGCCGGGGCCAGCGACGTGCTGTACGGTGCCCCTGTCCTGCCCGGTGCCATGACCCTGCTGGCCAGGATCGGTTCCGTGCAGGTTCTGGGGGTCCCGGCCTGCGCCCTGTTCTACAAGACCACCAGCCTGGACCTGTTGTTGCCCAGACTGCTGGCCGGTTGCGAACTGACCAGGCGTGATCTGGCGCAATTCGGCCACGGTGGAATGTGCAGCGAGTGCAAGACCTGCACCTTCCCCAAATGCCCCTTCGGTAAATAGCCGAAGTCATGCGCTGTGGGCGAAGCCCGCACCCGGTGGAGAAGCGGACACCCGGGCCGCCCTCAACCTGTCACGAAGTGTATTATGCTCATTTGAGCATAACAATACGGTACCGTTTCATGCCCCGCGGCAAGCCGGCCGGCTCTCGCAGCCACGGGAAACAACGGAGGAAGGACTATGAAGATCACCAGACGAGGATTCATGAAAGCAACGGGGGTGGGCGCCGTCGGCCTGACCCTCGGGCAGCTCGGACTCGATCTGAGTCCCGTTGAGGCCTTGGCCTACGGGATGAAGATCGATGGGGCCAAGGAGGTCATCTCCATTTGCCCGTTCTGTGCCTGCTGCTGCAACGTGCTGATGCACGTCAAGGACGGCAAGGTCGTCAGTGTTGAAGGCGATCCGGGCTACCCGGTGAGTGAAGGCGCATTGTGCGCCAAGGGTGCGGCGCTGTTGTCCATGCACACCAGCGAGCACCGTCTGGAGAAACCCTTGTACCGTGCCGCGAATTCCGACCATTGGGTTGAAAAGGACTGGGACTGGACCCTGAAGGCCATCGCACGCAAGGTGAAAGACACCCGCGACCGCGACTTCAAAAAGTTCAACGACCAGGGCCAGTTGGTCAACCGGGTGGAATCCATCTTCCAATTGGGAACCTCCCAGATGGACAACGAAGAGTGCACCCTGTCGCACCAAGGATTGAGAGGCCTGGGTGTCGTCCACATGGACCACCAGGCCAGGATCTGACACAGCGCAACTGTAGCGGCTCTGGCAGAGTCGTTCGGACGCGGTGCGATGTCCAACCACTGGACCGATATCGCTAACGCAGACGCCATCCTCATCATGGGGAGTAACGCGGCTGAGCACCATCCCATCTCATTCAAGTGGGTGCTCAAGGCCAAGGACAAGGGCGCCAAGGTAATGCATGTCGATCCCAAATTCTCCAGAACCTCGGCGCGCAGCGACTTCCACGTCCCCCTGCGCTCCGGAACCGACATCGCCTTCCTGGGCGGTATGGTGAAATACATCCTGGACAACGACAAATTCTTCCATGAATACGTGGCCGAGTACACCAACGCCGCGTTTATCGTGGGCAAGGATTTCTCGTTTTCCAACGGTCTGTTCGCCGGCTTTGACAAGGCCAACAAAAGCTACAACAAGAAAAAATGGGCCTTTGAGATGGACAAGGACGGCGTGCCCAAGAGGGACAAGTCCTTCAAGCACGGCCGCTGCGTTCTGAACCTGATGCGCAAGCATTATTCGCGCTACAACCTGGACAAGGTCTCCAGCACCACCGGCGTCCCCAAAAAGGACCTGATGAATGTCTATGAGACCTACGCGGCCACGGGCAAACGGGACAAGGCCGGGACCATCATGTACGCCCTGGGCTGGACCCAGCATACCGTGGGTGTGCAGAACATCCGCCTTTCGGCCATCGTGCAGTTGCTACTCGGCAACATCGGCGTTGCAGGCGGCGGCATCAACGCCCTGCGCGGCGAACCCAACGTCCAGGGGTCCACGGACCACTGTATCCTGTATCACATCCTGCCTGGCTACCTGGCAGTGCCCAGGGCCAAGTGGAACTCCCTGGAGGACTACAACAAGGCCAACACCCCGGTCAGCAACGACCCGCAGAGCGCCAACTGGTGGCAGCACAAGCCCAAGTATCTGGTCAGCCTGCTCAAGGGCTGGTTCGGCGACAACGCCCTGCCTGAGAACGGCTTCGGCTACGACTGGCTGCCGCGTTGCGACGACAACGGCGACTACTCCTACATCTTCCTGTTCGACAGGATGTACAAGGGAGAGGTCAAGGGCGGTTTCGTGTACGGCACCAACCCGGCCCAGAGCGCGCCCAACACCAACAAGGTGCGTCGCGCCATGGAGAACCTGGACTGGCTGGTGGTGGGCGAACTGCACCACACCGAGACCAGCGACTTCTGGCGCAGACCCGGTGCGGACCCCGAAAAGATCGGTACCGAGGTCTTCCTGCTGCCCAGCGCCCAGCGCGGCGAGAAGGAAGGCAGCATCACCAACTCCGGACGCTGGCTGATGTGGCACTACATGGCCCAACAGCCCATCGCGGATTCCAAGCCCATGGGTGCCATGGTGGTGGACATCATGAACGCCGTACGCCGCCTCTACCGCGAGGAAGACGGCGTGTTCCCCGAGCCCATCCTGAACATGGACTGGCCCACGGACTATAACCCTGACCAGATGTCCAAGCGCAACAACGGCTGGTTCACCAGGGACGTGGAGATCGGCGGGACCCTGTACAAGAAGGGTCAGCAGGTCCCGAACTTCACCAAGCTCATGGACGACGGCTCCACCGTCAGCACCAACTGGCTGCAATGCGGCTCGTATCCCGACTCCGGCAACCTGGCCAAGCGCCGCGACCTGGACCAGACCCCCATGCAGAAGAACATCGGGCTGTTCCCGAACTTCGCCTGGGCCTGGCCCGTGAACCGTCGTGTGCTTTACAACCGCGCCTCGGTGGACTTGAGCGGCAAGCCCTGGAACCCGGCCAAGGCCGTCATCGAATGGAAGGACGGCAAGTGGGTGGGTGATGTGCCCGACGGCGGCTGGCCGCCGCTGGACACCGGCAAGGGCCGCTACCCGTTCATCATGCACAAGGAAGGACACGCCCAACTGTTCGGCCCCGGCCGGATGGAAGGCCCCCTGCCCGAGCACTACGAGCCCATGGAAACGCCGCTCACCACCAACCCATTCTCCGGTCAGCTGAGCAACCCCTGCGCCAAGCAGGCCTTCAGTGACGCCGACGCGTTGGCCAAACCCGGTGACAAGCGCTACCCCATCGTGCTCACCACCTACTGCCTCACCGAACACTGGTGTGGTGGCGGCGAGACACGCAACACCCCTGTGCTGCTCGAGGCCGAGCCCCAGCAGTATGTGGAGATGAGTCCGCAGCTGGCCAGGGAAAAGGGCATTGAAAACGGTGACGTCGTCATCGTGGAAAGTATCCGGGGACGAGTGGAAGCCGTGGCCATGGTCACCATCCGCATGCGGCCCTTCAAGGTCGAAGGCAGGATCATCCATGAAGTCGGCATGCCCTTCTGCTTCGGCTGGACCACGCCCAAGTGTGGCGACGCCGTGAACAGACTGACCCCCTCGGTGGGCGATCCGAATACGACCATTCCGGAATACAAGGCGTCACTGGTGAACATCCGTAAAGCCGACAAGGTGACGGAGCTGTAGCGTTAACCGCCGCCCGGGCATGTCCCGGTCGGCATAGACAAGAAGGAGTCGAACATGCCCAAGGCATTTCTCATCGACACCACGCGCTGCACGGCTTGCCGGGGATGCCAGGTTGCCTGCAAGGAATGGCACAACCTCCCTGCCGTGGAGACAAAGCAACGAGGGACCCATCAGAATCCGCCGGATCTGAACCCCTTCAACTACAAGCTGGTTCGCTTCAGCGAACATCTGATCGATGGCGTGGTCAAATGGTACTTCTTCCCGGATCAGTGTCGGCACTGTCTGGCCCCCCCCTGCGTGCAGGTGGCTTATGACTATGCGCCCGGCGCCATGATCCAGGACGATGAGACCGGCGCGGTGATCTATACCGACCAGACCAAACGCCTGTCCGCAGAGGAATTCGAGGAAATCCGCGAGTCGTGCCCTTACGACATCCCGCGCCGTGACAGTGCCACGGGCCTCGTGTCCAAATGTGACATGTGCATCGATCGTGTGAAGAACAATCTGAAGCCCATGTGCGTGACCACCTGCGCCATGGGGGCCATGGAATTCGGCGAGCGCGAAGACATGTTGCGCCTGGCCGCAGAACGCCTTGCAAAGGTCAAGAAGGAGTTCCCCAGGGCGTCTCTGGCCAACCCGGACGACGTCAACGTGATCTACCTTCTGGCCGATGACCCCGAACGACTGCATAAGCACGCCGTGGCCTCCGGCCTGGGCAAGATGAGCCGCAAGGCCCTCTTCGCCAGACTGACCCGGCCCTTTGCAAAGCTCGGTTAGGTTTCAGGAGACACCTCCCTGACAACCGGCGGGGGGCCAACGCCCCCCGCCAACACTTCAAGAACAGGAGAGTCTCATGCACGGCAACGCAGAACAGAAGCGTCTCGCCAAAGGTCTCGAGCGGCTGGGAGCGCAAAAGGAATCGCTGCGCACGATCCTGGATGCCTTCGAACCCCTGCTCCTGGCACAGGAGCACATGCGGGGCGCATTGCTGACCGCAGGGTTGATGGCAGTCACGCCCGATACGGATGCATTCAGCCGCGGGATGCCCATCATGGTGGACAGGCCGCTTGGCGATTGGGCCGATGCCTTCCTGGCTTCAGCCCGAAAAATATTCCCCGTCATGGCCCAGGCCTTTCCTGGAATCTCCGGCGGCCTTGGCCTGGTGCTGCACAACCTTGAGACCGGCATGCTTGACCCGGCCCCGCTCATGGAGGCCTGCGTCAGCGGCGACGACGTGACCATCCGGTCCCTGGCCCGCAAGCTGACCCTGAACCCCAAGGTCCTCGCCCTGGCCGGGGCCTATGCCCTGCGCCCGATCCTGCAGGTCTGCGGGCGCGAGGCCCAGGAGGCCATGGCCGAACACAACTGGGACCACGGCTATTGCCCGGTCTGTGGCGGGTTGCCACATGTGGCCCTGCTCAAGCAGTCCGGCGTGGATGATCCCTTCCTGAAAAGCCACGGTGCAGAGCGCTGGCTGTCCTGCTCGCGCTGCATCACCCAGTGGAAATTCAAGCGTCACGCCTGTCCGCATTGCGGCAACGAGGAAAACGATACCCTGGAATACTTCCAGCCCCAGGACAACACGGCTGAACGGGCCGACCTGTGCAAAGCCTGCGGCCACTATCTGGTCACTCTGGATGTCCGTGACTGCGTGGAAGAGCCCGTGCCGGACGTAGCCGCGCTGGGGCTGATCCCTCTGGACATCATCATGCAGGACAAGGGCTACACCCCCGTGGCCGAAACCGCCTGGAACAAACTGCGATGAGCCGGCCCCCGTCCATGCGCCGGGTCCCCGAGGGAGGATATATGAAAAAACTGTTCGTATTACTGGCCCTGGCCGCCGCCCTGACGGCTGGCTGCGCCCAGCATCAGACAACTCAAGTGGATGAACAGGTGCTGGTGGAATGCCGCAGCCAGGCGGACGAGCACCACAAGGCCCGCTACAGCGACGACTGGCAGACCGCCGTCCAGCAATGCCTGGAGCAGCGCGCTGCCAAAGATTGACAGCCCCGGCCCAAGCCGATGAAAAGGGCGGCCCCAATTGGGGCCGCCCTTGATCGTTTTCCTCGACAGATGCGCCTAGCGCTTCACTGGCCAAGGGAAATATTTCTGCGCCAGCTTGTGGGATGAGTCTTCCACGGCGATGGACCAGGCCTCGTAGGCCTCGAGCATGATCTTGCCCTGCTCGGACAGGCTATACCCGGACTTGTTGCCGCCCTGCTTCTCCACCAGCTTCACGCCAAGGTTTTCCTCAACCTTTCTGATGTGGCCCCAGGCCGCACGGTAGGACATCTTGAGCCCCTTCACGGCCCCGGCCAGGGACCCGCAGCTGTCGATCTTGCGCAGCAGCATGGCGCAGCCCGGCCCGAAGACCATGTTTCCATCCTCTTCCAGCCAGATCTTGACCCGCATCCTGGGCGCCAGTTGATCCATCGCCATCGTCTCCATGCTTGAGGTTGTCCGCCCACCCTAGCAGCGATCGGACACAGAGCCAAATGGGACCCGTCGCGCACCTGCCGCAATCGACGGCCTGTCAATTCAAGGCCAGGGTTCAGGGCCACAATGAGCTGGTCAACGCCGACGGACCACTCGCACCCGGGAGATGCGATCAGGACTGCGCCTCAAGGAATCACGACGCCTGGCCAACCATCCTGACGGATCAGCCCGTGCCCGAGGTCCGGGTGCGGCCGGGCTTGGCGTTCTTCTCGATGAAGCTGACGATCTTACTCGCAATATCCAATCCAGTGGCCTTTTCGATGCCCTCCAGCCCCGGGGAGGAATTGACCTCCATGACCACGGGGCCGTGATTGGAGCGCAGGATATCCACGCCGCAGACATTCAGCCCCATGATTTTCGAGGCCCGGACCGCGGTCGAGCGCTCCTCGGGCGTGATCTTGATGATCGAGGCGGTACCACCGCGATGCAGATTGGAGCGGAACTCTCCCGGCGCTGCCCGGCGCTCCATGGTGGCGATGATCTTGCCGCCCACCACAAAGCAACGGATGTCCCGGCCATTGGCTTCCTTGATGTATTCCTGAACCAGGATGTTCACCTTGAGTCCCTGGAAGGCCTCGATGACGCTCTGGGCGGCCTGTCTATTCTCGGCCAGAACCACTCCGATGCCCTGGGTGCCTTCGAGGATCTTGACCACGAGGGGGGCTCCCCCGACCATGTCGATCAGGTCTTCTGTAAATTTGGTCGAGTTGGCAAAACCGGTCACGGGCAGGCCGATTCCCTTGCGGGCCAGGAGTTGCAAGCTCCGCAGCTTGTCGCGCGAGCGGGTGATGGCCACGGACTCGTTGACGCAATAGACGCCCATCATCTCGAACTGCCGGACCACCGCCGTGCCGTAAAAGGTCGCCGAGGCACCGATCCTGGGGATCACGGCGTCCACGCCCTGCAACTCCTCGCCCTTGTAATGTACGGTCGGGTTATGAGACGTGATATTCATATAGCAGCGCAGGGGATTGACCACGAGGGCCTCATGCCCACGTTCCTCGCAGGCCTTGAGCAGGGCATTTGTCGAGTAGAGCTGCTTTGATTTGGAGAGAATGACAATCTTCATGCATCGATCTCCGCATGAGTTAGGTACAATTCGCGCACGTTTTTCTTGCCGCACTGGTAGGAAAGCTGCGGGTCCACCAACAATTCACCGCTCATGGCGCTCCGGCCAAGCAACATGCGATATTTCATCTTATCCCTGTTGGTCAGGGTGAGTTCAATGGGCCAGTGGCGTCCCGCCAGTTCGATGACCGTGCGCACCACATAACGGCGCTGGCTTTGACCACCGGAGTTGGTGACCTTGCGCCGTTCCACAAGCTCGGCCTCACAGGGCAGACTGACAAGGTCACTGTTCTGCAACGGGTGAATCTGAAAACGGACGAAACGCTTGCCGTCGCGTTCGAAAACCTCCGGTTCAAACACATGCAGGGCCGAGGTCTTTGCGCCGCTGTCGATCTTGGCCTTGAGGCCCGGAATCCCCCATTCGGGAAAGGCTACGATCTCCCTCCAACCGATGAGCATTTTTGGTCTTTTAATACGCGCCATTCCCTCTCCCTCCACAAATAAAAAATCGCCCCGAACTCCCCTGAAAGTATAGGGCCGCTGGTCATACTTGGGAAGCCCTCGATGCACAAGCTGTTTAAGGATAGCACAGCAAGCAGTTGACAATCAGCCCGCACACGATGTCGCAGCGAACCCTGGCCAGGCCGCTCCCCAAGGCGATTCCATGACGATCACAGTGCACTGCAACGAACGACCATCAAAGACATCTGTGCCTGCCAGCATGACCCCTATGGATTAATTCATGAATTTTATATATTGTTCCGAGGCACTCAGCCTTTGAACAGTTCAAACATGCCAACCTGGGGGGTCATGCATGTCCGTTGTTCGTCTCCTGGTGGCCCTACTGGTCACCGTCCTCGTCTGTACAATGGCCTTTGCCGAGGATCTCACCGCCCGGCAGATCATGGAACGCCAAAAAAAACTGCATGAAGCCTCCAGCGAAAAGGCCTCCCTGGTCATGATTCTGGTGGACCGCAGCGGCGCCAAGAAAAAAAGGGTCATGAGAAGTTTCAAAAAAACCATGCCCGACGGCCTGTCCAGATCGCTTCTGCTCTTCACCGAACCCACCGACCTCGACGGCACAAGCATCCTGTCCGTGGAGACGGAGCCTAGCCAAGTCTCGCAATGGATCTACCTGCCAGCCACCAAGGCCATGCAGCGCGTTACTTCCAACGCCAAGACCGACTACTTCATGGGCACCGACTTCACTTACGAAGACATGCAAGCCGACAACCTGGACAACTTCACCCTGAACCTGGCGGGTTCCGAAACCCTGGACGACCAGGACTGCTGGGTCATCGAGGTGATTCCCACCGAGGAAAAACGCAAGTCCAGCGGCTACTCCAAGCGAATTTTCCATATCCGCAAGGACATCATCTTCACGGTCAAGGTCGATTTCTTCGACCGCCGTGGCCGCGAGATCAAGACCCAGACGAACCACGACCTGGAAAATATCCGGGGCGAGATGTGGGCGGCCAAAAAAACCCTCGTCGACAACAAGCATGCACAGCACAAGACTCTGGTCGGCTTGGCCGGACTGGAAGTGGATGTGGACCTGGATGACGAAATCTTCAGCGAAGGATTCGTCTCCTCCGGGCGGCGACCGCAATAACACTCTTGGCTGACGGACACCGCGCCCGCGACCATGCAACGCTGTGAACCCCCGCCACGGAGGC
The DNA here is from genome assembly GCA_018816865.1 of Pseudomonadota bacterium. Lineage (GTDB taxonomy): Bacteria > Desulfobacterota > Desulfovibrionia > Desulfovibrionales > Desulfovibrionaceae > Desulfovibrio_Q. Next base: position 11,113 of record JAHIUW010000039.1, read on the forward strand.
CCCCATGCAAAGGCTGATGCGTCTGGCTCACCGCCACTCCTGGATTGTACTTGCCGTACTTGTCTGCGTCACGGCTCTGGCCGTGCCCATGGCCCTAGATATCCACATCGAGGCCTCCAGCAACGGCATGATGACCGACGACCCGCTGGTCAGAAGCATCTACGAACAGACCATAGCGACCTACGGCACCGATCAGGTGACCGTCATCTACCTGGAGGACCAGGCCCTGTTCTCCCCGGCTAGGCTGGCGGACATCGAGGAACTGGCCTACCAGCTCGAAGAGTTGCCTGGGGTGCTGCGAGTAGAAAGCGTCTATTCGGTCTCGGACTTCAGGGCCGAGGATGGCGCGCTGCGCGCCGGACCGCTGATGCCCTGGCCTCCCGAAGACGAGGCGCAGGCGGCCGAGGCCCGCCAACGGGCCTTAAGCAACTCAATGATTGCAGGACAGCTGGTGTCCAAAGACGGGACCGCAACCTCGATCAACGTCTTTGTGCAGCCCGATCCCAACGACCCGGACTATTACAACACGCTGGCTGAAAGCATCGAAAAACTGCTCACGCCCCTGCGTGACCGCTTCACCAGGATCTTCCAACTCGGCAATCCCTATTTCCGCACCGTCATCGCCAACGTCATGCTTGAGGACCAGGCCAAACTGATGCCCCTGTCCGCGCTGGTGCTGGTGCTGACGCTGCTGTTCATGACCCGTTCGCTGACCGCGGCGGTATTGCCCCTGTTGACCGCAGGGACGAGCGTGGTCTGGACCGCCGCCTTCATGGCCCAGGTAGGCATCCCCCTGAACATCCTGACGGTAATCGTTCCGTCACTGATCATCGTCATCGGCTCCACCGAAGACGTCCACCTGATCTCGGAATACTTCGAAGGCGTCAGCGTGAAGGGAACCCGGGAACTGGCCATTGAGTTCATGATCTCCAAGATGGGCACGGTGGTCCTGATCACCGCCCTGACCACGTTCCTAGGCTTTGCTTCCATCACGGTGAACAAGATCGCCATCCTGCGCCAGTTCGGTATGGCCGCAGCCTTCGGGCTGTTCGTCAACCCGCTTATTACGGCTCTGCTGGTCCCGGTCTACCTGAGGTTCTTCGGTCCCCTGAAAAGAGCAGAAGGCCAACGGAAGGACTCCGCCACACAACCCCAAGGCCCCTCGTTTTTCGATTCTCTGGCCGGGGTCATCACCCGACTGGTCAACTCTCACCGCAAGACCCTGATCTGGGGGATCATGGGCGGGGCTGTGCTGATCGGCCTGATGGGCGCAAACGTGCGGCTGGACAACGACATCATGGGCCTGTTCAAGGAATCATCGCCCATCCGCCAACGCATCAATATCATGGCAAAGCAGCTTCCCGGTGTGCAGACTTTCTTCATCCGCATCACCGGAGGGCACGAGGGCGCATTCCGCAACCCCGAAAACCTGCGTCAGATCGCCGCAGTGCAGGACTATATCCGCGACAAGGGCATCTACGACGCCTCCTACTCCCTGGCTGACACCATGCGCCACATCAACCGAGAGATGCACCAAGGCGATCCTGCCCAGTACGTCGTGCCCGCAAGCGCCGACCTCGTGTCGCAATACCTGCTCTTCATCCACGACGACGACGTCGCCCGCTACGTCAAGCATGACTTTTCCGAGATCAATATCCTGGTGCGTCACAGCCTGAGTTCCTCCGAGGTGCAGCAGCAGGCCCTGGACGACCTGACTGCGTTCATGGACAAGACCCTCAATCCGCACTTCAACCGCTACTTCACGGGTGAGAGCATCCTGATCCTCAAGGGCGCGGATTCCATCGCCGAAGGCCAGGCCAAATCCATCGGGCTGATCCTGCTGATCATCTTCCTGATCATGAGCCTGCTGTTCGTCAACTTCAAAGCTGGCTTCCTCTCGCTCATCCCCAACATCTTCCCGGTGCTGATCCTGTTCGGAACCATGGGCCTGTTCGGCATCCCGCTGAACATCGGCACGGCCATGGTGGCGGCCATCGCCATCGGCATCGCAGTGGACGACACGCTGCACTTCATGGTGCGCTACAACAAGGAGATGCTGCGCTTAAAGGACCAGGAACAGGCCATGGAGGTCTGCATCCACGCCGAGTTACGCCCGGTCATCTCCACATCCCTGGCCCTGGCTCTGGGTTTCGGAGTGCTGGCCTTCTCCCAGTTCATCACCATCATCCAGTTCGGACTGCTCTCGGCGCTGGTCATGGTGACCGCGCTGGTGGGCGACCTGCTGCTCACCGGGCCGCTCATGGCCACCACCAAGCTGCTCACCCTCTGGGACATGCTCTCGCTGCACGTGGATCCCAAGATCATCGAGCAGTCCGAGTTCTTCCGCGAACTGCGGATCTGGCAGATCAAACGTATCATCCTCATGGGCCGCATCCTGGAGGTGAAGGCCGGGAAAACGATCTTTGAGGAATGGGACGACGGGGACAGCATGTACCTGGTGCTCAAGGGGACCGTCAGCGGCCTGTCCGTTGACGAAGAGACCGGCAACGAGGTCTCCTATTTCGTGTTCGGCATCGGCGATGTGTGCGATCCCACCACCATGCTTGACCCCGGGCCGCGCTCCTTCATGGCCCGGGCCGACTCCGATACGCATCTGGTGGAATTCTCCAAGGATGATTTCCAACGACTGCAGTGGCTGCACCCGCGGCTTTCCGACAAGGTTCACAAAAATCTGGCGCGCATCCTGGGTCACCAATTGGTCATCGCCAACTTCATGTACCGGCAAAAGGCCGGTCAAACAGCGGAGCAGACATGATGAAAAGATTTCTTCCGGCGCTCTTGTCGTGCGCAATACTTCTGTTGTCCGCACAGCTCGCGCCGTGCGCTGACAACACGGGACTGCTCAACGAACTGGATCTGGCCATCGAGGAAGAGGAGGTCAAGGTCTCCGAGGAACAGGACCTGTCCATCGGAGCCCAATTGGCCCGCAACCTCGACCTGTCCGTACGCCTGAGGGGCACCAGCCACTTTCACGATGCCAAGGACCTGGGCGGTGCGGTTGACCAGGACAAGCAGGACCAATACGGCGAGATCAAAGTCGATTTCGGATCCAGTTTCGAAAACGAGCGTTTCCGGCTGGCCTTCAACGGCTGGCTCGAAACCGGCAACCAGGAGGACACCTACAAGAGCGAGGTGGGCCTGTGGTATGACCAGGACCGGCGCAGGAACATCATGGAGATCAACGAGCTGTACCTGACCATCCCCGTGCATGAGATCGACCTGACCATGGGCAAACGGATCATCGACAACAGCATCTCGACCCTCTATTCCCCGGCCAACCGTTACAATTCCTTCGACCTGAACGACCCCCTGGACCCCCACCAGTTCGGCACCTGGCAGGTGGCCCTGGAAGACTCCACTCCCGACCTGTCCTGGATGGTGGCCATGCTGCCTGTGTTCCAGCCGCCCAAAACCCCGAGCGAGTCCTCGCGCTGGCTGGGCGGGGCCTCCGCAGACGGTGAGTTGGCGGCCTTCTACGCCGCTTCGGCCTATGCCTCCCGGGAAGAGTTCTACGCAGAATTTCGCGAGATGATGTATTTCTTCCAGTACATTCTCATGGACGGAGAAGACGCAGAATTCGCCAACTGGCTGGCCGAGACCCTGCTTGAGGAGTTCAGTTGGATCTCCACCGGATCCGAGGACATCACGCTACGCTACGACAAGCCCGACGATCCGGCCGTGTTCACACAGGCCAGGACCTCCGTGGGCGACTGGGATCTTCTGGTCTCGGCCTACCGCGGCCCGGGCATGTACCCCGTGCTGAGCATGGACCTGGACATCGCCACTCCCGGTGTGGAGTTCATCGTGGAGCATCCCATCGTCATCCAGCTTGCGGGCGGGTTCTCCACCACATGGAAGGAGCTGGAATTCCACGGAGAAGGACTCTACAACTACTGCGAGGATGGCAAGGACGACGATTACATTCAGTACGTCATCGGCACACGCTGGACCAACGAATCCCTGGCCCAGAAGATGGGGATGTATCGCATCGACATGGGACTGGAATACGCGGGCGAGGCGATAACCAATGAACAGGATGCCTCGGGCTACGTCATCAGCTCCCGCGAAATACGCATCGGCAAGAACGACCTCATCGCGGGCGCGGCCCTGCACCTGACCGAGAACCTGCGCCTGCACTATTTGACGGACTACAATCTCAGCAATGATTCGATGTTGAACCGCTTCGGCGTGAACTGGGATATCACCAGCAAGCTCACAGCCGACGTTTCCGCGGAACTCTTCGATGGGCCTACAGATTCCTACTACGGCTTCTGGAAGAATCAGGACCGTGTGCTTGCCACGCTGACTTACAAGTTCAACTAGTTCCGGCCCGTTTGGTGCCGGAAGGCAGCGGATGCATTTCCTAAGGAGTGCTGGCGGAGGATTGCCGGAAGAAAAAGTGGCCCTGCAATGCAAGGAATGGCCCGGGTGGGTGGAGCAACCTGCCCGGGCTGTGGCCCAAGGCACGCAGTGGCCCCAATGCAACTGCGGAGTCACCCTCTGGACGAAAAAACATGATACGGCGATTCAGTGACTCCCGGGACTACGAGTCGCAGCGAGCCGCATTTGCCCCGGCGATTACATCCCGGGAATATCCCCGGCGGTGGGGGCAATGGTGAACATGGAGTGAAAACCGGAAACCCGGAACACATCCTCGACCATACCCTTCAGCCCGCAAAATTTGAGTTCGCCGCCCTGAGCCTTGAGTTTCTTGGCCAAAAACAGAACACTCCTCAGCCCAGCGGAACTGATATATTCCAGCTCTGCAAAATCGACCACAACAACCGGGGTGCCCTGATCGGCCAGCTCGACGCAGACTTTTTGGAATTCAGGTGCAGTCACCACATCCAGCCTGCCCGACACCGAAACCAGCATGTTGGAGCCTTTCTGTTCCTTCCCGATCATCATCTCGGCATCTCCCTTTGTTTTTCAGCACAGTCCCCAAGGTGCTGCTTTGCAGCACGCAGCATCGCAAAGCCAGCCAAAACGACATGATCCAGCACGTCTTCCCTGCCACCCGATCTTCTGCACAACCAGCACCACCGGCTTCTTTGGTAAAGCAAACACAAAACCCTGTCTGAACGCAAGCATATCGCTCACGGAAACAACGGAACTGAATAATACAGTTGCCCAACACCGTGCAACGTCAAGCGGCTTGTGCCGCGAAGGCAATGAAGGAAGACCCAAAACAGCCTCCGGAACAACGCCCGCTGCCGGTGCCCCATCCATTGAAAATCCAAGACCGAGAATACCTGAAACCTCACTCGGCAGCTATCCCTTCCCGCCGAGCAATGAACACATGGAGTCACCGTTAGGCGCCGGAACCAGACCCTCCCCTGCCCCCCAAAAAAAACGCCCCGACACTTCTGGAAGCATCGGGGCGGCTGTACGTCTGTAACGAGCTATCAACTCGCAAGGGGCTTGATGGTCAGCACCGGAATCGGCGAATTCTTGACCACCTTCTCAGCCACGGAGCCGAAGACAAGCCGTCCCACGCCCCGCCGGCCATGCGTTCCCATGACGATCAAATCGCACTGTTCGTCCAGGGCCGACTTGACGATGAGTTCGGAGGGATAGCCGGTCAGCACTCCGCCTTCGACATCCAGCCCGGCAAAATACTTATCCAGGACCTGCTCCATGCTGCGTTCGGCTCCACTGACGATGGACTCCACAAAATCGGTGACCGAGGATGCCGAGACCTGAAAATCCACATATCGATTCAGGCTGGGGGCCACGTAAAGCACCAGCACCCTGGCGTCCATGGCCTCGGCGATCATGGCGGCATGCCCCGCGACCTGAGGAGTGGCCTCGGAAAAATCAACGGCACAAAGAATCCTGCTATATTTCTTCATGATCATCTCCCCGCTGTCTAAGCGGCTTTCTTCAGGGACCGGGCACGGGGCGGATCGACGGACGGAGCTACCTCCTGCCACTCGGGAACCACGGGCAAGGGTTCCAGCAAACTGCTTTCCCCGGCGCTTTCCAAGAGGTTGAGCAGACAGATCAGCTCATCCCCGTGGCGGGCAACCCCGGACATCAGTTCCGAACCCTTGAGCGCACCGAGATCCTTCACGGGATCGATCACGTCCCAGGGCAGCCGGACGATCCCCGAAACTTCGTCCACGGCGAAGCCCACGGAGTCAGTCCCCAATTCGACGACCAGAATGCGGCTCTGTGCTCCGTGCTCCCGCGGCGCCATCCCGAGACGCAGCCGTAAATCCACCACGGGGATCACATGCCCCCGCAGGTTAGTGACGCCCAACACATGGCTGGGCGACTTGGGAACCCGGGTCATTTGTTGCAGCCGAACGATCTCCCGCACCATGGAGATATCCACCGCGTACAGGCCCCCGTTCAGACGAAAACACACCAGTTCCCTCAATTCATGAGCCTTGACCGTCATTGCATAACCTCTTCGGAACCTGTTGAATCAGGCTCCCGGACATCGAACGGAGCCGAGAGCCTTTTGTCGTAAATGCAGCGGTCATCGCCCACGGCGTAGTGATCCCGATCGGTCCTCGTCAGGACAAAGCCGTTCCTTTCGTAAAACTTCCTGGTGGCTCGGTACTGGTCCCGGGCGCTGGTCTCCGCGCGTAGCAGTCGACCACCCGATGCCCGGACCCGCCGCACCACTTCAGATAACAGGAGCCGACCCACGCCCTGTCCACGATGATCGTCCGACACGGCAATCCAATACAGATCGAACCAATCCGGGCGATCATCATAGGGACCGTAACACGCAAAGCCAAGGCAGGAGTCGGGCCCCTGGGCAAATAAAAAATAATACCCGCAGCTTTCCCCAAACTCCAGGCGCTCGACCACCAGGCTCATGGCGATCTCCACCTCATGCGCAGTGAAGAACCCTGAAGATTCCGTAAGCGTCCGGACGGTCTCCACGTCTTCCCAAGCCACCTGATCCCTCAGGCGGCAGCCGGAATGTTCCGTTTCCCTGGTCATGATCAGGCCACCAGCCCTTGCGCGTCGGCGCTGTTGCGGGCAAGAGCCGACTCCACGATGCGTTCCACGGCCGTTGCCAAGGAAATGCCCGCCAGTTCCAAGGCCGCCTGGAACCCCGCATCCGGAGACAGACAGGGGTTGGCGTTGATGTCGATGACCTGCGGGCATCCGCTCTCGTCCACGCGATAATCCACCCGCGCGTAACCGGACAAACCAAAGGCCTTCCAGCATTCCAGAGTCTGGCGCTTCAGGGCCTCCGCGAGCTTTGCATCCTTCAACTCGAAGCTGCGGACCGTTCCCTGATACTGGGCCGAACCCTCATCCCACTTCGCCTGATAGCCCACGATCTTGAGGGCGTCCTCAGGCAGACCCTCGAAGAGGATCTCCGCCAGGGGAAGCACCCGCGGCCCTTCGGGGCTGTCCAGGGCCGCGACGTTGAACTCGCGCCCCTCGACGTAGCGCTCTGCAAAGCATTCCCCACCCAGTCTTGGCCGCAGACGGAGCAAGGGCGCGGCCAGGGCGGCGCTGTTGTCCACCTCCACCAGGCAATCATCCTCCAGCCCCACCGAGGCATGCTCCCAGACCGACTTGATCAGATAACGCTTGCGCCCGGTGCGCCGAGTGTCCGTCAGATCATCCATGGAGCGCCACGGCGGGGTCGGGATACCCGCCGCCCGCATCACCACTTTGGCGAAAAGCTTGTTGGAGGACAGGGCCATGGCCGAACTCCCGGCGCCCGTAAACGCCAATCCCAGGTCCTCCAGGAGGGAGGGGGCAAGATGGATGTACCGTCCCTTGCCTTGTGCACCCTCGGCGAGGTTGAACACCAGGTCCGGAGCCAGACACCGCAGGGTCGAGGCCACAGCGTTCAGATCCAGGGAAAAACGCACCGAGTGGACCTCATGCCCGCAGGCACGGAGCACGTCGGCCACGCAGCGGACCTGGTGCAACACGTCCTGGGCATCGGCCCCGGCATTGCCCTCCGGGACATCGTACAACATGACGACCCTCATGCAACACTCTCCATATGGGATTGCACAGCCTTTTCCGGGCTGATCGTAATCCCGGGTCGCTCCGTCATGCGCTCAATGGCGCTCAGCACGATGTCCTGAATCAGCGTGGGGTAGGAGATCCCCGCCAGGCCGCACAGGATCGGCAGATCCGAGTCCACGGGGTGCAACCCCGGCAGCGGATTGACCTCGATGAACGCGGGCAGCCCCCGGCCGTCCATCCGGATATCAACACGCCCGCCGTCACGGCAATCCAAGGCCCGCCAGGAGCGCAAGGCAAGGTCAGCCGAGGCCTCGGCCTCACGGCCCGAAGCCAGGACGTAGGACACCCGGTCCTCGTAGTTGGCCTTGTTCTCGTAACCGTAGTTTCCGCCATCAAAGGCACTGTCCACCAGGACCTCCATCACGCCCACCACCCGTGCGCTGCGCCCGGTGCCGACGATCCCGACAGTGAACTCCCGACCGGGGAGGAACTCCTCCACCAGCACCGGCTGACGATGTGCGGCCAACAGGGCTCGACAGGCCCTGTCCAATTCGGCAGGGGTCGTGCTGAAGGAGTGGACTCCCACTCCCTTGCCCGTGCCTTCGGCCACGGGTTTGGAGAACACCGGGTATTCCAGGCTCACATCCTCCAGGTCCGCAGGCGTCTCAACCACGGCGAACCGGGCAGTGTTCAGGCCGCAGTCACGCACGACCCGTTTGGCGGTTGCCTTATGCAGGGTCACCGCCATGACCAAGGGATCTGAAAACGTGCAGGGAATCCGGTGCGACTCCAAAAGGGCCGGGATCACCGCCTCACGCCCGAATCCGTACATGCCCTCGGCAATGTTGAACACCATGTCCCAACGCTTGCCAGCGCACAGCGCAGCCATCAGTTCGTCCAATCCGCCGATGCGCTCGGGCTGGTGCCCCATGTCACGCAGGGCATCCTCGATGGCCTGCACGGTCACGGGGCTGTCGAACTCGGCGACCTCTTCGCAAGAATATCCGCGGGAGGCCCAGGCCTCCTTCAAGTCGTAGGTGATGCCGATGATCATTGCAGTCGTCCTTGGCGGCCTGTTTCGTGCGGGTCGCATTCAAGAGCCTTGATGGGATCCTCGATGGAGAACTCACGCCCCTCGTAATTTCGAAACACGAGTCTGTCGCCGTCGCGCCGAACCAGGTATTCCGGACAGACCGGGGTCTTGCCGCCGCCCCCAGGCAGGTCCACCACGAAATGCGGCACCGCGTAACCGGAGGTGTAGCCACGGATGTTGCGGATGATGTCCAACCCCAGACTGAGAGATGTCCGGAAGTGGGACGTGCCCGCCACCTGATCGCAGTGATACAGGTAATAGGGCCTGACACGCATTTTGAGCAGCCCCTGGAACAACTCGGTCAGCGTTTGCGCATCGTCGTTCACTCCCGCCAGCAGCACGGTCTGGCTCCCCAGGGGGATGCCCGCATCGGCCAGACGGTTGCAGGCCTGCGCCGCCTCGGGGGTCAACTCGGCCGGGTGCGTGCAGTGGATGCTGATGAACAACGGATGATACTTCTTCAGCATCCGGGTCAGAGCCGGGGTGATCCGCTGGGGCAACACCATCGGGGTCTTTGTCCCCAGCCGGATCATCTCCACGTGGGGGATGGCTCGCAGTCGGGAGAGCAGATACTCCAGGGCAGCGTCCGACAAGGTCAGGGGATCTCCCCCGGACAGCAGGACGTCACGCACCTCGGGATGCTCGCGGACGTACTCGATGGCCCGATCCCAAACCCCAACGCGCCGACTCTTGGTCTCCGGCCTGCCCACGCGCCGCGACCGAGTACAATAGCGGCAGTAGGCCGAGCAATAATCCGTTGTCAGAAACAGCACTCGATCAGGATAGCGATGCACGATGCCGGGAACAGGGCTGTCATGCTCCTCCCCCAGCGGGTCGCTGCACTCGCTGAGTGCAACCACGGTCTCACCCAGGCGGGGAATCATACAGTGCCTGAGGGCCATATCGCCTTCGAGCGCCTGCCGCTTGATCAATGCCGCGTAGTAGGGAGTCACTGCTGCGGGGAATCTCGTCGCCTGCAGCCGCAGGGCTTGGCGTTCCTCCTGCGACAGGTCCACTACGCGCTCAAAATCTTGTTCCGTGGTCAACCGATGGCGAATCTGCCACCGCCAGTCATTCCATTCCCCGTCGCCGACACCGGCGTGATACAACTCTCTATACTCTTGGACTGCGTCGTTGTTGGCCCTTCCGGCCATGGGGAACTTGATCGGTACCCCCTCCCCTCCTGTCTGGAGTCGGGAAGGAGGCTGGTCGGGATTCTCCGCAATTTCCGCCATCTGTTGCTGTTCAAACATCGTCACGTTCTCCCGCCGGCTACTGAGCCGTCTCGTTTGGGGATTGAGGGGACTCTCCGGCATTTTCGTCCAGGGAGACTGAAGAAACCAGAATGACTGCTTCGCCAAACTCGTTTTCAGCCACCTGGCCCACCACTTCCACAACGCTCTCCAGGTATGGGCCCATGTCCAGCCCTTCGAGGCGATAGATCACCTCGTCCTCGCCAGCGAGGACGATCCCGTCATCACTTTCATACACCAGACCGCGGATCACATATTCCTCACCCCAGGCTTCCACCGTGGCCTGCGCCGGCTGGAACATCGCCAGGGCCAGGGCCAGGCCCAACAACAGTACGCCGCAGGTGCGGCCCATCACGCTTGCCTTGCGCATCAACGATCTCCTTGAGGGAACATGTTCACCTTTTACTGCCGCCACATACGAGGAAATGAGAGCCCCACCTCAAACCCGGTATCCCAATTGAAATCATAACCGCTGTCCACGTCGTCTCCCAGGACCCTGCACTCGTCGACCACCAACAGCCTGCGTCCACGATTGTCCAGAACCGGTGTGCCTTCGCACTCCACACGGTGATGACAGAGGCTGAACAGGGAGCGCTCCTTGGGTCCGGTAATGACGAATTCGGATTCATCGGCCCCATAAAGCACTATTTCTATCAGGCTTCCGTCCTGGTCCCAATCATTGGGCAGAACGATCCCGGTCACCTTGGTCACTGTTTTTTCGGCTGTCTTCGGCATCGAGCACCTCGTTATTCCCTTTGTGAGGTTGGGCAGCACACCGCCGCATCTCAAAACCCTGCAAGCAACCTTCGATCCAACACGTAACATACTGTAATATTTAATTTATAACCCTGAAAACCCAACAGAATCAGCACTTTTTGTGCTGAAAAAGATCGGAAGATAAAAGTTATTAATTTCAGCCTATTAATGTTTTTCACTCGTAAAACAGCCGTCAATTGTCCCATGCTGAACCGGCGCGGCACCCGCAAGCCATTGCGCTGCGCCTGTCGAGACCGAACAGGAACAGTCAATTCCGTTCCTGCTGGACAGGTCTTTGTTGTTCCTTAACACACAATGAGACATATGGACATTGCGTCATGGAACAGCTGCGAGTAGAATGCGCGATACCAACCAGGGGGATTCGATGGATCAAGTGCTCGCCGCCACCACCAATCAGGACGCCAACCGAACCATCAAAGACTGTTTCGGCCCTGAAGCAGCCGTACATGCCGTGACCTCACAGCGAGAACTGGATCATGCCAGGGTATCGCATATCTATGACCTGGTGTTCATCGACATCCAGTTCATCGAGGGCCAAACCCCCGGCAACGGGCGTTCCTTCCGCGAAGGGCTGCAACGCCTGTGGACCGCAAACCCCCACGTCATCGTCGTGGTCCTTTCCGCACAGGATCGCATCCGCGACGCCGTCAGAGCCGTCCGGGACGGGGCGGACAACTACCTGACCTATCCCATCGATCCGGCGGAAACACGCTACGTCGTGGACAGCGTTCTGGAAGGCCAGCGCCTGCAGACCGAGGTGGACTATTTCCGTTCCACCAGTGGCATCGGGGAACACTCCGAGGTCGTCGGCACCCGCAACCCGGAGATGCGCAAGGTCTTCGAAAAGGCCAAGTTGGTATCGCCGACCATCTCCACCGTGCTGCTCAGCGGAGAGACCGGCACCGGAAAAGGAGTCATCGCCCGACTGATCCACACCCTGAGCAACCGCAAGAACGGACCGTTCGTCAGCATCCATTGCGGGGCCATCCCGGACACGCTGGTCGAAAGCGAGCTCTTCGGCCATGAAAAGGGCTCTTTCACCGGAGCGGTCAAACGCAAGCTCGGGCGCTTCGAGATCGCTGCGGGCGGCACCATTTTTCTGGATGAAGTGGGTACGATTTCCCCGTCGGCCCAGATCAAGCTGCTGCAGGTCTTGCAGGACAAAATCTTCCAGCGGGTTGGAGGGGACTCGGACATCCCCTTGGACGCTCGTATCGTGGCCGCCACCAACATCGATCTTCAGGGTATGTGCGCCCGCGGGGAGTTCAGGCAGGATCTGTTCTACCGCCTGAATGTCTTTCCCGTCGAGATTCTGCCCCTGCGTGAGCGCCAAGAGGACATCCCCCTGCTGACGGAAAACTTCCTGAAGCGACTCTCAAGACTTCAGATGAAGGACATCCTGGGCGTGCATCCCCTCGTCCTCAAAGCCTTTGAGCGTTATCCCTGGCCAGGCAACGTGCGCGAGCTCGAAAACCTCGTGGAACGGGCTTTTATCCTGGAGACATCCCGAATCCTGACGCCGGAGAGTTTTCCGGCCGAACTGTTCGAGAAGCAGTCGCCCAGTTCCACCATGCCCCTTGACCTGGACCTGACCCTGGCCGACTTCCGCGAACGCGCCAAGGAAAACGCCGAGCGGCACTACCTGAAAGAATTGCTGACCAGCAACCGCGGCAGGATCAATAAATCGGCGGTCCAGGCAGGCATCAGCTCCCGCCAGCTGCACAAGCTCATGACCCGTCACGGACTGCACAAAGAAGACTTCAAATAGCAGATCGAGGGGCTCTAGCGGAACGCCGAATTCCGCTCCCGTTCAGCCCGCAAATATGATCCCCCATCTTTTCAGCTAGTTATAATCTGGATCAAGACTTGCTCTACACCTCTGGCCGCTGTCGCGGCATGGAGGTCTCTGTGGGGCTCATCCGCTTGTTTCTCGCCTTCGCCGTGCTCACGCACCACGAGCCCCTGCTTGGCAGGGAGCTACTGCCAGGAGGCGTCTCCGTCCGGCTGTTTTTCATCATCTCCGGATTCTACATGGCTCTGGTGCTCGACCAACGCTACGGCATCCACCGCAAGGCCCTGTTCTACAGCAACCGCCTGCTGCGCCTCTTACCGTCCTACCTCGTGGTCGCGGCCCTTTCTCTGATCGTCCTGCTGGCTGCGGATGCACACCCGTTCCTGGCGCTGGAAGACCTTGCCGGCTTAGGACAGGAATCCCCCCGGGTGTTGCTGGCTGCCGCACTTGGCAACGCGCTGATCATTGGACAGAACCTGTTCTTCCTGGCCGATCTGACCCCGGAGTTCAATCTCACCGCCTCTCCTTGTCAGGATTGCTCAATCCTCGGGTTCTGGTTGTTGCTGGTTCCCCAGGCCTGGTCCCTGGCCGTGGAAATGGGTTTTTACCTCCTGGCCCCGTTCCTGGTCCTCCGCCCTTCCAGAACGCTCCTGGCGATCCTGCTCGGCAGCCTCGTCCTGCATCAAGCGCTGCCGCTGTGGCTTGCTGATGGGGAAAATATCGCTCATCACACCCTGGCCCCACAACTCCATCTCTTCCTGCTGGGCATCCTTTCCTATCGACTGATTCCCCTGGTACGCCGAGCTCCGCGCCTCCTTGCCTGGGTCAGTCTGCCGCTGCTGCTGGTAAACCTGGGACTCTACCAGTCTCTGGCCGACCAATGGCGATTCCCCCTGGCAGCCCTGCTCCTGGCACTGACCGCACCCTTCATCTTCGAAACCTTGCGCAACAACCGCTGGGACCGCCTGCTCGGCGACCTCTCCTATCCTTTCTACATCTCGCAATTTTTGGTCATCACAATCTTCAGGAACTGGTTCGGGAACCTGCCCGCCCCATGGGTTCTCGTCGGTACGCTGGCAGCCTCCCTGCTGCTTTTTTTTCTCGTGGACAGGCCTCTTGCCCGTTTCAGATCAAGAAGGCTGCTGGCACGCTTGACCATCACTCGCCCCGAACAGGAACCCTATGTTCCGGTCCTGGCCCAGACCGGTCATCCCTGATCAAAACACAAACCCTTCTTCACATACCCGCAATGCGGCATAATACTTGACCATTAATTTCAAACCGCTGTATATGTATCCCGTAAATTAGAGTGGGCCCTGCCCTCTCCCCCAACATCGGAACCAGGCCTTCTTGTCGAGTCGGGCCTCAAATCAAACTATTGGAGTTATTTCAGATAGTTACAGCATGGCACAACCTTTGCTCTCTGCCGCAAGTCAAGGGGCCGCATGCCGCAACTTACGGAGAAAACGCTGCCCGCGCTCAGGCTGCGTTAACTCAAGTCCATCACTCCCTTTGAAGAGCCGACCCAACTATCTTTTGAGGTTTGCAATGAAGAAAACCAGATCCGGAATGATCACCTTGGAAGGGTATGTCGCCCCCTGCGACTGGGACGAGGATGGAGAGGTCATCGGGGTCGAACTCGTCACCGACGACAGCCGGGAATTTGCCATCGAGCACTCCGGGCCGGGTGCCGAACTCCTCGAGCATGTCGACGAATACGTCGAGACCCGCGGCACAGTCAGCCGCAAAGAGGACTCCTACCGCCTCAAAGTACATGCCTTCGAAGTCATGGATGCTCCTGAAATTGAAGACTGGGATGAAGAAGATGATTACTATTGAGCAAATGGGGTCTTCCAAGGCCCCCAAGGGGACAACCAGCCGACAGGTTACCCTCGAGGAAATGGCACATATCCGCAGTGAATTGGAACGCGTACTGGCGGATATCTACGACAAGGGACGGGACACGGTCAGGCAAGCCACCTCCAACTCGGAGCAATTCGCCGACCCGGCCGACCGGGCATCCTCGGAGGAGTTGAACTCCATCGTCTTCCGCCTGCGTGACCGGGAGCACAAGATGATCCGCAAGATCAGACAAGCCCTCAAACGCATGGAAAACGGCGAGTACGGCATCTGCGAGGACTGTGGCGAGCACATCACCCCTGCACGGCTCATGGCCCGCCCCGTGACCACCCTCTGCCTGACCTGCAAAACCGAGCAGGAGATTGAAGAAAGCCTCCGTCAAGATCGCAGCACCCTGTAGCGCGCCAAACGACTCGTGCCCATCTGCCTCTTGGGGTCGTACGCCCCACATGGCGCGCGCAATTTAACGCATGTTTGGACTCCGCCCCCATTTCAAGCAACATGGATCCCCAAAAACAATTTGCATTCACCACTTTGCCCCAGAATTCGCCAAGGCAACGGGAAATTCCTTGAGGCTGAAACCCAAACGATTATCGCCGACATCCCAAGGGAAGTCGGCGTTTTTATTCTACCGTAACTGCTGCCCACCCGCTCCTTTAAGTCCGCAACTCTCTGCCAAAGTGGCAGAGCTGTTTTCTGGACGCCTGCTTACAGTTCGGCTCTCAAATGGCAATTCAGGGATCAGCCCCAGGATCGCCCCTTCTTCCATTCCAGCCATTGATCAAGCTCCAAGAACTCGACATCAGCAAGCCAAGGAACTCCGGCACGGCATGAAAAAACCCCGGAAGCAAACATGCATCCGGGGTTGTCCAACAAATGAAACTAAGAGTATTTAAAAAGATTCTGTACACCTACTTATCAAACTGTATGACTGACTAAGGCCGACAACAACCCGTCATTACTGAATATTCAAACAATTTATTCTCAACAAAATCATTACACAGCACCTAATTTTGTCAAACCAAGGCACAATCCCGCCATC
>JAHIUW010000040.1 GCA_018816865.1 Pseudomonadota bacterium
CATTGCAACCTCCTGTCGCACCCAATGGGTGCAAAAACTCATTCAGGAAAAGCAAGTCCAATATACCGGTATCATTGATTTATTTCAACCACAAAATGTTTCAAAACTGTATATTCAATGCAACTTTTTCACGGATTTAGGATCACCTTCTAGAGACATCTCAATCTTCTGTGGGGTAGCTCCTCCCTTGAGTGATTCTCGTAGTTTGCCGGTTGCTGTGTCGTAAATTAGAAGAAATCCGCCCGATTGTCCTAATGCAAGCGTATTCGACTTTGCAGAGAAGTCATACGCCGTGTTGTCTCTTGGAAACTCGACACTTCTGGATTCGTTGAAATCAAGAATGCTCACATGGGTAGGACTACCAGCAAGAAGCTTACATCCATCTCCGAAAAAACGGACAGTCTTCGGCGCCGAAATAAGCTCTAACGTGTATACCTTCAAATCGAGATTCTGTTGAACAGACACAGAGTCTTCGATATTCATAGGTTGCGAGGTGTTTTTAGGCACACAGCTGAGACACGCTAATAATATGAACAAGCACCACGCCAGTTTGACTAAATTCATCATATAAATCCCATTATGATATTATGGTTATTTGTCACTCTAGCTCAATATTTCATTCGAACATCAGATTCGAGTGTTTGTCACATCTGAAAGTAAGTCAACTGTATAGGGTTATCAATGGGATTCGAGATAGGCTTTGGCGGTTCCTACGTAATTCGACCTTAGCCCCTTTGAGCCCGCCGCAGGCCTCCAACCCAGGATTGTGGTCCAGCCCGGGCTTTGCTATCTTCGCCCACCCCCGGTGCAGGGCCGCGACCATCGCCAGCGGGTGACGGTTGCCCACCGCGGGGGCCAAATAATCAACTGCCGGAAGCTCAGCAATGGTCTTTTCCTCCTCGGCCTTCCTCTTCTTCTTCCTGCCGCTCGTGCTGCTGGGCTATTTTCTGCTGCCCGGGCGGCTGAAGAACCTGTTTTTGCTGCTGGCGAGCCTGGTCTTCTACGCCTGGGGCGAGGTCTTCTACGTCCTGGTGATGCTGGCCTCCATCGGCGTCAACTACGGCTCCGGGCTGCTGCTGGCGCGGGCCGGGTCGCCCCGGGGCAGGCGTCTGGTGCTGGGGGCTGCCGTGGCCTTCAACCTGGGGCTGCTTGGCTGGTTCAAGTACGGCGGCTTCGTGGTCGAGAACCTGAGCGCCGCGCTGACCCTGGGCGGGCTGGAAGCCCTGCCCGCATTGCAACTGCACCTGCCCATCGGCATCTCCTTCTTCACCTTCCAGGCCATGTCCTACGTCATCGACCTCTACCGGGGCGAGGCCGAGGTTCAGCGCAACCCCGTGAATCTGGCCCTGTACATCAGCCTGTTCCCGCAACTCATCGCCGGGCCCATCGTGCGCTACCACGACGTGGCGGCGCAATTGCGCCAGCGGCACGTGACCCTGGACGGCTTTGCCGAAGGGGTGCGCCGCTTCATCATCGGCCTGGGCAAGAAGATGCTGCTGGCCAATACCCTAGGCGAGGTGGCCGACCAGATCATGGCCGTGGCCCCGGGAGACTTGTCGGCCCCGGTGGCCTGGCTGGGCATCAGCTGCTACGCCTTGCAGATCTATTTCGATTTTTCGGGCTATTCCGACATGGCCATCGGCCTGGGGCGCATGTTCGGCTTCCATTTCCTGGAGAATTTCAACTTCCCCTACGTGGCGACCTCCATGCGCGGGTTCTGGCAACGCTGGCACATCTCCCTGTCCACCTGGTTCCGGGATTATCTGTATATCCCCCTGGGCGGCAGCCGGGTGGCCCCCTGGCGGGTGATGCTCAATCTGTGGATCGTGTTCCTGCTCTGCGGGCTGTGGCACGGCGCCAGCTGGAACTTCGTGCTTTGGGGGGCCCTGCACGGCCTGTTCCTGGCCCTGGAGCGGACACGCTTCGGCCTCTGGCTGGAGCGCTGCTGGAGGCCCGTGCGTCATCTGTACGTGCTTGGGGTGGTGCTGGTGGCCTGGGTCTTCTTCCGGGTCGAGACCCTGCCCGAGGCCCTGGATTACCTGTGGACCATGACCGGGCTGGGTGGCGTGACCGCCAAGACCATGGCCGCGGGCACCTATCTGCCCCTGGAGAAGAAGCTGATGCTCGTGGCCGGGATTGCGCTGGCCGTGCCCTGGGCCCCGGGACTGGCCTGGCTGCGCGAGAGGCTTGGGCGGCGCTGCCCGGTGCTGCTGCACACCCCGCCCCTCTGGGGGACCGAGACAATCCAGACCCTGGCCCTGATGGGGGTCCTGTTCCTGTCCCTGCTGCATGTGGCCTCGGCAACGTACAATCCTTTCATCTACTTCAGGTTCTAGGCATGAAAAGCAACGTTCACTCAGCACTGACGCAGCGCTTCCTGGTGGGCCTGTTTCTGGCGTCCCTGTTCCTGCCCTTCGGGGGGCTGGTGCTGAACTGGAACGCCACGGTCTCCCTGGAGGAGAAGCGCGATCTGGCCCCGTTGCCGGGCCTGCCGTCGCAGCTGGAGGACCTTGTGGCCCTGCCCGCCAAGATGGAGAGCTTCATCGGCGATCATTTCGGGTTCCGGCGCGAGCTGAGCAGCCTCTTTAATCTGATCCAGCTGCGCGTGTTGGCCCCCAAGCCCTCGCGCTGGGTCGTGTCCGGGGACGACGGCTGGCTGTTCATGGGGCAGTCCGTGTCCTACGCCCGCGCCCAGGCCCCCTTGAGCCCCCAGCGTCTGGAGGCCTGGCAGACCCTGCTTGAGGCCAAGCAGCAATGGCTGGCCCGGCGCGGGGTGCGCTATGTCTTTGTCGTGGCCCCGAGCAAGCCTTCCGTCTATCCCGCATTTATCCCCGAGGACCTTGCCCCGGCGGCGACGTCTGCCCTGGATCAGTTGAATCAATCCCTGGCGGGCCTCGAAGGGCTTCCCTGGGTCGATCTCAAAACCCTGCTGCTGGCCCAGGCCGCAGGGCGGCAGGTCTACCACAAGACGGACACCCACTGGAACGATATCGGGGCCGTGCTGGCGGCGCGGGCCGTGTTGCAGCGGGCTCAGCTGCCTGGGGTGTCGGCCCCGCAGCTCGAGGACTTTGTGCGCAGGCCCGTGTCGGGCATCGGCCTTGATCTGGCCAAGATGCTGGGGCTGCAATACGTGCTGACCGAGGACGTTGAACTGCTCAGCCCCCTGGGGCCGGTCCCGGTGGCAACCCTGGATGCCGGTTACCTGGGGCGCGATTGGGGCCCTTATCCGGCGCGGGTCTTCGCCACGCCCGGGCGCACGGGCAGCGTGGCCATCGTGGGGGACTCCTTTGTGATGGCCACGACCTTCAGCGAGCGGATTGCCGAGCGCTTTGGCCGGGGAGTGACGGTGCACCGCGACAAGCTCTCCCCGGATTCCCCGCAGGAGTTGGAACGACTGCTCGATGCGCTGCACCCGGAGCTGCTGGTGGAGGAGCTTGTGGAGCGTGACCTGTTGCGCTTCGAGCCGCATCCGGAACCCTTTTTGAAGGCCCTGGCCGCGCAGTAGGGGCAAGCCGGGCAAGGTTTCATGTCTCAGTTCTTGGGCCGGTTTTTGGCCTGCTTTCAAGGACCCGTTTTCCTGGGTCCTTTTTTTGGGGACCCAAAAATTTTTTCGAGTGCAGACAGAAGTGAAGAGGCCGGAAGCGATTGCTTCCGGCCTCTTCGTTTGGTCGGTGTGCCAGGGGCAGGAGTTATTTGCCCATGATTTCGTGGTAGCCGTCGATGAGCACGTCGATCACGGCCGGGTCGGCCAGGGTCGAGGTGTCGCCGAACTCGTCGAACACGCCTGCGGCGATCTTGCGCAGCACGCGGCGCATGATCTTGCCCGAGCGGGTCTTGGGCAGGCCGTCGGCGAACTGGATGGCCTCGGGGGAGGCGATGGGGCCGATCTCCTTGCGCACATGGGCCCGCAGCTGGGCAACCAGCTCCGCGGACTCCTCAAGCCCTGCGGACAGGGTGACATAGGCGTAGATGGACTCACCCTTGATGTCGTGGGGCATGCCCACGACCGCGGCCTCGGCCACGGCGGGATGCGAGACCAGAGCGGATTCGATCTCGGCGGTGCCCATGCGGTGGCCGGAGACGTTGATCACGTCGTCCAGGCGGCCCATGACCCAGAAGTAGCCATCCTCGTCACGCCGGGCGCCGTCGCCGGACTCGTAGATGCCGTCGAAGCGTTCGAAGTAGGTGGACTTGTAGCGGTCGGGGTTGCGGTACACGCCGCGCAGCATGCCGGGCCAGGGCTTGCGGATCACGAGGTTGCCGCCCTCGTTGGCACCGACTTCCTTGCCCTCGGAGTCCACGATGGCGGCGTCGATGCCGGGCAGCGGACGGGTGCAGGACCCGGGCTTCAAAGTGGTGGCGTAGGGCATGGGCGACATCATGATGCCGCCGGTCTCGGTCTGCCACCAGGTGTCCACGATGGGCAGCGCGCTGGCGCCGATGTGCTCGTGGTACCACATCCAGGCCTCGGGGTTGATGGGCTCGCCCACGGAACCCAGGATGCGCAGGGAGCTCGTGTCGCGCTTGTTGGTCCAGTCCACGCCCTCGCGCATCAGCGCGCGGATGACGGTGGGGGCGGTGTAGAAGGTGTTGACCTTGAATTTTTCCACGACCTGCCAGAAGCGGTCCGGCGCCGGGTAGTTGGGCACGCCCTCGAACATCAGGGTGGTGCCGCCGTTGTTCAGCGGGCCGTAGACGATGTAGCTGTGGCCGGTGACCCAGCCGATGTCGGCGGTACACCAGTAAACGTCGTTGTCCTGCAGATCGAACACGTACTGCATGGTACTGGCCACGTAGGTCAGGTAGCCGCCGGTGGTGTGCACCACGCCCTTGGGCATGCCCGTGGAGCCGGAGGTGTAGAGGATGAACAGGATGTCCTCGGCGTTCATCTCTTCGGGCTTGACCAGCCCCAGGCCGTCGGCGGCCATCTCTTCGCACCACCAGGAGTCGCGGCCGCTCTGCATGGGCACTTCGATTCCGGCGCGTTTGACGGTGATGCAGCTGGTCACGGAGGGGCAGTTCTTGAGGGCCTCGTCGGCGTTGGGCTTCAGGGGGATGGTCCGCCCGGCGCGCAGCACGGCGTCGGCAGTGACCAGGACCTTGGCCTCGCTGTCCTGGATGCGGTTCTGCAGGCTCATGGCCGAGAACCCGGCGAAGACGATGGAGTGGATGGCCCCGATGCGGGTGCAGGCCAGCATGGCGATGGCCAGCTCGGGAACCATGGGCAGGTACAGGGCCACGCGGTCGCCGCGGCCAACGCCCTTCTTCTTGAGCACGGCGGCGAACTTGTTCACCTCGTCGTACAGCATCTGGTAGGTCAGGACGCGCACGTCTTCGTCGGGCTCGCCCTGCCAGATGATGGCGGCCTTGTTGCGGCGGCCATTGGTCAGGTGGCGGTCCAGACAGTTGTAGGAGACGTTCAGGGTGCCGTCCTCGAACCACTTGATCTCGGGCTTTTTCATGTCCGAGGTCGAACCCTTGGTGGGCTCTTTGAACCAGGTCACCAATTCCTTGGAGCGTTTCAGCCAGAAGCCGTCGGGATCATCCATGGATTCTTTGTACAGGGCCTCGTATTCAGCGTTGCTCTTAACCCAGGCCGTGTCCTGGCCTTTGGTGGGCGGCTCGAAGAGGCGGATCTCATGCATCATGCTTTGAATATTGGTCTGCTTGCTCATTCGGTTCTCCCTTTAATTATTGTTTAAAATATTGGCATTGTTGAATAAGTGCGCCGCGTCCCTGTGCTGGGCAGGCGGCGCGGGCCCGGGTGGCCTCCGACTCCGGTGGGGGGCCGTTGTTACTTCAAAAGATTACACTTTTTATAGGGCGTTTCAAAATCGACGGGTATAATTTTTTGGTAAACGGCATGAAATGGTGGTATGAACGGATGCATGCTTGGATGCGCTTCCTGACGCGTGTGGCGAACGGCCAAAGTCGGTTTGTGAACCGCCCGAGCGATGCCGGAACAGTGATAACGAGGCCTTGGGACCAACCCGAGACCCGACGAGGCCGACGCCCGAATGAATCTCACAAATTTTTCCACGATGTTCAAGCCCACCTCCGTGGTCGTGATCGGTGCGACGGAAGAACCTGGGCACCCCGGGGCCGTGGTCATGAAGAATCTGCTGTCCAGCAAGTTCATCGGCCCCATCATTCCCGTGCACGAGACCCTGACCCAGGTCTTCGGCCTGCCCGTGTACCGCGAAATCGACACCCTGCCCCTGACCCCTGACCTGGCCATCATCTGCTCGGAGCCCGGGACCGTGCCCGACTACGTGCTGCAGCTCGGACGGCGCGGTGTGGCCGGGGCGGTGATCGTGGGCAATGGGT
Source organism: Pseudomonadota bacterium (assembly GCA_018816865.1). Lineage (GTDB taxonomy): Bacteria > Desulfobacterota > Desulfovibrionia > Desulfovibrionales > Desulfovibrionaceae > Desulfovibrio_Q. The sequence goes on from JAHIUW010000040.1 coordinate 6,328, forward strand.
TTTCGAACCTGCCGCCGGACGTGCGAACCATGCTGGAAAACGCCATCTTGGGCGCGGCCCGGCAGACGGACCTGCGCTTTCTGGGCCCGGAGTCCATCGGCTTCCTGTCTCCGTCCGTGGGCATCAACGCCAGCCTCGGACACACGGACATCAAGGGCGGCAAGGTGGCCTTCATCACCGAGTCCGATTCCCTGTTCACCACGGTCCTGGACTGGGCCAAGAATCGGGGCTTGGGGTTCTCGCACTTCATTTCGCTGGGCAAGAAGCTGGACTTCGGGTTTGGGGAGCTGCTTGATTTTCTGAACTCGGACACCGGCACCCGCGCGGTGCTGCTGTATGTGGAGGAAATCCACAACGCCCGGGTGTTCCTGTCCGCGGCCCGGGCCACGGCGCGCAACAAGCCGCTGATCGTGATCAAGGCCGGGCGGACCCTGGAGTCCTCGCGGCTCATCGCCCGCTACCGGGGTGGTGTCCAGGGGCTGGATGCGGTCTATGACGCGGCCTTCCGCCGCTCGGGCATGCTGCGCGTGCCGGATATCGACTCCCTGTTCGACAGCATGGAGACCATCGTGCGCACCAAGCCCATGAAGGGCGAGCGCCTAGCCATCCTGGCCAACGGCAAGAGCCCGGGCATCCTGGTGCAGGACATGGTCCTGGAGGGCGGCGGCCAGATGGCCATGCTGGAGGAGGAGACCCGCAGCAAGCTGCTGGAGCTGCTGCAAGTGGAGCCCGGCGGGGATATCAAGCATTTCCTGGACGCCGAGAACCCCGTGAACATCACGGCCCACGCCCCGCCCGAACGGTACGCCCAGGCCCTGAAGATCCTACTGGGGGCCAAGGGTGTGGACGCGGTGTTGGTGCTGCATGTGCCTTCACCCCTGGTGAATGGCCAGGAGGTGGCCCACGCCGTGGCCAAGGCCTCGCAACGCGCCAAGCGCACGGTGCTTACCAGCTGGATGGGCGGCGAAAACGCGCAACTGGCCCGCGACATCCTGTCCGAGGCGGGCATCTCCACCTATTGGACCCCTGACAAGGCCGTGCGGGCTTTCCTGAACCTGGTCTACTACCGCCGCAACCAGGAAATGCTGTTGGAGACCCCGGCCTCCCTGCCCTCGGAATTCATGCCCGACACCACCACCGCGCGCATGGTCGTTCAGAACGCCCTGGAGTCGGGGCGCACGGAACTCACCGTGCCCGAGGCCATGGACGTTCTAGATTCCTATGACATCCCGGTGGTGGAGACGCGGCTCTCCGGCAACGCCGAGGCCGCCATGAACGCCGCCAACGAGATGGGCTATCCCGTGGCGCTCAAGGTCCTGTCCTCGGACAATTTTTGCAAGACCCTGGCGGGCGGCGTGGTCCTGGACCTGGAGACCCCCGAGGCCGTGGCCGAGGCCGCCGTTGCCGTGTCCGAGCGCGTGAAGATCGCGCACCCCGAGAGCCAGGTGGCCGGCTACATCGTGCAGCGCATGGGCCGCAGGCCGCAGGCGCGCGAGCTGTTCATCAAGGTCAGCATCGATCCGGTCTTCGGGCCGTATATCCATTTCGGTCAGGGCGGGGCGGAGACCGAGATCATCGGCGACAACGCCGTGTCCCTGCCGCCGCTGAACATGAGTCTGGCCAACGAGCTGATCTCGCGCACGGCCATCTCGCGCCTGTTGCACGGTGGCCTGGGCAGCCCCCCGGCGGACATCAACGCCCTGTGCCTGACCCTGGTCAAGGTCTCGCAGCTCATCGTGGACATCCCCGAGATCCAGTTCCTGGAGATCAACCCCCTGTTTGTGGACGGCCAGGGCTTGCTGGCCCTGGATGCCGCGATCCACGTGGCCCCGTATAAGGGGGGCGACCCGGGCGCGCGTCTGGCCATCCGGCCCTATCCGCGTGAACTGGAGGAGTGCGTGGTCTTAAAAGACAAGCGCAGGGTGACCTTGCGGCCCATCCGGCCCGAGGACGAGCCCGCGCACTGGGACTTCATCTCCAAATTGTCCGTGGAGGACATCCGCTACCGCTTCTTCGGGCTGATCCGCGAGCTGCCGCGCTCGGAGATGATCCGCCTGACGCAGATCGACTACGACCGCGAGATGGCCTTCATCGCCACTGCCGAAAAAGAAGACGGGTCCGGGGAATACGAGACCCTGGGCGTTGTGCGTGGCATGACCAAGCCCGACAACTCGGACATCGAGTTCGCCATCGTGGTCCGCTCGGACTACAAGCGTCGGGGCCTGGGCGGCATCCTGATGGAAAAGCTTGTCCGCTACGCCAAGACCCGCAAGACCAAGTACATGATCGGTGAGGCCCTGCTGGAGAACAAGGGCATGTCCATCCTGGCCGAGAGATTGGGCTTTGAGGTCAAGAAGAACTACGACGACGACCTCTACAAGTTCAAGCTGCTGCTGCACCCGGAGCTGCTGTAATTGTTTGAGTAGCCGGGTAGGGTGAAGAAGATTTATTTTCCGGAACATCCATCAATTTTCAATTTTTTATCCACTTCGCTTTCATTTGTGCCTTTATAGAATTTATTTCTGGTAAGTAAAAAAATATTGTAAGAGAAGACGTCTCTCTACCATATTTGGAGGATGTGACATGCCTGAAATATATTTGAATAATCAGCAATGGAGTTACTATCTCGACAGGCCTCTTGGGATTGGAGGAGGATTTGGGAACGTATACGAAGGCATCTCCATGGAGGGGAATGCTGTTGCTGTGAAAAAGCTCAAACTGAGTGCGCGAGAGGCTGCACATAGGGAATTGAGAATAGCTCAAGAACTACATCACAAAAAATATGAAAATGTCTTAGCTGTATATGATTCTGGACTTGATGCTGAATCAAATGACTACTTCATTGTAATGGATAGGGCAGAGGAAAATCTAGCGGAATATGTACATAGGAAAGGCCCTTTGTCTGAGCCCGAAGTTATAGGTATTCTTATTCAAATATCTAACGGGTTGTTGGAAGTTGATGGTATTGTTCATCGCGATTTGAAGCCTGAAAATATATTATTCCACGGTGGAAAATGGAAAATTGCTGACTTTGGGATAGCACGGTTTGTTGAGGAATCAACATCATTTCAAACGTTGAAAAACTGTATGACTCCTGCGTATGCTTCTCCAGAGCAATGGGCGTTTGAGCATTCAACAGATAAAACTGACATATATGCCATGGGGTGTATTGCATGTGCAATATCAACGGGGGAGCCTCTTTTCCCTGGCCCAGGAAGTGAGGACTACAAAGAGCAACATCTAGGGTGGAATCCAAAAAGAATTGAATCAATAAGTCCCATGACTAATTCAATAATAGCCATGATGCTTAGAAAGGTGCCATCTGTAAGGCCATCATTACTTCGGTGCAGAGAAGTGTTGCAGCAATGTCTGGCTAATTCTTCAATGCCGCTTGGCAGTCAGGATGCTCTGGCAAAAGCGAGCGAAAAAGTTGTACGTCTTGAGCTTGAGCAAGAATCTTTGAAACAGCATAAACAGAGTGAGCTTCATCAAAGAATAGCAGCCCAAAAAGAGTCGTTTGTTATTCTAGAAGAAATTGCTGATAATTTGTGTAAAACTATATTGCAATTTGCTCCACCAGCTATTCAAAATAGCGCGCGAGGTGCAGTGCTTCTTGGTAACGGGAAGCTTGATTTTATTTTTAACGTAGATGCACATTTCAATAAAAATCCTTTTAAATTTTGCAAATGGGACCTTTTGTCATTTGCGACGATAATTGTATCTCAAACTAGTCCTCATTACGTTTTTGGGGCAAATTTATTATACGCAAATAAGGGGGATAGTGAATATCGTTGGTATGAAGTTAGCTTTATGACATTGAGTTTGCACAAAACCATTTTTGAACCTTTTGCCGCAGAGCTAGGTAAAATCAGCGACGTTGATCTTGCATTGTCAAATGTGATGCATTCATGGCAACTCGCTTGGGGGCCTATTGCGATTGATTTAGAGGGCCAGGCTGATTTTATTGATCGCTGGGCGTCTGTTTTTGCTAAGGCTGCTGAAGGAAAAATGGCCGGTCCAGGACAGCTTCCAATATCTAGATCGTTTTTTAAGTGAGAAGGAATGGAGTTAAGTCTTTAACTTAACTATCTGGATTACCTTCCCCCTCACCCCCTCTTCGCCTCACAGCCCCTCACATACTCCACCAACTCCTTGGCGATGTCCGAGTGTACATACACGGAGTCAAAGCCCGGCTCGATGCCGTTCAGGTATTGCAGGATCAGGTTTTCGCCGCGGTCCGGGCCGGTGCCCACGCCCGCGAAGAAAAAGCCTAGGGCCTCGAAGCGTTCGCACAGGGTCGCTGTGCAGGGGTCGCTGAGCGGCAGCATTAGCTGGACCACGGGCAGGTTGCCGGACACGGCATTGGCCAGCTGCGACTGCACCTGGGCCACGGCGTCCGCGCCATAGGTCTTGATGGTGATCAGCGCCCAGCCCTCCTTGAAATCGGCGTGGGTGGTGAGCTGCGTCTTTTCCGTGGGCAAAGCATCGACCTGCGTGTCCACAAAGCTGACCGGCCCGCTCCTGAGGGCGAATAATTTTCCGATCATCTCCCGATGTCTTGCAGGGACATGCAAACGCATGGGCTCTGTCGGCTGCAGGAACTTGGTATACAACAGGTTGCCGATGCGGTTGGGCCGCTCGCCATCGTCGTGATCCCAGTGCCGGGCAGGTGAACTGGTTCCCAGCAGCAGGGCGCATTCCCTGAAGTCCAGGTGCTCGATGGCCCGCTGCGAATGGACGTGGCTGGTCACGGCAAAGCATTGCAGGGCGTACACGCCGCGCTCCCTGGCCCCATCGATCAGGAACCGGGCCATGTCCGTGGCGCAGCCCTGGCCCCTGACGCGGGAGTCCACAACCGCGTAAGTCAATTCTTCGATACAGCCGTCGGAATCCTGGACCACCAGCCCGCCGTGGCCCATGACCCCGGATTGCGTCACGGCCACGGCCGAAACCATCTCGCCCGTGGCGATCATTTCCCGCACCCGTTCCGGATAGTAGATCTGCTCGCTGAACAGGACCGTGCCGTGCGCGCGCAGGGCAAGCCGCGAGATGGCGTCGGCGTCCCCGGGCGTGGCCAGGCGCAGGGAGTATTGCTCGATCGCATGTTCGGCGCGGGGTGTGCCGTCCCTTGGCGTATCGGTCTCTGCCTCGTCCTTAATCCGTTGGACGTGCAGCCGCTTGAGCATGGACAGCTCGATCTGCCCGTCGTCCTGGACCGTCAGGGACACGGTGTCCACCATCTTCTGGATGAGGTGAAAGCTCAGCCCGGTGAGGTCCTGCCCCTGCTGGGCAAAGGAGGGGTTGTATTTGGGCAGGTTCTCGCGCTCCAGGGCCAGGCCTCGCGACTTGAGCAGCATCTTCAGCCCCATGCTGGCGCGGGCCAGGGAGATGTGCAGCCTGTCATGCTCGCCGCCGTAGCCGAACCTGATGGCGTCGAGCATGGCCTCTTCCAGGGCCAGGCAGATGCGGTCGCAGTCCCTTGGCGGGAAGCCCAGGCGCGTGGCGCATTCCCTTGCCGAGAATTTGACGCAGGGGAAATAGTCCGCGTCAGCCGGAATACTCAGGGTGATCAGTTCTGTTTCTGTCATAAGTGATCCGTGATTCGGGTTGGGCGTGGTCCATGACTCTTTGAATAATTATAGAGCCGAATGTACCGCACTTGCCCGCTTTGCGCCAGATACCCACTCCGTCACCAGCGTACCCGCCGTTTGTCCGGAGGACGAAAAAAACCGCCTTGCGGCGGCTTATTCCTGGGCTATTTCCCAATAAATTATTTCTTGTTCTGGCCCGGCTTCTTGGGCGGGGGGGCTGGTTTGCCCGTGTTGCCCGGCTTGGCCATGGTGTTTGGCTTGCCCGGGTTGCCGGGAGTGGGTGGGGGCTGCGGGGTGATCAGGTTCATCAACGACTGGTAGCTCTCCGTCAGGTCGCTGCCCACCTCCACCGTCTGTTGCAGATACTTGCGTTGGGGCCCGATCATCTTGATGGCCATGTCGATATCGGGGTTGGAACCTTTGTTGTAGGCCCCGATGTTCACCATGTCCTCCACACGGGCGTAGGTCGCCAGATGGCGGATGAAGGTCCGCCCCGCGGCCAGGGCCTCCTGGGGGGTCACGTCCGTGCGCAGTCGGCTGATGGATTTGAGCACGTCGATGGCCGGGTAGTGGCCCTGGTCGGCCAGGTCGCGGGTCAGCACGATGTGCCCGTCCAGGATGGAGCGCACCGCGTCGGCGATGGGCTCGTTGAAGTCGTCGCCGTCCACCAGCACGGTGTAGATGCCGGTGATGGTGCCCTTGCTGCTGCGGCCCGCGCGTTCCAGCAGCTTGGGCAGCTGGGCGAAGACGCTGGGTGTGTAGCCGCGCGTGGTGGGCGGTTCGCCCGCGGCCAGGCCGACCTCGCGTGAGGCCATGGCAAAGCGCGTTACCGAGTCCATCATCAGCAGCACGTCCTTGCCCTGGTCGCGGAAATATTCGGCCATGGCCGAGGCCGCATGGGCCGAGCGGATGCGCACCAGCGGCCCGTGGTCCGAGGTGGCGCAGATGACCACCGAGCGGGCCATGCCCTCGGGCCCCAGGTCCTTTTCGATGAATTCCAGCACCTCGCGGCCACGCTCGCCCACCAGGGCGATGACGTTGACGTCGGCCTTGGTGTAGCGGGCCATCATGCCCATCAGGGTGGACTTGCCCACGCCCGAGCCGGCCATGATGCCCACGCGCTGGCCCTTGCCCAGGGTCAACAGGCCGTTGATGCTGCGCACGCCCACGTCCAGCGGTTCGCTGATCCGGGGGCGCTCCAGGGGATTCATGGGGCTGGCGTAGAGCGGGTAGTACTGGTCGGGGGTGGGCGGGGGCTTGTTGTCGAAGGGCACGCCAAAGGCGTCCACGCAGCGGCCCAGAAATTGATCTCCCACCGGCAACAGCGGCGGGGTGGAGGTGGTGCGGATCAGGGTTCCGGGGCGAACCCCGCGCATCTCGCCGTAGGGCATCAGCAGGCAGGAACCGTCGTGGAAGCCCACGACCTCGGCGTAGATGCCGTCTTTCTCCCGTCCGTTGGGCAACAGTTCGCAGACTGAGCCAAGGGAGGCCTTGATGCCCTCGCCCTCGGCGATGAGGCCCACGACCTTGCAGACCTTGCCGTAGGTCATGCAGGGGTCGTGGGCCTTGAGCAGGCTGATGCAGCCCTTGGGGTTCAAGCTCACGTGGCCGCTCCCTCCTGGGGCGCGGGTTCAAGGCTCAACTGTTCAAGCACCTGCTCCACGGCCCGCCAGCGGGCTTCCATGGAGTTGTCCACCATGCCCTGGGCGGATTCCAGGATCATGCCGCCGGGCTGAATCTTGTCGTCGGGGCGCACGCACCAGCGGTCCAGGCCGGGGTGCATGGCCTTGGCGCGCTCCATGAGTTGGCCCACCAGCTCCTCGTCCTGCGGATTGACCTTCAGGCACAGCTCCCGGTAGGAGTCGATGGCGTCCAGGGCCTGGTCCATGACCGAGCCCAGAATCTCTTCGCGCCGGGCGTCCATTTCAACCTTGATGGTTTTGCGCACCACCATGTGCACCAGAGTGACGATATCCTGACGGTGCTCGTTCCACAGCTGCTTGCCGCCTTGTTCCATGGCGGCCAGGGCTGTGGCCAGGGTCTGGGCGTGCTGCTCGGCCAGGGAGTCCAGATACTCCTGGGCCTGGTTGGTGGCGTCCTGCAGGCCCTCGGCCTTGCCCTGCTCGCGCAGGTCGGTGGCCTGGGCCATGGCCTGGGTGATGATCTGCTTGGCGGCGTCCGTGGCGCGGTCGCGCACCCGGCGCATGTATTCCTCGTCGGTCTTGGAGGTCCACTTGGTCAGATCGCGCTGGCCCTGGAGCTCGCCCAGGGTCGTCTCGGCTGGACCATGAGAGCCCATGCCCACGATGACGCGGCCCGAGTTGCGTGTGACGCTGTTGCTAGACAAAGACATCGCCGCCTCCGCGTCCCACCATGACCCGGCCCTCGGCCTCGAGCCTGCGGACGATCTTGACGATATTCTGCTGGGCGCCTTCGACGTCGGCCAGGCGCACGGGGCCCATGATTTCCAGGTCTTCCCGGATCATGGCCGCGGCGCGTTCCGACAGGTTCTTGAAGAACTTCTCCTGCAGGTCCTCGGAGGAACCCTTGAGCGCCTTGGTCAGGTCCTCGTTGGAGACCTCCTTCAGCAGCTCGCGGATGGAGCGGTCGTCCAGGGCGTTGATGTCCTCGAAAACGAACATCAGGTTGCGGATGTCCTCGGCCATCTGCGAGGATTCTTCCTCGATCTCGGACAGGACCTCTTCCTCGGTGGAGCGGTCCACGGCGTTCAGGATCTCGGCCACGGCTGCGACGCCGCCGACCTTCTTGCCTTCCTTGCCGCCCATGGCGATCAACTGGCTTTGCAGGACCTTGTCCACTTCCATCAGCATCTCCTCGGCGACGGCTTCCAGGCGGGCCAGGCGCATCAGGATCTCGGGGCGCACGCCTGCGGGCAGGGCCTGCAAGAGTTCGGCGGCCTGTTCCGGATGCAGGTGGCCCAGGATGAGCGCCAGGGTCTGCGGGTGCTCGTTTCTGAGTATCTGCGACAGGATGCGCGGGCTGACGTTTTCCAGCTCGCGGAACGGTGCCGGGCCGGAATCCAGATCCAAGGCGTCCAGGATGTACTTGGCGGTCTCGGAATCCAGGTTCTTCATCAACAGCTTTCTGACCTGATCGGGTCCGCCCATGAGCATTTCCGCATTGAGCATCATCTGCTGATGGAATTCACGCAGCACCTCCTCCACCTGTTCCTTGGGAATGGTCTCCATATCGACCATGGCCTTGGAGATCAGGGCGATCTCGGCCCTTTCCAGGCGCTTGAAGATGTCAGCCGTGAACTTCTCGCCCATGGCGAGCATCAGGATGGCCGTTTTCTGTGGTCCGGTGAGCGCCATTACGCTGCGGCCTCCTGTTTGAGCCAATTCTTAATAATTGCCATGGCGCCGTCCATGTTCTGATCGCAGAGTTGCATGGCATGGGCGCGGATGTCGTCGATCTTGCGCAGCGAAGCCATGGCGTCTTCGTCCTCGTCGGCCTCGATCAGCGCGATGCGGCCTTCGCCCTCGGGCAGTCCGGCGATGCCTTCCACACCCTCGACCTCGGTCTTGGGGCGGATCAGGGCCATGACCACCGGGCGGACGACCATCACCAGGAAGAGGAAGATCAACAGTCCGTTCAGGAAGGGCTTGCCCAGCCGTTGCAGGTACTCGAGCACCAGCTCCAGGACGTCGGGCTTGATCTCCATTTCCGGGCCGCCGAACGACATGCTGGACACCTGGATGGTGTCGCCACGTCTGTCGTTGACACCCACGGCGTTGGCCACCAACTGCTTGACGCGGGCCAGTTCCTCGGCCGTGCGTGGGGCAAAGACGAATTCCGTCTGCTGTTCCTGGCCCTCGACCGCTTCGCCCAGCGGTTGTTCAGTGTAGATGCCATCCACAATAACCGCAACTGTCAGGCGCTTCAACTCGCCCATGGGAGCCACGACTTCGCGCTCGATCTTGTTGATTTCGTAGTTGGTGGTGCGCGATTCGCGCGACCCTTCCTGGTTGGAGGCGGCGGGGTTGGCGCCATCGCCGCGGAAGTTGGGCTCCGGCGAGCCGGAGGTGATGTTGGCGTTGCCCTTCTGAGATTCTTCGCTGCGTTGCTCGCTGCGGATGACAGCGGAGTCGGGGTCGTATTCCTCGCTGTGGGTGGTGGTGTGGCTGAAGTCCAGCTCGGCATTGACCTTGGCGATGACGCGGCCAGGACCATAGAGCGGCATCAGCATCTGTTCGATGCGCTGCTCCAGGTTGTGCTGGATGCTCATCTTGTGTTCGACCTGGGTGCTGCTCATGCCGTCGATGGAATCCAGACCCGTGGGGGAGAAGAGCATCACGCCCGTGGTGTCGGCAATGGTGATCATCTCGCGGGTCATGCCTTCCACGGCCAGGGCGATGAGGTTGACGATGCCATCGACTTCCTTGGGCACCATCTTCTCGCCGCTTTTGAGCTTCAGCACGACGGAGGCCGAAGGCTTGGACTGCTCCTCCACGAACAGGGTCTTGTGGGGCAGCACCAGGTGCACGCGCGCGCGCTCGACCTGGGGAAATTCACTGATGGTCCGGGCCAGTTCGCCCTGCAGGGCGCGCTGGTAGTTGATGCGCTGTACAAAATCGGTCTGGCCGACCTTGACGTCATCGAAGATCTCAAAACCCAGGCCCTGGCCGTGCAGGTTGCCCTCGCCGGCGATCTTCAGGCGCAGGTCGTAGACCTTGTCCGCCGGGACCATGATCGTCGCGCCGTCGTCGGTGAGCTTGTACGGGATCTTGTCGCCCTGGAGCATGTTGACCACCGTGGAGGCGTCCTCGGGGTACAGGCGCGAATACAGCACCCGATAGTCCGGCTGGTTGAGCCAGAAAATGAGCAGGAAAAAGGTGGCGATGACGGTGACGGTCAATCCACCGATCAGGATGCGCTGGGAGACGTTGGTCCTGCCCCAGATGTTTCTCGCCTTTTCGGTGATGCTGTTCAGTTCGGGCGCCATGGGTTGTGCTCCGGATGCTGGGAATGGTTCTGGGGTTGGGCTCTAGTTTTCTGACCTAGAACGATATCTTCGACAGCTCTTTGTAGGCGTCCATGACCTTGTTGCGCACGGCGCTTGTCATCTTCATGGCCAGTCCCGCCTTTTGCAGCGTGATCATCAGTTCGTGCACGTTCTGGCGCTCGCCTGAGGCGAATTCCTGGATCATGCTTGCCTTCTCGGACTGCAGGTCGTTGACCTGCTGCAGGGAGTCCTTGATGGTCTTGCCGAAAACACCGTTGTCAGAGCTCTGGTTCTTGCCAATCTTGGACAGCGAGCCGGCGCCTCGCTCGTGGACCTTTCCGGACTCGATGGCGTTGCGATAGGCGTTCATTGCGATGTTGTTGATGGCCATGATCATTCTCCCTTCAGCTCGGGCTTATCGTCCTATTTCCAGGGCCTTGTTCCACATGCCCTTGACGGACGAGATGGAGGCCACGCTGGCCTCGTAGGAACGGGTGGAGGTCAGCATGTTGGTCATCTCCTCCACCACGTTGATGTCCGGGTAGGTCACGTAGCCTTCCTGGTTCGCGTCCGGATGGCCGGGCTCGAAGACCTGCTTCATGCGCCCGGCGTCGCGGGCGATGCCCAGGACGCGGACACCCTTCAGCTCGCGGGACATGTGGTCCTGCATGGCTTTGGCAAAGGGGGCGTCCACGTCGGTGGTGCTCAGGACGATGCTGCGCCGCTTGTAGGCCCCGCCTTCGGCAGTGCGGGTGGTCTTGGCGTTGGCCAGGTTCATGGAAATGATATTCAGGTTTGCCCGCTCTGCGGACAGGGCCGATGAACCGATGTCGAGTGCAGTCAAGAAGTCCATTATCTACTCGCCTCCGCAATAACACTCTGCAATCCTTCGAAGTTCTTCTTGAGGACAGTGGTCAGAGCGTTGTACATCAGGTTGTTCTTGGCCATGATGGTCATTTCATTGTCCAGGTCCACGTTGTCTTCGCCATGGATGATCCGGTGCTTGAAGCCCTTCTCCATGGTGGCCTCGAAGGAGTCGCTGGAAAAGACCGAGGGCACGTGTTCGCTGTTGGTGCGGCTCATCTTGCCGCGCGCGTCGAGGTTCAGTGCCGACTGCAGGTCTTCCTCGAAGTTCAGGCGCCGGGCCTTGTAGTTGGGCGTGGTGATGTTGGCCAGGTTGCTCATGACGACATTTTGACGCATGAGCCGCATGTCCAGGACTTTGCCCGTCAGCTGAATATTTGTGTCGAAGAGGCCTTTCATGCCCGTCCCTCCTGTGTTCCCGGACGACGCGCCCTTCCTGGGCAGGCGATTCCTGTTGCAAGTCGCCGTTCGGATCGCAGACATCTGAGCAACCCTTGTGCCAAACATGACAACTACCTGTAATGGTTGACAATAAATATATGTAGGCCCGGACGGAAGGCCAGTCAGGGGAGGGTGGGACCACGGACGGCGGGCGAGGGTGATCAGCAGAGACGGCTGGGCAGGTTTTTCCGACCTGTGTCAGTTTCTGCGGTCTTGGACGTGCGGGGAGGGACGGGAAATAATCCCGGTTTAAGTAGATGATACGGGCGTCATCCTTATAAAAGAGCGCAGTTTGTGATCGTTATGGCATGGGCCTTGCTAGGCCTTGGCATGTGGCGCAGTCGCGTCAGGATGAGCAATTGGCCCGGTTGATTCAATAGGATGTGCACCGGGGTCCGATTGCCCGATGATTCCCAAAGTGGAGGGGAATGTCATGAGTAGCCATTTGGATTACGAAATCAACAAGGAACTTGGAGAGTGCTATCTCTTCATGGGTGACCTGGGCAAGGCCGTCGAGTATTACGATAAGGCCGTGCAGTCCAACGGAGTCCATCCCGATCCGTATCTGGGCTTGGCGACCATCGCCGTGCAGCAGGGTGAGCTGGAAAAAGCGCACGAGTTGTACAAGAAGGCCGCCGACATCGAGCGGAGCGACAAGGCTCTGGCTGGCATGGCCCTCGTGGAGATGGAGACCGGTCGCCAGAACGAAGCCTTTGATCATTTTTCACAGGCCCTGGATCACAACCCCGAGAACATGATCAGCATCTACATGCTGGTCCAGCTGGGGCATGTGCTGAGTCGGATCGAGGAAGTGATTCCCCATATGGAGAACTACTTGGCCATCGATTCCAGCAAGCACGATGTCCGCTATTCGTTGGCGGGGTGTTTGAGTTGCATCGGCAAGCGCGATGAGGCTCGTGTGCATCTGGAGCGCATCCTGGAGGCCGACCCTGGCAACGAGTCCGCCAAGGAACTCCTGGAACACATCGGGTCATAACGGTCTCCCGGGGGTGGTTTGTTGGGTTCCCTCCCTTAACCCCCGGACCGGGCTGAATGGCGATAATCTCCCCTCCCCTGCTTGGTTCCCCAGCCTCAACAAGAGCTGCTGGGGCTGGGGTGCCAAGTACCAGGTCCTGAGGGAAGCCTGCGCTCTCTTCTTGCCACACCCGAACAATTTTGGCATCACCTCGTGAAATACAGCGAGGTGAATGCATGGATCTTCTGCCCATTCGACGCGCTATCCTGAGCGTGACTGACAAGACGGGGTTGGAAGACTTCGCCCGTTTTCTGTCTGAAAACGGGGTGGAGCTCTTTTCCACCGGCGGTACAAGGAAAAAGCTGCTCGACGCGGGCCTGCCCGTGGCTTCGGTGAGCGACGTCACAGGTTTCCCCGAGATCATGAATGGCCGGGTCAAGACCCTGCATCCCCATATCCACGCCGGCGTGTTGGCCGACAAGGACAATCCCGAGCACATGGACACCCTGTCCCGTCTCGGGCTTTCGCCTTTCGACCTGATCTGCGTGAATCTCTATGATTTTGCCCGCGCCGCCTCCCAGGACCTGGACCTGAAGGCCGCCGTGGAGCAGATCGACATCGGTGGGCCCACCATGCTGCGGGCCGCCGCCAAGAATTTCCATTCCATCCTGGTGGTGCCCGGTCCGGAGCACTACGACCGCATCATTGCCGATTTGAAGGCCAACGAGATGCAGGTCTCCCTGCCCCTGCGCAAGGACATGGCCTGCGAGACCTTTGCCAAGACCTCGGAATATGACGCGATGATTACCAGCTATCTTGGTAGTAAAGACGCCTAGGCTCAGGAAGCCGTTGAAATTCCCCCGCGGGCTGCGTTGCTGTGGGCAAATCGGTTCCTCGCGTATGTCAAAATACGCGTCGTTCTCGATTTGCCCTTGCGCCTGGCCCGCGTGGTTTTTGAACGGCTTCCGGTGTTGCGCCTGGCCCTGGGAAAGTTTGAGCGGACGACGGTCTTGCGTAGTGCCCTGTTTTTGAACTGCTTCCGGTGCTGCGATCTGCCCGGTGATCATTATTGAGCGACCGCCTGTTTTGCGCAGAGCCCGATCTTTGGATGCCTTCCGGTGTGGACTTGTTTGGTGCTTTGTTTTGAGCGACCGCCGGGATGCCGGAGGGGCTCACGTCCACATTGCCTTCCCCACCCGTAGGGTCCATGCGTTCGCCAACGCCTGCCAAGCCCCGTGTGGGTTGGAGTTCCTAGCCAGTGGAAACGAGAAGAAATCTCTGCCTTTGGGCGTTCAAAAAACTTGTTGGGCAGGCGCAAGACAAATTCAAGCTCGAAGCATATTACTACACATATGTGAGAGGTTGAATTTGGCGTAGCAACGAACCCAACGAGGAATTTTCAACGCCCTCGTGGCCTCATGGAGAGAGTTATCGCACAGAAAGTACAAGGCAACACGCAGGGCCTCAAACCCAGCCAGCTGAAAATGCTCACGCGGCTCTACAACCGCAAGTATCCCGCCGTGGGCGGGATGACCACCGAACAGGCCCATGAACTGGGTCTGCTCTCGGTCAGCACGGGCCGCCAGATCGGTCTGCTCATCGACCGCAAGGGTTCGCCCGAGATGGTCTTGGTGGGCGACGCCCGGGGCATCTACATCCCCGAGCTGCCGCGTTCCCGGCGTTTTGCCGGACGTCTGCGGGGCCTGCGGCTCTTGCACACCCACCTCTCCAAGGAGGCCCTGTCCCAGGAAGACCTGATGGACATGGTCTTCCTGCGTCTGGACGGGATCATGGCCCTGACCGTGGATGGTGCGGGCCAGCCCATGAACGTCTATTACGCGCACCTCTTGCCCCCCAACCCCGATGGGCGGACCTCCGAAGTGGTCGGGCCCTTGCCCTGGCACCGGGTGGAGGTGGACTTCGAGGCCCAGGTGGAGGCCCTGGAGGAGGAGTTGGCCCGTGAGGGCACCACCCTGGCGGCCGAGGGTGCTGCCAAGGGCGAGACCGAGCGGGCGCTGCTGGTCAGCGTGGCCATTACGGCCAAAGCCGAGCAGGAGACCTCCCTGCTGGAGCTGGCCGAGCTGGCCCGCACCGCGGGCCTGGAAAACGCCGGTACGGTGATCCAGCGCCTGCGCCAGGCCAATAGCAAGACCATCATGGGCAAGGGCAAGCTGGCGGAGCTGGAGGTGCGCGCCCTGCAGGAGAATGCGGGCCTGATCGTCTTCGACCAGGAGTTGACCCCCTCGCAGATGCGTAACCTGGGGAACATCACCGAGCGCAAGATCCTGGACCGCACCCAGCTGATCCTGGACATCTTTGCCCAACACGCCACCACCCGTTCGGGCAAGCTGCAGGTGGAGATGGCTCAGCTGCAATACACTCTGCCGCGCCTCTCGGGGTCCGGGCACACGCTGTCGCGGCTGATGGGCGGCATCGGCGGCCGGGGACCGGGCGAGACCAAGCTGGAAACCGACCGTCGCCGCGTGCGCGAGCGCATCACGCGTATCAAGAAGGAGCTGGAAGAGCTGCGCAAGCAGCGCAAGGCCACGCGTCTGCGCCGGTCCAAGGCCGGACTGCCCGTGGCTGCGCTGGTGGGCTACACCAACACGGGCAAGTCCACGCTGCTCAACACCCTGACCGCTTCCAAGGTCCTGGCCGAGAACAAGCTCTTCGCCACCCTGGACCCCACCACCCGCCGCCTGCGCTTCCCCATGGAGCGCGAGCTGATCCTGACGGACACCGTGGGTTTCATCCGCCACCTGCCCGACGAGCTCAAGGAGGCCTTTCGGGCCACCCTGGAGGAGCTGGAGGTCGCCGATCTGCTGATCCACGTGACCGACGCCGGACATCCGGAGCTGGAAAATCATGTGCAGGCCGTGGAAGACATCCTGCGCGAGATGGAGCTGCACGAGATCCCGCGCCTCTTGGTGCTCAACAAATGGGACAGGCTGAACGTGGAGCAGCGCGAGCTGGTGCAGAACATCTATCCCGAGGCCATCCCGGCCTGCGCCCTGAACCGGGCCTCCCTGCGGGATCTGGCCGATGCCATTTGCCTGCGGGCCTTTCCCGGTGTTGATTTGGGGTAAACGGGCGTAGCATCGCGGCTGGCGGTGTTTCATCGTGCGGAATGAACCCTCGCGTATGTTGAATACGCGTCGGTCTCCTTCCGCCCTCGCGCCTGGCCAGCCCCGCGCCACACCCGTCTACGGGGTTGGGGTAACGCCGGGCGGCTGTTGAGATCACGGCATCTGCCGCCATTTAAACAGCCGCGAGGATAGAGTCCTGGTTTCATTTTGTCGGCCGGAAGTCTAATACGCGTCGCTTTCCTTCCGCCCTCGCGCCTTTCCAGCCCCGCGCCACACTCGTTGACGGGGCTGGGGTAACGCGGGGCGGTTGTTGAAATCACGGCTGGCGCGGTTCAGAGAATGACAAAAAAGGCGGCCCCGGTGGGGGCCGCCTTTTATCTGCGTATCGAAATTCCTTCTCGAGCCTAGTCTAATGAATCATCGCTGGTTGTATGTTCCTGGTGCTTCTTCTTGCTCCAGGGCTTTTCCTCGCCCCGGATCAGGCGCTGGATGTTCTCACGGTGCCGCCAGAAGACCAGGGCCATGACCACCACGGCCATCAGGCTATAGGTCAGGTTGCCGCTGATGAGCAGCAGCACGGGCAGGGCGGTGACCAGGGTCAGCGAGCCCAGGGAGACGTAGCCCGACTTGACGATGACGGCGATGCACAGAACCGCGGCAATGAGGGTCGAGATCGGAGCCAGGGCCAGGAATACGCCTACGGTGGTGGCCACGGCCTTGCCGCCCTTGCCGTAGAGGAACACGGAGTAGCAATGCCCGACGATGGCCGCCAGGCCCGTCAGGGACAGGAACAGCGCGGAGTCGGAAAAGGTCATGGCCACGGCCGTGGGGATCAGACCCTTGAGCAGGTCCAGGACCAGGGCCAGGACCCCGAACTTGAAGCCGCACAGCCGGGCCACGTTGGTCGCGCCGGTGTTCTGGCTGCCCGCAGTGCGCGGGTCCACACCGCAGAAGATCTTGCCCACCACGAGGCCAAAGGGCACGGCGCCGAGAAGATAGGTCATTGCGAGCCAGGCGATTGAGGCCATCACTATTCTCCTTCCATTATGACTGAGCAGGCTGTTGAAAATGACGCGTTTGCTGCGTTGCTGCGAGGAAATCAAAGCCTCATGTACGTTTTTGTACACATCGTCTTTGATTTCTTCTAGCGCCTTGCACCCGCATCCTTTTGAACAGCCTTTCAGCGGCGGCTGTTGAGGAGGGGCAAGGCCCCGTCCAAGGCCCCGTCCAAGGCCGGGTCCAAGGCCGAGTTACTGAGCAGACCCCGGCAAAAATGTCTTCTCGTGTTGCGCAGTCAACTGCTGTCGCACCGCCTTGGGTGCTGGGATGGAACAGCACTAACAGCAGTCGGAGTGGCGCGCAACTTTCGGCTGGGTCCGCCTGTCTTTCTATTCTTCCAGGGCTTCCACCACCCGCAACTCGTTGGTTCGCGGGCTGACCTTGTGCAGGCGGATGGCAAAGCGCTGTCCGGGGAAGATCTTGTCTGCCAGCAGGCTGCGCGGACAGCGCACGTACATCTGCTCCTTGGGCATGGCCAGGACCACCAGCGACCCGTCTTCGACCACCGTGGTGGAGAACAGGTCCTTCTTGTGCTGTTTGAAGTGCACCAGCTTCCAGTAGCGGGGCCGAAAGCGCTGGATGCGTCCTGCGGCCTCGGTGCGCGCGGTGATGTAGGGCAGCATCAGCGTCAGTTCCTCGCGGTTCCAGCGGGGGCTGCCGTCGGACTCCAGGGCGTGCAGCACTTGGGCCAGATTGATCAGGTCGCCGTAGCGCCTGATGGGCGAAGTCAGAGGGGCGTAGGCCTTTGCCCCGATGGTGGCGTGCAGCCGGGGGGTCAGTTCCTGGGTGGTGGGGGCCATCATGCGCACGATGCGGTGGGCGTCCTCGGGCGTGGTCCAGACCCCTGCGGCGTCGCCGGGCAGGGTGATGTCCTGGGTGCGGAAGAGCATGGGCATGCCCTTGTCCGCCGCCCATTGCCCGATGCTGGAGTTGGCCAGGATCATGAATTCACTGACCGTGGCCTGGGCCTGGTCGTAGCGCGGGGACTCCTCGATGCGCACCAGGATGTCCGCGCCTTCGCCTTCCAGGATGATGGTCGGGTCGGGCCGGTCCACGACCACGGCCCCATTGTCGATGCGTCGCGCCCTGAGCTTGGTCCCCAGTTCGGTGGCCAGGGACAGGCGGGGATCGCAGTCCGGGTTGCCCAGGGCCTCTTCCATGGCCTGGTAGGTGGAATTCTGGTCGATGCGCACCCAGGTGCAGCGCGGCTCCATGGAGCGCAGGTTGCCGTCGGCGTCCACGTCGCAATCCAGCACCAGAGCCGGTTTGGGCTGGTCCTGGTAGAGGCTGAATTGGCCGATGCCGTATCGCTCGGGCATCATGTGGCTGGCACCCTCGGGCAGATACACGGAGCTGGCGCGTTCGCGCACGGCGCGGTCCAGGGGGGAGCCGAACTCCCAACCCAGGGCCGGGCAGGCCAGGGCGATGCGCAGGTGGTAGCCGCCGTCGGTGCCCGGTTCCACGTGGAAGGCGTCGTCGATGTCGTGGGTCGAGGCCGAGTCGATGCTGATGTAGGGCGTATCCTCGGGCTCGCGCTTCATGGTGGCCAACTGGGCCTCCAGGCGGTCCAGGTCCGTGTCGAACTCGCGGGCCCAGTCGTCGCCCCAGGCGTAGCCTTCCTGCAAGAGCTGCATGTTGAAATGCTCGGCGAACACGCCCCAGGTCTGGCCCAGGAACAGGGGCAGCAGGGGCAGGTCGGGCAGGCCCTTGCGCACGGCGTTCCAGATGGTCAGCTCCATGGACCCGGCGGTGTCGGCCATGGCTGCCAGCAGAATGCCGTGGCAGATCTCGGTCAGGCCTTCGGGCGCTTCGGGGGCGCTCTTGCCCTTGAGGCGGGCCTCCCACAGGGCGTGGAAGAACTGCTGCACCGAGGAGGTCAGGTGTTCGCGCTCAAGGCGTGTCTCTTCCTCGGTCTGGCGGCTTTCCACCTTGTCGGCGGGGTGCACCTCGAATTCGGGGGGATGGAACTTGAAGTGGGTCTTCTGTTCCAGCAGGCGACGGCCCATGGCGGCCACCTGTTCGGAGTCGGGCTCGTCCCAGAGCAGGCCTGCAAACCAGTTGGCCGTGGCCCGGTCCACATCACCCTGGGCCAGTTCCCAGATCTCCTCGGGGTCCACCTGGGCGGCCAGTTCATCGCGTCGGGTCTCGTGGTCCTGCAGGATGTGCTGGATCTCTTCGCGCGAGGCCTGGGGCTCGTGGGCCGGTCCGGCCCACGGCAGGATGCGCCCGGCCGGGAGCTTCGTTTCCCGCTGGTTGAGGGTCAGGACACGCAGGCGTCCGGATTGCTCTTCAAGGACCCAGGCCACGTTGGGCTTGTTGCCGTGGAGAAATTCCACGATGCAGCCCGGACCTGGGTATCGCACGAGGGTACTCATGGGAGAGTTGCCTGACCTTTGCCGGGAGAGTGAAGCCCGGCGTTCTGGGAGCCACTATAGCAGCCTGGAAAGTTGAGAGAAAGCCCTTCCTGTCCACGGGCGACCGGCAAGGCTGGTGTCACCCGTCCGGCCTTGCCTGCGCCATGCTGTGGCTGCTTGCGGGTGGTTAATGCTTGAACGAGCGCTGCCCCGTGAAGACCATGGCCGCCTGGGGCTGGGCCTGGTTGGCGGCGGTGATGACCTCCCAGTCGCGGATGGAGCCGCCGGGCTGGGCGATGGCGGTCACGCCCTGGGCCAGCACGACGTCCACGCCGTCGCGGAAGGGGAAGAACCCGTCGGAGACCAGCACGGTGCCGGGCAGGCCGCCGCGGGCCGCCTTGGTGCGCTGGTTGATGTCCGCCAGCAGGCTGGCCGCGGCCTCGTCCTGGGTGGCCTTCAACTGCAACTCGTAGATGGAGATGCCCTGTTCCTCGAAGCTCAAGAGGTCGGCGTACTTGGTGTAGCACTTGTGGATGGTCAGTTCGGCGCAGCCCACGCGGTCCTGCTCGCCGGTGCCGATGGCCACGGTGGCTCCGTCGCGCACGAAGATCACGGAGTTGGAGGTCACGCCGGCTTCGATGGCCCAGGCAAACAACAGGTCCTCGGCTTCGCGGGGAGTGGGTTTGCGCGCCACGAAATCCGAGCCGTCTTTGCTCGCCGTGGCCGGGATGAAGTCCTCCACGGACAGGATGCGGTTGCGGAACGAGAGCTGGAGTACCAGGCCGCCGTCGGTCAGGGACTTGATGTCCAGGAAGGGCTGGCCCACCAGGGTCTGAAGCTCGGCCAGGCCGGGGATCTGGAGGATGCGCAGGTTCTTGCGCCGCTTGAGGATCTCCAGGCTGTTGCCCGTAAAGGCCGGGGCGGCCACGACCTCGAAATAGGAGGCGTTGATGATCTCGGCCGCGGCGTCGTCCAGGGGGCGGTTGACCACCACCGTGCCACCGAAGGCCGCGATGCGATCGGACTTCCAGGCCCGCTCCAGGGCCACGCCTACGCCCTCGTCGGTCCAGGCCGCGCCGCAGGGGTTGTTGTGCTTTAGGATGATGGCGGCGGGCTTGGCCGTTAGGTACTGGAGCATGTTCAGGCCGTTGTCCACGTCGGTCAGATTGATCTTGCCGGGGTGCTTGCCGGCCTGGAGCATGTTGTCTTCGGTCAGCGAGGAGACCAACCCCTGGCCAGGACCGCGGAACTCCACGCCTTCCAGGGTCAGACCGCCGCCGGCAAGCTCGAACAGCGCGGCGGGCTGGTCGGGATTCTCACCGTATCTGAGACCCTTCTCTTCACCGTCGATGGTCCAGGTGCGCTTCTTGAACTTCAGCTCCTGATCGCCGATGCGCAGGGCCAATTCTTCAGGAAAGGGGTCGTGCAGCAAAGTCTTGTACATTTTCTTTAAGTCGCTCATGCGGGTCTCCTCGTCGATTTACGTGCTGAGAAAGTGCTGATACCATACCCCTGTCTGGTGGGCAATCAAGCCCCATGGGCCACGCTTGGCCACCGGACTCAAGACCGATCAACACCATTTTTCGAAGGGGATCACGTGGAGAAGGCGTTAGAAAAACTGGCCCGCCAACTGATGGCGTTCGACGAGGCGTCCCTGACGTCCATGTGGGAAAAATACGCCGCCCTGGTCCAGAATTTTGAGCCGACCAAGCGCTGGGAGGAGGCCGTTGTTACTTTTGGTCTCATTCAATCCATTCGCTGGAAGAATCAGCTGTTCAACTACCACTGGAAGCAGTCCAGCAATCCCGACGGTCTGCCGGAGCCGCTGTCATTCGCCGGGTCGCGGCCGCCCTTTGAAAAGCGTCCGGGGCAGGGATCAGAAAATGGATTGGCTGGAAGCGGCGACAAGCAGGGAGGGGCCGGAAGCGGCGACAAGCGAGGTAAGCTCTTGCGCTTCAGGCCGCGCGAGGATGACGAGCCCGTGTAGGATGTAGCGGTAGTAGCGGATGCGTTCCACGTAGTCCACCACCTCCAAGCCGTTGGTGTAGCCGTACTTGGCATCCTTGTAGTAGCGCTCGTAGTTCAGTTTGGGAAAGACCGTCTTCATTTCCAGCCAGGCCCTGCCGGTGCCGCCCAGGCGCTTGGCCAGGGCCACGGCGTCGCGCAGGTGTCCGGGGCCGCGGTTGTAGGACGCCAGGGTGAACAGCCAGCGTGTTTCCGTGTCCAGCCCCAGATCCCCTAGTTCGCGGTAGAGATTCCTGAGATAGCGGCTGCCGCCCTCGATGCTCTCGAAGGGGTCCTTGCGGTCCACACCCAGGTGCTCGGCAGTGGCGGTCGTGATCTGCATCAGGCCGCGTACGCCGGTGCTGCTGCGGGCCTCGGCGTCGAAGTGGGATTCCTGGTAGATGACCGCCACCAGCAGCAGCGGGTCGATGCCCGTGCGCTTTGCGGCCTTGATGATGGCCTTGCGGTAGGCGGGCAGTTTCTCGTCCAGGGTCTTGAGCAGATGGTAGATCTCGAAATGATCGGTCTTCTCGGGCAGGAAACCGAAATACTTGTCGTAGAGACTCGCCAAGCGCCCGTTGGCCTGGATGTCCGTCCAGAAGCGGTGCAGGGACTCGTTCAGGGCCGGGGAGCGTTCGCTCCAGTACCAGCGGTATTCCAGTTCCCGGTCCAGGGTCTTGGCGGTCTTGATCTTGTGATAGAAGGGCTGCCAGAGGGCGAAGCGGCGCTGATCCACCAGGGCGAAACGGGCCTGGTTGCGGTCCAGGGTGTCCAGCAGCGGGGTCATGCTCAGGTCGGCGCTGACCACGCTGCGCGGGGAACAGTCCAGCTCAAGGGCCTTTTGACGCAGGCTGTCGGCCATGACATTGCTGGCCGTGAGCAGCACGGGGCGCTCGAAGATGTCGCAGTCCTTGCCGACCCCGAAGCGCTTGTTGTTGTAAATCAGCACGGGGCGGGTGTGGGCGTAGACCGGCCCAACCGTCATCTTGATTTCCAGGGTGTTGGGAGGCTCGGAGCCCAGACCGATGACCATGTCGGCGCGGCCCTTGCGCACCTCTTCCCAGGCCTCGGCCCAGTTGCGGGTCTTGATCCAGGTCCAGCTCATCTTGTTCTTGGCGCAGAACCTGTCCAGCAGTTCTTTCTCAAAGCCGATGCCGTAGGGGGTCAGTTCGCTGTCCAGCCATTCGTTCTCGGGGGCGGCTACGCGCAGCACGGGCTCGCCCGAGAAGCGGCCATCCTGCCATTGCATGACGAAGACCAGTTCCACCAGCACCAGCAAGGAGACGGTCAGAACGACCATTTCCCATGGTTTTGCGTATTTTCGAAGGATTGTTTGCATAGTCATTGATTCGGTAAAGCAAGACCCGGGCCAAAAAGGCCTCCCAAAAGGTTGTTGACTTTGCCGAAAGCGTTTTTTAGACAAGGATGCCTTTTGCCGCGCGTTTGAGCGGCTGGGCTTAATTGGGAATGCAGTTCCTTACAGAAGGAGAACGAAATGTCAAATACCGTCGTTATGGGTGCCCAATGGGGCGACGAGGGAAAGGGCAAAATTGTCGATATACTGACGGAACAGGCAGATATCATCGTCCGTTTCCAGGGCGGCAATAATGCGGGTCATACATTGGTTGTGGATGGCGAGCAGGTCATTTTGCATCTGATTCCTTCAGGAATTCTGCATGGTAGCAAGTTGTGCTGCATCGGAAACGGTGTGGTGCTTGACCCTGTGGTTTTTCTTCAGGAAGTGGACAAACTGGCCGCCAAGGGCATCAATGTCAGCCCCGGACGGCTGGTGGTCAGCAAGAAGGCGCATATCATCATGCCCTACCACAGGCTCCTGGACTCGGCCCGCGAGGCCCACAAGTCCAAGGCCGACAAGATCGGCACCACCGGGCGCGGCATCGGCCCCTGTTACGAGGACAAGATGGCCCGGGTGGGCGTGCGCGCCAGCGACCTGACCGACCTGGACCTCTTGCGGGCCAAGATCGAGCGCGCCCTGGTGGAGAAGAATGTCCTCTTTGAGCAGCTCTACGGTGCCAAGCCCCTGGACGCCCAGGCCGTGTTCGACGAGATCCGTCCCGCGGCCCTGCGTCTGCAGGCCTACCTGGGCGACGTGGCGGGCATCGCCGGCGAGACCATGGCTGCCGGCAAGAACGTGCTCTTCGAGGGTGCCCAGGGGACGCACCTGGACATCGACCACGGCACCTATCCCTTTGTGACCTCGTCCAACACCGTGTCCGGCAACGCGGCCAGCGGCAGCGGCTGTGCACCCAACACGCTGGACAGCATCGTGGCCGTGGTCAAGGCCTACACCACCCGCGTGGGTGCCGGGCCCTTCCCCACCGAACTGGCGGACGAGGCCGGTAACCATATGCAGAGCGTGGGCGCGGAGTTTGGGGCTACCACTGGGCGCAAGCGTCGCTGTGGCTGGCTGGACTTGGTCATCCTGCGCGAGTCCGTGCGCCTGAACGGCCCCACGGGCATTGCCCTGACCAAGCTGGACGTGCTGGGCGGTCTGTCCGAGCTGCAGCTGTGCACCTCCTACAAGTACCGCGGCGAGTCCATCGCCTATCCTCCGCTGGAGGAGAACGGGCTGGCCGATGTTACGCCCGTGTACGAGTCCATGCCCGGCTGGAGCGAGGACATCAGCGGCATCGAGACCTGGGACGCCATGCCTCAGGCCGTGAAGAACTACGTGGCCCGCATCGAGGAAGTGCTGGGCGTGCCCGTGTCCATCGCCTCGGTGGGCCCGGACCGCAGGCAGACCATCATGCGCTAGGGTGTGTTGTTGAAGAATTGAAATGCTCAAGGCCGCGGGAAGACCCGCGGCCTTTTTTTTCGTCCGGGTGAGTGGGCGGAGTGCACAGGCCTTGTGATTTGAACCGTTAGGTTTTTTTGGTGAGAAATGAAATGTCGCAGTGGTGAGAGGGTTGGTATGATCCTTGTAAGTGAAGTAAGGAGCCCTGAAACAGCTCCTGTTCAGCGAATAGTACCTCCCTTTTGAAGGTTGATCGCTGGAGTTGGTCGGTTTGAGCTAATTGTAGGAGAAATACATGTCTAAGTTTAGAATTGGTATATCTTCAAGAATTCTTGGTTTGATTACTGCGCGTGGAGGATCAAAGCGTATTCCTAAAAAGAATATTCGTGTTGTCGGGGGCAAGCCATTGATTGCCTGGACTATTGAGGAGGCGTTGAAAAGCAAGCACCTTTCCAGGGTGGTTGTGTCGACGGATAGCCCCGAGATTGCCTCCATCTCCAAGGAGTATGGAGCGGAGGTGCCATTTTTGCGTCCAGCTGAATTGGCAGAGGACAATTCGGCACATGTGCGGTGTGTTTTTCATGCTCTGGATATGCTGGGTCAGATCGATAAGGATTGTTTCGATGCGGTATGTCTGCTGCAACCGACATCTCCACTGCGTTTGGTGGAGGATATTGATGGTTTGCTTGGGATGACTCAGCGGCGTCGACCTGCAGCGATGGTTTCCGTGTGTGAGGCGGTCGAGCATCCATATTTTGCTCGTAGCCTTGATGCCGAGGGTCGATTGTCCCCTTATATTACTCAGGATGTGGAATATCCCAGCAAGCAGAACCTGCCCAAGGTCTATTTCGTCAACGGGGCGGTTTATTTTAATACGGTGGTGTCGCTGCGCAAAGATGTAGGTTTTTATCCTGCGGGGGTTTTGGGCTATGAGATGCCCCTGGAGCGTTCTTTGCAAATTGATTGTCAGCATGAACTTAATGTCGGGGATTTGTTGCTTCGGCAACGGGCGGGTGACTGCCCGTCTAAGGAGATAGAGGCCTATGAGTTCCTTTGAATTATCCGGTAGGCCTGTTGGCCTGGATTACCCTCCGTTGGTTATTGCAGAAATTGGAATTAATCATGAGGGAGACATTAATAAGGCCTTGATGATGGTCGATGCCGCACATGCCTCCGGTTGCGAGTGCGTTAAAATTCAATCGCATGTCGTTGAGGATGAAATGATTCCTAATGATGTGGTTCCGGGTAATGCCAAGGAGAGCATCTGGGAGATTATGTCACGTTGCGCATTGAGCGAAGATGAAGAGTTGATTGTAAAGCGCCGGATTGAAGCGCTGGGGATGCTGTTTTTGTCGACGCCGTTTTCCCGGGCCGCTGCCGAGCGGTTGGAGTCGATGGGTGTCGCCGCCTACAAGATTGGCTCTGGAGAATGCAACAACTATCCTCTTGTGCGTCATATCGCTTCATATGGGAAGCCAGTCATTCTTAGCACGGGGATGAACGACATTACATCAATCGGGTGTGCGGTGGATATCTTGCGCGAGGCCGAGATTCCCTTTGCGTTGATGCATTGCACCTCCATGTATCCGACACCGTATGACAAGGTTCGCCTTGGAGCGCTGGAGCAATTGGGGGGGGCTTTCCCCGATGCTGTTCTCGGGCTGTCGGACCATTCGTTGGGCAATTACACCTGTTATGCCTCGGTGCCTTTTGGCGCACGGATTTTGGAGAAACACTTCACTGTAGACAAGTTCTGGCCAGGACCTGATGTCTCCATATCCATCGATCCCGAGGAACTTCGGCAGTTGATCGAAGGCTCGCGGGCCATCCACCAAGCATTGGGAGGAGGGAAGGATATACTGCCGGAAGAGCAGTCCACGATTGATTTTGCCTATGCGTCTGTCGTGACGACGGGTGCCGTGGCCACGGGCGAAGTCCTGAGCGCCCAAAATATCTGGGTCAAGCGCCCAGGGCTCGGGGGGATCCCTGCTAAGGAATTTGAGCGAATCTTGGGCCACCGCGCGGTCAGGCCGTTGGATAAGGATGTCCAGATAGGATGGGAGGATATCGATGGCTGACAAGAGGATACTTTTCCTCACTGGTACGCGGGCCGATTTTGGTAAGATCAGGACGCTTATCGACAAGGTCAAAGAGGAAGCTGGCTTCGAGTACAGCATCTTCGTGACGGGCATGCATACTCTTTCCAGATATGGATATACCGTCGACGAAGTGATGAAGCATTTCGGTTCCAGTCGATTGGACCGGGGCTTTCGCAACGTGCACGTTTTCATGAACCAGGTGCATGGCGAATCCATGGACATCGTCCTGGGCAATACTATTTTTGGTCTTTCCCGCTATGTCAGTGAATACCAGCCCGACATGATTGTCGTGCATGGTGATCGTGTTGAGGCTCTAGCTGGAGCCATTGTGGGATCGCTCAGGAATATTCTGGTGGCCCATATCGAAGGCGGAGAACGCTCAGGAACGATTGATGAGTTAATTCGTCACGCTATTTCCAAGATGGCGCATCTGCATTTTGTTGCTGGTGAAGAGCAACGTGATCGTCTTATACAGATGGGTGAGCGGGAGAATTCAGTTTTTGTTATTGGTTCTCCCGATATGGATCTTATGCTCGCCTCGAATCTGCCGACTATTGAAGTGGTGCGCACTTACTATGAAATTCCGTTCGAATCCTACGCTATTGCACTTCTCCACCCTGTGACGACGAGGCCCGAGGGAACAAAGGGCATGGCTAGGGCCATGGTAGATGCCATGCTTTCTGCCGAGGATAATTTCGTAGTCATTTATCCGAACAATGACCAGGGAAGCGATGCGATTTTGGAAGAGTACGAGCGTCTTAAGGTGCAAGAGCGGTTTGTTATTTATCCCTCTTTGCGCGTGACATATTTTCTTACGCTGTTACGTAATTCCAAGTATCTTTTGGGTAACTCTAGTGCTGGTATTCGTGAGACTCCGGCCTATGGTGTTCCATCTGTGAATATTGGTGATAGACAGAATGGTCGTTTCCAGTGCTCTTCAATTATTAATACGCGAATTGATGCACATGCTATCCTCGAATCCATAGGTGAAGCTAAGAGAATGAATAAATGTGAGCCTAATTTTGCTTTTGGAACAGGAGACAGCGCCGAAAAATTTATCAAGGAGATTAAGAATCTTAATATATTGGCCATATCGCGGCAAAAACAGTTTGTTGATATATCACATCTGCCATAGTGGATTTATCAGGCAAAACTCAGTCGAGTAATAGTTTATCTGGAAGGCATTATTATGGAAGAGTTGCGTGTTCTCCATGTAGCAAGTTTCGCAGGAAATATAGGGGACAATGCCAATCATAGTGGAGCAAGAAGCCATTTGGCAGTGAATTTCCCCGGAGTGGCTATAAGGTATACCGAATTGGAGATTCGCAGGTTTTACCGCAAGTGGGGTGAGCTTTCCTTTGATGATGATTTTGTTACTTTGGCCAATGGCTATGATCTGCTCATGATTGGCGGAGGTAATTATTTTGAACTCTGGGTGGAGCATTCGCGGACGGGGACCACTGTGGATCTTCCGCCAGAGCTTTTGGAGACACTCACCACGCCTACAGTGTTTTATGGCCTCGGCCTTGATCCGGAAAAAGGATATAGTGAATCGACGTGCGCCCGTTTCCGAACATTTTTGGACTATGTATTGGAACACGACAGATTTCTTGTTTCTGTGCGTAACGATGGCTCCTTGGGCCACGCCACTCGATTGTTTGGTGCTAAGTACGCAGATCGAATCCATAGCATCCCAGATGGCGGTTTTTTTACCGTTGTCGAGGATCAGAATCATCCCGAACTTGCTGGCGCAGGTAAGACGCTGGCGGTGAATCTTGCTGGTGATATGCTTGATCGTCGGTTTGATGCGAAGCTAAAGAACGGTATTTCTGCTGATGAATTTTTAAAGGGATATGTTGCGATTATTGAAGGCCTTTTGGCTGATTATCCAGATCTTTGTCTCGTTCTTATTCCCCATATCTCACAAGATTATACTATGATCTCGGCCTTATTGGATGGCATGGATGATCGGCTGTGCCGTACAAGGGTTAAGGTTGCTCCGTTATTGAGAGGCGAGAGTGGCCAGGCTTGCATTTTCGATCTTTATCGTAAATCAGATCTCGTCATGGGCAACCGTTTCCATACCAACGTTTGTGCCATCGGACTAGGAATTCCCAGCATTGGCCTTGTAAATTATCCCAAGATTTCAGCCTTGTACGATGAGATTGGAATGCCGGATCGGGCAGTGATTATTACCAGGCAGGGATTTGAGGAACGGATCAATGCTTTAGCTCGTGAGGCGCTTGAGAATCCTTACCCTATTAAGGCCCGCTATCATTCGATTTGTAAGGAGTTGGAGCAAACATTGGATGCTTTTCATGGTCACATGCGGAGTTGGTTGGCTGGGATACGTGGCCGGGGGAGCGATTTATGAAATTTGCCCAAAGTGCCTCCATGTTCAAGTCATTTCTCAAACGGGACAGGGGTTTGTGCCAACCGGATGCGTGTAGTGAGGGACGTTCAGATTTCGAATTGAAAGTGGGCGTTTTGATCTGTCCTTGGGCAAATACACCGGTGCCTTGGTATAGCATTACTCTTGCTTTGCTGTTGCGGCGAAGAGGACTGCATCCATATTTAATATGGGATGATCTGTCGTTTGAGCAGAATGCAGCGTTAGTGAAGCATCAAAACATCATCATTTCTGAAGTGTTAGACATTATGAAGACTGTCGGCTTTGACGTGGTCCGGCTTTCTGACTCGTCTCCCGTGTGTCTGTCTCCTGAGGAAGAGGCCCTTGCCAATGAGTCTGCATTGCTGAACGCCCAGTGGATCCGAACCACATCGCTGCCTGGAGATGATCTGGAGTACGTCCGTAAGCATTGCTATGCTATGCTTAGCGCTGGTGCGCCGCGCATTGCTGGTTTCCTCAATACCCCTCCGTCCACATCTTTTTTGATACCTGGAGGTGTGTATCGTTACAGTGGATTGTTTCTTGGCATGGCTGTTCGGCGCAAGTTTGATGTTTCGACATATGATAGCGGCAGTATCTCCATGGCGGTGGGGCGTAACCATGTTGCCGCCCGTTTTCGTGATCTCCCTGAAACATTTGGAAGAGTCGCTGCCCAATCTCCCGAAGTGCGGAGTTTGGTTTTCAATAAGGCAAAGGCGGAGTTTCATAAGCGTCTGGCGGGGAAAGATAAGTATCAGTACCAGCAGGCTAAGTCCGGCTGTGGGTCTTTGCTAGCCGGACCGCATGACGTATTTATCCCTCTGAACATTGAAACTGATGCCACAGCTCTTGGCCTGAGCCGTTTTTTTGAGACATCGTGGGATTGGCTGGTAGAAACACTCGATTTTCTGCTTCAACATACGGCGGCACGTGTTGCCGTCCGACAGCATCCGTACGAGGCGAAGAAGCCTGGGGATCGGACTCTTTTTACCAAGCGTCTCGTCGAATTGTTCCCAAGTGAACGGCTTACTGTCTATTCCTGTTATGACAGGGTGAACAGCTATGACATTTTGGGCTCGGCGAGGGTTGTTCTGCCCTATGTATCGTCGATGGGCATTGAGGCTGCCATGCTTGGCAAAGAAGTCATCATGGAGTCCCGCGTGTATTATGCTGGGATGCCCTTCGCTCCTCAGGCCACAAGCAAAGAGGATTATTTTGAGCGCATTGCCTGCGCGTTGGATGGGTGCCCCTTTAATCCATTGACAGAAGACATTGAGGCGGCCTGGCTTGTATATTATCTTTCTGCTGTGTGTGGGCGCATCTGGACAGACTTTACTCCGCAGCCAGGGAACTTTGAGCGATGGTCCCAACTCTCGTTGGATTCCCTTGAGGCAGATGAAACGATACAGCAAGTCCTTGAAGCCTTGAGCGGTGGAAGAAGTGTTACAACAATACAACATGAAAAGTTTTTGCTTAATGTAACGAAATGATATTGCTGCATTGGTTTGCAGACTTAATTTCATTCTAGTTGATGGAGGTTTGTTCAGAGATGAAGATAATTGAATCAACGCCTAGGATTATAGATATAGAAATAAGCACAGTATGTAATTATAAGTGCACTGTCTGCACACGTGGCAACGGAAAAATTAATAGACCAAAGAAAATTTTATCTCTTGAATCATTCAATCGGTTGGGAGACATCCTTTCAGCAGATGGTATTGATGCAACTATTCGTATAAATTGTATTGGTGAACCATTCACAAATCGGTATATATACGACATATTGGATAATGGGCTAGCAAGAGGAGTGCTCGGCAAAGGAGCAGTGGTAATTAATACTAATGCGTCACTCATAGATGTTGAAAGACTGAAAATATTTGGTAGGCAAGTTCATTTGCAGATTTCGTTAGACAGCACGCGGCCTGAGATCTACCAAATCTATCGTAATAATGAGGATCGTTTTTACCGGTCGGCCATGGCAAATATTGCCGAATTGGCCAAGACTGAAGTGCGGGTGGGTTTGTTCACTTTGGTGACAAGGCACAATCAGGATCATCTTGATGAAATTCGTCAGTTTGGTGAAAGCCTGGGTTTACCTGTTACGTTTTTACCTTTTCATTGTTCGCCTTTCAATGTTGTGCAGGATGATTTGCCCCCTGGTGTGAGTGTGGAGGATAACTTTATTACCCGTGCTTTCGTGACCAAGGAAGACTTTGATGACTATTCACCGACTGCACCGTGGACTTCCAATTTTGTGGTTTATGGGCCTGATGGGAATGGGAAAGGCATTTATCGGCGCAATGGTGGACTGAAAAAAGCCTGTCAGTATTCAGAGATCAGTTGGATAGGGCCTAGCGGAGAGGTGCTTCCTTGTTGTCTTGAGGCGTATTTCAACACCAAGACATTTGGGAATGTATTTGAAGTAGGTTCTTTTAGAAAAATTTGGGAATCTCATGAATATAGGGCCTTTCGCTCTGACCTTTCGAATAGGGCTCAGGCTGCGCATTCGCCGTGCAGAATCTGCTTCAAATAACGAGGGTAATGATTGTGCAAGTGCTAGACGGTAATATTTCATACGAAGAATATGGTAGACGTTCGCAGATTATAGAAAAAAAATCTATTGTTTTAGACACAATACGAAAGTCTGGCACAAATTATTTGCGAAGCCTTATCGCAAATTTTCTCGCCATACATTTTGAAAATAGGTGCACTCGTGTCTCGTATGACGTGATGCATAATGAGCTATTTCCCAATATACGTGATTTTGTCTTGTTTCCAGAAAAATATGATAAGCAAGGCGTTCGTACTGGATATGTGTATCCCGCTGTGGATCATGTTATTAGGAAATCTGGATATTCAGATTTCTTGTATGGGCATGACAATTTTGAGTACTATACTCATTCGTGTGCCAGTAAGATTATTCATTTGTATAGGAATCCGTTGGATATGGCTGTGTCATATTATTATTTTTCATCCTGAATCCGTGAATAAGTGTTGCCAACGTTGTTGGCTCGAAATTTCAACCATATTTTTCGAAAATCCAGGCGACTTTCGACCTGAAAATTTTCAACTGAAGGACCATTGTCGCTTCGCAA